>NZ_CP095855.1:6515000-7715000 GCF_023100805.1 Chitinophaga filiformis
GCTGCCAGGTTCCGGCGATACAACAGTTCCCCTACCAGGAAGACGGAATAGTCGTTCACAGGGTAGCCCAGTTCCGGCAACAGATCATAAGGGCTCTTCTTTTGTTCCTTCGCCTGGTCCAGTTGCTCCATATCAGAAACTACCGGGGCCAGCAGGTACTTACGGGCTGCTGTACGTAATTTCTTACTCACATGATCAATCAGATGATCGTTCACTTCACGCTGGCTGACAAAATCGTGCAGGATCTGCACAAAACGCTTGGATGCAGGCAAGCCGAACTGCAGCAGAATATCATTCTCCATGTCCAGCACACTTGCACCACCCGCGTGTTCCTTGCTGGCTTTAGTCCGCGTCTCCTGCTGCTGACAGCGCTGATAATATTCCTGTAATTTCAGTTTAAGCTTATCCATATATTTATCTTATTAAATCAATTCTCCATTTAAACAGTCTCTTCACACCAGGTTCGGGGTTCCGAACATCCCTTCCGGGGTATAAAAAGCCTGTTTCCGCTTGCGGACTGCGCCGTAAAATGCCGGAAAGACATACAGCGACGCCATCAATAGCGGGCACAATTGTTTGTTTTACAATAAGTTATTCAATGGGAGTAGTATAGCGATCTAATGGGAGAATGCAAAGATACAGTTTTTGAAAGTTTCGTCATAGCCTGCTCTGTAATCTAATTGTAAAGCGCTGGTCACTTTAAGACCATTTTAGCCTTTTCCCAGAGAGCCAGGCGGTCGTCATATCCGTTCAGTCCGCCGTTGATGCGTATGGTCAGCCACTGGAACTTACTGTAAAGCTTGTTTTTGTACATGGTTGTCCAATTATCGGGCTGATCGGCTATCTGGTTCAGCGTTTTGTATACCGACCAGAACCAGCAGGCTGAGGCTACGGCATACTGAGGGGTAGCAAGCAGGTCGGGCGCATTCCGGAAAGTGACGGCATCGCCCGTCAGACCTCTGCTGCAGTCGTCATAACTGGCCCTGCCGGTCAGCTGGATGAGCCCGCGGCCCCTGAACCGCCATCCGTCTCCGCTGGATTCCGGGCCATTGCCCAGGCGGTTGGCGTAAACCTTGTTGGCGATCATGTCCGGTTTACCGGCATAGCGCTGGGCAAGATCCTGGGTAGGGAAATACTTGGGAAATACGGCTACTAAACGGTCTGCCCGGTAATTCAGGTTCTCTGTTACTACGCTGAACTGGCCACATTCATGGCCCAGTTGTGCCAGAAAGGCGGCGGCCCTTGCGGGCGTATTGATCTGGTAAACAGGCATCTCCTGGTTTAAATAGGGCAGGTATTGCTGGATGTTTCGTGTATCGGCCTGCGGCATAATAGCCTGCAGTTGCTCGCTGGTAACTGTCATAGGGCTTAGTATTGAGATTAACATTACAAATGTAACACTTAACATGCTCTTCCGCTAACAATCCGGCAGCGTTCCTGTTTTTTGGAAGCCTGATCACATACAAATTTACCCGGAGCCGGGCCGTGATTTTCTTCGCCCCGCTATTCCGGATGCAGTGTCCGGATGTTAAAAGCAACCTATATGCTGTGTAGGGAATGCATCGCCTGTTTATGTACATGTTTCTACAAAACAGGCTGTAATGAACGATATATATGCTGGCCTGTTCACGGTATAGTATTTGGACTTTTGCTCCTGATAACAATTAAAAATCTTGAATTATGCAGATACTATCCAACACTTCCACCAACTCAAGGCTGGAGGAATTTTTCGTAACTATGTTACAGGAAATATACTGGTCTGAACAACACCTGGTAAATGTATTGTCTACAATGACCGGTGCTGCCAGCAATACCGAATTGATACAGGCATTTGACCAGCACAGGCAGCAGACGGTGGAACATGTAAAAGTAGTGGAGCGCGCATTCAGCCTGCTGGGTATACCCGCACAGGCAGAACCCAGCATGGGCCTGCAGGGATTGTTCGATGAAGGCTGGCAGGTAATAGATGAGACGGAAGAAGGCTCAGCCCAGAGAGATGTAGCGCTCATCATTGCAGCGCAGAAAGTAGAACACTACGAAATTGCCTGCTATGGAAGCCTGGTAACACTGGCCGCTACACTGGGAGAAATAGAAGTGGCAGACATGCTGAGAGCTGTGTTGACAGAAGAAAAAGAAACAGATGCCTTACTGACCATTATTGCAGAGAGTAAGATCAATGCTCAGGCCAGTGAAGAACCCGTGGCACGTTAATATCATTTTCCGTACGAAAAAATGGGCTGTACAGGACGGTTTCCCAACCCTGTCAGCCCTTTATTATTAAAGCATGCATACGACTTATAAACCGTGCTTCTGGTAACGCCCCATGATGACTCCTTCTGCCAGAACATGCCCCTGCATGGCCTGTTGCAGCGCTGCTTTATCAGCTTCGCTGTCAAGGTCCAATTCCGTATCAAGCGCATAGATGTGAAAATAATAACGGTGGAATCCTGAGGGCGGACAAGGGCCGTAATACCCGGTATTACCACTCCCGTTCTTTCCGCATACACCGGGAACGGTATCGCATCCGATCAGATTGGTAGGCGCAATATTCCATACTACCCAGTGATCAAAAGTGCCTTTAGGCGCGTCCGGATCTTCCGCGATAATGGCCAGCGTCTTTGCACCCGCAGGGATCTTTTCTATCTGCAGCGGGGGATTGACATCTTCGCCTTCGCAGGTATATTTCGAAGGAATGACACCTTCATGATCAAATGCAGTACTTGATATTTTGAGGCTATCTGTTGCATTGTTTTCCATACCTGAAATGACCGAAAAATCAAGCCAGCCCCGCGGACCTGAAAAAATGTAAAAACAACCCTTCTGCGGGGGTAAACATGCTACATAAATGAATGAAAACCGGGGAGCCTGTAGAAACTATTCATCAATGCGCGCCACCAGTTCATCAATAAAACCGGCCTGCCTTTCATTGATCTTTTCCCGGGCAATGTCAATGGGGAACCAGGCCGCCCGGTCAATCTCCGGGAAGGACTTCATCTTACCCGAACGTGGCGGCCATTCTATTTCGAAAAGGTTACTCACGATGCTGTCTGCATCCAGGTCGCCCGCTACCGCCCAGCAATGTACCGTTTTATGCCCTTTTTGCCGGATGGTGGCCAGCTGGATGAAATGGCCGGAAGGCCGGTATCCCGTCTCTTCCTCAAACTCACGGATAGCGGCTTGTAAAGGCTCCTCTCCTTCCTGGTATTCCCCTTTTGGTACCGACCAGCTGCCCAGGTCCTTCTTAGCCCAGAAAGGTCCGCCCGGATGCCCGAGGAATACTTCCAGCCGCTTGCCTTTTTTCCTGTAGAGTAATATGCCCGCACTTTGTTTTGCCATACGTAAAGGTACATATTGCAATTCTGGTTCCGGATACCAGGAGCTTATCATCGTCCGCGAACAATTAGAGAACGCTCCCCGGCTTTCACATTAAAAACGGCAGATACAATGCCGGAAAGCGGTGTTTGTCGGAATATGGGATGCCCCTTCCTATATATTATTCATAGTGAATCAGATAAGCACCGGGCAAAAAGAAAATAAGGATTTTTCAATGGCAGTCCCTTCGCAGCATTGAAAATTGAGCTATCTTGGACATCTCATGATTGTAGCATGATTGTAGCAGCCCTTTTATATTTGGTTGTTAGTTATTCCACCGAAGTCAGACTAACCCCAGGCAGTAATATGCACTTTTCCGGCCCGACAGATACCGTCGAGGCGTCTGCCAGAGAATATACCCTCGTAGCAGACAGCCGGGGAAGGCTCAATATTGACAATTCCAGGAACACCTATCGCCCGGGAGATATATTGAACCTCAAAGGTAATTTTAAGTCCATCTTCTTCTTCAATATGAGCGGCACTGCCGCCAAACCTATCATCATCCGTAACTATCGCAATACGGTGGTCAAGATCGGTGAGCCTGACTGGAACGGAGGTGGTTATTCCTCTGCCTGTGAATTCTCCAATTGTCATTATATCCGTTTCGGCAGTCAGTCGGACCGGAGCATGATCGTCATCAATGGCTCTACGCAGCCTGCCAGGGAGGCCTATCATGATTTGCATATAGGTAATAAGACAGACAATATCGAGATCTGTTTCCTGACCATCATGAACGGCGGAAATGGCATTGTAGCAAAGACAGATCCCATGAAGGGAGATCCCGGTAGCGTATATCCCAGCCTGGTGACCCGCAACCTGCAGATACATGACCTCAACATCAGCGGTACAAAGAATGAGGCCATGTATATTGGCCATACCGCCACTTACTGGGACCATACGCTCAACCAGCCCTATTATGGATCTCCGTCAAAGTTCACTCCCGGTCATGACTATGTACAACCTGCCAAATGGCAGAACGTGAAGATCTACAATAACGTGATCAGCAATATTGGCCTGGATGGCATACAAACGGCTGCTATTGACGGGCTGGAGGTCTTTAATAATGAAGTTACCCATTGGGGCACACAACGTAATGCAGCACATAACGGCGGCATTCTCATTGGCGGCCGCACGACCAATACCAACACACATGATAACTATGTGCATGACGGCTGGGGAGAATTCTGCCAGTTTTATGGCTCGGGTGAGAACAGAGCAACACATACCATCAGTAACAATCTTTTTACAGACAACCAGGGTGACGGTATCAGTATGAGGGGAACCGACAATGCCATTGTACGCATTACCAATAATACGGTAGCCTGCACAAAGGGCAACAGCCTGCGTATTAACGGTTACACGGGTATGAAAGGCAAGCAGATCGTCAATGCCAATGCATTCATTGCACCCAATGGAGGCCAGGGTGTCAACATCAGGAACTATGTCTATGTAGAGGAAGGCGGAGACGCCATAGAAGGTACAGGTAACGAAGAAAACAAGAAATTTCAGACCCCGCTGGAGGCCCGTGTGAATACTGCGGAGTACTATCGTCCCCAACAAGGCTCATCCATTGGAAATGCCGGTTATAGGAGAAAATAAACAACGAACCCTTTCATATAATGTTAAATATCCATTAAAAAAATATTTGCTTACTAAAAAAAAAGAGATATATCTTTGTTCCCAGCATTTTTGTATTCGAGTTTTAACCCTGATCTATTGAAAGCCTACGACCATAACGTAATATTTCTGTCTTTTAGAGGGGACGTTTTACATCTGTTTTTTGGAGCCTACTTTATTGTGTCATAAGATACCAAACTTAGGAATCATTCCTTATGCATATACAGAGCAGAAGGCATTTCTTAAAGAATGCCGCTATTTTATCCCCTGTACTCACCTTTTTCCCGTCATACCTGACGGCAGGAAAAGGGTCGAAGTTTCGTATCGCCTTCATTGGTACTGGCATGTGGGGACAGCAGTACCTGAAGCAAGCACTCCAACACAAAGATCTGGATGTAAGAGCAATTTCCGAGACCGATCCGGCAGCAATCAACCGGAGCCTGGAATTATTCCGCGAGGCAGGTCATTCTCATCCAGACATTTACCGGGACAATTACCAGACATTACTCGCCCGCCAGGACATTGACGCCGTTGTTATTGCGGCCCCCTGGCACCAGCATTACAGTATTGCCAAAGCAGCGATGCTTGCAGGTAAACATGTAGCCTGTGGCGCCGTAATGGGTACTACGCTTGAAGAGCACCAGGACATTGTTCGTATCAGCGAGCAGACACGTTGCCAGTACTTTACGCTGGACGAGCACAGTTACCGTTCAGACCTGCTGGCCGTTACCAACATGGCACAGGAAGGCGTTTTCGGAGATCTGCAATCCATACATGCCGGCGCCAGCCCTCATGTACTGGCGGCTGAACAAGACAAAGAAGCCCTTTCCTACCCTGTTTATCCTGCCGCAGCAGTTGCCAGGCTACTGAACCTGAAAGAGAATACCTATGTATCCCTGCAGGTAGTACAGCAAAAGCAGCAGTACGTGATCAACAAACCATGTCCTAAAAAGGGTCATGCACGTTTGTTCTTCACTTCGGGAGATGTCAGCGCTATTTGCCTCAGCACCCAACAGGGACAAAAGGTATGGCTGCAGATGGACGCCGGAAAAACACAACCTGTTTCCACGGGGTTCCGTGTGGCCGGTAGCAATGGCTCCTGGGTAGATCTTTTCAACCGCATTTACCTGGAAGAAAATAACCCTGTTAACCAGATCTGGGAACCAGGCAAACCTTACATAAACCAATATGCACAGCAGGCTAAGCTGCCACGTTACAAACAGGTACAGGAAGGTAATGGTTACGCCATGGCCTTACAGGAATTTGTAGGTGTGCTGCAGGAGCGTAACGAGCTGTCTGTATATGCGGCTGCTACCAATAGCATTATAACGCCGATGGCTGCACTTTCTGCACAACGGAACGGAGCAACTGTGCAATTTCCAACGTTTAGAAACCCGATTATATAATTCAAACACTACCTTAAAACTCGATCTATGGACACACCTTTACTGGCAGCGATTATTCTTTTTGCCGGAAATTTTGCACCTAGAAGCTGGGCGTTTTGTTGGGGTCAGATTCTGAGTATTGCTCAGAACACCGCACTGTTTTCCCTCCTGGGTACCACATATGGTGGTAACGGACAGACCACCTTCTCTCTGCCTGACCTCAGAGGCCGTTTTCCACTTGGTACCGGACAAGGTCCCGGATTACCTAATATTAACCTGGGAGAGCTGGCAGGTACGCCTACCACTACCCTGCTGATCACCAACATGCCTGCGCATAACCACACAGGTACCATTGCATCTGCTTCAGTTGCGCAGGCTGCAACTGCTGCTGCTGCAACAACTAACACGCCGAGCAGCACTGTAGTACCAGCGGTATTGCCAACTTTTGGTGCTGGCCCTACTGCACAACAGGTCAAAGGTTATGCGGTGCCTGACAACACAACTTTCCTGGCGCCTACTACTAACGTGACTGGTACTGTGAACATAGGTATTGCAGGTGGCAGCCAGCCATTCAGCATCATGAACCCTTACCTTGGCATGAACTACATCATTGGCGTGGAAGGTATTTATCCTAGCCGTAACTAATCAACTTATATGCAATCAGCGCTTACCATTGGTTTCCTTACTCCTTATTCCGGTGTATATCCTGCCTATTCTGCTCACCTGGTAACAGGTTGGCTGCTGGGTATGGGATTAGACCCCGTGCGACAGAGAACAGTGCAGTTTACATCAGAGTATACCCATATGGGAGGCGCTGGTGCTTCTGTTGACGCTGCCCGCAAACTGCTTTTCTTCAACAATGTGGATATACTGTCTGGCCTGATCAGCTATAAAATAGCACCGGATATTATCCCGCTGGTAGAGAACACGAAACGACCGGCTTTCTTCTTTGATATGGGTGAATACATACCCCATTTCCCTTACCTCAGCCCCGATGTATTCTATGCTTCACACCAGTTGTGGCAATCCGAGTATGCATTGGGGAAGTGGGCGCATAGCCATTTCGGGGATGGCGGTCATATGATCATGCCCGTGTATGAAGCAGGTTACCACCTGCATAGTGCCTTCAAAGAAGGCGTTACGGCAGCCGGCAGTACGCAGATAAGTATGACGGTATTACCACACAATGAGAGTGATCCTAAAAGAATGGAGCTGGATGGGCTCTTTACAACGCTCGCCAAAGATCCCCCACCATATGTCCATGCCATCTTCGCTGGTAGCATGGGTACACGTTTCCTTGAAAAATGGATACAAAGCGGCTTTCATAAAAAAATCCCGCTGCTGATCAACGAAACAATGGCATATGATGACGTATTGGAAGATATTAAACATATAGACCTGGAAATTTATACATCCATGATGTGGATGCGCGAAGACCAGAGCAAAGCGAATCAGCAATTTGTAAAGAAGTTCGAAAGCATTGCGCAGCAACCTGCTAATATCTATGCATTAATGGGATATGAAGCAGGCCTGATGTGGCGGGAATTGTTGCCTTATGCTAAGAAAAAAGACTGGGATACAGTAAAGCAACAACTCCGCGCAGGTGTAATAGACGGGCCCAGAGGACAAAAAAACTTTTACCCCGCTTCAGGATTTGCCCTGCCTACAGCCAATATTCTCAAGATCAGCACAACTGGTAATAAAATAAACAAATTAATTCTTGATCAGGGAGCAGGAATGCGCTATGATGCGAAGGAATTTGAAGTGATTCACAACGAATCTATGACCGGTTGGCAAAACCCTTTTCTCTGCATTTAACAGTTTCATATGAATGACACATTTACCCGAGGTATCAGCAGGATCCTGTTGATACTTTTCTTCATGCTAGCTGGCCACGCAGGCTTTGCGCAGTATACGAAGACGTCACTGGAAACAGGACGTAGTCTGTATTCTGCCATGGCTAAAGACCAGAGTGGCAACCTGTTCGTCGTTCGCGCCAATGCGGCCGGCACCGCTTATGAATTGGTGAAATACACGAACGGAACAGGCTCTCCCACAATCCTCTACAGCAATTTGCAGCAGGATAATGGCGTTCCTCCCATCGGACTTGCCATTAACTCTTTAGGTGATGTCTTTGTGACAAGCCTGAATAGTACTGATGGATGGGAAATTATTAAACTGCCGGCTCCGGCCAATAACAGTCCTACTGTTATCCATTCGGGCAACTACTACTCCGTTTTGGCAATAGACCCATCAAACAATCTGTTGTCACTGGAATATGATGCTGGTACTAATCAGTATCAGGTGGTTAGATATCCTTTCGGTGCGGAACAGCTCAATGGTTTTGTCGTTTGGAATGGGCTCCCTTTGCCTTCCGGACTGTCAACTACTTTTCCCGCCGGTCTTGTGACCGACTCACATGGCAACATTTTCCTGACGGACTTCCACGAAAATTCCGGAGGCCGTCTTATTAAACTGACCGCTCCCGGATTTGGACAGACTGTCCTGGCCACAAACAGGGGCTTTACCGCACTGGCTGTAGATGGCTCAGACAATCTGTATGTAAATGAAGCTACGTCAACCGCTAATGTCGCACAGATAGTAAAATACACTGATCCTACCCAGACAGGACAAGTACTTTACAACCAACTTAGCTATGATGTCAATGCCCATCCATATGGATTGGTTGTCATGCCTAATGGAAATATTTTTGCAAATAGTAATGGTTCGGCACCGGAGGTCGTTAAACTATCTCCTCCGAACATCAACGTTTTAAGTGTTGTACGTGCTGCCGCGAATCCTACCAATGCAACATCTGTCACTTACACCGTCACCTTCAGCGGTTCTGCTGCTGGTGTAACTACCAGCGCATTTACCCTCGTTCCAACCGGCGTCTCCGGCGCCTCTATCACAAGTGTAACAGGAAGCGGTACTACTTATACCGTAACTGTCAACACCGGCACAGGCTCCGGCACCATCGGGCTGAACGTTAACGGTACAGGTATCTCGCCTGTAGTGGCCAACGCTCCTTATACCGGCGCCGTGTATACCGTCGACAAGACAGCACCTACCGGTTCAATAGTCATCAACAGTGGCGCTGCATACACCAACAATGTGAATGTAACATTGACCCTCACCGGCAATGATGCAAATCCGCCATTGCAGATGGCCTTCTCTCTTGATGGTGGTGCATACACTACAGATGAAGCATTTGCAACCAGCAAAGCACTGACACTACCGTCAACAGATGGTACACGAACAGTGTCCATGCGACTGAAAGACGCAGCAGGTAACACGGTTATTTATAGTGATGACATCATCCTGGACCGTGTAGCCCCTAATACGTCGTTCACCGCGGTTCCTGCAAATCCGACGGTTTCAACAACTGCCAACTTTACCTTCACCGCCAACGAAGCTAATTGCACCTTCCAGGCAATGCTGGATGGCGGACCATTTAATCTGGTTACAAGTCCGGTTACATATAGCGGTCTGTCAGACGGACCACACAATGTCCAGATAAGGGCGATCGATCCGGCTGGAAATATAGACCCTACCCCAGACTCATATATCTGGACTATCGATGCCACCGGCCCGCAGATCACCAGCGTAGGCGTTCCTGCAAACGGCTACTATAGGGCAGGTCAGACGCTCGACTTCAAAGTGAGATACAATGAAGCAGCATATGTAACCACCGCGGCAGGTACTCCATACATCAATATCATCATTGGTCTTGATGCTAAACAGGTACCTTATACCGGCGGTACCGGCACAAATGAATTAACATTCAGCTATACCGTACAGTCAGGTGAAATGGATATGGACGGCATCACCGTAAATCCACTGGTACAGAACAACAGCGGCTTTATCAAAGATGCACTGGGCAATGATGCATCTACTTCATTGCAAAACGTTGATCCTACCACCCAGGTAAGGGTTAATACCTCCATACCGTCAGTAACACTGTCGACTGTCACACCGATGCCGACCAATGCGCCGTTTACTGTTACAGCTACTTTCAGCGAAGCAGTGTCCGGTCTGACTGTCAGTGATTTCAACGTGGTGAATACGACTGTAAGTAATCTGAGCACTTCAGATAATATTACTTACACCGTATTGATGACACCTGCTTCTGACGGCACAAGGACTATCAGCCTGCCAGCTAATGCAGCTGTTAATATTGGCGGCAATCCAAACACAGCGTCCAATACCATCTCTTATACTTATGATGCTACCGCACCTGCAGTCACATCTGTAGCAGTACCAGCTAATAAGTATCACAGAGCAGGTGAAACACTCGACTTCACAGTTAATTTCAGTGAGAATATCATCCTGAACACCACAGGCGGTACACCATCCCTGGGCCTCACCATCGGCGCCACTCCGGTGTCTGCAACTTATACCGGTACCTCCGGCAGTAACGCGCTGACATTCAGCTACACCGTAGTAAACGGCGATATGGACATGGACGGTATCACTGTGAATGCACTGACATTAAATGGTGCTACTATCAGGGATGCGGCCACCAATAATGCCAACCTGACACTGAACAGCGTAGCGCCAACTACAGGCGTACTGGTAAATACAGCGCATCCTTCTGTAGCCATTACGTCAGCTGCAGCGGCTATTGTGAATGCGCCATTTACGGCTACCATCACTTTCAGCGAAGCAGTATCCAACTTTGTGATCGGAGACATCACTACCAGCAACGCAAGCCTCAGCAGCCTGTCCACTTCAGACAATATCACCTATACCGTACTGGTTACACCAGCTACCGACGGCACGGTGACATTGAACATCGCGGCAGATGTGGCTGAGAACGTTGCAGCTAACGGCAACAGCGCTTCCAACACACTGTCCCGCATCTATGATGTTGCGCCTCCTTCTGTAACAGCTGTAGATGTACCGGCGAACGGTTTCTATAAGGCTGGTAACACACTGGACTTCACCGTTCATTTCAGTGAGAACATCACATTGAACACCACCGGTGGCAATCCTTCACTGAGCCTGATCATCGGTTCTTCTACTGTAAATGCCACCTATACCGGCACCTCCGGCTCAGATGCGCTGAACTTCAGCTACACTGTAGTGAACGGTGATATGGATATGAACGGCATACAGGTAAGCGCGTTACTGTTAAATGGCAGCACAATTAAAGATGTAGCCAATAACAATGCAGTACTGACCTTAAATGGTGTGCCAGGCACCGCAGGTATATTTGTCAATACACAGCATCCATCAGTAACATTGACTACCACAGCACCTGCGCTGGTAAATGCACCGTTCACGGTGACTGCTACCTTCAGCGAGGCTGTAACTGGTTTCGATCCGGCTGATTTCACTGTAACAAATGCGACTGTCGGCAGCCCGACCACTATAAATAGCAGCACTTATACTGTAGTAGTTACGCCTACTGCCGACGGTCCTGTAAGCATCAGCTTACCAGCAGATGCAGTAGTAAATATCGGAGACAATGGCAACACTGCTTCGAACACTATCAACAAGACTTACGATGGTACCGTTCCAACAGTTACAGCGGTTGCTGTTCCGCCGAACGGATACTATAAAGCAGGTACAACGCTCGACTTTATCGTTCGTTTCAGCGAGAACATCACGCTGAGTAATGCTGGTGGCGCCCCTAGCCTGCGTCTCACCATCGGTTCTGCTATTGTCGATGCAAACTATATGGGTCTTAATGGTACTGATGGGCTGAACTTCAGTTACACGGTACAGACCGGCGATATGGACATGGACGGTATTGTAATAAATAGCCTCGTATTAAGCGGTGCTACTATTAAGGACGACGCTGCCAACGATGCAGACTTAACACTGAATAATGTTGGTAATACGGCGATGGTACGGGTGAATACTACCAACCCGACGGTCAACCTGTCTACCATCAGGACCAGTCCTACCAATATACCGTTCAGTGTCAGCGTTACCTTCAGTGAAGCCGTAACCGGCCTGGATCTGACTGATTTCATTGTAACAAATGGTACGATCAGCAACCTGGCTACTTCAGACAATACCTATTATACCCTGCAGTTCCAGCCTACATCCGACGGACCTGTAAGCATCAGCTTACCGGCAGATGCAGCGGTGAACATCGGCGATAATGGCAACAGGGCTTCCAATACACTGACCCTTGTTTATGATGCTACCGCTCCAACGGTTACATCTGTAGCAGTGCCTGCCAATAAATATTACGTTGCAGGTGAAGTACTCAATTTCACTGTCAATTTCAGTGAGAATATTGCCCTGAATACCACAGGCGGTACTCCTTCCCTGGGTCTCACCATTGGTGCTACCACGGTACAAGCTACTTATACAGGTACCTCAGGAAGCAATGCCCTGGTATTTGCCTATACTGTGGCTAACGGCGATCTGGATGCAGATGGTATCACTGTAAATGCACTGACCTTAAACGGTGCAACTATCAAAGATGCCGCCAACAACAACGCCAACCTGACACTGAACAACGTAGCGCCTACTACCGGCGTACTTGTAGATGGTACCATTCCGGTGGTTACATCAGTGACAGTTCCTGCTGATGACTACTATAACGCAGGTGCTATACTTAACTTCACGGTTCGTTTCAATGAAAACGTGATTGTCAATACTACCGGCGGTATGCCAACACTGGCACTCAACATCGGTGGTACGGTGGTAAATGCAGCCTACACCGGCGCCAACGGTACAGATGGACTGAACTTCAGTTACACTGTGCAGAACGGCGAGATGGATATGGACGGTATCCAGGTGACTGCGCTCAACCTGGCCGGAAGCACTATTAAAGATGTGGCTACCAACAACGCAGACTTAACACTGCAGAATGTTGGTAATACCAGCCTGGTAAGAGTGAACACCACTCACCCGACAGTAACAATAAGCACTACAGCCGCTCCGAACACTAATACATGGTTCGCCGTCGATATCACCTTCAGCGAAGACGTGACTGGCTTTACCGCTTCCGATGTTGCTATTACAAACGGCATCGCAGGTGCCTTTACTGTTCTCAGCAATGCTCATTACATTGTATCCGTTGTACCGGCTGCAGATGGTGCAGTGATCGTCAATATCCCGGCTGATGTGGCACAGAACATTGGACACAATGGCAACACGGCTTCCAATACGATCAACATCAACTACGATATCACGAAACCAGCTGTTGCTTCCGTAACAGTACCGGCGGATAAGTATTACAACGCAGGTCAGGTACTGAACTTCACCGTTAAATTCGATGAAGACGTCAACCTGAACATACCACCTGCTGCTGATCCTTACCTCACGCTGACTATCGGCGCCGCGACGGTGAATGCCACTTACACCGGTGCTTCCTCAGCAAGAGAACTGAACTTCAGCTATACTGTAGTAAATGGAGATCAGGATATGGACGGCATCACTGTTGGTACACTCGTGTTAAACGGCAGCACAATAAAAGATGCTGCTACCAACGATGCAGACCTGACACTGAATAACATCGGTAACACCACCCAGGTAAGAGTGAACACTACCAATCCTGGTGTAGTGCTGTCTTCTACTGCCAACGCACTGATCAATGCGCCGTTCACCGTAACAGCGACCTTCAGTGAAGCAGTAACAGTACTGACCGCAAGTGACTTCTCAGTTACTAACGGTACGGTTTCCGGTGTATCCTCTGCAGACAACATCACTTACACCTTAACAGTAACACCAACTGCAGACGGTGCTGTAAGCATACAGCTTCCGGCGAATGCAGTAGTGAACATCGGAGGCAATAGTAACACGCCATCGAACACGCTCACCTTTACTTATGACGCTACCGCGCCTGTAGTAAATGCAGTGTCTGTTCCTGCAGCCGCTTACTATAAAGCAGGTGATGTTCTGAACTTCACTGTATCCTTCAGTGAAAACATCAATCTCAACACCACCGGTGGTGCTCCTTATCTTAATGTTGTCCTTGGCTCAGGTACTGTGAGAGCTGATTACACTGTTGCTACCGCAAACAGCCTGTCATTCAGCTACACAGTACAACAAGGGGATATGGATCTGGATGGCATCACTGTAGGTACGCTCAACTTAAATGGCAGCACCATTAAAGATGACGCTACGAATAATGCGATCCTCACACTGAACAATGTTGGTAATACTTCCGGCGTGTTTGTTCACACAGGATCTCCATCCGTACAATTGTCTACCACTGCTGCAGCCCGCGTAAATGCGCCGTTCACAGTAACCGCTGTCTTCAACGAAGCAGTAACTGGTCTGGCAGCAGGCGACTTCACCGTGACTAACGGTACCGCCAGCAACCTGCAGACAGCAAACAACATCACGTACACATTAACAGTAACACCAGCCGCAGACGGTACTGTTACTATCCAGCTGCCAGCCGCGCAGGCACAGAACGTAGTGTCTAACGGCAATACAGCGTCCAACACGCTGACAGTTACTTACGATGCAACTGCACCGGTTATCAATGGCGGTCTGTCATTCGATGTCCTGGAAAGAAGCGCTGTAGGCACACAGGTTGGAAAGGTAACCGCTACCGACGCATCAGGCATCCTCCAGAACTGGATTATCACATCCGACGATTCCAACGGCGCCTTCTCAATAGATGCCAATGGTAACATCCAGGTGGCAGATCAGGCGAAACTGAACAGCAAGGTGAGCACCACCGTGACCCTGACTATCACTGTCAGCGACGGATTGAACACCAGCCTTGCCGTACCGGTAACTGTACAGGTGATCATGGTGAACCAGGCACCGACCCTCGACGCGATAGATAACGTAACTATCTGTCCGGACGGTCAGGAACACACCATCCAGCTGTCAGGCGCTTCTGCGGTAGAACCAGGCCAGACCTATGGCTTTACTATCATCACTGACAAGGCGGCCAGTTTCGATAAGCTGAGCGTGAGCGCAGCAGGTCTCGTCACTTACCAGCTGAAGACAAGCGCAACCGGTACATCTACCGTAACTGTTACCATCAAGGATAACGGTGGTACAGCAAACGGTGGTACTGATACACTGCGCCGCTCCTTCAATATCGAAGTGGCAACCCTGGGCGCTGTAACTATCAGCAGCGATAAAGGCAACAGCGTTTCCAAAGGAGATATTGTACACCTCATCGCAACGGGTGGTACACACTACCAGTGGGATAATGCTGATGGCATCATCAGTGGCCAGCAGAGTGCCGTACTGGAAGTAAGGCCAATGCAGAACACGACTTACCATGTTACCGCAAGCAACGACGCAGGCTGTACCAATACTGCCGACTTCACAGTTACAGTAGTGGCAGACTTCAAGGTAGATGCGGTAAATCTCCTGACGCCAAATGGTGATGGTAAGAACGATAAATGGGTGATCCGTAACCTGGATAGCTATCCTAACAATGAGGTGAAGATCTTCGACCGCGCAGGCCGTCTGGTATATACCCGCAGGAATTACAGCAATGACTGGGATGGTACTATGAATGGCAGCCCGCTGGCTGAAGGCACTTACTACTACATCTTAACGATCGAAGGTGGTGCTAAAACAGCGAAAGGTTATATCACAATCATCAGGGACAGAAATTAATCCGGTAACAACTATTTATTATGAGCTACAAACTAAATATACGTGCGTTCATTGTCAGCAGCCTTTTATTGGCTGCTGGCATTAACAACCAGGCCAGTGCCCAGTCGCTCAGTAATGCGAAGGCCTTACTGGAGCCATCCGGCACCCAGTACTTCCAGAACCAGTACCTGGCAAACCCTGCCATGGCGGGGTTTGAAAAAGGGCTGCACCTGAATGCCGCCTACCGCAATCAGTGGAATGGCATCGAGGGAGCTCCCATCACAAAGTTCTTCTCTGCCGACTATGCCGTAGGAAACAGGGTAGGTACAGGCGTACACATCTTCAACGATGTGGCGGGCCTCATCAACAGGACCCGTGTTGCCCTCACTTACGCCTATCACCTCCCGCTGACCAATCCTGATCAGCAGCTGCACTTCGGTCTGTCGCTGGCATGGAACGTACAACGCATCGATTATAAAAATCTGAACGGTGATCCCAACGACCCTTCTGTAGGTGCATTCAACCGCCGGGATAATTATTTCGAAGCAGAGTACGGTATGGCTTACACAGACAAGAACCTGAGCATACAGGCCTCCCTGCCCAATGTCAGAAGTCTCTTCACCGGAGACGATAAAGAGGCAGATGGCGGTGGCATCTTCTTTACGGCCGCCTCCTACAGGTTCGCCATCAATGAAGCGATCACTTCCATAGAGCCGAAGATCTGTTATCGTGGCGTACGTGGTTTCGACAATATTCTGGATGCAGGCGTCAATGTCTCTATCCTGGATGATGTGGCCAACGTAATGGCCATGTACCATACCACTAAAAGTGTAACAGCCGGTATTGGTGTGAACATCCTGAAAACGGTAGGCATACAGGCAATGTATACCACCCAGACGGGAGGCATCAAGACCTATGTTGACGGCACCTACGAAATAGGCGCTACCGTGCACCTTTTCAGATAGTAAGATTGAATAAAAAGTGAGCGCCTGTCCGGTCGTACCGGGCAGGCGTTTTTTTGTGACCATGATCATCCGGCCAGATTTATAAAAAAATCTTAATTTTAGGCCGGTGAATTTGAAAAACTATACCTTTTCTGAAATATTTTCGCCAATTTGTACGGATTATCAGGTAATTAGTATGCGAACACTGTAGGGGGGAACTCCCGGGGAATGCTATGAAACCTTTTCAACAAAGATTTACACTGTAAAATATGAGTAACAAACCGACTGACTTCACGTGGAGTACTGAGCCGAACCCACATCATGTTAGAGTAAGGCAGATCCTGAAACAACATCCTGAGGTAAAGGAACTTATAGGGAAAAACCCCTATACGATTTTTATGATCATCGGCCTGGTGGCGGCACAGGTTGGTCTCTCTTACTGGTTACGCGACGCCTCCTGGTGGCTGATCTTCCTGGTGGCCTACGGCGTTGGCGCTTTCATCAGCCATGCCTTGTGGGTAATGATCCATGAAACTGCCCACGGCCTTATTTTCAGAGGAAAAGCACCGAACTTGTTCGCCGGTATGATCGCAAACTGGCCTCATATATTCCCCAGTTCAGTTTCCTTCCAGCGTTATCACCTGAAGCACCATGCCCACCAGGGAGAGCACGAACTGGATGCCGACCTGCCGGATTTCTGGGAGGCTGCGCTGGTAAGCAACAACCCAATTAAAAAAATGCTGTGGTTCCTGTTCTTCCCCGTTTTCCAGATCTGCCGTACAGCCAGGCTGAACATTTCCCTGCTGGACCGCTGGATCGTGGTGAACTGGATCGTACAGATCGCTTTCGACGTGGCCATCGTCGCTTTCTTCGGACCTAAAGCCCTGCTTTATATGCTGATCAGTTTCTTCTTCTCTGTGGGCCTCCACCCGTTGGGCGCCCGCTGGATCCAGGAACACTACCTGACCCTGGACCCCATCCAGGAAACTTACAGCTATTATGGCCCGCTGAACACCGTAGCCTTCAACGTGGGATACCACAACGAACACCACGATTTTCCATCCATTCCATGGAATAAATTACCACAGATCAAAAGTAAGGCGCCTGCTTTCTACGACACTTTGCTGTCGCACGCGTCCTGGACCAAATTGTTCTTCAAGTTCATTTTTGATCCGAAATTGTCACTTTACTCCCGTGTATTAAGAAAGGAAAAAGTGAAAATTGCGAAGGAAGAGGCAGCAGCAGCTTAAAAATGATTGCCTTTATACAGGAAAAGGACGGCCTTAACAGGCCGTCCTTTTTTATTCGGGCGACTAAATATTTTTCATTCCCCGGATTATCAACCCGAACGTGCATACCGGTTCCCCGGGGTTATCATTCGAACGTACATACACATTTCCCGGGTTATCACCCGAACGTACATACACGTTCCCCGGGTTATCACCCGAACGTACACACACGTTCCCCGGGTTATCACCCGGGGCTACAAACACTAGGACTCCTGACGGAGTCCTATTATGTTTTGTTGATTGCGGATTGTATGGGATTTGATCACGGCGATGATTTGTGTTTATACCGGGGTGACAACCCCGGGAACCAGGCAACCAACAAAACATAATACAACCCCGTTAGGGGTTGCCGTGTTTGTAGCCCGGGGTGACAACCCCGGGAAACCCGGTATGCAACAAAACGTAATACAACCCCGTTAGGGGTTGCCGTGTTTGTAGCCCGGGGTGACAACCCCGGGAACCCGGCAACCAACAAAACATAATACAACCCCGTCAGGGGTTGCCGTGTTTGTAGCCCGGGGTGACAACCCCGGGAAACCCGGTATGCAACAAAACGTAATACAACCCCGTTAGGGGTTGCCGTGTTTGTAGCCCGGGGTGACAACCCCGGGAAACCAGGCAACCAACAAAACATAATACAACCCCGTTAGAGGTTGCCATGTTTGTAGCCCGGGGTGACAACCCCGGGAACCAGGCAATCAACAAAACATAATACAACCCCGGAAACCCGATTACAACGGCCGTATCACAAACGTATGCCGCCCGTTACTCACCCCCTCCTTACGCTGCAACAACAAGCGCGTGATCTGCCGGTGAGACCAGTTATCTGCCAGTCGTTTTTCATCGGGCGCGTCGCAATCTATTTGTGCCTTTTTCACATTCCAGGTATCCGCATCATATTCCAGCAACACAGGCCGTTCTCCGGGTATATTGAACCGGATAGCGCCTCGTTGTAACTCTACGGGGCAAACCGTCATGAAGGTCTGTGTCAGCGTTGCAGCAGGTGCATTCAGCACAAAATCATCCGTAATACTTACCCTGTTCTGCTGCCGGTCCATTTTCACGTCCCGTTTCCACTGGCTGACACCAGCCTCGGGGGCATAGGCGCCGGCAATATCCATATGCAGGGTAACATTATTACCGTCTTTCAGGTATTGCACTTCCCTGGCGCCGAATTTCCTGCCGGCGCTTTGCTGCACGCCGTTGATGGTAGGGAGGTTATGATAAGCGGAGCTATTATACCAGAGCTGGTACCGCTCTTTAGAGAAGGTTTTTGCCGTGTAGGTGCCCAGCCCTACATCGATAATGACCGGCTGCCCTGCCGCATAAACGATAAAGTCGCCTACGTCGTTATGATTATGGCTCTCGCCATTATGCCCGCCATGAGCAGCTACAAATAATCCTTTATCTGTCCTGGCCGCCATCAGCTGGATGCTTTCCAGCCAGACATCCGGAATAGCAGGCGCCTGCCCTTTGCTCATACTGCAATCTATCCAGGACTGCATATTGAAAAGCATCCTGGGTTTGGCAAAATCGCCGGAAATAGGCGTACGTACGGGGTATTGATGAAAAGCCCAGGCGCCGAAGCTTGTCAGCACAGTATCCCGCAGGGCTTTTCCCATACGGTACAACAGGAGGCCGTCGGTACTGATCACGGGCGAGGCATCTGCAACGTTGATATAATAACTGCCGGCGATATACATTTTGTAGATGTAAGCTGCCATGTTCGTTATAATCGGCGCATTGTAGATGTTCAGTTTACCGCCCGTGGCGCTTTCGAGGATGGTTAAGGCATCGAACACCCTGCCGGTGGCGCCCGACCAGTAAACAGGGCCTTCATCTATAGCGCCATCATCTCCGATGAAATTAATATAGTGATCCAGCAGGTGCATGGCATGCTGCAATTCATTGATCCGCCGCTCAGGATCTTTTTCAAGTAAAAGCAGGCTTACCATCCAGTTGCTGATCACCCATGGATTCCAGTTGTTAATGGGATATTCCTTCGTACCCTTCTTCAGATAAAAATATCTGTCGCTGTCCTTCTCCAGCGACACCAGCATTCTCCTGTTCACCTCATAGTAAATACGTTTACGCAACAATACGGAATAAGCGTCCAGTTGCTTACCCAGCAGGTAATCGGTCAGCGCAAGTACAGCAGCGGTTTCACTTACAAAAAGGTCCACAGCAGGGTCTTCGACATCGGCCAGGTTAATGCCTGCTTTCTGCAGGTAAAGATGTCCTGGTGTGCCCCAGTAGCTTTCCTCGCATAAAGACCAGATGCCATTTATGATGGCATTAAGAAAACGTCCTTTCTGTTCTATAGATTCAGCTACCGCCATTGTAAATAGCTGGTCCCGCTTTCTGAAAGAAATTTCCTCGTAATGTGAGCGATCGCCATTCTGCTGGTATTCCATCATCATGGTGGCGGGAATGGCCACAAAGGGGATCTTCTGGTATACTTCTGCCTGCCTGATAATACTCTGACGGACGGAATCAGGCAACACCTTCTGCCATTCTGCAGCGCTTGTGGGGAAAGGATGCCACTGGGCCTTGGGTAACAGGGCATCAGCAATCTCCTGACGGGAGAATTTGCTTAACAGGTTGCGGGGCGTCTGTGCTGTTGTCTGAACAGATATCATATGCAATGACATCAGCAGTAACAGGGATGAAATGAAATTTGTCATTACTAATGATTCACTTATCAACAGGTCATCCTTCCTTACCGACAGGAATCGCCTGTTGACCGATTCGAAAAAAAGTGGAGCCTTCCACGCTGATACCTTTGTATCACATTCTCAAAAACACTAAACAAATGAGTCATGAAAAAGATCTTTTTTGCAGCGGGCGTATTGCTGATGTCAGTTAACATCGCATTTGCACATACTCAGGACGAAGGTAAAAAAACAAAAGCGGAGAGAAAGGAAATACGCAGGGAAAACAAAGATGAGGTGAGCATTTTTACGAGGAACCAGTTCTATCAGGATTTCCCCGAAGCAACCAATATACGCTTCGAGAAGACAAACTATTTCGACGAAGTGGCTTTTACCCTGGGTCAAAAAGACATGAGGGCTTACTATGATGTTCGCAGTAACCTCGTAGGCACAACGGAAACAAAGGCATTAGCTGATCTCCCTGAAAACGCACAGCGTACCATTCAGAAAAAATACGGCGACTTCAATGTAGAAAGAGTATTCCTGTACGATGACAACGAAGCCAATGAAACGGATATGACATTGTTTGATATGGCATTTGATGACGCCGATAACTATTTCGTAGAACTAAGAAAGAACAGTGAAGTAATGATTGTTAAGGTTGATATGGCTGGGAATGTTTCATTCTTCAAGTCCATTCAGTGATGAATGAAAAAGGCGTTCAACCGAATGAACGCCTTTTTTTATTTATCTGGTTATTAGTACAAGCCGGCCATGTTCTTTTTCAGCAAGGCTTTCCATAAAAATTTCAGAGACTTCCCCTATGAAATAAACGGGGTCTTTCTTTGCAAATTCTTTCGAAGGATCATCAGGATATACCAGTTGTTCCTTGAACGGAAAGTTATTACCTATAATATCTTCTGTTGGTCGCTTTCCTCTCAGCAACAAGGGCAGCCCATGTTCCAGCATGGCCATTGCAGACCCGCTTTTTCCGAACAAGGTATAGTCGGCACGTGAGATGCCAATATCTGCCCTGAGCAAATGATTGGAAATAGATTCTTCCGGAAGGAAACCGCGGTCTATTACATTTTCTTCACCAAAAGCATGACGGGAAATGTCCAAGGCTTTTTCTTTGTAATGTCCGCCATTGCCGATGATCTCCAGGCATACGGTTTTACCTGTCTTCTCTCCTATGGCGCTCAGAAAATCAACTTGCCGTTTATAGTCGTCCAGCGCCCCCGTAAAACAGCCGAAATGAATGGCTGTAAGGCTGTCGGGGCTCTTTGTTTCTTCCTGTGGCATGCCTGCTACCGGAATATTACTGAACAGGGGAATAAGATTCACCTCTTTCCAACCGAGGTTCTTTTTATAAATACCGATAGAAGTAGTTACAGATTCAGGATTGATGGCTGCCAGCATTTGCTTGATGATCACTTTTTGCATCAGCCCCAGCATCTTCAGTTTAAAACTGCTGTATCCGTGAAGCCCCACCCAGAGCTCATGGAACATGAAATGCCATTTGATATTGCTACCCAAACTTTTCAGATGCTTACCGAACGAAAAAGGCAATCCTCTTTTCTCGAAAGAGAAAGGTACATACTGAAGGCTCACCCATTCGGGGCCAAATTTCCTGATATAGTCGCCCGCGTGGGAAAAACGCTCCTTTTCATCCATTGATGCAGGTAAACGGAGAACAGGTACTTCGATACCATTGCTACTTTGAAGACCATCATATAGGGAAGCGCTGACCCTGTCATTCAGGGCGATGATTGCTACCTCGTGCGATTTCCGGATCAACTCACATGCCAGTCGTCTCGAATAATCGCCCACACCATCCCTACCAGGCTCCAGTGAACCACACAGAAAAATAAGTTTCACGGTATAATGTTCTTACTGGTTAATAAAATGGGAAACTCTCCAACTGTTATTTCGGGTAATGCTCATCCTGCTTTCTGAAGATAATGGGTTGAATTTACTGTAACATATTGGATAATAGAACGTTGGTTAACATTCGTAGGTCTGTTTCCGGGGTCTTAAACAAGTAAGGATGTCAAAATGGTGAAGGCAATGAGAAGAGAAGTACCTTCTTATGGATTGAAATGAATCACTATTTATTTAAAAAAATATATATCTTTTTTATCCACAGCGACCGCCTGCTGCAACATATTAGACGAGATGCATATATCATGATCTACTGAAATCAGTAAGCTTATCAAGGGTTTACCAGTTCATCATTACAGATCATTTCAATGTAACACTTGAAAACAGCGGTTCATGGAGCGGCATCTACAGTTATCATCATCTCCGGATAATCGCTGTATAAAGGTTAGCGTTACCATATACCGATGGCCGCTTTCCTATCATCTCAACATGCCCGAAACCATGTTTTTTAAACAGTTTTCCGAGGGAGGGATAACTCAGCGGATAAGGCACCCAGGTAGGCACCGGCCGGTCTGTATTGTATTCGACGATCAGTAGTCTGCCCTCAGGTTTCAGGTGTCTTTTCAGTTTCTCCAGGAAGGCAGCCTGGTCCCTGACATAATGCAAAGCATTCGCCATCACAATGCCATCCAGGGCCGCAAAGGGCCATTCGTTCTTCACGAAATCAAGTTCCATGGTCTTCACCTGTATCCCTGCCGGTGCAGGTATCTGCAGGCCGGCAGCTAGTTTTTGATCTACCGCATAGATCAGGCTTCCAGCTGCTAAATAATGTGCGAGTGCAGTGGTAAAAGTCCCCGAGCCACAACCCAGATCTGCCCAGTTGGAAGGACCGGGATGGGACAGTTCCTGATGTTTGATAAATTGAATCGCATCCTCCGTTCTCATAGCCTTGCAAGGTAGGCAATTTTTTAACTGCGGCTCCGGTTGTCCGTTTCCGGCCAGTATAACGTGCGCAGGTGAACATTCTGTCCCTGGCGGTCAATTGAAAATCGGCCACAGTAGCGGATGTCCCTGAATGGCAATCTTTTTGTACTTTATGCGCCCGACAACTAAGATCACCGCTATAATGCTCGCTTTATGCTGAAAAATTATCTCAAAATTGCCTGGCGCAATATGTTAAGGAAAAAAGCCTATTCCGCGATTAACATAACCGGTCTCGCAATAGGCATTACCTGCTGTATACTGATCACCCTATACGTACAGGATGAACTGTCGTACGACCGCTACAACAGCCATTTCGATAAAATTTACCGGGTACTGCATGCCTATCGTAACCCCAAAGACGTTGACAGGAACTCCGCTCCTGCCCCGGAAGATTACCAGGTATGGGGAAATGCTCCCGTAGCGCCTTCACTGGCGGCAGATTTTCCGGAGATAAAGAAGATAGTAAGATTTACCAGTCCTAATACCTTCCTGCTGGAACATGGCGAAAGGCGTTTTCAGCAAGAAGGGTTTGTGTTCACCGATTCAACCGTGTTTGATATCTTTAGCTGGAAGATGCTGGCCGGCAATCCTAAAGTCGCGCTCGTGGCGCCTAACAGCGTGGTATTAACGAAGAGTATCGCAGAGAAATACTTCGGTAACGAAAATCCGCTTGGACAAACACTACGCGTGGACAACCAGGAAACATTCACTGTTACAGGTGTAATGGAAGATGTTCCGGCTAATTCTCATCTGAGTTTTAATGGCCTTGTTTCCATGAGCACATTCAGAAAGTGGCGGCCGGAGATCTTCGATGAATGGGGGTATATCGATTTTTATACCTACTTCCTCATGCCGGAACATACGGATATTAAAACACTGGAAGCAAAGATCCCGGCGTTTGCAGCACGTCATTACCCCAAAAGTGACCGCAGTATTTATACCATCGCGTTTGAGCCCTTATCCGCAGCATACCTGCACTCCAAGGCGCAACGGCAACCGGGACCTACCGGCAGTCTCTCGAACGTATATATATTTTCAATCATCGCCATATTCGTACTGCTGATCGCCTGTATCAATTTCGTGAACCTGTCTACCGCCCGGTCTATGGAAAGAGCCAGGGAAGTAGGTGTAAGGAAGGCGGTGGGTGCGTATCAGCAGGGGTTGATATATCAATTCCTGACAGAGTCTATCCTTATTTCATTTTCAGCTGTATTGCTGGCCATTATATTCACCATATTAGCCTTACCCGCTATCCGGGAAATATCCGGCAAACCGCTCACCTATTCCCTGCTACTCTCCTGGAAGTTTACCCCGGCGCTGGTACTGTTGCCTTTTGTACTGGGCTTACTGGCAGGCAGTTATCCTGCCTGGGTACTGGCAAGGTTCAGGCCTGTAGAGGTGCTTAAAGGTCAGTTCCGTTCTTCGAATAAGGGCATTGCATTGCGGAAGGCACTGGTAATTGTACAATTCAGTTTATCCATAGCGCTCATCGCCGGGACCATGATCGTCTATTCACAGCTCAAACATCTTCGCTCACATTCCCTTGGCTTCCGCCAGGACCAGATGCTGGTGATCGACTATGGTGGTGATCAGAAGGTGAACGAGTCTTTTGAGACTATTAAAGCCGTGTTGGCAAAAAATCCCGCGGTACAATCTATTACTGCATCCAGGGCCGTGCCCGGCGATTTCTACCCGAACGGCACGACATTCATAGAATCGCAGAGTGGGGAAATGAAAAACGAAACGCCTGGTATGTATGAAATAGACTTTGACTTCATTCCCGCCTACGAAATGAAAATGGCCGCCGGCAGGGCCTATTCCCGCGAATTCCCTACAGACGCCCAGGAGGCCCTCATCATCAACGAAGCGGCTGCCAGACAGTTTGGCTATGCAAACCCTGCAGATATAGTGGGTAAACGCTTTGAACAGTGGGGACGTAAAGGCGCCGTGATTGGCGTTGTCAAGGATTTCAACTATCAGTCACTGCATAAAAAGGTGGAACCACTGGCCATGAGGATGGCGCCGCAGTCCTCACTGAGCAAATTATCGCTCCGTATAAAAACAGATCATTTATCGCAGACCTTAAAAGAACTGGAACAGACATGGGCTACGCTTGCACCACACCGCCCCTTCCTGTATAGCTTCCTGGACCAGTCATTCAATAAGCAGTATCAACAAGACGCGCGCTTTGGAGAATTATTCGCAGCCTTCGCTGGCCTGACCATCTTCATTGCATGCCTCGGCCTCTTCGGGCTGGCCACCTATGCTACTGAACAACGTGTGAAGGAAATCGGCGTACGAAAAGTACTGGGCGCGTCGGTGACCAACATTGTACGCTTACTTTCTTCGGATTTCATCAAGCTTGTACTGGTAGCAATACTGATCGCTACGCCGGTAATATGGTGGGCGATGCAGGAATGGCTGGAGGGATATGCATACCGGATCAGCATTCAGTGGTGGATGATAGCGATGGCGGGAATATTGGCAGTAGTAACGGCATTACTCACGGTTAGCCTGCTGGCTGTAAAAGCAGCGCTTATGAATCCTGTAAAGGCACTAAGAACGGAATAATAAACATGCTGGCGGCCTCTATAGGTCGCCAGCATATATCGTTATAACGCGTTACCCTGTACCAGCAACATCTTTCTTACCGCCGCATCTTTCAGATGCAGGAACTGCTCTCTTTCCTTATCCAGCTTAAATGCATCAAAATCTTCCTTAGCAGGAAAACTCACCAGGTGTACTTCGTAGGGCATTTCCAGTTCCCCGGCAATCAATTGTCCTGCAGACGGACGGAGGCGTAATAATAATTTCCCTTTATATTTCTCTATAAGTGGTATGGCAACATCTTCAAACTGGTGAAAGGTATGCTCCTGTCCTTCATGGATGTAGATCAGCTGGGTGATATATATCATAAGAATAGCGTTAAAACGGCAACAATTTAGTCTTTTCGAAATAAGGGACTAGTAGTATTTTTATACAAATAACGAAAACCATGGTAGCATTCTTAGGTACAGGACTATTGGGAGCCAACTTTGTGAAAGCACTCCTCAAAAAGGGAACACAGGTACAGGTATGGAACCGCACCGCATCGAAGGCATCTGCATTGGAAGCTGATGGTGCAAAAGCATTTGCGGATGTTGCAGATGCAGTAAAGGGAGCAGATATTATACATCTTACCTTAAAAGATGATGCCGCTGTGAATGAAGTACTGGCATCCGCCCGCAAAGGCTTAAAACCAGGCGCCATCATTATCGATCATACTACCACATCTACCGCAGGCGCCATACAAAGGACCCGTGAGTGGAAAGAACAGGGGTTCACCTATTTACATGCCCCTGTTTTTATGGGACCTATAAATGCACTTGAAAGCACGGGTTATATGCTCGTTTCCGGCGATCAGGCTGTTATCGGTCAACTGGAGCCTATGCTGTCAAAAATGACCGGCAAGGTGCTTAATTTCGGCGCAGAAGAAGGTAAAGCTGCAGGTATGAAACTGATAGGGAATCTCTTCCTCGTTACTTTCACAGCAGGCATTGCGGATACACTCTCGCTGGCGAAAGCAATGCATATACCATTGGAAGACCTCAACACATTATTTGATTCCTGGAATCCCGGCGCCATGCTGGCAGCGCGCTTACAGCGGGTAGCGGGAGGAAAATATGATCAGCCATCCTGGGAATTAAATATGGCAAGAAAAGATACACAGCTATTCATAGAGGAAGCTGCACAAGGAGGGACTACCCTGGCCGTCATTCCGGCTATAGCGGCAGAAATGGATAAATGGATAGCGAAGGGACATGGCGGTGACGACTGGACAGTGATCGGGAAAGATGCTGCTACCAGATGATATTACAGTCAAACGGGATTGCATGCAATCCCGTTTGACCGTACAACTATTTTTTAGGGGCGGGAAAGTGCCGGACCTTTTCGTCAAACACCACGATCTTTCCATTTACAATTTTAGCATCATTGACAACAGCCATAGAATCCGTTTTCCCTTTTTTATCCGTCCAGGTTTGTTTATACCATACGGTTACCCATTCGTCTTTCTTATCTTCAGATATCACCGATTCCCAGTCATCCATCTTCAGATTTACAGTGGCGTAATCTTCCCATGAATGTTCCAGCATAGCGGTAAGACTATCATGCTGTATGACTTTATGGAAGTAATCGACAGACAGATCCACGCTGTCACCGAAATAAGAAGCACATTCAGCTGCATTCTTTGTTTCCCATGCTTTCAGCATGTTTAATACAACCTGGGTATTCTTCTTATCACCGGGTTGCCAGTTCTTGTAAGGCTTGTCAAGCGTGTACGGATACTTTACTTCTTCTGATGATGATTCCATCATCGATTTAGAGCTATCGGCACTCATGCTTTCAGCTTTTTTTTCAGGGGTGTTACAGGCAGTAACGAGTAAAATGAGACATGAAAAAGAAAGGAATGCTTTCATTGTGGTGGAGTTTAAAGGATGACAGATTATTTGGAGTTACTGAATATTTCCCGGCGCAATCACATGTGTAGTAGTACGTTATATAGATTAAGTGAATCTAGTGAAAATAGTTGAGAAATGAAAAAAATATCGGAGGCAGGGTTACCGCGAATATCCCTGATATGGCAAAGTTAATGAACAACGAAAATCACGAGACAACATATTTTAGCTGAATACTATATTTAATTATATTTGGCGCGCCTGGCTTTAAGGCAATCAATACAAATAACCCAAATGACAAGACAAGAAGTAGAGCTAATCATCTTTAAAGTTAGCGCAGACGGACAGGACGCCATCAATATGAAAATCTATAAAAATGGAACAACTTGTAGATATGGTGCCGGCGGACTACCACAACTTGGAATCTCAGCTATGAGTATCTTCAATGATGCCCGTTTTTTTGATCCTTTAATAGCAAAAGTACCTGACGAAATTCTTGAAAGACCTGTGATGTATGAAGAAGAGACACCAAACGGCTATATAGAATATATAATTGCTTTTTATGGCGTGTCAAAAAATGGCAATACAGGAGAAGGGGCGGATTGGAGCAAATCGACAGGTGTCAGAATAAAGCTTGCGCATCAATCTACATTCAATCACCCTATCATTGGGTTCCTGGATGGTTTCACACTTGATGCTGCAGAGCTGACTAATGAGTGGTACTTTGACGTGATGTTGAATGCACAGTATAAAATGTTAAGTTCAATGCTGCCTAAAGAGACCTTTATTGCACAGCCTAAGACGGAAGCGGAAATTTACACTCATTTTGAAAATTACATAAATCAGATGATGACAAGTTCCAGAAAGTGGAGTATGATCGACTTTGATGAGAACAAAACATATGAGCGGGATGGTCAAACGTTTGTAGGGGTAATTCAGCATGACGAGAAAAGCTTTTCAGTTAATTTTATTCCCGAATAAAATCATCCTGGCTGGCGGGTTAATAAGGCCGGAGGCCTGCGGTTGAACCCCAATATGAGACTCAAGTTGAAGTTACAGGGGCACATTTGGCGGAGTTTATTTCTGAGGGATCTCTTAATAAAATACCAGTTGTAGAATTTCTCAGGGCACCAAAAAGGCGATTCTTTCGAATCGCCTTTTTGACTCAGCAGCGTTTATTTGTCTTCGTAAAGAACAGTTTCCTTTTTAAAGGCCTCCAGCATCAAATGCAGTTCATGCATCAAGCCTTCTTCAGAAGGACAAACAGGCGTTAATGATTCCAGCGTCCAGAAACTTATTTCGCCCTTTTCATTATAGAATACTTCATGAATACCGTAATCATACTCACCAGATTCGTTCATTCTCTTCATTACTCTGTAATTCCAGGACATTTATTGCTTATTTTTTCGGTTTTTACTGAAGGATAACTTATTTCATCAAGGCATAGAAAACAAAAAAGGTAACCGTTTCCAGTTACCTTTTTCCCTTTTGGGTGATCGAAGGGTTTCGAACCCTCGACCCTCAGAACCACAATCTGATGCTCTAACCAACTGAGCTAGACACAAGAAGCTGATTCTTAATTATTTAAAAAGTAAATTATTTCAAAGAATCCTCAAAATTAAGAAATGTAACCCAAAATGTGACCCAAAATGATTTTTACTTATGGCTGAGAGTGCTACTCTCCTTTCCTGTATTTATTGACACAGTCAACAATTCCTCTTAGTACAAGCTCCCCATTTTTTAAAATGCTCTCCTTTTCAGCATTGCTGAGTGCCTGTACCATAAATCTGTCTGTTGCCCTCATTTTTCTGAAAAATGCAGCTTCAGAGTAGCCACAGTCTAAACAGACCAATTTTCTGAATAGAATGGGTGCATTATTGAAAACATCAAATAAATCCTTTAGTATTTGTCTTTCCTCCATGTCTGGCAGCATTAATTGTTTTACTCTGTCTTTAAATCTTTCACTTTGCTCCTCATCCTCCTGGTCACTGATATATTCAGGAAAATTTCTAGGGCAACCTAAATAGGTGATAAAGTGATATACAAAAATGGTGTTATAAGATGCAAGTAGTGCCTGTTTGATTTTTCCTTCACTTGAGTACCCTAATATTGAATAGATAATATTATACTCTTCTTCTCCATACTTTCTAAGCACATAACTTTTACAACTCAATGCCTCAGTAAAGATGTCTCTTTCTGGCCTCAGAAAGAATACCTGAATTATTGGAAATACATAACTTGCCTCATCCTCAAACTTCACCTGCACATAGTTCTTATCAATAACCATAGCTACTATCCCAACCTGCCCCATTCTTGGGTGGTACATATACTGGCTGCTATCATCATTTGTATGTGAGTAATGGGTATTTAGTTTAATAATAACCATCTGTCCATACAGGATTTCCAGTTGTACCTTTGAATAGCTGAGATCATACTCTTTATAGGGCTGTATTGAGGTAGTCTTCATAAGGACATTGTATTTTAATGTCTGTTATATCCTGGGAGATATGTTCTTTGAACAACTCAATCATAACATCCCCTAACCAATGAATGCCTTCTACAAGTCCCAGTAGAACTGTATAAAAATGCATCATGTCTTCTCTGGCTTGTAGTGATACCTCATCCATATATCTACTGCTCATGGCTGCATATAGCATATCCAGCAATTGTTTGCTTGATTTTTCAAGATCATCATTGTCTATAAATGTTGAAATCTTGTCCAGGTTCCTTTTTATAATCTCCTGTTTGTTGATCATAGTACTCTTTTGATTGTTAATAAGCAGCTTTACATTTTGGGGACTGAAAAGAAAGCTGGAAATAAAACAGTGTTTATATGTAGACATTTACCCTCCTTACCCTGGGTAGGGCTGGTAAGCTGATTTTATTAAATGCAAAAAGGGCTGCTATTACAGCAACCCTTGTATGACTAACCCATTAAAACAGAAAAAGCCACCTGAAATAAATCAGATGGCTATGATAACTTTTATGAGTTTCCTCATCTTGGTAGTTTTACTCCTTTTAATGCTTCATTAGCTTTTGCTAGTTTTTCAGGAGCAACCTTTCTTTCATCAATCTTATTCAACCTTTCATCAACAGTCAAGGTAATCTCCTTCTTAGATATTTCACTTATGAATTTTATGACTTTCTTCTCCATACAATGAATTTACGACTTAATTCTAATTAAAAAACCATCCAATTCCATGTTTTTCTGAAATGGAAGAATGTCATTACCAATTTTAGAATAGACCTCGAATTTTAATAACAGATAATCCAGATTAATTCCTATTGCCATTCTATACAGCCTTGTTCTTTCTTTTGTACTGCCAGTGAAAAACACCCATCTCTCAGGGTATGTTTTTAGATATATTTCCACAACATGAGCAACTGTTGACAAGACCTTATTCCTGTCACCATTTGCAGTAATAGACATATCATTTATTTCGTCATTTATTTCAATATCTCCTAGCATGAGATTATATACATCAGAATATTCAGTTGGCATAAAAACTATTCTTTTGGGAATAACACCTTTCTTACCAATACTAAAAAACTCAAACACACTAAGTCCCTCCTTTATATAAAGGTCTTTATATACTTCATATTGCATTATTGTTTGTTGAAAATGAAAAAATAAAAAAGAGGCAATAGCTAGACAGCTAACCTCTTTGTTCATAACCCATGCTCTAAGAAATTATAGATTGTGTATAAAGAAAAGTGGGGCCATAGATAAAAATCTAGCCCCAGATGGTAACTATGAATACACTATCCTAATCAATAATATTAAGGATGGAGCAATTGATAGAAATCAGGCTCCATGTTGTTATTTAACCCCTATAAAATGCTACTGTAAAAACCAGTTGGCTTGGTTATGCCTTACTGCATTTTTAATACCTTCAATAAATTGAAATGCATTTACTGATCTGTCCAAAAATGTATCAATGTAACTGCTCTTATTAGCCTCAGTGAACAGATTGTATACCTTCCAGAGGTTTATACTTCCATCATCATTCCTGCAGAAACTTTTATCTCTATAATAGTCCCTGCAAATGGCACTGATTTGGGTGTCACCAAAGGAAAGAAAAGGCACATTAGCTTTCATGTTTGGAGGTAGATACTGATATAGTTTACACCTGCCAATTAGTTGTACAAATTGCTGCTCTGAAATATTACAATTGGTGAGTGTCTTCATGCTTTTGATATGATGATCTATATTGTAGCTATTGAACAAACAGTATATAGCATTTCTTAACTCTTCAATGCTTCTGACTTTTAAATCAGCCTTGTAGCCATCTGACCATACACAGAGATTAGTGCAGACTTTGTTTTGAAACCCAATAAAAACCTTAAACACTTCTCCTGTTCCTTTCTTCAAGGATAAATTGTCCAGGTTATAAGATTTCACCCCTCCAATTGTTAAGGATACTTGGTTACCTCCAATGGCTTCAGTTACTGAGGGAATTTCAATAACAAAAGCCATCCTCTCATAATGCAATGTCTTTTCATGATCTAACAGGTCTCTGGATAGCTTATTCTTTGCAGATGGCACTCTTCCTTGTATTGGGTGAGAAAGTCTTATGTTGGGGCTTAAAATGTGCTGTAAGGGGAATACATCATTAGCTACACTCATGACAGTTTCAATAAAGTCAGAATGAGATATTACAGGCTCATTATCCTTGAATACAGGGATAATATGTTCAGCCTTGATCTCTTGTAAGCTGGATTGTAAAGTATTTGCTTCTATAAATGGCCTTGCTGTAGAAGTTATTTCCTCAAAGGGAATGTATGATCTCTTTATTGGCATAAGCACCAATGTTGTTGTATTCATGATGTAAAAACTTTTAGCAAAACAAAAGGCCAATCCTTTTATAGATCAGCCTTTCATTTAATTTGATGAATGATTTAATTACAATTGGTGATGATAATATCAAGGTTCATATTCATATTTATGGGCTATTGTGACAACTTCTCCTGTTCCTGGAATTGTATATTCAAAAGGAGGGCATTGCTTCTTGACGATGGAACCAGCAATCTGTCTGCCTAACATTAACTTAGCTGTTGCTTCATCAACTCTTGTGGGAATGCTACACTTCTTCACATCGACATAAAGTTTACCAGATTTTCCAGTGAGAACTTCCATATCCCCTATTAAATCAAAGCATATATATGTCTTTCCCTCACTACTCTGATTAATAAAATAACTTTTAACTGTTACCATATTTTGTTTTCAATTAGGTTTAAGATTTATGTATTGATAAAGCAGGGGGGTATACCCTGACCTTGAAATAGAGGAGAGGCTGGAAGAGATGGGGTACTCATTTAATGAATACATTTATGCCATCTTATTACTTAGCAGGCAAGATTTGGGGTTGAAATTTTTTAGAAATATTTGTAGACTAACAACCATGTATAAATATTTATGTATATTAGTTTCTATAATTCCCTAGTAATGACCTTGAAAGAGTTACTCTTAAACCATCCAAATGAGCATATAAGCTATATCCAGTATCTACAAATAGATGAATGGCTCATTAAGAGAGATGAAATTATCAAAAGAGATAGCTGCCATTGCACAAAATGTAATAGGGAAGCAACAAATGATAATATTGATCCTGTTACCAAGAAATCTGAACATTTCTGGATCGAAGAGGATGGGTTTGAATTAACAGACGATAAGATAATGGTGCCTCATTTTAAAATGGTTTATTCAGATAAACACTACCATCTTGAAGTACACCACACCAGATATATTCTGAATAGATTGCCCTGGGATTACGATAATGACGATCTAATTACTCTCTGTAATCACTGTCATACTGAATTTCATCAGAATAATAAGGTGCCAGTTTATAGTGAGAATGGATTAAAAGACCTTGAATATAAAATGTGTGATAAATGTAATGGAATAGGGTATATTTCTCAATACTTGCACATCCAAGAAGGAATTTGTTTTCAATGTGGAGGAGAAAAATACGAAAGCGCATTAATAAATCGTCATATTTAATTTATACACCATAATAATGGAAATAATATGAAACCATTAATCTTAGAATTTGTAGAATTTTCCAAGGAAGACGAACTTGATTACTCTAGCATTGAGTATTCTGATGACCAAAATTTAAATGTGTTGAAAGGAACTCAGTCCCCTGCGATACTATTAGCAGCATATGATTCTACTAATATAACTAGAACAGATAATGAAACAACTGAAATTCATCAAGACTTGAGGAATGCACTTGATACAATGACTCGCACATTTAATCACAATGAGGTTAGCGATCCAGACAATAGTTCAAAGTTGTCAATTCTATTAGATACTACAACTGGTACGAAAACTTACAATGAGGTCTCTGATGATGATAGAAGTCGTTTATATAACTTATTAGATACAGCGACAAGCACAGCGAATCAGAATCCTGATCTTGAAGTAACAGATACTGACAAAGATTACTAATGATACTAATTGTAACCCATAAATCTGATTTTACAGTAGATTATGTAATAAGGAAGCTTAATGACAAGAGTATTCCTTACTATAGATTTAATTGCGAAGATGTATTGAAACGCAGTTTCGGAGTACAAATAGATCAACAATTTAAGTATCACATAAATGGAATCTCAGATTTTTCGTCTGTATGGTTTAGAAGAACCAAATTACCAGATTTTAATCAGCAACCTGATGGTATTAAAAGATATCTCCAGGATGAAGTAGATTCTCTGTTTAGTAATTTATTCAATACTATCCCCGCAAAATGGCTTAGTAATCCAACAAATATTTATCGAGCAGAGAATAAACTGGTGCAATTAAAAGAGGCATCTAAATTAGGTATGAATATACCTGAGACTATTGTAACCAATCAAAAGGACGAGATAAAAAAATTTTATTACGAGAATGAAAAAAATATAATAATAAAGCCAATATATAGTAATAGAATATTTTTAGACAATAAGTTTGGCCTGATATATACAAATAAGCTTGGTGAAAAACACATTAATGATTTAGATGATTTTTTGTTAAGCCCTAATATTATTCAAAGGCTGATTGATAAGCAGTATGAACTAAGAGTAACAATAGTGGATAAATCTGTATTTGCTGCTGCTGTTGACTCACAATCACAGAAGGAAACAGAAATTGACTGGAGAAAGAGTAGACTGAAATTCACTGCTTATAAATTACCTGAGTATATTGAAAAACAATGTATTGAATTAGTTAACAGTTTGGGTATTTCTTTTGGGGCGATAGATATGATTCGATCAAAGGATGGTAGCTATTACTTTTTAGAGGTCAACCCTAATGGACAATGGGCATGGATTGAAAACGACACAGGCTTAAATATATCTGACGCTATCATAAAGTATCTTAATAACAAATGAAAATCATAAAAAAGGTTAAACACTATCTCTATTATTTTGGTCTTAAGAAAAATTGGACTGATGAGAATAATCAAGGTTTTAATTATACCAAAGTTGATGATGACACGACAAAAGAGCACCTTCGTTATCTAAAAGAATTGATACAAACAGAAAACGAAAGACAAAATTCCATAGAAAGTAAGACCTCTCAATTGGTAGGGCAATGTGGCCTAATCTTCTCACTGTTAGGCTTATTTGTGCCAGTGTATTTCGATAAATTTATTGACTTTTCCCTGGCTATAAAAATTGTCCTGCTTCTTCCTTTTCTTAGTTCATTTCTATTCTACATTCTTGCTATTATCAAAGCCATCGAAAATTATAACATAACAAAATATAGATATATATCAGGAAGCGTACAAACAGTGATAAATAGAAAAACAAAAGACGACTTTATCAATTCTGAGATCAATGACCTACTCCTAGCAATAAAAATCAATACGCAACTTAATAATAAAAAAGGCACCAATTTGTTACATGCTTTTCGCTCATTTAGATTTGCGAATGTATGTATTGCCATATTAGGCTTATTCATTGGTTCGCTTATGCTTTTCTATAGAAAACCTCCAGATGACAACAAGCTTATCAATAGAAAGATTGAAAAGATGGAGTCAAGACTAAATTTGTTAGATACCAATATTATAATTGTGAGAAAGCAAATTCTAAATATCAATAACCAACAGCAAGATACGTCTAAGAAAATGAAAAGGGATTGATCGGCAATTTTGGTTAGTCTGTATTAGATGAAATTGTAAAAAATTTCCTGATATTTTGATCTAAATATTAACTAATCACTTTGGGGATCAATTTCAAATTCTTCAATTGAAAACTTGGATATCTTTATCAGCTTCTGCCTTATTTCTGCTTGAATCAGCTTTCTTGTGTGAGATCTTTGACCAGGCTTTTGTTCTACTTGGCTCCCATCCAAGTTTCTGAAGTCTACATCCAATTCAAAATGACAAATATTTGAAATTAAAGGGTCATGTTTGGCAGTTACAACAAAACGATAAGCATGTTCGCCATCCAGGTTAGGATATGGATAGGTATCAGAATACTGTATATCTCTTATTTTGAAAAGGAAGTACCCCCTATCGTGATTATAGGTAAATTCAGCATCTTGAGGAGTATATCCATCCTCTCCTTCATTCCATTTTTGATAAAACTTGTGCTTGTCTTCGCAAATAAATTCAATAAAAATATCGTCTACATCTGAATCTGGAATCTTATTCACAGAATATGTAAAAATTTCTTTATCGTTAATTGCTTCTGCAGCTAAATTTCCTTCAGAATCCTTTAATTCTGAATTAGGAGGTACCCATCTACAAAGCAGTTCTTCTTCATTGGGTTGTGGAATATATTTATGATTTGATCTAGGTACCAATCTAGATGGATAGGGCATTGTATTCTAATTCTTTTGTTTTTTTATCTATTGAATTCGTTCTCGTGGATGATTGCATCGTTAATTCCATTATTTTTTGTTTTAACAAAGCAAAAACATTCTTGGTTTCTCCAAATTGTTTTAGAACGACTTCATCGTTATGATATGTTGTTAAAACAGCTTCAACAAAATCATCTTCGGAATCTTTAGTATAAAAAACTTCAAGATGAGTTTCTATAAGTGGAACATTGTAAAATCTAAAGTAAATGCTGTGATCGTTAGTTAAGTTAACAATAATATTGCTTGGGCGTAGTGTCGATATAAAAGATAATGCGTTGTTGAAATAACTCCTAGCCTCTACTTCATAGCCTTCTATTAAGTGTTTCTTACGCAATAGATCAAGTTCAAACTTGTCCAATACATTGAAAAGCATTTTCGCCTCGATTGATGTTCTGAGAATCTCGCGAGAGGATGGTATAGGCCAATAATTAGGCAAATAAGTATGAGGCCCCCAGAGACCAACTGTACAGTCAATATCTCTATAATAAATTTTCCGACAATTAAATCTCATAGTAGTCGTACAAAGCGTAGAATGGGGCAGTAATACATAAGCATCATTAGACATAGTGTTTGGATTTAATATTGCACACTATTTAAATAATTGATTAATAAATTCATTTGCGACAGTTGTGAAATCTTCATATGATTTCAAAATGTCAAAATCTATCTCTGAGAAAGACTTATCGTTAAATTCAGTGTGAAAATTCAGAACAACTAAGCCAGAAGAAGATGTCTCTCCTCGTACTAATTTAACATAACAAGTTGTCAAACTGTTGACAGAAAATGTTAAATCTATCATATTTATTCTGCTATCTCTGAATTTGGTAGCACTTTCGTTGGATAACAAATCATCAAACTTATAATCACTTATTTCAATATCAAAATTGATACCTATTCCTGTTGCTTTTATGAATGGTAGAGCTTTGCAGTATTTTGAAGCTAGGTCAAAAGCTTTGATATCTTCTCCTACAATTCCTAACCTCGTATTTTCTACTTGAATTGACGTTCCATCTTTTAGCACTACTCGACTATAAGAAGGGGTATAAACACTATTATTTCTATCTAATTCATCAATATCCTTAATCATTTCTGCCTTTAAAAGGAAATAATCAGAAACAAGAGATGGATTATGGGAATTGGCTAAAACGACGATTGAGCGTTTGCTAGTATAAGATTCCACTTACAGTAGAAATTTTAGAAAATTAAGGATGCAAAGTTATTGAATTGAGATCAAATCTAATCAATTAATTGAGATTTCCAAATAAATGTATTAGTAAGAGAATGAATATATGGGGATCTACTTAATTTACACCCATACTTTCCTTTATTAAAAGTACCTAATACCACTGCTATTGCCATTCAGTATTTTCTTGGCTCTTAAAGCTACTTATTTTATCAAATGAGTAAAGGAAGATTATCTCAGCTGTTTTGAGATAATCTTCCTGAAACTCTATGCTGTCAATATCTGGATCGCAACTTTCTCTTTAAGTGCATAAACATAGACACCACCAGATTTAATTCTTGGGAACTCGTACTTCTTCATATACTTTCCAATCTTTTGTGTAAGGCTGTCATTCACCTGCAAGTTGGACTTTCCTGATAAAAACTGTGCAATCTCTGTAGCTGTCCACTTATGCTGAGGTGTTTCCTCTTCAATTTTTACAGGAACAAGCCACTTAAGAATAAGCTCCTCTATATAGCTTATAGCCTGGAACTGTTCGTTGCTTTCTGCTACTTCCTCAATCTCTTCTGCATTAAAGAAATGTGGAAATCCACTGTTCAGTAAATGCTTAGCTTGAGCATACACCATATCCATATTAATACTGTGGTTGAACTGAATTTCTGAAACATCAAAACAAAGAAATCTTCTATTCCCTGTTGTATCATTTAAAAATTGCTTATTATTCACTGATCCCATAAAGGAAGCTCTTCTTGGCATACTTTCATCAAAATGTGCATATGCTCTTCTAACCTTAATCTCAGGAGCTGTAATAATTTCCTTTAGCTTCTCTGTGTTTGAGGATGTCAAATTATCCATCTCATCTAAATTAATGAGGAAACACTCCGCCATCCTGATTTTTGTATCCTTGTTATTTAGGTTTGGAATACCTGAATAGAAGTATCTTTTAAGAGGATCAGGAACTAACTTGTACATCCAACTTGTTTTTCCAATTCCTTGTTTTCCAGCGAAAACTATTGCAGTATGATTTACTTGTTTATCATCAGTGGCACATGCAACTACAGCTACAATCCATTTTTTGAACCATTCTTGCCATTTCACATCATTGTTGGTTTTTACTGTTTCTGCCAATTGCTTAATATAGTCTGTTCTACCATCCCAGACTGGCAAGTTATTAAAGTAACTAGTAAATGGATTGTAAACAGGGGCAAAGTCAGAATAGATAATGGATTTTAAAGCATCCTTCGATATTCTGATTTTCCTCTTCATTAGCTCTCTGATAATAGAATTAAACTTCAAATCATCTAATAGTGAAAAGGGCACTTCTTCTTTCTTCTTAAATTCTAATCTTCCCAAAACTTGGTTTATTCTGAAATCATAATTATTGCCCAAATATCTTTCAACTAAATCAATTGATGAAGGGCTATCATCCTCAACAGCCATTTGACTGACTGCATCCATCAGAAAATCTTTGTAATCTGATTCTTGAAGGTTACCCTCGTTACCCTCTGAAGCAATAGGGGTAAGGTGGGTAAGGTTTGTCTCTGTAACTACCTGTGGATTCTGCATCTCTGCCATTTTTTTTGTTTTTTGTTATTGTTTTTTTTTAACAATACAAAAGTGCAAATTATGTTAAGGTCCTTTGATCCTGAACAAGTCCTGTCAGGACTAATCAGACTACAGAATCCAATATGGTGAAGGGTTTTATTTTTTATCTTTAAATTTACTAGTGTCTATTCTATCGTCTTTTAAGGCTCTTTTATCCTCTTTACTGGGAGTTAAAAGTGTGTCGATAGATGAAGCACTAAGAGGTTGCCCATCCTTCTCAATAAAATTATTTAACAGGAAATTCTTTACTTGATCTTTGGTGGCTTTTATTAGTGGTTCACCACCATTCTCTACATTGGAATAAAGGTCATAAAATAATGTAATCAATACCTTTGACTTACCCATCCATTGAAGTTTGTAGGAAGTCTGTTGAGCAGAAGAGAGATTTATATGCTGTTGTTGTGTGGCATCATCGTGAACAGCATATTTTTCTGTCAGTTCATTTTTAAGGGATTTCAATGAGCCTGCTACAAAAGTGTATTTGCTTATATGTTCCAATTCATCAGCATACAGTATAAGTGTATTCAAGGTCTTGTATAATGTCTTGAGATATAGTACTTGTTTTTTCTCATCGTCTATTTCTAGCAATCTATTATCTATTCTATCCAATGAATTAAAAAGCTCCTCATTAATCTTGCCTTCCAGGTAGGTGGTAAAAGTTATTGTTACATTTTCAATAACCAGATCGTCCTCATTACTGCCATGTACTTCAGCATATTCAATAGTCCCATTCGCATAATCTCTATTTGTAACCTTTCCATATTCTGTAGTAGTATGAAAGCTAAGTCTTTCCTTAGTTATTTTATTTCTTAAAATTAAATCCTTGAAATATTGCAATGGGTGCTGTTCCATAAAATAAAATAGGTGCAGGATTGTTTATTTACCTGCACCTAAAGTAATAAAAGTTTGATTTGCATTACAATTTGCAAAACAAACAAAATATTGCCAGTACCATAGTACCTATTAGCATAATAACCATTGGATTATCTCTCAAGTCTACTCTATGATAAGGCAAAACCTTATCTGCTGTTATACTTCCCAATATCCAACTTATAGCCAATAGTATTATAGCACTGAAAATCAGACTAATACTATTCATTTTATTAATTAAGTAATTGAAAATGAGCAATAAGAACTAATTGCCCTGTTTATTGATGGTTGGCAGGACTACAGCAGGTCTTGTAACACTTACATAATTCCTGATGGTTGTATCTACTGTAGAATGGCCCATTAAATAAGCCACATCTGTTAAAACCATCCCTTGTTGTACAGCCCTTGTACCAAAAGAATGCCTTGCAGCATATAAATCCCTGTCTGCAATACCAAGAGCAAGCATAACTGGCTTAATAACCCTCTTTTTTAGCATTCTGTCATCAATTGATAGCCCTTTGGGGGAAAGGAATACTAAACTATCAGGTTCTCTGTCATGTAAAAGAGGAGTTAGTAGTGCTAAAAGTTCCTCTGTTAATGGGAGGTATCTTATATTACCTGTTTTGGTGCCTTTACTTATTCTGGCAGCATGGTGGGTACCTTTGGTAGTTCTGGCTAAAGTGTCTGAGATCTCTATCTGTCCAGCCTCAAAATCTATATGCTTTACCTTTAGGCCTATAGCTTCAGCATTTCTGACACCAGTAAGGAAGATGAATTTTAAAAAGGGATAGTAAAGGGAATGCCTATATGGAGAGAACTTATGACAATAGGTATCTTTTCTGATTGCTTCCAGAAAATTATTGATCTCCTCCTCAGTTAGTGGCTCCCTTCTCTTATTCTTGCTTTTCCTCTTTTCTCTTCTTTTGGTAACATGCAATAGAGGATTTATTGTAATTACCCCTGTATCCTGTAACCAGGAGAAAAAACTACTCAGGAAATTCAGTCTTCTGTTATAAGTTATTACAGACCACTTCTCCCCTATCATTTTAGCAGCTATATCCTCCAATGGAACATTCACATACCTTCCCAACATCCTACTGACACCTAAATAATCAACTGACAGGTCAATATTGATATTTCTGATATTCTTAGTCCAGTCATTGAACTTGCTAACTAATTGATCCAGGTAAATTACTGTAGATTCTGGGATTTCTATTTGTAGAGGAGTGGAAATAACTGGTTTTACAGGCTCTGGCTTATATTTCACTAAAGTGGTATCAAAGCACCCCTTCATAATGTCCAGCTTAATTTCAGCTACCTTAAGTGTAGCATGGTGCATATTCTCTGGTAAATAGGAATAAGGCATATTTAATGTACACCTGATTCCTTCATGCCTCCATCTGAGCCTTATTCTACCTCTATGATTACCTATTGAGATTTCTCCCTTGAGAGGCTTCTTATTGTACCCCATTATGTACCCCAAATTGAAGTTATAGGGTCACTTTTGGGGCATTTTCTAATTTCAGAGGATTGGACTTAATAAAACTACCCTTTGTATCATTTTAGCTAAACCTATGTCCATTCGACATTTCAGGGCACAAAAAAAGGCAGCATTTCTGCTGCCTTTCTGCTTTTTGGGTGATCGAAGGGTTTCGAACCCTCGACCCTCAGAACCACAATCTGATGCTCTAACCAACTGAGCTACGACCACCGTTTGTTTTGATTGGGATGCAAAGATAACAAAATGCGTTTTAAATTTCCAAATTTTTTCGCCTTTCTTTGCTTACTTTTTTTAATCATCGCTTTATGTCATTATATATCATCCCTTTTTTAGGAGCACTTACAGGTTGGCTGACCAACAAAATAACTATCCTTTTCGCGCTCCGCTCCTTGTCCCGGCGTCAGCAACAACTGGCAGATCAAACAGGTGAATTTGTAGCTACAAAACTCTTCTCTTTTGACGAGGTCCGGCAGCAACTTGCCGACCCGGAAAAAATCAAAAGTATGATCCCGGTAGTGGAAGTGCATATGGATACTTTCCTTCGGGAAAAACTGCCGGAAGCGATGCCTGTTTTCAAAATGTTTATTGGCGACAGCACCATCCAGCAGGTAAAGACGGTACTGGTTGCAGAACTGGATAATATGTTCCCTGAAATCATCGATCAATACCTCCGGCAAACAGAAAAAGAACTGGATGTCCGCGCTATCGTCAGCCGGAAGATCAGCGCCCTTTCAGTCGATCAGCTGAAAAAGCTGATCACAGTTTCACTGCGCCGCGAACTGCGTTTAGCAGAAATGGGCGGAGCAGCCATCGGTTTTTTCATCGGATTACTACAGCTGTGGATTGCCCTACACCACAATAACTGACCATTCATCACAAATGGCAATACTTTACATATGAGATAGATATTTTTGTCCTGGTCTCAACAATTAGGTCTCTTTAATATCCATCATGCATGCTTAAACGTCTACTCCTGGCAGCGTTTATGTGCTATGGCAGTATTGCTATGGCTCAAACCGGTAATAGTTCCGCTAAATTCGTCGGCAAAGCTCTGGACGCCGTTACCGGCAAACCCGTGGAATATGCGTCTGTCGTATTACTTAATTCGCAGGATTCTTCCGTAGTGACAGGTATGTACACGCAAGCCGATGGCGATTTCTCCTTCAATACCGTTTCCGCAGGTACCTATGTGCTCCGCATCACCTTCATGGGTTATGATAAGCTCGTAAAAGCCGTGAAGATCATTCCGAACAAACCGGTGCAGTTTGCGGGTACACTCCGTCTGCAACCCGCCGGTAAAACGCTGGCCACCGTGGAGATCAAGTCGGAGAAACCAGCCTTTTCCATGCAGATAGACCGCCAGGTATTTGACGCCGGCAGTATTGTTACCGCGGAAGGCGGTTCCGGTACAGATGTCATGAAAAACATCCCGAGCGTAGACGTGGATATTGACGATAATATCACCCTCCGGGGTAAAAGCGTGACCATTTATGTAGACGGCAAGCCCTCCCCTTTCGGAGACGCTAAAACCGCCCTCCAGATGATCCCGGCTTCTACAATTGATCGTGTAGAGGTGATCAATAACCCCTCCGCCAAGTTCGAGGCCCAGGGCGGTGGCGGTATTATCAATATCGTACTGAAAAAAGATAAGGCGATCGGATATAATGTGATGCTCAATGCCGGTGTAGCCACCCGCGGACAGCTCAACGGGAATGTCAACGCCAGCCTCCGCATCCGGAAATTTAACTTCTTCACCAATTATAATGGCTGGTACGGTAGCCAGACAGGCTATGGTTACAGCAACCGTCAGAATCTCGTAACTGATACCGCCGGTACCGCCTTCTTTACCCAGGACAGCCGGAACAAGAACAGCAATTCCGGCAATGGCGGCCGTATCGGGCTTGACTATTATTTGAACGATTATAATACCATCACTATTTCTGAGGGATTAAACCTCAATAAGGGCAATAGTACGGACGATATCATGCTGGACTACCTGGACGCCCACAGAAAGGCGCTCCAGACCGGCGAACGGCATAACAGCAGCGATTACCGTAATCCGAATAACAATACCAGCCTGAACTTCCGCCATACCACCGACAAACAGAACGAGGAATGGACCGCCTATATCAGTTATAGCAACAATAAAGGCCGGAACAACAGTAACTATAGCACCCAGTATCAAAATGCGGATGGTACGCCCGGAAATGCCCAGTTACAACGAAATTTAGGTATCTCCCAGAACAAGTTCTGGAATATCCAGACGGATTATACCACGCCGGTAGGTAAGAAAGGAAAGTTCGAAACCGGGGCGAAGGTGACCCTGCAGAGCAACGACAATGATTATGACGCCCGCCTGTTCAACTTCAGCACCCAGCAATATGAGAAAAGCCTTGACCTCTCCAACACCTACTATTACAAGCAGGACGTTTACGGGGGATATATGAACTTTTCCAATGCTATCGGCAACCTCGGGTACCAGGTAGGCGCCAGGATTGAGCAGGCCGACCTGCGGGGCTTCTCCTATACCAAAGATACCTCGGTGAATAACCGTTTCCTGAATGTATTTCCCAGCGTATTCCTGAAGTATAACCTGCCGCACAATGAGAACCAGAGCCTGATATTCAACTATTCCACGAGAATAGACAGGCCCGGCTTTGACCAGCTGCTGCCATATATCAACAACTCTGATCCGCAGAATATCCGGGCAGGGAACCCGGATCTGAAGCCGTCCCTGACCCATAAATTCGAGGCGAATTATTCCAGGTATTTCCCCGGGTCCAAAGACTACCTGAATACAGGCGTATATTATTCCCAGGCAAACGACGATATAGACCGTATCAGCATCCTGGACACCGCTACCGGTGTTACCACTACCCGGCCCATGAACCTGGCTACCGATAAGGACTGGGGCGCTAATTTCACCTATAACCTGCATATCATCAAGGGTTGGAATGTGACTACCAACCTGAATATGGAGTATAGCAAACTGACCGGTCCGAGTATTAACAATGAGTATGTTACCTATGGGGTGACTGTCAATTCCAATGTACGCCTGCCGGCAAAGATCAACCTGCAGGTAAACGGGCATTACCGCTCACCCAGGGTACAGCCGCAGGGTACTTTTAAGGCCATGAATGGGATAGATCTGGGTATCCGTAAAGAGATGCTGAAGAACAATGCCCTGGCTATTGCCCTGAATATTTCGGATGTGCTGAATACGCAGGATTACAGCTCACATTATGAAACTGCGGCCTTTATCCAGGATTATACCCGTAAAAGGACCACCCGTTTCCTCCGCCTGAACATACGCTACCGTTTCGGGAAAATGGATCCGGATATGTTTAAGAAGAAAAAGAAACAGGAGGTGCCTGAAGAAGATGTGTATGATAAAGAAAAAGATAAGGATAAAAAGCCCGCGGACAGCACTTTATGATTTCTTGCCGGCCAGCATGGGCACGAAAGAAAAGTTATCAAACATTTCCTGGTCATATTCGGTATCGCTGATCTTTGTAATGCGCAGCATCCGCTGCACCTCCTGACCGCCTACCGGGATGACCATTTTTCCGCCCACTTTCAGCTGCTGCAGCAGTTTTTCGGGGATCTGCGGGGCTGCCGCTGTCACCAGGATCTTATCAAAGGGCGCATAAGTGGGAAGTCCCTCATAACCATCGCCATAGAAGAAACGGATGGTAGGATATCTTGACTTGAAAGGAAATTGCTTTACCAGGTCAAACAGCTTTTTCTGCCGTTCTATGGTAAATACATTGGCTTTCAGCTCTGCCAGTACACAAGCCTGGTAAGCGCTGCCGGTACCGATTTCCAGTACTTTCTCAAAGGGCTTGATTTCCAGCAACTGTGACTGATATGCCACAGTATAGGGCTGTGAAATGGTCTGACCTTCCCCGATGGGGAAAGCCCTGTCCTCGTAGGCAATGCCTTCAAAAGCTGTATCCAGGAAATAATGCCGTGGGATGTTGTTGATAGCCGTTAATACATTTTCGTCTGTAATGCCTTTCTGCCGGATACTATCTACCAGTTGCCTGCGTAATCCTTTTTGCTTGTAAGAATCTTCGTACCGCCTCATACCCGCAAAATTAACCAATACCCCCAATTTTCAATTGGGTGTGGAATACTTCTATTTATCAACATTACTGGTTTGTTTGTCCAAAATAACTTGGTTTGATAATTGCTGAGTTCTTTCCCGGCTATTCATTTTCTCCGGATTTTAGCTTTAATTTACACACTTGTTTTTTCTCAATAAGAAAACAAATCGAAATCGTTCTATGGATAATATCATTGAAAGTAAGGTATCACAGTGGCTCAGTGGACAATTCGACACGGATACCGTGGCCACGATCAAGAAATTGCAACAGGAAAACCCCGACGAATTAGCTGATGCTTTTTATCGCAGCCTGGAATTTGGAACAGGCGGTCTGCGCGGGGTAATGGGTGTAGGCACCAACCGTATGAATAAATATACGGTAGGTATGGCTACCCAGGGATTTGCCAACTACCTGAAGCAGGCCTTCAGCGGCGAGATCAAGCTGGCCATCGCACACGACAGCCGCAACAACAGCCGTTATTTCGCAGAAGTTGCTGCTAATGTACTGGCTGCCAATGGTATTAAGGTATATCTTTTTGAAAGCCTCCGCCCCACCCCTGAACTGTCATTCACCATCCGTCACCTGGGTTGCCAGGGTGGTATCGTGCTGACAGCCTCCCACAACCCTAAAGAATATAACGGTTACAAGGCCTACTGGAACGACGGCGCCCAGCTGGTACCGCCTCACGATAAGAACGTCATCCGTGAAGTAGAGAAGATCGCTTCCATTGACGAGGTAAAATGGTCCGGCGGAGAAGCCAATATTACCAGTATTGGTAAGGATGTGGACGAAGCCTACCTGCAGGAACTGAAAAACCTCAGTATCCAGCCGGAAATCATCAAAGAACAACACGACCTGAAAATAGTTTACACGCCTATCCACGGTACAGGTATCACCCTGGTGCCTGAGATCCTGAAACGTTATGGGTTTACCAACGTGCATGTGGTGGAAGAACAGGCTACCCCGGATGGTAATTTCCCTACCGTGGTATATCCTAACCCGGAGGAATCCGAAGCGATGAGCATCGGTCTGAAGAAAGCCAAAGAACTGGATGCTGCCATCCTGCTGGGCACTGACCCTGACTCTGACCGTGTAGGTATTGCTGTTAAAGACATCAAAGGCGAATGGACACTCCTCAATGGTAACCAGACCGCTGTACTGCTCTTTAACTATATCATCGAAGGCCGCAGGCGTAAGGGTCTGGCCGGCGATACTGATTACGTATGTAAAACAGTCGTTACCTCTGACCTCATCGATGTATTCGCTGCCAGCAATAACGTAAAATGCTACAATGTACTGACCGGCTTCAAATGGATCGCTGATCTGATCAGACGTAAGGAAGGTCAGGAGAAATTCATCTGCGGTGGTGAAGAATCTTACGGTTATATGATCGGCGATAATGTACGTGATAAAGACGCTATCGCTTCTGTTGCACTGATCTGTGAAATGGCGGCTTATGCACGTAGCCAGGGCAGATCACTGTATGAACAGCTGATCGACATCTACGTGAAATACGGTTATTATAAAGAGAACCTGATCTCCATCACCAAAAAAGGTATGAAAGGTGCAGAGGAAATTGCCGATATGATGCGTGGTTATCGCGAGAATCCGCCAAGCACTATCAATGGTTCTCCGGTAGTTACATTGTACGACTACGAACTGCAGCAGGTGAAAAACCTGAAAACAGGTGAAGTAAAACCGATCGATCTGCCAAGATCTAACGTACTGCAGTTTGTATTGGAAGATGGCAGCAAGATCTCCGCCCGTCCTTCTGGTACCGAGCCTAAGATCAAATTCTACTTCAGCGTAAATCAGAAACTTGAGAATGCGGCCGGCTTCGATGCGGCTACTCAGGCGCTCGATCAACGCGTACAAAATATTATTAAGGATATGAAGCTGAAATAAACTTCATTATTCTATTACCTTTGTCCCGGTACTGATACATCTGTATGGTACCGGGATTTTTTATACCTTATGAAAACCGCAGCTGTGCCACATGTTAAAGGAATACCACTGTTTATTCTGGTAGTACTGATGTACTGTCCGGTACTGGCAAGGCAGCAATATCCCACTTCAGAAAGAGATACCCTTATTGATACGCGGGCTCCCACTCACATCAACCGCTCCAATATCTGGCTGATGGCTGGCGTCACCACTGGTCTCTATGGTGGAGCACTGGCTGTTCTCAATAATACCTGGTACAACCAGTACCCGCGATCGCGTTTCCATACTTTCAACGATACGCCGGAATGGTTGCAGATGGATAAGGCAGGTCACTTTTACAGTGCCTATACGGAAGGGAAGATCAGCAGGGAGATGTGGCGTTGCACGGGCCTGCCGGAAAAACAGCAGATCTGGATCGGCGGACTAAGCGGATTTGTATATCAGTCTGTTATCGAAATACTGGATGCCTATTCCACTGAATGGGGCTTCTCCTGGAGCGACATGGCCGCCAATGCCGGCGGATCAGCATTGATGATCGGCCAGGAACTGGTATGGCGTGAGCAAAGGATACAGCTCAAGTTCTCGGCTTATCCTAAAAGGTACCAGGACCCTTACCTGAAAACGCGTACTGATCAGTTGTTTGGAGATAACCTGGCAGAAAGGACGCTGAAAGACTATAATGCACAGACCTATTGGATATCAGTGAACCTGCATGCGTTCATGCCCCATAGCCGCCTGCCCGCCTGGCTCAATATAGCTGCAGGATATGGCGCCAACGGTATGCTCAAAGGGGATAATAATATATGGACGGATGGCAATGGTATAGCACACGACTATTCGGCCATTCCCCGTTACAGACAGTTCTATTTATCGCCCGACATAGATTTCACCCGGATACCTACACGCAGAAGAGGTGTTAAAGTATTATTCCAGGTGCTGAATATGTTCAAATTTCCCGCTCCGGCGCTGGAACTGACCTCCAGGGGAGTGTTCCGGGGACATCTGTTACATTTCTGAGTTTTATACGAGGTATGCTGAGCGGATCTCATTCTCTTCCATATCTACCATCACCATATCCTGCATGGTAGTAGCCAGGGAATAGCCTACGAAATCCACCGACAAGGGGAAGGATTTATGTTTACGGTCCACCAGTACAGCGGTCTGTATTTTCTTGGGCAGGAACTGCAGGAAAGGTTTCAGGGCATACAACATGGTCCGGCCGGAATTAGCCACATCATCTACCAGCACGATCGTTCTTCCGTTGAAATCCATCTCTTCAGAAAGTATCACGGCTTCCGGGCGTTGTTTATCCAGGTTCAGTTGTAAGAGCCTGATACGCAGGGGCGAGATCTCCTGCAGTATTGCAGCGATCTTCTCTGCCAGTATCATTCCCCTGTCCCAGATGCCTGCCAGGATAATTTCCTGTTCATCGCTGTTATGCTCATAAATCTCGTAAGCAATACGCTTGATCTTCTTCTCTATCACATCCTGGGTCAGGATCACGTTCTTAGTTTCCATGTTGGTCGTTTAGCGGGGTAAAATTAGGAAAAAGAGTCCATAGTCGGCAGCGCATAGTCTATGGCGGATGATCTATTTTTCCTTACATTGCTATAAATTAGGAAGTCAAATCTGACGTATGCATATAATTCAGGAGCTATTATTTGTAATTGCCTTCGGCCTTGCTGTATACCTGTTTTCCAGGAAGGCCAGGCAGATCAGGCAGAACATTCTGCTTGGCAGGGATGTAAATCTGAATGACGAACCTGGCCAGCGCTGGCGGAACGTATTATTGCTTGCATTCGGGCAGAAAAAAATGTTCCGCAATCCCCTTGTTGCCGTACTGCACTTCTTCGTATATGCAGGTTTTATCATTATCAATATTGAGATCCTGGAAATCATCCTGGATGGCATACTGGGCAAACATCGCCTGTTCGCACCTTTGCTTGGGGGGCTTTATCCTGTGTTGATCGGCTGTTTTGAGGTACTGGCCGCCCTGGTACTGATCGGCTGCGCCATCTTCCTGGTACGCAGGAACATTGTGAAGGTAAAACGTCTCAATCAGCGTGAGCTGGATGGCTGGCCCCGTTCTGACGCCAACTACATCCTGATCACGGAAATAGTGCTGATGCTCCTGTTCCTGACCATGAACACGGCCGATCAGGCCCTGCAACAACATGGACATGAACATTATATGAACACCGGCGCCTTCTGGGTAACGGGTCCTTTTGTTTCCTTATTCAGCGGATTATCTGACGGCACCTTGGTAGCCATCGAACGTACCTGCTGGTGGCTGCATATATTGGGTATCCTGGCATTCCTGAACTACCTCCCCTACTCCAAGCACCTGCATATTATACTGGCATTCCCGAACGCCTATTATGCCGATCTGCGGCCTAAGGGTAAAATGGAAAATATGCCTGCCGTACAGAAGGAAGTACAGCTGATGCTGCAGCCTGAACTGGCCACCACCGAGGCGACCAATGGCGATATTCCTAAATTTGGCGCCAAGGATGTACCCGACCTTACCTGGAAGAACTTACTGGATGCTTATAGCTGTACGGAATGCGGTCGCTGTACGGCAGCTTGTCCGGCCAATATCACCGGCAAGAAGCTGTCGCCCCGTAAGATCATGATGGACACCCGCGACCGTGCCGAAGCCATTGGTGCACAGATAGCTAAAACGGGTTCCTTTACGGAAGATGGTAAAACCCTGCTCCGCGATTATATCACGGAAGAAGAGCTCCGCGCCTGCACGTCCTGCAACGCCTGTGTACAGGAGTGCCCTGTGAGCATCAATCCGCTGCATATCATCCTGCAACTGCGCCGCCACCTGGTGATGGAAGAATCCAGTGCGCCGCAAGAATGGAATATGATGTTCAGCAATATAGAAAACAACATGGCCCCCTGGAAAATGAGTCCGGACGACAGGGACAAATGGGCGGTAGAAATGAATGGATAATAGCGTTAAGTTAAACTGACATACCATGCAAATAAAAACGATGGCCGAATACGCCGCCAGTGGCGAAACACCTGAAATCCTCTTTTGGGTGGGATGTGCCGGCAGTTTTGATCAACGTGCGCAGAAAATCACCAAAGCCTTTGCCACTATCCTCGATAAAGTAGGCGTTCGCTTCGCAATACTCGGTAAAGAAGAAAGCTGTACCGGCGATCCTGCCCGCAGGGCCGGCAATGAATTCATCTTCCAGATGATGGCGCAGAACAATATAGCCGTCCTGAATGGCTATGAGGTAAAAAAGATCGTTACCGCCTGCCCTCACTGCTTCAATACACTCCGTAACGAATATCCTGAACTGGGCGGGCACTATGATGTGATCCACCACACTACATTCCTCCAACAGCTGATCGACGAAGGCAAGATCAGGATGAAAGAGGCCGGCAGCTTCAAGGGGCGTAAGATCACTTACCATGACTCCTGCTACCTGGGTCGTGCCAACAACATCTATGAGGCGCCCCGCAAAGTGCTGGAAGCCCTGGATGCAGAATTGGTAGAAATGAAGCGCTGCCGTAGCAAAGGCCTGTGCTGTGGTGCAGGTGGCGCGCAGATGTTCAAGGAAGAGGAAAAAGGCACCACACGTGTCAATTTTGAGCGTGGAAAAGAAGCGGTGGAAACAGGCGCAGCCGTCATTGCATCCAATTGTCCCTTCTGTATGACCATGCTGACAGATGGTGTGAAGGAACAGGGGAAGGAAGACAGTGTACAGGTGCTGGATATTGCAGAACTGATAGCTCAGCAGATAGCGTGAAACGGCTCCTTACCCTCCTGATGCTCCTCTTTTGCTGCACAGCTACAGCCCAGGAGGTGGCCTTGTACAACAAAGACGGGAAAGCCATTGCATACATTGACACCGTGGATAAAGACCGGACCATCTACCTATATAGCGGTGAGCCGGTCGCTATCATCTCTGAAACGGATGTCTATGGCTTTAACGGGAAACACCTGGGCTGGTATGAAAAAGGGATTGTGAGGGATCATGATGGCAAGAGAATAGGTAATACTAAAAAAGCTGCTACGGGGTACACCCAGTATGAGCCTTACAAAAGCTATAAACGGCAGAAGCCGTATATAAGTCATCAGAGTTATCCGCCTTATAAGCCTTACTTTTCCAATTCGTGGTCGGAGGGTTCCTTTGAGGGATTTTTATTACAGGGAGTTGAAAAATAATGTCCGCCATCAGGCCTTGTCAGGCGCTCCTGACACCAAAATGACCGTCGTCAGTAGTCTGTACTCAATTTTTTGGTAATTTTGCATCATGAAACAGGAAATTCAACAATTATTACCGGCTGACTTTCACCCGTCTTCCCGTGTATGGATATATCAGAGCAACCGTCCTTTCAGCGAAAAGGAAAAACTGGAAATAAACGAACAATTGCATCAATTTACGGCTCAATGGCAGGCTCATGGCGCTCCTGTAAAGGGATGGGGCCAGTTGCTTTTTGACCAGGTGATCGTATTGATAGCAGATGAATCCAATGTGGCAGTGAGCGGTTGCAGTACCGACAGCTCCGTGCGGATCATTAAGAGCATCGAGCGCCAGTACAGCGTGAACCTTTTTGACAGGCTGTTGCTGGGTTTCCTGGTAAAAGACAAGTTACAGCTATTGCCAATGCAACAGGTGCCTTACGCACTGGAGAAAGGGTTTATAGATGAGAATACGCTTTATTTGAATAATACGGTGTTGACGAAGGGTGAAATGGAGGCGAATTGGCTATTGCCGTTGAAGGAGAGCTGGTTGGCGAAGAAGTTTTCGATAGCGTAGTTAAAAATAATTATCCTAAGAGATTTATCATAAAGAATCCCCTGAAGTGTTATTTCGTTAACATTCAGGGGATTCAAATTTTATAGTGTTTGTGAACCTTTAATTGAATACATCAGACATACGCCATAGACATATTTGTTCAACAGGGAAGCGTATTCTTGGTATCTAAAACCTGAATTGAAAAAATCTTTCTTCTCGTTTCTTCATCAGTTGTTTCCCAAAGTATATCAAATAAAAAATCTATCGCGTCTGAAAGCGACATCCTATCAATCCAATCAGCTTTGACCTGTACTATGTAAGACGTCGATGAATCGCCCGGAAACGCCTCTTCTAAACACATGTCAGTTAACGGTTTACCTTTTTCGGAACATTGTTTCGAAAAAGGTTGCAAAAGTTCTTTTAGTTGTTTTCTATCCATGTTATGAGGCCATTTTCGATCTTAAAAAAGGCAAACCTAGTAACATAGACCAATACACTTAGTTAATATCGAGTTAATAAAACCTGACATTTTTTATAGTCGCCAATTAGCAACTATTATTAAAGTTTGGCTCCCTCCGGCACCACCAAACCAAATTCCTGTAGGAGGACGCTATGTTGAGAAGCTTAATGCGCTTGATGTAACGAAATTGGCACCCAAAAAAAAAGCACTTGCCAATAGGTTATTGGAACAAGTTAAAGACTCCCTTCCCAGATTAAGAGATAGGAATTGATTTTAAAATAAGCGGGAATAGCTCAGTTGGCAGAGCATTAGTTTCCCAAACTAAAGGTTCGCGGGTCCGAGTCCCGTTTCCCGCTCTGAGGACATCTTTAAGCATGACTTTTATAGACACTATCGAAATCGTATGCCCTTCCTGTGAAAAGAAAGCGCTCTTTTTCTGCGAACGCCGGAATGTAAAATATCACCGCTCAACGGAAGGAGAAGTCCGTTGCAGGCATTGTGGTTATATTAATGCGTCTTTTAGCTTTACAAATGAACATTATTACTATCAGGTTTCGGTTGGCGACCGGAAAGTATATGCCAAATCATTAGAGAACCTCATGTTTATCCGGAATTATTTCTTCGAAAGACGGCGCTTAAATGATGATCCGGACTACGACTTCCCAAAGACGTTCTATCAATATAGAGATGAAATTGTCAGAAAGATTGATAAGATTGTACAAGAAGAACAAAAGAAGTAATCATCCTGCATCCCGCTCATATGAGATATTCAAAGTAACAGACACAATTGCATGATGTTTTTCGCAGCATCACTATTTTCTTAGCACCTCATCCAAGCCCGGGTGAAAAGGAGGACGAGGACGACAAAGTCCTGTCCGCCCAATATGCCATCCCCACAAGCAACCACATCACCTGGGCCGACCATGCCAGCGCAGTTACACTACCAGGGGCAGGACTGAACAAATTAGACACCTGGACCAGTAGCAGTAACGCCATCAGGACCCAAAACACGCCCTTCCTGGGCCTGGCCGTTCTTAAATAGATCACAATCCCGCTTATAAACATACACCCTTCTATCACATTCGTAAGCACCGGGTTTGCCCATACTTCCAGCCCCACTTTGGGAGAAGCCCAGGGGAAAACAGGCAAGTCATGAAAATGCACTATTAAATCCAGCACCCAGTGGCTCAGCACCGCCAATGCCACAATCACGCTATCCCGCATATTCTTCTTAATAAGAAAGTAAATACCACCAAACGCCACGCTCCACACCATCGCCATCAGCAAACTATGGCTGACAGGATAATCAGTAAATTCCAACATACGCTCGCCACCCAGCTCAGGGTGTATCACCACATGTTCAACATTAAAAAGTAAAAGTGTAGGCCACAGGAGGTCCAGGAACTGAACTGCTATAAATAAAGTACCGAGAGAAACAGAAGGCGCCACTTTCTTAGCGGCCAACCCTAATCCAAAATGTCCGATAAACATATACAAGTGTTTTACGGATGTAAAGATGGCCCGTAAAACAGCTTGCCGACTTGACAAAAATCAAGAATTCATTTTCCGCCTGATCCTGCTCAGGGTCTCCGGCGTCATCCCCATCATGGAGGCGAGGTATTGGAGGGGCACTTCATTAAATAGAGATGGATTATAGTTGAATAACCATCTATAACGTTCTTCTGCTTTCATAGATAATAAAGAGAACACCCTTTGCTCCATAAAAATAAAACACCTGGCAATAAACAGCTTCTCCAGGTTATGCCACTCCGGTATCACCGTTCCGATACGCACATAATCTTCCCCGCTCATGGTATATAATTCTGTATCCGACAGCGCTTGTATATAAAACTTCGCCGGCGTCCTGAACACCAATCCTGCCAGGTCGGTTACAAACCCTCCTGCTCCCGAGATCCATTGGGTAGTTTCAGTAAGGCCATCATTTACAAACACCCGCATCAGCCCTGAACGCTGAAAGCTCAACGCCGTACAGGTATTACCTGGCTTCAGGTAATAATCTCCCTTCGCCAGGAAAGAAGGTTTAAAGAATGTGGCTACAAGCTCCGCATCAGATGCAGAAAACCCTAAAAAAGATGTAATCAGTTGTTCCAGTTCCATTATCAGGGGAAGATACAAAAAGGGCTGTCATGAGACAACCCTTTCTTCCTTTTTTGAACAACGCTGGGCTGCGTCTTCTTGCGGCAACACATTAACCTTAAAAACTGCGCAACCTGCCCGCCGGCCAAAGTACCATCAACACTTCAAACGCGTCATATACCTCCGGTTATTTAATAGTCTCCGCTATCAGTTTGGATCAAATCCTATAAATGCGTATATTTAATTTTACGATCATTTCGTGAATGATTTTTAACCAAAAAAGCGGGAATAGCTCAGTTGGTAGAGCATTAGTTTCCCAAACTAAAGGTCGCGGGTCCGAGTCCCGTTTCCCGCTCAAAAAAAACCTCCTCGATGTTGTTATTCAACATTTCGGAGGTTTTTTAATGTTGATCCAATTCCAATTAATGAGCCAATGTCCCCCCTACCCAATTTGGGTATCAAAATAGCCTCCACTCCTGGTCTAAATCGCCTTATTCGTTCTATATATCTTCCTGAATTGTAACACAGACCCCACTATAAGCATGATCAAAAGCAAAAGAAGTGTTTTCGCAATCAAAGGATCCTGAGGTCCATGAGCCAGCGGATGACCTACAGGAATACGGTTAAAAGTTTCATTGACAGTTGGGATCATCGATAAGAAAAAGCTGAAAGACAGGAAGAAAGTCTCTATATAACGGGAACGATTATTTCCCGGCTTCTTAGCATAAAGAAGATATGCCACTGATACCAATATTACCACTAGTAATGCAAGGATATGCCCCGGATTAACACCCTTAACGCTCGACAATCCTAATGCGGTCAATGAAGTGACCAGTGTAAAATAGAAATAGATCTTTCCCGGAAGTTTGCCCAGATCTATTTTGCCGGCTTTGATGAAAGCTATAACTGCAGCAACTATCGCTATAATACCTATAACGGTATGAAAAATCCCCAAGATTGATAATCCCATGATCTTGATTTTTAGATGTTCATTTAATATTGCAAATATTGTAACAAAAGAAAGAATGCACTTTGTGAACCAGGTCAATTATTTGGCAATATGGCTCAGCAAACATTTGGTGTCAGCTTTAGAACGGTATTTTCCTAGAACGATACCAGCGATAAGCCAACACTCACATAAGGGGCGCTTTTATTACTACCAATGATAGATGCGTTATTATAGTTTTCGCCCTCTTTAAATAGTTTAGCAGACAGAAAGCTGTTAAGACCACCATCTAAAGTCAGCATAATCTTCTTTGCAAACAGCAATTCAAACGCCGCCCCACTTTTTAGCTCAATCGTATTATAGCTTACCTTTCCATCCAGGAAAGCATTGTGCCGGTCATAGAAAACAGTATATGAACGCTGATTAGAGCCGACTGACACCCAGGCGTTCTTAGCGACCTCTTTTTTCAGGTTAATACCTGTGGGAAGATCTACGATCAGTTCAAGCCCCGATGGAATGAATTTGTGATAATAGTTCACAATAGGCTCGACAGGTATTGGCGAAGATGGATCTACCAAGGCTAATAACCCAACGGAGAATGTAGTGTTTTCGGTCTTCTTCAATGGCAAATTGATACTACCATTTAAATTTAAACGCCGAAAACTATTTACTCCATCTGTAATTCCCCTGACAACTAATGAATAAACAACCGGGCGACTAAATATCCTGCCTGACCTGGCATAATTTAAGGCGAGATCGAATGTGCTTTTATCTGAAGTCAGAGAATTCAATTGTGCCTCTGGCAACTTATTGCTAATGTCTTTTAGCATTGTGGATGTATAGGTATAATAGATACCGGCCGACAAGGAGTTGCCTTTCCATTTAACAGCAGGTGTGTTGAAAAAAGTACTTATGCGTCCTGTTTTTATTTTTCCGCTAGCAAAATCACGATCATCGAGTTTTGCATCAAAATCACTATAGCCAAAACCACTGTACGATATACCGAATTTCCTTAAACCAGGATAACGAATGGCAAGTTCTTTTATACCCGCACTGATGGTATCAGTTCCGGGATGTAAAGAAGACATGCTGATCATGTTCTGTGCCTGCATAGCACAAGACAACAACAGGAAACATAGCAGGAAAACTTGAATTTTTGCTCTATTTATAATCATATGTAATTGGTAAAGGGTTATTTATCTGAAGGCATACTGTCTGGTTCAAAATCAAGGCTAATGGAATTCATGCAGTATCTTTTGTAAGTGGGCGGCGGACCATCATCAAAAATGTGCCCCAGATGGGCATCGCAGCGTCCACAAAGCACCTCTGTACGATCCATTCCATGGGAATGATCTTCTGAATATCTTACACTGGTCTTTCTTAACGGTTCATAGAAGCTCGGCCAGCCACAACTGCTGGCAAACTTGGCATCCGACCTGAAAAGCATGTTCCCGCAAGCTGCACAGTAATAAGTTCCTCTCGTTTTGCTTTTCCAGTATACGCCGGTGAATGGCCGCTCGGTGTCCTTCTCCCTGGCGACTGCATAGAGGTCGGCCGATAACGCTTTCTTCCATTCGGCATTGGAAACAGTCAGCTTTGTAGTGTCTGTGGTTGAATAGTAGGGATTGTTTTCATGCCCCTTTGCAGACCGCTGATTCTGGGCATAAGCACCTACAGATACCATCGCCAGTAAATAACTAAAAATAATTTTCCTCATTGTGACTGAATTATGATTCCCGTTTATCTTTAAATATTCTTCCGGATTCTTCTTTATAAAAAGAAAAGGATTACTTTTTTACAATGGTGTTAAGTATCTGCACCAATTCACCAGGTTTAGCCAGAAAAGGGCTATGTCCTGATTTAATCTCATAAGTATTTGAAATATGCGCTTCAGCGACCATCTGCTGCTGAAATGGAAAGCTGATCGCTTTGTCTTCAGTTGTATAGATGTAGTATTTATTAGCGATGGTACCATAAATCTCACTACTATAATTCAGCGGGGTTCCGGCAGCGCCAACAGGTTCCGGGCGAAGCTTTTCTACCAATAGTTTTATATCCTGGTCCGATCCGTCTTTACAGAATACTTCACGCATATTCACCTCAGGATTGGCAATGGTTACCGTACTGCCGTCAGCAGAGAATTCCAATACGCCGGGAATAGATGTTCCCTTATCCTTTGCTGAATAATCGAATACACTGCTACCGCTTTGAGGGATAAACCCGGCAACATATACCAACTTGGCTATCTTTTGAGGCACTTTACAGGCTGCCTGTGTAACAATGGCACCACCCAGGCTATGCCCCACCAGGACAACGGGACCATTCAAACCATTGATAACATCGGTCACCTGCTTAACATATCCATCAAAGGTTATTTCAGAAACGGGTGTTTGATCATTCCCATGACCAGCTAATTCCACTAAAACCACTTTATTCCCTTCAGCTTCTAAAGATGCTTTTACCTTATCCCATACAAAAGATGCCTGCCAGGCGCCATGCACTAAAACAAAAGTTGAATGATGCTCATTCTCCGCTGCATCATTATCCTTTGAACAGGAAGTTAAGGACAGTATCAATAGTAATAAAAGCCCTATGTTTTTTACGGATTTCATATTTATACAGATATTTGTTTGATTTATTGTCAGAGGAAGATGATGCAGGAAGGAATTGACCTGTAAGACGGCTTCAGGGCAGTTCCCCATACGTCCACTTTTTGTGTAACAACAACCGCTGTAACAGAACAAGGAAACTCAGTTTATGCATCTATTGTTATATCACCTTCGACAAGGCAAAGTTGCAGTACAAAGAAGAGATGGGGTTTGTGAATAAGTTCAATTTTTATGGAATCTGGTTCAACAAACAGATATAAAGCGTCCGTATGGCATTGGGGTTAATATATAGCATAAGATCAAGAGAAAGTAAAACGCAATGATCCCTGCTATCTTTTCTTATTCGTCTTATTTAGTAAACGGAAATCCGAAGGAGGTGTCTCGTATTTATCGTGAAAACTTTTTGTAAAATTGGCCAGGTCATTAAATCCACAGTCAAAAGCAATATCTGTGATACGTGCATCGGAAGCTAACAGCAGTTCTGCAGCCCTTTCCAGCCTTTTGTTCTTAATATAGCTGGCGGGAGAATCATTGTATATTTTTTTAAACTCCCTTTTAAATGAAGAAACGCTTAAATTAGTCTTTTGCGCTAATTCGTCGATATTGGCCTGGGAAAACAAGTTAGCTTCTATTACTTGTTTGAACGTATAGGTTGCTGGTGAAAAAAGCTGGGACAGTATAACCTGTATGATTTCGGCATCCTGTGTCTGTGATAACAAAAGAATGATCTCCTTTAGTTTTAAAACTAAAATCTCATCATTTACCAAAGAAGGATTTTCAAAATAGAATAGCAGGCCCTCTATATATTTTTGAATCAAAAAATCGTTGTTGATTTTCCCGCTTGACTGGTTGGAGACTTTGTCCCTTTTTTGAAATATTGACGGCAGTTCTCTCTCGTAAATTTTCTTTAGTATATCCGGATGGAAAGTGACGATTACAATCTCGCCATCGCTGTTATTTGAATCGGCTATCTGTCTGCCCGAGTTCAGGCAGTTTAGCAATAATGCGTGATTGGTGGGAATATTGACAGGCTCATTATCAAATTGAAATTTTGTCTCGCCTTTCAGCATATACAATAAACAAGCCTGCTCTGCCACAGGGAAAGCAAATTCAAAAGGCGGTTTAATATCCACTTTTTGAAGGAATGTTTTCCCGAACAACTCAAATTTTTTATAGTCAGTAACCATTTAAGCTATTTTATTTATGCTATTGCACCGTTACAAGGTTTTCTCCTTGTAGTTCACCGTCTGCCAACACCTGTCATGGATCAGCCGAATACATAATACTAGAGCCAATGCCGGGTCCAATATAAGCAAAACCCGTGAACGAGACATGTCGTCATATAGCCTCATTTTTTAACCTCATTGTTATGAAACCAGACAAGCTTCACAACAGATTGGCAAATGCAACACATTAGCGATTGATTATCGATCTGACAATGTAAAATTAAATATCGGGAATAAAAATGTTTGGTGAATCGGGTCAATTATTTGGCAATTTGGTTCAACTGGCAATGCAACACCGCTACCACAGCGAATTTAATGAGCGGTCAATATACGATCACCCTACCTACCACCCATGTTTAACCATGCTTTCATCATAAGCGTTTGCCTACCAGTTCTGTCACAGTCCATACCCCGGGGCTACACGAAACTTTATTGCAAGACCAACACTTTCAATCCAATCCTTCTGCTGGAAAATCAGCACTCCCGAAATACTTGCCCGAAGAGTTCCAACTGATTGGTAATTCCGCTTAGTAGCACAGGCCTTGCCATACCCGCCTCAGTAACGAAATACCTGTTTATTTGAACGCGCTGACAGCGCGGATTTTTCGAAAAGATACGGGTAAACACTAACGGGATTGACCAACACGTTTACCTGCTTTTTTCTGATTACATCACAAAGCTAAGTAGAAAAATGATGCAGAAAATACGCATTTTTTGCACGCCTAAAACATCACAACAGATTGTTTTACAATATTTTAAATCAAAAAAATACTAAAACATCCAATGTGACCAATCTGGTTTTTCTCCGGATACTATGTATTTCACTTTCGCTATGTGCTTTACAGCAAAACAAGGGGCCATTGATTCGTTTGAGGTTCGTTTGAAACGGCTTTGAGATGGCTTTAGCTTACGTTCATCTTACGTTCAAGACGTAAGATGAACGTAAGCTAAAGCCATCTCAAAGCCGTTTGTAAGCCGTTCCAAAGCTATATCATATCCTGGGGACCGGGTAAACCAAAACCAGGATTTATCCGGCAGAGGTTTAGTAGAGAACCTTGTACAAAGATTTCCTTTACGCTATCACCAGTTTGGCTGCACGTCTTCTCACGCGAACAGCGCACCAGATCACAGCTCCCAATACCGCCGACATCACCAGGTAACGGAGCACCATATCCTGCTGTGTTTCTATTTTACCCGTCCGGGAAAGTGTAAAGCTGGAAATGGATGTCATTACATACACCAGTCCGCCCAGCAAGCCGCTTGCCATACCCGCATTCTGCGGGAAATACAACATACCCTGTGTAAAGAAGAGATTATACAGGAAACCGGAGCAGATATGAATAAAGAAAGCAAACAACATGAGGCACCATAACTGCTGATAACCGTAACCGATCAGGAACAGTACCGCGATCAGTGCAAACTGCACGATACCAGCAGTAGCCGCTTTCCTGTTAAAATCCAGTGCAATAAGACGCTTGCCAATGATCCCTCCTATCATCCAGGAAAAACCCAATATCAGGGTACAATACCCGATCACAACCGCGTTGAAATGAAAACTGTTCTCGATCACAAAAGGCCCGGCCATGTTGAATACCATCACAACGGAATAAGCCATGCCCAATGTAATGATCCCCAGCAGGAACTTCGTGTTCCCCAGCATCATCACATAGTTATCCTTTATCCTGCCCAGATCCACCCGCTTACGTTCTGCGATCGTTTCACCGCTAAAGATCAACTCAAACACCAGCATGAGGAATGCATATATCGCCAGGAAGTAAAAGTTCGACTGCCAGTTGAAATACTTTTGCAGATATCCTCCCAGGAACGGCGCTACTATCGGGCCGAGCGACCAGATAATGGTGAAGAAACTAAGGAAATGCTTCAGCTTATTACCTGAATACAGGTCCACAAAGAATGCCCGTTTGGAAACGACAACAAACGATACCGCTATCCCCTGTATGATCCTCAGAAAACAGATCAGCTCAACATTTTTTGTGATACCGATCAGCAAGGAAGATACTATCAGCACGCCCAGACCATACATGGCAGGTTTGAACCGGCCAATGCTGTCCAGCAGGCTGCCGACAAACAACTGGGAGACGCCATAACTAAGAAAAAAACATGTAAGTGTAAGCTGTATATTATGTTCCGCTACGCCAAGGCTGTTGGCCATTGTGGGGAACGATGGTAAATAAATGTCTGTAACAAAGCCCGACAAGGGAATTGAAATGAAAGCAAGTATTGTCGCTATCTTCTTTCTTCTATCTGATGCGCTTCTTAACATAACCTAGTATACCTTTTATGAATGGCATAACAAAGGTATATCAGGTGCCCGGATACTTTGTTTTGTAATTCAAAGGAATAATTGTCAAAATCAAAGAATCGCTTTTACCTTCGACTGGCGGAACTGCAAAGGGGTGGTGCCCATTGCTTTCTTGAAGAAATGATTAAAATGAGCGGGATCCTCGAAACCCAGGCAATAGCCCACCTCCGAGATATCCCATTGGGTGTTCTGCAGCAGCGTTTTCGCCTCTTCCAGCACGCGGCTCTTGATAATAGCGGTGGTGGTATTGCCGGTAGTGCTTTTGACGACAGCATTCAAATGATTGACATGCACATTCAGTGCCCGGGCAAAATCAGCTGCCGTCTTCATTGTGAGCGGATGAGCCGGAGAGTCCAGGGGGAATTGCTGATGCAACAGCTCATCAAAACTCCGGAGCAAACGGGAAGATGCCGGTAATTCACTGGTATAGTTACCATTTGGCTGATCTACCAGCAGGGAGTGCATCAGCAAACACAGCAGGTTCCTGATTGCTTCATATTTAAATGGATAGTCGCTATGCGCCATCTCCATCATCTGCTCAAAATAAAGTGTTATCAGCCCCAGCTGCTTATCGTCCAGGAATATAACAGGCTCACTCCAGGCCTTGAAGAGCGATGATCGCTTAAAGATGTCAAACTGGTAATATTCGTTGAAGAATTCCTGGTTAAACAGGCAGTAATAACCGTCCTGATCATCAGATAAACTGGTCCATGCATAAGGCACAGAGGGACAGGGCAACAATAAGGCAGGCCTGTCTATAATGATGGAGTTACCGCCATAAAACAGCTCTCCCGTTCCCAATATCAGCGTGATCTTATAAAAATCCCGCCTGTTATAAGGCGATTTGAAATTGCAGTACTTCCGGGTATTTACATTGAAATGAGACTTACCACTTTGCAGATCATTATTACTCAATGGAAAGTTGATATGTGATCTTTCCCGGTAAAAGTCGCTCAATGTCTCCAATTGCTGGCTCATGGATGCAAAGTTATAGAAAATATAGGAATGAGATGATCCGCTCTTAGCAGCTAGTGGCGCGGAGTTTACACTCCCGTGACGTATCGGCCGGTGACAGCATGCCGCAACTGTCAATTGTCATACAAGCACTTTGCCTCATCTACTGTGTTATCGTTGACGAAAAAAGCCTCATGCACAGGTCGCCTGTTTTTCGAATGAAATGTTTCAACAGCCTGTTCATCCCGGTGCCTGTTTAAAACAACCTGATTTAACACATTCCGAAATTTATTAATAAAAACCGCTTTGCAAAATCAATTATTGCCCTATCTTAGCTTTACCTTACGCATTTTCAATGAATTATATCAGATTCTCCGATACCTACAACGAAGCCTTACTTGTTGCAGAACTTCAGCAGGTACTGCAACAGGATTGGTCCCTCCATTTCAACGCGAAAGATTTTAACGGCGACTGGCGCAGTATTTCCCTTCGTTCCGCCACCGGCAGGAACGATGATATCTATGCCCAGGCGAACGTCACCTATAAAAACACGCCGGCCCTGGAAATGATGCCCTATATAAAACAGATACTCGACACCTGGCACTGTGAAAAGGAAGCCGTGCGCCTGCTCTCCCTCGCACCCGGCAGCGAGATTAAACCTCATAAGGATATGGGCTGCGGCTACAGCGACGGCAATTTCAGGATTCATATTCCCATCATCACAAATCCGGAAGTATACTTTACCATAGAAGACGAAACGCTGCATCTGCAGGCAGGTGAATGCTGGTACATGGACTTCAGTAAGACGCACAGCATCGTCAACCATGGTCATACCGCCAGAGTTCACCTCATCATGGACTGTATACGCAATGAGTGGACCGACCAGCTATTTGCGGCGCATGGCTTCGACATTACAAGGAAAGAACCGGCATACGATGCCGCAACAAAAGCCAGGATGATCGAAGAGCTGGAAAAGATCGACACCGAAGCTGCAAGAAATATTATTGCCAGCCTAAAAGCAGAAAGCTGATGCAGACATCCGCCATTACAAACTGGATACCTTATAAACTCAATTACACCCCACAGGGATGGATGGTGAAATGGCTGGACCTGGGCGACAAGCGGATGGTCCTTCCGTTCTTTGACGAAACGATCCAGGTATGCCGCATCCGGCAAAAGCAGCGCTCTTCGCTGGAAAGCCTGTCCACCATGAATTTCGCTGCTGAAGTGAGTGAAGGTTTGCCGGCACTGGCGCCTGCTGCTTTCGTCTTCCATGTATCCCGTTGTGGCTCTACGTTGCTCTCTCAGGCATTTTCAGCGCCGGACGAAAACATCGTTGTAGCCGAAGCGCCGCTGCTGGATGAGATTTTAAGAGCGGCGGAACATCAGCCGGATCTTCCCGCGTCAACACGTGAGGCCTGGTTCAGGGCTGCTGTCAGGCTGATGGGGCAACAACGCAATTTTAAAGAACAGCACTATATCATAAAACTGGACAGCTGGCATATTCATTTTTATGAGCTGCTGCGGCAATGGTATCCGCATACACCCTTTTTCTTCCTCTACCGTAAACCGGACGAGGTGATCGCCTCGCACGATAAACGCAGGGGCATTCATGCAGTTCCCGGTATGGTCTCTCCTGACCTGCTCAAAACGGACGCGCCAGCACATTTTGGAGGCGATTTTAACCGTTATACGGCCCAGGTACTACAACAGTTCTATTTGAAACTACAAGGCATCCTTGCGCTTAATAACGCGCATAACAGCTTTTTTGATTATGCAGATGGCGTACAGGAAATGATAAGGACCTTCAGCTCTTTTTCCGGCGTGCCTGTCAATGATGAGGAACAGGTACAAAACCGCCTGAAATATCACAGTAAAGCAGCACAGGAAGTATTTAAACCAGAATCCTTCGATAACAGGGAGCGTTTCTTCTTCCGGGAGGCACATGACGCATACGGGCAATTGAGATCATTGCACACATCATCTATCTGACAAATTTCAATGGGACATATCATTCAATTCACGGGCTTATCGGGGGCAGGCAAAACAACGCTGTCAAACGCCCTGCAGGAATGGGGCCATCAACACCAGGTAAAAATCAAACTGATAGACGGAGACGTTTACCGGCAAACGCTGTGTAAAGATCTCGGCTTCAGTAAGGCAGACCGGCTGGAAAATATTTCACGCCTGGGTGCTTACGCGGCTTCAATAGCGGCGGATTATGATTACATCTTCATCGCGGCCATCAACCCTTATGAAGAAGGAAGGAACAATCTTAAAGCGAAGTACGGCGCTACGCTCATCTGGCTGAAATGCAGCCTGCAGACGCTGATAGCAAGAGACCCCAAGGGATTGTACAGGAAAGCCCTGCTGCCCGACTCACATCCTGACAAAATCCATAACCTGACCGGCCTGAATGATACCTTTGAAGAGCCGCAACATCCGGATCTGATACTGGAAACAGACAGTGTAAGCGTAGAAGAGGCCCTTCAACAGACAGTCAGTTTTCTCAATCGACTGTAACACCTGCCGGGCCCTGGAACTGGTAACCTTTCCCCCATTTATACACATAACGCTTAGCCAGCGTGAACTTACCTTTTTTATTGTTTTTCGCATATGGCTTTATCTCATCAGGCAGGTCTTCAAGATCATCTGCATGATAGGTGCCTTTGATCGTTACAATGATATCGCGGAAGAAACGCTTGTTACTAAGCGGGGCATTGTAGGTGCAGGTCCAGGCAGACATATTCTCGTCAACATTTGTACGTTCCACCCAATTGGCAGATAAGACTTCCTTATAAGTACCATCTGCCCCTGCTATCAGGTACAGGTTACCATAAAACGGGCCGCCGGCCCCGCCATTCGAACTTTTGAGCATGAAGGCATATTGATCATGCCCGATGAGCAGTAACTCAGGTGTCGGGCATTGGGAAAACGCCCCATATGCACCAGCGGCCGGCTGGAAGTACTTTAATGTCCAGACGCTGTCAACCAGGGTAAATTTGGCAAAGCCGATGGTACCTCCGGTAAAGCGGGATATCTGCGCGCCATCCAGGTCAAATTCGGAATGATTGAAGGTGAGCATTTTATATTGCGTGCCGGAGGAATCTTTGTAACTGTATACTTTCAGTAAACGGGTAGCTGTACCCTCTGCATAAGGGAAATCATAACTGCTGCCCTCATTCTCGTCTATATAAGATTTCGGCTTGCAGGTTTTACATTCCCAGTTGATCAGCTGATTTTTATAGTTACCGGACGACAGGTCATAGTATTTACCAGGAAACAATAGCCTTAATACCTTGAGGCCATCAAATGTTCCCTTTACCTGGAGTGTACGGGTGGGCAGTAAAATAGTATCGCTGAGGTTCTTCTTCTGGAGGTCTCCTTCCTGTGCGGTGCAGTTGGTGATGATTCCCAGGCTCAAAAGCAGGCCGAAAAAAACATGTTTCATAGTGGCCGTAAAGTTACGCAGATTTGCCTGATAATCCTATCAGCGGCCTTACATCATGGGGACAGGTCTTCTTCTTATATAGATGTTCGGCCCCACTTTTCTAAAGCTGTAAAAGTTCCTGTAGTGCAGGTCCTGCGCATACGACTTAGGATTCGCGGAGAAATCGTATATGACCTCTCTCACCCCCAACAGCACAGACATCTGTTTAAAGATGATCACACTGTCGCAAGGCACCCTGTCACAGGGATCGTAGGGATATTGCTGTTTATAATATACCGAGGTCTCATATCCCAACGCTGACATAGCCGTCTTTAATTGCCGGCTCTTTAAAGTATCATGCGGATATTCGTAGTTGCTGTTGTTGGCCAATACCAGCAGGCTGTCGCCCAGGGCCTGTATAGCCGGAAGATGCCTGTTGATATACCTGGTCAGGCGCTTGTCGTTATATTTTCTAAGCGGCACACAGGCACAGGATGAGATGAAAAGAATAATGCAAAGGCCAAAGCAGGAAAGGAGGATGCATTTCATCGGGCATAGTATTGTCCTTTTTAAAAATAAGAGAAAAGGCCCTTTTGGCCTAAAAAACCGGCTTTCTACTCTAAAAAACGCTCATTTTCTACTCATTATTGCTTTTTTCCCCCTATATTCATAAACTTATACGTAAGTTGTTTCTATTACAATTCCATCATTATGAATGCTATGACCTTTTCTACCACAACGCAACAAAAACGCATGAGCCGTAAAATATGGGCAGAAGTTATCCTGACTGTTATACTTGCAACAGCCGCCTTTTTGCTGACTATTTAAGACAATTGCCGCAGGCCCTTCCTGAACTCTTCAGGCGTCTGCCCCGTATACTTCTTGTAAAACTTCGTGAAGTAGGAATTATCTGCAAAATTCAGTTCGTAAGCGATCTCTGAAATAGTAGAATCCTGGTTGGTAAGCAATCTCTTTGCTTCCAGGAGAATGCGGTTGCGAATGACTTCTCCCGCCGACATGCCCAGTACACTGTTACAGAGAGCATTTAAATGATTGGGCGTGACATATAGCCGCTCTGCATAATCTTTCGGCAGCTTTAAAGTACGGTAATTCTTCTCGATCAGTTTCTGGAAATTCTTTACCAGGGCATAGTTGTACGCGTTTGCATGAGGCGAGTCCTTATCAAAGCTCAGGCGTCCCACCAGGATGAACAGTTGTAACATCAATACCTGGATCATATCTACAGACATACGCTCCCGCTGTTCGCTCTCCCTGATCAATCCTTCAAAGACTGATGTGATAGGCTTATGCAACTCTTCCGGCAGATTGATCACTGCTTCATCCACATCGCCGCTGAAGAACGGGAACTGTTCCAGGTAATCCGGTTTCAGCAACAAAGCGTGCAAAAATGTGTGGGAGAAATTGAGGATATAACCGTCTACATGCCCTTCAAACTGCCAGCTGTGTACCTGTCCGGGTATCATGAAATAGATCTGAAAAGGCTTTACGGGGAAGGATTTAAAGTCAATGGTATGCGTACCTGCTCCCTCGGTAAAAAGCATGACATGGTAAAAAGTATGTTTATGTGCATTGCGCAGGTTCTCATGCACCTGCAGGTAAGGTGCAAATCTGCTGATCTGAATATCATCTTCCTTCACGCCTGATATAGCACCTACATCATAAACCGGAATTTTAGCCATCCTTGTAAATCTTGGGGCTAAATTAACAAATTTCCCTCCGTCACAAACGTTCGGGGCATTGGGGATTCGTGATGTAGCGGGATTCGATGTTTTCCTGGCTAATACGGGGCCGCGCCGCGGCGGTCCTATTATGGTTTGTTAATGACGTATTGCTGTAACACCGCGTCCCCGGGGCTGCGCCCCGGGGCTACAAACACCGCGGCTCCTGAAGGAGCCGAATGCCGCGAATGATAATATACCGGGGCACTATATTGATGCGATGGCGGAAATAAACTGCTATTCAAAAAATTCCAGTTCTCCTGACATATACAGGTAAGCCTCTGCCTTACGGCGGCGGGTCAGTCCGTCCAGTACTTTTCCTCCGGATACGTTCCATTTCAGGAATTCCATCACAACACTGGGATCTTTGGGGTTAGCCTTTACTACCTTCAGCAGGGTGCTGTCTCCCAGTCCTTCAGCAATACCGTTGTTATTCATATCGGCGCCAACGTTATAGGCAAAAGATACAAGGGCGTCAAACTGCTGCTGTTTCAGTGCAATACCAGTTGTCAGCTTGTTTACTTTCGCTACAAATCCTTTCTTGATACTTGCAAACAGGGCATCGGCACGTTGTTGTGTGATGACGTCGCCTTTCTTTACCGGCTTCTCATCTTCATAAACTGTATTACCCCAGCCGATTGTCCAAACGCCTTTGCTGTCCTGGTAAGCGGTAAGACGGCATTTCTCAAAATGCTTGATAAGCTTCTCTCCTTGTGTGCCTAATTCCATAGTGTATAGATTGAAATGTTGAGATTCTCAAACATTAAAGATATAATAAATATATTATATCTCAAGTCCGCCTGTGTAAAACGGGAAGAAGCTCGTTGACGATATACGGGCAAGTGAGAATCAGATGTACCCGGGAATAGCGGTGTTTACAACAATGCGCCATTAACAAAACACAATAGGACTCCGTTAGGAGTCCCCGTGTTTGTAGCGCAGGTTTCACCCCCCGGAACGGCGTTCTAATCCCGGACGTCAACCCGGGAATAGCGGTGTTTACAACAATGCGCCATTAACAAAACACAATAGGACTCCGTTAGGAGTCCCCGTGTTTGTAGCGCAGGTTTCACCCCCCGGAACGGCGTTCTAATCCCGGACGTCAACCCGGGAATCGCGGTGTTTACAATAATGCGCCATTAACAAAACACAATAGGACTCCGTTAGGAGTCCCCGTGTTTGTAGCGCGGGGCGCAGCCCCGGGGATGTTTGTAGCCCCGGGGGGGGCAATTTATTTCGTTGCATCCAGCACCAGGATCCCCCAGAAGAAAAGATCTGGCGGCAGCGAATCCCAGTTGTTATAAGCATGCCCCGCGTCAGACTTGTAATGAAGTATATAAGTCCCCGCCGGCAATGTGATCACCTGGTCTACTTTCTGATTCTTGGCTGCTCCTCCGGCATGCGTAGCAGCCTGTCCCTGCATCTGCCACACGGTTTTACCACTGTGATCTGTGATCCATCCGTAATCACACCAGGAGCTGCCATCACCTGAACAGTTTTCTCCCACTCCATAGATCCGTAACCTCGTTGGCCGCGACAAAGTAAATGGCCGGGAAAGTTCCCGGTTGATCCCAGCTTCTCCTATTCCGGCAACCAGTTTACCTGTGGGCAGGCCGGGGCCATTCACCGGATTGTTCTTTCTATACAGGCCGTATAAACTGCGAGCCTTCAGACTGTCACCGTTGAAAAGGGCCATGGTCGCCCCATCGATGAGCTCTTTATTGTACAGGTCATGCGGCGGCTGTTCGCCATTCAGGATGAAACAATGATAAAATAGTTGTGCTACCGGCGACATGAACAGGTCTCCATCACCCAGCTGAAAAGGCTGACTGAGTTTATCTGTATTGCAGGTAACAGCCAATGTCAGTCTCAGTGCCGGCACTTTAAGGAAAAGGGCTGATTCTCCCGGCGTCTGTCCATAGTGCCAGTAAAAGTCCATTCCCCGGTATTGCTGCACAAACCAACCAAATCCATAAGGCGTCAACACACCATTTCGCGTACGGTTGGGCGTAAATACCTGCTGTTGCAATGCCGGCGTAATAAACAGGTTGCTGTCAATAGCATCTGAATATTTCAGCAGATCGCCGGCGGTAGTGACCAGTCCTCCGAAAGCGCCAAACTCACCGGGATATTCCATGCGTACAACTTCTCCTGCAGCCGTCACATTGTAAGGCACTGCCAGACGGTTGAAGGCCGTATCGAAATAGGGTACCATTTCCGGATGGCTTTTCCTGTATTCATAAAACTGGTGCAGAGATATGAATGGCGCTGAAGAAGTCATTTTCAGGGGAATGAGGATCTGCTCCATCAGCAGGCGATAAAACGGCATACCAGCTGCTTTCTCCATTACAGGCCCGAGCAGTCCGAAGCGGTAACCGTTATACCGGAATGCCATTCCTGGTGTTCCCTCAGAAGTATGGGTCAGCAAGTGCCTGACGGTGATATTGGGATTGCCCAGGTCCAGGCCATATTTGCTGATCGGGTCATCCAGGTTCAATTTTCCCTTCGCTACCAGTTGCATGATCAGTGTAGACGTGAAGGTCTTTGTTACCGAAGCAACACGGAAAGATGTCTGCGCGCTTACGGGTACCTGCTCCTTCAGATCCGCGAATCCAAATCCCTGTTTTAACAGGATATTCTTATCCTGTTTTATGGCTACGGCCATGCCGGGTATTTTCAACTGCGTCCGGATGGAATCCAGTCCTGCGGCAAAGCGCACTACGCGTATATCCTGGGCCGCTACAAGGTTCGTACAGGCGCTCAGGATAACTATATACCAGTATTTCATTGAATTGATATTAAGAAGGCAATTGATCAATTGGTCTTGATGTCCCTCACTGACAATACAACACCTCTTTCTGAAAGAGCATACATATCAGCAATGAAGGTAGGCATTTTATACCGGGAATTTCCGGAACAACAAGCTGCTTAACTGGTTGATGATCCAGGCCGCTGTATGTATTACAACGTGCGTCAGATCAGTAAAATAATCCAACGCTATAAATTTTATTAGCCATGATCCGTATCCGCAATAAGCATGAACAGTACATCCCTTGATGATATAATAGCTGTTCCAGATTTTCCCGTTTAGATAAAACAAATTCCGGATGCGAGTTGAGCCGCGCATTTACTATGATAATTTTGCTGAAATTTTAGTGAACAACATGACATATTCAGCCAGGATTGCGATTTTTGGATTCCTTTTTTGCCTTCTTTCATTCACTGTAGCAGCACAACAAACGATTATCAAAGGCGCAGTGCGGTCCGGGCAAGGTCCGCTCAGGTATGCCACCGTTCAGATCACAGGCACACCTGTTGCCGCTTACACAGATAAAGCAGGAACATATAGCATTGAAACAAATCAACAGGGTACATTGACATTGACGGTTACAATGCCAGGTTATACCTCCCAGTCCCGGATCATACAGGCAGGCGGAGAACAGACGGCCGACTGGCAACTGGTCCCTTCACTACGGGAGCTGGGCGAGGTGATAGTGTCCGCCAGTCGCAGACCGGAAACACTGGACAATATTCCTTTGTCGGTGACAGTATTAAACCATAAAACACTGGAAGACAATCTTGCCGTTACCACTGATATTACACAGATACTGGCCAACGAAGTACCTGGCCTGGCGCCTTCCAGCCAGACAAACAGCAACGTGGGACAGTCTTTCCGCGGAAGATCGGTTCTTATCATGGTGGACGGTATTCCGCAGTCCACACCTTTGCGCAACGGTGAGGTAGACCTCCGTTCTATCGATCCGGGAGTACTTGAACGCATAGACGTGATAAAGGGAGCAACTGCTATCTATGGCAATGGCGCCACTGGTGGCCTGATCAACTATATCACGCTGACGCCGAAAGATGAAACGCCTGTTGCCGGACGGACCTCCATGAACCTCACCGGTTCTCTTGCGGGACTGAAAGGTAGCGTTGGCGGTCGCCTCGGACAGCTGTTACACGGCAAACTGGGTAAATTTGATTATGCCGTTAATGGCGTGTACGAGCGTACCGGAGAATGGAAAGACGCCAAGGGCAAACTGCTGGGACCTAATTACAGCCTGGGTGAAACAGACAGCTATAATGCATTCGTAAAACTGGGATTCACGCCGGCCCGCCTGCAGCGCATCCAGCTGATGTACAATTACTATAACAGTCAGCAGAACTCCAATTATACCCTGGTAAATGGCGATTACCTGAAAGGACAGGCAGCTACAGGCGTATTAGGTAAACAGGCGGGTAAACCTACCGGCATCAATGGCAACCATAACCTGCAGCTCTCCTGGCGGGCCGATAGTCTCATTGGAGGAACCAGTCTGCAAACAGACGCCTACTACGAGTCCCGCGATGACGTGTTCTATGTTTCCTTCGGGCGCTTCGAGGGTGGCGACGGACAATCACATACATTATCAAAGAAAAAAGGCTTCCGTTTTATGTTCAGCTCACCGCTGGGGCGTACAGGAACGTTATCCTACGGTACAGACATCGTGAACGACATCACCTCGCAACCACTGGTAGATGGCCGCGTATGGGTGCCGGAAATGAATATGTTCAACGTAGCTCCTTTTGCAGAAACACAATGGACACTGCTGGATGATCTGATCCTGAAAGGCGGTATCCGTGTAGAAAAAGTAAAAATTGGCGTGGACGACTATACTACCTTAAGAATCACCAATGCCAGCGGCGCAACGGTTACACCTAGTTTCGACGTAAAAGGCGGCGATCTGAAATATACCTCTACCCTCTTCAATGCCGGCATCCGTTATAACCGTTTCCCCCTGTTCTCACCCTATGCCAGCTTCTCACAGGGGTTCTCTGTATCTGACATAGGACTGGCATTGCGTGATGCGAAAGTGAATGATATCAAAAGGATCAATACTGAGGCAGTACTTGTCAATAACTATGAACTGGGCTTTGTGAGCAAACTGCGTCAATTCCGTTTTGAACTGACAGGCTTCATCAGCACTTCCAAGCTCGGTTCGGAAATGGTGTATGATGCCGCTACAGACCTATTCAATGTGAGCAGGACGCCGGAGCGTGTCTATGGTTTTGAAGCATCCGCACAATATCATCCACTGGCAAACCTGGACCTGAGCGCATCCTTCAGCTATGTAGAAGGCAAGGCTGATACCGGCCGCACAGGCAACTACAATGTCTACCTCAACAACCGGCGTATATCAGCCCCCAAAATCGGCGGTAGTATCCAATACAGACCACTGAGCACATTGGAAGTACAGCTGCATTATTCCGGTATCATGAAACGGGATCGTTTTGACAAGCTGTCGAGCGGCTTATACAAGGGTAATGAAGGTATTGTGAAAGCATACAACCTGTTTAACCTGAATGCCCGTTACCGCGCTACCCGTAGCACAGTACTGACGCTGGGCATCGAGAACCTCTTCAATGCAGATTATTTCCCTGCAAGATCGCAGTGGTTTATGATACCCGGTTTCTATTCCAAAGGTAAAGGGGCCGCGTTTAATATCGGGATAGCTGTAAGCTATTAATTAATCACTTCCATTAAGTGGCTTATGATACCCCGTTTCTACCCGAAAGGCAAGAGGGCCGCGTTTAATATCGGGATAGCCGTAAGCTACTAATTAACCATTTCCATTAACAGGACATAGCTTTTCATAAAACAGAAGTACCAGAAATAATGGAGACTCTCATGTTCTTAAACAATGGTAAGCCCCATCATAGATCCGTGTATAAAACAGTAGGTGTATCAGAAGTCTGATACACCTGCTGTTTTATACACGGATCTATCCGTTCTTCTCAGGGCAATTCCAATCCTGCATCCCGGGCCATCTGCTCATGCTCCATTCCTTTTGCTTCATCTTTTACCTCGTCATTAAACAGATAGAGACGGCGTAGTTCCAGGTGCGCATCTACTGCCCCTAATTCAACGGCCTTCGTGTACCAGTGAATGGCTTTCCGTGCATCGGGTTCAACACCCCAGCCGCCCTGGTATAATCTTCCCAGGTTATAGGCACAGTTCTCGTCGTTATACTTAACTCCGGCTTTATAAGCATCCATTGCATTTTTATAGTCGCCACTACGCTCGCACAGGACGCCTGCGTAGTTATGGCATTCGTAGCCCATCCTGCTGGCATAGGTAAAATGCTGCAGGGCTTTACTATCGTCCTGCTCCACGTGCTCCCCATTATAATAAAGCATCCCCAGGTTGTAGTGGGCATGGGGAATATGTTTGGCGGCCGACTGTTCATACAGTTCCACCGCTTTGCTAATGTCTGGTGTTGTGCCCACACCATTCAGATAACAATTGGCCAGCCCGTTTGCTGCATGAGGTGAACCGGCTGCTGTTCCGCGCTGGTACCACTCAAATGCAAGTGTGTCGTCAATGTAGCCGTCGGCAGTTTCGTAGAGATAACCCAGATCATTCATAGCGCCGCCATCACCTTTTGCAGCCGCCAGCCTGTAATAGCGTATGGCCTCTTCATATTGCTGTTTTTCCAGGGCGTCAAAGCCCTTTTGATAAAGCATATCCGGTGGCAGGTCTTCACCAGCAAGTGTCGTGAGCAGTTGCAGTTCCTTGTTGTTGTACAGGTGGCGCATGTTTTGCGCCAGCCTTTCAGCAATACCAGCCGTGGACAATTGCTGAACATTTCCCAAATGATCTATACAGAAAGCGGCATCTGTATTAAGCGCCAGGGTATCCCAGCCGCCCTCGTTGTTCCAGCAAACATTGGTGGTAATCTTTTGATAGATAGCAGGTATCAGTGCTTTATCTGCCAGGTATAGCCCTTCTTTTTTAGCTTGTGTTATTATAAACGCCTTGTCGGCCAGGTAGGTGATGCGGCTATATTCCGCTTCAAGGATCCAGCCTTTGGATGCAGCATACATGCCATATTTGCCATTATGCTTTACAATCACGACATCGTCATGTGCGGCAGAGATATCCTGGTAAATGAAGGGTAGCAGCGTACGACCATCTGTAGCCACCAGGCCGCTTCGCTGCATTTTCCCGTCATTATGAAATTGCGAGACAGCTAAAAGATGTGCATCGTTCAGGGTTCCTGCCCATGCCACCTTATCAATACTGTCATCACCTATCCTTGTAAACGCAGGTGTATAAAAATGCCTTGCACCGGAAGTATGATATGCAGACAGCAGTGGAATTTCCCCCGCATATACCAGTTCTATATCCGCCCTGAATGTGTAGGGGAGCTTTAACGTTAATGAGGTGTCGATCACGCCATAATTACCCTTATTTGCCACCGCATATAGCTGTGGTACTTCTGAAATAAGCTGCAGATCGTCATAACCGGTTACAGGCTCAGGCATGCCCGGTTGTACCAGGAATTGCTTTTTGCCCGTTTCGACTATCGCATAACCGTTGAAAGTATCGAACGCATCGTCGTATTTTAGTTCGGTAACAGGTTGACCGCTACGGTCCACATATCCGTACTTTCCATCACGCTTTACCACCGTAAAGGATTCCCCTTCCGGGAAGATAAACACTTCATCGTACAGCGCAGGAACAAGGATGTTGCCCTGGCTGTCTTTTAGTCCCATCAGGCCATTCTCCTTAAAGGGAATATCCTTCTCTTCGTCTTCGAAGTATCCTGAGCGGATCACATTCCAGCCATATCCGTATGCACTGTTACTGAAGAACTGGCGGAAGGATTTAAGCTGATAAGGGTTATCCAGCACGTCCGGACATTCATTCAGGAGACCAGGATCATTGGCGCTGATGGCTGCCTGTATACAGGCATTCGTATCCTGTATAAGCGCCAATAACTCTTCTGCCTGTTCCTGGTGCGGGGCATCATCCATATTAAATACATCCCAGGCATCGAGATGAAAGCTGTTAAACCGGACTTTGGTGTCCAGGAACCGGAAGATCTTTTCCTTTTGCTCCCGGAATTCTGCCGGATTGTCCGTCAGCTGGTCTGCATGCTGGTCAATGAATGAATAGAATGCCTTCAATGCTGCTATTCCGGGGGCAGCATCCGCATAGATACCGCCACTGTCTCCGTTATAGAGGGGCGGCGCCAGGAAAGGGGCTCCTGTAAACAATGGATGCAAAAAGAAGGGAAATTCATATCCCCATTCCATCATCATCAATGTTTCATCGTTGTTGTTACCGATAGCAGGTAAAATTGCGGACAGGATATTTCCTTCTTTGGGTTCAGCCGGGGTACGGTTTTCCGTATTGTTAAAATTGTACAGATAGATACGGTGCGACATAGTTTAAGTCCTTTCTGTTGGTATTCCTTCTTGATAATTTTGCTACTCAAAATTGTTCCGAAGGTAAAGGCTATGTTGCAGAAATACAAGTATCATTAAACGGAGTCCGGATTAACAGGGTGCATAAATTCGCCATGGCCGCATTTGGGACACCTATCTGACTCATTCAATCCACTATCGTTCCCGCAATGAAGGCATACATTTTTATCGTTCACATACTTTACATGTTTCTTCACAAATTCCTCGTCTTCTTCCGGCAATACAGACAGTCCAGGCTTGGGGTTTTTGCTGTTAATAAGCGTAAACGTTCCATTTGCCTCGAAGTACAACCTGCTAACCTGCCCCAGATGCTTTATACCTTCCGAGCGTAGCTGCGCAAATAAGCGTTCCCTGGAAATGCGGGTAGACGCCATCTCTTTTATATTCATTGTACCGTCGGCCACCAATACGCCCAGGTCCCCCTGGGACTTTCGCTCAAACCGCTCGCTTTTTGTAGCCAGCTTCGCTATCATCCTTTGTCCGAATATAACGATGATAGCCACAATAAGCGCCGGCAGCAATCCCCTGTCGGGCGCCTGGATAGGAATACCGATGGCTGCGGCCAGTGATGACATCGCCACCATTTCATTCCGGCTTAATTGCGAAGCCATTCTTTTCCCCATCATTCGCATGGAGAAGACCAGGAGTAAAAAAACGAAAAGTACTCTCAATATGATCTCAACAAAAAACAGTGTCGGCACATTACCGAACAGGATGCGCATCCAGTCATCGATCCAGATTTCATACGACTTCATAGCCTGAATTTTTATATCACTGCGCTATCCCATTTCTGAGCGCCGCAATTTTTACACTTTGTGTCTTTCTCCTTCACTTCTTCGGTAGCCCCACAATGCTGGCAGGCATACACGTTTTCTGCCACCTTGTGTTGATAGTCATGTACGCCTTTATCAGCCGAAGGGAATAGTGAGAGCCCGGCTTTGGGTTTTGCTGCTTTGAAAATGCTGAACATTCCACATGCTTCCAGGTATATACGGTCTACTTCTCCCAGGTTATAGATCTTTTTCTGCCGTAATAAACTATACAATTGCGCCCGCGATACCCGCGTCTTACTCATCTCTTCCAACTGAAGCAGTCCTTCCTTCACAAGGATCGACATGTTGCCGAAGGTCAGTTCTTCTATCTTCTTATTTTTCACGCCCCACCAGCTTAAATCGCGATGGAAAAGGAAAACCAGGAATAAAATAAAAATCCCCAGGAGAATGCCTCTGTCAGGCGCCTGCATCGGCGGAGCTACAATAGCGCCAAGCATGATAGTGATGGAAAGATCTATAGTGGTCAGCTGCCCCGACATCCGTTTACCAAGCAATCTGATGATCAGCAGCAGGAAAAAGTAAATAATAATGGTTCTGCCAAATACTTCCAGCATGTATTCGGCGGGGGCTTCACCAAAGACAATGCGTTTCAGGTCTGTAATTTTAATGGTTGCCTTATCCATACAACAGGTATTTGCAATAAAAACTGCTCAAAAACCATGCATGCCCTAATAGCCGTGAACGCCTGTACAGGCTGAATCTTCCGGATCTGGATCTGTAAACGTGTGACTCACTCAAAAGATTACGCTGAAGCAGTTCAAACCTGGGGCGAAGCATACACATCGTATGCCGTATATTGCCCGCGTCATCCACTACGCTTAGCCACCCAATCAGCGGATGATCGCCAGAATCCCCTGCGTTCTCTTCGCTGCCAGAGAATGGGAAAAATAACGGCAAATAAAGCGGCACCCCACAGTACCGGAATATTAACGGTGAGCAATAAATGCCGGAATTTGAAAAGCGCCGGTATCAGAAAGGTGGGATATAACATCAGTGAATTATAAAAGTCAGCAACTGCAATGCTGGCGAACAGGCAGTCCAGTATCTTTTATCATTACTGGCAAAGGCCGCTCTGTAAGGGCCCCGGACGAACGGGGATCTGGTTGTTGTGGAATGGAGATCATAGTCGTTGCAGGAGTTTAGCTTTGTCATATAGCCTTAAAAAGCATTCCAAACTTCTGGATGCGACATTTTGACGGTAGCATATACCTGGATTAATTGTAAGTCAAAGACTTAACTACAAGTCCGATTTTCTTACCGGATTCTAACCTAAGTTTCGATCTTATTTTTATATCTTTAGAGTGAGTAATAATTCTGAATCCAAAATCTAAATCGTAAATCCTAATTCTGACCCGGTTACTGTACTGTATTGTGATGACATAAGCGTATAAAACAACCCATTTTAATCTCCATAGATACACAGGGTGACAAAACCGTATGCGAGCACGGGAGGGATTTCTATTGCCAAAATTTCAAAATATCTATCAACACAACAACAACCAAAATTTAAACTAAAATCAGCGTATGAAAAAAAGTCTACTCTTGTGGCTGTTTATAGCCATGAGCATGGCGCATGCCATGGCGCAGTCCCGGACCGTTTCGGGAAATGTCACCGATGCGAGGGACGGATCTCCGTTACCCGGTGCCACTGTCCGTATCAAAAGCTCTTCATTCGGCACTGTAACCGATGCCGCAGGTCGGTTCACCATCAAAGTATCATCTGATGCAGCTGTATTACAAGTCTCTTCCACCGGGTTCTTATTAAAGGAAGTACCGGTGGCCGGCAACAGCGAACTGAAAATTGCACTTTCCAGCGACGAAAAGGCCCTCAGCGAAGTGGTCGTTGTCGGATACGGTACGCAGGAACGTAGAAACGTAACAGGTTCCGTTGGTACTGTCAAAGGAGAATTACTCAAAAACCTCGCTTCACCAAGTTTTGACAGGCAACTGGCGGGTCAGATAACCGGTGTGCAGGTAGGCGTTTCTTCAGGTTCATTAGGCCAGCCAGCGCGTATCCGTATCAGAGGTGTAAACTCTATCACCAACAGTTCAGACCCGCTGTACGTGGTGGATGGAGTACCTTACATCTCCGGCGATCAGGGTGGTTCTGCTTCCGTATCCTACAATCCGCTGGGAGACATCAACCCCGCCGATATTGAAAGTGTGGAAGTACTGAAAGATGGTTCTGCCACCGCTATTTACGGGTCCCGTGCATCCAATGGCGTTGTGCTTATTACTACCAAAAAAGGAAAACATGGTAAGACCAACATTTCATATAATGCATGGCTGGCAGCAGCTACAGCGTCCAAACGTTTCGACCTTTTAGATGCGGATCAGTTTATCAGCATCACAAATGAGAAACTGAAAAAAGCCGGTCTCGCAGAAGCCGCCAAACCTACGCCTGATCCAAATGGTAAGCCATATAACACAGACTGGCAGGATATCATTCTGCGTACTGCTTTTCAACAGAACCACTCATTATCATTCAGCGGAGCAACCGATCAGACAAACTACTACTTCTCTCTTGGTTATGCCAACATGGATGGTATCTCATTAGGTAATGATCAGAAACGGTACAGCGTACGTGCCAAACTGGAACAAAAAGTACTGGACAGGGTTACATTTGGGATTAACATGGGTGTTTCCCATACAACTGATAACGGTTTGAACTCGGGTACAAATTCACTCTCAGGAAATGTTGGCGGTGCAATACGTCTCTTTCCCAACGTACCGGCACAATATGCCGACGGATCATATAACCTAAGTGCTGACAAACAACGTCTGGGTAAAGGCGCAAACACCCGTGAAATAGACGACAACTATACGAACCTGAAATATGTACTGGACCATAACGTATTCAGGAACCAGAGCCTGAATATAACCGGTAATACATTCGTAAATATGTCTATCCTGAAGGGTTTGGATGTACGCAGCCAGATCGGCATCAACAATATCAATGTGGAATACTACAGGTACTACGACCCTGTACATGGCGATGGTAAAGGCGACGTGGGTAGTACTGCACAATATTCCATGCCTCAGTTCAGATATAACTGGCAGAACACTATCAGTTTCAACAGAACACTGGGCGTACACAATATTGGCTTTGTAGCAGGCCTGGAGTATCAGAAAACAAGAAGCCGTTATTTCTTTGCCAGCGCTACCAACCTCTCTGATGTATTCTTCGGTGGCGAAAACATCATCTCTGATGCATGGGGCAACAAGAACATCGGCGGTAGCGTAACGGAACGCGCCTTTGAATCTTATTTCGCACGCGCAAACTATGCATTTAATGATCGTTACCTGCTGACAGCCACCATCCGCCGGGATAAGATCTCCTCCCTGCCGTGGGGCAACCAGGGGGCCACATTGCCCGGTGCATCTATCGGCTGGCGCATCTCCAGGGAATCATTTTTCCAGAATGCCAACCTCAGTTTCATCAATGACCTGAAACTGCGTGGTGGATATGCAAAGGTAGGTAACGTAGAAATCGGTAACTATCCTTATGCAGGCGTGTTTAATGCAGTTACCTATGGCGATCTGAATGCTATTCAGTACGGGCAGATCGGTAACCCTAACCTGTCGTTCGAGACCAGCAACAAGATCAACGCTGGTTTTGACCTCGCGCTGCTGGACAGCAGGGTACAGTTCTCCGCCGACTATTTCCAGAATAACGTGAATAACCTGATCCTGGCTGCACCCACTCCGCCTTCTCTCGGTGTACCTAAAAACAGCATCAACGTGAACGTGGGAGAAATGAACAACAAAGGCTGGGAATTCAGTCTGAGCGGATTGGTGATCAACAGAGCCGATTTCCGCTGGAATGCAAACATCAACCTCACGCTTGTTAAGAATAAAGTAACCAAACTGGCTAACAACAACGCAGACATCATCGACACCTACAACATCACCCGTGTAGGGCATTCTATCGGTACATTCTTTGGTTATCTTTCCAAAGGCGTAAATGCAGCGAACGGGAATCCGATGTGGGAGAAAGCAGATGGCAGCACGGTACAGGGCAACCTGGATGCAAGCGGCAATATGAAATTCTATACTTATGATCCGTCGAAACCGGCAGATCTTTCTAAACCAGCTGCGGCACTGGCTTTTGCTGACAAACGCATTCTCGGGGAAGCCAATCCTACCTGGTATGGTGGTTTCAACAACACCTTTGCCTATAAGAACTTTGATCTGAGCATTAACATGACCTTCTCTGGTGGTAACAAAGTATATAACATTACCCGCCAGGAAAGCCTGACCAATATGAAATTCCAGAACGCGGGTAAAGAACTGTTAAACCGCTGGACAACGGAAGGACAGGTAACTGATGTACCCCGTCTGTTCTATGGCAGCGGCGCCGGCAACTCCCTCAACCAGAATGGCAGCACCAATAGCCGTTTCCTGGAAAATGGCGCATTCCTCCGTGCACAGAATATCGGACTGGGATATGCACTGCCTACAGCATTGTTACAGCGCCTGCGTTTAAGCAGCTTCAGGATATATGCACAGGTACAGAATGCTTTCGTGATCACCGGCTACAGCGGTCTTGATCCCGAACTGAATGCATTTGCACAAGCCATTGGCTCAACTACGTATGCTACCACAAACAGGCAACCGGGACTTGATTACAATACCAATCCAGTACCACGTACCTATACATTTGGCATTAACCTCGGATTGTAAAAAAAATTGCAATGAAAAGAATCAGATATACATTTAACAGATCAGCTATAATAGCTTTACTCGCTGCAGCGATGCTGGCAACATCGTCCTGCAGTAAATATACAGAACTGGAACCCATCAACTCACCATCTGAAAATTCTGCTTTCCAGAGCCCTTCCAGTATTGAGCTGGCCATGCAGGGTGTGTATGAAGCTGCTGCCGTAGGTAGCTACAACGGTGATAAAGCCAGTGCCCGTGGATATCCTTTTGGCGCCGCAGCCATTGAACAGGATGAAATGAGAGGAGAAGATATGCTGAATGTGGCATTGTTTTACGCCATCACCTACGAGGCTACATACACCACCAGCTCTGCCAACAATGTTAACATGTGGACAGGCTTGTATGCATTGATCAATCAGGCCAACGTGATGATCCGTGGTGTACAGGCTGCCGCTGCGAATGGCGTTATTCCCGCGGAAACTGCTGCCGCATATGAAGGAGAGGCGCGTTTCCTCCGTGCGCTGGCCCACCATGAGCTGTTGATCCATTTCAGCTTCCCTTATGCAGATAATAACGGCAGCAAACCAGGTGTACCTTATCGTGAGAAAGCGATCACCAGCCAGGCAGATGTTAATGAAGGATTAACCATCGGAAGAGGTACTGTGGCAGAAGCCTATGCCAAACTGCTGGCCGACCTGGATTATGCAGAAACAAACCTGCCGGTTACACAGACCAAAGGACTGTCGAGGGCTACCAAGGGCGCTGCTATCGCTTTAAAGACCCGTATAAAACAACATATGGGCGACTGGGACGGAGTAATTGCCGAAGGCGCCAAGCTGGGTACTGATAAGCAACCTACAGGGCATTTTACCAGCCCGATCGGTGCTTATACACTCACCGCCAGTCCGGAGACGCCTTTCACCAGCTTTAAGAACAATACTGAATCTGTATTTTCCATTGCCAATGGTCCTAATGCGAATGGTGGTACCAATGGTGCGCTGGCTGCCATGTTCGGACCTGCTGATAAAGGTGCGCGTGGTCTCGTGGCCACCAGTCCGATCCTGTACAATGCTTCCTTTTGGGTGGAAGGTGATCTGCGTAGAAAACTGCTGCAGGTGAACCAGGTAGTTGGAGAAAAATATGTGTTCAATTACAAGTACAGGGACTATGTAAATAAAACCGACTATGCGCCTATTATCAGGTATGCGGAAGTGCTATTGAATGTAGCCGAAGCATATGCAAAGAAGGGGAATACAGCCCAGGCTTTATTGTTGCTGAATGATGTGCGCAACCGCTCTGTTCCTGCGGACAAACAATTCACAACAGCACCTGCAGACCTGATGCTGGCTATTCTGCAGGAACGCCGTATAGAATTTGCAGGCGAAGGCCGCCGCTGGCCGGACCTGCATCGTCTTGCGCTGGATCCGGCTTATGGTTCTAACGGTATTCCTGCCAAAATGAAAGCCGGACAAATGAAGCTGGATGGATCAGATTATAATAACATTACTCCCCCGACATTTCCTGCAACGGGTGGTGTAAAGGCTTATTTGTATACTGAATACCAGTTCCTCTGGCCTATACCGGCAGACGAAGTAGCGGCCAACCCGCTGCTGCGCGAACAACAGAACGAAGGATATAAATAATAAAAAAAGGGGCTGTATCGGATGATATAGCCCCTTTTTATCGTAACTTCCAGTACCGGCCCTACCCTATCCATCCACGTTAATTTTCATCTGCCGGTGTAGCAGTTTATTGTCATTGAGCAATATCCTCCCTGACCCATCTCCACAAGATCAAAGCAACAGCTTACAGCGTTTATGAATCCGATTTGTCAGTTCACTCAAAATAAAACCATGAAAAGAATACTCTTTTACTTATTGATGCTTTGTATCATTACAATTGATACATCTGCCCAGGTCCTCAGGATCTTCTATGTTGATTTCGGCCCTAATGATGTTACAAACGGCAACATCACCAGCAGTCCCGATGCAAACAGCAATTACTGGAACAATGTGACGAATACCAGTACAAGCGCCTCTCCGGTATACCTGTTAACAAACAGGAACGCCTCAAGCGGTGCGTTTATAAATATCACGGCCGGGTTTAGCTCGAACGGCATCAACAATGGCGGATTATTAGCCCCTAATGCGGCACTCTTAAAAGACTTCGCTATCAATACGGCTACGCAGGACTATTTTTATACAGAAAATACAGCCAGTTTTATAATAAAGGGGTTGGACGTGAGCAAAGGCTATATTTTCAGTTTCTTTGCCACCCGTAATGATCCGGAGGTACGCAAGACCAATTACACACTTACAGGTGCAACGACCTATAGCGCTACACTTCAAACATCCGGCCCGAACCTGGGAGGCTCGGGGTATAATGGCAATAATAGTACGATCCTTACTACGGGCACCATTGTGCCTGATACCAGGGGACAGATAGCCATTACTGTAAAAAGGGAGCTCGGAAGTTTCGGTTATATCGGCGTACTGAAAATAGAGGAAGTGAGGATGCCCGTGACCCCATTGAAAACTGTGTATGTTGATCTTGGCCCTAATGACGTTTCCAATGGTAACATCACGAGCAGTCCTGACATCAATGGCAATTACTGGAACAACCTGACCAATATCAATACCACAGCCCCTCAGGTAAACCTGGTGGATAAAATAAATGCCAGTACCGGGGCATATGTCAAAATCACTTCCGGATTTCTTTCCAACGGTATTCAAAACGGGGGATTACTATCGCCGGATGCTGGCTTATTAGGTGATTTTGCTATTCCTACCGCGACACAGGATTTCTTTCACACCACTGCATCCTCCAGCCTTTCTATCAGGGGATTGGATAAAACGAAAGGTTATGTCTTTAGTTTCTTTGGCACCCGGAATGATCCGGAAAAACGGGTCACCACTTATTCACTGACGGGCGCCAGCTTCTATGACGGAAATCTGCAAACGTCAGGAACCGACCTGGGCGGCCCGGGTTACCATGGCAATACAAAAACCATTCTGACCTCGGATATAGTGATGGCTGATGATAATGGTCATATCAACCTCACCGTGACCAGATCTGAGGGCGCCTTTGGTTACCTGGGAGTAATGAAGATGATCCAGGTTAATCCGGTGGCATTTGAACCCGGCTGTACAGCAAAAGACAATAGTCGCATAGCCATTATGGGCTCTTCTGTACCTTCAGGCACCGGTGCTACAAACAATCAGGGCTATGCCCAGTTATATGCCCAGCTGCTGACCACCCGGGCCAATAGTGGTACGGGACAAACATGGAATGTGTCGAATATCTCAGTGCCCGGCAACAATACCATCAGCGTTATCAATCGCTGGGACAAAGACCTGTTGCCCCTCTGCAGCAAATATGTCATTTATGCGCTTTCATTGGGGAATGAGGGTATTACTACCGGTGGCCAGGCTACTTTCAACCAATTCAGGGATAATTTGAAACTGCTTATCAATAAAGCAAGGCAACAGGGTATCGAACCGATCATCACTAACTGCTATAGCCGGGAGGACTATACAGCAACAGAGTACAATTTTATTAAGCAGATGAATTTGCTGATCCATTCCTGGAACGTAGCCAGCGTCAATTTGTTGGGAGCGCTTGACAATGGAGCAGGAAAATGGGCTACCGGTTACAAAAGTGATGATCTGCATCCCAATGATGCCGGTCACCTTGAGTTTGAGTACGCAATTGTTCCCTCGCTGTTTGATGCTATAAAAGCCGGGAAACCGCAACCTTACAAGATAGAAGGTACATCCTTAAGCTTAAGCCCCGCCAGCGGTTATAAGCTGCAGATAAAACCAGAAGAAATCATTCACCCATTTACTTTTTCTTTTGACATACAAACTGCATCAACAGCACAGGTGGCAGAGTTGAGTACAGTTGCAGGTCTGAATAAATTAGTGATCAATGCTTCGGGGAAATTGGATTATTCATCCGCTTCCTCAACCGGTATTACAGGGATCACTGTTCTTAACGACAACCAATGGCATAAAGTAACGCTGACACATTATTATGCTATGGGCAAAACCCTGTTATATATCGATAAGGTATTGCAAGGCGCCATCAATGAAAAAATTGTTACGACCGCTTTCGACTTAAACGGAGTCAACGCGCCGGCAGCCAATTACAGGACATTGCTCTTCTATCGTTCCGGTATGAATGGGGAAGAAATAAATGCGATGGTCGATGGTGGCTTGCTGAAATCGAGCCTGGAAATTTATGCACCGCTCGATGGTGCCGGCATATTTAGTGCAGACCCCATCATAAACCTGGCACAGAGCACCAATAAGGTAAGGAAGCTGAATCTTATTGCGGGCACATATTACCTCCAGAACCGTTTCAGCAGGCTGTATATGGACGTCGATGATAACCAGATCACACAGGACGGCGCCAATATCCAGCAATGGGGCTTTATGGGTACCGGCAATCAGCAGTTTACGTTCACTCACCTGGGCAATGATGTCTATAAAATTATCTGTGTTAAATCCGGCAAATCGGTGGATGTATCCGGCGTTAGCACCGCGGACGGCGCCAATGTACTCCAATGGGGCTATGTCGGCGGCGCCAATCAACAATTTCTGATGATGCCTGTTGACAGCGATTATTATAAAATCGTCGCACAACACAGCGGCAAACTGATAGAGGTTTCCAATTTCAGTACTGTCAATGGAGGGAATGTGCAGCAATGGACGGATGGTAATCAAACCAGCGGGCAATGGCGGCTGGTCCGGCCTGGAGCCGCCATGTTGACGACAACCACAAACACCATGAAGAAAGACGATGCGGCTGATATTTCAGTATACCCTAATCCTGCTGTGACGACGTTATATGTTAGTGGGCTCAGGAATTCCGTAAATATCAAAATTTATAGTAGTTCGGGCCAGTTGCAACTGTCGTCTTTTGGAACGTCTATTGCGGTTGACCGCCTGAGGGCTGGTGTGTATTTTGTGCATTTGAGATCAGCGGGAATGTATAAGGTATTGAAATTTGTTAAGCAATAGTGGTAGAGGCACAATTCTTTTATACGAGAGATTTCTCCTAAGTTCAAACTATCTTGCAGTGCGAAAGCAATTAAGTTGACATACGTACAATGATCATTTCGAAGAGCATGAAAACAATAAGGGTTTTTAAATATATTGACCATTTGGACTGTTTCGTGGTTAATCCATCTTACAAATCAATTGCAGATTACCTTGGGTTGACGGAATGGAATGAGGTAGTCTGGATAGGACGTTTTTTTGCCCTGGACAACGACTACGGTGAACACTGGTTTGACAACTGGGAATTACGTGATAAACTTGAGGTAAAGGCCGGAGAGGCAGGAATAACCTACGAAGAGCTACTGGTTATTGACCCTGATCGCTTTAAAGACAACCGCGATGGCCCTGTTCACAGTGATGAGGAACGAAAATTATTTTGGACTGATGTCTTGCGGTCATTGGAATTAAGCCTGGATCTTCTTTTCCATCAAGCTAGAAAACAAAATAGGAAAAAAGAAGGCAAGGAAGAATATATTGAGGATCTGGAAACGCGAATTGCTGAAATTATAAGAGAAAGCGAATTGACATGATTTGTTAAAGAGAGCTCCTAATAAAAAGGGAGTGTTTCAAATTGAACGCTCCCTTTTTGCTTCAGGTCCGGTAAACTTTATTGACCAATATGGCAAATTCAAAGTTATCTTCGCGAAGTCAATCGGTAAAAAATGTCAAAAAAGCGAAAATCCATTCCGGTAAATCCCATGGCAGACCAGTTTGGTTCAGGGATCGCCATCGAAAAATTTTCTGTTAAGGATTTTTACCTTATGGATATGGAGGAGGCCAAAAAGTCGCATCGTGAGGATGGGCATTCCTTCTTCCTGCTTGAAAAAGGGCGAGTTTCTCTTGAAATTGATTTTCAGAAGTATACGATGAAGCCCTTTTCTATTCTCTACCTCCATCCTGACCAGGTACACCGCATCATCACCTTTGAAGATGTAAGCGTCAGTTGCTGGTCCATCAACAATGAAAACCTACACCCTGAATACCTGAAATTACTGGAAGAGATCACTCCGGCAAAACCGTTGGCATTGGAGAAAGAGACTTTTTCCCTTATTGCTGAAGCGGTATCACTTAACCTAAAACTTTTTGAACGAAAAAAAGATAAATTATATCATTCGTTACTGAAAGACAGTTGCAATGCCCTGGTAGCCTTGGCTGCTTCTCAATATTTGGATCACGCTAAATCGACGAGCAAACCGACACGATTTGAAGTTGTCACCAAAGCTTTCAGGAAAGCACTGGAACATAACTACACGACAGCCAGGCGCCCTGCGGAATATGCACAAAAATTAAACATATCCGCACCTTACCTCAATGAGTGCGTAAGAAACATAACAGGTTATTCTGCTTCTCACCAGATACAGCAACGGATCATTTTAGAAGCAAAACGCCTACTCTCCCATTCCGATATAGCCGTAAAAGAAATTGCTGCACAATTAGGGTATGATGATTATCCCTACTTTTCACGATTCTTTACGAAAGCAACAGGGAAGACGCCTATAGCCTTTCGAAACAAAAACCGCGATTAGTCCAATAACTACTTCGTATTACCATCATTTACCTTACCTATCCGCCATTACTTTGCACCAACTAAAAAGGTATAAGGTGAAATCATTAACGAAAAAGAAAGTACTAATTTCAGGGGCAAGCATCGCCGGACTTTCAACAGCTTATTGGATGAACAGGTTGGGTTACAGCGTAACCGTAGTTGAAATTGCCAATGCCCCCCGCATGGGTGGCACTGCAGTTGATATTCGTGGAAAAACAGTCGATGTTGTAAAGCGTATGGGGATTTTCCAGGAACTGCAATCAAACGCATTACAGCTGAAAATGATCTCATTTAAAAATGCGGATAATGAGACGGTAAACTCGATTATGCTAAACACAGATGGCCCCAGTGATGAGATCGAAATTGAACGATCCAAATTGGTGAGTATTCTGTTTGAGAACCTAAAAAACGATATCGCGTTTATTTTCAACAATAGCGTGACAGCCTTAAGTGAAACCCGGCACGACATTAAAGCTACTTTTAAAGATGGCTCACAACAGGAGTTTGATCTTGTGTTTGGATGCGACGGCACACATTCAGGTATAAGAAAGATCTGGTTTGGCAATGAATCGGAATACGCCCACTTTCTTGAAGCATACTTTTCCATCTCCATTGTTGACAAATTGCTGATAGAACAGAATACCATGCAATTTTACAATGTGCCTGGTAAGGCTTATATGCTCAATGCCTATAAAAACAAAACCGATATCATCTTCTGCTTTCTTTCAGAAAAAGAAATCCCCTACGATTACCGTGACACAGCGCAACAAAAGCAAATTATCCTGGAACAATTTTCCGGACAGGGATGGAGAACAGCTGAATTATTGGAAGAAGTGGCAGGTTCAAAGAATTTTTACTTCGATAAATTTTGCCAGGTAAAAATGCCGTCATGGACAAAAGGCAGGGTTGCCCTGGTGGGCGATGCGGCGTATTGCGCCTCGCCTGCTGCAGGAATGGGAGGTTCTTTGGCGATAGAAGGAGCAGCTGCATTGGCTGATGCTTTGCAAAAACATGAAGGGAATTTTGAACTAGCGTTCCAGGACTATAACAAAAACCTACGCCCGTTTATTGACGAAGTCCAGGCAGAAGCTGAATTTAATGTGAGAGAGAAATTTATTCCAAGGACCGAGGAAGCGATCCGGAAAAGGAACCTGGAAGGATTTTAATATTTAAAGGGAAAGGACCTTGTACCGGCTACCTGTCATAAGATAAAACATTCGTTCAATGTTTTAAAGTGATGCCAGATATGGAATAATCCATATCTGGCATCTATATTAAAAAAGTATGCGAACCGGATTGATGTTTTCATTTATACTATTGTTCAGCTCCTGTTTCCGTGAGCCCCTGCCAATACACCATTTTAACACCGGCGGATTCATGCTGGAAGATACCTGCCGTATTGCAAACGAATATATCCAATCATTTGAGGATGATGCATTTCCCATCTACTACATTGGCCAGATAAAGGACACTATCCGTATTGGCAGCCGGTATTGGCTGCGCCGGGAAAAGAGGTTCAAAGAATATCCTGAACATTGTATTTACAAGTATTCCAAATCTCATATATCAGTGCAGGTAGATACATCATTTCCTGTATGCATGTCGCTGGAATATCTTAATGAGGAGAGATTAATAGACCGTTATTGTGATTCAAACCGTTACTACCATGCTTCAACGGTCATTATACGTAACGTATCAGATACCGCTGTATCATTGGGGATTACCTTCAGTGTTTTCCAGATGCATAGAGAAATGCTGAACAGCAAGGGGCAATGGATAAAGGTGAGCGAGAAATTGTGCAAGGACTGGTTTTGCGCGACAGGGCAACCATGTATAAATCTATTACCGGGAGAGGTAATTGTGTCTAAAGTCACCCATTTTGCCGGGAAGTACGCTATACCCTGCCGGTTGTCCCTGGGGCGTTCTGATATACCCCAGGTCTACTCCAACATTTTTACAGAATACATATCAGATGACTTACTACGCATAGTTGAAGCAGACTGATTGAGGATATGCTCAAAAACGCGACAGAAGAATATCGCCGCCAATAGTCATTTGTCGGCCAAAACCAGGAAGAGGAAAGCCAATTGAGCACTCAATGATCAGCTTAGTCCCTATGCCACGGCAGTAAAAGAAGCTTTATGATCTATGCTTCATGTATACAATAATTGCTGCCAGCATAATGACAGTCGCCGTTACGTACAACATACCCGGGCTATAAAAATAAATGGCGGCAGCGCAGAGCGGAACAAGCATATTGTTTAATGCCTGCAGGCTTTGATTAACACCCTGCAATTTGCCCTGGTTGTTTTCTTCGACCAGTTGAGAGAGTTTTCCGTTATAGGTTGGATCAAATAAACCCTCCCCACAAATAATGCAGATGATAGCAATTGCAATAATGACTGCCGAATGTATGTAAATGCTTACGAGGATTGAGCTCAATCCGACTGTAACAGTAACTAAACCCACTACTCCAATGCTCTTCTCATTGAAATGCTTTAATAACAGCGGCAACAAGACCGCCCGCACTACAATTTCACAAATGCCGACTAAAGTCAGGATGGCACCAATCCAGGCGGGCGTCCATTGGTAAACGTCTTTCAGGAAAACAGTTAAGTTAAACTGGAATATACTGAGGCTTATATAAAAGAGTATTCCTGTTATCAGAAGCAACAATACTCCATTCAGGCTGAATACATCCCTGAAATGCGAAAATGTGTTAAAGCTGTTAAGCGATAAATGTTTTGTTCGCCTTTCAATGTTTAAAGATTCGGGCAATAGAAAGTAGGTTGCTAAAGCCGATAGCAGTATTAATCCGGCAGTAACAAAGAAAGGTAACCCAATGGAGATGCTCCCCAGCAATCCGCCCAGTGCCGGGCCGCCTATCTTTCCAATCCCCATTACAGCACCGATATATCCAAACCATTTAGCCCTTTCATCAGGTTGAGTGGTGTCAGCTATATAAGCGAACAGAATACTGATATTGCCTGCCGTAAGGCCGTCAATAATGCGCCCGAGAAAAAGCATCCATAAGGCCCCTCCTATCCCAAACAACACATAGCCGGCAACAGAGCCCAGCAGGCTTATAATAAGAATATATTTCCTTCCGTACCGATCACTCAATGCCCCAAAAGCAGGCGCCGCAAAGAAGGTACATGTAGCAAATACGGACATCAGCAAACTCATTCCAACAACTACTTGCTGAGGCGGAAGATAATTCCCTACTAAAAAGGGTAAAAGCGGCAATACAATAGAAAGTCCGATAGAATTCAATAACACGATCCCTATAATAATCCATAGCCTGTAATTTCTATATTTCATGTCCTGGCTCATTTATGATGCAAAATTGGACAGACACTTAGAGATAAAATAGCTATCTTAGATCAATAAATATCTGCATAAGACCAAATTGCAATGAAAAACGATATGTTAGCGTCTGTTCCCGGTATTTTAACAGCGCTTGCTGGTCTACTGGGTACAGAAATAAAGAACAGAAGGCTGGAAATTCCTCCAAAGTTTGGCAAGGGATATTGCAGGGGATTTGTTTTTAACAGGCATATCAGGATGCTTGTTAGTAATTATGAGCTAAAAGAAGATATTGTTATTAAAAATCCACAAGTCAATATTCCCGGAAGAATGATATTCTTTAAGTTTCAAAATATCTTCCCGGCAACGGAACAATCCCCGACAGAAAAGCATCCGGTACAAACACCTTCTGTATTAATTGCAACCAGCCGTTTGAATACCGACGACTTTATATCAATTCACAGCAATACTGCAACGATCAATATTGAGGTAGATGCAGATTATCTGAATGAACAATTTGATCTACCCGGAAAATCCCCGGTTTTACAAAGCCTGTTACAGAACACACAACCCTTGTTATTTGAACAGCTTATCTATCCTTCTTTGCAGAAAATCGTGGATGACATAAGAACCGAATCCGTTAGTGAAACTTTTGAACTTTTTTACCTGAGAATTAAGGCAGAGGATCTGGTTTGCCGCTTGTTAATGGAACTCGAAACACGTAGCGAAACACATCTTTATGCTTTAAACAACAGCGATGTTGAAACCATTTATAAGGTAAAAGAACAGATCCTCAGCGATCTGCAAACGCCGCCTTCGATCAATCAGTTAGCTAAGTATGCAAGTATGAGCCCCACGAAGCTGAAACGCATATTTAAACAGGTTTTCGGCAACAGCATTTTCAGGTATTACCAGGAATTCCGGATGAAAGAAGCAGTCCGTTTATTGCAGGAAAACAGGCTATCTGTCTCTGAAGTTGGGTACGAACTAGGCTTCACTAACCTCAGTCATTTTTCGAAGGTCTTTGAAGAGCATGTTGGCATGAAACCTAAAAAGTATTCAAGCAGTTACTCGTCTATGGCTCACAGTAAAAAGCGCAAAAAGGATGTTTGATGGCTGTTGCAGGGAATTTAAAACGGTCTGACCCTGTCCGTTATTTCAACAAGGAGAGAGAATTACAACAAAGTATAAATAATTTATAAAGCGTGATATTTACAATTCAGTACAAAATAGTAGATTGCGGCTAACTAAATCTGATCCCTATCAATCTCCTATCCGTTTTTAAGTACTTTATGCAGAAAAAGCAGAAATTGTTTATCCCTGAAGATTATACCGAGTTTTTTTACTGGGTGAAGGAAAGAACTGAAACATTCTGGAACAAAAGCAATTCTTCAGACGATACCGATGAATATTACTGTCCTGAATGGGCAGTAGGCGCGAAATGGATCGGAATGACCGATGAACAGATCGATGCCACGGAAGCAAAGTACGGTATTACCTTTATGCCGGAGCATAGAGCATTCTTACGCATCCTGCATACCATAGACAGGAAAGTGATAAACGAGTATGAAGAAGAAGGTGAAACCAACACTTATCAAAGCTCTTTCTTCTATAACTGGCTGGAAGATGAGGAGGAAATCGTATCCAGATTGGACTGGCCTTATCGTACAATATTTGAGGATGTATCACCAGCCAAGGGCGTATGGTTAAAGTCCTGGGGAACCAGACCGGCGTCAGTAGAAGACAGGGAACGCATCTTTGCCGATTGGTATGCTAAAGCGCCCAAATTACTACCACTTAGATCACACAGATTTCTTGTTAGCCAGGCTGATTTGGCCGACCGTCCGGTACTATCTGTTTATGGGTCTGATACCATCATTTACGGATGGGATCTGCGTTTGTATCTGCTGAAAGAAATCACAGATCATCTGGATCTCTATGTACCAGTATTTGATGAGGAAGATCAGTGTTATTATACTGAGTACAGAGATGAATTAACGCAGGTATTTGACCTTGCACGACAGCAATTACCGGGTAAAGATATTCCTTATTGGAAGGAATTGATACTGTATTGGAGCTCAGGATGGTCTAATTTTGGATTGACGCCTCCGGGCGATAATGGAGAAACGATCCGGCCTATCATGCCTACATATGTACCGGAAGACCAGGAGCCCACTCAGAAAACGTTCAGATCATTTGAATAAAAAAACATTCCTTGATTTACATACAAGTTTCAGTGGTTTGCATACATGCACGCAATCTGACCTACCGATCTTTGGATCATGGAAATAAAACAAATAGCATTGGGCAGCCAGGGATTGGTTGTGCCAAAGATCGGCCTGGGCTGTATGGGCATGACGGGCTTTGAAGAAGGACATATGTATGGGCCTGCGGATGAGCGGGAAGCCATCGCGACTATTCACCGTTCACTCGAGCTGGGCGGTAATTTTTTGGATACTGCTGATCTGTACGGGCCGCTGAAAAATGAGCAGCTCATTGCGAAAGCCATCAGCGGCAAACGCGATCAGTATATCTTAGCCACCAAGTTTGGCTGGGAAATCGACGACAACAATAAAGTAACCTGGGCCATCAATGGTAAAAGGGATTACGTCAAGAAATCTTTAGAGCGTTCGCTAAAGAACCTCAATACCGATTACATTGATCTGTATTATCTGCACCGCCTGGACAAAAACACGCCAATCGAGGAAACGGTTGATGCCATGGCCGGGCTGGTTAAAGAAGGTAAAGTGGGTTACATCGGTCTGTCAGAGGTATCTTCTGAAACGGTTAAGCGGGCGCATGCCGTGCATCCCATCACGGCAGTACAAAGCGAGTATTCTTTATTTGAACGAACGGTGGAAGAACGCGGGGTGTTAGCAACATTAAATGAACTGGGTGTAGGTTTTGTAGCCTACTCTCCCCTGGGCCGTGGCTTTTTATCCGGACAGATCAAAAGCATCGACGACCTGCCGGAGAACGATTTCCGCAGAGCGATCCCCCGTTTCCAGGGTGAAATGTTCAATAAGAATATTGAATTGGTTAAGGCGATTGAAGCTATGGCTGAGGCGAAGAACGTCACTTCTTCGCAGCTGGCTTTAGCCTGGATCATGAGCAAGGGGATCTTACCGATCCCGGGAACGAAACGCAGAAAGTACCTGGAACAAAACCTTGCGGCGACCACTATTGAGCTGACGGAGGCGGATCTTTCACAACTGGAAAGCATCGTGCCCTTGGGTACAGACACAGGCGCACCTTATGACGAATTCAGTATGGGCTTAATTGATTAATTTTGTTTATGAACTCCATCAACTCCATATCAGCATTTCACCGGTTGCTGTCATTGCCGGAACCTCGCCACCCGCTGGTGAGCGTGATCAATCTGGCGGAAAGTGTCTTCTTGGAAGACCCGATCTGGAAAGGTTTCGTTAACCGCTTTTATTGCGTGGCGCTCAAACGCGATGCCAAAGGCAAGATCAGGTACGGACAGCAGCATTATGATTACGATAAAGGAGTATTGAGTTTTACCGCCCCCAACCAGGTGCAACAACTGGACCTGCAAAATATGGAATGCGGGTCCGGTTATCTCCTCATCTTCCACCCGGACTTCCTGTTACAGCATACGCTGGCGAACAGTATTCATCAATACGGTTTTTTCGATTACGCGGTTAACGAAGCGCTGCACCTGTCGACCGAGGAAGAAGATGACCTGATCACGATCCTCCATAAAATTGATAAGGAGTGCCAGCATATCGATAAGCATACCCAGGAGATCATTCTGACGCAGATCGAGAGCCTGTTAAAATACTCCAACCGTTTTTACGAGCGGCAGTTTTTGACCCGCAAGAATAATAATTCAGCACTACTGACCAGGTTCGAGCAGTTGATCGATGACTACTTTAACAGCGACGTACAGGGGTTGCTCACGGTACAATATATTGCTGCGCAGATGAACCTGTCGCCGAACTACCTGAGTGACCTGCTTCGGGTTCATACCGGGCAGAACACACAGCAGCATATTCATGAAAAACTGATCGCGAAAGCCAAAGAAAAACTTTCTACGACCAATCTTTCGGTCAGCGAGATCGCCTATGCCCTGGGCTTTGAGCATGCGCAATCGTTTAGCACACTTTTCAAAAAGAAGACGAATTTGTCGCCGCTGGAATTCCGTCAGGCTTTTAACTGATTACCGGGAACAAGCTTGAAATCCAACTATGCAAATGACGACATCGTAATGCAATGTAGCGTAAGGAAAAAGGCGGTTATGATTGGGCCCTTTTGTCTGCTGACAACCAGAGATAATTTACCTCCTAACGAGGAGATAAGCCAAGTCGCCTGAATACATCTGCAAGCGCAGATGCAATGACAGCATTTCCTTTATCTGATGGATGTAATCCGTCATATGTAAGGTTTACAGCATCCAGTGGGTAAGGATATTCGTCATTTTCAGGATTGAATGGTATGCCTACAAATGCCGGGTAAGTATAATTAACATATTTACCATCTTTGGGATTTTTCAGACGTTTAAACTTTACCATGTTTTCCAGTTTAAGCAGTGGATGATGATACAGGTCAACGACCGGAATCTTTTCATAGCGTCCGATGGTCAAAACCGCATTTGCAAATTCCTCCAGGCTTTGCCCGTTCTTCTTCTGGTAGGAACCGAAGGCATTATTTTTAGCGTCTGCGATATAAATAAAATCGTTACGCTGCATGGGTGTGATCAATACGATCTTTGCCCCGGGATTCAGTTGGCGGATCTTACTGATAATGATCCGGAAGGAGCCATAAACTGTTGTATTCCCGCTGTCGTGCTGATAGTCATCTATCTTTCCTACCGGTCTGCCCTGCCACCAGTCATTTGTACCAAGAAAAACAGTATATACATCCGCTTTAACCAGACCGAGATTATCAATGTTACCGGCAATTGCACCTGATGTCCATCCGTTATGACCCTGATTGATATATTTCAGATTGGGTAATATCTCATTCAGGCGGGTTAAATAGCCCTTAGATACCCTGTTACCGGTTTCATCCGGATGGTCGTTGAGATAGGTGATGGAATCGCCGATAGCTACCCAGGTTAATTCTTTCTCCCTGAATGAACACAGTAAAATTATGGCAAGTAATATTGGTAAATACTTTTTCATATGCCTTTTTAAAACTTCAAATATTTGAGCGTTGATGAAACGCTGGTAGAATATTGTAATCTTCAAGTGTTAATACTATTTTCGGCGCTTTTTGTCTTATACCGTATAAACTGCAATGTTTATGTTAATTATCCCTGTGCTATCGTAAGCCGGTAAGTTAGCATTATTTTGCTGGCTTGCAACTGCCCACTAAAAATGAAAACCTGACGCTGTTTAAGTGCAGAAAATGGATCATTACAAGCTTTTACACCATGAATATAATAAGTAGAGAGGTAATTCCCATTTACTTTAAGCATTCAATTAAAAAGCCTTCAGAATACATCTAAAGGCTTTTATTTTGCGGAGAAAGAGGGATTAGCCCCCCGCACCTGTTACAGCCAAAATCATCTCATGCAGAGACTGCGCATCGATCATTTCATCAAAATAAATATTCTTCAACCATTTTAAGCTGCTTTTTGCGCAGATTATGTGCTAATGCTAATAATCCAATCCCCATAAATTAAATCCTATAATACTCAATTTATTGCTCTAACTTTAGCAGGGTTGCATTTGGCTTCTTCTGATTTAGTTTGAGCCTCTTTTTCTTCCTCATCTCCTGTTTTTCAGCAGTATGAATATTTAATTAAAATTATATTTGTGAATATTTTTGTAGGTAATATAAGTGATAGAACAACCGAAGATGAGATATGGTCTTTATTTGACCCATTTGGAGTTGTATATAGTATTAATGTGGCTTATGATAAGTACAGTGGCCGTTCTAAGGGCTTTGCATTCGTTGAAATGCCAGACGATTCCAATGCAGTACAGGCAATTAAGGAATTGAATAATTCGGTAGTTGCTGGCCAGACAATAGTAGTGTATGAGGCTCGTCCAAAACCTGAAAGACCGGAAAATAATCGTTTCTCCAGATCCGGCCCAAGACCTGGATTTAGACCCAGATACTAATAATTGGATGTTTTAAAACGTCGATTACCTTCATCTGTTAAGAGAGCAGGGAGCAAAGCCGCAGAATACGTTAAGTAGTTTGTAGCTTTGCTTTTACGTTTGAATTGGGAAAACCTTTCTGATCCGGAACTTTTACCAGAAGGAGCTGATTTTTGAGTTTTCAGGTAAGTTTTCCATTTCTGAATTCGTTATAGACAAAAAATATGCTGCTGCATTAGCGCAAAAAGAAAGAGTTTTTCGACAGAAAACTGAAACCCGTAAGACATTATTTCTTACTCTCATAACTACATATGGAGCCAAGAAGAATGATAACTATGTTAATCTTATACAGAAAGAAATCACGATGGAAGCCTTATTCAACAATTAGTTAGCTGGCACCCTAAGCGTAGAAACGATTAGACTTCGAACACTTATTGGATTGAAAACAAATAACTTAACAAATCCATGTTATACAATAAAAAAAACAAAACCTGCACTATGAGCGGGTTTTGCTTTTTTGCGGGCTACGGGGGACAACTTTCGAACCTATTTACAGAATATTTATCTGAGATTCACAACATTATTGGTAAAATGAAATAAAAATCTGTTGAAAGCCAGATATGGATCAAATTTCATTTACATCTTTAGGGGTAATTACCTTTGTGCCGCACGGTATTATGATGTATGCACATAAAACAGATGACCTCATTACCTTTCTTTTTTAAACAGGAATTTTCGATGCGTAACTCCCCAGGCCGAAATAGCGTCAATTACCACGCTTAAAGTCTTACCGTGTTTCGTTAGTTCGTATTCCACAGTTATCGGCTTCGTAGACATTACAGTTCGGATCACTATTTCATTCTGCTCAAGTTCCTGTAACTCTTTAGAGAGCATTTTAGCAGCAATACCGTCTATCCCACGCAGCATATCCATAAAACGCACCTTACCATATAGCAGCAGCCATCCAATAATCTGAATTTTCCATTTCCCCGATAACAAGATCATGGTATCCTTTATCGCAATTAGTTGCTCTCTGCAATCAGGTGCTCGCAAGGCTGTTTTCTTTGCATTCATATGATTCAAATTACTGTAATTACTTTATCAATAGCCACTTGATTTCATCAAGGAAACTAGTTTCTAAAAGGTAACAGATAACAATTGTAAAGTTATGTCAAATTAATTTTATGCCGTAAATATTAGAATCATGCAGAAAGAAAAAAGAATTTATTGGATAATTACTGTTATTGGAATGGCTTTGATTGTGCTTCCATCCTATTTTGCCCCGCAGGCCTACTTGATTGAAACCATACACAGACTTAGCTTCCCTGCTTATTTCAATCTTGAATTAGACATCTGTAAAATCGTTGGTGCGGTAATTATCCTCATCCCTGCCATACCCAGGATGTTTAAAGAATGGGCTTATGTCGCTTTCGGAATATTACTGCTTTCCGCCAGCCTGGCACATTGGCTAGCTGATGGTGTTGGAAAAGGCGTGGCACCGCTGATTCCGTTTGCAATGCTATGTGTATCCTATTATTATTTCAGAAAACTAAGCTATGCCAAATAAAACGCCTGCAGTAATCGTAGCCTTTCTTTTGACATTGATTGCCGCTAATCTGTTCGGTGAGCGCAAGACTATAACCGGAATAAATGATAACAGAAATAATGATACCGTTAAAAAAGAAATGCAGAAAAAAATGAAAATAGAAATCTGGAGCGATGTGATGTGCCCATTTTGCTATATAGGCAAAAGGAATTTGGAAGCTGCCCTGGTGCAATTTTCTGACAGTAAAAAAATAGAGGTGGAATGGAAAAGTTTCCAGCTTGATCCTTCCATTCCTGAAGTGCCACAGCATCGGGAAAATATTTACCAGTTTGTGGCTGCACGGAAAGGAATCAGTTATGAGCAGTCGGTTGGCATGCATCAACAGGTAGTAAGGATGGCTAAGGATGCTGGGCTTGAATATCATTTCGATAAAGCGCTTGTCACTAATTCGTTGAAAGCTCATCGCCTGATCCAGATGGCAAAAACAAAAGGACTGGGAGAAAAAGCAGAAGAGCGCCTGTTTTATGCATACTTCACAGATGGAAAGGATCTTTCTGATGATGCAGTTCTAACAGAAGTGGGAAATGATATAGGTCTGACGAATGATGATGTAAAAGAAGCGCTCACCAACACTGTTTTTCAACATAAGGTGGAAGCAGACGGGGCTGAAGCATACAGGCTGGGTGCAAAAGGAGTTCCTTTCTTTGTGATAGATCGCAAGTATGCTATCGCTGGTGCTAGCTCCGGTACTGAAATGCTCAAAGTATTGCAAACTGCTTATGCGGAATGGAAGAAGGATAACTCTGGTCTGCTTCAGGTTGCTCAGGGTGCGACCTGTACACCCGGTAATGAGTGTACACATTAGTTAATCAATATAAAATACGAGAGAGTAATATGAAAAAAACAATAGTCATTATCGGTGCTGGTCCGGGCGTAGGATTTGCTGTAGCAGAAAGATTTGGAAAAGAGGGATACAATGTTGCGCTGCTTGCGAGAAACATGGAAAAACTGAATATGCTAAAGGACGATTTACGGAAGAAAGGTATTCAGGCCGCGTCTTTCCAGGCCGACATATTAGACAGGGGGCATTTAACCCGCTCGCTGCTGGAGGTTATCAATTATTACGGAGCAATTGATGTATTGGAATTTAGTCCAACCCCCACCTGGGAAAGTATTCGGATGGCGAGAAATATAGATGTGGCGAATGAACAGCATCATCTCGATTACCAGGTACTTGCTGCTATAGCTGCCGTGCAGGTCGTACTCCCAAAAATGCTGGAAAGAAAAGACGGCAGCATCCTGTTCACGACCGCATCATCCGCTCAGAATCCCGTCAATAGAACCGCCAGCTTTGGGGTTGCAGCAGGCGCGTTATTAAATTATGTGCGGCTGCTTAATATGGATTTGAAAGAGGACAATATTTATGCAGGTATTGTGTCCATAGGCGCTTTGGTTATAAGTGAAAACATTAGTGAAAGCAAAGGGGATTTTCCTGAAGGAATGCCGACGATAACAGCAGCAGAGGTTGCAGATGCGCACTGGAACCTCCATAAGCAGCGGGATATTGCAGAAATCATCTTGTCGTGAATTTCGCGGAAAGGTTAATGCAGAAATTAATCAAAGAGATTTTCATCTATCTTCAGGAAATGACTGGGAGATCGAAGAATGTTTTGGGCTAATAGGCACTCTAACTTGTTCCCTCATTTGCCGACGTCACGAAAGACAGTTCCAGCAAGAGGGTAAATTTTTGCTGACCTCGATGCTGCTGCCTCCAGAGACTAGCGGTGACGGAGGAAAAATTCCACAGGCATTTTAACACCAACGTACTCGGACCGTTCCTGACGCCGCAGCAGGCCATCAATTATTTTAGCAAAGAGGGCGGCAACATCATCAACATAAGCTCTGGCGAGAGTGAACATCCCGAGGCTGAGACCAGTTTGTACAGCGCAACAAAAGCAGCAATAGATGTACTGACCCAAGCCTGGTCAAAAGAGCTGGCCGGTCGAGGGAGCAGAGTCAACACAGTGGCACCAGGAGTAATGGTCAATGAAGGCGATGGAGAAACTTTTATTTCCGAAGATGAAATGGAAACACATTATCGCCATGACACCGTGGGACGTTTGGGTCGCGCACGGAGGATATTGCTAAGGTAGTAGTACTGATTGCTTCCGACGCTACCGGATGGCGGGAGATCGCATTAACGTTTCCGGAGGATTGTTTTTCTAAGCAACAGGCTACTTCAGGCAAGCTACTTACTTGTTGTAAGTGGCGGAAAAGTGACAGGTGTTAGGATCCTTACTTTCAGACAACGAACCTATTTACTTACGATTCCTTTATGAATGAAGACGATGAATGGCCTTCTTACATAAAGAAAGCTGGTATAATTAAGACCACTTTTGCTTAATTATACCAGCTTTTACTCGGATGCGGAGAAAGAGGGATTCGAACCCCCGACCTGTTACAGTCAAAATCATTTCATGCAGAGACTGCGCATCGATCACTCACAAACAAAAAAGCCTTCAGACGTTTTATCTGAAGGCGCGGTTTATTTAGCGGAGGAAGAGGGATTCGAACCCCCGGACCTGTTACAGTCAAAATCATTTCATGCAGAGACTGCGCATCGATCACTCACAAACAAAAAAGCCTTCAGATTATTCATCTGAAGGCTTTTAATTTCTTGCTAAACGCTCGGTTTATTTAGCGGAGAAAGAGGGATTCGAACCCCCGGACCTGTTACAGTCAACAGTTTTCAAGACTGCCGCAATCGACCGCTCTGCCATTTCTCCGCTGCAAAAGTATAAAACTGATTTAATTTTCAAAAAAAAACTTTTCCATACTCGCTTTCATTCCGGTAAAATCCTTTGTGTTGTTGGGTTTGCTCGTAAAAAAAAACTATTTTTAGGTATTACTGATACCCAGTACGGAATAACATGCGATCAAAATTCATCTTCCTGTACCCGCTCCTTTGCCTGATGTTTATACACATTGATACTATTCAGGCGCAGCAATCCACCTGCACTGCGATCGGGCAGAACCCATCCACTGCGTTCCCGGTTTGCGGCACCAAAGTATTCAGCCAGGAGTCAGTGCCCAAATGCGGCGGACGCTCCGTTATAGGTCCCCCTTGTCCGGGAGGACAGGACGGCGGACTTACAGACGTTAACCCCTATTGGTATAAATTCACCTGTTACAAAGCAGGAACATTAGGATTTAAGATCACCCCTAAAGTATTATCTGACGATTATGACTGGCAGCTCTTCGATGTAACGGGTCATTCGCCCGATGATGTATTTACTGACCGCAGCCTTTTTGTTTGCCGGAACTGGTCCGGTGAAGGTGGCGTGACAGGCGCATCCGGGGCAGGAACTTCCCTGCAGGAATGCGGAGGGATGGGAGTCCCCCTGTGGAGCGGCATGCCCAATCTCATACAAGGCCACGAATACCTGCTGTTGCTAAGTCACTTTACACCAGAAGGACAGTCAGGATATGACCTGGAATTTACAGGAGGCACTGCGGACATTACCAGTCCTGGCATCCCCGCTATTCAATCAGCCACTTACAATTGTCTGAACAGCACCATCGGCATAAAACTCACCAAGAAAACACTTTGTAAAACATTGACCTCCCAGGGAACGGAGTTCATTTTCATAAAAGGTACAGGTACCATCACAGGTGCAAGCGGCGTGAATTGCTCCAATGGCTTTGATAGTGATTCACTGCTCGTACAATTAAGCGCACCATTGGCGCCCGGTGATTATACCATCGCCGTCAGGAATGGCTCCGATAGCAATACCGTCCTGGATGTATGTGGTAATGCCCTGGCGGAGGGAGAAAGCGCCAATTTCAGTATTGCAGTCCCTCCTCCGGTAGAACTGCGTGGCGTAGCCCCTGTAGGCTGTGCGCCCGACCAGATCAGGATAGGGCTGTCTGTACCTGTACGTTGCGGCTCTATTGCCGCTAATGGAAGCGATTTCAGGATAACAGGAACGCCACTGGCATCCATCCGCGGAGCTACCGGCAATTGTAATGCAAATAACCTGACCGATACCCTGATCATTCAGCTGTCACAAGCATTGGTAAGGGACGGCAACTATACCATCACACTAACTACCGGCACCGACGGCGATCCGATACTGGGAGAATGCGGCCAGCCAGCCGTTATCGGACAGACAGTCACCTTTCATACAGCCGACACCGTTTCAGCTGATTTTGACTTTGGCCTGAACAGAAACTGTAAGGTGAGTACGCTGGACCTCACACATGATGGCGCCAACGGTGTGAATTACTGGCGCTGGACATTTGATAGCACAGATAACCGTTATACGCAAAGTGCCACTAAAATATATGGCGACTTTGGAATGAAACACGTCTTCCTGTTTGTATCCAATGGCACCTGTACAGATTCTGTTGCCAGGGACATCAATCTTGAACGGACAATGGCCGCATTATTCAATGTGGATCCGGGGCCTTATTGCCCAATGGATGTCATCTCGCCTAAGAATGAGAGTTACGGCAACCTTGTCTCTTATCTGTGGGACTACGGGAACGGGGTTGTCACTGTTGGCCCCGACGCTGTACCTCAACGATATTATCCCACCCGTAAGGAACAGGACTACCGGATCAGGTTAATCGTAGAAGACAATCTTCATTGTATGGATACAGTAGACCATATCATTAAAGCAGTAACAAGCTGTTATATTGATGTGCCCTCTGCATTCTCTCCTAACAATGACGGAGTGAATGACTTCCTCTATCCATTAAGTGCTTATAAGGCAACAGACCTGGAATTTTCCGTATATAACCGCCTGGGCCAACTGGTGTTCCAGACTACGGACTGGACCAAAAAATGGGATGGTACTGTAAAAGGAAAGCCGGCCGATATCGGCACTTATGTGTGGATGCTCCGCTATACTATAAAAGATAGCGGTAAGAAAGTATTCCGTAAAGGAACCGCCGTACTGCTGCGTTAGCAGTACGGCCGCTTATTTATGCAATTGATGAGGTATGAGCTTCACAATCCCGGCAGCCTCTCCAGTTCCTGATGTGCGCGGTGACCAGTAGTATAGCACCGGAAATTTTAAGCGCCATTTCCAAGGATACAATGTTTACAAAATTGCCCCCAATCATCAGCAACAGCCCTGCTGCAAAATATACCAGTACTGCCTTCTGCCGGTGCAGGCGCATATACCCCTTCCAAATGGCCCAGCCGCCCGCTGTCATGGACACCGATACCGTCAAGACTTCCAGGAAGGTATTCTCCAGTATTTCTATCCCAAACAGGCTGAAGGTGGTAAAAATAACAGGCAATAACACACAATGAACAGCACAGGCTAGTGATGCGCCTATGCCGATGGCATCCCATTTTACCTGGTATGCGGGCCTCATTCCGGTAATTCTGTCAGTTTTCTCCATGGTTTCCTCTTTTCTGTCAAAAATTCCTTTATCAACGGGTGTGCATTTACTTTCTCCGGGGAACAAAAGTAAATAATTGAAACAATGCTGCAAAAAGTATTTGGAATAATTAGCGGCTGGATAAACATATTTGGCCTCCCCCTGGCAGGGGTATTCAGATCGGAAGATCATTGGCGGATGATGCTGCTCAGTCACATGTACCTTACAGATATGACGGTCCCGGGCATTATTACCGTGTTCCATGCAAAAAGATATGACCAGAACATGCCTACATTCTTCTGACGTTAAAAGGGAAGAATGTAAGTATATCCTGGTCGTATTACTATGTATTTGAAGGGCGGGCTTACATATATAAGTCACATATTCAGTTCAACTAACGATCAGTTATTATACTTAGCCAGCCATCTTTCCTTTATTTCCGCACGGGCATTGATAAACTCGATATCAGTACCTTGTGCCACGGCATCCAGCGGGAAACGTAAAGGACGGGTACCTGCCTTCATATTCACCAGCTCCAGTATACCGTCAGCAATGGTTTGCGGGTTCATTTTAAACGCCTCCATCTTGCCAAACAGCGCCGCGCCCATGGCATTAAAGTGCTCGGTTGCTACCGGGTCATATTCTTTTGCAATGGCAGCCTTATCTGCATACACGCCGGCTTTACTGCCATTGTTCATTTCTGTAGGATAAACACCCGGCTGAATGGAGACATTCTCAATACCGAATTGTTTCAGTTCATCCTGCACCCCTTCAGTAATACTTTCCACGGCAAATTTGGAAGCCAGATAGGGCACCATAAAAGGCAGGGTATGGCCACTTGCGCCCGATGTAATGTTAATGATCAGGCCACTTTTAGCCTTACGCATGGCAGGCAGTACAGCCTGGTAAGTCCTAATCACCCCATAAAAATTCACTTCAAACATCTGGCGTATCTTGTCTATGCTATATGCTTCCAGCAGCCCGAAGCCCGACACCGCGGCATTATTCACTAGCACATCTATATTTCCATATTTGGCAAGCGTCTGCTCAAAAGCACGTGTTACGGATGCATCGTCGGTCACATCAATCTCTGTCACGTCTACATTAGGCACAGCGGCCAACTCTTTGGCAACATCCGCGTTTTTACCTTTGATATCGCGCATCCCTGCTATTACAGTATGTCCTGCATTTGCTAAAGTGATAGTAGTAAGTTTACCAAAACCTGTGCTTGTTCCTGTAATGAAGATTACTTTGCTCATCGTTTAAGATTTTATGTTATTGATGAAGCAAAGTTACCTCCCTGGGGAGGCCTCTTCCATTGACAAAAACACGAAAAAAAAGCAAACAAATGTCAATGGAATTGACGGAATGATCTCATTTTTTCGCGGCATTCCTTCTGATACGCGTAAGTGTCTCGGGAGTAATACCCAAGTAGGAAGCGATCATATGCTGCGGTACACGGCTGGCAATAAAGGGATATCTATCCAGGAAGTCCTGGTATTTTTCTTCAGCAGATAAGGTGATACTGGCATGGATGCGGTTTTGGGATACAATAAAGCTCTTTTGTATGATGGCATTGACCAGGTCATTCAGCTGGGGTATCTTCCGGCAGAGCTCTTCAAAATTACCCTTGGCGATCAGGATGACCTCTGAATCCTCTATGGCGTCAATATTAAAACGGGAAGGCGTCTCATTGGTAAGACTTTCACGATCGCCCGTCCAGTAGTTCTCGGGTGAGAAGTTCATAATATGCTCCTGCCCTTTGCTGTCAATCGAGAAGGTTTTCAGCAAACCTTTGGCGACAAATGCATTATATCTCCATACATCTCCTTCCTGTTGCAGGAACTGGCGTTTGCGGAGTTTCTTCAAAATACTTACAGAACGGATCATCTCCACTTCTTCCTCAGAAAGCGTGATCTTGTCCCTGAGGTATTGTATAAATACGTCGAACATTTATTGCTGTAGATTATCAGCAAAGATAACATTTTCGACTGCGTTCCTGACTATTTCTATTCGCAGACAGCAATGATCCACAGGAGTCACAGGAAACACAACTTAATGCGGTTTCCGCAGCTCCTGTGGATGAAGGTGCACAGTCCCGGACAGACCTATCCACCGATGGCCATCCTTATCTGCTTTATAGTTTCTTCCGGCTGCTCTTCAGGCACATAATGTCCGCAATCTTTTATCACCACTACCTTTGGCGTTGTGACAGCCTTTAGTGCGTTACCGATCTGTTCTCCCAGTGCATATTGGCCGCCGATGGCCAGCACGGGTATCGACAACCGGTGCTGGATTTCCCTGTTGTGCTGTGCACTCAGGTTAAAAGCCCTGTAGTACTCAAAACCACGACCCAGCCTTTCCTTTCCCCTATAAGCCTGTACATATACATCCCTGTCTTCCTCGTTAATGGCAGATGCAATGAATGACTTGTTCGAGAAGTACCAGTTAAGATATCCTTTTTCCCTGCCCACCACCAGCAACTCCGGTATATCGGCTACTGCATGAAAGTAGAATTGCCATATCTTCTTTGCATTATCCGGCTTAAACACCTCGTCAGACATCAACCCCGGAACAGCAGCATCTATAACTGTCAGGGTATGCAACTGTTCTTCGTGCTGCAATGCAAATGCAACGGCTACCCAGCTGCCCACATCATGAGATACCAGGTGTACCTTCCCTGCTTTCAGTGTAGTGATGAATTTACTGATGATATCTGCCACTGTCCTGGTATCATAACTTTCTGCAGCGCTGCTGTTTCCCAGACCGGGAAGGTCTACCGCAATCACCCTGTTATTTTTTGCCAGCTCCGGCATAACCTTACGCCATACATAAGATGTTTGCGGCCAGCCATGTAACAGGAGTATCACATCCCCCTGCCCTTGCTCATAATAACAAAGCTTTGTACTTTCGATCTGTATGAATTTTGCATCCGGCATTTGTGCTTGCATGTTCTTAGTGAATAGAAAAATAAACAGTGATAATAATATTGTTCTTTGTCTCATGAAAACAAAATTAGTCTCACGACATTTTGCACAGGAAGACAAAAAACAGGTAATTCCTGCCAATGAGGAATTACTCATGCTATCTTAAACTATGTCAAAGGAAGAGAAACACATCGTCATACTGGTGCCGTCCAATTCCGCATTAATGGATATGGCCGGACCACTGGAAGTATTTAACAGGGCCGCCTTACTGGCCCAACGCGGGGAAAGGGACACGCGTTACATCGTACATACGGTATCGGGCGAGCAATCCCGCCAGATCATCACTTCTTCTTTTCTACCTATTCTTTGCGAATCCACTTTTGAAGAAATTGATTACCCGATCGATACGCTCATTCTTTCCGGTATCCCGGCAGATGAACACCAGCCACTGGACAAACACCTGATCCCCTGGATAGCCAGGCAGGCGGAACAGGTACACAGGATCTGCTCTGTATGTTCCGGCACTTTCATGCTGGCACAGGCGGGCGTGCTGAACGGGAAACGCGCCACTACACACTGGCGGCTTTGCCAGCAACTGGCAGACAGGTTCCCGGAAGTGAAAGTGGAGAGCACCCCTGTTTTTGTAAAGGATGGTCACGTCTATACATCTGCCGGCGTAACCACCGGTATGGACATGGCACTGGCACTGGTAGAAGAAGATATGGGCAGATCTTTTGCACTGGATATTGCCCGGCAGATGGTACTTTTCCTCAAACGTCCCGGCAACCAGTCGCAATACAGTACCATGCTTGAAGCACAGGAAACAGACTATGAACCTGTGAAGGCGGCGTTGGCCTGGTTGCACAGGCACCTGCATGAGGAGATCACGGTAGAACGATTGGCACAGCAGGCAGCCATGAGCCCCCGCAATTTTGCCCGGGTATTTGTACAGGAACTAAAGATCACACCTGCCAGGTACGTAGAAAAACTGCGGCTGGAACAGGCCTGCAGGAGCCTCACGGAAAAGAAACTGACACAGAATGAAATAGCCACGCAAACAGGATTCGGTAATGCAGAGAATATGCGAAAAGTATTTCTGAGAACGATGGATGTTACACCATCACAATACCGGAAAAGATTCAGAAGCTCATTTTAAGGTCCGGTTCACATTCCTGCCCAGCCAAACGCTGGTAATATTGCTACAGATGACGATACCATGGTTTCATGTCCCTGCGTCCCATTATTCAGTAACATGGTCAGACGTACATATCATCTGCTCATTTTACAGCCTGATTGACAGCCGGCGATCTTTCTGACAGATTACATCCACCTGCTCCTGCCAGTCTGTCCAGATTCACTTGAGGTAAGGTATTTGATGCATCTAAAAAAATCGATACAATTTTAATTATGGATGCATACTCTCAAGTGATAATTGACGCTGTGGACAAAGCTAGTCCGGCAGTTGTCAAAATAGAAAGACTTAACGCCAGCGGTAACCAGGAAACCGTGTCCGGGACAGGTTCGGGGTTCCTGTTCTCTTCCGACGGCTACCTGTTCACCAACAGTCATGTTGTAAACGGGGCCGACAGCCTGAAAGTAATGTTGCAGGACGGTCGTATATACCCCGCCAGCCTGGCTGGCCAGGACCCCGCTACAGACCTGGCGCTGTTGAAAATCGATGCCCGGGAATTCAGTGCCGTGAAACTGGGCGATTCCGACGAGCTCAGGATCGGCCAGATGGTCATTGCCATCGGTAATCCCCTCGGATTCCAGCATACCGTTACCGCGGGCGTGATCAGTGCTTTGGGCAGATCATTACAGGGACAGGACGGTATGATGATGGATGCTATGATACAGACAGATGCTGCGCTGAATCCCGGCAATTCCGGTGGTCCGCTCATTAACAGCGACGGGGAGGTCATTGGCGTCAATACAGCAGTCATTCGCGGAGCACAGGGTCTTTGTTTCGCTATCAGCATTAATACCGCCAAGGCGATCGCCAACCAGCTGATCCTCTATGGTAAAGTCAAAAGGGCCTATATCGGTGTTGCCATGCAGCAGATCGATCTCGTACCCAGGCTGCGTACCATTCACCAGCTAAAGAACAAACAGGCTTTATTTATTTCCAAAGTAGAACGCAACAGTCCTGCGGCTAAAGCCGGTATACTCAATGGAGACATCATCTACCAGTTCAATGATCAGCCGGTAGAAACCACCGATCAGTTCTTTAAAATGATGACGGCGGATAAAATAGGTCAGTTCCAATATATCAATGTGATACGGAACAATGAAAAGCATGAACTGCGCATCACACCAATAGAAAGAGGAGATTGAGTGCAGTAACATCCGCCATCATTACTATGTAAATTAATAGCGCCTGCTACCAGCTGAAGGCTTTCATTCCCGGGGAAACATCTGTAAATTAGACAGTATAAGATTCCACGGCTCACCTGCCTTCAGTTATTCACGTTATACTATTTACATATGGGCAAGAAATTGCTGTTATTCACCATTAGCCTGCTGGCCTTCTGCCAGCTAACCAGGCTCTCTGCACAGACAGCAGGCATTTTCGACGGACAAACAGATGTGGGGAAGGTAAAACACGCCGGCAGCACCCGGTACGACCCGAAGACGCAGCAATACACCATCAGCGGCGCAGGTAAGAATATGTGGTTTGGCAGTGATGAGTTTCACTTTGCCTGGAAAAAGATGAAAGGAGATTTTATTCTCCGTACCAATGCCCGTTTCATCGGCAAGGGAAAAGAAGCACACCGCAAATGGGGCCTGATGATACGCAGCTCGCTGGATACCAGTGCCACCCACGTGAATGGCGTTGTACATGGTGATGGTTTAACCTCCCTCCAGTTCAGGCGCACTACCGGGGGAAATACAGAAGAAATAAAATCATCGCTCACTGCTGCCGACGTTGTGCAACTGGAGCGGAAGGGAAATACATTCACCTTATCCGTGGCCAGAAACGGACAAACATTCATCAGCGAAAAACTGGATCAGCTTTCACTGGGCGATGAAGTATATGCAGGGTTGTTCGTCTGCTCGCACAATGCTGATGTTGTTGAGAAAGCGGTGTTCAGTAATGTACGCATCACGGTACCTGCACCAGACACACTGGTGCCCTACCGCCAGTATATAGGCAGCCTGCTCGAAATACTGGACATCAACACGCAAAACAGCACTATTGTGTACCAGGTTCCCGGTTCCATACAGGCGCCTAACTGGAACAAAGATGGCAGATCGCTGATCTATAATGCTGACGGATTGCTGTACCAGTTTGACCTGGAAAAGAAAACGCCTTCCCTGATCCACACCGGAGAAGCGAAGAAGAACAATAATGATCATGTATTATCCTTTGACGGAAAGATGCTTGCCATCAGCAGTGGTGACGGGGAAAAAGGCGCTTCAATAGGTTATGTAGTGCCGCGTACGGGAGGCGATCCTACACGGATCAACAAAACAGGTCCCTCTTATATGCATGGCTGGTCGCCGGATGGAAAGTACCTGGTGTTTACCGGACAGCGCAACGGAGAGTTTGATATTTACCGTGTGCCCGCTGCCGGTGGAGAGGAAGTCAGGCTGACCACCGCCACTGGATTGGATGACGGTCCGGAGTACACGCCGGATGGGCAGTACATTTACTTCAACTCCGCGCGTAACGGATTAATGCAGCTGTGGCGGATGAAAGCCGACGGTTCTGAACAGACGCAGATCACGGATGATGGTTTCAATAACTGGTTCCCGCATATTTCCCCGGATGGTAAATGGATCGTATTCCTTTCCTTCCTGAAAGAAGAAGTAGCACCCTCAGATCATCCGTTCTATAAACATGTTTATTTACGGTTGATGCCTGCAACTGGCGGTCCCGCAAAAGTGATTGCCTACCTGTACGGCGGGCAGGGAACGATCAATACGCCTTCCTGGTCGCCCGATAGTAAGCGCATTGCATTTATCAGCAATACCAGTTTGCTGTTTCCTGTATTTCCTTCGGGAAAATGACCTTTACACACGACTCATCTGCTTGTTGAGCTCAACGGCAGCACTAATCAAAGCAAGGTGCGTGAATGCCTGGGGAAAGTTCCCCAGGTGCTCGCCCTTTTTTCCCAGCTCTTCACTAAAAAGCCCCAGGTGATTGGCATAACCGATCATCTTTTCAAAACTCTCTATTGCCAGATCCAGTTCACCGCATTTGGCAAGGGCCTCTATATACCAGAATGAGCACATATTGAAAGTCCCCTCCTCCCCATCCAGTCCGTCAATCTTTTCCAGGTGGTTCCGGTAACGGTAAATGAGTACATCCAGGCGCAGTTCCCTGTCTATCACTTTCATGGTGGAAAGCCATCTCGGTTCCAGGGGAGTGATGAAGTGGGTCAACGGCATCAGCAAAGCGGCGGCATCTACTGTTTTGGCGCCTTTGTACTGTACCCATGCCTGTAGTTCCTCATTCCAGAAATTATGGTAAATGTCGTTATAGATCTCGTCACGAACGGTCTGCCATTCCGTTTCGGGATAGGGAAATGAGCGATGCTGCGCAATTTTAATGGCCCTGTCCATGGCCACCCAGCACATTAAACGGGAATGCAGGAATTCCCGTTTCTCGTTCCTGATTTCCCAGATGCCATGATCAGGCGTTTTCCAGTCACTGATGACACACTCCACCTGTTTCCTGATCAATGCCCAGAATTCGAAGGTAATGGGCTCGTAAGATTTATTGTAGATGTAAACTGTATCGATCAACTCTCCATAGATATCCGTCTGACGCTGCCCCGCCGCAGCATTCCCGATGCGGACAGGTTTGGAGCCCTTATATCCGTCCAGGTGCTTCAGCACCTGTTCACTCCCTGCTTTACCACCATCAATATTGTACAGCAGTTGCAGTTTGTTCTCTGTGCAGAGGTTAAATATCCAGTTCATGAAGGCAGTGGCTTCGTCGTAAAAGCCCAGTTTCAGGAAAGCATACATGGTAAAGGCGGCATCCCTGATCCAGGTGAAACGGTAGTCCCAGTTACGGTTGCCCCCCAACGTTTCGGGAATACCGAAAGTAGGCGCCGCCACTACGGAACCGAACTTCATGGAGGTCAGTAATTTCAATGTGATGGCCGAGCGTTGTATCAACTCCCCATAATGTCCCCTGTAAGTCGATTTCCCTACCCATTCCCGCCATTTCGTGATGGTTTCGTGGTAGATATCCGTATAATACCCAATGCCGGCTAAAGGCTCCTTATTATCTTTTTTAACTGCCTGCAACACGATATGCGCTACTTCCGATTCCCGGAGCGTAAATTCTGCATATCCATTCTTGTGTTTCAGCCGCAGGGGCACATCTGCTATCAGGCGGAGCTGCACATTCCCATCGTTGACAGGGGTAAAAATGATCTCGTTCTTTTTCTTTCCCAATACTGCTTCATGTCTGGCGGCTGCATAATCAAAACGGGGCACACAATTCACCTTGAAAGTGATATCTCCCCGGATGGTTTTGATCTTTCGGACGATCGTACAATCTGTCTCCTTTTTCACGTCAGCAATGGGCATATAATCCGTCAGCTCAGCAATACCCTGGTCGGAGAAATAGCGGGTAAGCAGGATGGCAGTACCGGGGATGTACAGTTGTTTGGAGGTATAATCCTTCAGCTCCGGCTCAACAGAAAAATAACCACCTTTGGTAGCATCCAGCAGGGCGGCAAAGATGGTAGGAGAATCGAACCGGGGAAAACACATGAAGTCAATCGACCCTGTCAGGGAAACCAGGGCGACTGTCTCCAGGTTGCCGATAATACCATAATTTTCAATGCGTTGATATGGTCTTTCCTGATGCTTCATACTGGTATTTATCATGAACCATGCCTAAAGCATCCCGTTTCCGTTACCGCCAGGTGGCGCACAGGGAATTCCGTTACCATCCAGCTTCCGCAGCTCCTGTTCCCTTATCTTTACAGTATGATAGAACTGCCCGTTACCGTCCGTATTCCCTCAGATGAGGAAATAGATTACCGGCCGGACATCGATGAGATCCTCTTTAAAAGAAGGAAAGCGAAGATCGTGGAAGGGTATTCCCTTACCCTTAATGAAAATCCGCGCCTGCCCTACCGCTTCCAGGCCATGATCAATATCAACAACAGCCGTTTATGGGCTTTGTTCCAGGCGCTGGCAGCCACATTGCCGGATAAGGTTTGTTGCGTATATGGCATGTATGAGGAAGACCAGGTTACCACTCCCTTGCTGCAGAAGCAGTTTGTACTCAAAGAACTGGAAAAATACAGGGAGGAGCTCACGCAGGACTGCCAGCTGGAAGCCGGACTGCTGTTCCAGATAAAAGATATACTCATAGAACTCAGCATCAGCGAAAGTAAATACATCCGGTACTGGGGCGCAGAGCTGGAACGATTCCGCTTACTGATGCAATCATTTCAGCTGGCACAGGTAGAAGGACTGGAATTTATTGATGAATATCCGAAGATAGTCACTCCGCTACGTGAGCTGGTACGCACAGCCAAAGCGCCGGAAACGGTGCTTTATTACCTTGACCAGGCCTTTCATATTGACAGGAGAGCACCCGATCCCTTTTTTGACTGATAAAACATGAAGGTGTCAAAGGCATAACACAAGCGGAGGATCATTCAAACCATTGTCCAGCTTCATGGTATCTGAACGTAAAGAGCCTGGAGTAAAAATGGAACTTCACTGAAGTACATAAAAAATGACCCGGGGCAGGAAAGAGGGATATACGCAAATAAGCCCCTGAAAATTACACAAAAACCAGTGTTTTCCGGCAGGTATCCGAATTAAAGAGAGCATGCATCAAAAGCTGATACATGCTCTCTTATTGTACAGCATTGCATGAACGCAGATCTCCGTTCATCCCCTCCCGGTTATTATTCAATTATGGCAATGCTACGAGCGGAATGAATGGACTGCTACAATGCAGGATTAGCGGAATAATCTGCCCACAGCTGGTCAACAGTTTTAGTGGTCAGGCTTACCCAGGTATTGGCCGTGTAGGTCCTGTTACGTAATGCAGTGTTCAGATCTGTCACGATCGTGCTGCGTACGTGCAGTTCCAGCCAAACCAGAAAACGTGCGGTAACACGGTAGGCATCGGTATATGACTGGGAAGACGACCAGTTAGGCAGTGACCATCCGGCAGGGCCGTTATTCACGCCATACTTATAACGGACATAATCAGCAATACCCTCAGTCAGCCAACCGGGAGCGCCGCCGGTATATGCCTGTACCACGTGCATGATCTCATGCGTTACAACATCTACATCCTGCGGATGGCTATGGAACCATGCAGAACTGTAGGTAATGGTAGTACCGGAAGTATAGGCTACGCCGCTATAAGCGGGGTCTATCACGAACGTAACCGATTTAACGGCGCCGGTATTGAACCTGCTTACCAGCTGTGGATAAACACTAAAAAAAATGTCTACAAATTTCTGACGTACAGCGTCATCGAAGGTAGCATCCTTGTTGGTGATGGTCACTTTGTAACCATTACTGGTGTACACAACGGTGCCAACAGGTGTAGTGGCAGCGGCCGTCACATCGCCTGCGATGTTGGCTGTTTCATTGATGGCTTCTCTGGACGGGTCAGGAGTAAGGAGCTCAGATTTGCTACAGGCGGACAGTAAAAAGATACCAAGGGTACCAATAATCATGGAATAATTTAGCGAGTGTCTCATTTTGTGAGTGGGTTTACATAGGAGGCAGATGAACAGTGATCTCATAAAATTAAACGCAATAAGCGCCATTTTCGTACGTCTGTACCTCTACTGTATTTCCCGCTCACATTATTGAATGACAAACAAGGTTTTATACTTCAAGCGGCTCAGGGCTTTCCTGCAGTATCCGGCGGGTGTATTCCAGTCCTACGGTATAAATAGCGTCGAAACGTTTAAAATCGAACATACCGAAGCGCCCTAACTCCTGCGGCTCAATGAAGCGGCTGCACAGCAGTTGATTCTTCAATACCGGTTCGTGGATAGCCATGTGCAGGGTCCGCTCAATATTGGCCCGGAGGCCACTCGCAGGATTGTAAGGTGTGAGGGGATTGACGTGCACACCGATAATAGATGTATATTTTCCCAGCAAAGGTTCTACAGGCAGGTTTCCGGAAATGCCGCCATCCACATACGGAATGCCCTCAATGATCACCGGCGGGAACAGCATGGGGATGCTCGAAGCCGCCAGTATAGCGGGGATCAGGGAGCCTTTGTTGAAAATGGTCTGCTGTCCTGTAGAGAAGTTGGTAGCAGTGACATACAAAGGAATGGGCAATGATTCGAAAGTTGTATGGCGTAAGGTCTGTGTCAGTACCTTTTCCAGGAGCTTCAGGGACAGGAATCCGTTCTTCAGGTTCTTCCAGTCGACCGTCAGGCCCATTTTCGTATGCAGAAAGATCTCTCTTACCTCATCAGTAGTGTACCCATCACAGATGAAGGCTGCTGCTATAGAGCCGGCGCTGGTAGCTGCAATGGCTTCGGGAAAGATGTTGTGTTCTGCAAAGGCTTTTAATACACCAATGTGGGCATAACCACGGGCGCCACCACCGGATAGTACAAAGGGACGCTGTATAGGGACGTTCAACTCCTGATTCATGTGTCTAATATATATAAAGAAAGTAAAATCTACTATCTTTAATACCGATCAAATTTAACCCGATGAAAAAAATCCCACTGTTATGGGCAGCTGCGTTGGTCGCATATGCACTGCCGGGTTACACACAATCCACCACTACACCGCCTGCAAACAATGCGCCTTCTGCCCTGTGCATCACACATGCAAACCTGATAGATGTGAACAGCAATAAGACACTGGCAGATCAGACCATCGTTATTGAGCATGACCGTATACTGGCCACAGGATCTTCAAAGAAACTAAAGGTACCTGCCGGCGCTGTTGTTATAGATGCAACAGGCAAGTATGTTATGCCAGGCATGACGGATGCGCATATCCATTTCTTCCAGACCGGCGGCCTCTATACCCGGCCTGACGGCCTGAACCTCATGGCTGTATATCCTTATGAAAAGGACCAGCAGTGGGCGAAGGAACATCTGGCCGATATGATGGCCCGTTACCTCGCATGCGGTATTACTACTGTAGCAGATGTAGGCGGACCATTCAGCAACTTTGCCATCCGAGATAAAGTGAATGCCGATCCCCTGGCGACCAATGCCTGGGTAACAGGGCCGTTGATATCCACTTATCTTCCTCCTAACCTGGACAAGAAAGACCCTCCTATTGTGAAAGTCACCTCGCCGGAGGAGGCCCGGGAACTGGTACAGAAGCAATTGCCCTATAAACCTGACTTCATCAAGATCTGGTACATCGTAGTACCCGGTATGCCGGCTGAAAGTACTTTACCTATTGTAAAGGCCACAATAGATGAAAGTCATGCACACGGGCTAAAGGTAGCCGTACATGCTACCCAGTATGAAACCGCTAAACTGGCGGTTACCGCGGGCGCAGACATCCTGGTGCATAGTGTGGACGACAAGGTGCTGGACAATGAAATGCTGCAGTTACTGAAAAACAAGCATACGGTGTATATTCCTACCCTGACCGTCATGCATGGTTATAAACGGGCATTTACACAGCAATTCGATTTCCCCGCCCATGACCTGGCCTATGGGGATCCTTTTATGCTGGGCACATTGACAGACCTTCAGCATATCGACAAGAAAGTGACTGGCTTTGATTATAAGAGTTTACGCAGCCGACATGTCATTCCTTCAAAAGAAGATACCGTTATGCGTACTAACCTGCAACTGGCGCAACAGGCCGGTGTGAATGTAGTAGCAGGCACAGATGCAGGTAACATCGGTACACTGCATGCATCTTCCTTTTTTACTGAATTGCAGGCCATGCAACGGGCAGGATTGAGCAACCGGGAGATCATCCGTAGTGCGACTATCAATGCGGCAAAGGGTTTCGGAAAAGACGGGGATTATGGCAGTATAGAGAAAGGAAAGATTGCCGACCTGCTGATACTGGATAAAGACCCTGCACAGGATCTGAACGCACTGGCAGATGTACAAACTGTCATACACCGTGGCATACAACTACAGCCAAAGGAACTGTTGAAGCCTACGCCGGCAATACTGGTACAGCAACAGCTGAACGCTTATAACGCGAGGAATATTGAAGCCTTCCTGGCGCCGTATAGCGATAGCATTGCCATCTATGACCAGGCCAGCGGCAAATTGCTGATGCAGGGCAAAGAACAAATGCGCCAACGGTATGCAGGCATCTTTGACAGGACAAAAGAATTACACTGTCAGCTGGTGAACAGGATGCTGCTGGGTAATACCGTGATAGATCAGGAAAGCATAACAGGTATGGGGGAAAAGCCAGTTGAAGCGATCGCTGTTTATACTATTGAAAACGATAAGATCGTGAAGGTTGCCTTTATCCGTTAACTTATAAATATCCGGAACCTGAAAACGGTACCATGAGCAAACCAATGATCTTCTAACGCCAGGCGGTACTCGAATAAAAGGGGCTGAACGCAAAGATGATACACCTCCTTTCGTACGGATACCGCCTGGAACAGTTGAGTAACTTATAGAAAAAAAATTTAGTCGTTGATATGTCAGTCATTAACGCACGATGCGGATCAGATGCACAACAGGCGGATTCATCATCTTCAGTGTTGTTCGCGTACCCGCAATGGCTATCAGGGCGCCATACACCATTAAAACCTTATTGACGCCCAGCGAAGCAATTCCTAACAGCAGCCCGCCGATACGCCCTCCCGCCATCACGCTTTCGCCCGCATCCAGCCTCAGGGCTACATTCAGGCTGTAGAGGAACAGTACTGCCACAACTGCCAGCGCAATCATTGGCTTCTTAGCTGCCCTGAACCTGGTATAGGTATCTACCAGGTAGGAGGCGCCCGGTAAATGGTCTTTCAGGAAATCAAATACTTCCTGTCTCGTCGCCTCATCCTTAATTTGCAGGTGTTCTTCTGAATCTTTACCGAACATCACCTGGATATAATCATTCCCCTCCTGCAGGCGGATTTCCCTGATATAGTCTGCAGGAATACCAAAGAGGCCAGGCGCCGCAAAATTATTCATCTGCATGTCCCTGACTATATTGTCTATTTCATCCGGTTTAGGGTTTGCCTTGTACAATGTTCCATTTGCGAAAGCTATCAGTTTGTCCCCTTTGTTGTCGTAGTTTGTCCAATGCCTGGTCATAATGCCTGTTAAACAGGCAAGATAGATCACATTATTTTAATTATCAATATAACATATGTGTTAACAGGCGTTGGTGGCCGCAGCCGAGGCAGATAACGCTATGGAGGCACTTAAATCACTCATTACCAATACTTCTTCATAAAGCAGGACAATTGACCGCCGGTTGACCATACCGCTCAGGATGCAGTAAGACCGTTGTTATAAAATAGCGGGTCAACTGAATGGTGAGGAGTACTGATATTGAAAATATTTTTTGTATCTTTCAACGTTATACTTAATCAGCTATCCCTAACCAGACCTACATGAAAACTAAAATGCTATCACTGATAACAAGTGCTGTTATCACCTTTTTCTGTACGGGTTCCACGACCGTACTGGCGCAAAAAAAAGTGCTTAATCCGGGTACCTTTAACATTGAAAAGAATGGCGACGTTATTTCCTCTCACGATATCAGGGGAAATGCCACCATTGGTACCAGTAAAATGGCTATCATGAACCTGGAATGTACACTTCGCGATGGAAACAGGACATTGTCCATTAAATTTGATCTGAAGAAGATCGGGGAATTCAAACCTGTTACAGTTTCACTGGAGGAATCCACAGCTGACGATGGATCGGGCAACTTCGCACAATACCTGAACTATCCGAAAGATGAATCTGCAGAAACTGCAGATGATGCTACAGGTAAAGATGTGTCATGTAATGCACAAAAAGGTAGCTTCACCCTGACAGAGATCAGGTTTGATGATGTGAAAGCCTTCATCTCAGGTCATTTTGAGTTTACGGGCAGCAATGACATTGAATCAGGTACTGAAAAAACGATCAGCCTGAAAGGTACATTCAGCGGTGTACAGATCGTTTGTATGGGACCACATCCATAAATTGCTGAAAAATAATGCTGTTGTTGTGACGCTGCCGGAGCTCCTGATGCAGGGACCTGCTTTGTTGCATCCCGGCATCCTGCCGCTTTATTAGGGCACTGGCAATGATATTCGATGATGTGCAGCTTTTACCTGCGCCTCCATCCATAAGTCATTGAAAAAATAACACTGTTGTTTTCATTTGCCAGGTATCTGCTCACACAATAAAGCGTTGTTGGGCACAAACAATATGCTGATCATAACATGGGAGCAGGAATTATCAGAAAGGAAAACGAGCATCGGGAGCCTTCATTTATGCTGATACATCCCTTTCTTTATAATTCCTGCCCCGTCAGGCAGTAAAACAGGTTCTGCAGCTGATGTACATGCACGACGGGTTGCCCATACGGCACCAACAGTCCCGGGGCGGCAGCCAGGAACTGAAAGGCATAACCTTCGTCCCTCACATACACACTGTCATTGCGGTTATACTTATAGGAGTAAACATTTTCATCTTCTCCATGCGCCCTGTCTCCCCTTACAAATCCAAGGCTGCGCAGGTAGCCTGTGTCTAAAGACAGGGGATGTACATTGGCCAGCGACAACTTACTTTTGGGCAGTGTTGAACTATAGATGAAGCCATCCAGCATCCCCTCCACCTCAAACACCGTTTCATTCATATACAGATCATAATACCATACCAGGTTGCCCGGACGCACATCGTTTGCTTCGATCATAATACAATAATTCTCCTGCAAGTATAACGGTATATTCCTATTATTTGACCTTTACACTGCCCTCAATTTAGTATATTTGAAAGGACAGCGCCCTTATGCCTGGACATTCCACGTTATAGTGTCAACAACTTTTCAGTCGCTTTTTTTTATAAACTCAAAATAACCTGGTAACTATGAAAAGCCTTTACTTGTCAGCATTGCTGCTGGCTGCAAGTGCATTAGAACTGCACGCACAAACGCCCGTTCCCGTTGGCGCCGGAAGTTATGCCTCATTTCCGCCGGCTACAGAAAACACCGTCGATAACAACAAAGATGGTCTGGGAGATCTGTATCAGTTTGTATATGACCGGCCCATTTATGTTGCAGCCGATAAACTGAACAAGCCCATTCCAACCAACGACTGGTGGACAGACCTGGTAGTATCGCAGTATGGCGGCATGATGTGGGCCTATCCACTGGCGGCCGATCCGGAAGATTACGGCGTTAAAATGTATTACCCGAACAGCTTTGTGGCAGATGGTTCCAACATTGCTTACGGCGGTAGTATGATGATCAGGGCCGCAGGATATACTCCTTCCAGGGCCATTGCAAAAGACTGGTCAGACTGGGGAGTGGTCATGTCATTGCCTGACAGCGTTCATAACAGGAACATGGATGTAACAATGGTGCATGGTATTCCTTTTATGTGGCTGGAAACACAGGGTATTAACCCGGAGTTTTCCTTTGAGAAAGGCGCTTCCTATCTCACCCAAAGTGGCGCGGCCGTACAATTTCCTACCACGGGATCTTTTGTGATACAAACTGATGGCCGCTATTTTGGCGTTCATCTTAACGGTTCGAATACAGCAGCTCTACAGGGACAACAATATGTGAGTATTGACCTTGGTACTGTACAAAGCATCACCAAAGTGAAACTAAACTGGGAAACAGCGTTCGCAAAAGGATACTCCATACAGGTATCGGGCAATGGCAGCACCTGGAGCACCGTCGCTTCTGAGGCAAATGGCAATGGCGGACTTGATAGTCTAAGCATTAATACTACTGCCAGATATGTGAAACTGGCGCTCGCAGAAAAAGGTACTATCTATGCCTACTCTCTATGGGAAATGGAGGTATACAACGGCAACACGCTGCTTTCCGGGAACAAACCCGTAGAGGTATCTTCCGTACAGGGCGCATTTACCGGCAACAATGTCAATGACGGCAATACCGGTACCCGCTGGGCGTCTGACGGCAACCAGGCAGAGCGGCTGGTGCTGAACACCAATAATGGTAACGCTTACTTTGTCATTTCTGCACTCCCCTCTCCCGCCGACCTGGGGACCTATGAAAACTATGCATTTAACAAACCATCCAATACGACCGTAACATACGACTATGACGCAGCCCTGGGCAAAGTGTATGTGAACTGGAATATCACCACCGTCAACCTGAAAGGACAGACCGCCGGCAACACCATACAAGGTTTCCTGCCTCACCTGTATCAGAACGCGGCAAATAATATTGCCTTCACTGCGGTTAATTATGTAACGCCGAGAGGATCCATGAAAACAGCAATAGGAAAGTCGTTCTCTTTTACCTACGATTTCAACGGCATATTGCCTACCTACAATGCCCCTTACAGGAACGCAGCGGACGCTAATCCATATGATGCCAATGTGCTGTTTGACCTGCTGACCAGATTCGCCAAGAAACAGGGTTATGGTGGAGATACCTACTGGGGTGGTAAAGACCTGGTGAACTATGCCAAGTATACCCTGATGGCCAAAGAACTGAATCATCAGGCATACCAGTCATTGAAAGCGAAAACACGGGAGGCACTGGTGAACTGGCTCACCTATACGCCTGGTGAACAGGAAAAATTCTTCGCCCGCTATGATCGCTGGGGCGCTATAGTCGGTTTTAATGAATCATACGGTTCTTCCGAGTTTACCGACAACCATTTCCACTATGGTTACCTCATCTATGCCTGTGCGCTTTATGGCATGACCGATCCTGACTTCCTGACCCAGTATGGCCCCATGATCAAACTGGTGGCTAAACAATATGCCAACTGGGATAAAACAGATAATTTCCTGCCTTCATTCAGAACTTTTGACCCCTGGATAGGGCACAGTTACGCCGGCGGCACCAGTTCCTCTACCGGCAACAACCAGGAGTCTACATCTGAAGCCATGCAATCGTGGATAGGTTTATTCCTGTTGGGAGATATGCTGAACGATGAAGCTATCCGCGACGCAGGTGCATTCGGTTATATCAGTGAATCTTACGCCACACTGGAATACTGGTTTGACTGGAAGAACAGGAACCTGCCCCCAGTATATCCGCATAATGTAGTGGGCATCCTCTCTAATCAGGGTTTTGCCTATGGCACTTATTTCAGCGCCAGCCCTGTACACATACACGGCATACAATACCTGCCTGTAAATCCCGGCTTTAAATACCTGGCAAGAGATACGGCCTGGGCAAGACGGGAATACAATGATATGCTGGCAGAATCCGCAGCAATAGACGGACATACCAATGAAACACAGTTTGGCGACGACTGGGCGCATGTAGCACTGGGCTTTAAATACCTGTCCGATCCTAAGTATGCGGCTGCCTTTATGGCCAACAACCTCTTGCTTCCTGTTACCGACAACCGTTATGTCATGGATTATGAGGTGGCGGGCATGACTTATTTCTATACACATGCCAACCAGAACCTGGGCTATTTTTCGTTTAACTTCCGTACTAACTTCCCTTCCAGCAGCGTGTTTGAAAAGAACGGGGCATTCAGCTATGCGGTGGCATATAATCCAGGCGCCAGTGCCAGGACATGTAATGTATATAACAACGCAGGCGTAGTGGTGGCATCTTTTAATGTGCCTGCCAGAACGCTGGTTACGTATCCCACATTGCCGGCCAACGGACAACAGCCCAGCGGCTGTTACGGACTGTTGCCATCTACCGCTACCGCTTCAAGCGGCAATGCAGCAGCGGCTATTGATGGCAATCCGGGCTCCCGCTGGGAAAGCGCTTTCACAGATCCGCAACAGCTCACGGTCGACCTGGGCGTTGTGTCTGCTGTGAACAAGATCACCATCACATGGGAAGTGGCAAATGCAAAAGACTATACCCTGACCGGGTCTGTAGACGGTAATACCTGGCTGCCTATTGCGACGAAGACCAATATGCCTTCCGGCAACAGAACGGATATCATAGACAACCTGAATGCCAGTTACCGCTATATCCGTATGACCGGTACCGCCAGAAATACACAATGGGGATATTCTATCTACGAGTTTGAGGTATGTGGCACTGCCGGCGCTGCAACTGCTCTTGCAATATCCGGCCCCTCGCTGGCAATGAAAGCTGGCGGTACAAACGCTCAACAGGCATTCCTCTATCCGAATCCTGCTAAAAACTGGGTGAAGATACAGTCTGAAGGCAGTGGTCTGTTCTCGATAAGTGACCTGACGGGCAGAGTGATAAAGCATGGAAAACTGGAGGCAGGCGCCAATGTAATCAATATCGGTAGTATACCTGATGGTGTTTACTTTGTTAAGTTCAATGCGCAGGTTTTCAAATTAGTGATCTCCAACAGGTAGATCCTGCTGATAATAAAACAGGCTGTCCTCCCTGTGAAGTGCCCCAAAAGTCAGACTCTTTTGGGGCTTCACCTTAAAGGAGGACAGCCTTCTTTTATTCTGAACGGATAGTTACAATCAGGAGCGGGCAGACATTACCGGCGCTTCCGCAAATGGCTTAAGATCAGCTTTCAGCTGCTCGATGACATCCACAAATTTGTCGGCCACCAGCTTGAAGCCTGCATTGGTAGGATGTATTTCATCATACCAGCTGCCCCGGTCTACGATCTCCCTTACATTGATGTAATAAACCACTCCAGGGAAAGCTGCGGTGACTTTTTCCAGGCGTTTGTTGAATTCATCTACCATAAAACGGATCAGGGATTCTCTCACCGCCTGCTGATGAATATTCTTCCGGATCATGTACTTACCCAGCCAGCTGGTCTTACGGGGATAGAGGTCTGTATCGACCGGTATGATATAATCGTAACTATGCACCAGCATACGCAGGTTAGGAAACCTGTTATGCAGCTCAGTGAACATATCGGTATACCACGTTTCCAGGCGGTCCAGTTTATCGAAGAAGGTCTTATTAAGATAGCGTGCCGGCGTCATATCGTCTTCTGCGGGCGTATCGCGCAAAGAACCCTGGAACTGCTCTCCCAGTATATCATTACCGCCACCGCTGACCAGGAAGATCTGCGCTTCCTCCTCTTTGATCCCTTTCAGGTATTCCCGGTCCTTCATGTAGTTCTCCAGCGTATCTCCTGCTTCAGCAAAGCTGCGGATCGCATAGAGCTTGTACAGATGGTCAATGGTATCGAGCACACGGATAGGATACTGGAACCAGGAATCCCCTTCTGCAACGATCCTTAACCTGTTTGTTTCTTTCAGGCGTCTGTATAATCTCCTGCGCTGCCGGCTCTCTATTGCGTTGGCTGCCCACAGTACCACATCTCCCCAGAGCCCTTTTTCACCTTCCGGGACCTTGATCTCCGGTTTCAGCTTCAGGCGGGTAGGTTGCCCGTTTTCGTCCGTTACCAGATCATAATACAGTCCGGCGGCATAATAAGCCGTCTCGTCGTATTCCATCAGTTCCCTGAGCGTTTTACGGTCTATGTTGTTGAAATCCGGGTTGTTGAAGACGAGGTATAAGGTCTGGGTGATCCAGCCTTTAAATTCTGCTGGAGTATCATTATCGTCCATGACTGCCGCCCTGGCAATCTCGGTTCGGCCCCTTACCAATCCCTTTTCGCGATCGGCCAGCACATAAGGAGCCGCCAGGTTACCCAGGGAAAGCGCCTTTACATTGAACTCGTCTGTACTGACAATAAGCTTCAGCGTTTCCATGCTTAATGGCCAGTTATATTCCCTTACGAAATCGTCCTGGCGTATAATGATCCTGTCTTTGCCTTTCCGGGCCAGCACAATCTCTTTTCCAGGATCCAGCAGCCAGGGTGATTGTGACAGGTAATCGAGGTAACTGCTGAACTGGATACCCAGGTACAGGGCCGCTACATATACCGGCTGTTGTGTAGTATTGGTGAGCTTTATTTCCATGGCGCCGTTCCAGCCGCCCTGACCAGGCTCAAAATCAAAGGTGGCGGTTCCGCTACCGGTGTTGATGCTTTTCCTGCTGTCATCAGGATAGATCCTGGTAACATCTATCTGTACCGGCTTTTCAGGGAAGCCTTCGGGGATAACGCTGTTCTGCAGCTGCCTGATAAAGTGCCACTGAGAGATGTGTTTCAGGGTTTCCACCAGTTCAACATCGCCCTTCTCTTTTGTCAGATCCAGCGGGCGCACTACCGGCCGGTAAGGATCATTGGCCCGGGTAATCACCGCTTCACCTGCCCTGATATGTAGTGTATAGTCGGCAGTGTGGCCATTTTCCGCAACACCCGACTGGAATTCAAAATGACCTCCAGCCTTGCTCTCAATATCGTCCAGCAGCCGGGCCATTTCTGCAGGATTGCCGTTGCTGTTGTTTAGCTCCAGCAATATTTTCCCACTCATCAGTCCCTCTGCAAATACCTTATGGGCTTTAGCCTGGTCGGGCGCGCCGTCAATGGTAATGCCACTGTAGTCAATGAACACACTGTCTATGCCGGCATTCCATTTCTGGCTGGCATCAGTGGCATTTACAATAGTCAGCTTCGTGTTTTTATCCACACCATGGATAGCTCCTATATTCAGCTGCCAGCCATTTTTACCGTAAGTAGCTTCAGCAATGGTGACATTGTCGCTAAGGCTGCGATTCAGGAAACCGGTATAGAGCAGCCTGTCAGTATCGCCTGATACATAGATGCGTGGCGTCTGTTCAAAACTGAAACGCAGGTACTGCCTGATCCTGCTACCCAGGTCGTTGTAGGAAACATTGCCTGTGCAGGCGTCCAGAGCGCCCAGCAGTTTTTTGGTGAATACCCCTTCCCCGTTCACTTCAACGGCAGACTGATTACTTTCGCAGGCAGCCATCTGGATATGGACGCCCTCAGGCAGGAATTCGTCCACCTTCTTGTCTTTGATGTCTTCTTCTTTGATCTCAGTACTGAACACGAATTCGCTCCATTCACGTTGCGGGAAAGCGCCGGAGTAACGTGTTTTGTCGTAGATCATGCGTTTGATCACCTTGTCTTTGCTGAAGGCGGCATTGATCAGCTGACCACGGGTATTATCGCCGGAGTGACAGCAGTCGAAGATCACGACGATGTGCGCGCCCGTCTTTTCATACAGTTTAGCGATCATGTAGCGCAGCTCCTTGTCTGTCAGCAGGAACTCAGCTGCTTTGCTGGTCCCGCCGTCGTAACACACGATACATTCCAGTTTGCCGTCTGTCTCATCCCACAGCGGAGCGGCGTCTTCCTGTGTGCCATGACCTGAAAAATAGAACAGGATAGTATCTTCTTTCTTTGCCCGTCCCAGGTGCTCTTCAAATGCTTTCACCACATTGGACCTTGTTACCTCAGCGTCTGTTATCTTTTTGATCTTACAATCAAACACTGTACGGTTCTTCAGGTAGTCTTCCACCTGCTGCAGGTCGTGCAGGCAACCGCTTAGTTTACGCACCTGGTCATATTCGTTGATACCTGCCAGCAGGGCATATACTTTTCCACTGGAGGGCGCCAGCTCTTTTGCGGTACCGTCTTCATAGTCGTTGGGATTATATCCTTCATTGTCAGTTGCTTCGGGTGCACCTTCTTCACTACTGCTCTCATCAACAAACTGCGCAGCGATACCGCCTTCGGTGGTCAGTCCGATAGACAGTTCACGGGAGGCAAAGTTCAATGAACGTACAGTAGCTACCGGGGTAAATTCAGTAGCAGTAACCCCATTGATCAGGGTGTCCCAGTCAAAGGCAGGCCCGATGTCCCATTTACCGGAGGGGCGGTAATTGATGTGAGACACGATGCCTTTGAACGTCAGTACTTCATCGGTCGTTATGTATCTTTTATCTTCCGGCAGGAACTGGCGGGGAATATTATATTTAGCGGTCAGATACCTGAGCAGGATGATCGTGCTTTCGATCTGTTCCTGTGTATAGGAAGCATAATAGGATTGCTCCCTGAAAGGTTTGTCGATCTTCAGGTAAGCGGCGGTATTGCTTAATGAACAATACTCGTCAACGGGGCCGGGCTTACCATTTTGGGGCGCACGTGAGTAAATGGTTTCCAAATTCCCGTCGCGGGGAACGAGATACGCGTAATTAGAAAGCTCGATGCCGATAGTGACCTTATCCTGCGCATTGTTTGTACCCTGATTTCCAAGTCCGGGCCCCAGATGGCCTGACCAGTTACCTGAAGGGAATAACTGGTAGATGGTGCCATCCCTGGCAATGACAAAAGGTACGGAGACGTGTCTTCCCTGGGTGGTCAGGCTCTGCATATCGGACTTCAGATTGCCGGCCGTAAAATGTAGTACTATCCTTTCCTTCGTATGCGTGTCCGGATAGAAATAATTGCTGCGGTCTGGCTTGTACAATTGTCCTTTAAGGATCAGCTGTTCATCAGGAACCTGCAGGGAAAATGGCGTCAGGAATGGAGCCGCTTCACTCCTGAAACGAGCTTCGATCTGGGGTAAAGAATCGTATCTCATGTAGAGTCTGAATTTAAATATTGGGGTATTAATAAAATCAGTTGATGGTACTTATCTCAGGCTATTGCGCCGTGTAACGTGTGATGTTTTAAATAAACGATTTTTCAATTTAGCAACAAACTGCGTTGTCTATTCCCAAATGTATGAAATTAAGTTCATAATCAGCACCTTACCATCATTTTCCACGATTCGCCTATGGCCGGGCTTGTATATTTATTTACCCCCTTTTTATCTACAAGTCTACAGTAACATACCATTTCATTTCAATAGTTAAATATTCCGGAGGTATAATGATTTGGTATATAACAATATTGACCTAACAACTCAAATAAGCAGGATTTTAGTGATAAGGGATATTTATTAATTCCTCTTTAAAATTCTCAGTCATGAAAAAGCATCTTGTAACACTCAGCCTGCTCATCGCATCTGGTGTGTTTGTTTATTTCCAAAGCCTGCCTGCCCCATCTTTTGCTGCCAGGACTGGTACGGATAAATCATACACTACTTATAACGATCAATTCAGACAGGACACCACGCCTCGTTCTGACACTTCCAAATATAAGATGAAGATGAAGCATAAAATGAAGAAAGACAGTACCTGGCGTAAAGACAGCATTCCCCAGTAAGACCAGACCAATATAAAGCCTTTTGCCCTGTGCAGAAGGCTTTTTTGCTTTATCACTTATCCTGTGCGTTTCGTCACATTTGTCCCATCTGCATCGCGTTCTTCCTTAGTATTGCGATCAAATCGACACCACTATGAGACGCATATTTTTCCTCTCTGTCATCGTGCTGAGCGGGACATTTTCCTTAGCACAGAACAGGCTCGGGAATCTGAATACCTTTTTTAACAACATTGCGAGAGAGGAAAACATGAACGGGAATATATTCCTGGCTGAGAACGGACGGCCCGTTTATGTAAGGTCTTTCGGTTATGCAGACTTTCCGTCCGCCACCCAAAATGACATCAACGTACGCTATAACCTGGCTTCCATATCTAAAATTTTCACATCGACAGCTATTCTCCAGTTAAAGGAAAAAGGAATGCTCCGGTTAGAAGATACCTTTCAGCATTACTTCCCGGCATTCCCATATTCTGGTATTACGATCAGGCATTTGCTGACGCACACTTCCGGCCTGCCTGACCTGGAACTGTATGAGCCCCTTGTAAAACAGTTTCCGGATACCATTATTACGAATGAGATTATTATTCCCACACTGGTAAAGGAAGGCAAAGCACTGTATTTCCAGCCAGGCGATAAATTCAGTTACTGCAATGTAAACTATTGCCTGCTGGCTATGCTGGTGGAAAAGCTCAGCGGCCTCTCGTACAGCGCATATCTTCAGCAATATATTTTTGGGCCGGCCAGGATGTTGCTGACCTATTGTGTAAAGACATCCTATCAGCAATCACAGCGGGGAATAGCCACGCCGAATGTATGGGCCGCGTACTATGACACAACGTACACGCCTGTTTTCCAGGTACAACGTTATCGCTATACCAGTTACAATAACAGCGCCCCTGCGGGTGCATCCAATATCATCACCAATACCAGCGATCTGCAACGGTTTGACCGGGCTTTCTTCGACGGCAAATTATTAAGTGCTGCCTCCATAGCAGAAGCATTGACACCTGTCCGCCTCAATAGTGGTGAAATTTACTGGGACCATATGGATACCATGCTGGGGGAAGGCAAAGGCAGTTACGGCCTTGGCTGGGAGATCTTTGAGCAACCCGGATATGGGAGATCTGTGGGACATGGCGGCTTCCAGTTTGGCTTAGCCACCTTTTATTTCAGGAACATTGACAGGAAGCAAACCATTATAGCATTCGATAATGTTGCAGGGCCAGCCTTCGGAAATGTAATTACATCGGCCTTCTACATCATGAATCATCAGCCGCCCTTACAGCTGAAAATAAAGTCGTCCCTTGTGAGGTTGTTTGCGCGTACCATGGTAGGGTACGGTGTGGATGAAGCCCGGAACTGTCTTACTTTACTAAAAAGCGACACCGCTAAATACTATCTCAGCGAACAGGAGATGAACCAGCTGGGCTATGAGTTGTTGTACTTCTCTTCATTCCCTGACCATTTGCAATTTGCAATAGCCACCTTTAAGATCAATATGCAGCTGTTTCCCGAAAGCTATAACACATACGACAGTTATGCGGAAGCGCTTGCACAGGCGGGCAAAAAACAGGAAGCCATCCTTATGTATCAGAAGTCCATTGCGTTAAACCCGGACAACCAGGGCGGCATAAAAGCGTTGAAACAGTTACTCAGCCAGCTGTAGCGACTTATCCGTCCTGTTATGTAAATAGTGTGGCTTTACACAGCCACACTATTTGTTTTTATTACCTGTTATTCAATTCTGCTATCATTGCCAAAAGATCGCTACCTGACACAGGTTGCAGATCAAAGGACACAGGAGAATAGTTTGCACCCGGCGCAGGTGCGTCAATTACCACATCTTTCAATTCAGCATAGAACTGCCCGTTGAGTGCTGTAATGGCCAGGAACGTGCCCTCCTGTCCTACCGGAACAACATTCTGATAACTCAGGAAGCCTTTGAAACCATCAGGGGCATCCAGGATGAGATTATAGAACTTGATAACGGAATTGATGTTCCTGGGTTTGAAGAAGAGCATGCTTGGCTGCTCAGGAGAAGAGCCCGGGGTCTCGTTATTGAACACATTAAAATATCCCAGTACGGTTGTTCTTGGTCCGCTAACCGTGTTAAAGGCATCGCAGTTGCTCCAGGTAAGCAGGTCTGTCAGCTGGAAATCGAGCGTGCCTGTGGATGGGTTAAACAATGCATAGCTGGGCGTCTGTGACCAATCAACGCCGGGATTCTCTGAAACAGCCTGCGCTACAGTAATGGGCTGATTCCGGTAATCAAAACCATCGAAAGTTTGCAGCACGCTGGTGTCGCCATCCCACATGGGGACACCGTTCCCCGGACGGTATTCTCCCCTGGGCACTACCCTTACTGTAATGGGGGTTGCCAGGGTCAGGTCAGCACCGGCTTCGGTAGCGCGTACAAAGTATTCACCAAAGGAAAGCAGGTAATCGCCGGCATTGGCGGTAGGTTTGTCTGCCAGCACAAAATCTTTCGGGGTCAGTACTTCCCTGATGGCAACAGTCACCAGGCCGGCCGGGAATGAACCATCCCGTCTGCGGAAAGCGCCCGCAGGGATGATGTATTTGCTGCCATTTCGGGTCGTAATGGTACTGTTCTCGCGGGACTGAACAGTGAAAAACTGGGTTTGGGGAGCCTCTTTTTTAAAGAGATCGGCCAGCAACAAAGCATCCTTACTGGGAGCAGGTGCTACAGCAGTGTTCTTGTTTAACTTCAGTTTTTGTTCTGCAGATTGTTTTTTACAGGCAGTAAAAACAGCAGCGATGGTTATTAGCAAAGCGAGTGCTTTGGCTGAAAGGGCTTTCATATTTATTGGTTTTGATTAGGAAATTTTCAGGGTATATTTTCTGCCGCTATGTATAGGTGGTGTGTCTTTGTACAATAATACATACAGCGACATGAAATGTCGCCGCAGCGGATAACACAAAAGCATCCGCGGGAAATAATGGGTCAATAAACATTACGGCAGGCCTGCCTTGTAAGCAAAGCCATTGACGACATCAGTCAATTCCTGCCACAGGTATCCTCATAAGAGGGGCAACTATCCGGGTTTGGATACAAACGCATCACAGATCATTCATCTAACTTCCGGACCTGGCTACATGCTCAGGTATTGCTGCATGGCTTCTTTCTTATAATCTGTAAAACTTCTCCCTGAAAAATTCTTGAAGAACTTACTGAAGTGTGCAATATCATCAAAGCCCAGGCTGTACGCAATCTCTTTCATGCTTGACCCGGAATAGGTAGCTTGTCTTTTAGCCTCCAGTACTACGCGCTGGCGAATGTGATGACTGGCTGGGAAGCCGGATACCTTTTTCACCATTTCATTCAGGTGATTGGGCGTCACCGCCAATTCATCAGCATAGTCGGCCACCAGTTTATAGACCATATATTTCTGTTCAACAATAGAAAAGAACCTGTTTACAAGCGACCTGTTCCCCTGTTTGGGGGCAGGTTGGGCAACGGGATTATACTGCCGGGTGAGATAGATCATGAAAATATTCAGGAGGCCTTTCAATATTTCGGCACGCAGCAGGAAAAAGTTGTCGTACTCCTTCAGCATCTTAACTACCAGATCTTCCATTTCCGTCCGCAGGTCTTCCGTCAGGCGGATCACCGTCGTACCGGCCAGCTGGTGAAAGGAATTTGGATGAAAGATCAGGGACGCATTATCTTTCGGCATAAGCAGGAATTCCTGGCTGAAGGTGATAACATAACCTTTTATGTTCCTGTTCAGTTTAAACTGGTGGATTTGTCCCGGAGTAAGGCAATATACCTGGTTAGGACCTACTTCCTGTTGTTCACCATCCACCCGGTACTGACCGTTTCCTTCCAATACCCATATCAGCTTAAAGCTGTTATGCTGGTGGGGGATATTGTTCATAAGATGATTGCTGGCCGCCCCCTCGTCCAGTTTATGGATCTTAAACAGCAAATCAGCTTTCTCAAGCTGCAAAGGAGGCTGTTCTGAGTGAGGATCCAGCGCGGTTTGCATATTACAGTAGTGAGTAGTTCTTGGCATAATGTGTGGTTAATGGTTCCGAATGAATGACAATGTAATCACGTGTATAGAAAAACAAATCATATACCACTCACCTAATCATATGATATACAGCGAATTGATATTTTTTCTTCAATTGACAATTAACTATATTTAGCGATTTCACTGTTTTTATTCGCTTTATTTGGCGAAAATTGCCTCCGTTCTCTCAGCCCCGCATCGGGCGCCGCGTCAAAGCAGGCGACATTCCCCCGATCAGTAGTACGACATTTCGCCCCGGAAATGGTGATATAACGAAATATCGTGTTTCCTCTTTTCTTTCAAATAGGATAAAATACTGATTATCAGCATAAAATAATCGGGCACATATTTGGAAACATCCTGGACATAAACCCACTGTATTATGAAGTTTCCGGAATATAGCTCCCTGCTGAAGAGTGAAAGTACTGACGCTGCCCTGCCTTTCAGGATTCATGCTATCCATAAAATGGGAGCGGATATAGCAGCTCACAATATGATCCCGCACAAACAGCAATATGTCGAGATCATCTGGATCATTAAAGGTGGCGGCACCCTGGTTATGGACCTCGAGAAATTTACTTTGCAGGATAACAGTATCTTCTGTGTTACGCCGGGGCAACTGCATCAACTGAAAGTTGATGAACTAACGGAAGGATATGTGATCTCTTTTACAGAAGCCTTCCTGCACATGGGGGAACAGGAATTTGACCTGATGTATAATTCGGGACTGTTCCAGTCATTCTCCCGGTCCGCGGGCATCAGGCTGGATAGTGATATTGCGGGAGAGATGCAGGAGATAGCACTTAAAATGCTGAAGGAAAGTAATAATGCGTACCTGTTCAAAACAGAGATGCTGCGCCGCTACCTGAAGATATTCCTGATATATGTTGCCAGGCAGTTCCAGGCCCCCTTACAAACGCTCATGCAGACCAGGAATATCGAGCTGGCGGAAAAATTCAAGTCGCTGGTGGAACTGCATTTTAAAACACACCGGAAGGTGGCGGATTATGCGAAACTGCTGGCGGTGACGCCTAACTACCTGAATGAGATCATTAAGAAGATCACCGCTTATCCGGCGAGCCATCATATCCGTCAGCGTATTATTCTGGAAGCCAAGAGAAGGGTGGCGTACGCTGATGAGTGTATGAAAGAAGTAGCGTGGTACCTGGGCTTTTCAGATATTGCACATTTCAGCAAGTTCTTTAAGAATGCAACGGGCACCACTTTTACTGAGTTCAGGAGGGAATGCCTTGTGCTGACAAGCAGCTGAGTGTCTTTGCCGGCGCCATTCCCGGGCATTCACTGTTTACTGCGTGGGATTGCCGGCACAACAACATTCCATGATTAATACAAGTTAAACCTCTATTCCTGCATTGTTGTAAAAGGTTTGATTTTTCATCTTTGCAGTGTTATCAACAAGATATCGGATCATCAGCGAAAATTTAACCTGATATTTTTATCAAGTTGGCATTGGTTACCAAACGGCTGTTTCTATTCAGGAACAGCTTTTTTATTGATGATAAAAAATAATAGCGCCACAGGGCTGTGGCGCTATCGGGTTACAAACATTATATCTACCTATTACAACTGTTTCTGATCTTTTGTCTATTTCCAACCACCTCCCAGGCTCCTGTACAGTTCAACGGAAGCGCTGAGCTGCTGACGGATAATATCTGCCTGCGTCAGTGAAGCTTCCAGTGATTTGCCCTGCGCGGTGACCACTTCCAGGTAATTGGCCATTCCACTGCGGAACAGCATTCTTGCCTGTACTACTGCCAGCTGGGTTGTATTCACCTGTTCCGATGCAATTTGCTGCTGGGTTTTCAGCTTATCCAGCTTTACAAGCGAATTAGACACCTCTCCTATTGCATCCAGTGTTATCTGGCGGAACCGGATCACGGCCTCTTCGCGTTGTACCTTTGCCACTTCCAGGTTAGTTTTCAACTGTCCCCGTTGAAAGATGGGTTGTGTAATACTACCTGCTACGGTACCGAACAGGGAAGCAGGCAGCGTGAACCAGTCGCTGGCTTTGAAAGCATTTACGCCACCGCTTGCGGTGATATTCAGCGAAGGGTACATGCTGGCCTGCGCCACGCCTACTTCCGCATTGGCGGCTTTCAATGCCATTTCCTGCGCCCTTACATCGGGGCGGTTGCTGAGCAGAGCCGCCGGTACGCCGGTGGGCAACAGTTCGCGCAACGGTGTACCTGTCAGGGTGGTGTTGTATGCTATGGTACCGGGCAGCTCACCTGCCAGTATGCGCAGGGTATTCTGCTCGATGGCCTTAGCCTGTTCCAGCTGCGGTATCAGCAGCGCAGCGGTTTGCCGTTGTGCAACTGCCTGTTGTACCGCCAGTTCAGTGGCTTCACCGGCTGTCTTTTGCAGCCGTATCATCTGTACAATGGTATCGCTCAGGGAGACATTGCTGCGGGCGATATTCAGCTGGGCGTCCAGCATGAGCAGGTTGTAGTAACTGTTGGCAATATCGGCCACCAGTCCTGTCTGCACTGCATGCATGCCTTCATACGTTTCCAGGTAGCTGGCCAGTGCGGCTTCCTTGCGACGTTTTATTTTTCCCCATACGTCTATCTCCCAGGACAGGCCTCCGCTGAGACTGTAGTCTTCAATATGATCTGTACCGAGGAAAGTATTGAGGCTGGTACCGTTTAAACTGTTCTTCGAAGGGATGGAAGTAGACGCTGCAGCCTGGAGATTCACAGCAGGCAGCCAGCCTAATTTTGCCTGTTTCAGATATGCCTGTGCCGTTTCTATTCGTTTCAATGCCAGCTGCAGATCATAGTTCCCGCTCAGCGCCCTTCCTATTAATCCCTGAAGAGTGGTATCTGTAAAAAACTGTTTCCATTCTATTGTTGCAATACTGCTGTCTGCCGTCGTAGTAGCGGCAAGGACAGTGTCGCTGTACTGGTTCGGCAGCGCCAGTGCGGGCCGTTCATAATTACGGCCCACCCGGCACGCTGCAAATCCTGCAACTATAAAGAAAGAGACGATTTGAATCCTGATATATTTTAGTGTCATCCTGTTTTTCTTTATGCTTTAATATTAAATGCGCTATACTGTTGCATCTCCTGCCAATTCAGGCGAAGCAGCTTTCAGCGGTTTGCCGCTGATCTTCTCCTGCAAATACTGGAAAACGATGAACAGCACCGGGATCGCAAAGACACCCAGTATTACGCCCGTCAGCATACCTCCGGCAGCGCCGGTACTGATGGAACGGTTACCCAGCGCGGAAGATCCTGTTGCACGCATCAATGGTGTCAGACCCGCCACAAAGGCGAAAGACGTCATCAGGATAGGACGTAAACGCAGGCGTGATGCTTCCAGCGCGGCCGCCAGCAGTCCCATACCATTACGGCGCCGCTGCACGGCATATTCCACGATCAGGATGGCGTTCTTCGCCAGCAACCCTATCAGCATGATCAAACCTACCTGTACATATATGTTATTGTCGATACCAAACATGTTAATGAACAGGAATACGCCGAAAATACCCAGCGGGATAGACAATATCACTGAGAATGGCAGGATATAACTTTCATACTGTGCTGACAGCAGGAAGTATACGAACACAAGACACAGGAGGAAGATGATACCTGCCTGTCCGCCCGCCGCAATCTCTTCTTTGGTCATACCTACCCATTCATAGGAATATCCTCTTGGCAGGTATTGCTGTGCCACTTCTTCCACTGCCTTGATGGCATCACCGGAACTGTAACCAGGTTTAGGCTGTCCGTTGATGGTCACTGCATTGAACAGGTTATTGCGGGTCACAGTTTCAGGACCATACACCCTTTCCAGTTTCACAACAGCATTCAGTGGTACCATTTCCCCTCCATTGTTCTTCACATAGATGCCGTTCAGCGATTCCGGTTGTGCACGGGAAGGCGCCTCTGCCTGTACGATGACACGATAGTATTTACCAAAGCGGTTAAAATCAGATGCGAAGGTACTACCATAGTATACCTGCATCGTTTGCAGCACATCTGACACAGATACGCCTAATTGTTTCGCCTTTGTTTCATCTATCTCCAGGTTATATTGCGGGTTGCCGGCATTGAAAGTGGTAAATGCAAAAGCGATCTCCTTACGTTTCATCAGCTCACCGATGAAACCATACGCAGTATTGGCCAGTTTATCCAGCGGACCACCGGTACGGTCCTGCAGGATCACCTCAAAACCATCCACGTTACTGAAACCAGGTACTGTTGGCATGTTGAACATAAAGATGCTGGCTTCCTTGATATTGGCAAGCCTTGCCTGCATCATGCCCATCACATCTTTCAGATCTTTTGCCTGTCCGCGGTCCTCATGCTTTTTCAGTTTCACGAAACCAATTGCATAGGCAGAGCTGTTGGAGTTGGTGAGCAGGTTGAAGCCGGAAACACTCAGGTAAGTATTCACCGCTTCCATTGCCTTCATTTCCTTCTCTACCTTGTTCACCACTTCCTGTGTACGTTGCAGGGAAGTACCCGGAGGCATGGTCACAGAGTATACTACGAAACCGTTATCTTCTGTCGGTATGAACCCGGTAGGTGTTCTCTTCACTAACCATGCAGTCACACCCAATATCAGTAACAGTGCCCCGATAGGTATCCACTTACGTTTCACCAGGAAGCGTATACTGTTGATATATTTATTGGTCACTGCTTCAAAACCTGTATTGAAAGCCTTGAAGAAGCGGCTGCCGAAGCCTTTGGTATAAGCGGCGCCATGTACATCTTTGCTGTGATTGTTTTTTAGCAACAGGGCGCACAATGCAGGGCTCAATGTCAGGGCGTTCAGCGCCGAGATCAGGATCGCGATGGCCAGTGTGAAGGCAAACTGCCGGTAGAACACCCCTGCCGGTCCCTGCATGAAACCAACCGGAATGAACACGGCGGCCATTACCAGGGTAATGGAGATGATCGCCCCGGAGATCTCCTGCATACTGGTGATCGTTGCAGTACGCGGCGTCATATTGATATGCTCCATCTTCGTATGGACGGCTTCCACGACCACAATGGCATCGTCCACCACAATACCAATGGCCAGTACCAACGCAAACAGCGTCAGCAGGTTGATCGTAAAGCCGAACAGCTGCATGAAGAAGAAGGTACCAATAATGGCGACAGGTACGGCTATGGCCGGGATCAGCGTAGAGCGGAAGTCCTGCAGGAAGATGAACACCACAATAAATACCAGTATGAAGGCTTCTATGAGCGTATGTTTCACCTGGTCGATCGATTCATCCAGGTATTCTTTGGTGCTATAGATATTGAAGTAGTCGACGCCCTGTGGGAAAAGGCCTGCCGCCTTTTTCATCAGTTCGTTCACCTGTGTCTGGATCTCATTGGCGTTTGAACCGGCGGTCTGATAGATGGCGATACCGATACCATACTTACCATTCACGTGTGTATCACTGCTGTAAGTAAAGGAACCGAATTCAACACGGGCCACATCTTTCAATCGCAGGAGAGAACCGTCAGCATTTGCTTTCAGCACGATGTCCTCATATTGTTCATTCTGGTTACGTTTACCTTTATATTTTATCACATATTCGAATGCTTCCTTGCTGCTTTCGCCAAAGCGGCCGGGCGCGGCTTCCAGGTTCTGTTCCCTGATAGCGGTCAATACGTCCTGCGGGGACAGGTTGTTGGCAGCGAGGCGGTCGGGGCGCAACCATATACGCATGGAATAGTCTTTGGCGCCAAACACCATTGCCTGTCCTACCCCGGTTACACGCTGTATTTCCGGGATGATGTTGATCTTCGCATAGTTCTGCAGGAATTTCTCATCATATTCTTCCTGATCGCTGATCAGGTTCACCACCATGATCATACTGTTCTGTTGTTTCTGCGTGGTGATACCGGCGTTCACTACTTCTACAGGAAGCAGGCTGGTAGCCTTGGAAACGCGGTTCTGCACGTTTACTGCCGCCAGATCGGGATCTGTACCTAATTTGAAATATACGGTCAGCGTCATGGAGCCGTCGTTGTTGGAAGTGGAGGTCATGTAGGTCATGTTTTCCACACCATTCACCGCTTCTTCAATAGGGGTAGCTACAGAACGGGCTACGACTTCTGCGTTCGCACCAGGGTAAGAGGCTGTAACAGCCACGCTGGGCGGCGCGATATCGGGGAACTGTGTAACTGGCAAGGTGGCCAGGGACAATAATCCCAGTAACACCAGTATGATGGAAACCACCGTTGCCAGTACGGGCCTTTCTATAAATTTTCTTAACATAATCTTGTTGCATTAGTTGTTGATCCGGATGTCTGAAGCGTAATTGCCCTATATGGCCGTTATGCGCCATTTAAAGGGCTCCGATGCTGTCTGCGATCGCTTAGAGCGGTCTTGCTTTCAGCAGACTATCCAGTGATATTGGTTGTGGCTGTATAACAACGCCATCGCGGAGACGATCCAGGCCTGTATAGACGATCGCTTCTCCGGGCGCCACACCTTTTTCCACGAAATAATAAGCGTTACTCTTACCTGATACTTTGATAGGTTTGCTGACTACCTTATTACTGTCGCCAACAGTAAAAATGAATACTTTGTCCTGCAACTCGAATGTAGCTTCCTGTGGCACCACCAATGCAGCAGGAAACGATTCAGAGATCTTCACTTTACCGGTATTACCGGAGCGCAGCAATCCGTTAGGATTTGGAAATACTGCACGGAAGCTGACAGCGCCCATTGTTTTGTCGAACTGACCTTCCATGGTTTCAATACGGCCTTTCTCAGGATAGATGGAGTTGTCGGGCATGACCAGTTCCACAGGAGGTAATTGTTTTACTTTTTCTGCGATGGTGTTGCCTTTCACTTTGTCTTTGAACTGGAGGAAGTCAACTTCACTCATGGAGAAGTAAGCATACACTTCGTTCACATCGGAAAGCAATGTGAGTGGTTGTGTTTCGCTACGTCCTACGAGGCTGCCTATTTTATAAGGGATGCGGCCAATGTATCCGTTCACCGGTGCGGTGATCACTGTATATCCGACGTTGATACGTGCATTGCTGACCATCGCCTGTGCCTGTGCGACATTCGCTTTTGCGGCCTGTAAAGCAGCGGTAGCGGTTTTCAGTTGTACGTCAGAAACAACGTTATTGTCTACCAGCGGCGTAAGCCTGGATACTTCGAGTGCAGCTTTCTGTTCGTTAGCTTCTGCAGCAGCGAGGCTGGCAGCTGCATTGCTGAGCTGCTCACGGTAAGGACGATCATTGATGCGGAAGAGCGGCTGGCCTGCTTTCACATAAGCGCCTTCATCCACAAAGATCTTGTCGAGATAGCCATCTACCTGTGCGCGGATCTCCACGTTCACCCGGCCTTCGAGTGCGGCGTTATATTCACGATAGGTAGTAGCAGGCACTGCTGCAGCCTTGAATACAGGCAATGCAGTGGGAGGAGGAGGAGCTCCATCTGATCTGGCGGAAGAAGAGGTGCAACCTGATAATACTGCCATAACAATTAAGCTATAGAGAAAGCCCGCAGGCTTTTGTTTGTAAATGAGCTGAAATAAATGGTTCATACGGTTTGTTTTTCTTGATAATTGACAATAGCATTCCATGCTGCAATCCTTATTGGCGATTTCAGATACATTGTGGAGCTATGGGCAAATCCTGCCTAGCCCTTTCCAAGGTGGAAGGAAAGGAAACAGTAGTTGTCACGTAGTAAGCACTACGGGGTAGATTTACACTTTAAAATTTTAAAAACTGCTAAGAGAAATAGTTTCCGGCGGTTAGCAGAAAGAGAATTTGAACTTCATGAGCTTGCGGTTTTAGTTTGACGGTTGCTAAAACAGTTTATTCCTATCGATAACTACAAAAATAGAACGTATGGTTTTGAAAATCGTTTAACAAATTACGGTATTAGTTGTACTTTTCCCGGATGCTTCTCTGAAAAGACGCTGGTGTTGCGCCTGTATGTTTTTTAAAGAAACGGTTGAAATATCCGTCATCTTCAAAGTTCAGTTGTCCTGCTATTTCCTTGATGCTATGCTCGCCCCAGTACAGTAACCGTTTTGCTTCGGTTATACGTTTCTCATCTATGATCTGTTTGGCTGTTTTTCCCATGGCAGATTTGATGGTATCGTTCAGGTGCCCTGGTGTTACGAACATCATATCTGCATAGTGTGCTACCTGCGTTTTATCTTTATAGTGAATGTCGGACAGCTCGTTGAACTGCCGTACGATACGGTTAGGCAATGTATCTGACTGAATAGATGCGATGTCGAGCTGTGGCAATCTTGCCGTTGCGGCCATAAAAGATTTCAGCTGACTACGGATGATCAGTTCACTCAGCGGCTGAGGGTTCTCTATTTCTCTCAGCATCAGGCGGGCGAAACTCATTAACTCTTTTAACTGGCCATCCGTCAGTTCAATCACTGCTTTTTCAAACAGGCATCCCCAGCATATCATACCACTGGCAGACGTCTCTGGTATCAGGAATTCCTGTGAAAAAGAGATGTTCACAATTTCTGACAGGCTATCTCCGCTATGCTGATGTATCTGGTCGGGTGCGAGCAAGATCAGCGCAGGTGCTTTCACAGTATATTTTTCGAAATCAATATATTGTACGCTTTCGCCTGACAACAGCAGGGTAAGGCTATAGTTAGAGCGTCTGTGGGGCTCTGACATATCCCCAGGTTGTACCAGATATGTAGTACGGTCAATATGAAATCCTCTCACCGGATTACCAGGCCTGTTAACGTCGGCATAGTTGTAAACGGGTATCAATACATTATTCCTCATAACACTTGGCGATTTGTTATTAATAATGGTTCTAACAGTAAATAAGGTGATCAGACAGACTGATTAGACTAATTGATCGGACAGAAGCAGGTGGTAACAAGTAGTATTAACGTATAGTACAAATATGGTGGTACAAAAGTATAAATTCCACTCACATTTTCTAGCAATCCATTGAATTTTAATTTGGCTTGATAATTTAATACTATACGATTCTTGCTACATTTCAATACCATATTTAATTAGCCGGCTAAATAATATGGCAAAAAAAAGGAAAAAATGACCCTATTCTTCCTCTTCGATGTTATCCAACACCTGCATTAATAGTCGCCTGAGCAACACCTTTTCTTCCGTGCTCATATTTTTTACAATCTGTTGTTCCAGTTTATTCCAGGTAGTATCTATGATCTCAGTTGCAGCTTCTGTTCCTTTTTCAGTGAGTTTTACCCTGACCACGCGCTGATCCGCACAGCATTTTTCCCTTGTCAGGAAGCCGTTCTTTTCCAGTCTTTCGGCCATTCTTGTTACTGTAGCGGGGGTAACGTCCAGGTTTTCCGTGAGTTCGTTCATTGTCATCTGTCCTCCGCATAATAGCTGTGCCAGGAAGTGTTCCTGACCGGCATGGAGGTTGTAGGCGGCCAGCATCTGGTTGCCCTTGTTCCTGTGTACCTTGCAGATCTGCACAAGCAGGTGGCTGATGGTACTGCACATCATCGGTCTGTTCATGGAACAAATATAATAATTAGCCGGCTAAATAAAATCAAATTGTTCTTTTGTATGTCTTTTTATTGTCATCTGTTAAATAAAAATCGGGTGTACCAAGTTGCGCTGGTACACCCGATTTTTATTCTTTTAACGCTAAGTAGCTTCGGTTTCAGTATGGGATGGCGGTCGGTAGCAATTACTTTGCTGTTTCCTTCGCTTCCTTGGGTCGCTCTTTTACCAGTACCAGGTCGGCCATAGGTACGTTCATCGGGATGTTCCCCAGCTTGACGATGCCACGTTTGTCGCGGATCTCCATCAGCTTTCCTACCTGGCCATTACTTTTTATTTTCACCTGGTCGCCCAGTTTGAGGTCCCCTCCTACTACTTCAAGGAATTTCTCCTGCACTTTCTTTTCGAAGCGCTCGTTGATCTGCTTTTCCTTTTTACGGAATAACAATGCCTCGGCCTGCTTGAGCACTTTCTGCTTGTCGTCGGTACGCTTCCACTCTATCACGATCTGCTTCATCTTGCGCTCCATATCCTTCAGGTATTGCAGTTCCTCTTCCTTGATCTTATTCTGGAGCTTGAGGGTGGTGAATTGCTGTGTTTTCCTTTCCTTGTCGGAGAGGATCTCATATTCACGCTTCAGCTTTTCATTTTCTTTCAGGAGCTTCTGCAGTTCCTTCTCCTTGGCCTCAATCTTCTGGAGGTCCTGTTCGGCTTTATTCAGCAGTTTATCCAGCTGGAAATGCCCTTCATCCACCAGGTTCTTGGCGCGGGATATCAGCGCAGGATGTAAACCGATACGCTGTGCAATGGAGAACGTATAGGAACTACCCGGCTTACCGACGATCAGTTTATACATGGGCAGCAGGTTCTCTTCGTCAAAGCCCATTGCCCCGTTGATGATACCTTTTACCTTATTGGCCATGACCTTCAGGTTCAGATAGTGGGTGGTTACGATCCCAAAAGCGTGTTTCTTGGCCATTTCCTCCATGATCACCTCAGCAAAGGCGCCCCCCAGGTTAGGGTCGGAACCACTTCCCAGTTCATCGATAAAGAACAGGGTCTTGCCATTGGCATTTTCCATGAAATATTTCATGTTCCTCAGGTGGGAGCTGTATGTACTCAATTCAAACTCCAGCGACTGCGTGTCACCGATGTGGATCATCAGCTGCCGGAAGATGCCTAGTTGTGAGCTGGGATGTACCGGCACCAGCAGGCCGGCCTGCAACATAAGCTGGATCAGGCCCACCGTTTTCATGGTGACCGTTTTACCACCGGCGTTAGGACCACTGATCACCAGGATATGGTTGTCCTTGTCCAGGGTGAGGTTCACCGGGATAGTCGGTTTCTGATTACGACGGTTGTATAACAACAGCAGGGGGTGATAGGCTTCTACCAGGTGCAGTTGCGCATGCGGCGAGAGCATGGGGTAATTACCGTCCATGTCCAGCGCCAGTTTGGCCTTTGCCCTGATAAAGTCGTACAGTCCGAGGATCTCGTGATAATTGTTGAGCAGCTGTGCATGCTGGCTGAGTGCAGCAGTCAGTGTACGCAGGATCTTGTAGACCTCCTTGCTTTCCTCTCTTTCAAGGGACATTACGTCGTTGTTCAGCTCAATCGTTTCTTCCGGCTCTATGAAAGTAGTACGGCGGGTATCAGACTCTCCGTGCTGGATACCTTTCACCATACGCTTGTTTTCAGCGTAGACGGCCACTACCCTTCTGCCATTGAGGAAGGCCTCCTCGGTATCGGCCAGGTAACCCAGTTTGCTGAGTTTACTGAGCACACGGTCGAATGCGCGGCGCAGTTCATTCCTTTTACGGAAGAGGCTCATACGGATCTTCGCCAGTTCGGGAGTGGCATTATCGCGCACATCTCCGTTCTCGTCGAGCACTTCGTCAATCAGGGCAGTGATCTTCTTTTCATAGTGGGTATGCGTGATCACGCTGAACAAGCCGGCGTACTGTACGCGCCTGTCGTGATCAAAGAAACGTACGATACTGTGCATACTTTCTGCCAGTTTGCGCAGCAGCATGATCTGTTCTCCACTGAGTACCGCACCCTGAATGCCCAGCATCCGAAGCTCATTTTTCAGGTTCAGTACATAATCGTTGGGAAAATGCTCCTGCAGCAAAGTAAGCTGCTTGTATTCATGGGCCTGTTGAAGGGCCGTTCTGACGTAATCAATATGGGTGTGCAAACGCAGGTCATCTGCCATCTGTTTACCCAACTCGGTTTTACAATGCTCCTTTAACAAAGCCTGTACCTTGTCAAATTCCAGCTGAACCAGTGCTGAATCGGGAAAATATTTCATCTTACTTATCCATACAAAGCCTGTAAACCCTTTGTTTACAGACGGTTAAAATTGGCCATTGCCGTACCGTAGCTTTACGGTCCGGGCAAAAGGAATGTTAAAGTTACTTAACTTGGTGATCTAATCCGTTATTCTTGTCGTAATTTAACTTGTTGAGGGTATCTGAGCCCTTGACTTCAAATGCCATCATCAACAATTTAAATCATGCGAAGATACTCATTATTAAGCTGTTTACTGGCACTAACTATCAGTGCCTGTGCACAGGGCGGAAAATCAAAAGACAAAGTACCAGGAGATATGGAAGTCAGCAACAACGTTAAAACTGAAAAAGCGACATTCGGGGGCGGCTGTTTCTGGTGCACGGAAGCACAGTTCCAGTACCTGGATGGGGTAACAAAAGTAGAATCCGGTTACGCCGGCGGCACGGTTCCGAATCCGACCTACGAAGAAGTAAGCAGCGGTACTACCGGTCACGCAGAAGTGATACAGGTAACCTACGATCCTTCCAAGATCAGCTATGAAGAGCTGTTGCAGGCATTCTGGCAGAGCCATGACCCTACCCAGTTGAACAGGCAGGGCAATGATGTAGGCACACAATACCGTTCCGTTATCTTTTATCACAATGAAGATCAGCACAAACTGGCGGAACTGTACAAGGAAAAACTGCAGCATTCGGGCGCCTATGACAAGCCGGTGGTAACGGAAATAGCACCTATGACCGCTTTTTACAAGGCCGAGGACTATCACCAGAACTACTACAATGAAAATGGCTCCCAGCCTTATTGCCACTTTGTGATCCAGCCGAAACTGGAGAAATTCAAAAAGGTGTTTAAAGATAAGTTAAAGAAGAACTAACTTATTGTAATACAACATTTTTCAAAGCGAATGGCCTGCCGGTCATTCGCTTTGTGTTTTACTCCTTATCTGAGAGTTTTACATATCTTAAAATAAAGGTATATTGCAGCAGGACAAGACATTATCCCTACGAACTGTTAAGCTCTATATACCACATACCCATGAAATATGAACCATCTGCAGGTGCGAACATCTCCGAACAGGAGAAGGCATTTCGTTCCTTTATCAGCAACGACCCTGCGCTGACTTTTTTCCTCGAAACGGGCAGTATGCGTAAGAACGGAAAATTCTCCAAAGAAGAGATCTATAAGGATCCCGCGTTCCTCGCATTTATTTCCCCTTATTTCCAGGATGTCTATGTGAAGGCCATACTAAGGGCCTTTGATCTGAAAGACACGAACCTGATGAGTGATGTGGCAGCAAACCCTATCCTGCTGGATGATGCGTATAAAAAACAGGCTTTTGATCAGATCCTGGCATACCTGGAAGAACAGAAAATGAAACTGATATCACTGAGCAATAAACTACATTTAGGAGAGGCTATTGCGCTGCTTGATCTGTCGGAATACGCCGGCATCATGACCATTGCGAACCTGAACTACCTGCCTGCCGAATTCCAGGACTTCCGTTCTGCCTATGCCAGGGAAATACTCAAAGTAATACGCTGGCAGGTAAACCGCGATTTCCAGGCCGCATTGAACATGGCAACCGACCTGCGCCAGCTGAAATGTGATGCCCAGACTACATACGATGCTGATGCCCTGTATCAGCAACTGGAGAATGCAAGTCAGAAGGCGAGCGCCGTGGAAGGTCTTTCCGGCGGCGGTGGTGAGATGAGTACAGGTAAAATAGTAATGACAATCATCGGGATTATCATTTTTATCATTAAGCTGATACTGATATTCTCAAATTAAGATATCGTTTGCAGGATTGTGCCATCCGCCAATCCTGCAAACTGCTACCTGCTATATAACCCATGACCCATGAAATACAAGCAATCCGCGGCAGCAAATATATCCGAACAGGAGAAGACGTACCGCACCGCTATCAGCAATGACCCTGCGCTGAGCAATTTCCTCGAAACCGGTTTCATACGCCCCAATGCGAAATTCGCAAAAGAGGCGATCTACAGGGATCCCACATTCCTGGCTTTCATCTCCCCTTATTTCCACGAAGTGTATGTAAATGCTATTATCAGGGCCTTTGATCAGAAAGATACCATCCTGATGAGTGACATAGCAGTGAATACTATTTTACTGGACGATGCCTACAGGAAACAGGCTTTTGATGATATCCTGGTTTACCTGGAACAAAGGAAATCGGTATTGACATTGTTTCACGCTACGCTGCAGATGCAGGGAGCCGTTGACGACGTTATCCTGACTGAGCATACCGGCACATCAACTATCTGTAATCTCAATTACCTGCCGGGCGAATTCCTGGAATTCCGTTCCAACTATGCGCAGGTGATCATGAAGGTGATTAACGCACTGGTTGAACAGAACCTGCTGACCTCAATGAAGATCGTTATAGATCTGCGTCAACTCAGGGTTGATATACAAACATCAAAGGAGGTGAAGGCGCTGTATCAGCATCTCCACGCAAACCGGCCGGAAAGCATTGTTAAACAAGACGCTGATGATGCCCGTCCTTACAGAGAGCCTGACAGATCTCACAATTCCGGTAACTCCGGTAATTCCAGCGAATCCGGCGGCTTCAGCCGGATCATTCGTAATATAGTAATAGGCATCATCGTCTTCATCGTTATCATCATCAGGATGCTATTCGGCTGGAATGACAGAGGGTACCGCAGCCGCTCTTATCATTCACCTTCTTACTATTCTTATCCCCGTTATCGTCGTTAACCTTGTAAAGGCATACACGATACGTTTCGAAGATACAAACTCTTACATCCAATACCCATGAAATACGAACCATCCGCAACTGCGGATATCTCTGAACAGGAGAAAGCATTCCGCGCAGCTATCAATAATGACGCTACACTGAGTCATTTCCTCGAAACGGGCTCCATACAAGAAAACGCAAGATTCGCAAAGGAAGCGATCTATACAGATCCTGTGTTCTTGGCGTTTATTTCACCCTACTTCCGGGAAGTGTACATTGCAGCTATATGTAAGGCATTTGAGCAGAAAGACACCAACCTGATGGGTGGTATAGCGGCGAATCCGGTCCTGCTTAACAGCGGGCACAGAATGCAGGCCAATGATGAGATCCTCCTTTACCTGGAAGAAATGAGGACGAAACTGGCAGCGCTGCATCATAAACTGGTGATGTACGACCCCTTCGAATTTACCGACCTCTTAGCATATACGGACGTATCGACAATCAGTAACATGAACTATCTGCCGGGCGAATTCCTGGAATTCCGTTCCAGCTATGCGGCATTGGTGGTGAAGGTCATCAAGGCACTGGTCAACCGGGACTTACCGACATCATTGACGATGGTCTGCGATCTCTGTGAGCTAACGGTCGATATGCCGACCCAACAGGATGTTCATGCGCTGTGTACGCTGATTCATGATGCAGACCAAGAGCAAAGGGGGATGGAGCGTGACAAGGAGCGTCTGTACAAATTCCTGACCACTCCTCGCAGACGTCATGGGTATGATGATTTATGGCCGTTCTGATTGATGTTGTTGTTTTACAGTGATGTTTTATTCGCTGAAAAAGGTATAAATGCCCGGAAGGGGAAAAATAAAAGCTGACTGAAGGGAAATGGTAAGGCCATTGGCTTCAGTCAGCTTTTTTATTAGTAGAAAATTCTTGTTACGTCCTTCCGGATTCCTTATCTTTTTTTATAAGAAGATAGCCTTTATACCAGGCCTGCGCCTCGACAAAAGATGAAAAACTGTTTGCAAGCAATTCATAATCTTTGACTCCTCCCTGGTACCAATATACGGGGGGATCATCGCCTTCATCTAGTTTAAAGAAATAAACAATTGCATTATCCAGAAAACAACCAAAGACAAACATATTCTTGTCCAGCACAAAATCGGTTTTGTTTCGTGCAATGATGTTTTCTGCACCCGCCCTCATTTCTTCAAACTGCGGAAATTGATAACTGTTATCATCAATAAAATTGAATCCCCACCATTCACCAAGAATAAGATATACTTCACGATAGCTTTGGGGGAATTTAACTCCCAATTTTTCTTCTATTTTCCTTACCTCCTCTTCGGTACAGGCATCTTCTTCTTCAGCATGCTCCTTATACCCCAGGAGGAAGTTCATATATCGATATTCTGCAGCCATTATCTTCTCATATATTTACTTTTCTAAATTATTATTTTTTCCCCGAATCTTAGTCTTGCCATCACCTCAAATACATTTTGCATAAGAGGGGCAACCCACCATCCGTTAATTTATTGCATCACCTATTTGCCTACTGCATACTTCCCTTCATAAACTGTCATTTTCTCAGTCGGAAGCTTAAACTTCTTTTTAAACATCCCGAGTACATTATAGCACGACGGACATACTGGCCTATCACTAATAAATTCTATTGATTCTATGTCACCCTCCTCTATTTTCGTCGCAGGGCCTGAATAGTTCTTATCCGTTCTCCACAAATACCATTCAGCGACCTTAGATTCGGTATCCTGAATACGCAGTCCCTTCCCTTCGCCTACCTCAATTTGATGGTAACTCCTAACGCCTTCCCGCACGTCCATAACTACTATACCATCAAATCCATCCTTTTCTTTACTAAGTCCACTAAGTACCTTAGCCTCAAGTCCATCCGTTTCGCTATTACGTCCACTAACTGCAATTAAGAATTCGGGGTCTTGCTTACCTTTTATATTAACACGCGTAATAAGAATATTCTTATCCGCAGAAATTCCTAGCTGTGTCCTCACCTTAGTGATCAAGTTTATTTGTTCCTCAGTAAGAGGAAGATGATTTGTTATGCCATTATTGAAGAGTCCATAAACACCAAAGCTGACATTAACATCCTTATGCTTCTTGAATAACTTGGTTAATTCCTTTCTTGCGGTCACCATTTTTGTTGCGAGTTCGTCCGCGGATTCTCCGGTGTTTAAAAGTTTCCTTGCCTCCTCCGCATATGTTTCTGCCTCCTTCATTTTATTATAAACGTTCCCGAAAAGTTCCTCGTCATCAGCGAATTTTTGCAATAAAATAGTTCTCGCTTTAGTCGTCTCTCCGGCTTCTTCTACTGCACGCTGTAACCTAACCATGAAGTTTCCACCCGGCTTCATAAAGCCATCATCTGCACGTTGTATGGCTCTATATGCACTTACAAATGCGTTATTAGCGGCCAATTTCTCTGCAACTTCGGCAGTTACACCAAAGTTCTCAATAATTTCCGCCGCTGATCCCGTTCTGGGCATGGCTGGACCAAGTCGGATCGGCCTTTTACCGGCTGGCTTCTGTTCTCCAACCAATACCTTCCTATTTTTATCAATATTGCCATTTTTATCTATATACTTAAATCCATTTTCAGCCTCTATTACTCCATTATCGTACACTTTCACAACTCCATCATTCGCAACAATCGAAACTTTCGCATTACGTGCTACGTCCTGCGCTGTTTCAATATCACCACATGAAAGCAACACCAGTTGTTTGTCTTCAGGGAATCCTTGTTTTTTAATCCATCTGGCGAGGGATCTATGATCCATTTCTATCTCCGTACCCTGGTGGATGATATTAAACTTATTTCCCTTTCCATGTACTACTATGTAGATATTATTATCAATCGCCCCCCTGTCCAGGCGTTTCTTCACCAGCTCAATATCCGCCGGCCTATCCATCGATACTGCTCTTTTTCCAATTTGTTTCCCATCTGATATAATATCCATAACCCCGGCGGATTCACTCAGTCCCGACCCTATTCTTTCCAACTCCATCAGTTCCCTCATCGTTGCATTATGAGCCCTTCTGGCATCAAGCAATAAATCAAGGTCTTCTACATATCTTTGAACTTTTGGAGCCGCTTTTGCCATGCTGGGAATGGACAAGGCAAAACTTGCTACCTGCAGTGTTGTTCTCCATTCCGGCGACAGCGCATCATAGTTTATCAGTTGCAATGTAAGGTTTCCAGCAGACCCTACCATATCAGCAACGGCAATGACCTTTTGTATATATTTCCCCGCATCGAGGAAGACAGACATCTCACCCATTCCAATTACCATCATACCAAGATCAACCGCCAGGGTGACTTGCTTTTCTGTCTTCCTCGTGTCGGCAATAGTTGCCATTAATGCAACCTGTATAGCCGGCATTTGCAGCAATTGTCCTTTCGGAATCATTTGGCCTCCCATTTGAAAGGAGCCCACAACTTCTACTGAAACGTAGTCGTTATAGTTATACAGTTTGTTGTTTATAAAAAGCTTGTTCTTTGTTTCAAATTCGATGTCCGCATTTGAGAACTGTAACAGATCTGCTTCTACTTTGGCAACCAGCTCGGGTTTATTTAGTTGATCACCTATCTCCTCTTCAAGATAGTTGAAGTGTTTTGACAATGTTATCATGTTACTCAATGCCATCAGGACATCCATTTGAGATGCTTCCGGCTTACCATTGTCCACAAACAGGTCGTAAATGGCCCTGACAGTAATACTATCCTCGATATATTTCAGCATTGCGCCGGCTTGTTTATCCGCGACGAAACTGCTTAGTAAGCGTATGTATGACTGATCTTTCCCTTCAAAAAAATCCAGATCACGATTCTCGTAATCTTGTGTCATCATCTTCAGTGCCAGTCCACGTTTGTCTACTGAAATTGTTTGCAGGTGGAATATAGGATCATTCTTCAGTTGTATAAATATGTCCTTAACCGGCGTGTTTCTGTTAAATTTATCCCAAAAGTCCTGGTCCTCCACCAGCGAAGTATTGATATACTTAATAAACTCAGCATAGAAAGTCTTAAAGAATAAGATATCATCCTTTCCATATGCTGACTTAATATCAGGATGGTCAATCAAATATTTGCCCCACGGATACTGATAATCATACACCGTTCTGTCGGCACCAGGAATACCTGGATCTCCTGATGGAACATATGCAGTTATAGTCTCTGGTACTTCCCAGTTTCCTAATTTGGTTACAACATTATTCGCAAGCGTTGATCCAAATTTGACTGTATAAGGCTGTGTAAAACGTTCGAAATAGTCAGGATAAACATTCCTCATCTGCGCCAACTTATCTATCCAGATATATTCACTCTCGCGACAATGCTTCGCCGTCATACTAACTGTGACATCCGTAATACAATACAGACACCCAAGGGTCCTTCCTGCAGTTACTTCCTGTTCAATTACCTCTGAAGCGTGGGTAATAGGATTTTCATGATGCATTGGCATCTGCGTTTGATCCTTGAATGGCGTGAACCTTTCTGCCATCTCGCTAAACGTCAGCTTCAAATCTCCTTTTTTGTAAAAAGGCAGATCCCTTCTGCTAAATTTCAGCAATTTGTACACAGCACCACATTGAACAGGATAAACAAAACCTTCCACCTTTGCAGGGTTTTCAACATTTTGTTTAAACTCATCACCTACCGCATTTTTATATACACCATCTGCAACAACAAATTCATAATTCAGGAACATAGGATCGCCGGTCTTCAATCTAAAACTCTTGACAGCACCTACCGTTATTTCAGGATCAAACTGGTCCTTCCCGTCCTTAATCTTGATGGCACCGTACTGGAACTCTACATTGCTCAAATTATCAAATGGTACTACCAGTATGGTACCCGCCGGTGTCAGGAAAGATACCGTCGTGCTATCTGCATTGAGAAAGTCCCGGGCGATATATATCGCGGTATAGTTATCCCCCGCATCATCATCTTCAAACACGCCCCATACACTTCCCGGATCATGCAACACATCCCACTGATACTTGATCAACCCATAGCCAGTGCCATAATCCATCAGGTTATCTGTCGCACTCTTCTCCAGCCCCACATTGGTACTAAACGTATGCTCCAGCGTATAATCGCCATGCCCGATCTCATGCACCACCGTACGAACAATAGTCGCTTCTGATGCCTGTTTCGTGAATATGAAACCATACTGGCTGCCCCGAGGCATTTTACCTGTCAGGTCACCATCAGACAATGCTGCTTCATTCACCAGGAACAGATATACAGCATTATCATCTATCTTGGTCGCCTTCTTATACGCTTTCTTCAGCGCCTTCTCCTCACCGGTGAAATCATTGCTCAGGAATGCACTTCCCTTATCCTGCAGCACGCTGTCGCCGTTCTTATCCCATGTCCTGTTATAGCGGAAGCTTTCATCTACCTGTACGGTATATGTAATACCCAGTTTGCCATAGGTATCCTTCAGGGCAGTTTTTATCTGCTCTGCAGCTACAGGGGTCTGTGCACCTATTGGCACCAGCACCAGTGTTTTCTGTATTGGCTTGTAGCTTGGTACCAGCAGTTTACCCAGGCTGATGTAGCCACCATTACCATCCGGATGAGCAGCGTATATTTCCTGTGCATCACCACCAGGACCACCGGTCAGGTTAATGGTGAAGGTATTATTACCATTATCTTTCGCTGTCAGTACGATGCCTTTACCTGTAATGAACTTCAGTTTGGAAGCAGTGATACCGCTGGCTGCATTCGTCAATGTAGCGATCACTTCCTCCTGTGCATCCGGCACAATAGCCTTAGCGCTTACATGGTATTTACCACCTGCCAGCGATTCATATTCGCGCTCTACATTGGTTTTACCGGCATAGCTGCTCTTCCAGGTATCAAATGCATACACGTTGCCTGTACCCGGTGTAAAGGTTACAGTGCCTTTATCGGGCTGTAAGGTTTTCAGGGATTCGAGTACTGCAGAAGTGATGGTATTATCGCGCTTACCGATGGAAGTTACCTTACCACCTTTGTCGATATTATACATGTTACCATCTGCATCTTCCAATACCAGCGGCAAGGTCTTACCCTTGTCTTTGTAGTTGATCACTTCTTCCTGGCCGGTATTACTGTCGGTGAGCGTAATAGTACCGGCATCAGTATTTACCTTGATATTGGCTGGTGAGAAGATCTTCAGTTTGGTAGTGATATCCGGTATGAGATCGCCATTCACGACACCACCTACATCATTACCGCCATGCTGCTCATCCAGTTTATCGCTTACAAACTTGTCGATACTTTCTGTTACAGCCGTTACCTGGCCTGCTATTACTTTCAGGTCGGTATTGACAGTGATGTCTTTAAATTCCATCTGCAGCCCGATACCAAATCCCAGTGTGATCACACGGCCTTTACCGGTAAACTTGCCATTACCGCCACTTACTTCGGTCAGGATGATATCAAAATTGCCTACACGGACGATCTTGCCAGGGCTTAATGAAGCCTGTGGCGTCTGATTGTCCAGCGCAGCGAGTAAGCTGACATCTCCGCATACAAAGGCCTTCGCCGAATCAGTTTTAATGGTCACAACATCACTAAAAGGCCCGTACACACCCCCAATCTTCCATTGCAGTCTGCCTTCGTATGCACGGTTAGGTTCCAGGCTGTTGACCGTGAATGCGGTATCTGACTGCTTTTCTTCCGTCTGCCAGTCAAATTCTGTATCGCCCATTTTGGCAGCACGGTATTGCAGGCGATAAGCTTCTACCTGGTAGTTGGCATCCGCCAGCGGCCAGCTGAAACGCAGACTGCGTTCGCCTGTAGCGCGGCCTTTCAGTACCGGTTTAGGTACATTATTCTGTGTGAATGGATTTTTTCCAAGATAAGTGAAGGTACAGCTCAGGCTCAGCCCCTGGTTGCTGAACATGTCCCTGCCACTTTTATCGCGGGCCTGTACTGTCCACACGTATTGCATACTGTCCCTGAGCTGAGGTTCCCCAGGGCCGTATACGATCGTATTGGTCTCGGTAACTAATGTATAAATGGGTTTGGCGCTGCGTACAATATAATCAGGATTGCTGCCGGCAGGCCTTACTTCATACAGCGAGAATACATATTCAGTACCGCTTCCCAGTATAGGATTAGGGGAATTGCGGCTGCTCCAGTTAAAGGTGAGGAACTGCGGATCCAGTTTCTCCACACGGCTGTTACAGATAGGCAGGTTTAACAATGGCGGATCGCTCTTCCGGAAGAAGAAGACGTTGGAGCCCATATTACTCACCTGTACCTGCGGACGGCTATAGTCATATGCAGTGAAGGAAATGCGGTATGCACCTTCAGGCAGGGAACGGGTCTTTTCATACTCGTTCCGGCTGAATCCTCCACTGTATTCAATATTGGCGGGGTTAAGATAATCGGCCAGATCTATTCCACCTATAATAGTAGGAATACCCGGGCTCAGGGAAAGCGGTCTGGGGTTGAACGCAGTGGCTGTCCGCATAATGACAGTTCCATTCTGTTCTACCGTCATCCGCAGCCTTACATTATAGCTGGGCAGCGTCAGGTCATTCTGCACCAGTATCACACGCAGCTTGTCGCTGCCCGCTACGGCATAGTCGGGCAGGTAAACGCTGTAAGGCGGTATGATCTGTGTACTGGCAGTAACAGGATATTGCTGGGCTTTCACGTTTGTTATACCTGCAGCCAACAGCAGCAGGCACAGAACGTAACGGTATATATGGGACATCCTCAGGATATGATTAAACATCGTTGTCAAAATGAATAGGTATAGTTGATCGTGCTTGTCAGTTCGTTATAACCCGGCTGGTTGGTGGTAGCGCCGCGCAATACCCAGGAAATGGTAGCGCCAAATGTATGTGTCTGTTTGCTGAAGAACTTCCGCTTACCCTCCCCATCTGCAACCGCTTCCGATTGTTTGCTCCTGGGACTGTAATTGATATTCAGTCCTGTATTGAACAGGGTACTATTGGTGGTGGTGGTCAGCCCCTCTCCTGTTGTGTTTTTGGCGGACGTCACGTTGTATACCGCAGAAACACCTGTACGCAATGTTTTTTCCAGGAACTGCTTATTGACATTCACACCGGGCCCCATGAAGGTGGTGCTCAATCCGGCTGCGGAGTTCTTATAATAGTTCACCGAAGCGCTCATAGTAAGATCTTTCGGTGGCAGGCTATAGGAATAGCTGACATTCGAAGTAAAGAATTTACTAAGTATAGCGGTAGTATCTGCACTGCTTCTGTCGCTGGCATACTGGTAGGAGGAGTTCAGCGTAATAGCCTGTTGCCGCTCCTTATCGCCGGCATGATACATCACCATGCCATTGTAGGTATTGTTCACCTGGTAGAAATCCAGGGTATCCATCGGGTTGTTAAAATACGGATCTATCTGTGGCCTTACACGGGTATAGTTGCTGAAGTTGGAATAACCGCCGTTCAGCACCCAGTGTTCACCCGCCGCGACGCTCGCGTTTCCGTTCACCACCCAGCGTTTGGCGTCACTGCTCTTGCTCTTGTCCAGGTTATTGACCTGCATACCCGCATTGGCAGAGAGGTTCACTTTACCGTTGAACAGCTTGAATGAAGGTGCCACGGTGATGTTACGCATATCGTTCACCACATTATAGGCGCCCAGGGTAACGTAATCGGGCGCTACTCTTTCATAGCGCAGCTGTACGGTGTAGAAGGAACCATTGTATCCGAGGCCTGCCTGGATAGCATCGAAGTAACGGGTATTGTTGGTGGGCGACAAAAAATGCTTCAACAGGTTGGAAGTACCCCTGCTGCTGTCAAATGCATTCTTTTCTCCACGTACATCGCGGTTAATGGCAGACACGGAATATTCCATATCTACAAAGATGTGCTGCACGATGCTCTGCCGCACAGTGAAAGCCACTGCGACGTTCTCTCTCGGCGTGATGGTAGCATCATCGGGTATAAAAGGCAGGGAGGCAGGATCGTCTTTAGCGCGGAAGAGTGATATGCCATAGGCATTACCGGCGTTTTCATACGCCACTTTCAGACCAGCGCCCTTACGTTCAAATGAGGCCCTGCTGTAGCTTTCCGGGGCCAGCACATCAAATGGAACCGCCTTCAGCAAGGTACCGTACATAGCTGAGATATGCCATTTCCGGGGCGTCAGCTCTACACCTACCCCATTGAACATATGACCTGCCAGTGTATAGTTACTGAAGTTCATACTGGTACTGCCCACATACAGGCGCGCCCACTTATAGCTTGGTGCAAAGCGGAACTGGTTAAAGGGTTGGGAATAGTTCTTTCCCTGGTTGCTATAGCTAAAAGAGAAAGGCATATCATACCCGAACATATTGATATTGATATTACCGTTGAGATACCAGGCAAACGGATCTCTCCGGCTCGCGATGCCACTGGCTGTATAAGCGGTGGTGCTGGCATTGACAGACCCGTTCATGGTCACACCTTTCTTCACTCCAAACTGATCAAGCGCCTGGCCTTTTACGGTGCCGGCGCCGCTCAGCAGGGCGCCGATCATTGTAATAAAAAATATCTGGCGATGCTTCATAACGCAATGCTTTTATCGGTAGATAATAACCGGATTAATATTTAACTTCCACTACCCTGCTCATCTCAGCTTTCACATCGCCCTTCATCACTGCGGTAATTTTATACTTATAGATATTGCCGAGGAAGACCTCGTTATCTACCCATTGCGGCTTAGTACCATCTACTGTACTGTACAGAATAAAAGGATTATCATTCTTTGCACGATAGATCCGGAACTGTTTTACTTCCGGCTGATTATACTGCCAGCTTAACTCTATCTGCTTCTTTTCCGTGTTTACCATTCCTTTGAGGCCTTTCACCGCAGGACGTTTACCTGTTTCAAACCAGATATCGCTGCTGATTTCCTTTGCACGATTGCCGGCATCATCATATACCTCCAGCTCGTAGTAGTACGTATTACCCATTACCAATGCGGTATCTGTATAGCTTTCCCGTTTGGAGGCAGTGTCCCATGCGGCCACCTGCCTGCGGCTGCTATCTTTTGTATTGATGCTGTAGAGGGCATATTTCACTACATCATGGCTGGAGCTGTTGATCCATTCCAGCACGATGGCGCGCAGGCTGTCAGATCTGTAAGCTTTTGTAATAAGCGGACGGGAAGGCGCTATAGTATCTGGCCTTCTCAGCATCACGTAGGGCGAATATTCTGATGGGTTGAAGTTCTTGTCTACCGCGATCACTTTATAAAATACATGCGGGGTAAGTGTGTGCAGGGTTACGGTATCAGTGAAGCCAGGACGTTTTAATATTTCACGGGTTACCTCCACAAACTCCTCTTTTGTACTGTTAGCCCTGAACACCCTGTACCCCTGGAGATCCTTCTCGGTGTTGTTTGTCCAGGTCAGCGTGACGATACCAAGGGAATCTACTTTACCGGCCAGGCCTACCGGAACGGCAGGCGGCATGCTGTCTATGAGCTGTGCCAGGTAGGGGAATGAATAGATGGCTTTACCACTCTTCGTGATCCCTTTTATGCGGTAGTAGTTGGAGACAAACGGCTTTTCATCTGTGAAGGTGGTAGCGGGCGATTTCAACGTTGCCAGCGGCAGGAATGGCCCCTTGCTGTTCTCTGCACGGGTGATGATCAGTTTATCCAGCTGACGGGATAATTTACCCGGCAGGGACCATTGCAGTGTGATCTTTTTGTTGTCCACCACGATCATGGTATCCATAATGGGCCTGTCTGATACTGTTGGTACGCCGATACCTTCTACGGTCGATGAGTAAGGACCATATTCTCCAAAGGGAGTGATCCCCCTTACGCGATAGGTATATTTATTGTCATTGTCGGGCAGAGAGTCCTGGTAATAGGAGAACCCGTTCTTATCCGGCGAGGTGGGCAGGATAGGCAGTTCCGACACAGGTTTAAAGTTTTTGCCATCCGCAGCGCGTTCCACCATATAGGCGCTGTACATGCTACGGTTAAATTTGGTGAGCCAGCCTAAGGTAGCGGTACTGTCTGCGCAGACAATAGCCATTTCAAGTGGCTTTGCCAGCACAACTGGTTCATCTAGCGATGCTACCACATAGGCGGTATCTATCAACAGGTTCTGTGGTTGCTGCGCCGGTGCGATGCGATATACATAACGCTCTCCTTTTTTCACATCACTATCTTCCAGGTACAGGCCCGCGCTCTGTGCTGCGGCAATTGAAAGGTCGCAGTTCAGCAAGGCCATTCCCATCCGCCAGTTGTTGGTGTTCTGGCTTTCCATATAAGCACCGATGCCCTGCTCCGGCGTCACTTTTTTGGCGCCTTCCCCGTAGATCAGCTCTGCGATCATAGCGATACGGTCATCCTTTTCTGCAAGGGCTTCCATGCGTTGCAGGGTATAGGGTTTTAATGGCTGAGGGGTCAGTATTACCGGTTTAGGCCGATTGATCAGCGCACCGTTTGCAGCCACTGTGAAACGTTCAACCGTATAACCGTATTTATTACCGATCTCCCAGGCTATATAGCTGGCGGGCGACCAGCGCAGGCGAACCTTCCCGTTCTTTGGATCGGCCACGCCCACTATTTTATGTTCATTATCCTGTCCATAGGAAATACCTGTGCCGCAACATAACAAGGTCACTGAAGTCAAAAGGGTTAAGAGGATACGACGCATGTAGTTTATAATTTATAATAGATACTCTTTGTAACTGTTGATGTGACTTTGTTGATACCTGGCAAACGATACTGCAGTTCTACCGGATAATAAATATTACCCTGCAGATCCGGGAAGGTGTGCAGCAGGAGATTACCTGCCGGTGTAGTGCTGGTACCGTTGGTATACAGCCTGCCCGCTTTCGCATTCAGGTCCATATAATCCTCATGTGCTACATAAGGTACGTAGTACATGAAGCGGCATTGACCAGGCCTTACAGGCGCAATTCCATCACTCACGTTATTGCTTTCCAGCTGGTAATAGTTATTATCGTTGTTGTACAGGCGTACCGCTTCCAGTGGTGGTAAACCTCCGGTAGTAGTTACATCGCGGGCAAGGGTCATGGATGGTGCAAACGGATAACCATTATAGAGCAATGGCATTACCTGGTTCTGCAGCCATTCATTGTTGGTACCCGCTTTCAGCAGTATGAGCGGTTTGGTAGAGAATGTCGCATCGCCACTTACATCAAACCTGTCAAATGTTTCCTGGGTATTAAAGCTGGTACCGATCACAGTTACATAACCGATAGCGATATCAAAGAGATCTTTAGAACCGGTAACATTATTCATCTTCTCAGCAAAGGTGCCGTACCTGCTGGTGCGGAAATTGTATGAGATGACCTCTTTATCTGCTTCAGAATTAGCATTGCCTTTCAGGGCGGTCTGTGTAAGAGTGGTGCTATCGCCGTCTTCTCCTACTGTGGTCTTGGCGTTCTTCGTTACGTTGTTGGCCGCGTTTTCCAGCGACAGGGAAGAACGGACAATATTATAGGTATAGATCGTTTCCTTTGACAGGTCAGCAGGGATATCAAAGTTTACCTGTGCTGCAGCTTCATCATAAGATACGCTCGTAGTGGCTACCTGTTTCTGTGCGGAAGTGAAGGCCGCTGTAATGCTGTAGCTCTCGCCTTTGTCGTCTGTTTTCCGGAACAGCTTCGGCTGACCGTATTTCAGTTTGAGATATCCTTTATTGTATTCACCCGGGAAGAAGTTGTACTGGTTCCTTACAGGATAAGCATATACTACGTTTTCCCAGCTGATGGTCTTAGGCTCTTCGCCGGTAGTGAATGTGCTGGATTTTGTTTCATAGTCGATGTTCCTGCCGTCGCTCTTCAACGCATCCCAGCTGGCGCCGTTCTGTTTCTCAAAATGGACTTTAGCCCCGGCCGTCAGTTTGGTTAATCCAGGCAGGATGTCGCGCTGATTGAGGGTTGCCGACATACCATCAGGATTTACAACAATTGCTCCTGTGATAGGCGTCTTATCGTTCATCAGTGTTACTTCATCCAGTTTCACACGGTAAGTAGCTACCTGGTCAAGTTCATTCATCATAGAGAAAGGTTTCTCGATCGCCAGGTTGAAGGCTACCTGCGGAGAAGAGAAGACACTGACATCGTTGCCCTGGTCGTCAGGTTTGATGTCGCTGATCACTTCTACGTTTATCTCTTTCGCACCCACTATTTCACATTGAGAACCCAGTTCTACTTTAATATTTGCAGTTCCTTTCACCAAACCACCAAGCACAGAATATTTCACACCCGCCATACCCCTGAACCAGGATGGATTAGGTAATTTCGCCTGTACCAATATGGCTGCGGATAACTTAGCAATATCAAATGAGCGCTTCTTTCCCAGTACTTTCACACGGATGCCCACGTTCCCTTTGAGATAAGCGTATGCCTGTCCGGATGCATACCATCCGTTAAAACCGATAATGCTGTTGCTGCCCTTACATCTTGCCTCTCCGTAGTTACGCAGCAGGATATCGGCGCCTGCACCTATTGCAAATTCACCATATATACCATAATCAAATGAGAAGCCTGCCTTGAAGTGTGCACCAAAGCCAAACCCTTTACCGGTGCTCATGGTGTTTTCCATGGCCATGAAATTGGTATTGACATTATCAAACACTTCGCTTACTTCCACAGGCACCGGTGGCATATCTTCCACTTTTGACCCCATCATAAAGTAGCTGCTCACTTCCGCTACTCCTGCAATGGAGAGCGCGTTCATCTGCGAAGGACGGCCTATATAGAGGTACCAGTCATCCTTGCCTACATGCAATACCGATTCGCCTACCAGTCCGCGTTCATGCGCACCTTTCACGATACCGGCAATGTTGACATAGGTTTTTATGCTGGCGTCAAATGAACTGTTCACGTTGTCAAACCGCATCTTAAACTGTACCCATACCGGGGCCGATTCATCTTCTTTCGCTTCGTTCTTGCTCTTCGCTTTTACAACCTGGTGCATGACATACCCGGCACCGTCAAACTGTGCATAACGGAAACCTCCGTTCGTACCGAACTGTACTTCCAGCGCCAGGTTGGCATTGATCACGACATCCGTTGAAAGCGCCAATGTCACACCACCCATGAAACCAAGTCCCGCATCTTTTGATGGTACATATTTAAAGATCTCGTTCACGTCTTTCAGGCCACCTTTTTCATCTATAGCATTCCTTGAATCGTAAGGATCAAAGTCTGAAGGGCGCTCCATATGATAAGACATACCACCCATCATACCTGTGATCTGTAACATTGGTGGTATCGGCACCCTGACGCCTATATAAGCATCCACATGCCAGTAACGGAAATCATCTTTGGAACCAAAATAAGCTGTTGCAGAGGCTTTGGGAATAGGTCCCGGCAGGGCGAAATCAAGTTTCCCCCTGAAGCCGTTCCCGTATACAGGATGGTTATCGAACAGCGAAATGATACCATGCATCTGGAAGGCCATTACTTTCACATTCAGATCAATATCGCTGATCGTTACTTTGTCCAGTTTCCAGCGTGTGTCCACTTTTTCTACAGGCTGGTTATCGACCATCACGGTCTGTTTGATCTCTTCCTGTGCTGCAGTGATGGTAAATGAAGTGCTGCCACTGAAGCCCTTATCGCCCGAGCCCATAAAGTTCAGCATCACGGTAGCGCCTACTGCTACTTTTCCTTCGGAGATACCTAAACTCAGCTCGTCGAAAGCGATGGGGAAACCACTCATTTTCGCATCGCCGGCTGTGGCTATTTCGAATGTACCGCTATGTACATAAGGTTTCTGTGTAGAAAGGGTCAGGTCTTCGAAAGAGATGTCCTTAATATTCAGCACACTCTTATTAAGCTCTACCTTACCGGTCAGTGTTGCTTTCGGAATGAAGTCCTTAGCCGTTTTGGTGACTTCTATGCGACAGTCCTTGTTCAGGGTAATTTTACCTGCAAAGAAGGAATATGTTTTATCTTTTGTGGTGGCGAGTGCGAATGAATAGTACGTATCGTTGCCACGCATACTCACTGCGGCATCGTATGCCAGCGGATCGTCGCCCAGGAAGCCTATTCTCATTTCCCCACCCAGGGAGCCGCCATTGAGCTTGTTCTTGCTGAAACTCAGTCCTACTTTGTCGATAGACATTGGCCAGCCACCTGCGCTGGCATCGCCCAGCTTTACAATGTTTTCAGCTTCCAGGCTACCGCTCACCCCCTGATCGTCTATAATGAAGTTGGACACGGTCACTTTAGGCCGTCCTTTAGCGGAAGCCACCTGCTCCGGTAATCCTACTTCCAGCTCCTGGAGGTAGAACCCGCGCCACAACAGCGGACTGGAAGGATCTTCCAGCATATCGGCAGTGACATCCAGGCCGGAAGGATTGGCCAGGTCACTCATATCGATGACGGCGTGCTTTACCTTAAAGTTGAAGTCTTTGAGGCCTTTGATACGGAACGGAGGAATATTGATATCAGCGATGATGTTGCTGAGATCTTTCGCTGAATTGATGGACAGGACTGCCTGTACGATCTCTTTACCCGGATCGTCCGGTTCTATCCATCCTTTATCAAACTCAAATACACCACTCAGGTTGGCCGATTTAAAGCCATTACAGTCCCATTCTACGAAGTTGCTGCCGTCTCCGGGAAAGTTAAGCTCTACGTGCTCGTTAAAGTTAACACGCTGGTCGTTCAGCAGCAACAGTTTGGTGGAGTTACCTACTCCGACACCTCCCGGCGTAAAGGCGATATCCTTGCCGCCGAATATCAGCTCGCGGCTGGTACCAGGGACATTGAAACGAAAATAAGCGCTCAGGTAGGCGCCCTGCGGCGTCATACGAATACTGTCAATGGCAATGACGTAGACCTTGCCGTTTATTTCACGGACAAGTCCCACAGGCAGTGTACCCAGCGATTCGTTAGTCAGGAAATTGATAAACTTGTTCTTTTCCTTGATCTTATTGAACACGCTGATTGCATGATCTACAAGGCCTTCTTTTGCCGTGTCTTTTGGAAGACCGGTTGTGGAATTTGTGGCGTTAGCGTAAACAGGCCACAGAAAGAACAATAACAGTGAAAATACTGCCAGTCGTAGGACGGGTACAGGGTGGTGCTTCATCGGTCAACGGGTGGGAGTCCCTTAATATTAACAATAAAACAAATGTAAATTATTTATTGTCCACATTACAATTTTTTATTCAATGTTAATTTAATTTAATGTATTATTCTTTATAAACAGGTGATTATCAGCAATGTGTAGAACGGTTGGTTTATGGGTTTTCGGGTTTGTCTTAATTTCCAGGGCAAGGTAAGCCGAATGGCAGTTCTTTCAGCGGGGATAGACAGGTATACCGCAGTCGTATACACGATATCTATGGAAGACCCGGGCTTGCAGGTGGTGGCTGCAGCCTTACACCAGACGTATACCAGACGTATACCAGACGCATACCAGACGTTACACGACATCTATGGGCAAAAAACCGGGTATGCAGAGGCTCACGGGGTATATAAACAATCAGCCCGCCAAAGACGGGCTGACTGCAGCAAATGATTCCATTAAGAGGTAATACATTGCTAATATGGCTTATTAGGACTTATAGTATTATATCCGGCAACGCTAAGTGCAGGGCGCCCGGTTAAAGGCAACGCATTACAATATAACAGCACTACATTAATGGCGATATGCCGGCTTTTGCGCCGGGTGTAACCCGGACCTGGGCTGGACTTATAAACAGGCATCCTACCGGGGCATTTATGGGAACAATGCCTGCCACCCCGGTAAAATGCCTGTATTCGTTAAGCCATGGTCTCATTGACCATTGTATTAATTTTCTGTTGTGATTTGCGCAGATGGCGGTTTGCCATTCGGCGGGCGTCGTCCGCTGCAGATTCGGCCTTATTCAGGAGACCTTTCACACCTCCATTTTTACGGGTCAGATATAAGATCACTCCGGCTGCTGCTGCGCCGACAATAGAAGCGGCTATCATTGCTTTTTTCATAACTCGTTCATTTTGGTATGCATTGTTTAATACAAGAGTTATACCAATTGAAGCCAGATTTTATATTTTTGCCGGCACAATTAAGACCAAACATGCCCGAAACCACACCTGTTTACAGTATCCCGTTGAAATACCGGAAAATGGAGAATCTGCATATCGTTTTCTGGCTGCTGAAAGACATAGGCTGGTGCCTGATCTGGAAGCCATTGGGCATTGCGATGATCTTCCCGACGTTGATAATCGCAATTGTTATTGCTTACCGTACACGGCAGTTCGTATCCGAGTTATGTCACAACCTGGCTATTGCCGTGTGGATCACTGCTAACTCGTACTGGATGATCAGCGAATTCCTGCATTTTGATGCGGAGATCATTACCGGCGGAATCACTTATAAGCATTTGGCACTGATACCATTCTTAACGGGCGTACTGATACTGGCATACTATTATGCCTGGTATAAACCAAAACATCCCGAAGAGACCGAGACGATGTGATGCTTCTCAATAGTCCCACCATACATGCTGTAACCAGTCGTCCGTTCCTCCCATCCTGTCCAGCGCCTCCTGGTAGTGGACCGTATTGCTGAATGCCTCTGTGGCGGGATAAAACAAACGCCTGGGCGGAATGCCGTCTGTCTGCGATTCATTGCCCATGTCGGTAATCGGCTTCAGTACCGGGAAGCCACTGCGGCGCTGGTTGGCATACGCTTCAAATCCATTGGGAAATAGCGCCACCCATTTCTGCATATTGATCTGTTCTATCTCCTTTCCGGGTGTCAGCCTGTGTGCACGGACAAATGCCGTTGCTGTATCGTCCGGGATATATCCTATTTCAGGGTATAGTTTCAGCTGATCTATGGCTGCCCGGATGCCTGTCTGATACCAGGTATTGGCGTCGTCAGGGATCCAGCCCCGGGCGGCTGCCTCCGCCTCCAGGAAGGCCACTTCCGCATATCCCATATGCAGGAATGGAGCCTGCAACTGATAGAAGGGTTGGTTCAATACGCAGTATTTATCCGCAGCAGGTATTACCACGCCTTCAGGGCTCACGTAATCTTCCTGGTCATCCCAATAGTACAGTCCCGGCGCCATGGACAGGTAATTGGTAATAGCGGCGATGTTGTTTCCTTTAGCGTCCTTATTCTCGAAAAAGGTAGGTAAACGCGGGTCTCTTTCTGCCTTCAGGAATTCTACAAAGGTGCTGCTGCCCCTTACCCACTGACGGACGTTATCTTCCAGCAGTGCCTGTGCATAACCGTTGCCCCGCAGGTCGGGATAAGCATAATTATCGTGCAGCATGCGGAAATTATCTTCCGGGCCCCGCATCACACCGGCGGCCAATGCCGCTGTTACCTGCTGCCGGGCAGTAATGGCGTTCACTTTTGTCAGCCGCATGGCCAGGCGCAATCGCAGAGAGCCTGCCAGCCGTTTCCACTTTTCCAGGTCGCCGCCATAGACAATATCATTTGAGATGCCCTCTTTCATAGGATCGAACTGCACAGTGGCCTCTGCCAGCTCTTTGAAAAAGTCGGCGTAGATGTCTGATTGTTTATCGTACTGCGGTGTGTAGACCTTGTTGTAATAGGCCAGGCCGGCCTGTGAATAAGGAATATCGCCATAGGTATCTGTCAGCAGTGAAAACACGTACACCCGCAATATACGCGCGGCCGCCAGGTAATTGGCAAGGGCGGTATCGTTCTTATGATTTTCCAGCAAGTCTACCAGCTGCTTCAGGCTCTTACCATACAGGTTCTCCCACATGCAGTTGTTATAAAATTCATCCCGGATATATTTCCCTCCCTTGCTCATATCTTCCGCTCCTGTCAGGTATTGCACCATGGGTTGAAAGATGTAAAGATTAGGATATCCCATTTCACGTCCTCCATCCATGAAATAAGCGGCAGCCGTAAGCTGCTCGCCCGGAGGAATACGCTCTTTCGTCTTGGGATCTGTATTGATCTCATCAAATCCTGCGGTGCAGGATGATAGTAATAAGATCAGGAGTATGTTCCATCTGTGTCTTTTCATAAGCATCACTTAAAACCTGAGGGAAAGTTTAAGACCGTATGATTTTCGCGTTGGCAGGGAGCCGTATTCCAGGCCCTGTGCCGTTGTGTTGTTGTAACTTGATTCAGGATCGATATTAGGCACCGCTTTGTAAAGGGTGAATGGATTGCGCGCGACAAGGGAAATGGTGGCCTCCCGGAATACCCTGCCGGAGACGGGCAGATCGTAATCAAGATGCAGTTCCCTGAGCTTTACGAAAGTAGCATCGTAAATAAACGCCTCGGGAATGCTCTCTCCCAGCCTTTTCCAGTAGGCCTGCGGATTTACATAGGCCATTACTTCATTGCCCGTGGCCGCCTGAATACCTTTAACAGGCAATCCGCCGGTAGCCGTCCACTGCTCCGGTGTTTTTCCTGCATGGATCCTTTCCTGTTCGGAACGCGCCCATTCTTCCCTTCCTGCCAGCGTTCCTTTCTGGTTGCCGTTTGAATAGGCCAGCAGGTTGGTCATAGAGAAAATATTGCCGCCATATTTTATGTCCACCAGCACTGTCAAAGCCAGGCGTTTGTAGGAGAAGCGGTTGGTAATGCTGCCTGTCCAGGCATATTGATTACTTCCCAGGCGACTGTCTGTGCTGGTATATTTCGGCAGATTATTCCCGTCCAGTACCAGGCGCCCCTTGAAGTCGCGCAGGAAATGCCTGCCGGTGAGCATACCGTATTCCGCATCTTTCTTTGCCACAACAGAAACATTTCCCCAGCGGGCCACTGCTACCGGGTAATAAGGCGATACCAGCGAGTTGAGCGACTGTATCCTGTTCATGTTGCGGGAGAAGATCAGCCCTGCTTCCCAGCTGAAATGCCTGCGCAGCACCGGCATGCCGCCCAAGGCTATTTCAACGCCTTCATTGCGGATATTGCCGGAATTGATCACGGCGCTGGTATATCCGCTGGTGGTGGAAACGGGTGCATTGAGCACCTGGTCTTTCGTCCGGGAATGATACCAGGTGGCGTCAAGGTGTAAACGGTTATCGAAGAAGGTCAGGTCGGCGCCTGCTTCATAGGCGTAGTTAACGCCCGGCCGGAGGTCGGCGAAAGGCACATTATCTACCGCCACACCACCAATGGAATATCCCTTCACGAGCGGAATGTCGGGATTGTAGCCATAGGTGAGCCGTAATAGATAAGGCTGCACAGCGTCCGTACCTGTTTGTGCTACGGATAAACGGAGTTTACCGGAGGACAGGATACGCTTGTTCTTAATCAGCTCTGAGAACTGGAATGCAGCTGATGCAGAAGGATAAAAGTAAGCATTGTGATTGTGCGGCAGGGTAGACGACCAATCCTTCCGTCCTGTCAGTGAAAGGAACAGAAGCCGCCTGTAATCGACATCCAGGGAGGCATATACCGCGTTGATCCTTTTCCGGAGGATCATTTCATGCCGTATACGGGTCGCGAAATTGTCGATGCCTCTTTCGTCGCGGATATTCATTTCACGGCCGGTAGTATTACGGATGGTTTCCTTGTAATCCATGCGGGTGGTCCCTACATTCAGCGTGAACCTGAACTTATTCAGCTGGCGGGTATAGGTCAGCAGCAGGTCGCTGTTGATCTCCCACAGTCTTCTGTCCTTGAGGAACATAGCGCCCATTGGGTTCACAGGCGTGGAGTAGTTCATCAGCTCATTGAAGAAAAACGCAGAATAGTCGGCGCCCGAACGTATGTGCAGGGAGAACCCGGGGCAGAGTTTATATTTCAGGCGGATGAAGCCATTGAAACGATCCTGGTCGCTGTTGTTGGGTTGCTCATAGATGGCCCAGTAGGGATTGACCTGGTAGGTGTTGTTATTCCAGTTGATATAGTCGCCCGTTACAGGATCTTTGTAATGCTTCAGCCAGTTGAGGTCAATATTGGGCGCAATCCCGCTTAATACATAGCCCACGTTATTGGGATTGTCGGACAAGGCAGGCCGGTTCAGCACTTCCTCGTCCAGCCATGCCAGGCGGGTATCCAGCTCCAGGTGCCGCGTGAGGCGGGTCGTAACCCGGGCGGAGAAGTGATGCCTTTGCAAGCTGCTGGTGGGCATGATATCGTTGTTGCGTGTATTGGTATATGATGCCCGCAGCTGCGTCCTTTCATTTCCTGTGGACAGGGCCAGTGTATTGATGAGGGTAAATCCCTGGCGGAAGAACTTTGTGACAGGGTTCCGCGCTTTCACATAAGGCGCCTTCGTGCCATTCCAGAGCCATACCATGCTATCGGCGTTCATTTTAGGTCCCCAGCTATATTGCGCATCCCAGCGGGCTGCGGCTGCGTCTGCGGGCAACTGACCTTCACGGCCGCTGCCATAGGCGTCCTGGAAGTCATACTGACTATTGAATCTTTCCAGCACGGTATTCGACATAAACTCTATTTCCAGCCCTTTACGGGCGCCTTTCTTTGTTGTGATCAATATGACCCCGTTTGTAGCCCGGCTGCCATATAAGGCCGCGGAAGCCCCTCCTTTGAGCACGGAAAGTGTCTCCACATCATCCGGGTTGATAATGACGGTACCATCACCCAGATCATACCCTCCATACTTTTCCGCCTGACCGGGAGAGGTATTGTTCACGGGGATACCGTCTATGACAAGCAGCGGCTGATTATTCCCACCCAGCAGGCGCATTCCCCGCAGGGTCAGTTTCGTGGACCCTGCCGCTCCGCTGTTCACCGGGCTGACATCCAGTCCTGCGATCTTTCCGCTAAGTGTACTCATAGGATGCACATCCCGGACACTGGTCAGCTCCCTGCCTTTTATTTCTGCATGTGCATATCCCAGTGAGTATTGTTCCCTGTTAATACCGAGGGCCGTTACCACGACGGGGTTCATTTGCATGATACGGGTGGTTGCCATCGTATCGGGGACAGCTGCAATTACTTTATGAAACCGGATAATGATCTGATGGCCGATAGTGCGGATCTCATACTGAGCGGGCGGGAAAACGGTTTCCAGGGCGGCCTGTATGGAGATCTGCGTTTCGTTCATGGTAACGGGTGTACGTCCGTTGATGATCTCATTAGGATAGGCAAAGGAAACACCGGTCTGTTCACCTAACCATTTCAGGAAGGCAGGAACAGGCATCTTCTTCACCCGGATATCCAGATGCTGCTGCAGTAGTGGAGACTGTTGTGCCGTACCGGTCAGCACCGCGCACAATAAGAGGGTTAAAATACCCAAAGTGGCCAGGACCTTCATAAGGGTAATGGAGCTCAGTTATTGATCCAGAACGGCCGAAAATATTGCCAAGGCTTCGTCCTGGGGTGTATTATGCAGGCGTAAGGTAATTCGTTTATGCCGTAAATTTTCAACAACTTTTATTTCCGGAATATGGTAGTGGGCGGCTAATACGCGCGCCACATTTGCTGCTTCTTCATTCTCAAATACCAGTTCATTGGTGGCCCAGGCGCATTGATTGCTATAGTTACCTGTCGGATGTTTTATTTCATCATCATTCCGGCCTACAGTTGCCAGGTTGCCGCTGCCACTGTTCAATACCAGCTTCTTTCCCCCGCTTTGCAGGCTGATGCTGCCTTCAAAGACGATCACTTCTGTGAAGGTGCTGTCTATGCGCAGGTTGAAGGCTGTTCCCAGCACTTTTACGGTTGATCTATCTGCTACGACAAGGAACTGCCGCTGCGGATCTTTCACTACATCGAAATAGGCTTCTCCCTGTAGTAGCTTCACCTCGCGTTGTTTGAATAACTTCCTGTAAGCCATGGAGGTACCTGCTTTCATGTGTATAGTAGAGCCATCAGGGAGGGTGATACTGTCTATATTGGAAGTCGGCGTGGTATAAGTGATCCAGGCATTGCGGGTATTTTGCCACCACCAGCCGCCTGCGGCCAGGAACAACAGGACAACAGCCGCGGCAACGATCTTCCGGGGGAACATGCGCTTTACCCTGGCGACCGGCGCCATGTGCTGCGACAGCTCCTGCCACCCTTCAGCTACATTAAAGGGCACAGGAGGGACACCTGCGGCAGCCTGCCAAAGCTGCTTCATTTCTGCATACAAGCGGCGGTTCTCTTCCGAGTCCTGCAGCCATTTGTTCAATGCAGCCTGTTTGTCCCTGTTACCGGGGTCCGTCAGACAATCTATGATGAACCCGGTTATGTCGTTGTTGTTCATTGCTTTATAGTATTACGACAATTCAGCACCCCTATACTTTGATGCTACTGCAATTTTTTTCCGTCCAATAAGTGATTGCGAAGATATTTCAGAGCTACTGCCAGCTGAAAATAGACCGTGTTGAGCGTGATCCCCAGCCGTTCTGCTATTTCGGCGGGCTCCATTCCCTCGAAGCGGCTGAGCAGGAAGATTTCCCGGCAGCGCGGCGCCAGGCCCTGTGAGAGACGTACGATCTCTTTCTGTAACAGTAAATGGTCTGTGATATCATGCAATGACGCATCGTCGGCCTGCCATTGCAGGACTTCTTCGCTGACATTTCTCGAACGCCGTTTTAACTCGTTGATGCTCCTGTTGGTTATTGAACGATATAGGTAGTGACGCACATTCCCGGTGATCTCGATCTGTTGTCCCTTTTCCCAGAGGTGTGCAAACAGGCTTTGCACGACTTCTTTCGCCAGGTCATTATCCCTGACCCAGCGATAAGCTAACAGGAACAATTCCTCACTGTATGCTGTGTAAATTTTCTGGAAGACACCGGCATTACGGCTACGGAGGGCCTCAGTAGCTTCTTCAGCAGAGATATGGTATCCGTCTTGCGTCATCATCAATTTGAATGCCGCACAAAGTATTATTTTTTTTAAATAATCGAAGGGAAATTTCAGCAGCGACTGTGAAAAGCAAGCACCCCTGAAAAGATGGTGCAACGCTGAAATAATGCAATGATAGATCCTGTTAAGTATTCAGACGACCTGCTGCTTCATAATTATCTTTCAGGCCTACTCCCGACAATTGCAGTCTGACGGCCTCCTGCAGCAGATAGCAGATCTTTCCTGCTGCAGTGTCATATTGTAGTCCCTCCCGGCGGATGTTAGAGATGCAGTTCCTTGATTCATCTGTATTGCCCACCTTCGGGTTAAAAGTAAAATAAGCGCCCATACTGTCGGCCGCACTGAGCCCGGGCCTTTCTCCGATCAGTACCAGCGTCATTTTCGCTTGCAACAGGGTCCCGATCTCATCGCCGATGGCCACCCTTCCCTGCTCCACCAGGCAAACAGGTCCTGTGGATATACCTGCTGCTTTCAGCATAGGTAACAATTGCGTCAATAACGGTAAGGTATGTATATTCATCGCCGTTGCGGAGAGGCCATCTGCGATAATGATGGCTACGTCTTTCTGCAATAAGGCAGCCGGCAATGTGTGCAGGGTGTTAACACTCTCTGTATCCAGTCTCCTGCCTTTATCAGGACGTTGCAGGTATTCCTGCCTGTCGGCCGCACTGCTGTGCAGCAACAATGTACCTGTATGAAAAGGTTGCAGCTGTTCCATTAACAGCGTTATATCCAGCTTTGAGTAAACGGCATCCCGGGCATGTGCATGCGCCAGCCTGAAAGATAATACTTCCCTCAAGGGGATAGCAGTACCTGTTCTTCCCAGCGCAATACGCGCTGTTGTAAAAGCCCTTAATGAAGACCAGGGATCTTCCTGTACCTGGTTGCTGTGCTGTAATTCCTTGCTCATCTCTTGTGATGGATATTAATAAAATATACTGCCTGCATTTCCTTATGGCGGTGCAACCTAATCGCTGATGCTTAGCTATGCCGCATGATCGCTTAATTACTGATAGCTTTCATTATGGATCATGCCATAACGATTGATCGTACTTATGTGGCATGCACACTTAACTGCTGCTTTTCATTATGGACTATAGCATAATTACCGATGCAGCATGAACAGCTGATTGCGTCAGGCGTTCCGCGATGCATTATCGTATAACTGCTTACGATGTTCACCCTGCATTATAACCCAGCAGCTGATGCATCTTCCCTACCTGCTGCAACTGGCCTTTATGATTGACAATGCCCTGCCTTTGCAGCCAGGCTTCAAATTCAGGCGCGGCCTTCAGGCCGAGTACCTTGCGGGCATACAGCGCGTCGTGAAAGGAGGTGGATTGATAATTCAGCATGATATCATCAGCCCCCGGTACGCCCATGATAAAATTGCAGCCTGCCACACCTAATAATGTAAGCAGGTTATCCATATCATCCTGGTCGGCCTCTGCATGATTTGTATAACAGATATCCACTCCCATCGGTAATCCCAACAGTTTACCGCAGCAATGATCTTCCAGGGCTGCACGGATGATCTGTTTACCATCGAACAGGTATTCGGGGCCAATGAAGCCTACAACAGTGTTCACCAGTAAAGGAGAAAACTTACGGGCCACTGCATAAGACCGCACCTCGCATGTCTGCTGGTCCACACCTTCATGTGCGTTGGCAGACAAAGCACTTCCCTGCCCCGTCTCGAAGTACATCACGTTGTTACCAATAGTTCCCCGCTGTAATGACAGCGCTGCCTGATGCGCTTCTTCCAGCAAGCCCAGGTGAATACCGAAACTGTTGTTGGTCTTTTCTGTACCACCGATAGACTGAAATACCAGGTCGACCGGCGCACGGTGAATGATCTCCATGGCTGTAGTAACATGGCATAAAATGCAGGACTGCGTGGGAATATCGAACTGTGTACGCAACTGGTCCAACATGTGCAATAATTGCACGACTGCCTGCGGACTATCCGTAGCGGGATTGATACCGATCACCGCATCGCCGCTGCCGTACAGCAAACCATCTATGATACTGGCGGCAATGCCTTTGGGATCGTCTGTGTTATGATTAGGTTGCAGGCGTACTGACAGGTGTCCTTTTAAACCGATGGTATTACGAAAGCGGGTCACTACTTCACATTTCTGCGCCACACTGATGAGGTCCTGGTTACGCATCAGCTTTGATACCGCGGCTACCATCTCGGGTGTAAGCCCGGGCGATAAACGTTGCAGCGCCGCTGTATCCGCTTCATCGCTCAGGAGCCAGTCGCGCAACTCCCCTACGGTGAAATGACTCACAGGTGCGAAAGCAGCCTGGTCATGTGTATCAATGATCAGGCGGGTGATCTCATCTTTTTCGTAAGGAACGATCGCTTCCTGCAGGAATGTTTTTAAAGGTACATCTGCCAGCACCATCTGCGCCGCAACACGTTCTTCATAGCTGTCGGCCGCCAGCCCGGCCAGGGCATCGCCTGAGCGGAAGGGCGTCGCTTTTGCCAGCAGCGTACGAAGATTGCCGAAGGTGTATGTTTTGTGTTGTATGGTATGCTGATATGACATGAATGTTGTTGTAAAAATATTGATGATGTACGCGGCTTCCCCGGGGTTGCCCGTGTTACGATACGCCACCCGGGGTTGCCACCCGTGTTACGATACGCCACCCGGGGTTGCCACCCCGGGCTACAAACACAGGGACTCCTGACGGAGTCCTATTGCGTTTTGTGGCTTGCGTTTTATGGTTTGCGTTTTTTGTTTTACGTTTTTTTTGTGAATCGTATTTGTCAGAGCACCATTTCTTGTTGGGCAACAGGAACCACCGGTGTGCGGTGTTTGCCCATTGCTATGAATATAACCACTGCAATGATCAATCCTGAAAAGAACAGGAGCGCCAGCAATTGATTGTAGTAGATGATCGCAACCAATGATACCACCGACAATGCGAGTGCAATAGCAGGGAACCAGGGATAGAACGGCGCTTTAAAAGGACGTTCCAGTTCCGGTTCTTTCTTTCTCAGTATGAACAGGCTGATCATGCTGAGGATGTACATCACCACAGCGCCCATTACAGAGAGGATCACCAGCTGATCTGTTTTACCCAGGTACAGTGCCAGCACGCCCAGCAATCCGCCGGCTATGAGGGCGATATAAGGCACCTGTCTTTTAGGGCTCAGTACAGCCAGTACACCTGGCAGATAACCGCTGCGGGCCAGCGCAAACAGCTGGCGGGAATAACTGATAATGATGCCATTGAAAGAAGCGATCAATCCGAAGAGACCAATCCCCGCAAAGATCTTCGTAATGCCGCTCTGCTTACCCAGTACAACGCCGATGGCTTCCGGTAAGGGATAGTCAATGGCTGATAATGATTTCCAGTCGGTGATGCCTCCTGTTAACACCATCACGCCTACCGCCAGTAATGCCAGCGTGAGCATAGCAGAGATATATCCCTTTGGGATATTACGGGAAGGATCCTTCACCTCCTCTGCTACCATGGCAATACCCTCGATACAGACATACAGCCAGATAGCAAAGGGAAGGGCGGCAAATACGCCGAGCCAACCTGCAGGCATTGCATTGTGCATAAAATTGGCCGCTTTGAAGGATGGCCCTACAATGCCCATATATATCAGCAATTCGGCTACTGCCAGTAAGGTGATAACCAGTGAGAAAAGGGCTGATTCTTTAATACCCAGCAGATTGATGCCCGTCAGCAGCACATAAAAAACGATACCCGTTCCCAGTACGGGCAATGCAGGATGCAGGAAATGCAGGTAATTGCCCAGGGCAAAAGCAATAGCCGGTGTGGCCAGGAGGAATTCTACAGCAGTGGCATATCCTGCTATCAGTCCGCCGAAAGGCCCCATTGCCCGGTGCGAATAAGTAAAGGGACCGCCTGCCTGTGGAATGGAAGTGGTCAGTTCTGTAAAACTGAAAATGAAAGTAATGTACAGCAGCGTGATGACGAGCGTGGCCACAAGGAAGCCGATGGTACCGGCTACGCCCCAGCCATAATTCCATCCGAAATATTCACCGGAGATCACTAATCCGACGCCGATGGCCCAGAGATGTATGGGCCTGATCACTTTCTTTAAAACTGTTTCCTGAGCAGACATATATAAACACGGGATTGCTGGTAATGCCTGAATCATTACCATTGGTTGATAAAGTATATTCCCGTTTCCCTCCGCGAAATGTTGTCAAGATACACAAAAAGATCACATTTCAAGCGCCAGCGAGGTATTCGCATTGCGGCTGCCTGCAAATTTCAGCCTGTATTCTGTGGGGGTCAGCCCTACTTCCTTTCTGAATACTTTACGGAAGGCCTTGATATCGTTGTAACCACAGTCGAGCATTACCGTGAGGATGCTGTTACTGGTCTGTTCCAGCATCTTTTTAGCCGCTTCGATACGGGTCTTCTGCAGGTATTCTATGGGGGTGATGCCTGTAGCCTGTTTGAAACGGCGTACGAAGTTGCGGCGGCTGGCAGGAATATTTTCCATGAACGATTCCACGTTGCGGGCCTCCTGGAAACAGGATTCCATGCGTTGCTGTACTTCAGAGATCAGCGGGTCTGTATGTTTCTTTTCCGGCAGGAACATACCGAAGTAGGATTGTGTTTCACGATCCATGTCGATAGCAAACAGTTTCGCAGCCTTCACGGCCATGTCCTGTCCACAATATTTCTCTACCAGGTGCAACAACAGGTGGAAGGTGCTGGTAGCCCCTCCGCTGGTGTAGATGCCTGACGAAGAGGTAAGCACTCTGTCGGGCTGTAGCAACACATCAGGAAAATGACCTGCAAAAGCGCGGCAGGCGTTCATATGCGTGGTGGCAGGCTTACCATCCAGCAGACCTGTAGCCGCCAGCAGGAAAGCACCGGTGCAAAAACTGGCGATTTCCGTTCCTGCGTGGTGTTGTTGCCGTAGCCAGGGAATAAAGGTGCTGTTGGCGGCAATGGCATTATCCACATCTCCCGCTATAAAAGCAGGGATCAGTACAATGTCAGGTTTCGCTGCCTCCTTTAATGCCACCGTGGTATAACGGCCGTAATGAGGTAACATGTCCACTTCCTTCTGATCGGGCAGTACCAGCTGTATATTGAAAATTGGGGCCTGCTGGTTGACAGCATACATATTGTTTACCGATTCGAATACATCCAGAATGGCGGCCGTGCTTATAAGCCGGTGGTTGTAGGTGAGCAGCAGTGCCAGGTTCATCATGATTTCAGGTTTTAAACAAAGTACCGGTCAAGTTACGACATTTGGCTCAAATACGCCCTATCTGCTTCTTTATCAGTTATTCAAGAAAAGTTTATAAAATATGCTTCTCCTGCAACCTTCCTTTTCCGGAAAAATGAAAATAGTGTCTCATTCCGGCGTATGATCCACGCCGCTTCCGGTATTGCTGCCGCCTAGACCAAATTGCCTGTTACAACACCAATAAAAAAGATCTGAAATATTATAAGCAATCGTATTTTTAAGGAAATAATAATGCTTTATTCCACGTTAGCGTGCTGCTAAAGGGTGTACCTGCATCATTATGCATGCAGCGTTGTCAGATCATCATTATTTTCCTTTAGCCGGTAATGTAATACAGCAACATTTCAAACCATTATCTTTTATACCTGATATCATACAGTTATCTTATCATTCCATGTAAACAGCTATATACTTCTGCAAACCACAAGGCATTCCGCTATAGCCTGATAAAAATCCCTCTTAAACACATGAAGAAAACCGTCAATTCCCTCCTCCTTTGCATGACTATGTTTGCTTTGGCAACCTTATTACTGATGTGCAAAAAACAGGACGCCAACAGCATGAAGCGGGTAGCCGGCAACAGCCTGATAGCCGCTGCTGCCGCGCCACAGATCGTTACGTTCGTACATCCTGGTGTGCTGAACACACAGGCAAGCCTGGACCTGATCGCCTCACAGGTGAATGGCGCCACGCCGGATCCTGTACGTACTGCCGCTTACCAGAAAGTACTGGATTATGTCAATAACAACGCGCTGCCTACCCGCTTCTGGGAAACCGTGACCGTGGGTTCCAACGGGGCCACCACAGAGTCAAAAAGCCAGATCAGGAAAGACGCCATACTGGCTTATGCACTGGCCTTGCGCTGGGCAAAGACAGGTAATGCCACGTATGCACAACAGTGTATCGCCATCCTGAACGGCTGGTCTTACACTTTCAAACAGTATGCAGTGCTGTCGGGGTCTAACCAGTATCAGCCATCGCTGGAAGCGTCATGGACCACTCCCAGTTTTGTTGCCGCTGCTGAGATCATGCGTTATTACAAGGCCTTTGGTCAGTCGGCCGGCTGGTCTGACGCTGACATCAACCAGTTCAATAACTACCTGAACCTGGTGAAGAACAATTATATCAACAACACACCGGCGTACAACAACAACTGGAATGCTTCTGCCGGTTATGCTAAAATGGCCATCGGCATTTTCCTGAACAGCACTACCGTATACCAGAATGGTTATAATATCATTACACAGCACCTGCCGGTCATTATTAAGTCTGACGGCACCATTCCTGAATATTGCGACAGGAATGACTGTGTGCATTTCCAGTATTCACTGACAGCATTCGCATATGCGGCCGAGCTGGCAAGTATACAGGGCGACAATTCCCTGTGGACATTCAATTCCAACCTGCTCAGCAAAGGCTACGATTATATGAAGGCTGCCTACAACGGGGCCACTTCCTGTACCACCTGTTCTACTTCCAGCACCGTTTTCCCGGGCACCGAAGTGGCTTACAATTATTACAAGACAGCGAACCTGAAATACCTGCGGGAACTGCAGGACCCGCTGTATGTAACTTCAGACAAAACGTTCCTGGGCTTTACCTCCTATACACATTTTGATGTACCCGGCCTGTAACAACGACAAGTAAACAGATAACCAGGGCTATAGCGGATAAGACCGTCCCGGATACTCCAGGACGGTCTTTTTTTTAAAAAAAAGATATCAGGTATTGCAACGTACGTTTTTAATGCATACCTTTGAATCATGAGCTTATTTAAGAAAGATACATCTCCCGAGATGGTGCCGACGAAAACTGAAATGGACGTACTGCAGATACTCTGGCAGTATGGCCCCTCTACTGTACGTTTTGTACACGACAAATTGAATGAGCAGAAAGAGGCGGTGATCTATACCAGTACTTTAAAGCTGATGCAGGTAATGAAGGAAAAAGGGATGCTGGACCGTGACGAAAGCAGCATGAAACATGTGTACAGCGCTGTCGTGGAAGAGAAAAAGGTGAAGGGCACCCTGCTGAGCCGTTTTATGGACTCCATGTACAATGGTTCACCGAGCGACCTGGTGGTGGCATTGCTGGGCAATGACAAGACCTCACCGGAAGAATTAAAGAAGATCAAAGAGTTGTTGAAAAATATGGATAAGTAACTAAATTCCAACACCCATGCACCCCTACCTCAATTTACAATCAGGTGGCGAACAGTTTCTCCAGGCTTTCAGCTGGATGCTGATACATTCCCTCTGGCAGGGATTGCTGCTGGCCCTTACAACGGCCATATTACTGCAATTCACCAAAAGGGCGCCTGCACGATTGAGGTATTATATACTGTTCAGCCAGTTTGTATTATTTATACTGGCTTGTATATGGACCTTCTTCCTGGGTATGAGCAGACCATCGGTAAGTATTGTACCACTAAGCGATACTTTCGGGCAGCATGCTTCGCAACTGCTGCATATCAATACCATTAACATACAACAGTTTGCCGGTGCATGCGCCGCTTATATTTCCAGTCACGCATCATGGCTGGTACTTGTGTGGGCTGTCTTTTTCGCTTTCCGTTCCATCAGGATGGTGCAGGGACTGATGTACCTGCAACGTGCACGGCATCAATATGTTTATGCGGCGGCCGGCTGGCAGGAACGGCTTGTGCTGCTTTGTGGAAAGCTGCATATCAATAAAAGCATCCGCCTGCTGGAATCGGCCCGTATAAAGGCACCTATGGTAATAGGACATCTGAAGCCGGCGATACTGATGCCGGTGGGTTTATTGAGCGGTATGCCGGTGGAACAGGTGGAGGCAGTACTACTTCATGAACTGGCCCATATACGCCGGCACGATTATATTGTAAACCTGCTGCAAACCTTTTGCGAAACTGTTTACTTCTTTAATCCCGGTCTCTTATGGATGTCCGGCCGGCTGCGGGATGAGCGTGAACATTGTTGCGATGATATCGCCCTCGCACAAACCGGTAACAAGAAAGAATTTATACAGGCGCTGATCAGTTTCAAGGAACACGCTATGTACAATCATGCAGCTGTGGCATTTCCGGGCAGGAAGAACCAGTTGCTGCAAAGGGTGAGCCGTATTATCAACAACAAATATCAGCCGCTGGGAACAGGTGAAAAAGTATTCTTCATGGCAGGCATCCTGTTGCTGACAGTTATCCTGTCAACCGCTGCCATTACCCAGCTGCGCAGTATGGAGCAGGATCTTGCCGGCATACATCACACCGCCAGGAATTATGTCCTTCCCATGCCGTCGCCCTTATTGCCAATTGCAGCTGTTGCACCCGCAAAACCAACTGATGGTGTTACGCTGCAAAAAAACAAGCGGATAAAAAATGCAGCGGCCGCTCTTTCTGTCATAACACGTGATGCGACAATAAGCAGGGAGTCTGCAGACGAACATTACGTGGAAAAACTGCTGGCAGATGAAATACAGCCGGAACAAACAGAAGCCGCCATGCCCCGCGATGAAAGGAGGCGCATAAGGCCAGCGTATACAGCCGGCAATACACAAAGGGCAAACTGGTCTGCCTTCCGCAGGCAATATACTCCCGGCAACAGCCAGCTGCCCAGCAGCTCTTCTGAGCTCCACCTCACTGCAAACGGCAGAGAGATCACGCTAAGTGCCAATGAGGTAGTGCTGCGGGACGAGCAAAGAGAAGAGGCAAGACTGGCTCATATACAGGGTCAAAAAGACAGACTGCAGGCAGATCAGGACCGGGCGCAGGCTGTCAGGGACCGGATACAGGCGGAAAGAAACCGTGCACAGGCAGACATGGACAAAGAACGGGGAAGGCTGGACCGCATACAGGCGGAGAAGGACAGGATGCAGGCAAACCTTGACCGTATACAGGCTGATAACGACAGAGTACAAGCGGAAAAAGACAGAGCGCAGGCAAACCTCGACCGCATACAGGCTGATAAAGACCGCGCGAGGGCCGAGGCAGAAAGAAGGCAGGCAACACAATAATCCATTTAAATAATCATTCACCATTTAAAGCCGTGCAATAGCACGGATGGCATTGTATTGCCACTACCATTCTAAAAACAACAATATGACGTAAAAAATTTTCGCAGCCCTTACTGCGACAGGATCTTTATTTCCCGTTCATTCCCGGGCTTTGTTTACAAACCATGTAATTTTTTTACAGCAAAAGCTGTAACAGGATGTCTATTGCCTGTACATCCCAGGCATTATTTACAAACTTAAAATTCATCAGAAAATGAGCACACATTACTTCAAAAGCAACATACTGCTTGCATCATTCCTCGTATTGACCCTTTCCATAAATGCACAGCAGATCTCTTCCCAATACACGACATCTGATCAGAAAAACGGGAAGGAACGTGTCATCACTGACAAAGGTGATAAAACCTACCAGCTGGAATTTACGGATGGCAAGATGAGCTTTTTCTCTGTAGATGGTGTCAGCATACCGGAGGAAAAATGGGGCGATTATAAGGCCATTATCAACGAGATCCAGGAGCAGATGAAAAAGGACAAGGAACAGGCAAGACTGGATCGCATTCAGGCGGAAAAAGACAGGGAACAGGCAAAGCTGGACCGCATCCAGGCCGACAAGGACAGAGAACGGGGAAGACTGGACCGCATTCAGGCTGACAAGGACAAGGATCGCGGAAGGCTGGATCGCATCCAGGCGGAGAAGGACCGGGAACAGGGAAGGCTGGACCGTATAGAGGCAGACAAAAACAGAGAACAGGCCGACAGAGACCGCCTGCAGGCAGAGAAAGATCGTACGCAGGCAGAATCAGACAGGCAGCAGGCGGACCGGGACCGCGTACAGGCGGATAAAGACCGTGCACAAGCTGCATTGGATCGCATACAGGCCGACAAAGACAGGGAACAAGCCGCGAAAGACCGTGTGCAGGCAGAAAAGGACCGTGCACAGGCCGCGGCTGACAGGAAGATGATGGCCGACCTGACCGCCGATCTTATAAGTGATAAACTCATTACCAGTGCGAATGACCTGCACATGCTGACCCTGTCTCCCACTGAAATGACAGTGAATGGTATTAAACAACCTGATGCCGTGCATAAAAAGTACCAGGATAAATACAGCCGCTTTGCCAAAAACCGTTTCTCCTACCTGTCTGACGGCAATAGCCAGCAGATGCAGATGCACCGGGGAAATTAAATGACCTGCTTATTAGTAGTTACTTTCCATTATGAGAAAAGCCGTCTTATTTTTGAGACGGCCTTCTGCTTATCTGTTCTATTAATGTATCTCCATTCAATATTCGCCAACCAGAGAAGTTGAGCTGTTTTTCTATCACTCCGGGTAACTGGCCTACCACCTCCCTGACCGCTGCCTGACTTAAGACCCAGTTGTTGGGGCATTGGCCACTGCTCAGGTTAAAAAAGACCGGTCTGAATTCCGCTCTGGCCCGCAGGCTGTCTACCTTTTGTTTAAGAAAATACTGCCCAAGCGCTGTACGCGCTACGCGGGTGTTATAAAGACCTGCAATGATCTCACTCAGCTCACTGAATTTTCTTATCGCTGCCGGTTCCACTGCCGTGCTGTCGCCGAAATTAAACTGGACCACAAATACTTTTATCGAGGAGTCTTTCAATGGCAATACGTTTAACACCTGTAATAAGGTTTCCGCTCCTTTATTCTCATAATACCCTCCATCTACATAGTGCGACTGCCTGCAACTGCTTTTGCCGTCCCTGTAACAGAGAGCCGCTCCGGGCGATACCAGCGGGAAGCGGCTGCTGAGATTGATAGCAGTGCTATATTGCAGATTGAGACCAGTTACATTGTACAGGTCACGATGACTGCCAAAAGGCAAAGCGCTGACATCTACATTACTCCATATACATTGCCGGCCAGTTTCTACCTCTGTAGTATTGATGAAGAGGGCCGGCAAATCACCGCCAATAGTCGAATCGAATGAACTATCCAACAGGTTCACCCGGGGCTTCCACACCTTACTGGTATCTCCACCACTATACTCCCAGCTTCTCTCCAGTGCTATCGCCCTGTCAAACTGTTCGATATGATGCGGCCAGAAGTAATTGACCACTTCTCCAAAAAACATCTTTCCTATCACCGCAGAAAGATGATCATGCTCGAAGAAGTTCCTGATAGCAGGCACCAGGCTGCCTGCCTCGCCAGACATGCGTTTACTGATCACCATCGAATTAAATACGTTAGCACCGACGGAGCCTCCGGAAACAGTGCTATAACAATAGATATGCTTCGTCAGGAATGGCATGTCCTCCTGGAGTTGTGCCAGTGTCAGCGCAGTAAAAGCGCCTGTTCTGAGTGCACCGCCTTCCGCTGCGACAAAAATAACTGGTATTGTTTTTCCATCTTCCAATCTATAGGTTCCTGAGGAATCATCTTTCAGGTGCTGCAACCATGCACCGAAATGCCTTTCGATGGTTTGCCGCTCGCCTTTTCTTACCTTGTACAGCTTCCTGGCCGGGTGATCATTATTATAAAAAGACGAGATCAGAAACAACGCTAACAACACCCATCCCAGTGGTATTGGCAGCGCCCACCGGCGTCTGATACTATTGAGGTAGTTAAAAAACACCACCACTATCTGCCAGCAGGCAAATGCGGTAGCAGTAATTCCCGCCGTTCCAAGATGCATAAAACAGTTCTCGGGCAGCCAAAGAAATATTATAATGATAAGGGCCGCTATACCTGTAGAAAGATATAGCTGATTCAGCAGATGAGGATAGAAACGCCGGGGTATCCGGTATAACCAGATCTTCAACTTACTATCTTTATCGAAATCTGTTTTTAAAAGCGTGAATGTTGTATGATGAACAATTGCATCATCTTCAATAAGGGGAGCGGGCAGTGTCGTACCGTCCGGAAGTACAACACCTGTCGGTAATTCCCTATCAGGAAGTTGTTCGTCACGCACTACCTTCTCTGAAATATTAATACGCACATCGCTATAGATACCATAGAGCTTTTTGCTCCAGACCAGTTCATTCCCTGTTGGAACAAACCAGCTAAATGGTCGTTTTTCAGACCAGGACGACAAGATGGAGCTTATATAGAGCACGTACAATCCTGCCACTAATACCAGGCTTGTAAATAGTATTCCTGCTACAGCCCGGTATTCTCCATTATTCAGTTTAACATTTCCACTGAACACTACAGTAAGCATCGCAATACCAAAAACAATAAAAGGATAGAAAAGAGAAACATTGGCCACTCTCCGCTGGATGCTCTTTCTTTGCTCCACCCTGTCCCGTGACAATGACTTACCTGAGTTGTCGGTCAGGTACACCATCCACCGGCATGTCAGTTCAGAAGAAATCGCCCAGAACAACATCGCTGCCTGCAGAAAAATGAAGGTAAGCGGCTGTACAGGCGCATTACCAAGGTCTTCTATCATGCATAGTATAACATCAGCGCCCTGTGTTGTCTTTACAAAGAGAAAGAATGCCGCCAGATCAAAGATGAGTAGTATCCATATACCACGCAATACGATGATCAGATCAGAGAACCAGGCAGAATCCCGTGTAGTATTCATGTTTTTCAGTTTATCTTCCACCAACGTTAAAACCTCCCATGTTAAATGTTAAGGATAAAAACCAGGCGCTTTTCCAGACGTCTTTCAGAGGGATGGTACTCAGCTCATTCAATTCAATGACATCACCCGTTTTATAGCCGCCGTCCAGGTCTTTTACAGGCCCTAGTGCAACACCACTGCTGAATACCCAGCGACTGTCACGGCCAAACATCACGCTTCCGCCAAACAGGTAACGGGGCAGCGCCTGTTGATTAATGGCAATCCCTGCAGTGGCACTGAAATTCACATCTGTGCCGCTACGCCAGTAAATATGCGTCAGGATAGCGGGTCCTATGTTAAAGTTGCCTACATCTTTGTTCAGTATCCTCTTCCGCTGTACGGAATCAATAGATGAGATGCGGGATGAATCTATTGTTCCATTGTCCCTCCTTACATAAGTTGTATCGTTAAACCATTCTGTTTTGGTAATAAAGTCTTTGTTTACCAGCGAGCTGCCAAACAGGCCTACACTAAAGTCAACCTTTACGCCACCGGCGGTATAGTATTTCCTGACAGTCTCTTTATTCATGGTGACAAGCTTACCATCGTGATAACGGTTTAAGGTAAGGCTGATCAGGTCTTTGTTTTCAATGAGGAGGTTGTGATTGTCGTACCGTTTATAACCGGCTATTTTCAGGAAGAGGTCTACAGCCTCATGTACAACCTTAAAGTACTCTTCCTGCTGGTCCTTGTCAATGTCTTTCAACTTCAGTTCTGCTGCTTTTAATATGCCTGTTGCCGTAAAGTCTGTAATCCCTAAAAGGGTCGTCATCCGTTCTTTGATATAGGCAACCCCATTTTCTACCATCTCCACATCCAGTCTTTCCTGCTTCATTTTTTCGTTTGCATATCTTTCCAACTCAATACGCAATTCTTTAAACAGGTCGAAGGTTTTCATTCCATTTTTTATACCGCCGGCGGCTCCCTTCTGCTCTTCAAGTGCTGCCGCCTTTTTTCCTTCCTCCCCTGCTGCGCCCGCGCCGGTGCTGGCTATAAAGGTCCTGTTAAATAAGGCTGCATCATCGAGAAAACGGTCGCCGTAATCGGCAGACAAAACAATACTATCACGGTATGGATGATAGTGCGGCACTACGATCAATAAACTCCTGTTTACTGTAGGAGACAGCTTTCGGACTTCTTTGATCTTATAGATATTATCACATTGCGGAGGTAACACATTGCTTCCTGTGGCAGCAAACTGCACCGCAGGATACAGTGCTTTAGTGATATCAAGTTCCTTTTTCAGCAGGTCCAATTTCTGGGCGATAGCGTTCAATTGTTCTTCAGTCGTCGCTGCCGATATCTGCTGACTGACATCCTGGAAGTCTTTTTTTATCGTATTTAACCTTAAGGTAGCCCTGCTATCTGTTGTCTTTAGCTGAAAGCCCGTCAATTCTTTATCAAGCTCATTAATTTCCTTTAATACACCGGATAATTTGTTCTTCTTTCCTCCACGTTGTGCTTCCATAACAACACCATCGCAGGTATTACCCAATACCTTATTCAATCTTTTATAAATACTAACCGGATCCTCTTTACTGAAATCATAGACAATGGCCCAACGTGTATGGTAATTTAGCTTGACAGACTGTTGCGGTACGATTTTGCCTGCCCATGCTGCTTCCATTTCAGGGGTCGGTATAAATAAATAGAGAAGGTCCTTATCAACAGGGGTTTCAATACGTTGCGGTTCCGCTGGTACGGACTCACTTATATGTGTTTCAGGCTTAACGGGAACAGTTACTTTCACCTTATCTTTAACGAGAACAGCATTGATCGTTCCTCTTTCAAACCCTTCCTTTTGACGAATATCTGCCATAAATATTTGGACCTTATTACCGGAAGTATCCACCTTGACCAACCCTTTCGGCATCAGTTCTTCCAGCGTAGCAGAGCTACTATCTGAGGTAATAACAGATGCCTTAAGGAATTTTTTCAGATCATTCCCTGTTATGTGAATTATACTGAAGACTACATTCCTATCGAACGTCAGTCCTAATTTCTCTTCAGCTTTTAATGTATCAGGCCATAGGGTAAAATCCGCCGTAATGACCTGCTTGTCCTGTGCCTTAGCTGCTATATTGCAACAGATCATCAGCAATAACAATAATGTCTTTTCCATATACTAGGTATTAATTTCAAAATCCCGGTTAAGGAATAGGTTATAGCACGGTAACACGGCAGAACAATCATCATTTCCGCCGATAATAAAACCAATCAGCCTGTTGGTCTGCTTTTCTACAACAGGAGCTCCCGAATCTCCGCCTACCGAGATCTTTTCTGTCAGGATGATCTCAGTAAATTTCTGGCGGTGCGGGCCTATTTCCACATTATTAGAGAGACTGAGTACCTTGCCTTCGTTCATGCCCGATACATATCCTATCATCACTACAGTAGTACCTTTTAGTGCCGACAGTTCTGAAAAGGGAACATGCTCCCTGATAGTAATAGATTCCTCTTCGTTCAACAGTGCTCTGGATAATCGCACTGCGGCATAGTCGTATTTCGAGGAATATTCCCCCTCGGCAACAATATGCGCATCCGTCCTCCCCCTCCCTATAGGGAAGAACGCCTGCCTGAAATCGCCTTTATATGGGCTAAGTGGAAAGAGATCACTCAACAGCACATGATAACAGGTCAGCAGGAAATGATCAAATGTATTTCCGTTCTTTCGCCGTACACTTAATGATCTTGTTCCAAACGTAGACATGTCTTTTTTGGGGCTTATTCCACCTCCTATATGTAGCGGTATATCACTTTCCATATCCCTCTTTGAAATCAAAACATTATGCGAGAAGGTCCCCACCTCCAACACATCCGTCAATATCCTGATCCCCCTGTAATGGATCTTCGGCAGCACTGTCACACTTAAATCAGCTGCATCTACCTTCTCTTTCACGTATACCAGCAATGACAACTCCTGTCCTTCATCAAAATTCTTATTGCCGATACCGCAACCCACATAGCCCTTCACATCTTTCTTCAGGATGCTCTCTGCTTCCTTCAGCACCATCAGCAGTATGGCCATTTGCTGATCAGCAGGGAAGTCGGCCAGCTTACAATCATCCAACTGAAAATTGATATTGTAAAACCCTCCGCTCCAATAGTAAAACCCATCGGCAGATCTGTACCACAGGTAATTACCATCCACCACATCTCCATACACCACAGCATTCACTTCCACCGTATCACCGGGCGACACGTAACCTGCCAGCTGACCGGTAGTGCCGGGCTTACCTGCCCGTTTGTTTACATGTTGGGAAACCAGGAGTTGCATTATTAACCTTTTCTGTCTGTGATCTTCAATTGTTCTGTAGGTGTACCGGAAGGAGTCGATGCCGGCTGGCCGGAAGAAGGGAGTCCTGTCGCGGGATTGTTGGCATCTGCACCTGCTACAGGTTTCGGGCCGGCAGCTCTCAGGCGGATCACCTTGTTCAGCAGATCAAACCAGAAGGGGGCGCCCAGGCTGACAGCCAACGCTGTCAACACCCAGCCGAAAATGGTGAATAGTCCTCCCTTCTGCAAAGGATGGAATTGCAGGAACTTACGGGGCTGACAGTCCTCGCGGTTGGCTTTTGATTCCAGCAGTGCCTGTGCGATGATCTCCTGCTGTTGTTTGGTAAATCCCCGGTTGTCAAGACTATCGATAATAGCACGTACACCTTTGGAGGTGTCTTTGTAATTCCATCCCAGCCCTAAGATGTAGTTGGCTTTGTCAATATCGCTCAGGGTCATCTGCATGGCATCCTTTAACTGCGGATCTACCAATGCGACCGTTTGTTTTACTATTACGGTATCAGGAGCCGGCGCGGCTTCGGCCGCCTTTTCTTTTTTTACATCTGCAGCATCAACAAGACCTGCACTATCTTTCGCCTGAGCTACCGAATCTGTCGGGGCGCCTGTAGCTGCCGGCGCGCCGGGGTCTTTTTTACTGCCGGCTCTTTTTTCCGCAGCGGCTGTCTTTGCTGCATCTACTTTTTGTATGAGCGTGTCATAACGGCTCTGGGAATTAATAGCCAGCTGCACCAGGTTTTCCCGGGCCGTTCTGTCTTTCGACAGAATACTCGTGATAGTGATCGTATCTGCGTTAAAGATCACTGCAATCACAATTCCGATGAGAAAGAGGATGAATTGGGTCTGCCGCTTGTACCAGCCGGCTACCCTGTCCATTGTATCGTTGTACCATTTTTCCAGGAGCGCCCGGAAACGGTCTGCGTCTCCCTGCGCGTCCCTGTACAGTTGCTGCAGATAACGCAACGTTTCATCATCGAAACGATAGCTCCTCCCGTTGGCATCAATGGCGCCACTATCGAACAGCGCCTCTTTGATCTTACTCATTTGAGGAACAAGCCCGTCGTAGTCTTCACCACGCAGTAATAACATCAGTGTATTGGCGAAGGAAGAAGGTGCAATGTAGGCTGGCTTACTATTCCAGCTGCTTTCTGACAGGTATTTAATAGCGGGATGTTTATAGAATGCTTTTGTAGCCCCATTTTCATTCAGCGGACATTTAAAATGCTTCCAGTTCTCTGACACTGCCGCCCACCAGCGACGGATGCCTGATGCCATATAAGAAAAGATCGTATTATTTTCAGGCGCTTCCGCTATCCCGTTGGTCCTGTCTTCCAGCATATTCCTCAGCGCCTTCATCAACATCCTCGGCCGGAGACTTAGCCACTGAGCAATGATCTCTTGTACTATAGTGGCAAGCAGGCTATATAAAAGGAAGATGAAGATCAATCCGATACAAACGTCCAGGGCAACATTGTTAAGCATCTTGGGGGTATGAGTATGAATAATTACATGACCGTAAATTAAAAGTTTCTATTCCCCCAAAAAATACCAACTACTTTGTATTTTTCCTTTTGGCCTAAAACGAAAAAAGAGGCTCATGCCAAATATAAATGAGCCTCCTGAGAATAGCTTAAAAGCCTGCCGGTCTCCGTCAGGTATCCGAACAAAAAGAGCCCGTATCTTACTTTTGATACGGGCTCTCTTCCTTTTAATAGTATGTTCTTTACCTGATCTCTTTCAACATCTCTGTCACCGCTGCTTCCAGCTGGTCGTCCCTGCCGGTCAACGCATTTTCATAACGCAGCGGCACGCGGATATCCGGCTCCAGCTGCGTGTTTTCCAGCGGGTGATCGCCGGTTCTGCCAATTACGCCCACCATTGGGATACCGAATACCAGCGAAGGATCTATCTGACGTTCCCACCATACCGCAGTACCTGTTCCCGGTACCGGCATGCCTACCAGCTTACCGAGGTTGTCCTGTTTGTAGATGAAAGGAAAGATGTGCGCATCGCTATAGTTCCCCTCTCCCATCAGCACGCAGCTGGGTCTTGTCCAACGGGTCTGTGGTTCCCATGCCTTGGTTCTGTGCCCCTGCGGTGCAAAGTTTATATATGCTTTTCCACCCAGGAAATTGTACAGGTCATCGTGCAGCCATCCACCGCCATTGAAACGGGTGTCTACGATCAGTGCCTGTTTCTCCCTGTTCTTACCCATTACTTCATCGTACACTGAACGGAAACTGGCGTCGTTCATACTCTGTACATGCACATATCCTACTTTGCCACCGCTCAGTTTATCCACCATATTACGCATGCTGTTTACCCAGCGTTTGTACATGAGGTTACCTTCATCATTACCGGAGATAGGTTTTACAGATTCATCCCAGCGTTTCTGTGTGGCCGGATCATAGATGCTTACCAGGATATTGTTGCCTGCTTTACGGTTCAGCAGTTTAGCCCAATCCTGTTGTGCTGTAATTTCCTCTCCGTCTATACGCTCGATGATATTACCTTTTTTCAGTTTGCTGGAAGCCTTGTCGAAAGGTCCGCCTGCTATCACTTCATCCACTTTCAGTCCATTACCAGTGTATGTTTCATCATATAGTACACCCAGTGCAGCGGTGTTATCGCCATCGGGGCGGGATGCGTAGTAACGGCCGCCGGTATGCGATGCGTTCAGTTCTCCCAGCAGTTCGCTGAGCAGTTCCTGGAAGTCGTAGTTGTTACTGATATGCGGCAGGAAACGCTCGTAGTTCTTTGCATATGCTTCCCAATCTATCTTTTTCAGTGTAGCGGGGTCGTAGAACTTATCTTCCACCTGTTTCCAGGCATGTTCATAGATGTAACGGCGCTCTGCTTCCTGGTCAAGCAGGAACTCTGTGCTGATGCTGACAGGCGTGATCTTGCCTGAAGCAGCATCTACTTTCACAACGCTGCCACGGTTGCTCACGAAGATGCTGTTACCATCTTTGCTCAGCTCAATACTACCGGGGCTGCCACCTAATTTGGCCAGTATCTTCGTCTCTCCTGTTCTTGGTTCTGTCACCCACAGATCATAACCTTTTTCAAAAGAGGCCATGTAGTATACCTTGCTGGCGTCATTGTTCAGCACATAATCGCTGATAGAAGCACTGTTGATGGTCATCCGGATGATCCTGCTGTCGAGGTTATCGAAGTCAGGGTTAAAAGGTTTCTTCGGAGCAGCAGTATCCTTCTTCGCTGTTGCGGAATCTTTACCGGATTTCTTTGCGTTGTCTTCTTTTTCTTTCAGCAGGTTGAATTCGTCCTTTGAGAGTTTATACCGGTCATATGCTTCCTGGTCAAAGAACACCCCGAAGATGTCCACTTCCGTGGCGCCTTGTCTGGCCAGGCCGCGGCGACCATTACGATCGCTCAGCCAGGTCATTACTTTACCGTCTGCCGCCCATTTATTGCTGTTTTCTCCAAAGCCGCTCATTACAGGATAAATGGTCTGTCCTTTACCGTCTGCAGCGATGATAGCCGCATTGCTGACATTGAAATAACCCTGATGATCGTCGGTCACGATCCACTTTCCATCGGGGCTCCAGAAGAATTGCCAGTCGCCGTCAGAGTAGGAATAGTTATGCCCGGCCGGCAGCAGGGTGCGGCTTTTTTTCGAAGCGATATTATATACACGCAATACGTTCCTGTCTTCCATATAGGCAATTTCTTTGCCATCGGGAGAGAACAGGGGCTGAAATTCCTCCGCTTCCGTAGCAATGAGTGGTTCTTCCTTCAGGATCGTAGATGCGAAGAAATAGGGCTCTTCTGAGCGGACAATGGAAGCCTGGTAGATGTCCCAGTTGCCTTTCCTTTCTGCCGCATAAACGATATGTTTACCGTCAGGCGCCCAGGATACGGACCGTTCCTGCTGGGGTGTATTGGTGATGCGTTTGGTCATATTGCCTTCCACGCTGGTCACAAAGATCTCCCCACGGGCTACAAAGGCCATTTCCTTTCCGTTGGGGCTCATGGAAAACTCTGTTACATTGCCGTTTATCGACAATGGTTTCGTTACTGAAGAACGGCCATCATTAAAGATCTGCACGGGCACTTTCTTTGGCTGCTGACCTTCTTTCAATGTATAGATCTCCCCGTTCCAGGTAAAGCAAAGCAGGTTGTCGTCCGATTTAGACAGGTGACGCACCGGATGCTTTTCAAAGCGGGTAAGCTGTTGTAATTTATTCTTGTCTGTTAAAGATCCTTTGAAGAGGTTCTGGGAGATGCCTCCTTTCTCACTCAGGTAAAACACCTGGTCATTATCTGCAAACAGGGGCTCACGATCTTCACCTTCATAGCCCGATACCTGTTTGTAGATTTTAGCGGCCATGTCATATACCCAGATGTCGCGGGTCACTGCCGACACATGGTGTTTACGCCAGGGGTCTTCGTATCCTTTTACGTCCTGGAAGACAAGCTGCGTGCCTTTCGCGTTGTAGTGGGCAGACTCGGCGCCGGCTGCGCTGACCAGGATGGAGCGGCCACCGGTAACGGGTACATTATACAGGTTGTCGAACAGGCCGGAGCTAAAACGTACGCTGCTGGCCGGCGCATTGCGGGCGCTGCCGAAAAGCACCTGTTTATTGTCGGGTGTAAAATCGTACGGAACATCTGCAGCGCTGTTGTAGGTCAGGCGTACAGGTGTACCACCTGCGGCCGGCATTACAAATACGTCGAAGTTACCGTAACGGTCACTGGCGAAGGCAATGGATTTACCGTCATGGCTCCAGACGGGCATCATGTCCTGGGCTTCATGAATGGTGATGGGAACGGCCACACCACCATTCGCATCTACCCGGTAGATGTCTCCCTTGTAACCGAAAGCGATGGTCTTTCCATCAGGAGAAATAGCAGGGTATCGTAACCATAAGGCGTTTTCCTGTGCATAGCCTGTTGTAGCAGCATAGCACATTGTAAGAACGAGTAGTAGTTTTCTCATAAATAAAGGCGGCTGTTAATTCACTATCCAAGATAGTAAATGCAATAACGTCTTTATTCCTGAAATGATAAGTGGCGTTCTTTCCTGATGGCGTTCCTGCTTTGTCAGCTATTCCGTAGTTTACTGTGTTTGCGGCCATACCCGAAGTAGATGGCGAAGCCGATGAGCAGCCATACGATCAGCCTTATCCAGGTGTCGAGCGGTAAGGAGAACATCATCAGCAGGCAGGTGAGGATACCGAGTATCGGTACTACCGGCACAAAAGGTGTTTTGAAAGCCCTTGGGATGTCCGGCTGTTTAACACGCAGGATGATAACACCCAGGCAGACCATTACGAAGGCCAGCAGGGTACCGATGCTGGTCATCTCTCCCACTACATGAATGGGTACCAGTCCGGCGAAAAGGCTGATGAAGATACAGAGTACAATATTTGACTTGTAAGGAGTAGCAAAGCGGGGATGCAGTACGGCGAATACCGGCGGCAGCAATCCGTCTTTACTCATGGAATAGAACACCCTCGACTGGCCCAGCAGGTCTACCAGGATCACGGAGGTATATCCTATCAGGATCGCCGCAATGACGGCCAGGAACAACCACTCATACGGCGTATGCGCGATGGCGACAGCTACAGGAGCCGCATTGTCTTTGAACTCGGTATAATGCGCCAGTCCCGTCATGACGTAACCAAACAGCACGAAAAGGATGGTACATACGATGAGTGAGCCCAGTATGCCCACGGGCATGTTCTTTTTGGGGTTCTTTGTTTCCTGCGCCATAGTAGCTACAATATCAAAACCAATGAACACAAAGAAGACCACCCCTGCCCCACGCAGGATGCCGCTTACGCCGAAATGCCCGAATTCGCCTGTATTCTGCGGAATGAAAGGCTTATAATTCTCCGGGTTGATATAATGCCAGCCCAGGGCAATGAACACCAGTACCACGCTGATCTTCAGCGCAACCACGATGGCATTGAACAATGCGGAGCCTTTTGTACCGAAAATGATGATGGAAGTGATAAACACGATGATCAATACCGCCGGCAGGTTGATATAACCATGTATCTGTGAACCGTCTGCCAGTTTGATGAGCTCGAACGGCGAGGTAACCAGTTGCGCCGGCAGGTGAATATTGAACTTATCAAGGAAGGTAACGAGGTATTTAGACCAGCTGATACCCACGGTGGCAGCGCCTACTGAGTATTCCAGCACCAGGTCCCAGCCTATGATCCAGGCAAAGAGCTCGCCCAGCGTAGCATAAGCATACGTATAGGCACTACCGGCAACGGGCACCATAGAGGCCATTTCTGCGTAGCAGAGGGCACTGAAGGCGCAGCCGACAGCTGCAAGAATGAAAGACAGTATAACGGCAGGACCGGTATTGTTGGCGGCGGCTATGCCTGTGAGGGAAAAAAGACCAGCGCCTATGATCACGCCAATGCCTATAGCAATGAGATTGATACCCCCGAGATTACGTCTTAATGTGTTGGCCCCGCTCTGAGCAGCCTCCTGCTGAAGACTTTCAATTGATTTTTTTATCACAGGTAAAGTTGGTTTGGCTGCAAAGGTAAGTCTCTTCCTATTACCCTACAAAATTAATAGGTTTTATATTTCCTCCGACCGGTCTTCAACTATTTTGGTTCTGTTAACATCTCATTAACGAGTTCAATCGTCCTCTTTTATAACTTAGACAATATATTTCATAGGTATAGGGATATCAGACAGCTGCTCTTTATAGGGCGGCTTATTTTTTAGATATACCTTTAGCGTGATTTTATCGCGTATTTATAGTGAAAAAACGACTATGCCAGATCAGGACATAAGCGCCTGAACGCCCGCAGGGCTTGAGCTCAGCACAATTACCAGTAACAATGATGACATGTATGGCGCCTATACGGAGCAAGGGAGCCCCTGAGCATTGCACATTCCTTTTCCGGGAAGCGGAAGAATGGGATGCGGAGAGCTGATTTGCAAAGTGCCCGTTAAAGGTGCAGATTTGCGCTGCGTGTTATGCGGGTAAGTACATGGGAATTTTACGGAAGTTTTGAAAAGACCGGATAAGGACTATCGGGCTTCCCGGGGAAATTTCGGTGCGGAGCCTAACAACCACGTTATTACCCGGTAGTAAAACAATATCTGGCGGCTCAGCGTCTGGGTAGGCACCGGAAGCATAACAGGCGGGCCGACCGTAATTGAACATCTTTTGTGTCAAAAACGAACACTTTACCGATGCGCGCCACTCATAAATATCACCATATCAATCTGATACAATGCTGGCATTGCATTGGTAGCCTGCATTGCAAACCGCATATATGCTCCTGCACTATTTAAAGATCACTTCCAGAAGTTTTGTAAAGAACAAACTTGCCGCTTTGATCAACATCTGCGGACTGGCCATAGGATTGACGGCCGGGGTGCTGATCATACTCCTCATCAAAAGTGAATTCGAACAGGACCGGTTCCATAAGAACATCGATCAGATATACATGCTGCTGACAAACTCCCGGCAGGAAGGCAATATCAGGACGGGAAGCTCAACACCTGCACAATTGACGGTTGCCATGCGTAACAGCATACCGGAAGTGAATTACGCGGCTCATTGCAGTTCCAATTCCCAACATTTACTGACCTATGGCGGAAAGAGCATTTATGAGGATGGCATATATGCGGAACCAGATCTGCTGAACATCATGCACTTTCCCGCTGTGCAGGGCAACCCCATTACCACTTTGGGAGACGCCGGGTCTATTGTACTGAGTGTATCGACCGCAAAAAAACTCTTCGGCAACGAAGATCCGATGGGTAAGATCATCCGGCACAATAACCAGCACGACCTGAAGGTTGGCGCCATTATGCAGGACCTGCCGGCAAACAGCTCCGTGAACTTCCATGTGGCACTACCTTTCCGGATCTGGGAACAGGAGAATGCCGGCACATTCAGGAACTGGGAGGCCTATGTGCTGGCCACGTATGTAGAACTGAAACCCGGTGCAGATCTCACCGCCGTCAATAAGAAGATAAATGCATTATTCCCTACCCCTCCCACCGATATCAATCTCGGAGTATTTGTCTATCCTTTTAAAGACAGGTACCTCTATAGCAGTTTCAAAAATGGCAAGCCAAACGGCGGAAGGATAGAGATCGTATTGTTGTTTGCAGTCATCGGCATATGCATATTGCTGGTTGCCTGTATCAATTTTATGAACCTGTCCACCGCCCGTTCTGCTATGCGCTCACGCGAGGTAGGCGTCAGGAAAACGCTTGGGGCCACCAAAAAACAGGTCATTGTGCAGTTCCTGGGCGAGGCTTTAATGATGACCACCCTCGCGTTGCTCATAGCCGTTGTACTGGCCGTATTATTATTGCCCAGCGTCAATTATTTTACGGGAAAGAGCATTACCATCAGTGTATCTGACTGGCGACTTTGGCTGTCGATAACGGGTATGACCCTGCTCACCGGGCTGATCGCCGGCAGCTATCCTGCCTTCTTCATGAGCGCCTTTCAACCGGTGCGTGTATTGAAGGGAGTGATCGTGAACAAAAAAAGCAGCGGATTGCTACGCAAGGGGCTTGTTACTTTTCAGTTCATTATTTCCATTTTCCTGATCATCACCACCATTGTTATATACAGGCAGCAATCATACATACAGCAGCGCCCTATCGGCTATGAGCAAAGCAATCTTATAGACATTCCTGCCAGGGGTGAGATGACCACAAAGCTGGGGGTCATGAAAAACGACCTCTTACAATTGCCCGGCATCGTGGCAGTATCCGGCGGCGCTGACGACCTGGTCAGGTTTGGCGGTGCTACGGATGGCATTAACTGGCCCGGAAAAACGGCCGATCAGAATTTCTTTATCAATGTTTCTGATGTAGCGTATGACTGGGTGAAAACCGCCGGATTGCAGCTGATTGAAGGAAGGGATTTTAACCCGGCTTTTGGCGCTGATTCCACCGGTTGTATACTCAATGCAGCTGCTGTACGGAAAATGGGCCTTAAAGAGCCCATAGTGGGCACCAAACTGGGTAACAACACCATCGTGGGCGTAGTGGCAGATTTTTCCTTCAATGATGCCTTTAACGCCCCCCCGCCTTTGATCGTCTATCTGAATCACGGGCCTTTGAACCATTTGTTTGTCCGTCTCCGGAATGATGCTGACTGGCAGAAAAGGCTGGCACAGATAGAGCAGATCGTTAAAAAGCATAACCCGGATTATCCCTTTGAGTTCCACTTTACGAAAGATCTCTACCAGCGGCAATTCAAGGGTATCCGCTCCACCGGTCAGATGGTAAGCCTTACCGGTATGCTTGCCATCTTCATATCCTGTATGGGACTGTTCGGGCTCTCTGCTTTCCTGGCAGAACGGCGGAACAAGGAAATAGGCATCCGCAAGGTATTCGGCGCCAATGTTGCAAAGATCTGGCTGATGCTGTCGCAGGATTTCCTGAAGCCGGTACTGATCGCCTTTTTAATTGCAGCCCCGCTGGCGGGCTGGGCGATGTACCTGCTGCTTTCCTCCTTTGACTATCATATTAGTCTTTCCTGGTGGATGTTTGTACTGGCGGGAACGCTGGTGTTGCTGGTTGCGCTTTTCACCATCAGTTATCAGGGTATAAAAGCAGCATTGACCAATCCGATAGACAGCCTGCGGACGGAATAAATTTCTCTATCTTAGATACATGATACAGGAAGAAGCCCCTCTTACCAATGAAGACATCCGGCTCCTCAAAACCGCAGGAAGGATCACAGGCATACGGTGGTTGCTGTTATTACTGTTCACCGCCATTACACTGGTCCTGACTTCCCTCCTGCTGATGGCTGCCTGCGGAAGGCATGCCACGCTTTATATTCCTGTATCAGCCGCCTGGGGGGTGTTTTTCGCCATCTGCCTGTTTATGTGGCGGAGTGCCCTGAAGCAGCGCCGCCTCATCAGGTCGGGCCTGCATACGGGCAGAAAGCGCCTGCTCCGGATACGGATAAAGCTTCTTCACGCCTCACCCAGGGGCGAACTCCGGTATATCAGCACGACCAATGAGATCGTTGATGTAAAAGCCACCCTGCCTGATAAGAGCTTCTTTTACGAACAAAGGGCCAGCTACCATCCGGCTATTGTCCGGAACATCAGTGGCCTGACCGGCCAGGAGGTAGTGCTGCACGTCAGCAAAGCAGGCAATATCCTGCTGAAAGCAGAATACCCGCGTACTTCCTTCAGGGAATCGACTGCCCGCATCTCCAGTGATGACCTGCAGCTGATGAAAGAGAAACAATCCACACTGGTGAAACTATTCCTGACCGGCTGTACCGGCCTTGCCCTCATCTTGCTGCTGGGTGGCATTGCCAGGGGATATTATTCCAACCTGTACATTGTTATTGCCGTTATATATGTCGTCTTCTTTTTACTGGCCAGCCCTGCCTATTACGTTTACAGCAGTTATACCCGGTCAGAGGGTAAGATCGTTGTTCGCGGTAAGGTTACGGAGATCATCTCTACCATGCGGCCTGACCGGGGTACGGGCGATATCTATTACCGGGTGGGCGACAGGCTATACCTTGTCCGGCCTATCGAGAACCTGGACACCAAAGTACAGGCAGGCAACGAGGTAGAATTACATTTCATACGCAAAAGGAACGGACGCCCCGGCAGAATGCTGTACGATATAAAATGCTAAGCACTAACAAAAAGTTAGTACCTTAGCAGGACTTAAATGTGAGTCAATGGCTGAAACAGTTTCTAAAGTCAGGCTGGGTTCGAAGGAGTGCTCTGAGGCCCTGACAGCAGTGGGCGACGCCCTGTATGTGATAGGTGGAAAATGGAAACTACGGATCATCATTGCCCTCTCCGAGGGTTTCTGCAGGTTCAATGAGCTGCAGCGGCGGGTGACAGGCATTTCTGCCAGGGTATTGTCCAACGAACTGAAAGATCTTGAACTGAACGGTTTTGTGGTCCGCACAGTGCAGGCAACATCTCCGGTGATAGTAGAATACAAGCTGACAGACTACAGCGATACGCTTTCAGATGTGCTGGGCGCACTCCGTGCCTGGGGATCTATGCACCGTGCCACTATCAAAAGCAGGATGAAGGAAGCTACACAGGCAACATCTTAAACACTACACGCATCATCATGTTGTTAACCGACGGAAAATATTATGGCAATACCGTTCGCCGGATTGAGCTGGAACATTTCAATCTGACGCTGACGGAATATGCCTCAGCTGCTACCCTTCCCAGGCATCATCATGAAAATCCCTATCTCAGCCTGTTGCTGGAAGGTAACTATATGGAAAAAGGCAGTAAGGGAGATACGATAATAACCGGCGGGCACTCCATCTTCAGGCCTGAGGATCATGAACATGCCAATATCTTCGATGAACATCCGGGCAGATGTTTTAACCTGGAACTGAAAAATAACCTGGGCGGTATGTTGGACCGGGAGATGAAGGCGCAGCGGACAATGATCTTCAAACAATCTTTCCTCGACCTCTTCCTGTTGCATTACCGTTTCCTGAAAGGACATGCTGCCGATACCCTCGATATGCTGTCTTTAGAGATCGTTACCAACCTGTTTACCCACGACCAGCTTTCGAAATACGGACAGGCGGGATGGATCACCACCATTACAGACCGTATCAACGATATGCCCGACGATCAGCACCTGGTGGACGTACTTGCGGCGGAAGTGAATATTCATCCCATCTACCTGCTACGGAAGTTCAAGGAAAAAACAGGCCTGCGCCTGTCGGAATACATTACGCGGGTAAGGCTGGAAAAAGCAGCCAACAGCATTGTGGCAGGCCGGGAGAACCTGACCGGCATTGGCTACAGCAGCGGGTTTTACGATCAAAGTCATTTCAGCCGCAGCTTCAAAAGTTACTTCGGCGTTTCCCCCCGCGATTTCAGCAAAATTGTGAAAGGTTAGTTCTGTACAAGTTTGTTCCTTGTGGGAGTACTTACTTTGTTGCCAGGTAAGATCCCGTAAAACATGAAACGCATCATCACACTATTTTTAATCCTTTGCCTGGTACCCTTCCTTTCTCCGGCACAGCAAACAAACCTGTTGTGGGAAAAGGCAGCCCGGACACTCGTCAAGGCTGACCTGAACGGCTCGTCCGCCATTCTCCGGGATATACTGCGCGACCCGCACACCGGCGCCAATGACAGCGCCAAAGTATACCGCACACTGGCGCTGCGCGACTGGCAGTTCCAGCATGACTATGACCTTGCCAACAAACGCCTTGACAGCGCCCTCGCTGTTGCTGCAAGCGGGAATGCGGCTCTTGTGGCCCGCAGTAACATTGCTGCGGAAGCAGAACGCTATACTACCTCCCTCGGGGCTGCAGAAAAGGCCTTGGGCCTTGCCGCCACACCCACTGAACACAGAGATGCGGCCATCGCCTACGCCAACACCGTTTATCTTTCTTCGAAAAACAATCAACATCCTGACACGCTGCTGTTGAATAAAGCGGGCCAGCTGCTCATGGAAGCCCTGCAACAGATGCCAGGACTTCCGCAGGCAGCCAAACTGCTGGTGGGAACTGGTATCCTTAAAAAAGACGGCCGTCTGGTGCTGATTGGCTGGAATGCCTATTTTCATTTCCTATCAGCAGATAGCGCTTATCCGTACCTGCGGGAGAATGCCAGGACATTGTCCACGATACTGCCACACTGGAAAGGTAATACGCTTCCTGCTGCAGAAAAAGAACAGGTTGCCCGGGCGCTGGCGGGATCGGGCTTTTATGAACACGCAGCCTTACTGGCAGGGCCCTCCCAGCAAGACATTATTGTGTACGCCCGGTACCTGCAGGAACTGGGCAGCTTAGCAGGCAACTACTACCGTCAGTTAGCGCAGCATACATCCAACGACAGCCTCTTCGAGCAGCAGGTAATGCAGCTGTGCGGAGGCGTACTGAAAGACCTGCACTTATCCGCAGGAAAAGATTCCCTCACGTATGAAAAGTTCCTGGAGATCATGCAGCCGCGATTCGGAACAATGGGCTTCTTCGGCGCCACATCCAGTTCCAGTGCCAGGGAAGTGTGCCTGGGACATATCGTCAACATCACCCGTAAAGAGGTATTGCAATACGGTTATAAGGCATCGCTTACATTCATTGAATTAGACCTGATGACATCCAATGGGTTCATCAGCTGGCTTTCGGGCAGAAGATCGGGGAACGGTGGCTGGTCGGTGAACGATACTATTTACAGGGTAAGGGAAGTGTATATGAAACAACCTGTTGAGGCATGGACACTGGTTAGCGACAGCACCGTACGCAGGGAGCAACTGGCCATCTTTGAAAAAGCTATTGCCGGTACATCCACAGATACCGCTACCCTGCTGAACGGCATCGATATACGCCTTCGGATCAACGCCATGGATAGCCTCTATGCAACATTGTACAAGCAGGGATTACGTGGCAGCGACCTGCAGTTGCAGTTCATGAATACGCTTGAAAGAAAGGAGGAAGTGGCGTCTATTTTTGCCCATGAAGGCAGGCATAGTATTGACCAGATCTATTTCGCAAAAGACTTTGAAAAAGCGCCTAACAGTGAACGGGAATACCGCGCCAAGCTGTCCGAGATCACCTGTGCTGATTTTCCCCTGTTCATATTCGGTAAACTGATCTCCAGCCCCAGCACTTCAGGCCACGGCATGGCTAACAGGAAGATCCTGGAAGAGGCCCTGGCATGGATGGGTAAACATCAGGGGGACATCAGCGGCTATGATACCAGGATCCCTGCTATAAAACAATTGCATCTCCTTTCCGCCAGCCAGATACAAACATGTTTCCGTGAAGCAGACCCGTTGAGCAAACAGTAGTTCGTGCTACGCTGCTCTCAGGCTTTTTACCGGATCAGCTACAGCTGCTTTTACTGCATGGAAGCTTACCGTTGTCAATGCAATAAAGGCTACAAGTAAAGCGGCTGTGGCAAACATGCACCAGGTGGGGCTAATACGGTATGGATAATTTTCCAGCCACCTGTTACCGGTACGATATGCTATTGGCATGGCCTGCATCAACGATATAATGCATAACTGAAGAAGGGAGCTCCAAACCTACAGAGCCCCCTTCATACTATGGGAAAAAAGCAATCTTAATAGTCGCCGTTACCATTATTGTTCCCTGTCATTCCATGACCATTCGTACTATTCTTACCGGGCACCAGTTTCCAGATCTGTCCTGTGTTGCCTGAAGGGCCCAACATACCTGAAACAGCTACATACAGTTCACCACTCCAATCCTGTCCGAAACCTTTGAGATAGTGCTTCAGATTGTCCGGATAATTCTTCAAGGTGAGCTCCTCAAAGTTCCATAAACCACCGTTGAGACCACGGGGAGTGGACATAAACAATTCTGCATCCGCCTTCCCTTCTGTACGGGCAAAAGTGCCGAAGATATATTTACCTGTCAGCCAGGGCAGATCTTTACCACGGTACACATTACCGCCTATGATAGTTACTGCGATCCCGCCTTTGGGGTTTTCCGCATTATTCAATTCAATAACAGGGTCAATGAGCTTGTTGCCGAAATTGTCCTGCACGGGGCATCCTCCGGGCAATTCCTTTTCATCGTCGGCTGCATTAAAGCAATGTGTGCCTTCCTTTACATTCCATCCGTAGTTGCCGCCTTTTGTTACCACATCGATCTCTTCGTACAAAGCCTGTCCGGCATCGCCTGCATATAGCCAGTGTGCACCGCCCATATCGAAAGAGAAGCGATAGGGATTGCGGAAACCGTAAGCCCATATTTCATCCTTGCCTGGCTTGCCCACAAAGGGATTATCCGCAGGGATAGCATAGGGGCTTCCTCCATTTACATCAATACGCAGGATATTGCCAAAGAGGTTAGCTTCGATGTCCTGTCCGTTGCCACCGGCATTTGTTTTATACCAGTCGTCCACGTGGCCCGGCGCCACATCATCTGCGCCACCGCCATCGCCAATGGCAATGTAGAGATAGCCATCCCAGCCAAAGGCGATAGTTCCGCCATTATGGTTCATTTGCGGATCGTCCAGGTCCAGTATCACTTTTTCGGAACTCATATCGGCCATGTTAGGATTACCCGGGTCTACTTTAAATTCCGCAATACGACTGAGATTGTTCCAGGTACCTCCACCATCAGGGCCACCTGAGCGCGGCGGCAATGTGTAGTAAATGTAGAACCTGCCGTTGTTCCTGTAATCGGGATGGAACGCCAGTCCCAGCAATCCACGTTCATCGTAGCCGGGGTTTAATGGCACTATTTTACCGCTTACATCCAGAAAAGGTGAAGGCATTTTATTGCCATTGGCATCAACGATCCAGATCTTCCCGATCTGGTCAATAATAAACAGCCGTTTACTGTCGTCCGGCGCTGTCACCACGCCCAGCGGAGAAACAAGATTGTCGGCAATAAGTTTTGAGTCCACGACTTTGGAAGGGTGATCATCATCTTTTTTACATCCCGTGGAAACAAGCATGGCAGTTAACAATGCTACTGTTAAAGGGCCGGCAATACGGCGCAGGAGCAGACAGTTGGCTCTTGTGGAATTGATCTTCATAATAATCGATTTTAGATTGGTTAATTAATCATCAATTGATCAAGATCATAATAAGTAATAAGGAGTGCTAGATGGTTTTCTTTACCGGCAGGCAGTACAGCGCTCTATCGTGCTCATGGATATACATAGTTGGCAAAGAAAAAGATATGGCATCATGTATAAGTAATACGTCACTATTTATGAAATGGTTGCCTGCCGGTAAAAATAAATATTATGCCTGTGGCCGCCAGCAAAGGGTTTCAGGGTAATACACACACCGTCATGTACAGATCGGGACATACCGGAAACAACAGTTAAGTGGCTTTACAAGGTCGATGTAACCGGAATAAACGATCTTCTGCATATTAAAAGGCTGTAGGCAGCACCTGGTAGCCAGATGAAAAGAGAAGAACTCAGAAAGACATAAAGAATAGCTTAGGTGATACCTGGGTCCCTCAGGTATCCGGATAAAAAAAGCCCGTCCGCAGCTGGCGAACGGGCTTTTTTGTCGTTATAAAATCATCAGAAAATATATCTCGCTCCGAGCTGCAACTGCCACCTGGAGATCAGGTCTGGGCTGGTAATGAATGTTTGTTTCTGTGAAGGATCGAACTGATAGATTGCTTTACCGGTATTATCCTTGCCGGCAACACCAACAGGCTGGTAATAACCAGTGGTACTTGCATACTTACGCAGTCCCCATTTACTGCTAATGAGGTTACCGAGGTTCACTACGTCGAGGCTTAGCTGGATAGTGCTGGTCTTTTCTTTACCGCGGAAGTTAAAGTCCTGCAGTACGCGCATATCTATCTGGCTGAACCAGGGCGTGGTACCGGCGTATTTCTGTGTGTACTGGCCACGGTGTTTGCTCAGGTATTTATCCTGGTTGATGAACGCTTCCAGTGCGGCGCCCTGTGCGGCAGCATTCTGGGTATTACCTTCTGCATCCAGGAGCGGGGCAAAGTTCATGTTGCGGATCTCTGCCGATGTAGGCACATACATCAGGTCGTTCGCAAAAGAGCCATCGTTATTGAGGTCACCTCCATATACATAGGAGAAACGGTTACCGCTTGTCCAGTTACTGAAGAATGATACGGTAGTGGCGTATTTGCCTTTGCAGTATTCAAACTTTTTAATACCGGCTAAGACTATACGGTGGGTGTTGCCGTACAGGGAGTGGGAATTCACCGCCTTGTTAGCGTTACCGAGCACCGGGTTACGGTCAAATGCATCGCCGGAGATCTCTGCGGAGATGGAGCTGGCGTCTTTTGCTACCAGGTAGTTATAACCCAGCATCAGGAAATATCCTTTACCGAAGGTTTGCTGCGCCTGGAAAGTAGCATTGAAGGAGTACCCTACTTTCACGTTGGTGAATACATAGGTGGAGGTATTTCCTTTGTCGGATGCCTGGTATACAGCACGGTTATCGCCGGTACCTGAATTCAGCACACCTGTAGGCGTACCCAGGCCATAGTCGCGTACCATCATGGCGTTGATATCTTTCGAATAAGCCACATCGCCACTCAGCACCGTACCGATAGGCAGTTTATAATCCAGGCCAATGTTGGAACGCCAGATCTGCGGCCATTTGAAATTGTGGGCTGTTACGTTGTAATAGCCGGTGAAGGGATTTCCGATGGCATTACCCAGCCATACGAAGGGGAAGCGGCCGGTGAACAGACCGGTACCACCACGTAACTGTAAGGTCTTATCGCCCCTGATATCCCAGTTAAAGCCTAAACGGGGAGATACCAGTACTTTACCGCTGGGCATACGGGTATTATCTATTTGCTGACCAGGTCCATTCTTCACGGGGTTACCGTTTTCATCGAACAGCTTCAGGTTGTCGCTGTTGGGAACAGTAGGTGAAGCGGTTGAAATAGTACCCAGGAAAGTTCCGTTATCCGGATCTATGCTGGGGTTGTTGTAACTGGCTTTGGACGGGAAATACAACGCTTTGTCAAAACGAACGCCATAAGTCACCTTAAAATGGTCAGTTACGCTGAACTCGTCCTGCAGGTAGGCAGAGATCTGTCCCACAGTAAGGTAGTACCATGTCCACTGGTCGGCGGCCACGCGGTTCTTTGCATATGTTACGTTCTTATCATACACTCCTGCAGCTACATTCGTCAGGAAAGTATTGATGTCCACGCCGGAGAACACGGTAAAGCCAAAACCTGTCAGGTTAAAGGAGTTTCCGAATTTGAACTGTTCATAGGATGCCCCGATGGTAAGGGTATGTTTGGGGAGGATGATATTGAAGTTGTCTGTCAGCTGCAATGCATCCTGGTTGAGGCGGTTATTAATGGAGAAAGGCTCGTATCCTGCTACTATGTAAGGCACATTGTATTTTGTGATGTTCAGCACGGGGAAAGGCGAAGAGAACGGATCGCGCTTGTCCCTGAAACTGGTGAACACTGCACGGAACTTGTTGGAGTAGGTATCGTTGAAGTTAGACTTCAGCTCCAGTCCGAAGGAGTGCAGTTTGTTGATCATCTTATATCCTGAATTCCGGAACTGCAGGGTGATGGCGTCCGGGCCACGGCGGTTAATGGCGTTGGGGTGCGCAGTTTTTTCCTGCGAAGCGTCCAGGCCATTGTAAGTGAACGACAGGTTATGCTTGCTGTTGATCACCCAGTCTATCTTTGCCAGCCATTTATAGTTCTTGCGTTCAAGGTCAAAGTTCTGGTAAGGGCCGGTTACATAACCAAAGCGTTGGGCCAGTGCAGCGCTGACAGCATTGAGGTCTGACTCGAGCACGCGGGAGGTGGTCACATCGCCGGCGTTGCTGTTATTCCTCGCTACATAGGCGCTTGCGCCATCTTTACGCTGTTCTGTTTCGAAGTTGACGAAGTAGAACAGTTTATTCTTTTTGATAGCGCCTCCCAGTGAGAAACCTCCCTGGAAATGTTTGAGTGTAGGCACTGTCAGTTTCTGCCCGTCTACTTTATCGCCCGAGATAGCGTCATTACGGTAAAAACCATATACCGTTCCGCCGAATTTATTGCTCCCGCTTTTGGTAACGGTATTCACCCCCGCGCCGGTAAATCCTGACTGTGTAACATCATATGGCGCGATATTGATCTGGATCTGGTCTATCGCATCCAGAGAAATAGGCTGTGCGTTTGTTTGTCCGCCGGGAGCCGGTGCATCCAGTCCAAACGGGTTATTGAACACGGCTCCGTCCAGGGAGAAGTTGTTATACTGCCCGTTCCTTCCGGCAAAGGAAATACCGTTGTAGGTAGGCGATGCGGACGGAGTGATACGCAGGTAATCGTCCGCGGAACGGGAGATAGTGGGCAATTGCCGGATCTGCGTGGCACTGATGTTGGTAGAAGCCCCTGTACGCTGGTCATTGAAGATGGTGGAGCGGCCGCTGATCACCACTTCATTGAGCTTCCCGGCTTCTTCCACCAGGCGCAGGTCGAGGGCCGTGTTTTGTCCCAGGGTGAGGTAAATACCGGTAGCTGTTTCCGTGGCGTAACCGGTAAAGGAAACCGTCACGGTATACGGGCCGCCTACACGAAGGTTAGGTACGACGAAGCTACCATCCGATTTGGTGACCAATCCTTTGTTGATACCGGCATCAGCGAAGGCTACCCTGACGGTTGCACCGGGCAGGGGTTGTCCTGCCTGACTTTTGACAATACCGCTCAACGTTGCGGTAGTTACCTGGGCTTGGGCATTAATAAGTAGAAAACAGGCAATGAGTAAGCTTCCTAATAGCTTAGTTAGATTTGGTTGATACATCTTGGTATAAATTGGGTAAGTAATTGCTACAATCTTGAAAGTAAAAAGCGTCCTTATCATCCCCAACAACACTATACAATTTACTCAAAATTTTGCGTATTTCCCGGGGGTATGCTGCAGAAATTTCAATTGCGGGGGTTTAAAAGTAACATATGTAGGTAATTCTAAAGTGTAAGCTATCGTAATTTGAATCGAAAGCGGTATTGCTATAGCGGGAGTTCGGTAGCGATTCGCTTCGGCTTCCTACTTATAGGTACTACAGGCCTACATTACACCTACATTTCCATAGCGTTTGCTATAGAATAGTGGCTATAATGCTATAGCAGAGTGCCTGTAGGATACAGGTTCCACCGGATCCTCAGGCTATTTGTACACTGGTGGTATTGTATGTTGTAGCCCGGTTTCAGTATGGGTTGCGCCTTTCGAAGGTTTTCACGCGAAGTAGCCCGGTTTCAGTATGGGATGCGCCTTGTCGAAGGTTTTCACGCGAAGTAGCCCGGTTTCAGTATGGGGTTGCGCCTTGTCGAAGGTTTTCACGCGAAGTAGCCGGTTTCAGTATGGGATGCGCCTTGTCAAAGGTTTTCACGCGAAGTAGCTCGGTTTCAGTATGGGATGTCGGTCGGCGCCTCTCCGGATGCCGATTGAGCGTTTTCAAGCGAATATGATTTTGAATATAGATTGGACTGCACCGCTCGTGTCACCGGGAGAGCCGAAGGCCCGACATTCCCATCTGAAACCGGTGCTACTTCCGCTCCTCCCACGACTATGATTGGGTCCTGCTTGCCGGGAGGAAATCAGGTGAGGGCAAATATACCGGGGTATAGATTCGCTCAATGGTTTTAAATGGCATTTTGAATCGTTAACTATGCATTTGAAAATTATCACCATCCGGACAGGGTAATGCTCTGTATGGGGCTTAAAATATTATTTCCGGGCGTCCTGGATCCCCTTTCGCGTTAGGGCCTTTCGCTCCGATACTCGTTCTAAATTTATTTGAAGGCATACATGATCGAAACCAGGCTTTGTGTTCATTACAATTACCTGTTCAGGATTACCTGCACAGGTAATCCTGAACAGCACTATTGAAACTGTAAAGTTTTCCGTACTAAGACACATTAAAACGAAGAAGGACCGCTCAAAAGAAGGCAAAAACAACGAATAGCTGCGTAAAGCTTAATTTGCACAGCTGTAAAGCAAATAATGAATTTACAATAACACCTGTAAAGTCAATCCTGAAGTCCGCACAAGAACTGTAGAGTTTTTCTGTACTAAGACAAAGTTTTCCTGTACTGAGACAAGACACGTTTTTGTACCGCTTTGATACCGCTTTAATACCGCTAATCTTACGTTAATCTTACGTTCATGGACGTAAAATTAACGTAAGATTAGCGGTATTAAAGCGGTATCAAAGCGGTATCAGGACGGGATTAAACCGAAGAAATATAACAAAAAATAATTACACCCAATACAGTCAAACAGACGCTTATGTCGCACCGTCAATGCAGGCACCGGAGCTCAGGCGGCAATCGGATGCCGGCACGACAGGTATGTATATTTTTTTGGATAGCAGTTTGCTTAAACCAGCTTATAGCGTATTTTTGCTATTGTGAGAAAAGTATGCCTTTACATACTGATTGTTTTTATCTGGGCCGAGAGTACCTCATTGGATCAGTTGCTGAAGCTGCCTGTGTTATTTGAGCATTTCAAAGAGCACCAGCTGAAGAACCACGATGTGGGCCTGCTGGAATTCATTTCCATGCACTACTGGGGGCATGATATGGACGATACGGATAATGACAGGGACATGCAGCTTCCCTTTAAGAAGGTGAATATCAATACTCACTACCTGCTTTTTGCCCGGTTAAACCAGGCGCCCCGCATCATTGCAGCCGAGCAGACCGTATTACAGACTTTTACCATTTACAAGGATCAATATCATCCTGACCCTGACCTTACCTCCCCTTTCAGACCTCCCTGTGCGTGAATTGCACCCTGTTATTTACTGATCTGTGCTGACAATGCAATGGTATTCCGTTGCCTGTATGTCATTTCATAGATCTTTCTGCAATTCATTCAACAGCAAATCATGCTTGATAAGATCATTCAATTCTCAGTTAAGAATAAACTGGTGATTGGCCTCTTCATGTTGCTATGGGTTATTTACGGCATATTCGAAGTAACCCGTCTGCCTATTGATGCGGTGCCAGACATCACCAACAACCAGGTACAGATCATTACAACAGCGCCCGCATTAGGTGCGCAGGATGTAGAGCGGCTGATCACTTTTCCTATTGAACAGGCCCTCAGTAATGTTCCTCACCTGAAGGAAAGCCGGAGTTTATCACGCTTCGGATTATCCATCATCACCGTTGTGTTTGAAGACGATGCCGATATTTACTGGGCCCGTCAACAGGTAAGTGAGCGGCTGCAACAGGCGGAGATCACTGAAAACGCCAGTAAGCCAGAACTGGCGGCTGTTTCCACCGGTCTCGGAGAGATATACCAGTATGTGATCAGGCCCCTGAAGGGATATGAAGACAAATATAGCCTGGCAGACCTCCGTACTATACAGGACTGGATCGTGCGGCGGCAATTGCTGGGTACCAAAGGAGTAGCAGAGGTATCTACTTTTGGGGGAGAGCTGAAGCAATATGAGGTGGCTATCAATCCGTATCAGCTGAAGTCACTGGGCTTGACTATCGGCGATGTTTTCAACGCCTTACATACCAACAACCAGAACACCGGCGGGGCTTATATTGAGAAAGGGCCTACAGTTATGTACATCCGCAGCGAGGGATTGGCGGGTAGTATTGCCGATATAGAAAATATTGTTGTCAAAAACACGGCAGCGGGCGTTCCTGTACTGATAAGGCATGTGGCCAGTGTCAGGATGGGCGCGGCTATCCGCTATGGGGCGCTGAACTACAACAATACCGGTGAGGTGGCGGGCGCTATTGTATTGATGCTGAAAGGGGAAAACTCTTCCCAGGTCATCAAAAATATAAAAGCGCGTATCGCGGAGATTCAAAAGACATTGCCGGAAGGCCTGCTGATAGAGCCATTCCTTGATCGTACCAAGATGGTGAACAACGCTATTGGCACGGTGGAGCATAACCTGCTGGAAGGAGCGCTGATAGTTGTGTTTGTGCTGGTGATATTCCTGGGGAACCTGCGTGCGGGGCTGATCGTGGCATCTGTGATCCCCCTGTCCATGCTTTTCGCCATTATCATGATGAATACTTTCGGCGTAAGCGGTAACCTGATGAGCCTTGGTGCGCTTGACTTCGGATTGATAGTGGATGGCGCGGTGATCATCGTGGAAGCTATCCTGCATCATTTGCATTATTCCAGGGAGTATCAGCAGAAAGACAGGCTTTCGCAGGATGACATGAATGCGGAAGTAGCGGGATCCTCTTCGCGCATGATGAATGCGGCCGTATTCGGGCAGATCATCATCCTGATCGTATACCTGCCGATCCTTTCACTGCAGGGTATTGAGGGTAAGATGTTCAGGCCGATGGCGCAGACAGTAGCATTTGCCATTATGGGCGCATTTATACTTTCCCTCACCTATGTACCGATGATCAGTTCATTATTCATCAGCAAAAAGATCACACATCAGCCAAATATTTCCGATCGTGTCATGGAAAGGATCGAGCGCTTTTATCAACGGGTGCTGGGGCGTGCCTTACGTTTCCGTAAGAGCGTGGTAGCAGTTGCATTCGGATTGTTTGCCCTGGCTGTACTCCTGTTCAGCAGGATGGGTGGAGAGTTCATTCCGCAACTGGAAGAAGGCGACTTCGCCGTAGAGACAAGATTGCTGATAGGTACGAACCTGAGTACGACCATTGCTACATTCCAGCAGATATCAGGTATTCTGAAAGAGAAGTTCCCCGAGGTAGAACGGATCGTATCCCGCATTGGCAGTTCGGAGATCCCGACAGACCCGATGCCCATAGATGCGGGCGATATGATCATTGTATTAAAAGATAAATCTGAGTGGACGAATGGAGAGAGTTTTGAGGAGCTGGCCTCGAAGATGTCGGAGGTGGTACAGCATGCGATACCGGGTGTGACCTTAAGTTTCCAGTTCCCGGTGCAGATGCGTTTCAATGAACTGATGACAGGCGCCAAGCAGGATGTGGTATGTAAGATATTTGGCGAAGACCTGGACCTGCTGGCGAAATATGCGGAGCAGATCGGTGCTATCAGCAGAACAGTATCCGGTACGGCCGACTGGTATGTGGAGAAGATGACGGGGATGCCGCAGGTGGTGATCCGTTATAACAGGAATGAAATAGCGAAATACGGGCTGAATATCGATGAGATCAATCGTACTGTTAATGCAGCATTTGCCGGCGCGGCTGCGGGCAAGGTGTATGAGGGAGAGAAACGTTTTGACCTCGTTGTGCGAGTGGGCAATGAAGGCAGGCGGAATATCGAGGATGTGCGCAACCTGATGGTCGCAACCTCCACGGGCAGCCAGATACCACTGTACCAGGTAGCTTCCATTGAAGAAATAGAAGGGCCCAACCAGATACAGCGTGAGGATGCGCGTCGCAGGATCACTGTCGGCTTCAATGTGAGAGGACGTGATGTGCAGTCGATCGTTGAAGAACTGCAGCAAAAGATCCAGCGGAAAATAAAATTCGAACCGGGGTACACCATCACATATGGCGGTACTTTCGAGAACCTGCAGCAGGCGAAGAAGCGATTGAGCATTGCGGTGCCTGTAGCTTTACTGCTCATTTTTATCATGTTGTATTTTGCCTTTTCATCTGTAAAAGAGGGCGCGCTGATCTATACAGCGATCCCCCTGTCGGCCATTGGCGGCGTCTTTGCACTGGCCCTGCGTGGCATGCCTTTCAGCATATCTGCCGGAGTAGGTTTTATAGCCTTGTTTGGAGTGGCGGTATTGAATGGCATCGTGCTTATTTCTGAGTTCAATCGTATTAAAAAAGAAGGACAAATAACTGATGCACTGCAACTGGTGATGATGGGCACGCGTAACCGTCTGCGGCCGGTATTGATGACAGCTGCGGTAGCATCGCTGGGATTTTTACCTATGGCCCTCAGCAACGGCGCCGGCGCGGAAGTGCAACGCCCGCTGGCGACCGTTGTCATCGGAGGATTACTGACCGCTACCCTGCTGACTTTATTCGTGCTGCCTGCGCTTTACCTCTTATTCGAAGGAAAGGTCAAAATAAGCCCGAATAAAGCGGTAATGATTGCAGGACTGGTACTTGTTTCCATTCCTTCCCTTAAAGCCCAGAACAGCCCTGTAAACATTAACCAGGCCATCAATATTGCATTGCATCACAACCTGCAGGCTACAAGCGCGCGCCTGAATGAGCGGGCGGAAAACCTGCGGCGGCAGACAGGCTTTGATATTCCGAAAACGCAGTTCAGCGCTGACTATGGGCAGATCAACAGTGTCCAGCAGGATAACCGCTTTGGCATTACGCAGTCGCTGAGTTTCCCGACGGTATACACTCATCAGAAAAAGGCTTTGCAGGAGAACTACCTGGCGGCGCAGGCCAAAACGCAGATGATGGAGCAGGATATCAGGACAAATGTACGCCGGCTGTTCTATGACTGGGTATGGCTGCATGAGAAGCAACAGCTGTTACGGTATGCTGACAGCATCTACCGTTTATTTGAAGAGAAAACCAATCTCCGTTTCAGGACCGGGGAGACGAATATACTGGAGAAGACCACTGCGGAATCGCACCGGCAGCAGATTGCCAACCAGCTGGAGATGCTTTCTGCGGATATGCAGATCACGCTGAAGCAGTTTAATCTGTTATTAAGTGACAGTGTGGCTTACCAGCCGCAGACGGATAGTATCCGCATCACCTATGCTACTGTGGATACTGCGCTGGGCCAGCTGCCCCAGATACGTTCACTCCGGCATGAATCGGCCGCTGCGCACTGGCGCTGGCGTACGGAGAAGTCAAAACTATTGCCCGACTTCTTCATAGGGTACAATAACCAGAGTATTTCAGGGATCCAGAATGTGAATGGGCAGGAGACTTATTTTAGTAACAGCAAACGGTTCAACTATGTGAATGCGGGGATCAGTATTCCATTGTTCTTCGGTGCGCAGCGTTCCAGGGCATCTGCCGCACAACTGGACTGGCAGCTGTCACAGCAAAGGGCAGATTATGCCTTGCAGCAGACGCGCACAGAATGGCAGACTGCATTGACACAGGTGCAGAAGTATGCTGCCAGCCTGCATTATTACCAGGGCAAGGGCCTGGAAAATGCGGCAGCGATCATCTTTACTGCCGACAAGCAATTCGTTGGCGGGGAGATCGACTACCTGCAATGGGTCATGCTTACAGACCAGGCCATTGGTATCAGGAACGAATATCTGGATATGCTGAACAATTATAATCAGGCCGCCATCCAGGTACTGAGATTGCAAAACCTTTAATTCAATTCACTCATGCGACAATATCTTTTCTTATATCTGCTGTTTCTGGCCTGTAACAGCCATACGCCTGCCCAGGAGCCAGCCGCAACGCCTGCTGCTGACAGTAGTATGGTAACGCTTACCAGCGATCAGATCAAAAATGCCGGCATTGAAACCGGGTATCCATCCACGATGGCCGTCAGCGGCGCACTGCGTTTACAGGGAACCATTGACGTACCGCCACAAAGCACTGTGAGTGTGAGCTTTCCACTGGGAGGCTATTTAAAGAGAACAGACCTCCTGCCGGGCGCTCATGTGAGCAAAGGCCAGGTGCTGGGAGTACTGGAAGATATGCAGTTCATCCAGCTGCAACAGGATTACCTGCTGGCAAAAGAGAAATTCACTTTTGCGGATACGGAATATAAGCGCCAGCAGGAGCTGAACGCCAGTAAGGCCAGCAGCGACAAAGTGCTGCAGCAGAGTAAGGCTGAAATGGAGAGTCAGCATATCACCATGCAGGCCCTGGCCCGGAAGTTAGAGCTGATCGGGATCAACCCCGAGCGCCTGCATGCGGGCAATATTTCTAAGACGGTCAATATCCTGTCGCCCATTAATGGATTTGTGTCCAAAGTGAATGTGAACATCGGCAAGTATACCTCTCCTACTGATGTGCTGTTTGAGCTGGTGAACCCCAGCGACATCCACCTGGCATTAAGTGTTTTCGAGAAAGATGTGAACCAGCTGTCTGTCGGCCAGCAGGTAGTAGCTTACAACAACGAACATCCGGAGAAGCAATATAAAGCCGAAATCCTGCTGATCAGCAAGAACCTGAACGAGGACCGGATGGCGACGGTGCATTGTCATTTCCACCAGTTTGATGCTTCCCTCCTGCCGGGCATGTTTATGAACGCGGAGGTAGCGGTCAACAATGCGACGGCATTGACTGTTAATGAAGCGGCTATTGTTCGCTGGCAGAACAACTTTTATGTGTTTGCCGATAAGGGGAATAACAGTTTCAAGATGCTGCGCGTGACCCCGGGGAATGTTAATAATGGGCAAGAACAGTTCTCTGCGCCGGGGGTGGATACCAGTACCAGATTAGTGACTAAAAATGCTTATGCGCTGTTGATGAAGATGAAAAACAGCGCCGAAGAGGAATAAGCCTAACTATACCAGATCGTAAACAGAAGGCCCCTGCACTGACAGGGGCCTTTAATTTTTTATTGGAGTCGCCAGTCGACCGGCTCTATACCGGCCTTGGCCAGTAACTCGTTGGTTTTTGAGAAATGCTTACAGCCGAAGAAGCCCTTGTCGGCACTAAACGGAGACGGATGGGCGGCTTTCAGTATATGATGTTTCGTTGCGTCGATCAGGACCTGTTTGTCCTGGGCGAAACGGCCCCATAATATAAAAACCACATCCCTTTTCAGTTCAGACACCTTCTTAATCACGGCATCGGTGAAGTTCTCCCAGCCTATTTTGCTATGGGAAGCCGGTTCATTGGCCCTTACGGTCAGCATGGCGTTGAGGAGCAGAACCCCGTGTTCCGCCCATTTTGTCAGGTTACCGCCCGGCGGGATGGGCAATCCCAGGTCTTCCTTCATTTCCTTGTAGATATTTACCAGGGAGGGCGGAGGTTTTACGCCATCCTGCACGGAAAAGCACAACCCGTGGGCCTGTCCGGGGCCATGATAAGGGTCCTGCCCCAATAGTACGACCTTGACTTTGTCGAAAGGGGTCTTATCAAAGGCGTTGAAGATCAGGTTACCGGGAGGATAGATGGTATTTCCGACAGCTTTTTCATGTTTGAGGGCCATGACAATCTGTTCGAAATAGGCTTTATGAAACTCATCTTTCAGGACTTCTTTCCAGCTAGGCTCGATTTTAACCTCCATAGCAGCTATTTTTTTTGATTTATTTTGAATTATTAAGGGAATTTTCCATAGATTTGCACTCCCAAATTAAACGTTAAATATAGGAAAATTTGGGATATGGAACTGGACCGGTAGCTCAGCTGGATAGAGCAGCTGCCTTCTAAGCAGCAGGTCATTGGTTCGAATCCAATCCGGTTCACGAAAGCGCGATGTAAGTCGCGCTTTTTTTATGCGGGAAATTTGGCTGGAGGGATTCGGAGTTTTTTGGATAATTAGCTTAAATAAAATCAAGTGAATTAGTGCACCATTCGGTGAACCTTCCGGTGCCTATCTATGTGGGGCATGCGGCAACCCCGCCGGGAACAGGTTACGGGGAATGGCGCCGCGGCAATGCCATCCCTGGCTTAGGTTGAAAAAAAAACGTCCTAATTATTGACTATGACAAGAGTTATTGAGGTTTTAGAAAGTTAAAGGTATCTTTATAAGATTATACTTCTGGAATCTGGTATTTCTCTAAAATGGAGTCCGCTAAGTCTTCTTCAATTTCCAGGGCCCCACCTTCAAAGTAGTATGCTCCAGCCTCGAAACATTCCAATATACATTGAAGTAATGTGCTAAGCGAATCGTATCTGGCATCCAGCTCAGTTCCATATAAAGCCAATGAGTGCCAGTACACATAGCGATAAAAATCATCATCCTTATTACAATTAACCAAAATATAATCTCCCCCGCCACTTGTAAAAAGCGGAAAATACTCTTTTGAAAAGTATCCCTCACTTGTGAATGACTTGTAGACATCAACGAGGCGGTCCATTGATTCCATTATCCCCCAGGGAAAGAGAAGAGAATCTACTATCGTTTCGTCGCTCGACTCCTTTATTCCATTCTTCCATTTAAAAAGCTCAAATACTTCCGGTGGAAAAGAAAGATTGAAAGGTGCGATTCTTTCCTCAATTTCAACCAGGGAGATCCCGTCCTGAAGCTGGGCAAATCCAATTGAGTGCTGATCAGTGAAGAATTTTTCTAACTTTTTTAAAACGGAAGTTATCTGCATATGGTTTTTCATTTTGAAGCATTGCAGGATTTAAAGTGGTTTTCTGTGGTGTAGGTGCAATAATAGATAGAATTATTGTTGGCGCAAACCGTTGGAGAAGACTTTATAATATCTGCAATAGCGGGAATACGATTGACAGCCTCTCCCTTCATGTGAGAGTTAGTATCGACTGATTTAAGGAGGGAATATCCTGCGGGATCAACTCCGACCCGAACATTGGGACAATTCCCGGAAACAAGTCAACACCAGAGAAAGTGAGTTCAAAAGCATAATAAGACTCGGGAATTATTGAAGGGCGATCTTGAACGGAGTTACTGCCTGCTTTTATAAGAAACGATGAGGCAGATTGTACCGCCGATATGCAGTAAAAACTCCCACAATTCTATCCAACATTTTTTTTACCAATAGAATCGATCTCTTCATCCAGCGAGGCCTGACCATCCTTGCGATTGGAATTTGGCCAACCGTATTCATTAGCAGCGGAATCCCCCTCTTGTAACAGCATTCCAAAAACAAAAAATGGAATAAGCTGCCACCAGCCGCTTTTTCCAAAATCGTGGCAGCGTTTCGCCCCCTGTGCGAATAGAAGCCAGTAACAAGGGATAATATGACTAACCGCCCATAAAGAGCCCGGATCAATGCCGACTCTTGACATCGTAAGATTAATGGCCATAAAAACCAACCAAGTAATGCCATATTCCACTCTTCCGATTCTGCCTTTAAAAGAAAAGGGCCTTTTAAACATGATAGTATTTTGAAGTGAACAATGAGAAAGCATTAACTTTATTCCTTAAATTGAAGTTAATACTTTATACGTGTACTAAAAGTATAAGGATCTCCTCCTTCCGGGATACACATCACAAGAAAGTTTTTGCGAACCCATGTTAGTGAATGATGTGAAAATAGACACCACATTTGTTCAGTTGGAAAACGTTATAACTGGTTAAAACGAGAACTGTAAAATGTAACTTCTATGATATCTGTAGGAGGTAGTCACTGAGCTAATATCTTTTTCTTTTGAGTTTCATATTCATCCTGGGTGATTGCACCGGCGTCTAAAAGCTCCTTTAGTTTTTTTAATTCATCAGCAACGGAGCCTTGATTTACAATTACTGTCTGGGCCGGAGCATTCTTAGGCATTTTATCGGCAAATTCCTTTGGTGGTACTATTTCTCCAGCGTCTAGTGCATTGTCAATTTCCACCCAATAATTTACCATTTCACCTAAGCCAATTTTAGCTATAATTGTATAGCCAGGCTTCCTACTACCTATTGGCATAATGTCCTTTATTTTAGCTGTTTTACCTGCAAGGTTTGATTTTAAGTAATTTTTACTTATTTGCATATCCATGGTGCTCATGGATGTCCATCCAACAGGTGATTGATAAATAAAAGCGAACGTCCTGTTAGGCATAGTCCCCTTGCCCAATGTGATAATATCCCCTTCTTTTAATGTCCAGCCAATTTGCGTAGTGTATCCATCTTTTATTTTTTGCTGAACAGAAGTGAGTTTTTCACCCCGGTCAATGAGAGTAGGGGTTTGTGCCAATAACTGTATTGAGACGCACATAGAAATAATAACTAATATTCTTTTCATTTGAGGTGTTTTTTTAAGTAATTATTCGGTTAAATGATGTTTAATACATGCCTATACAATTTATAAATACAACTAAACAGTGCCAAACTCCGGGACACTCGTTGAGCCTCGTTCCCATATACCACAGTATATATCTATAGATTAGTCTATTTAACGAGATTAACATTACTTCCTGGTTGCGTAAATGACAAAGTGATAACACGAAATGATTCGGGGAATGTATAATTTCTCTTATCCCATTCTATTTGCAACAACTGAAGGCACGAAAAAGCTTTCGGTGCTCATTAGGTGTTCATCTGTGTTGGAAAAAATAAATTGTAATATATTGGGCGATCTAATTATTTTTTATACTAATAACTAATAATGATAAAATCCGTCAGCTTTCTAGTCGTTGTTTCAGTTCTAATGTCGTGTCAGCAAAAGAAGTCAGATTATAGCAGTCAGCCTATCGCTCAAAATGATAGTACTGCTGTCTATTCCCAAAATGGTGGCATGCAGTTTTTCTCTGTTCCCTTCAATAGAAAAACGCAGGACCAGCATTCATTATCTTTTGGTTGGGAGCCATCTTTCGGAACCGCTTTTGTGCTAAATCTCTACAATACCGGAACTGAAATACAGGCGGTCGCATATGAGGTGAGGCCTAAAGACCGGGGAAGTATTTTCGGATTCAATTCCAGAGTACAAAAGATATTGCCCTTCGAAGGCTATAGTTTTACCATTGACCTAAATCAGTGGAATGCACTGGTAGAGAAGGTGGAGAATATTCTGAGCCGATCATCTTCCAGTACTGACAAAAGCAACAGGTGTTTTGATGGAACCTATTACTACCTTGAATACGGGGACAAGCAGGTTGCAGGTCACAACTGTGAGGAAGATACTGTTGCAGCGTTGTCAAAATACATTGAGCAGGAGATATTAGCAACTGTTCATGAACTTAGAAAAGCTGAGAAGTAATATAAAAGGCCCTGAAAATGTGAAGTGCCACAAAAAGTTAGCCACTTTAGAGGCAAAAAAGAGGGTGCCTCAAAGGTAATTGAGGCACCCTCTCTTGTCTTATTCATTTAGTTTAGGGTGTTTCTATCATAAATGGCGATTCATCAGTAGTGCCAACCGCATTTGCCCATTCCAGATACCCATTACCACTTGGTAAAGCATAAATAATATTAGTATTGGTTTTAGCTTTATATATTATTACGCCACAAGTGATACTGATAGCAGGTCTTCTGCTGGTAAATGCGAGCTGACCTGATCTTGTTGTGATCTTAACAGGTGTAGTCCAGTTAACCAGATCACTGGACATAGTAGTTTTAAGCTGTCCATCCGTATCCATCCCGGCGATAACAGCAGAAGGCGGCCTGCCAAGGTCAACTGAATTGATGGGCGTTGCCGCAGCGTAACGGAAGAACCCAAAATTTAACTGCGAACCCTTTGTCCAGTTTATTCCATCCACAGAAGTTAAAATGGTAAAAGCAGGAGCTGGCGCAAGGGTGCTGGTATATAAGATACAGATTGCGGAGTGAAAAGTAAATATATATGGATCACCAAAGGATGTATAAGGTAAATTTACCTCAGTCCAATTAGATCCATCTGAACTGTAAGAATAGTGAATAGTGGTGGAGTTATCTCCCAGATGAAAATCGTTGCCTGGATAGGCAAGGAACATCTTACCTCCATAAGTACAAGCGGAAAGGTCACCTGATGTTGCGGCGAAATTCCCCAACATTGCATCCGCAGTCCAGGAACCACCTAAATCGGCGCTGCGGGTATAATATAAGTAATTACTTGTCGCACTTCTATGAAATACATAGATATTCCCATTGAAGACAGTCGCTGCAGGACTACCATTCGCGCCTAGTCCTGAATTATTAAGAGCACTGAAGGTCCAGTTAGAGCCATTGACGCTGTTTCCGGAAAAGATTTTCTTAGCATCAGTGCTATTACCGGTGCCTTTGTAAAAATATCTGTAGAAAGCAGTTATTTGGGCTGCATTACTACTGGCAATCAAATTGTTACTACTTAGCTTTTCGGTTTCTTTCTTTTGGCAGGATGTTAAAGCAAAAGCTGCATACAGCAGAATAAGGATAGTGCTACGGTTCATGGTATAGCGTTAAAGGTTAACGGAAAAATTACGCTGCAAAGTTGCATCATCAAATAATTAGCGCCAAAATAAATTAGTCAACCACCTATGTTTTTGAGTAGAAAATTTAAAAACGAGAAGGCAGCTTGGATAATTATGCGTTGACCGGTTTTCGATGCCTGTCAGGTGTACAGGATACGGACATAAGCTTTCAGTGCTGCAGCATGTTCAAAAAAGGAAACTAATTCCTGGTACTCTTCTTCAATGTATTGAAAAAGTTCCGGACCTTTGGGTTTATAGGCATTTTTCAACACTTCTTCATAATTATACAGCTCCTGCAGCTCTTTAAAAGAAACGGTTGACAAAATACGGCTGATCCTCAATACTTCATCAATATCAAGATACGATCTATAGTCACCTTTTAAAGCAGGGAACGCACTACCATTAAGGAAGTGAAAACCCGGTTCTCCCCTTGCATTATAGTGTTTACTTAAAAGGAAACCCAAGGTGGAGTAGCAACGATAACGACTGAAAAAACGGTAGGGTTTAGCGTTTTGTCCTGGATAAGTCTGCAGTAACTCGTGCCAGTCTTTGATTGTCTCCATCAGGTTTTTTGCCCTGGAACTATTATTATTGGCTTTAGCCTCTAGTAACTCTTCTTCAAGGAGGCCAGGTTCATCAAATTCGTACCATATGTCGGCATAATACGAGGCGTCAGTTGTCTTTTCAATTATTTTATAAAGCGGTATTGCTATAAGGCCAAGATCAATTCCCATAAGTTACTTTAGCTTTCACAGTATATTAGGATATTCCTGCAAAATAATGCAGTCCCCCAATTTACAACTATTGTTTTTATTCTGACATTAAATGGGGTTCTTCATGCGCTTTTGGTGTATCAGACGTCACTTCTTTAGTTCGTCTATTCCAGGTGTCTATTTTTCTTTGCATCTGCCATCCCTCTGAAAAATAGGACGAAATGAACACGACTAAACATCCTAAAACGAAAATTACAAACAAAAGTATCCTATATTTCATGTATTGACGAGCAGCAGATACAATATTTAACACTGTAATATTAATTAACGGAGCTACGATACTGCATGGGCGTAATACCCTTTTGTGACTTAAAGATTGCAATAAAATGACTGGGGTTGGGATAGCCAAGCTGATAACTGATTTCTTTTGTACTTAGATCTGTGAACTGTAACAACCGCTCGGCCTCTCTTACGCAATGTTCCTGGATAATTGACATTGTCGATCTGCCGGTGAGTTGCTTCAGTGTGTCATTAAGATGGGCAGTAGAAACGGTAAGCTTTGCTGCATATTCGGATGGTTTCTTCCACTCGCTGTAATGCTGATAAAGTAAGGCAAGAAACTGCTGCTTGATCTGCTGTGGCCTGTTCTTTTTTCGGGATGCTGTTTCCGTGATATTTAAGGCCAGGCCATTTATTATGTGTAAAACGGAGATCAACAGAGCTGCAATTGCTTTATGCCTTGTGTCCAAAGGTTGGTTATAGAGGTCCTGCATTACATTTAATAATTTCAGGATATGCTGGAAAGCAGCATCAGATGGAGATTGATGCAGCGGCAAAAGGTATTTGCACCTGGTTTCCAGATCCTCTCTCATTTCCTGATCTATCATTGCCCGATCAACATCAATAATCCATCCATACAACGGCGTTTGAGGTGTTAGTAAATGTACCTGTCCGGGAAACACCATCATTAAAAAAGGTCCCTCTAACCCGATTTCCTCAAAATCAATATTTCCGTTAAGTTTTCCTTGTTCTATAACAACCAGCATATAGTGATCGTCACGATGAGGGCTTGCAATACTATGTTCGCCTGAAATATCAATTTCAGGGTCCAGCCTGTTTATTTTGATCCCTTTGGAGCCGGAATCGTTCATGCGAAATGCAGGGATATGTAAGATCTTTTTCTTTGCCATTTTTTACAAGTTCCATGTAGAACGTTCCATCCTTCGGAATAAAACGATTTGCATCTGATTAAGCGTGAATATATCAAAAAACCGCGATTTCTGATATGAATACCCTCTATTCTTCTATATTAAAGGCCTATTACCCCTCTATTTTTGCATCCAATAATTAGATTCAAAAACAGACAATATGGTAAATGAAGATTTCAATCAGGTACACAAACGCTTCAGCGTAATTATTGCCGGAGGAGGACTCGTAGGCATGACAGCGGGAATCGCATTTAAGCGTATAGGCGCCGACGTCCGCGTTCTCGAACAGGCTCCTGAGATCAGAGCAGCAGGTGCTTCAATCAACCTTTGGAAAAACGCACTTGATGTATTTGATGATCTGGGTATTGGTGAGCAGATCCGCTCAAATGGTGTTTCTGTGGATGCATGGTTTTATGATCCTGCCGGGCAACCTTACAGGGCTGCTGGCTTCGATCCTGAAGATTATGCCTTCACTCTTTTTCCAAGACCAACATTGAACACGATCCTTGCAGATACAGTGGGAAAAGAAAATATACTGCTAAACAGCAGACTGGCAAGCTTTGAGGAAGAAGACGACAAGATAACGGTAATATTGGCAGATGGCAGGAGGTTGAATGCCGATCTTTTAGTCGGCGCGGACGGCGTGTACTCTACAGTGCGCCAGCAAATGCTGCCAGGTTATCCGGCAAAGGAGCATAAAGGTCATCATGTCTGGAGAGGTGTTATTCCGATAAATGGTCAGACAATTGAAAACACGATCCTGACCGTCGGCGCCGACAGGACCAGGGGCGGCTTAGCCAAAACTTCAGGCGACCAGGTATTTTGGATGATTAACCAATTTGACAGTTCTGATCCTATAGGAACAAAGAAAGAAGAAGCGCTGCGCCGCGCACAAAACCTCAATGACAGCGGCTGGGGAGAACCCCTGATCAGACTGATCGAATCCACCCCGGAAGAGAAAATTTTGTTTAATCAGATCATGTATGTTCCTGAGTTACCTTTTTGGGCATCAAAACGTGTTGCACTTATTGGCGATGCCGCACATGGACTTTCTCCCCACATTGCGGCTGGCGGTGCATTAGGTATCGAAGATGTAATGGTACTTATCAACGCTATAAAGCATGAAGCCAGTGTGCCTGCAGCACTCGATCGCTATCAGGCTCAGCGCATGCCTTATTTTGAGATAGTGCGTAAGTTTTCCGACGATGTGGAACAGTCAAAAGATTCGAAAGATTTTGCCACGCGATATGCTGCTTTTACTCATTGGATGCTCAACGACGGGTATAACGCTGCACGTTTGACGTCGTTTTGAGTGCTAAAGGATTTACTATTATAAACACCGATGTTTAGAAATCACACTCTTCGGGCTTTCCAAAACCGAAACTTCGCCTTGTTCTTTGCAGGTCAGTCTGTATCACAAATAGGCACATGGATGCAACAGACCGCGGTGATCTGGATTATCTACACGACTACGCATTCCGCTTCTATGATAGGTGTAGCCGCATTTGCGCAGCTATTCCCAACATTTCTGCTTTCTATTTTAGGAGGGGTAATTACAGACCGGCATAGCAGATATAGGATTTTGCTTTTTACCCAAATCGCAGCAATGATACAGGCAATATTGCTTGCCGCCTTAGTTTTCGCTAATTGTTATGTAGTATGGGAAATACTTTCACTTAGCATCCTTCTTGGTGCAATTAATGCGCTTGACGTACCGGCACGGCAAACGATTGTACATGAAATGGTCAACGACAAAGAAGATCTGGCCAACGCAATTTCGCTTAATTCTGCAATGGCGAATCTGGCAAAGCTTATAGGGCCGGCATTGTCGGGGCTCATCTTACAGCGTTTGGGTGCAGGTACCTGTTTTGCTATAAACGCGGGGAGTTATATTGCCGTGATCAGTTCCCTGCTGCTAATGAAGCTCCCGGAATCTCAGGCGTCTCCCATAAAGAAAAAAGTTATTTCCGAATTGGCAGAGGGGTTCAATTATCTTCGGCAAATGCCCGCTATTACCCTTGTTATTGTTCTGATCACTTTTCTGAGTCTGTTGATCTTGCCTTATGACACCTTGGAACCTGTCTTTGCTAAAGTGGTCTTTAAAGGGAATGCCTCTACTTATGGCTATATCAGTAGCAGCATAGGATTGGGAGCATTGACCGGCACACTACTGATTGCATCAGCGCCTAAAGGGATCAATCTAAGAAAGGTTGTGCTGATCAGCATTGCAATATTGGCCATTGGGTTGATCTTATTTTCCCGGATGGGAACCCTGAAACTTGCACTGCCGTTTGCCTTGATCTTAGGTATAGGATCAATAACGCCTATATCAACAAGTATTGCAATTATTCAAATGGAGGCTCATCCACAGATGAGAGGCCGTGTGATGGGCTATGTGGTATTAGCGTTCTTCGGCATGTTACCACTCGGAAGTTTACTAATCAGTACCCTTTCACAAAAAATAGGTGCGCCGGCAACGATGTTGTGCCAGGGAATTGCAGCCCTTCTGATCGCTACCGTCTTCTATAGGCTGTTTGGAAAAAACACTAAAGCGTCCGATATGAATTTGTATAATGAATACGAGATCCCGAATTAAAATAGCCTGGAAAAAAATCTTTAACGACAATTAATTTTAAAAAACAAGCAATGAAATTAGCCATTATTGGAGCTTCTGCGGGAATAGGTGCAGAAACGGTGAATCTTGCATTAAAACGCGGGTATTCAGTCAGAGCACTTTCAAGAAATAACACGACTCTGCCTGAACATGATTCGCTAACTAAAGTAACAGGCACGGCCTTATCAACGGATGATCTTAAAACAACAATTGCTGGTACCGATGCGGTGATCGTGACCGTTGGAACTAAAAAGAAGAAAGGTACGACATTGTTTTCAGACCTGGCAAAAGCGTTGTCGATGGCCACATCCGAATTAAATTACGGCGCCCCGGTAATTATTGTCACTGGCTTTGGAACAGGCGAAAGCGCTAGTTACTTAACTTTTTTCATGCGCCTTATCATTAATCTTTTACTAAAGGATCAGTATAAAGACAAAACGCTTTTGGAGGAAATAATATCTAAAAGTACTATTAATTGGGAATTTGTGAAGCCTGGGATGTTAACTAATGGTCCATTGACTTCAAACTACAAGGTGATAAGTAAATTATTTAAAGGGATAAAAATAAACAAGATTTCCAGAGCAGATGTAGCGGATTACCTTATTAAAGAGGTGGAAAATCCAAGGTTTTTACACCATCATATTGCGTTAACGGTCTAAGTCCTGTTGTGATTTTAATAAATGGTAGAAGGCGTGGATAGCAACAACGATTGAATTAGGAAGAGGTATTGAAGTTCAGACGTTTTTGGAGATGCACCATGATGGTCTCAAAATAACGCGCCAGTTTGTTATTGATGCCGGCCAAGGATAATACGTTCTCTTTAAACATGGACTGTATCTTGTCCAGCGCAACCTCGGTACCGCCCAATTCAATAATTGAATTTTCTTCGCCATTTATTTTGTCCGACTCCAGGTCGCTGATATCATCCAATATCAGAGCATTTACCTTTACACACGACCATGCTTGGATAATGCGCTGTAGCAACTGTTCTTCTACAGGGATGTCGCATAACGTAAAGAAAAAGGCATCTGCCCGGTCGAGCGCCTTTACAGACGTTCCAAGTGTATATTGCAAAGTCTTTTCGTTGTTTAAATGCAGGAGTAGGTCATTGAAAAAAATGCTATTTGCAACAGTTGGAGCATATAACACCTTACAGGCGCCAATAAAATCCTCGTAGCTGATCTGCTTTATTTCATATTTTGCCATCAGGTCAAATCCATCTTCCATTAGCCGGATATGCTTTTCATCCAGCAGGATGGGTCTTTCCACTCCGAGTTTATATTGTAGGTCGAAAAGGAAGGGAATAATGGTATAGCCTAATGAATTGGGCAAATAAACATATTTTCCCTTCCAGAAATGGTTGTTATCAGGAGGGGTCCGGTCTGCAAAGAATGTGGCGATATCATAGTCAATACCATATTCATCTGCCAGTTTTCTTTTGGTGATAGGGAGCATGTTACGCAAACTTAATATTGTTGTAAAAAATACGATTCTTTTACTTTATATTAGATAAAACCTTTGAAAGATGCAAACCCAAACCCATCAACGCCCCATTGCTCAAATAGGCGAGCATGTAGGTATCGAACTAGGTACCAAATTAGTAAAAGATTATTTTGATGCTTACCCCGAACAGGCCTATGGACATGTTATTGGCAGAGCTATTATGGACAAGATCCTGGCACAACCCGGTTGTGAAGGGGTTGTCATTTATCCTGCTTTAAATGAAAATGGCAAAAAGACGCTGGTATATGCCGGTATTGATGCCAACGGAAAAGCTATCGTAAAAATACCGATAGTAAAAACGGACGGTGCTATTCATTTTGAAGACGGAATCGTAGCCGACAGGTCCATTCCTTCCGGCGGTGACGAAGAAGGAATAGACCCGACAGAACCTGGCATCATTCCTGAGTGGTAACACCCATGTTTTGTTTCGTCAGTTAACGAGTAAAGCTGCCAGGTCCTTTGGTCCTGGCAGCTTTTTGATGTGGGCTAAGCTCTTCCAAACAGTAACCTTCTGCTGCCTTCCAGCTACCGAAAGTGGCAGCCATACCCAGATTTACGGGCTTTTTTTTCCTGCACAACGAGAATTGGGAAGATTATAAAAAACACGGTTCGAAAAATACAAACTAGTTGGTATTGCTACAAAATGCTAATCTAAGCATCTTTGTTTTTTAGGGTATTACTATGCTGAACAAACTTCAAATCAAATTAACCATGAGTATCCAGAAATTACTTTGTGACGAAGTCCACTTTAATTATCCGCAATATTTCGCAAACTTTCCGCCAAACACACCTCTTAGAATCGGAGACTTCGGCTATCTTGACAGAAAAATTTTCCAACACGAAAGCAATATCGAGGTGGCCTTCGGCATAAGCCCCGGAAAGCCAAGAGCAGGGAACCTTGCGAATGTGGAATTTAAATCTAAATCGGGTGTTGCCGTCAAAACATCAGGAAATATCCAACTAGATACAAATACCGGAGTAGATCAATTCGGCGAAGCAGTGATAGAATTTAAAAGGGCGAACGGGGTTTTCTTCATGGCCACCGGTTGTAAAGTAAAAATTATTGAAGACAAAGCGACTCTCGCCCAAAAACTAATAGATCTTTTTGAACGTGACCGATGGAAATCAGAATATGTAGTAGTCACTTCAATAATTGAGGTGCAAACGCTTAATCTTTTTATTTCTGATACAGCGAACGCTTCTATAAAGTTAAAGGCGCATTCAGATAGCCCTCATCTTGATGTGTTTAGCGCAGGCGCTAAATGTACTGTCATCAATGAAACGGGAATTGCCAATAAATGGGTGACAGCTGAAAATACTACTCCGCTGATTGGTCTCTCTAAAATTTCAAGAAAATTCTTCTTTGGAGAACCGGTGTTCAAAGTAAGTTATTTGGTTGGTGGCGAAAACAATGGAACTGAGAATCTTGATGAGCTTAAAAATGAAGTAAAATTATCAGGCAGATCTTTCGCGGAGACCTTTGACCTCCTGCCTATTGATGATCGTGACAATCTTTCTCCGTTATGAGAACCTGCTGTAAAAATAGAATAACAAATATCTACCTGGATTTTCTCAAAAAAAACTCAGGAAACACATCTATTTTAGACGCTCGAATTAAACAGCTTTTCGAAAAATTCTCCGGCTGCTCCCTTTTTTTCAGAAGCTACGCTGAAATAAGAACTGCCAATCTAAAAAACAATGTCACCGCCCAGGCTATTACCTTTCGTTGTCCGGAATGTCGGGACAATGCAACTTTGGTCATTATTAACGCACCTTTGCTTTTACTTATCTGGCGAATTGCCACATTTTTTATGGGACAGATTGCTCGCTGGGAATTTGAAGACAACAAGATAATTATTGAAAAAAGACCGCCGGATGAAGATCTTAAATCAGCATTTGAAAAAATGCTCGATGAATATTTGAGTGGTGATACATTGGATCCTCTAATAGTTGAAGAAGAACTTGAAAAACTTAATGGAATCCCCGAACACTGTAAAGAGGTATTCTTTAATGCTATAGACTATGCACAAATGTGGGTAGTAGCTCACGAGGTTGCTCACGCCATCTCCAAAGACATTTTATCAATAGCACTCCCCGAGTTCGCTGCTATACGTGAAGGATCAGAAAACTTCGTTGAAGGATTTAATTTGTATTCAAGTGTAGCTGCCAAGTGGGAAGAAGAATTTAACGCGGATCTGACTGCTATTCTTATTCTGTTTACCACGGAAGGAAAACGATTAAATATAAACATGGATGACGTGTATAACCGGGAAATGATTGCATCTCAAATAGCAGGGGGCGTAGGCCTTGCCTGCGATGTAATGTACCACATTGTTCGAAAAAACTTTCCTTATTACAATGCAGACGCCAATGATCTTGAGCACCCCCCCCTTGAAATCAGATGGGCTGTAGCCAAAAACTATATTACACATATTAGCACACCCCGCCCGACAGTTTCCCTCTTTTATATTGCAGAAACAATCGGTATAATATCGGCATCGTTAACAAAATGTCTGTAAGTACAACTTGACTGAATAAGGGAAATTCATTTAAAACCGTTACTCCAGGTATCTGAAGCAATTTAATGCTGCAAACAAACCCAGACACGTTCCGTGCATTTGAAAAGATTATCTAATATTATATTATCTATCTTTCGAACTGCTTTGTTTCGAATACAACAAGCTGTTATCTGTGGTTCGAACAACAATACCGATGCATGTGTGTATACTGGATTATCGCTTAAACCTACAATTATTTATACTGTAGTACTACATTTGTCACGAGTCATGTCATCTTCTTTTAACGTACACTCACCGCCGTGTTGCACATCCTACGCGTTGCATTTCTTACTTAAGTTCACGGTCCGGCAAATAGTTCCCGTCGATGCATTTGTAGGCCTATTTTTAATGTATTAAATCTGCTTTTGCAAAGGCTATTTTTCCATTCCGAAATCTAAGGTCAAAGGTCCCGCCAATTTTCCCTTCCGGAAAATCACCTGTAAATTCAACTTCCAGGTGAGCGTTTTCACTATCCACCACCACAAGTCTGACAATTCTGCTTTGTGTATTGTAACCTATAAAATAGCTATCGAAATAATCTTTTATGCCTTTATGGCCTATGAATTTTCTGCCTACCGATGGATCGTCTAAAACTGCATCCGGCAGATAAAAATCAAGATATCTGTTTGTATCAAAGGCATTGCTGGCGGCTATCCAGTTATGAATCTGATCGTGTATGTTCATGTTTTTATTGTTTAGAGTGGGACCGGCAGGATTGACTCCCTGCAAACGAATATGCGGAGCCCGCAATGCTCCTGCTACGGGTATTGCTCCCCGGATGTCATTTTTACTGAGCAAGGGTCAATTCAATAAACGCTTTCTGTAACCGGAAGGAGACAGCGTGGTTTTACTTTTGAATAGCTTGTTGAAAGACTGTGGATGTTCAAACCCCAGGTAATATGATATTTCGGCGATTGTTAGTTCATCTTTTGCCAGGTACTCCTTGGCTTTTTCAATCACTTTTTCATGGATGAACTGTTGCGTATTCAACCCGATCAGATGCCTCAGTAAATCACTCAGGTAACGGGGTGTTACATGCAGCGCTTCCGCCAGGGCATTAACGGATGGTAATCCTTTCATCAGGGACTTGTCATTGTTAAAATATTCATCCAGTTGCTTTTCCAATTGGCTAAGTAAATCGTTATTTATAGCCTTCCGCGTCAGAAACTGCCTGTCATAAAAACGGCTGGCATAGTTAAGGAGCAATTCAATCTGTGAAATCATCACATCCTGGCTGAATTTGTCCATTCTTTCATTGAGCTCATCCTGGATGAACGCATAGATGCTCAGGATCGTTGCTTTTTCCTTTTCAGACAGGTACAATGCTTCCGCAGCCGAGTAACTGAAAAAGCCGTATTGTTTGATCTTAGCATTCAGGGAATAAGGACGCAGGAAATCGGGATGTATATGCAGGGACATCCCGCTGTAGTCGGCTTCCTCATCCTGCATGCGCAATAGTTGCCCGGGGGCGATGAATGACATCCCTCCTTCTTCAAAATCATAATTTCCCTGTCCGTATTTCAACTGGCCTGAGAAATGGGTTTTAAAAGAGATCTTGTAAAAATCCAATATTATACCCTGTTCAAAATCCACCGGATCAAACACTGCCTTACCATAATCCAGGATGCTCAGAAGTGGATGCTTAGGAGCAGCTTGCCCCATTGCTTTATGCAGCTGGGCGATTGAATGAAATATGACAGGTTGCTTCTTCATTTCCATGTGAAGTTAATTATTTCCGGAAACATGATTCCTGCTGCGGCTTATCAGCTACAACAGGAATCACCATCAATCTAAAACAGGAAGCCCGCCCTCATTTCCCGGAACTGTCCTTCCGGCGTCTGTTCCAGTCGACTGTTATATAAAGCAATAGCGTCTTTACCGGCTATGTACCTCAGTTGGTCTTTATTATCCGTTGCGGCATCATAGATGATCTGAGCGACCTCTTCTGCCCTGGTGTAATTGGCGATCTTTTCCTCGCTATAGCCTTCACTTACTTTGGCCACCAACTGCTTGTAGGCATCGTGCATCCCGCCCTGGAGGGATCTTCCGGCAAAGTCGGTTTGCATGCCGCCGGGAGCGACCACTTTCACTTTGATCCCGAATTGCGCCAGCTCGAGCGCGAGGCTCTCTGAAAAGCCGTCGACACCGAACTTGGTCGCATTATAAATAGAGCAGGTGGGATATCCTAACAAGCCAAACGAAGATGTAATATTGATGAATGTTCCACTTTTCCTTTCCCGGAAATAAGGTACAAAAGCACTTGTAACGCGGATCACGCCAAACAGATTTGTCTGCACCTGCAATTGTATCTGCTCGTCACTGAGCGCTTCGAGGGGACCTATTAATCCGTAACCCGCGTTGTTCAACACAACATCAACGGTGTGGTGTGACAAAACCGATTCGACTGTTTCCCTGATCTGTTTTGTGTCTGTTACGTCAAGGGGTAATAAGGTGATATCAGGCAGTTTGGAGAGTTCGTATTCCTTTGCCGTATTACGCATGGTGGCTATTACCTTCCAGCCGTTTGCGTGGAACAACAGGGCGGCTGCTTTGCCTAAGCCTGATGATGCTCCTGTAATGAAAATTGTCTTTTGCATATGGACTTGCTTTGATTGTACAATGCAAAATTGGATAAGATGTGAGGGGAAAACTTAGCCGAAAAGGTAAAATATCAAGCCAAAATTGCAGCACTGACACTACTTATAATGTTCCGACCTTACAATGCAGATTTTGTTATGCTTTGGCCAATCCGGGAGCTGGCACCGGATTACCCATCTTATATGTTAAAGAAAAAAGGGAATGCGCTAAAGCACACTCCCTTAAAGAAAAATATGTAAATGAAGATTATAAAAATTGTTCCTGTCGGCGTATAAGCACGAATGATTTACACTGGCAATCCCTTTTCCTGTCTTCTTGCCTGTTCTACCTCCTGATTGAACACGGGCCTTCCTGCCTGGGCTGCCTGACGAACAAGGTGTAAATCCACAAAGTCGCCACCTCTTTCGAGTACCGCGGGGTCAAAAAGTTCCGGTTGGTCGCCGTCGAGGAAGTCAGGTTTTGTTGGCCAGCCCTCGCCACACATGATCAGTGCATCGATTTGTTTCGAGGCTTTTGCCGGCGTATGCGGGTCGAGTAATACACCACGTGCGGTGAGCGTTCCCGTTACATCGAGGCTTGCTCCCCCATCGCCCCAGGTGCCTACCACAAAGCCGTCCAAAGTGGTATCGTCTTCAATTGCCAGTCGTGCGCTACCGGAGAAGAAAAGATGCTGCGCTTTCAATTTCCCTAAAATCACCAGTGTGCTCAGGCGTTCTTCAGGCGTTTTACAAATAAGGGTTCCTTTTATCTCCACATCTCCGTCTATAATAACCGCCCAGGGATCCTCCTCCAGGATGAAATCACCATCCATCCGCAAGGGTCCTGCTATGTGTCTGATTGAAACCGGTTCATCATTCAGTGATGCAGTTTCTTCAAACCATTTCCACCAATACTGTTCACCGTATTGTGCTTTTAATGCGTCCATAGATGTTGCAGTACCAGGCGCCTGTTTGTCTTCCATTATTGAATATTTAGTTGTGCTTTATCATGCTGATTACAGTCTCCTCAAACCATCCCTTCCAGTATTGTTCACCGTATTGCGCTTTTAATACGTCCATAGATGCACCTGTACCAGGCGCCTGTTTGTCAATACCCAGCGCTACAGCGCTTTAAATCTATGAAGAAAACTGCTCAATATGAAACCTGGTTTAAGCACCGGTCTTGGAAAACGCAGGCAACACAAACCAGAATGCGGCACCTTTTCCAGGTGAGCTGGTGACATGTATGGATGATTGGTGGAGCTCCAGGATCTTCTTCACAATCGCCAGCCCTATTCCCATTCCCTTTTTGGGCGCCTCATCTTTGTGCAATTGCTTGTACCGTTCAAAGATATATGCCTGGTCTTCGGGCGCGATACCAATGCCGGTATCTGCTACCTGTACCTGTATACCGGCAGCTGTCTGCTTTAACTGGATCGTAATTTTGCCACCAGGAGGGGAAAATTTGAATGCATTGTCAATCAGATTCTGTAACACCCGCTCTGTAAGGGCAATGTCGGCAAAGACCGGCGGCAGGTTAGCGGCTGCGTCGAGGTGCAGGCCGATATTACTTTCCTTTGCTTTCAACTGGTAAGCCATAAGTATGTCAGAGACAAGGTCATTCAACAGGAACTGCTCCTTCTCCGGCGCTACCTGGTTCGCTTCCAGTTTGGCATACTGGAACAATTGTTCTACCAGGATGGACAATTTCTTTGTGCTTTCCAGTACCACAGATAAATACCTGCTTTTTTCCTGATCTGTCAGGTTATCATTTTTAATCATCAGGGTCTCTATATATCCCTGCGTGATAGACAAGGGCGTGCGCAGGTCATGGGATATATTGGCTATCAGTTCCTGCCTGAATTTATCTGTCGCGTTGATCTTATCAAAATTGTCCACAATCACATCGGCCATTTCATTAAAAGTGGATGTAAGCACCCCCAGGTTGCCCTTAGCGTGACCTTCTATACGGGCATCATAATCTCCTTCTTTGAACCGGCGAACTACCATTGCAATCTGGCAAATGCTGTCTGTAATAAGGAAAAAAGTAATGACCCCAACAACAAGCGCAATCAACAAAGCAGATAGAAAAATAAATTTACCCAGCCGGAAAGACAGGTCGCTATTCAGTGTGTTCAATATGTTGCGCTGTGTCTCACTGGCCAGAACGGCATACACATAACCTGTCAGTTTCCCGTTCTCATACACAGGGGCTGCAGAAAAGATGCTGGGTTCACCAGGTTGCTTGGGATTATCGCCTAAGGGCCGTTCTCCGTTCCTGACTGTCAGCCATTGTTTCACCGTGTTAATATTTACCTGGTGCCTGCGTACAGATTTGTCAGGTACAACATAGTCTGTAATCCTCCCGGCTGTATCCAGCAAATAAACCTCTACACTGGGATTAGCCACCATCATTGAATGAATGATATCATGCGTTACAGTAGTATCTGGCCGGCCATTTTTCAGTGGATGAGTAAAATCAGCGAGGTGTGAAGCAATATTTCCATACAATTCCTGGTGTGCGGTTGTATAATAGGAACGGGATAAGTTGGATGCAATCCACATATACACAACTCCCAATGTAAATAAGAGTATGGAAAACACTGCGGCTATTTTCCAAAACAACAAATTCCCCCTTATCGTTTTTACTGACATATGATTGCTTTATAATTCTTCATTGAACCTGTACCCCACGCCCCATGTGGTCAATATAAATTTAGGGTTGGACAGGTCTTCCTCAATCTTTCCCCTTAACCTGTTGATATGAGAGTTGACGGTATGCTCATACCCTTCGAAATCGTAGCCCCAAACCAGGTTAAGCAGGCGCTTCCGGCTATAACTTTTCCCCGGGTTGGAGGCCAGCAGGGTAATCAGATCAAACTCCTTGGGGGACAGGTCTACCCTGTTCTCGTTCAGCATTACTTTTCTTTTATCCATATCTATCTCCAGCCCCGCAAACCGGAGCACAGAGGTAGCGGGGACAGCTTCGGGAGCCGGCACATAATCTTCCTTTCTGCGGAAGATCACCTTTACCCTGGCTATAAATTCCCGTATGCTGAAAGGTTTTGTCAGATAGTCGTCCGCCCCGGTTTCCAGTCCTATTATCTTATCGATCTCTTCCGACTTGGCAGACAGGATCAATATAGGGATACGGCGGTCTATCTGCCTGATCTTCCGGCAGACGTCCATACCATTCATTCCGGGAAGCATAATATCCAGTATCATCAGATCAAAGGTCTGCGCGGTGGCCATAGCAAAACCTTCCTGCCCATTGGTGACAGCGGCTACTTCACAACCCAGGTCATTCAGGTGGATGGTCAGCAGCTCTATTATATCGGGATCATCTTCCAATAACAGTACCCTATTCATAATTTCCTTGTTGGTCTGAAATTACCTCAAAATTCATTAAAAAAATCCGTCCTGTCAGCGCTGTGATACTTTTGTTATACTTCTGCAATCGCTTTGGGATACCCTCTCTGTTTCTTTGTCCTGTTAAAAAAACAAAAATATGAAACAACGTAACCTGAAAGCCTTAGCGATACTGTCAACAGGCATATTATTAGCCTCCTGTAAAAAAGACGACAACGACAATGTATCGCAACCGAACACGATCACTATCGAAAACGTACTTGAAAGTAAGCCACTGGTAGAATCGGGGACGTTTAAAGGTACGGGCGCCGCTCCGCTTATTTTTCCCGGTGAATCAGTATCCTTTACATTCTCTGCTGCGAAAAACCAGCGGCTCACCTTTGCAACGATGTACGGTTGGAGTAATGACCTGTTTTTCGCCCCTGCAAACCCCGGCATTGAATTATACAACGCCGATGGCACACCCAAAACGGGGGATGTTTCCGCCCAGATCAAATTATGGGACAATGGCACCCGTGTTAACCAGGCGCCTGGCATGGCTGTTGTACACCCGGGAACAGCCGAGGCATCCGCTAAAAACGTCAAAGAGGTGGCAGGTACGGATGATTTTGGCCACAACTACCTGGCAGCGTCACAGTTGATGAAGGTATCATTGGCCTATAATGGTAATTCGACGTTTACCATTACCATCATGAACAATTCGGGAGGTACAGCTAATGAGACGCCTTTCAGCCCCGGTGTATGGGCCATATCTTACGTAGCCGGCGGGAACCTGCTCTTACCTGAGCCGATCTATTCATCGGATAAACCGACTGCCAATGGCCTTACCAATCTTTCTGAAGCAGGCGATAACTCCATACTAGGTACGTATCTGAGCGGGCAGACAGGCATTTTCACGCCACTCTCACCGGTTCTGGTGGTTGTATACAACGGTGCTGAAAACCCATTCTATAAAACGGGTGAAATGGACCGTGGAGAAGGCCTTAAAGACCTGGCCCAGAAAGGCGACGCTTCCGTACTGGCTGCAAGTCTGAAAAACAGGGCAGGCGTTAAAAGTGTATACGTATTGAAAGATCCGGCCAGTACCGTACTGCTGCCAAAGATCGGAGGTGCTGCCGGCGGTAAAGTTTCCCAGCTACTTAATGTGACAGCCGGAGACAGGATAGCGATTGCAACTATGTATGGTTTCTCTAATGACTGGTTCTTCGCTACGATGGGAAACGACGTAGACGCTACACAAAAAGGCGATATTTCCAGTGCCATCGGACTGTTTGATGATGGAACAGCCATTAACCAATTCCCGGGCGCTGGTATTACACAGTTCAACCTGGCAGGTACGCCACTGAACGAAAGCAAAGCAATAGCAGCTGTGCCTAACCCTAACATGTTTACAACGTTACCATCTCTGAACAATATCATTAAGGTAACGCTGCAATAAGCAGTGTTTGTGAGGAGCGTTGCTAAGGATTTACTCAATAAAACAAGCAATAGTATATGAAAAATGTGATCACCGCGCTGGGGATGCTGCTCTTCTTTGCCATTCATGCTTCAGCGCAAACGGTTGACGTCCGTAAGCAACAGTTTAATCTGGATCAGTCAAAACTGGCTATTGAAGGTTATGACCCTGTCGCCTATTTCACCAGCGCCAAGGCCATAGAGGGTAAAAAAGAGATCAGCACCGTATATGAGGGTGTTACCTACCGCTTTGCCACCGCGCAAAACAGGGAGGCTTTTAAGGCGTCTCCCGGCAAATATGAACCTCAGTATGGCGGATGGTGCGCTTATGCCATGGGAGCAAAAGGCGAAAAGGTCGAAGTTGACCCGGAAACCTTCAAGATCGTTAATGGCAAGCTATACCTGTTCTACAATAAGTATTTCAATAATACCCTTAAAAGCTGGAATAAAGACGAAGCCCATCTGAAAGGCAATGCAGACAAGAACTGGGAAAAATTTATCCATTAAGGTCCTTATTATTCACACAAAAAAATAAGTAATGAAAAACTTCTTATTAGTAGCCGTAATGATGGTTTTTACAGCATGGCAGGCAAACGCTCAACAACAGGAAGTGTTCTCTAAAGATGGTAAAGCCATCAATGGATATGACGCAGTTGCATTCTTCAAGGCAGCAAAGCCGGTGAAGGGCGCCGACAGTCTGTCTTATGTATACAAAGACGTTCGCTGGCTGTTCTCTTCGAGAGAAAATCTCGAAGCATTCAAAGGCAATCCCGAGCATTACGCTCCGCAGTACGGTGGTTACTGTGCGTATGGTACAGCAGCCGGTCATAAGGCCCCGACAGAAGTGGAAACATGGACAATAGTGAATGATAAGCTTTATTTCAACTATAACATGAAAGTAAAGGAATCGTGGGTGAAAGATCGGGCGGCATTGATCGAAAAGGCAGATCAGCAGTGGCCGACAGTCAAACAGCAGAAATAGCGCGCCTTTCGAATTAACAAACATCTGTTAACAAACTACAACGGTAAATTATGATTCCGAAATGGAAGAATATCGCCGGCTGGATATTCAGGATCCTTGCAGCCGTGATCATGCTACAGACCTTGTTCTTCAAGTTCACGGCTGCCCCTGAATCAGTATATATTTTTTCCAAGCTGGGCATGGAGCCATGGGGGCGGATCGGCATAGGCATATTGGAACTCATTGCATCCATCCTGTTGCTGATACCCTACACCGTTGCCTACGGCGCAGTATTGGGACTGGGTTTGATGAGTGGCGCCTTGTTTTTCCACCTCACCCGGCTCGGTATAGTAGTGCAGGATGATTCCGGCCAGCTATTTATTTATGCTTTAATGGTATTTATCAGTTGCCTGGTGGCAGCTATTATTTACAGCGCTCAAATACTTCGTTTATTTCCATTCACAAAAGACAAACTGTTATGATCGGACAGATAACACAACCGGTGTCAGACTTAATTTATCAGCTGAGAGCATTACTGGAAGGCCTTACAGATGAACAATATGTCACAAAGGTTCCCCTGTTGTCGCATGCTTCTATCGGTCAACACACCAGGCATATTATTGAATTCTTCCTGGAGCTTGACAGGGGATATGATACCGGTTGTGTTAACTACGACGCCAGGGAGCGGGATTACAGTATAGAAACGCAACGTGCCTGTGCACTGGAAAGGTTGCAGCACATTGCCTCCTTTATCCTGAAACCGGACAAGCCTTTGATATTGATGAGTGATTACAGTCAGGGCGATAAGGCGCCCCTGCGGGTACTAACCAACTATCAGCGGGAACTGGTGTATAACCTGGAGCACACTGTTCATCATATGGCCCTTTTGAGGATCGGCGCAACCATGATATCGACGGTTGATCTACCGGAGGGTTTCGGCGTAGCAGCATCCACCATCAAATACAGAAAAACATGTGCACAGTAACCTACATTCCGACGAGCAGGGGGATCTATCTCACTTCAAACAGGGATGAGCGCACGGACAGAAGCCAGGCCCTGCCGCCGGGGCAATATACCAGGAAAGGAACCGAGCTGATATACCCACAGGACCAGGATGCCGGTGGCAGCTGGATAGCGTTGAAAAGAAACGGTGATGCAGGTGTTTTATTGAATGGCGCTTTCAGCAAACACCAGCATTGTCCGCCATACCGGTTGAGCAGGGGATTGATCTTCCTGCAAATAATGGAAGAGCTCCTGCCATATCAGGGGTTCAATACAATTGACCTCAGCGACATCGCACCTTTTACGCTGGTGCTTTTCAGCGATGGTCAACTCCGGGAGTGCCGGTGGGATGGCACCTGCAAGCATACGCTTATTTTAGATGCTTCCAGGCCTCATATCTGGTCATCTGCCACATTGTACAACGGCGATGCTGCCAGGGAGAGAAAAAGCTGGTTCCTGCAATGGTTTTCATCCACTGATCCGGTAAATACCGCGAAGGTCATGGAATTCCATAAAAATGCGGGAAAAGGCGATCTGCACAATGGATTGATCATCAACAGGGATAATAAGATCCGCACCGTCAGCATTACTTCCATCTTCGCCGGTAACCGCAAATTACAAATGGACTATCTCGACTTACAGAACGGTACGCATAGTACAAATACAGTTATGCCTGCGTCACTGACAACAAAAGAAGGTTTTTTCAGGAATACATTATTGTACCTGAAGAAAATAAAGATAAGGATCACGAACTGGGAATACTGGCCTGCCTACATATTGTATGGACCACTTTATCCGTATTGGCTCTGGCTAAGCTTCAAGGCGCGTTCGCTGTACTTCTTCAGCACGGCGAATCCCGGTATCGAATATTCGGGCTTTGTGCAGGAGAAGAAAAGTGATATTTATAAGTTGATACCACAACAATACTACCCCCGGACCCTCCTATTTCAAGCGGGTGAGCCGCTTACAACATTGATAAATGCATTGAAAAGCGCAGGGATGCGCTTTCCGCTGATTGCCAAACCGGATGTCGGTCAGAAGGGCATGCAGGTCAAGTTGCTGCGATCCGAAGAGGAATTAAGCATTTACAGCAGCCGGAGTAAGGTCGACTTCCTGTTGCAGGAGTTTATAGATTACCGGCAGGAAGCGGGCATCTTTTACTACCGTATTCCGGGGCAGGAAAAGGGACATATTTCAGGAATAGTAGGGAAAGAGTACCTGACAGTAACCGGCGATGGCAAGTCAAGCATTGAAGCGCTGCTGATACAGGAAGATCGTTTTCTATTACAGCTATCAGCACTGAAAGACATGTATGGTAATTTTCTTGACACGGTGCTGCCTGAAGGATTACAACATATCCTGGTCCCTTATGGAAATCATAGCCGGGGGGCCAGGTTTACAGACCTCCATGATAAGATGACAACTGCGCTGACCTCAACGATAGACAGGGTATGCAGGGAGATACCCGGATTTTATTATGGCCGGTTGGACATCAAGTTCAACAGCTGGGAGGAAATGTGTGAAGACGGAAAATTCTGTATTATAGAGCTTAACGGCACAGGCAGCGAACCGACGCATATCTACGATCCTGCCAATTCCCTGTTCTATGCGTGGAGAGAGATCTGTAAACACTGGCGGCTGCTCTACCGGATCAGCCGGTTAAATGCAGAACAAAAAAATGCGCCGAAGATGAGGACCAGCGATGCCCTAAAGATGATAAAGGGCCATTACAGGCATTTGAAGCAGCTAAGCAAAGTATGAACAGAAATACCAAATTAATTTGCTGGGCCTTTTCTATCAGTTTTGCCGGTTCCCTGCCCTTAGGCACCTTAAACCTTAGCGTGGCCAATTATACATTACATCATGATCTGACAGGCGCAATAGGATTCTCTGCCGCCGCCATAGCAGTAGAAATAATCATCGTCCGGCTATCCCTGCTGGCCGTCAGCATACTTGCGGGAATAAAGCGTTTCTATACGTTGTTCAAATCACTTATCTGCCTCATATTAATAGCCATGGCTATTAATATGTTCATTACAAGCGGCGGCATATCAGGGGATGCGCACCCTGTCATCAGCCTGCATCCCGTGTTGGCAGGTTTGATATTAAGCGTTGTCAATCCCTTGCACCTGCCATTCTGGATGGGCTGGACGGCGGTATTGCGATCTAAGGGCATCCTGGAACAAAGCTCCTCCGCCTATAACAGGCTGATTGCTGGCATAGGCGCCGGTACCGCTCTTGCCTTCACCGCATATGGTACTATCGGCAGTTACCTGATTAGCCTGATAGGCCGGCAGCAGGAAAGACTGAACTTAATGATGGGTATTGGCTTTTTGCTTACGGCATTGGTACAAATATTTAAAATGTTGCCAGCATGGAAGAAAGGCGTTTACAGGGAAAACTCGGGGACTGATAGTATAGTGTAGGATTATTGCGGGTTACTGCGCAGAATACAAGTTTGGAAGTAATAGCGGGACCACCGGAACAGATAGTATTCGTAAAGAGGTGCGCCATATGTGGGGCTTGTCCTACAAGGGCGAGCTCTATAAGTATGATGGCGGCGAACTGATACCGATAGAACGTAAAGGCAATGCCTTTGTACTGTCCAAATACATGGAAGATATTAACAGGAGGAACAGGGCTATATTCTGGAACTCATTTGCATTTGGGGCGACAGGTGGAATCATTACCTATTCATATACACAGGTACACACAGCGACGGCAATGCCGGCTATTATACGTTTAGGTCCGGAGGCAACGGCATTGGATGTGGAGAGCGGGGATCTGGTGTTTTGATGAATATTTCTAAGGGGAGAGTTAAAGCTCCCCCTTAGAGACAAATAAGTAAGTTCTTCGATCCATAAAATCAATTTCTTTTACGAGCGCGATATCTATCCCAAATTTCCAATAAGATACCCCCGGTGATAGCCGTTAATACAATAAAGATATCCCAGTCTTTGCGAAAAATAGCAGATAAAATTATAAATGGGATAGCATATGTCAATGTTCCGAAAATGAAAGAAATTATATTTGACTTTTTATCGCTACTCATAAACAATGGTCAATGTTTTTAAGGCTGCAATGGAGGTAAAGATTGCAATTGTCTTTCTGCAATCATTAGCTTAATATATGGATCACCACTTTCTATACCAGCGATTTGCAGGGCTATCGGAATATTCGTTGTGTTCCAGTCAATAGCTTTTTTAACATAGTTCCAAAACGCCCCTCCGGCAGAACCAACAATAGCACCTCCCATCATTCCGACAAGGCCGCCTACAGCTGTACCTCCAACAGTTCCAACACCGGGAATTGCAACGGTTCCACCCGTAAAACCAACCCAGGCACCCTTCACTGCACCACCGCCAGCTCCGATAATATCGGAGAAAATCACGTCTTTCCAATCTATACCAGGACCACGCGCATTGTATCCATAGTAACTATTTGCTAAGCTCTCCCACTTACTCCTGTTCCGTTGCCAGTATCCGGCAGAATTGATACCAACGCGGATCATAGTGACTAATATAACTTTTTCCAATGTATCCGACAAATAGGGTAATGTAGAATTAATAATATTCTCACCCTGTGTATTAATTTTTAGCGTATCAACATTGCTTTCAATGGCCACTTGAAAATTATTGATGCTAGTAGCGAGACGAGTACTAAAGGCCTTCCTATAGACGTATTTCATATAATCCGAAACCCAATAACGATTGTGATCAAATAAAAAAACCTTAACGTCTAAACTGTCTTCAATAATTCCGGGACTAACTTTTGACAAGCTGTCCATGTTTAAATTCAGTTTTGTTTTCATAAACTGAATAGTGTATTGCGGTATAGGAGCAGCTAATGTTGGCGGTCCATTAGGGTTGGGTGGCTGCTGAATAATGCCAAACTCATTGAGACCTTCATTTATCCTACCATTATCAGACGCGATAAATTGCTCATAAACGAAATCAAGGCCCTCATCATGGTAATCTGCATATAAAGACATACCGGCATAAAACTCCATTTCAGTTTTTGGGTGTACATTGGATTGAGATTCTTTCGAACATGAGACAATTGAGGCCAATGTAGAAATGACGAGCATGCCATCTCGAAATACTTTTTTCATTTTCAGGAGATTTATTAAATAAATAACAGGACAACATTTTAACATTAGTCGAGTGTATATTCGTCCATGCATAAGCTTTGGGGATCCATTATTTCGTTGCTCTATACATTCCAAACTTAGGAGAAAACTTTCTTTATTTTCTGTATAAAAGGAAAATGAACAGAGATTGAACAGCCTCTATAAGAATGGTATTATCATTCCAATTCGGAAAGTAAAAAATCTATCATTACTGACTACATACAAACGGCTTCCTCTGTTTATAAGTGCGCAGAGGAAGCCGTTATTGTGTGGTTTAATTCAGGTGCATGCCCTATTTGCCGGCAATGACACTGATCTCGACATTCGCATTTTGCACAAGATCATTTACAGCTACGCAGGTCCTGGCAGGATATGGTGAGTGGAAATATTGTTTGTAAACACTATTGAACTCATCGAAATGATCCAAACTGCGCAGATACACGGTTACACTCATTACCTGCGAAAGAGAGCTACCAGCCTGTTGTAAGATAGCGTCAACATTCTTTAGCGCCTGGTGTACCTCTTCACTAAATCCAACGTGCTGATGGTCTTTAGCTCCGATACCAATTTGTCCGGACACAAATACCAGTCCCTTATGCATTGTATAGTTACTAAATGGCCTGGTTTGAGCACTTGTCGTTTGTCCATGTGTAGTTATCGCGAACAGCGATAATATACTGCTTATTGTTACTACTATAAATGTCTTCATTTTCTTATAATCCATATTTGCATAAAAGGGCAGTCATGGCTGCCATAGCACCGGCGCCCATCGCTACTTCCCTGGGATTTATCTTATCGTAGGTATCCAGCGCTGAATGGTGGATATAAAACAGCCTGCTATCATCGCAATCGAGGCTAAGCAACGCTTTTGCCATTCCCTTCATAGGCACCAGGTCAACGCCGCGTTGTTGTGATTGTATGTCACCAGCTTTATAAGGCGCTAATAACAAAGCCCAGGCTTTGAACTTAGCTGTTACTTCGGGTGACGTTTCCAGTCTGAATCCCCTGGGCGTAAAGCCCCCGGCGTCAGACTCTATAGCCGCCACGTGATATTCGTTGCGTGCCCTTGCCTGTTCTGCGTACTTCACGCCGCCGTGCGCCCCTGCTTCTTCGTTCATATAAAGGATCACTCTCAGTGTCCTGGCCGGTTTTAGTCCCCTTGCTTTAAATGCTCTCAGCACTTCCATAGCCTGCACAAGGCCCGTGCCGTCATCGCTGGCGCCTTGCCCTACATCCCAGGTATCAATATGCGCTCCAACAGTTACAAACTCCTCCGGATGGCTTGCTCCTTTCAGTTCTGCAATGACGTTATACGAAAGCACATCCGGCAATTGTACACAGTTCATGCGCAGGGAGACCCGCAGTACAGGGTCCTTCTTCAATGCCTCACTTAGTTTGTCAGCACTATTTGTACTTAAAGCCGCAGCAGGGATTTTCTTCACCGAGGAGTCGTAGCTCATTGCACCAGTATGAGGATAGTCGTCCTTTGCCAGGGTCAACGATCTGATCAGTGCCGCGGTCGCGCCTTTCTTCGATGCGGCAATAGCCCCCTGTGCCCGTTGATCGACCGCGGAGAGATAGGCCCTGAAGGTTTCCACTTCACGCGGGTCCATTGCCCTGTTGAAAAAAACAATTTTACCTTTTACCTGCTCTTCACTGAGTGAGGATAATTCGGCCCAGGACCTTACTTCTACTACCTGCGCTGTTAGTGTTCCACCAGTTCCTACCGATCCGCCTAAAGCAGATACATCCAATTTTACTGTTCTTCTGCCGGCAGTAAAAGAAGCCGATTCCTTTTCACCTCTCACCCAATGCGGCACCATGACCGGCTGGAGATAAATGCTATCCGGACGATACCGGGACATTGTTGCTTTTACCCAGTCAACAGCCAGCTTTGCCTGTTGTGAACCTGCTATCCTTGCGCCGATGTGATAACTCAGGTACCGCAGGTTCGCATCCATTTCTTCACTTTGCAATATTTCATCGTACAGTTTGCGGATCATTAGCGAATCATCCTGAGAAGGCTGCTGTACGGCAACCGGATCATCCTGAGCAGGTCTTTGTGCGACAGCTGATTCATCCCCAATAGACTGCTGTACGGCTGCCGGATCATCCTGAGTAGATTGCTGTGCTGCAGCTGATGGAACCATTAAAGCAGTAACTGCGGAGAGGATAAAGCAACATGTGTACTGTCTGAGAAAATTAAATAGCTTTTTCATACACTGATCATTGACCTGCACCACTTGTTGTATAATTAATAGGAAACCAGCGATAGCCTTGCGCTGTCTTGCTTATATGCCCTATACCGGGAAAAGATATATGGTCTGCAGCTATCCAGTACCTGCCCTTTGCTGCATCCTCATAGGCTTTCTTTCTTGACTGAGCAGCTGCTGCGGGATCAACATCATATACGATCGTGACAGCAGGATCTACAAACTGCACCGCGGCTGAATGCATGATATCTCCCCAGAACATTATTTTCTCGCCCTTACTTGTTACCTGGTAAAAGCTATGTCCCGGAGTGTGCCCCGGGCTGGCAACGGGAAGAATGCCGGGAAACAGCTCTTTCCCATACTCATATGTTTTTACTTTCCCAGCTTTAAGATATGGCAGCATTTTCAGTCGCGCCTGATCGTAGTATGGTTTCAACCTGGCGGGTGCCCGGGCATAGCGCTCATCGCTCAGCCAAAAATCAGCTTCCGTTCTGCTAACATAGATATCTGCATTTGGAAACACCATCTTATCGCCTGCCATTAGGCCACCGGTATGATCAGTGTGAATGTGCGTAACCAGGACTGCATCGATCTGCTCAGGTCTATAACCGGCACGGATCATGTTGGCGGGAAGATAACCAAGAGAGGGACCGTATAACTCGGCAGTACCTGCATCCACGAGGATGAGCTTACCATTTATTTTAAGCAGGTAAGCATTCACAGATGCTTCTACCACCGGCGACTGAAAGTTTTGTTCCGTGAGTCTTTTAACTTCTCCCGGTTGGGTATTGGTCAGCAACTTCTCCAGCTCCTGGGGGACGCTTCCATCGGAGAATGCGATGATCTCGATATCGCCCAGTTTCATGTGATAACTGCCAGGCTGAACAAATACCCTTGCTGTATCCTGTGCAACAGCAGATGATACATCGCTCAGCGCGAGGCCTATCACTACAAAAAGGGACAGCATTAATTTCGGGAGGAAATGACTAAAACGAAGTTTTATTTTTTTCATTGTTGAATATTTTCCGGATATATTTTTATCAGATCATTATCTTCCTGCAGGCCTGACCAGGAAGACTTTTAAAACGGGTACAAAGCTATGCCGGTAGTGCATTTTTGACAAGTACGTACTTCATTATAGCATAGGGTTAAAATTGTCTCTATGCTCTATCCGGGTATTATTTTTTAATTTTGCAGGCGTAATATGTTTGCAATGTTTGAGAGAAAGATTCCGAAGGATTTAGATTGCGGGATGGCCATGATCATGGAAATTATCGGGGGCAAGTGGAAGCCCTGCCTGATCCATAACATCTGGCATGGTCACAGACGGCCGAGTGAATTGCAGCGGTTGAACCCCAAAGCGAGCCGGAGAGTGCTTTACCAGCAGCTCCAGGAACTGGAGGAACATGGCATTATTGAGCGGGTGATATATCCTGTACTCCCTCCGAAAGTGGAGTATTTTTTAACTGAGTTAGGCAAGTCTTTATTGCCGGTCATCAGCGTGATGAATGAATGGGGAACACAGTACCTGGAGAACCCCGGCCAAAGGCCACTTTTAAAGAAGGAAGCATAAAGCATTGAATGAATATAGCGTACATGATGCGCGATCTATCAACGAGGCTTCTGGTTGGATGGAGCCGGATTATGCTTTTGGTTCCACCTGGTCAGCATATTCAGAATAGGTAACAGCTCAAGTCCTTTTTGTGTCAGCGAATACTCCACCCGGGGAGGCACTTCATTAAACGCTTCCCGCATAACGATCCCGTCTTCTTCCAGCTCCTTTAACTGCTCTGTAAGGACCTTCTTGCTGATAATACCCATCTTGGCGTGAATGATGCCAAAACGTACTTTCTTTTTACCGATAGTATATATAATGATCGGCTTCCATTTGGTACCTATTGTTGCCATGGTCCTTGTCATAGGACAATTATGGCAAATAAAAATGTCGTTGTTCATTCTGGTTACTTTAACGTTACCACTATCTGCTTTCCCCTGCTACACCACCACTGCCTCAATAGTAACTTTGCGTAACTAATATAATTATTATTTTGAAACGCAACGATTTTATGAAACAGCTGACACCTAAACTTTTGATTTTCTTATTGCTTTTTCAGTTCGCGACCATGCTGGCACAATCCCAACCGGCTCAGTCCGGGTACTACAGAACAATGGTGGGGCAGGTAGAAGTGATCGCATTGTCTGACGGTACGGTGCCCGTTGATGCACACATGTTGCTGGGCAATAGCGCAGATATAGACAGCCTGTTAAAAAGCGCCTACCTGAAACCTATGGTGGAGACTTCTATCAATGCTTATCTGATCAACAATGGCACACGGCATATTCTTGTTGATGCCGGCGCAGGAGAGCTATTTGGCGGCAAATACGGAGGACTACTCGTTCAAAGTCTTCGGCAGGTGGGATATCAGCCGGAACAGATCACAGACATTCTCATCACGCATGTTCACCTGGACCATACCGGTGGCCTGGTCATGGACAACAAACTGGTCTTTCCGAATGCTACTATACATGTAGACAAGCACGATATTGATTTCTGGATGCAGCACCTGCAGGCGAAAGCTGATGATACAAGAGGCATCCATGCCAACAGACCGGCATTTATGACCTTAAAAACATACCTGGATGCCGGAAAGGTCAGTCCTTTTACAGGCCCTACTCAACTATTTGAAGGGATCAGTACCATTGAAACTCCCGGGCACACAGCAGGGCATACCCTCTTTGTGCTGGAAAGCAAGGGAGAGAAAATGGTGTTCTGGGGGGACCTGGTCCATATAGCAGAAGTACAACTGACGCTGCCGGACAATCCTGACGAATATGATTTCGACAAGGACAAGGCTGCCCGGCAGCGCGTCAGCTTATACAGGGAAGCTGCTGTGCAACAATACCTGGTGGCAGCAGATCATATCTCGTTTCCTGGTATTGGACGATTACGGCCACAGGGAAACAGTTACCAGTGGGTACCCCTGCACTATAGTATCCCTCCCATCATCAGATAGGATAACAGGGTGATATGGCAGACAGCCGCTAATATCTTGGGTCTGGCTTGTTTACCAGCTGATATTCCTTTGGCGGTTCTTTATGCAGCAGATGGCGCACAAAATAATCCCAGCGGCGACGCATCATATAGGGACCATCTGCTGCAAAGCCATGCCTGGCCTGCGGAAATATGATCAGATCATAATCCTTGTTGGCTTTCGTTAAAGCATCTACCACCAGGAAAGTATTATAAGGCGGTACATTATCATCCATCATACCATGGGCCAGCAGCAGCTTTCCTTTCAGGTTACCGGCATAGAGGGCATTCGCCTGCCTGGCGTAGTCAGATTCGGAGGTAAGGCCGTTGTAACGCTCGCCCCAGTCATCTTCATAGCTACGATTTTCGTGGTTCCCTGATTCTGCAATGCCTACCTTGAAGAAGTCGGGATAGCGGAACATGGCAGCCGCTGTTGCGAAGCCACCTCCGGAGTGCCCCCAGATCCCAACACGGCTGGTATCGATATATGCGTAACGTGCCGCCAGCTGACGGATACCGGTGATCTGGTCGGGCAATGTGTTCTCTGCCATGTTGCCATAGTTCATATCATGGTAACTCTTGCTACGCAGGGGATTGCTGGTACCTTCCAGCACCATGACAACGAATCCCAGCTCGGCCAGTGCCTGGTGATCGACGCGGGCCGACAGGAATGACCAATCGCGCACACCACCTCCCTGTGGACCAGGGTATATATAGTCAATGACAGGATATTTCTTTTTGCTGTCCAGGTGTGTGGGTGTGAACAGCAAACCATAGATATCCGTTTTCCCGTCGTGAGCCTTCACTGAAAATGGCATTGGCGCTTTCCAGCCTATAGCTTTAAGGCGCGAGATATCAGTCTTCTCCAGGCTGACCAACGGTTTACCCTGCAGGTTGCGTAAGACCGTTACAGGGGGGATATCGGGCTGTGAATAGCGGTCAATAAAGTATTGACCATCCGGGGAGAATGCCAGCTTATGATTCCCCTGCTCGGGGGTAAGGTCAGCAAAGCCACTGCCATCGAAATTGATCTTACAGAAATGGCTGAAATAGGGATTGCGGGCGTCCAGGCCACAGGCGTTAAAGAAGATCACCCTGCCCTGTTCATCGACCTTTTCCACGCTGGTAACCAGCCATTTTCCTTTCGTGATCTGGTTCTTCAGCGCCCCGGTAGCGGCATTGTACAGGTACAGGTGTCCCCAGTCATCACGTTCGCTATACCAGATAATTTCATTTGACTTTTTCAGGTAATGCCAGTTAATGGCATCCTGGCCGGATTCGTATTGTGTGGCAACCTTCTCTTCAAAGACTTCGCGGACAGCGCCCGTAGTCGCATCAGCGATACGCAGTTTCTCTTCTTTGTGATTGCGGGAAGTGGATACGAATGCCAGTTCTGTATTATCGTCGCTCCAGTCAACATCGTCGAAGGTGCCGCTGGAGGAGATATCATCGCTGAGTGTACCACGATGCGGATCAGCAGGGACCTGTAAAGGGATCACCTTTGCCTGGCTGACGTCAATGATGACGCGATGGATCATAGCAATGGCAGCATCGCCGGCCAATGGATATTTCCAGGCCTTCAGCGTGGGCTTGCCTATGTTGGTTGTAACCAGGTACATGTCGCTTACATTACGCTGATCCTGTTTGAAGGTGGCTATCTTACGGGAATCGTGCGACCAGCGTAATACAGGCTTCTCGCTGCTGCGCCAGCCGGCATTGTCTGTAGCATAGCCAAAATCTTTAACACCGTCGGTCGTAAGCGCACGTTCAGGCCCATTGGGCAATTCACGCACCCATAAATTATGATCTTTTATAAATGCAGCCAGCCTGCCATCCGGAGAGATCACCTCATTCCGGCTGTCCCTTGCATTGGTCGTCACTGATCGTTGCCCTGCCTTCTGACATTGATAGGACTGCAAACTGCAGGTCCACTCCTCTCCTGCTATATCAAAAGCGATACCTTTATTACCGTCTGTAAAACGGAAGTAGTGAAAGGGCAAGGCATAGGACTTATAGCTTGTACCTGTAGCTTTAGATAAGGACGCGGCCAGCTTTTCCTGGTCAAAGGCGGCAGTGCGTGTAGCCTTTGCCGGATCGACCAGTATAAATTCGCTGCCGCGGGCGGTCAGCACCCGGTACCAGCAACGGCCATCTTCCAGCCATTCGGGAGCGATGGTATTATTATCTACCAATGGCTCGGTATTGTAGATTAAGCGGCTTTCTGCAAAGCGGTAGTCGCTAAGGGGAACGGCCTGCTGAGCGTTCAGTCTGCAGACTGCGGTAACACAGGAAACAGTTAAAAGTAATTTCTTCATAGTTAATTCCGGATGCATGAGCATATTCAATTCTGGCTTAAAGGTAAGATTGTCGGTCTGTACATTCTGGCCGTTGGTGTAGAAAATCTCAAGTTAAGGAACAAAGCTCAGTAAAAATAAACCCCTGATGATAAAGCGCCTATCCGAAGCCGAAAGGTATCAGTGGCGCTGTCCATCCGGCCTATTGGCTGATCGTCTTCTTCCAGTCATAATCTCCTTTCGCCGCATTATTGCGCCTGGCGAGATCTGCGAGCATGGCGTCTGTGGCATGCCTGCTAAGCCATCGTCCGTTGACAAATACGCCGGAGATATTCCTGGTATTTTTTACATCGCTGAGGGGATTAGCATCCAGCAAAATGAGGTCTGCGCGCTTGCCGGCTTCCACTGTACCCACTTCACCATCGATCCCGAGCCATTTAGCGGGTAGCCGGGTAGCGGCAGCCAGCGCCTCCTCCGGTGTCAATCCCGCTTCGGCTAAAAGCGCTATTTCATCGTGCAGGGAAAAGCCTGCAACGACGCCTGAGAGGCCGGAGTCTGTGCCGGCAACGATCGGTACGCCGGCTGCTTTGAAGGCTTTCACCAGGCGGACGTGGAAATCCACCATCTTCTGGAAATAGGCAACTCTTTCCGGAGAGGTATTACGGCTATAGTTATTGGCAGTGATCCATTTGCTCTGCAACAGCGGATGCACATACTGCAATGTGGAAGAAGCCCGCAGCTCGTCAAGCGAGCGTGCCTGACTCAGTATCCACTTCATGGTTGTTAATGTAGGGGATAACCAGGTATCATTGTCTTTTGCGAGTTGCGCGAACGTTTGTGCGTCCTGATCGCTGAAGTCAGTCGTTTGTTTTGAAAACTCTTCCGCATGGGCCACCATGCCGAAATAAGGTACGAAGGCTTCTTTCAGCCTCCCCCGGAAAGCATCGGGAATATGCCCGATGGTTTTTAATCCCTGTTGGTGCGCTTCGTCGACAATGGCCTTGTAGGTCTCTACATTAAGATGGGAATATACCTTAATGAACTCATACCCTTCGGCTTTTGCACTGCGAACGGCCTGGCGTCCATCAGCGGGGGTATTGACAATTCTTCCCGATGCATTGCCGCCGTCCAGGAGCGCTGCCAGTGCCATGCGTGGCCCGATGACAGTTCCCTTTGCGATCTCGTTCCGCTGAGCGAAGTGTTCTGCCCTGGAATTAAGTTCCAATACCGTCGTAACGCCATTCGCGATATAAGGCGTCATGACGTCCTGCGTATTAAAGAAGATGGTAGCGCCCTGCGTGGGGTACTTATGAAAAAGACTTATATCAGCAGGCACATGAACATGCATATCGATAAGACCGGGGATAAGCCATTTTCCCCTGCCATCAATCAATTTTGCACCGGCAGGCACAGGCCCGTTGAGCGATGTAATCCGCTCGTTCCTGATGATCACAGTAACATTTGTCAGTACGCTGTTTCCCGGAGTCATGGGGATAACATTTACATTCTTTATAGCGAAGGTCTGTTCCTCCTTCTGCTGCTGCAGCGAAGGCTGCGCAGGTGGGGAAGCTACTCTTGCGCAGCTGGCCCCGATCAGGCAAAAAGCGGCTAAGTAAAGGAAATAATAAAAACGGGAATGTCTCATTGGATTATTTTATTTCTGAGCTTCGGAAGGACGGCATAAGCAAGGCATTATGTCGTCTCTGTAAGCCGGGGTTATAAATATAGTCATATATTTCTTTTATGGTAATAAGGGGAAGGGCTCCTCTCAGGTTCCTGTAATGAGGAAACAGGCATGACAGCACCAGCAGGCATCTGCTATGTGTACAGGCAAAATAATTATGCTACTTTTGCGGGTAGTGAAAATATAAAAGCTGGTGATAGAACATCTTATAGCACATATCAGCAAGTTCTGTACAATTGATCCTGAAAAAATGAACATGCTGGAGTCTTTTTTTGAGCACAGGACTTATAGGAAAAAGGAGTTATTACTGAGTGAAGGGGACAGAGGTTATGAGAAATTCTTTATTGTCAAAGGATGCGTACATATATTCTATCTCAGGCAGAACGGGATCGAGCAAACAGTCGACTTTGCTATTGAGAACTGGTGGGCATCAGATTTCATGGCTTTCCAACATGGCTCCGCAGCGCAGTTCTCTATTCGTGCGGTAGAAAAGACGGAAGTGCTCAGCATTTCGGCAGAGCGCCAGCGGGAGCTGTTAAAAGAAATACCCGAGCTGAACGCCTATTTCCACCTGGTATTTCAGAAAGCCTATGCGGCCTCCCAGATGAGATTCCGGTTCCTTTACGAGTTTTCCAAAGAAGAATTATACCGCCATTTCACCCAGCATTTCCCTGATTTTATGCAGCGGGTTCCTCAGTACCTAATGGCTTCCTTCCTGGGTTTCACACCGGAATACCTCAGTGAGATCCGTAAGAAATACCTTTCTTAAACCAGTTTAAGTAAATAGCTATTTTTCCTGCGGAACTTGCAGCTATAAAAATAGCTGTTTATGATAAAGACAATTAAGCATCGTTTAGATGTATGGAAAGAAGAACCATTATACTGGGACCAGATTGCTGCGATGGACAAACGCCAGTATGCCTCTACAGTGCCAAGAGCATTAATAGAGCTCATTAAGGTCAGGGTATCACAAATTAACAAATGCGTATTTTGTATTGATTACCATACCGATGAGGCCTTAAAACAGGGAGAATCCCCCCGCAGGCTATTTGCCCTCTCTGCCTGGGAAGAAAGCACCTTCTTCGATGAACGTGAAAAAAGCGCGCTTAAATTTGCAGAAGAAATAACACATATTTCTGTTAATGGCGTTGCGGACGAAACATATGAAAAGCTCAAAGCTCACTTCAATACTAAGGAGATAGCAGATCTTATCGTCGTGGCGTGTCATATTAACTTCCTGAATCGCGTAGGCATTTCCACGAAAACAGTATCTGTTCTTTAAGGTATAGTGTTCCGTGCGAATGTTATTATCTGAAAAATTCAAGAGATATGATAACACAGATGCCTAAGGCTGTAGCCGGTATTAAAATACCTGACAGCACCATAACCCGTCAGGCTACAGAATTGTTACGGGAGCATGGAAGTGAGTTATTATACAATCATTCATTGCGCACGTTCCTGTTTGCTGCCTTAAATGGCGAGCAGAAAAAGATAGCTTATGATGCGGAGCTGTTGTATGTGAGCGCAGCCTTTCATGACCTGGGCCTTACCCCCCATTACAGCAGTCCGGATAAATGTTTTGAAGTAGATGGCGCCAATGCAGCCCGTGAATTCCTGCGGGGCCACGGGCTTCCGGCACAGACGCTTCAACTGGTATGGGACGCTATAGCGCTGCATACCGTACCCGGTGTTGCGCCTTATAAAGAGGCTGAAGTCGCATTATTGAACTACGGTGTAGCGCTGGATGTGGTAGGCAAGGGTTATGAGCAGTTATCCGAAGCAGTGCGTGAGGACATTATCAGACACTTTCCCCGCGGTGGATTCAAGGCGAAAGTCATTCCTGCTTTTTTCGATGGTTTCAAGCACAAACCGGAGACCACTTACGGCACTATCAATGTTGATATCTGTGCCTTCATGATGCCCAATTTCGAAAAAAAGAATTTCTGCGATGCAATTCTCCATTCGCCCTGGAGCGAGTGATCTGCTGCGGGTGAAGCCGGGCCAGACTGCAGCTAAGGTACTGCCTGGTCACTGCCTTATGCTGATGACTTGCAAGGTGAAGGCACGTTAACTCCAGTTGAAGCGCTGCCTGGTCACTGCCTTATGCTGATGGCCTGAAAGGTGAAGGCGTACCAAACTCCAGTTGAAGCGCTGCCTGGTCAGTGCCTTATGCTAATGGCCTGAAAGGTAAAGGCGCGCTACATTGCAATTGAAACGGCAGAACAGGAAAACAATCCGCATACAGCTGTATAGCTGTATGCGGATCAGTTTGCGGTAGCAAGGCTATCCCTGAGTTTACCTGTCCATGTCGTTATCAGTTGCTTTTCTGCCGCTGTAAGCCGGGCCTCTTTGTGTAACAAGGTATAGGACGATAAGGGCATACTCCCATCGTTAATACTGTTTTCAATTGACCGGAGCTTATTGATCCGTTTCCTGGGTGAGTAAGCTCCGTAATCGCTGAAATTCAGTTCTTCTTTGCCCTCGTTGACGTGATATGTCAACCACCAGCCGGCAGGTTGTATACGGGAATACCAGGGATACCGGGTATTATTACTGTGACAGTCGTAACAGGCAGCTCTTAAAATAGTCTGTACCTGGGCAGGTACCGGGTACACATGTGTAATATCTGTCTGTAATACCTGCCCGCTTTGATTGCGGGCAGGTTGTATAAACTGAATAACAGCGAAAGCAATTAATAGCATTAAAAGCCATTTATTTGATCTGCGCATATTCGTTTTATTTTAGTTCTTCTTTTACAGTACCGCATGCAGGCATTTCCTTACCGAGATAGGGATTGGCAATGTCTTTCGTTTCACTGATCCAGTCGGCTCCCTTACCCTTGTTATACATAGGGCAATGATCGTAATAGAGGTGTTTTCCGGCGCCGAAGGTTTTCACGAGTTCATACATATCCTTGCTCAGCATATCAAAGTGTTCGCGCTGATGTTTGATATTACCGGCATTCTTTCCGATATGCGCTGCATGTTCCCTGGCGTCGCTCTCTATATCTTCATATATCTTCTTTTGTTCGGCCGTTAATGAAGCTTTATCAAATTTCCCGAATGCGGCAACCATAGCATCACCGGCAGTGGCTGTGCCTTTGTCGTTATCAGCTGCCAGTGCATTCTTCATGTCAAGATAGCTGTTAACTATCTCTTTAACAGGAGATGCCGGCTGCTGGTTTTCTGTTGCTGCCGGTGCGCCGGCGGAAGTGCGTTGCGCCGGCTGTGCCGTATCAGTATCTGTTTTTGCCTGATTATTATTGCTGTTACATGCGGCTAAGGATAATATACCGGCAGCTGCTATTAAGATAGTGTGTTTCATTTTTGATCTTTGTTTTACGTTTATTCATTTGACAAAGGCATAAGTATGCCAACAGGAAAGGGTATGCTCCTGCAGATGTTTAAAAAACAAGTATCCTGCAGGATATTTAAGGCCCCGAATACTTTGTAAAGACTACATCAAATCTGAAAACTCTGTATAGCTATGCGGATGTCTGGTATGGGTGGATGATAGCTCCGGACAAAATACCTGCTATTTACTTTTGCCCTTGAGGTGGCCAAAAGATCAATGTTGCAGAAGCCGGGAACGGATAACGTAACACATGCGGGATTGCTGCTAAAATCAACTACCGGAGACAGGGATTTGTCGGTCCGGACAAATTTCATCACGTTGTCATTGCAACAGTTATCTTTCTCTTTCCTGTGATGATGATGGTGATGATCTACACTGCTGTGATGGGCTGCGCCTTTTGCATTCCCGGCTCTGCCTTCGCTATGTTCATGATGATGATGAGTGGAATTCGCGCCCATATCCGGCCATACCGCACAGGCAAAGCCTACAACCGTATTCAGTAAAAATACGGTTAGCAGCAATGCTGCCCTGAAACGGCGTATGGACGGACTTCCTTTCATTCAAGTAGCTTTTTGCCTTCTCCGGTTCACATTTGCCGGAAAGGCAGCGCTCGTATACGAGCAAAAGTACTGGTAATTCCGAATTATTTGTTATACAATTTTGAGCTTGTTTTATATTATTCTTAGCGATGATACTTTGTTCGCAGCCAGGTCTTCATCTGTTCAATTTCCTGCTGCTGGCTTGCATCTATGGACGCGCACAACGTCTTAATTTCCGGATCTTTTATATTGGCGTGCTCACACATTAAAATGGCTCCCGCATGATGCGGTATCATTGATTTCAGGAATTGCCTCTCGGAAACCGCCGCCTGCTGACGGATACAGAGGAAGAATGCGACCAGTCCGAGGGCAGCAAGGCCCATTATTCCCAGGTTGAGCTTTCTATCCATATACATACCACGCATTACCACTATTTCTATGATTATCATTGGCATAGTCATTAAGCCCGCCATATAGAACTGGTTGATGTTTGGGATTACATTGCCGATCGAATTAACCATTGCGTACATCAGTATGTACATGCAGATGAAAGACAGCACAGCCATCATAATAAGTTGTTTATAATGACTCGTATGCATATCGTGTTTTGTGTTTTTCCCTTTATCCATAGTAAGAATTTTTAGCTTGAGTGAAATTGATAATTACATTTTCATTTTCTTGTCCATCTTCATTAATGAAGGATATATTCTCAAATACACCTGGAGGGCCATCGGGTTTTCACCGTATAATGTGTTAAGAGATGCAGGTGCGTGATAGATGCTCCACTGCCCGCCAAGGGCTACCCTCGTATGCTTTAGCTCAAACAAGTCATAAGCAGCGCCCAGTGTGAATGCGTGGATATTGAACACATCATGTTCTTCAAACATTGGTTCCAAGACCAGTTCCTCGCCGGATTTTTCCGTGAATTCATATCTGGTATATAGCGCCAGCCGTTTCTTTCTCCAGGCCCCTTCAGCCATAAAAGCATTTTCGCCCGAATGCTCCTTTTGCTTATTCATGCCCCAGAGAACCGTTGCATTGATCCTGCTGTCATTTCCCAGGTCTGCACTATAGACAGCAGATGCGGTTGTTTTATGAACATTTTCTTCCGGATGAAGTTCTTCCGGGCTTTTCACGTAGCCGTGAGAGACCTGTAATGCCCAATTATCGGATGGGTTAAAGGAAAGTCTTCCGCTCCAGGAATTAAACCTTGGTTTATCAAAACCATAGCGTTCTTCATTGGGTTCCCTGCCTGTAAATGAAGATCCTTCCAGTTTGAATTTATCAATCCGCAGACCTACAGTAACAACACCGAAAGTGATATGTGTTGCGTCAACCCAATGGTGCGAGATGGGTGAATTGGGATTATCGAGCGCGGATGGCCGGTGCATAAATGTAACGGGCCCCAGTGCAGGTTCGCCCGGATAAGCGACATAAACAGACGCATCTACCTTCTTTGAAAATGCATGGGTATAACTTACTGATAGCTCAGAAAAAAGATCGTGGGGGTGTTGGCGGTCAACCAACGGTTTGCCCTTGTAACTTTCACCTGTCTGGAATAACAAAGGATAACCTCGTCCACCTTCGATCAGCGGATCCAATGAGAACATCGAGCTAAAATGAAAAAGGCCATTCTCTCCTACTCTTCTTTGTCCCATCAACATAAACCATGTAGGCGCATCGAACCGCGCATCTCCTCTTGTTCCCTTATTAGTAAAGTCCTGGTCATTATACCGGATAAAAATGCTACCATGCACCATATACATCCACTTCTTCGTGTGTATCATATAGCCGTACATCGGCGATGCATCGGGCAGCCAGCCTGTTCCTGAGCCATTCCTGTTCATGGGCAGGTTCAGGGAAAAAGAATGGCTCATAGGCGCATCCGTTTGCATATTCATCCCCATTTCATGCTGCATGTTGTGCATAGCGCTATCCTTTACTTCCCGTGTACGAGGCTTTGTTGTGTCCTGCTTTCCGGGCATGTGGTGCTCATGTTGTGAGAAGACTGGTTGCCATATATAACACATGGCAATCAGCATAAGTATTTTTTGCATGGTCATACCATTTAAATTAATGACTGTTGTTCAAATACCCGCTTCTACAATGGGCCTGTCCCCTATTTATGATGCAGCATTTGTGCATGTACTTCCTCCCTGTCAACAGGCAGTGTTAACCGGGAACAGGCACAAAAAAGGCAATGATACATACTGCAGCGGTTGCAGGTATACATTACCTGGAAGAAGATCAAATGCGGAAATTCTGGTATTGAAGGAACAGTGCCTCCCTTTTAAAAGGTGGCGCATGGGCTATAAAAGAGGTATACAAGCCATCGTCCTGTATCACCGGCGCGGGGAGAAGTATGAAAGGGGCTTCGATATACAGACAATAGTCCGGACCTAAGTCTGGTAAGCCAGGGGTATATAGATGTGATTCACTTACTTTAACGCTTATTGCAATATCCGTACAGCAGCCCTTGCCTTCGCTCAGGTGCTTTTTCATTCCACATTTGCCGCAGGCTGCATCAGCTACTGAAAATATAGAGGTGCTTACCAATTCACCCATACAATAATGATGGTAAATGGTAACTCCCCCTATGTAAGCAAGGTAGGATACAAGCAGTATGATGGAGCAAAGCCGCTTCAAATGCGTTTTGTTTTGTAAGGATTGCCATAAATATTATACCACAATCAAGGGGCAGTCGTCTGTTTTCTGTTTCGCTGCTGCTTCAATGAGATGCCTTATACTATAACAATCAATTTATTAGGACAGCACAAGCGGGCAAGACCATAGCGTTAAAGTATTTTCCTTTCATTTCTGATGCCAGGGATAGTTGAGGGATTAGATTCTACACTCTGAGCAGGACAAATGAGCAGGGTCAGAAGGCTCAACAATGGCGATACCTGCACAAAGGCATGACCAGTTGAGGACAGGCCTTCCCTTGCAGGAGAACGGTCCGGCAGTACGACTGACGGCATTACCAGCGCCTTCGGCATACATTACTTTCCCCGGTGGGAAACGACTGTTGGAGGCATCCTGAACAAGAGCACCCGCTAAATGTGAACAGGGTATGTAAGCGGTGATTGGTTAAAGCAAGACAAAAGCATGCAACCCTTACCGGATTGCATGCTTGCATTTATCATTCCTGCTGTTGTCAGCTATTTGATGTCATTCTATTAAAGACGAAGGTGGCAACTGCCCCCAGCATCAGCATAAACAGCACGAACGGCGTAATCAATAAGCCCCAGCTGACCGGATTGGGCGCATGAAAGTACTCCGGCTGATGTCGTGTCCAGTCTTCCCCTGCTACTGCACTATCTCCAAAGATCTTAGGATAGAAGTGCAGTCTTTTCTTTTCATGAAAGAGGGCTGTACTGTCGAGATATTGCAAGTGCCGCTGCAAACCGGTACCGGCTATATCGGTAAACTGCAATTGGGCCTGCATGGATGGGAGAAAGAGGGCAGCATAGCTGGCAGCGCGCACCCGCTGCTGCAGCTTTTCAAACATGGCTTTAGTCATGGCAGCGGCTTCATCGTCGCCCATTTGCTGCATTGCATAGAACCACAGGTAATTGAATTTTGGCGATTTCCATTCATAGTGGCGGTACTGTGGATAATGTTCCAGGAATGTCTGTATGGTACCATCCTGATCTTTATCCCATTTTGTGTGATAGCCATCCCGCTGTTTCAGGAAGGTGTCGTATGCCTCATTCACGGGATAGCGTAGCGTCAGGTAATTATTGACCATAGCGGGCCCCAGGAGACATAGCAGTACCCATGTACTTAATAGTAAGAGTGCGCTGATGCTGCCAGTCAGCCGAAGGGCGATTATCAGAAAGCAGATGGCGAACCAGAAAAGGATGTACAGGATGGCGGTGACCGTGTAGGCAAGGAAGTGTACAGTTACTGGCAGACCGATGATGAAAAGCGCCATCAGCAGGAGTAAAAACAACAACGCAAGCACTACAATAAGGCGTATGCTGAGTTTATGAAGTATAAATCTTATTGGCCGCCTGACCTGTACTCTCACTAGCGACCATGTTCCGTTCTCAGTCTCCTGCGACAATACATTAAAATTAAAGGCGATGATCAGCAAAGGGAAAAGGAACAATATCACAAAGCTCAGATCCAGGTTGCCCGTTAGCTGGTTGTAAGGATTGAACAGGTCTGTATCGTAGCGTTGCGCTTCCAGGCCACGTATTGTGAGGTATTGGATAGAAGAATTGACATCCTGCTGCCCGATAGCCAGTGCTGCTACGGCATCAGGTTTATTGATATAGGCGAAGCGCAGGTAATACATCAGCAATCCAAACTGATCGCCGGCATGATGTACATTCCTTTCGATCTGCTGTCCCTGTAGCGCTGTTACCGCATTGATGGCCTTCTGCTGTTTACGCAGGAACTGTTTTCCGATACAGATGCTGATAATGCCAACAAACAGGAAGAGGGCCAATGCAAGGATCACCGACTTACTGCGGATAAAGTTCTTAAATGCTAAACGATACATATCTTAAATTGCTTTAGCGCTGCCAGCGGTGAAATAAATAAGTACAAAAGAAAGGATGAACCAGCCGGACATTACCAGGAGCGCTAATGCCTGCTGCGCCGTCACCGATGCTATTGATGGATAGGTGTAGTGAAAATCAGGGAATCCTGTCCAGTGCTCTTTTCCTATAATCTGTGGTTTATTATCACCGGTCTTCGCATTGCCGATATACTTCATCTGCCATTCATTCATGGTTTGGGCAAGTATATACCGGTATGCCTCTGCTTCATGCTGAAAGTGCCTGTAGGCATTGAAATCAGTGCCGCTCAGCCCCATACTGATATTCTTAATGGCAAGGAGCGGATCAATGAAAGCAGCATAACTGCTGATCTTATTCTGTTGCTCATAAACATCGTGCAATTGCTGCTGGTGGCGATTATATACTTCCGCGCTGAGTCGCTCTCCTTCGCGCATCTGAAAACCTCCATAATTAAACGGAAGCTGTTGCACGCTGTCTGCGTGATGGGCCTTTAATACGGAATCTTTGAGGTGTTTGAAATGCGGATCATCGGGATTGTGGCTATCTCCTATCTGCAGCACATCCTTTTCTACTGCGGTATCGAATTCTATCTTGCCCGGGGCCGGATGCAATGCACTACCAATGGACTGCAGGGTTTTAGGGAGCACGATTGCCATCAGCAGCCAGAGGCCCAGCAATTTCAGCAGGGCAGCCCTGCTGTCGCCGCTACCTGCTGAAACACAGACAGCTACAGTACTGACCAGCCATAGATAAACCAGGAAGGCAAGCGCCAGGCAGCCGCTCCGCACATTGACAAAACTGCCTGCGGGCAGGCGTGTGCATACAAGCTGCCAGGCTGCTGCCAGTACAACAGGTAACAGCAAGAGCAGGGCCAGCAGGAACAGACCAAGGGTATTGCCCCAGATAAGTGTGCGAAAGCCTGGACCCTGGCTCAACAATATTTTCAGCGTTCCATTCTCCCTTTGTTGGGAGATGGCATTGAAACCAAGAAAGAAGAGTATCAGCGGCAATATGACCTGTACTAACATAGACAGGCTGACTTCTCCGAAGCGTAAAAGCCCGGTACTGAAACCTGCTTCACTGAAGTTGACCGTATTCTGCCTGTGCGCCTCGAGGAACACAGCGTTGCCGGTATAACTTTCCATTCCATGATCGAACATGCTTAAGGGATGTTTGAGCCGAAATGCAAAGGATCCGAAATGTGCCATGCGGTGCGGGTGTTTGTCGGGATTAGCCTCCCAGCTTTGCCTGGCCTGCTGCTGGAACCTGTTGAGCAACGCATTGCCGCCTGTATAGGTCTTATAGCCGGTAAAGGCAGCGAAAAGCACCAGCAGCAGCCAGACGATATAAATAGCCACCATTGCCTTACTGCGAATAGTTACTTTCAGGAAATGGCCGGCAATAATTTTTACCTGATTCATTATTTCTGGTTTTGCATTTTTTACTGTGGTGAATCAAAAGTTGCACGTTGCAGAGAGTGTAGCATTACGTGGTGCGCCGGGGAAAAGCCGTTGATAATTCTGTGCGCCTATCCACCAGGTGCTGTTCAGTACATTGTTTACATTCAATGCTATCTGCATATTGCTTTTGCCAGGCGTATAGTATGCAGCCAGGTCGAGCAAGGTGTAAGCAGGCGTTTTAAATGACCTGTCGAACCAGGGCAAATGGTCCCCGCTATGCTGCAGGCCCAGGCCAATACCCAGATCTTTCAATACTGCTATACCTGTAAGGTTGTAGCGTGTCCACAGACTGGCACTGTTGTAAGGCGTATTCTGTTTGCGGGCGCCTTTGAGCGCTTGTTTATTATCATCTATGATCCTCGCATCGATGTAGCTGTATGAAGCGAAGATCTGCCATTCGGGCAAGGGGTAGCCTGTGACATCTATCTCGAAACCACGGCTACGTTCTGCTCCACGTGTGACGAGGGAGTCGGGATAATCGGGCAGTTGAGCATTTATCAACAGGTTCTTCTGATTGATCTCGTAGATGGCCAGGTTTACGTTTAATGATCCGTTGAGCAATTCCCCTTTTGCACCAGCTTCTTTCAGGTCACTGATCAGCGGTTTGAATCGTGATGCAGATTGATCGGTCCAGAAGTAATTGCCTGTAGACGGTAACAATGTGACTGTGTTACTCTGCGGCTGGTACCCCTGCAGGTAGGTGGTGTAAATATTCACCTGCGGGGTGATACTATAGGTGATCCCGACACGGGGCAGCAGTTTCTTGTTGGTGAAAGATAATTCACGCGGTGCTTTATAATTAGTGATGTCTTCAAACCATTCCTGGCGTAGTCCTAATAGCAGGATCAGCCTGTTCCATCGCAGCTGTTCCTGGATATACAGGCCATTTGTTGTTGTCAGTGCTGAAGGTATGGCTGTGCGGGCGTTCAGGTTATAGTCGCTGATATTCCTTACGATGTACGAAGGATTATTCAGATCAAAATAATTCACATTAGGCCTGGGCAGGGTTTGTCCATTGTAAGTGATGGATTGATAATTAGCAGCGTTGGCAGGTATGAAGGTATTCGCCACAGCGCCATCTTTAAGAAGATAACCGCGTGCAGCGTTTTGTCCGCCGCCCTTCAATTTCCGCCATCCGCTCAGATCATATCCAGCCAGCAATTCGTGCCTTGCCTTACCGGTAGCGAAGCGGAAGTTTAAATAGACATTGATGTTGTCAGTATTCCAGTTTTGCTGGCGCTGTACAAACTGCATTCCCACCAGGGAGGTAACGGGCTGATTGTTTATGTCGACCGCAAATGCGTTTGTTGTTCTGTGTTCCTGCAGATCTTCACGCCATGTTTGTTTCATGTAAGCCGCGTTGATGCTGATGGCATCATTGAACTTGTGGGACAGCGTACCTGTGATCATGAGCTCTTTGGACCTGAAGAAATCATTGGCAGCGCCGAGGTTGAGCGATATGGGCGTACTATGCAGATCTGTTTTACCGGCAACAGCGCCAAAGATGGGCTGGCCCCTGTCGAGGTTTCCCTGCATATCGCTGTAAATGACTTCAACGTTAATAGCGGTCATGCTATTAGGTATATATGAGAATGAGGGCGAGATGAGCAGACCATTATTACGCACCAGGTCGCGGTAGCTCTGCGCCTGCTGATAAGCTCCATTAAGGCGGTAAAGCAATTTCCTGTCCTTGTCCAGCGGGCCGGTAAAATCCATCGCACCACGGATGGTGCTGAAGCTACCGGTGCTAAGGCTGATCTCCTTCCGGTTGAATGCCAGCGGTTTCTTTGTAACGAGATTGATACTACCGCCGGGATCGACACTGGAGAAAGTAGCGCTGGCAGGGCCTTTGAGCACTTCTACCCTTTCGATGTTCGCCGTAATTGGCTGGAGAAAGTAGTACTGGTGGGTACGCATCCCGTTAATGATCTGTCCTTCTTCATTCTGGCTGATACCACGTATAGCGTACTGGTTATAATAGCTGGAGGGTATGACACCGGGAATCACCTTTACAGCATCTGCCAGCTGGAAAGCCTGCCGGTCTTTGATCAGTTCTTTCGTGATGGTACCGATAGCCTGCGGCAGTTCCTTATTCAGGATGGCGGTGCGGGTAGCGCTGAAGCTATAATCGCTGTTGTATTTTTTTGAGGAGCGCCCCATCACTTCAACAGTCTGCAGTTTACCGGATTCAGATAAGAGGATCAGGTTATATTCCCCGTTGCCGGAGAGTGTCAGCCATTCGCTGGCCGTTTTATATCCTACTGCAGAGATATGGATCTCTGCAGCATCCTTGTGTAGACCGGTGGCTGTATAATACCCGGAGGTATCGGTGATGGTCACCCGGGTATTGTTCTTTTGTCTGACGGAGATGGAGGCCCCGGCAACAGGTTGGTTAAACTCGTTCTTTACCTGTCCCCGGAGTACATGCTGGCCATAAGCTGTTACAGCAGTAGCAGCAGACAGGATCAGGAGTAATATTTTTTTCATGGCTTTTATATTGTTTCGAGATAGAGCTGCTGCAATTCGCTGGCGGAGATACCGCTGGTGCTTACGGTGTGGACCAGGGTACCTTGTTTCATGATGCCGATGCGCGAGCCGACATTTACGGCATTGAATATATCGTGCGTAGCCATGAAGATGGTCTTACCGTCTGCGGCCAGTTCTTTGCAGATGGTGGTAAATTCTGCGGTAGTTTTCGGATCGAGGCCGCTGGTAGGTTCATCCATGAAGATCACATCCGCATTTTTGGACAGTGCGATAGCGATGCCTACTTTCTGGCGCATTCCCTTGCTGTAAGTTGATAAGCGTTTATTATGCGCTTCGGCCTGGAGCCCTGCTTTCAGCAGAAAGGCGGCCAGTGCCTCACCGGCATAAGAGAAGCCGGCGAGGCGGCTGAAAAAATCAAGGTTCTCCATACCACTAAGGTTGCCATACAACTGTACCACTTCGGGAATATAGGCGACCATGTTCTTCGTCGCATTGTCATCAGGCCTCACTTCTACACCCTTAATGAGCGCCTTTCCTCCGGAAGCTTCCAGGAAACCGAGGAAGAGATTGATGGTGGTGGTTTTACCGGCCCCGTTCTGTCCGAGGAGACAGAATACTTCACCGGCATGGATGGTCAGGGATAATTGCCTGAGCGCTGTGTACTGCTGGTATTCTTTGGTAAGACCTACCGCTTCTAATACGACTGACATATAGATTGATTTGATATTAACAGGAACCTTAGGGGCATAGTGTTTCCACTGATACCGGCAGGTATGCGCAAATAGCATCCGGGATACGGAAGCCTATTTATTACGTATGGATGGATTATGCAGCCGGAGAGCCCCGGGTGTTGTAGTGCCGTGTACAATGAACCAGTATATCTGTTACACAGGACTGGTTATACTGCAGGTAAAAGACAGGCGCCGGATTGAGCCAGGCGTCTTCTGTGGATACATATGGCGCATAGGCATGCTCACATATGATACAGGAATGGGTGGTGTTGACTTGTTGTTTGTCCGTGCCAGGCGCTTTAAAGTACGCGTGTGATGGCTGGTGGGTATGGGAATGCCACAGCGCCACGGGCGTCATAATGAAGCCGTAAAGCAACAGTAAGAGTGTTGCTAAGATGCGACGGTATCTGCGGTTTGTTAGCATTCAGAATTGTAACATTGTTGCAAATATAGGAGTTAATTGATTATTTGTGGGTGTTTTTTTGGGTGGGTGGTGGTACCAAAAGTTAGAGTGGATCAGATCAGGTTTCGCTGAACAGCACTCCGGCTTCACTTTATTTCAATACTGTTTTTATATTTATTCTTTTTTGTATTCCGCTAATATTGTTGGCAAAAACAGATAATAGTCGTCGTAACACGACATTATCTTTAAAGAATGGCAGATATACCACGGCTATGCTTTAAAATACCTGACGCAAAGAAACCGCCGCAATTGTCTCTGACTGAGCATTTAGTACATTCGTCATGATAGATATTCTTCCAGTCAGAAATTGATTTCCTGGTGTATTGCCAAACATTCCGCGGAGTAATGCAAAGCTGAGCGTTATAAATTGATACATTCATTCCCATATCAGCCAGATATGTAACCGACTCGGACAACTCATTATTATAATCCAGGGGATCAATCCATAGTTTATTAATATTAAACGGAGTATACCCTTGATGCTCTAGCCCCATAAAAGTGACATGTTCTGCAAAAGGCAAGTTCCTGTAGATAAACTTTGCGAGTTTCAGTAAACGGGGAATTGTTTGTTGATGAAGCACTATACGCAATTCGATGCGAACATTTCTTTTAGCCAGGTTATAAAGACCTTTAACAGTCTGGTTGAAGGCATCCTTTGCCTGCACAATATAATCATGCTGTGCGGAATAGTCGGAATATATCGGAATACCAAGCATCATCCTGGAGTATTCCATATCCCCAAGCCGGTTGGCAATATTAGGCCAGGCAAATGAGCGTCCATTTGTGAGACAATGTATTTCTGTATTAGGTAACTCTTCCTTAAGCAACTCCAAAAGAGTGAAATAGCGGTCTCCTAAAAGTGTAGGCTCACCACCTGTGATCCCTAATTCAGGACAATCCTTGGGGATCAGCGGAATTGTTTGACTATGCAAACTAAATAAATAATTCGTGTCATCTTTATCCCTGGGTGGCTGAGAGCACATTAAACAATTACTATTACATCTCTCAGTAAATAAAAGAAAATTGTGAAATGAATTGATCCTATATAGGGTATTCACAACGCCATCAGAATGAATTCCGACGATGTCTCCTTCACATAAATGACTCAAATCGGGAATGGAAAACACACCCCGCATACTGGTAAATAGAGGCACATCAGTTGAAAGGATAGCCTTATACTTTGGGTGATCCGTCTGCAAGGCATCACTACTAATCAATATTTCCGATGGCCCATTTCCTGAATATGTAACCCTTCCCACAATTAAACTATCCAAATGGTTTGGGATACCTTTTGTTTTAAGTAGCATCAGCTTTTACCTGTTATCCAACTTCGAAATATTTTTTCTACCCGTTTATCATTCTCGATCAGCATAATAAGATGTTGTATAATTTCCATATTTCTTTGACAAAAAGAACTGGTAGGCCTATAACCATACATGTCTCCCTGTGTTGCATGATTAAATACAGGATCCGCTCCGCAATACGACTGAAAGGCGCATTCAGAGCATCCCGCCAGTGATTCATTGGCCATTGCATCGCTGATCGTCAATGCTTTTTCCCCGTAAAAAACTTCGTTATATGACGTCTCACCAAGAGTACCGAGTCTGAAGGTATAGTCCCCCATTTCAGCCAGCATTCTTGATTCATCAGAGGCATAAATTGCCCCATCATAGTTAAATACCACAACATTGTTGATGAGCCCCGCAGGAGACTGTAAATCGACATATCCAACAGGAAACGGGGTCAACAACTTTTTGAGAATTATTGAAGCATAATCTTCACGGATGAAATAGCCATTCATATTATGCTCAATGACCCTGCCTAATGCAGTTTTGTAATAGTCAAGAAACTTACTTGTCTCATACTTATTCTTCTTCTCACTTTTCGTAGCAAACCCATATGGGCTGATTGGGCGAAGAAAAATATTTCTAAAGCCAAGTTTCACATATTCATCTACAATCTCAATTGGATAATCCAGTGACAGTTTCGTAGTGGTAGTTAATGCAGATATATTCCCTTCTCCCAACATGTCTCTACATCTCTTAATACCTTCGACCGCCAATTGATAACTACTTGCATTTGGCTTATGTCTATTTTTGTCGTGAATGTAGGCGGGGCCATCCAAAGAGGTGGATATCAGGATGCCATTTTGCTTGCAATATTCCAACATTTCATCTGTCAACGGTGCAAGATTTGTGCAAATAACATAAGTCACATACTTACTATACTTTTCTGACTCAGACTTCGCACGTTCAACTGCATATTTTACATTATCAAAAGCCAACAATGCCTCTCCTCCCTGAAACTCCATTGTTACATTAGCACTCGGGGACATCATCATCATCTCTATTCCGGCATCTATATGAGTACGGCTCATATCAAACCTGGCCTTATCACCCGTTACCCGGGATACCTGGCAATAGTGACAGGTATGCTCACATCTAAGGCTTATAACGAAAATATGAAGTGATGTAAAGTGATCTAAAAATGACTTCTTTGTCCGATATCGCGTAGCAATAACCTCTATCAGTTCAGGTATGCTATGGGTAGAAATGAAAAAATTCGATATTAGATCTTCATATAAAGTCTTATCTAACAAGTCATGAAAATCAAGCTTTCGTTCCACTATACGAGCAGTTGTTCCCTCCGGAACAACCATAAAATCACCGATTTCATTTACAAGTATTTCTCTTCCATCACCCATGCGATGGAAACGGAATGGCAACAAGAAGTATTTAACTCGGCTCTCAGCATAATACCCAAAATCCTTAAATTTCCTGTTCTTCCTGTCCATGCTACTGCTCGCTTCCATAATTAAACATGTTGGGGATTAAAACCAACGGGATCTGTTATTGGTGATTGGGGAATCTCTTCCTGGTCATAGTAAGCGAAAGCTTTAGCAACAATTAATTCCCTAACTGTTTTGGTTTCATCCGTAACTATTTGCCTCAGTTTAAAATCCACAAGATCCTTCTTCAGTTTAAAAATCACAGTATCCCAGTCCACCGTTATTTGAGCATCCTTGTGTGCAAGCACAATTTTGTACCTGGTCAGTTCAAAAGGCATAATTTCGACTTCAAAAGCATTACTATACCAATAGAAACATTTTAATAATACCGATTCGGGGTAAAATGCTCTATCAAGGATCAACGTTAGCTCATTATCTACTACCTGTAGTTCCATTGTACTTACTTCTTAAAACTTCAAGTGTTTTTTCATCTACAATTCCATTTGGCCTCAATTCATTCTCTTCCTGAAACTTAGTTACCACACTCTGCGTTTGATTACCGAAAAACCCTGTAATCAGCATACCTTTTTTATAATTCATAAGCAATTTTTGCAGTTGTTCAACATCGTTTCCTCCGCAGCCCCATCTTAGTACACGATCCCCCAATTTTAACCTGCTTGAATCCACATTTGTTCCCATATTGGGCGGAGTGTATGTGGTTGTTGGTCCGTGCTGATATGTGGCGGAATTATAAAAGGACTGGCTACCTGAAGCAGAAGAAGCCTTACTCTCAGAGGATGTTGACTTACCCGCTGAAGCACCAGAGGACGAAGTTGGTACGCTGGGTGAACTATAAGAGGGGGTCACCGAAGGTGTATAACTACTACCCGAGCTATAGGATGACGAATAATGTGAGCTATGGGAAGAATGTGACCTATGTGAGCTGTGCGACCGATGGGAAGTATGCATCAGCACAAGACTACTGGCAGGATCAGCTGTATTTAACTTTAGTACCAATTTGGGCTTTAAAACATTCTTATGTGCTTCGAAGCTCAAATCCCTATCACTCTCAATATCATGATTTGTGACTGGTACAGCGCCACTGGCGGACAGAGTACTTATTGCTGCTGTAATGACAGCAAAGCTCTTTTTTATAAGAGATTGGAAACCAAACTTTTCTTTATCCATTGATATCTGTTTGCTTGGTGATAGAATATAGGTATCAATTCAAGAATTGGATAAAATTTCATTCAGGGGCATAATACAAAGTACGATTTTTTCTAATAATACAGCGAATTATATACTAAAATAAGTAAGAACACCTAGAATGAACAACAAGGGCGGTGTCACGTCTCATGTAAATTATCAACACCTCGGCATCTACTAAGCCAACAATAACAAACATTTATCTCTTCCTTCTCAACTAAACAACCAGTTAAGATTTATGTATTTTAGCCCCAAACACAACCTGTTCCAACATCACCATGAACATCCACCTACTTCTCACCCACATGAGGCAATTCATCGAACCCACACAGGAAGAAATCGCTTTCCTGGAGTCGGGCTTAATTGCACGGCCCTTTAAACAAGGCGAGACGATCATTCAAAGCGGTGATCCGGCCCGCTACCTGGCCTTCGTAAATGAAGGATATACGCTCACCTATTATACCGACGCTGAAGGTGCAGATCATGTCATCCGGTTTGCGGCCGCGGGCTGGTGGTCCGGAGATCTGTACAGTTTGAGCCCCGAGCCTGTCACTCCTTTGACAACTAAAGGCCTGAGTGACGGGGAACTGTTATTATTACCCAGGTTAGTGCAGAACCAATTACTGGAGAAGTATCTGAAGTTTGAGCGGTACTTCCGCAATTTGTTCCAGACGGCCCTGATGCGGCAACAGATGCGCTTTGTAGAAAGTCATTCTATTCCTGCAGAACGACGTTATCTGAAGTTGAAGGAAACCTTTCCTGGTATTGACCAATACCTGCCGCAGAAATATATAGCTTCTTACCTCGGCATTACGCCGGAATTTCTAAGTAAGATCAGAAAGCATCTTTCCCGAAAGACGGCTTAACATAGATTAATTTCTTTCATTGTTCTTACTAATCTGCTTTATGAGCGGGATGCAGGCGCCGGGGTACTTTTGCTGCATCATCCAAATAAAAGCAGTATTATGAAAGAACAAACGAAAGCTACATGGAAAGTTGATGTCGGACATTCATCCGTAGGATTCAAAATAAGACATATGGCAATCGCCAATGTAAGCGGGGCATTCCTCAGCTTTGAAGGTATGGCCTATACTATAGCGCAAGACGATTTTGAAGGCGCCAGCGTTGACTTTGAGATAAAAGCAGATAGTCTCAATACTAACAATCCTGAGCGCGATGCTCACCTCCGTTCTGATCTATTCTTCGATGTACAACGGTTCCCGACTATTAATTTCAAGGGTACGCTAGTTGGCGACAAGCTCACTGGCAATCTGACTATTCGCGGCGTTACAAAAGAAATCAGCCTGGAAGCAGATTTCACCGGCGCGGGACAGGGACGTTTCGGCGACACCAGGGCAGGGTTTGAGCTGAGCGGGAAAATCAACAGAAAAGACTTCGGCCTGACATGGAATATGCTCACGGAGGCAGGCAGCCTCATAGTGGGGGAAGATGTTAAGCTGGATATGAATATTGAGCTGGTTCGATCTTAGCCTGGGCGTCCCTCCTCTTCCGGGAAGGCCGATCACTGACCAGGGTCCATCTTCCTGGAAGCAAGGGACAACACTGTTAACATTGTACATTATACTCATACTCCTGGCACTAAAAATATTCAATTTGCCTGTTTATCTCAGCGTTGCTGAGTAATACCTTACGGTAATCCTGAAACCTGAATTTGTTCGTTTTCTTAAATATCCAATTGCCCTGATCATCATAGCTATAGCTATTACCGGTTTCAAAACCTATATTGTTATTAATACCAGACTCCTCTATGTAGACCGGGTTGCCTTTCTCATCGTATTCCCATGTCTTTATCTGAAAGCCATCATTAAAACGGTTCAACCGCCCATTGGCATCATACTCAAAATTCAGTTCCTGCCTGAAATTGCCGGCATAAAACCTGGACGGCATATGTCGTGTATAGACGATGTTATTAAGTACATTATCTGCATTATAAAAAAATTCGGCTTCATACAACAACACTGATTTATCTTTCTGACTGTACGCCTTGGCTGTCAGGATCTGGAACGCCTCGTTATACGTTATGATACTTTTTGATTGTTCATCACGATCATTCCGGTTATGCGTTTTTCGAATATCTCCTGCCCTCAATATATACTTAGTTGTCCGTTGACTGTTTAGCGCCTGATGTTTTAAACTATTATCATGGAAGCTAAGTTCATTTATTTCCTCATACTCCAGTGCATGGTTAAATAAAATAACACTTTGACTAAAACGTGTATTATTAATTGATCTCTCTACCTGGTATTTTTTAGGTTGCCTAAGACTATCAAAAAAGATCCAATCCGTTTTATCGCCACCACCGTCCTTTGTATGCCGCACCAATTCACAGTTATCAAGAAAGTTATAGCATGCGCTGGATGTTTCAAATGGCCCCGACCGCACTACGCCATCAAAAAACTGTTCTTTTTGAACTTCAGTAATTTCCCTTATCGTTCCTTTCAGATTGATAAAGAAGGAATATCTTAATCCTCCTAACTCTTTGTTATAGAAATGAATGTGTTTAGCCAGGTCATTGGCTTTTACATATGGGTTATCCAGAAATGCTTTTGTGTAATAAATAGGGTCAGCATAGTTAATCCGATTGATATCGCAAATTGTTTCAAACATTATGAGCGTTGATTTTATATAAGGATTTGGTATAGGCTTTAGTGCTGGACAGCGACTATATCTGCTGCTGCCTTCTGTACTGTGCAGGACTAACACCATTATATTTTTTGAATAACCTGTTCAGATGGCTTTTATCTGTGAAGCCCAGGCTATCAGCGATTTCATTGAGCCGCATACTGCTATGCAATAATCTGCTCTCCACCAAACGCAGTTTATAATGCATGATGTATTCCTGCAATGTTTCGTTGGTATGCTTTTTAAAATAACGTCCCAGGTAATTTTCAGATATACCGAATTGCTGGCTGATGGTCTTAGCTCTTATCTTTTCAGGTTCTGCTATATTCGCCTGCACATATTGCAGTATTTCCAGGGCTTTTTCCTCTGTATTTTCACTCACCTTCCCGGGTAGGCGGGTCGTGATATTCCGGACGATCAGCATGAGGATAGTATCGATAAACTGCAGCAATAACTCCTGTGGGTAAAAATCGCGTTCATGATGCTCCCGGATGATCGCTTCCATGATAGACCTTGCCACTACCTGATCGCCTTTATTTTTTAAGAGGCTCCCTGACTCCTGGTTGGCATTCTTTAATATGTAGGCAATACTTTGCCTGGAACGTTCCTGGAGCCTTGATGAACCAATATAGGACTCATTAAAACGAACAAAAAGCAATGTTGTCTGTTTCTGTATGTCAAAGTGATGCGTATCACCAGGTGTAAGAAGAAATAAATGCCCTGAGGAGTATTTGAAGCCGGATTCATTCACAAAGTGCCTGCCCGTTCCGGCAATTATATATACAAGTTCAAAAAAACTATGGGAATGGATCGGTCTCGGACATTCATCCATCGGCTCTGAAAGGGCTATCTCAAACGGTTCGTATAAATGTGCCTTCACCATGGTACGAAATTACACCTTTATAGCAAATTAATACCTCAATTAATACTCCTCAATTGTACAATTTTGCCTTATCAATTTGCGGAAAGAGGCCAAGCAGGGCTTTTCCGCATCATAAAATTAAATTTTCAGCTATGTCTACAGATCAAAACAATAATACGATGAAAGCGATGGTACTTGAGCACTATGGAGAGGCCTTCAAACTGAAGGAATTACCTGTTCCCGTTCCGGCGAAGGGACAGGTTCTTGTAAAAATCATGGCCAGTGGTATCAATCCGCTGGATACAAAAATCAAACGTGGTGAGGGAAAACATGCGAAACAGCTGGCTCCGGCCATACTGGGACTGGATCTTGCCGGTGTAGTAGTAAGTACCGGTGAAGGAGTGAACGCTTTTCAACCAGGGGATGAAGTCTATGGCATGGCGGGTGGCATTGGCGGTCGTCAGGGTACACTGGCAGAGTACGCAGCAGTAGATGCAGACCTGCTGGCTCTCAAACCGGCCAGTCTCAGTATGCAGGAAGCAGCCGCGTTGCCGCTGGTGTTTATTACCGCATGGGAAGGTCTTGTAGACCGGGCAAATGTAAAGGCTGGTCAGCGAGTGCTGATTCATGGCGGCGCAGGCGGCATCGGACATGTGGCTATACAGTTGGCGCTTTCTTTTGGCGCGTCTGTATTTGCTACGGGTAGCAGCAGATCTCTGCAGCTGATTGAGCGCCTGGGTGCTACTCCTATAGATTATAACAGCCTGTCAGTAAAAGAATATGTCGGGAAATACACGGACGGAGAAGGATTTGACATCGTCTTCGACACTGTAGGCGGTGAAACACTTGATAAATCATTCGAAGCAGTACGTAATTATACCGGTCATGTTGTAAGTGCATTGGGCTGGGGAAGCCATAGCCTGGCTCCGCTATCTTTCAGAGGCGCTACCTATTCCGGCATATTCACGCTCCTGCCTATGCTGACAGGAAAAGGCATGAAACATCATGGGGAGATCCTGCGTGAAGCAGCGAGGCTTTCGGAAAAGGGACAATTGAAGCCGGTGCTGGATAAGAGGGTGCTTTCACTGGCAGAAGCAGAGGTTGGGTACAAGGCGATTGAAAGCGGAGATGTCACGGGTAAATTGGTGGTGAATATCTAACATTGGTGTTCCAGGCAGGAATAGTGTATCCGCCAGGAGCGTAATACTGTCAGTTGGAACAAGAATCTATAAAAAAGGCCTCCGGATCCGGAAGCCTTTTTCAATATCAAAACCTATGACAATTACTTATTCATCACCCCAAAGGCTGCAAACGCTGCCTCAAGTCCAGATTCCCCTTTAAAATGCAAACCCGCCCGGGGGCTCCTATCCCACTGTGGCAGGAAGCTCACATCCTGTTTTATCCCTGGCGCCATCTGTTGCCAATCACTTCCCTCCTGCCTGTAATATACTTCGCAGGTCAGGTCGGGTTTCATCGTGAATTTTAACTGGACCGGCAAGCCGGCCTTTATGTCTTGTGTAGCCAATACCGTTCTGCTATTGTCTTTCACCATCCAGAATTCCACTTTATTATTCACAGCACCGATCCCTATTGCCGCATTGGCATCTCCATAAAATGCGAGCCCTTTAAGAGCAGCATTGCTGTTTACAACCGTAGTGGTCATATCGAAATGATTACTTACGGGGCGAACCGCTAACACGACGCCTGTGTTATTCGTCTCCCTGCATGTTCCTGACAGGTAGAGCTTTCCTTTACCCTGGCGTACAACCGGGGCAGCATTGCGGAAATCCCATTGCCAATAGGGCGCTATTTTCTGCCCCTCGAAGGAGGCGGCTATATTACCGATTGAGCTGCTGTCTGTTTGCTGACTGATGAAAGAAGGCCAGGAACCATTACTGCCCCATACCAATTCTGCCAGCATACCTTCACGACCGGTGAATACATTGCTCTCCTTATTGTAAGCATGATAAATATACATGTACTTCCCATTGTTCTGCTGTACAAATGTTCCGTGACCTGGGCACTTCCAGCCTTCGTTTGTCTGCAATACAGGGTTCCGGTCATACTCCTCATAAGGGCCTTTAAAATCCTTCGACCTGGCAACACGTACGTTATAGCTGCAGCCTTTGCCGCAACAATCGCCGGCGGAATAGAATAAGTAGTAGAAACCGTCATTGTGCAGTATACTCTGCCCTTCCATTCCCATACGGTTAGTGTCTTTCAAAAGGGAGAACATCTCCCCCTCCAGTTTCAATCCATCGGCAGATAGCCTGCTGCCCAGTATTTCGATCGGCCGCTGATCGAGGCCATAGGCCTTAAAGGTGATATACAGCTGCCCCTTATCGTTATACACAAACCCATCTATCACTTCTTTGCCAAAACTTATAATCACACCATGATCTTTGAATCCTCTGTCGGGGTATTTTGAAGTAGCAACACCAATGCAGGAGACATTATCAGACTTCCGGCGAGCTGTGTAATACATGTAATAGGTGTTGTTATGGAAATAATATTCCGGTGCCCAGAAAGAACCAGAGGTCCATTCAGGCGTCTTGTCAAACACATAGCCAACCTGTTTCCAGTTGTGCAGGTTATCTGACGTATAGATGGGAAAATGTGGCGCCCATTCTGAGGAAGTGCCGACCGCGTAATACCTGTTCTTCACTTTGATAATGGACGGATCTGCGAAATCGCCGGAGATAAAAGCTTTTGAATTTCCCTGTCCCATCAATGAAGAGGACTGAACATATAAAAAGCCGATCAGTAATAACAGGTTGTTAAAATAGTATCTCATATTTGTACAATAACGTGAATGCGAAAAATACAAAATCGATATGATTACGCATACATCTTTCGGGAATGATTGCAGTGCGGCAACTGCCGGCCGAACAGAGCTCCATTTACCTTTCCCAAATCTTCTTAATAACTTTTAAATATTGTAAACGTTTATATACCGCCGGCCTGTTCTCAACCCCTCCTCCTGTTGTTTTCCCATCGTCATAATCCATCTCCTTTTCAAACATCTCTTGTTCGACAGGTTTGTTCCCTTTTTCCGGCTCAGCCGCTGTATTTTCACCTTCCTCCTCTGCAAGCATTTCCTGTTCGAAGCGCTCCCATTCATCCAATGGCTGTTTTAAAGCAATACCTCCTTTATGGGCATATTCAACATAATCTTCCGCCGGCTGCGGCAATTTTCCCTCACAATCCCTTGAACACAGGTTCACGAGCAAAGGCATAACATCTGATCCAACCCATAGAGATATCCAAAGCTGATTCGTTTGATGATAAGCCATTTCTTTTCCGCAAACACTGCATTTTATTGTATTTCCTGAATATCTGACCGGATTATCTGCAAGATCCGGGAAACCTTTTCTGTTTTTAAAATTTCCATAAAGCCCACTTGTGCTAACCCTACTGCTTTTTAAATTTTTGCAATTTGTTATTTCATAGGGGAACCAGAACAGGTTGTAAGATGTATACGGATCAAAATATTCCATCGCCTCCATTTCTCCTATCTCAGGTGGGATGCGTTTCAGGCTGCTCCCGTATAGCCGTACTTTCTTTACCTTTTTCAATTTGGAGATTGTTTCCGGCAACGTATATATCTGAGAAAAAAGTTCTGGTCCCAGCTCCTCCAAAGGCGCAAATTCTTCGCCGCCTTCCAAAGCAATTCTGTCAATATAATCACAGAGTTTGTTCCATGCCTGACTATTCCGATCCTGCACATCGTTTTTTATTGCGGAAATCCTGTCATTCATACATTCCATTTTTGTCCGTGATCAAATTACTCATTTTTTATCTATAATTTACAACCGCATTATATCTATACCTAAATACCAACGCTTTAACGTTTTGGCTAACTACCTTATATGGCTGACATAACATCATTTGAAACATTAGACATGGAAATTGAAAACGTCGGGGGAAAGCCTGTTGTGCTGGAAGCCTTATGGGGAGGAGACACACGGGGATGGTCTTTACTACTGTATGTTTATACTGTGTCTGGATTCTCGTTCACTAAACGCACTACAAGACACTTTTTAGGCCACGTTGCTCTTCCTGAAGAGATGGAACAATTTACTGACGGCAGGCCGTCCGTATCCTTTCTCGCGGAACAGTTCGGAAGCAGCGCTTCCAAAAAATATAATCTTACCTTTTATTTCCCATCCCCCAAGCACGCCGATGAAGACTGCCCCACGTGGGAAGAGCGGCACCTCGCAATCACCTGTGCAGATTGCCATAAATTAATTATTCCCACGGATAGCCCGTATTTGCCAAAGGACATTTGCTATGATTGTCATCTCACCAGAGAACGAGATAAAGAGCTAAAAGATGATGAGCCCTGTGACGAAGGCGTTCACATGTACATGTGTAAAGATGGAGAATACGAACACCTGGGCTATAGCACATACTTCGATTCCTTTACAATTGCCCCTTTTATTGATGAAAAAGTAAAAAAACGGCTGACGAAGAATCCGGTAGATGTGGTTGAACTCGGCAGGGAGGATATCATCGAACTGAAATGTAAATTAGAAGACGCCTTAAGTGAGAAGCTGAAAAGCTACACAAAGCCTGTGATTAATGAACGAATGAGAAAATTCCTGATCACAGATACTATTGAGTATAAGGGGAAGGATTACGAAATTACGAGAAATTCCAATCACGAGCACATGGAAATTTCCAATTTCATTTACAGCGTTCAGACCGCAGAAAAAGCTATTGCCGGCAATTATATTTATAAAATCTACTTTAAAAATGGATTCACATACCGGGATGACCATTTCTTACGCTTCATCCATTATGTTTGCCAGGGCGCAACAAACATTGTAAATATAAACAGTGAACATAAGCATATACTGACCGATACAGAAATAATGAGAACACTGAAAAAATTAGAGCAGGTACATTGTGTGACAATATACAACGGCGAGGTTAGTATTACCCAGATGGGCAGATGTTTAGTTTCCTAGGAAAACCAATGTCCTATTGGACATTTCAACACCATAACAATGACAATAACAATATAAAATAGTCAAGACCTAATCTGACAGTATTGCATTCATCTATAAGCCTCCTATGTTTAACTTCTTCAAAAAACGCAAACCGGTTATACCGCCTTTCGATAAGCTGCAAGCCTCTCCAATAAAAGATTGTTATTTCTATCGCGTGGCCCAATGGCATCGGCTATCAGACGGAAACATCCTCGCAATTGATCCCAATGCGCCAAGAATAGTCACATTTGACCCCTGGCCACAGCTTATTTTCCTGGAAGCCGACGGCAAGAGAACGGTGACAGAATTTGTTGCCTATCTGGCATCAAGTTACGAAAAGGAAGTGCCATTGGAACTGGACGACACTGTTTTGACAACCATTGACAATGTACTAAAAACAGGTCTTATTCAGTTATCAACTATACCTATACAATTAGATCCAAAGATTCTAAAACCTTCCGATAACAATATAATTGATAAGCTGAAATGAAATAGTACCTTAAGTACATAATACGCGTTTGAATTTTGTAATATTGCCCTATGAAAGCAAAATCACTGAACGACTATTACAAGGCCAATTTCAACTGGCTGCCGGATCATATTCAGCAGGAAATAGGCCGTTTTAATGTGTTTAAGTTGGATGATTTTGTAAGACAACATTACAAACCGGTGCCTTTTGGCAGGAAGGACTATTATAAAATAAGCCTGATCATCGGGAAGAATAAAGTTTATTATGCCGATAAGATATTTGAGGTAAAGAAGCATGCAGTACTGTTTTCCAACCCCCAGGTTCCTTATAACTGGGAAAACCTGGATGGCGAGCAAAGCGGCTATGTTTGTGTCTTTTCCGCCGATTTCTTTTATCAGTTTGGCAACCTGAAAAATTATGAAGTATTCCAACCCGGCTTCCTGCCTGTATTTGAATTAACGCTGAAACAGGTGACAAAACTCAGGCAGTTATTTGAGCAGATGATGATTGATCTCAACTCCAGCTATGTACATAAATACGATGCATTGAGAAACCTGGTGTTTGAGATCGTGCATTATGTATTAAAGACGCAACCAGCGTTTAACACAAGTGGACAGAAACTTAATGCTTATAATAAAGCCGTACAATTCCTGGAACTGCTGGAACATCAATTCCCAATTGAAGATGTTCGCCAGAGGCTGCAATTACGGACTCCGGCAGATTTTGCCGGGCAATTGGCTGTACACGTTAATCACCTGAACAGGGAGGTTAAGACGGCTACCAATAAAACCACGTCCCAGCTGATTGCTGAGCGTATTCTACAGGAAGCAAAAATATTGCTAAGGCATACTAAGTGGAATATATCTGAAATTGCATTCGCCTTAGGATACCCGGAGGTCACTCATTTTAACAACTTCTTCAAGAAACAGATGAACATCAGCCCTACCCAATTCAGGGACGTTTGATTTTCGTAAGGCTTCGTTTGAATTTCGTTACATCACCTTTAGGCAGCATGCTACCTTTGCTATGTAAAATTTAAACGCCGTACAATGAATCTTACCAATCAAACAATCCTGATAACAGGTGGCACCTCTGGGATTGGCTACCATCTTGCTGTTCGCCTGCATGAAAATAATAATAAAGTAATTATCTGCGGCAGGCGGAAAGACCGCCTCAGTGAAATATCCAGCGCACATCCCGGCATCGATACTTATGTATGTGATATGGAAGATGCCGATCAACGTGTCATGTTGGCCGAATGGGCAATCAACACTCATCCATCACTGAATGTCCTGGTCAACAATGCCGGTATCCTTCATTATGTGGATTTGACAAAGCCGGTTGATCAACAGCAACTGACAGCTGAAGTAACCACTAACCTGATAGCACCCATTCATTTGAGTGGCCTGATGATAGCACACTTACAAAAGCAGGAGAATCCAGCCATTATGAATGTAACGTCCGGGCTGGCATTCACTCCTATCGCGAATATGCCGGTTTATTGCGCTACGAAAGCAGGTATGCATGCCTTTACGATGTCACTGCGACATCAACTGAAAAACACCTCCATCAAAGTATTTGAAATCATTCCACCGGCTGTCAAAACCAACCTGGGCAAGTCTGATGGCAATGACGATACAGGCCATGACGCGATGGATGTGAAGGAATTTGTTGAGCAGGTGCTGCTGGTGGCAGAGCAGGACCAGTATCAAAAAGGCATAGGAATAGCGGAAGGACTGGTGGCACAAAGGGATGCCTTGTTCGATGTTATCAATCATTAACCTTTATATAAGCTGTCTCAGAATAATTTTGAGACAGCTTGTTCATATATCAAGATATATTGACAAAAAAAACAACTCCTTCCGATCGTTACGCCCTTGCGGCTCCAGTTTGTTTTTGCCACAGGCCAAGGGTTACCAATGTTTCTGCTCTGCTTACTCCTCCTTGTTCTCTCAAAATAGCAAAGCCCTTTACCGCGAAGGATCTTATCGTAAAGCCGGGTCTCTTTCAGGTCATAAACTGATATTATCTTAACATTCTCATGTATTCCAACTCGGGTTTATTAGCTATCTTGGGGCTTACCAGCAGCTCCCAGGTTAGCTTCAGGCCCGCTGACATGCTATAGGCGCTGATATCAATCATATCTACAGTCAACCGGCGTCATATCATTCTCTTAAAAGCGGCAGCTACCTTTATGCGCACCATTTGAATTGTAAATATTAAATATTTGAGATAATATGAAAGTAGCAGTATTCAGTGCACATAAATTTGAGAAGGATTATTTGCTTGAAGCAGCAAAAGGAAGACACGAACTATCCATGTTCGAACCATCCCTTACCGCTACTACGGCAGCCCTGGCAAATGACTACGAGGCCGTCTGTATTTTTGTAAATGACGATGCATCCGCAGAGGTTTTGCAAAAGCTTTCATCTAACGGCGTAAAATACCTGGCGCTACGCTCAGCCGGCTTTAATCACGTCGACTTAAAAACCGCCGGGAAATTAGGCATAAAAGTAGCAAGGGTACCCGATTACTCCCCTTACGCCGTGGCTGAACATACCGTTGCTTTAATGCTTGCACTTAACCGAAAACTACTCAAAGCCCATAACCGCATCCGCGACCTGAACTTCTCTCTGGACGGGCTAACAGGATTTGACCTGAACGGAAAAACGGTTGGTATAATAGGGACCGGCAAGATCGGGAAATTAGTGGCACAGATCATGCGTGGTTTCAATTGCAAAGTACTGGTCTTCGACATCTATCAGGATACAAGCTGGGCTACTGATACGGGGGTTGTATATCAGGATCTTGATTATGTATGTGAGCACTCCGATATCATCTCGTTGCATACGCCATTGAATGAACATACCCAATATATAATAAACCGGGAACGTATCAACAAAATGAAGAAAAACGTAATGATCATCAATACAAGCCGGGGTGGCCTGATCAATACAAAGGATATCATATTGGGCTTAAAAGACGGGCAGATCGGATACCTGGGATTAGACGTATACGAAGAGGAAAAAGGATTGTTCTTTGAAGACCATTCCAACGATATTTTACAAGATGATGTGATTGCAAGACTGATGACCTTTCCCAATGTGCTTATAACCAGTCACCAGGCTTTTCTGACAGATACCGCATTGCAAAATATCGCTGAAACAACCATGGGGAATTTAACCTGCTTTGAAAAAAATATTGAATGTAAGAATGAACTGATTGACAAATCAGCATAAGGGCAAAACAGATAGGATAAACCTAAACGGCTTATCCTATTGTCAGATATTCGGGTTCCTTGCATCTCAGACATTCACCCGTTTTTTTCCTTTTAATTGCTTTTCAGGATCACCAGTTGCTTCGGCTCGAGGTATAATTTCACGAAGCTGGCGCCATTGCTTTGCTGTATCTCCACTCCACACTTACGGCCGTAGATGTATCTCATCTGCTGCTTATCTTTATTGATGCCCGGGTCTACGAGAACATATTCTTCCTTTGCGTCTGCAACAGCAGAATTGTATACAACCAGTATTTCTTCGTTGGAAAGGATGCGTGAAAAGGCCAGGACACCTTGCGGACTGTCGGAGAAATGAAAGTTACGCCGCTCAGCGGATGTTTGCCTGAAATGCATTGTTCCGTGCCTCAATGCCGCTTCTTTCCCGCATAAGGCCGCAATGGCTGTAATCTCTCTGTAAATGTATGATCGTTGGCTGAGCATATTCGTCGACTGTTCATCCGGTGTAAACATCGCTTCCCAGTCCTCATAGCTATTGCCTTCCCCGGGTGTACCCATAGCGCAGAGCTCGAATCCCATGCCGGCAATCACCTGTTTTGGGCAGGCATTAAAACTAAGCCAGCGTTTGATTTCTCCACCTGCCCGCTGATGATCGTCAATAGAGCTTACCATCAGCTCACCGTATTTACCCTCGCTCAACACACTTCTTTGCAGGGCATCGTAGTGCTTAATGAATTCGCCCGGAGGAGTTTGCCCTTTGATGACACCGGCCAGCAGGAAATAAATGAATTTCTCCTGCCATTCACGATGCCCGGCGGTCCAGGCGCTTTTGCCTGGCTTTGGGGAAAGATCAACATTGTGGAAAGATATCATGTATGCATTTTCATTTATATGCACAAGCCGTGCATGTTAACTAATCATTCAATCTCAGGTAAATTTAATCTGAAGACATGGCTGAGAAGAATGACGGCTATCGACGACCTGGATGATTGTAGTCATTATATTCAACCCCAGGTAGCATGCGGTTAACGTTTTTTTTACTGGCACGAAATACTGCAGGCCGGAAAACCGCGGTACCGGTCGCCTTAGAATTTTGAACATCAGAAAAATTTAATAAATTAGTAGAGTAGTTTATTCTATAACCCTCAAATGATTAACCCGATGAACCTAAACCCTTATGTTATCTACACTGATACTAATTTCCGTTAGCCCATACATCACCTGTAATAAACACAGATGCGACACTTTCCCGTTTAACATTCACCAGAACTTTTATACGTGCTGAACAACCGCTCCATGGCATAGCTCCCCAGGCTGAAGACAGGAGAGGACAACTTTAAATATTACTCACTATGAAAAAAGTCCCAAAACAGAAAAAACTGCAGCTGGTAAAGATCAAAATCGCCAATCTTAGCAAGCTAAAGGATGACGCTATGAAAGGAGGCCGTATTTGCGAAACCTCCCTTGCTGAGACCTCCTGCCCTACCTGCTCCCGTGGAGAAACACTGTGTGATTGCTAAAGGAAGACAGTGTCAAAGGCTATTATCAAGGCCTTTGACACTGCCTGTAGTTATACCTGACATTGTCATAAGGATGAGTATGCAAGCATTTTGAACTGATGAGATGTGAAGCCTGCGCCCCAGCAAACAAAAAGAATGTTGGTGGTGTTATCTTATTATTAAACAGCGATATAAAGTCGAAGGAAGGGACCATTATAGATATTACAGTCTACGTTTTTAGTTAAGCTCATCATCCACGATACAAACAACTACGGAATGCAGAAATATTAAGCGGTAGATCCGGGCGGATCTACCGGTGCCGTCATACCGGCATCAGGCAGCTTATGTATTTACCAAACCATTGAGATTAAACCAATACATTATGATACAGAATTTAGCGAATCTCGGCAATATTAACACAAAAGAATATTGGGACGACAGATTCAGTTCAAATAACAAAAAGTCATGGCGGGCAAATGCCGGGGAAAATCAAACTAAACTTTTTGCTTACGAGATTGTGAAAAGATTAAAAATGGATGCTGATTTCGATGGAACTATTCTTGACTTTGGTTGTGCGCTGGGGGATGCAATACCCATTTATAAAGAGCGCTACCCAAAAGCCAGGTTTATGGGAACGGATTTTTCAACTGCAGCTATAGAGATCTGCGTCAGGAAATTTGGGGATATCGCGACTTTCATGGCCAAGGATGCTGATGGTATTCCGGCCGTAGATGTAATCATTATGTCAAATGTATTGGAACATTTACCTAAACATAAGGAGGTGGTAGATACATTACTGAGTAAGTGTAAAGACCTATACATTGCTGTGCCATATGACGAGCAGGAGCCTTTGCATGAAGAGCATGTCAATTCATATGACCGCCACACGTTTGACTACCTGAATGCTGAAAACGACGTTTATCTGTGCAGGGGGTACGAATTTAAACAAATACTGAAATCGTACATCTACATTGAATTGAAAAACCTGATACGCCCGCTTTTTAAAGTGCCACTGTATAAAGGAGGGCTCAACAGGCAGATCTTATTTCATATAAAAAGTCCAAAATAATTACACCAGTCAGATACTTCACCGGAGTTAATGCAAATGGCTACAGTTTTTCCCTGTAGCCATTCGGGTTATTATTATTAATAAGCTTACTTAGCAGTATTTTTCATGGCCTGTTCCTGCTCATAAGTCGGACCATACATGCCGGGCACACTATTTCCTGTGGTACGCAGGTAAACGATCATTTCGCCGCGATGGTGATAAATATGATTAAAGAGAAAGCTCCTTGTAACCATACCCCGTGGAAGCGGCCCCAGAACAGTATGCTCTCCCACCTTCATTGTCCAAGGCACCTGCAGGCTTTCTTCTGTCACCGTTTTCAGCGCTGCTCTTGCCTTTTCTACATTGTCTTCAAACAAAGCAAGTGTTGCCTGGATATCCGCAGGATCGCCCCGCTCCAAACGATCAGCCGCCATATCGTACACATCTTGTGTAAGCGTACCGGTGTACCAGTAATAGATAGTGGCAATGTGCTGTGCCAGCTGCCCCATTGTCCAGGAAACAGGTGAAGGCTTAAAGTTAATGTCCTTCTCAGGCACTGCCTGCAGCAATTTCCTGGTGCTGGCCACCTCATGTTCAAATTCCTGTAACAAGGTTTGTACAATCATAAGCAAAGTTTTGATGAAGATACAAAGTGATTACATATCATCCATCATTACTGAAGTACATGTAGTACAGGTTATTGTACCAACTAACGGATAAGTCTGTCGGCCCGGGGAATACCCAACGCGCTTCCACTTGATGCATCTATGCAGCGTCACAGAGATAAAGAGCAGGATACAAGATTAGTTCAGGGGTGAACATGTGCAAGTTGTTCATATTCCCTGAGCCATTCCACATGCGTGCAGAACTCCCCTTTCTGTTGCAGGTATTGCAGGAAGCTGTTTAAGCGCTCTTGCATTTTGATACCTGATACCCGACGGATATAAGCCGGCAAGGTGTAATCTTTAAGATCGGCCAATTCCCACGGGTGGAAATAGGTGGACAGCATACCATCCTTTTTGAGTATAGTGTTGCTGAAATGCCGGGTAACAAAGCCGGGCATATTCTTGATGCTGAGCCAGAAAACGGGATAGCGGCACAAAGGAGATACAGAGGAAGGCATTATCCACAGGCCGTTATCCTGGAAGGGCGTTCTTGGTTTGTCCCGGTTATTATAACGTCCCGGCAACCAGGTGGGGTTCAGGGACGCGTCGTACAGGTAACCGGCATTTTTCAATGCAGTCGTACTGACCGGTTTAAGACGGGGCATACGGAAGCCGTATACAGGCTTGCCTGTTATATCCTGTAATGCCAGCCGGGAACTTTCCAGGTGTGCGGTTGCAAACTCGCTATGATAATAAGCATGAGAGGCCACTTCATGCCGGGTGGCCAACTGGCGTACCAGCTCAGGATAGCGCTGCGCCCAGTGAGCTGTGATAAAAAAAGTAGCCCGTACCTGGTAGCGCTCAAAGAGGTCCAGCACGGTCATCAGCCCATTGTAGGAAACAGACATTTGCTGCTCCGGCGGCACCTGTCCGCCAAATTCCAGGGGAATATCAAATTCCTCCACATCTACACTTATCAGCAACCTGTTTACCTTACTCATGATGCATTTTTAAGATCCTTATATAGTTCCGCAGCTCCCGTAACAACAACTTTAGCCTGAAGGAAGAAAAGCTGATACCGGAACGGCAGGTAATATCCAGCGATTCCATGATAATCATCGGATCCTGACCTGCCATGTAAATAAATTCGCTATCGTATAAAAAACCGTCTATTCTGGTAGACAACAATACGCGGCGTCCATGCCGGTTAAAACCTTTCAGGCCTGCCTGGGCATCGTTGATCTTCAGATGCAGCAGGAAACGGTTCATACAACGGCTTATCTGCGTAATAACCTTGCGCCTGGCCGGCAGTAATTCCAGGTAAGCAGCCCCCCTTTCTCCTGCCACAACATCTGCTCCTTTCAGCAGCAGCTCATATACCTTTTTTATAACGGCTACGCCAAAAGGAAAATCCAGGTCCGTATATACCTGCAGATCAAAACGGGAGTGTTTTGTGCCCTCCCGCACGGCATGTCCCTTTCCACGGTTCACCGGGTAGCCCACAATGATGATATCCGGAATAGCTGACTGGAGCTGCGCGATGTGCTGCAGTCCAAAGTTACGTGTAGATCCGTCATTCACCAGTATAAGCTGTACCGGCGCCGGCGCAAGCATGCGCCGTACTTCTTCATAATGTTGCAGCAATGTGCCCACCCAGTTCTCCGGGGGATTGCAGCAAGGTAATATAAGATCAAGACCGGTGGTTGTAGTCAATACATTCCCCGGCCTTGTATTAACATTCACAGGTGTTAATAAAGGCTGCACAGACATAAGGCGGTTATGTGTTGTATTGTATTAAGTAACGTCGGGATTCCTCCATCCCCCTATATGAGCCTGTAAAAAAAGCAGTACAACGGTACAAGGCAATGCTTTAATATGCCAGGCAATGGCATATTGATTAATGAACTTCGGCACCAGGTCCGTTGGTGAAAGGGATACCACCACCAGCGTAAACCATAACAGGCCATTACGCCAGCTAAGGGATAAAGGCATCACACAGCAGGCAATAGCCACGCCGGTAACTGCCATAATGTAGGTGGGGGATTCTGTGCTTTGATTAAAAACTACGATCCATATCAGCAGGTAGGCCAGCAACATCCAGGGATAACCCTCTACGCGCTTTAACAGCCCATATATCAATACATGCAGGAGCATTACCACTGCTATCAGCAATGCTATTTTGTCAAACAGCTCTATGGTAGCCGTTTTGAGGCCCAGCATCACATGCAGCATCCCCAGCAGGGAACCATCCTCTTTAATAGTACTGCTTGTCAGCAGCTGGAACCAATCAACATAATGCTGCCAAAGCAGCTGCGGGGAAATGAACAGCAGCGGAAGCAAAGAACCGGCAATAGTCCATACGAGGCCCCAGCCAATAAAGGCGCCTTTCCGGGGGAAGAACAGGAATGCCAGACCTGTAATAGCCCCATATCCCTTTATGAAAAAACATAACGCTGCGAACAGGGCAGCACGCATAGATTGTTGCCGTTGCAGGCTTACCACCGTCAGCACCATAAATGCCGTCATGGCGGGATTGGTTTGTTCGGATTGAATGGCATTACTCAGCTCAATGAGCAGGAACCAGGCAATGATATACTTAATACTTTCTGCGAAAGGCAGCTGCCGGATCATATAAAGGAAAATGGCAGTACTGCCCAGCATCCAGGCCAGTAGTCCTACCTCCTTTGGCAATAATGCAAAAGGCGCAAACAATACAGGAAATGATGGGTGATACAGGAAATAATCATAATATTCCGCAGGGTACAGCTGGTATAACGGTAAGCCTTGCACGAGATGATAAAACGAAGTACGGAAAATAACAAAGTTATTATAGCGTCCCGTAGCTATCGCCTGTATGTACAATATAATGGTGGCAACAAAATATATAGCGGCAATGACCGCCGGATGTCTTAACCATGTTGGGATTTTATTACGCCATAAAGAACTGGCGTCAGGTACAGCTGTTGTTGTCATAAAAAATCTATAGGTATCCCCCGATAAATATCTGCTTTACCGCGGTACAGCGCTTAACAGTATTTAACACTATTTAACACTATTTAACGTGCAAATATGTATAATGTTACAGTACGCTACAAAGGAAAGAGAAAATTTAAGCCGTTTTTAAGTTCCTGCCCGGAAGCGGTCTTTGGGCCTTTTTGTCCCGCCTGGGCTACAGGCCTGCGTTACAATGGTGCTGCTTATCAAGTGCCAGGCACCTCTAAGATCATAACAAGAGCTGGAGGGCATAGGCATACCGGAGAGACAGACAAAAAGATCATAAGACGACAAACACACATTCAAAACAGCAACCAACAGATTGATATATAAAAACATAGCCCGGGAACAAGTTCCCGGGCTAACATTTATGTCTACTAATGGGCAAATACTAAACTGATCAAGTTCCCCATACGTCGGGTAAAGTGCATGAACCACATCAGGCGCATTCGTCTTTCCCTCCGGCCGCCGTATCAAAGACGTCTTGTTCCTCTTAATACTTTATCACCTTATTGCTATATGTCTTCTTCCCCGCTGTCGTATTAATGATATACACCCCGGCAGGAAGATGTGAAAGGCTGAGACTTGTACCATTCTGTACTCTTTTAGCAGGAAGTACCAGTCCTCCGTTACTATTAAATACCTTTACGATGACATACGGCTCCTTTATACCCTCAGCCTTCACCGTAATATCAGACGTAAACGGATTAGGTGCTACTACCAGGCTGCTGCCGGTTGCCGGCGCAGACAGGGTACATCCGGCCTCAAATGTCCATGCCCCGGAAGATACCCTGAACTTCACATACTGCGCATCTTCTCCATTGAATGTTACACCGGGTATTGTCGTTACGGTTGAGCCGTTTCTCCATATAACGGTACCATTCACCCTGATCTCCTTCAGTCCGCAGGTAATGGCGCTCTTCGGAATACCGACGATACCTGTTGTTCCGGGGGGAGCGGTGATAGCCTGTGTAAGACCGGCACTACCGGTGGTAAGGCTTGCACTGATATTGCCTTTAACGGTAGGGATCACACCCGATATATTTGTAAGGTCGGCCGGCTGCGGCAGAAAGGCATACTCTTCATATCCAGGCAATGAAGGACGTATGCCAAGCACGTAAGCACTCATAACATATAATGGTCCTGCGGCCCAGGCATGATTATTACTATTGGAAGCCGGGAACTCTTCCCACAGGGTGGACGACCAGCTATCGATCATGCCGGCATAGCGGTCTTTCATTCTTTTAATGCCTGCCTTTGGATCCAGCTGCACCATAGCCTGTTCTATATACATTTCCTGGTAGGGGCTCGCATTGTACTTTGTTTTAAGCACGTTCAGTATCGCTGCTTTCTGTGCGTCATTAGCCACACCGGCCAGGAAGGCCCAGGCATTGCTCCTGTCGTCTATGATCTGCGACTGGACGCCATCGGCGGTACGATGATATACATAAGCGTTCGCGTTGCTGTTCCAGAAGTAATTATTAAAATTGCTTCTCACCCTGTTCAGCAATTGCTCGTAGTAAAGTTTATCTGTTACATATCCCAGTGCATTGGCGATACTGGCGGCCGATTCAAGGAAGGACACATAAATACCGTTATAAACAGTGTTGGCGGCGCCTGCAGGTGTTGCATCCTTATTATCGCCCCAGTCTATCCAGTTCCATGGCCCATCCTGCCATACAAGCATGCCATCGCTGTTTGAACTGTTTACACAATAGGCAGCAAATTTCTTAATGGATGGATACAGTTCCTCTAACAGCGCCCTGTCGCCCGTGTAGGTATAATATCTTGCCAGCATGGCGATCGCGGCCAGGTTCTGGTCAGGTAAATGGAACGCAGTACCGGGGCCTGTAGTATACAATGATCCATCGCTTTTCTGTGAACGCAGCAACTCCCTGTAGCCTTTGCGGGCAAGCAGATTGGAGGCAGTGTCATAGAGATAAAAAGAGTAAAGGATCTGCTGGGATACATCGCCCCACCATTGCCCTCTTTCCCGGTTGGGACAATCATAGAAAATATCTCTCATGCACACACGGGATGTTGCTTTGGATTTATTCCACAATGAATTGAGCCTTCCGTCGTTTGACGTGAAGGTTCCCGGTACCGTTGTGTTATAGCTCGTTTCGCGATACCTCAGTATCAGTACCTGTACAGGGCCGGTCACGTTGGAGAATTGATAACTTACTGTATCGCCACTGGAATTCTGCCAGGCAAAACATTCAAACTCCTGTTCCCCTGCTTTGGTAATATATTCCTGCCAGTAAAAGCGGTTCACTTCTATCCTGATCTTAACACCGGCCGGTGCATTCACTTTCAGGTATGGCCGCAGCTGTATATTCGTACCCACTCTTGCTGTAATGATACGATTGGAGCTGATAGTAGCCGGGAATGACGCTGCATTGGTATAGGCGCCAAGATCATATTCTTTCCACATCGGTATCGTTCTTGGCATCAGCTGATTCCATGGCGCCGCACCTGCTATACCTTTCTGAACGGCAGATGGCCAGCTGCTGTCATCGTAAGCAGCAGTTGTCCAGGCGCCGGGTTCTGCCTGTGCATTGTAGGAAACAGGCCAGGCAATCCATTTGTAGTCGCTGTTGTCCAGGATAAGCTGCGTAGTGGCGCCAAACGATGGATGCACCTTTGCTTTCCAGGAAGCATCGGAAACAATAGATGAAGGGGTGCTACCCGACAGGGATGATTCAAAAAGGAATCCACCATTATTCGTTACACGCTGTGAATAGGAGTTATTTCCTCCTTTATGCCAGACAAGTACGGCGATGGTATTTTCTCCTGGGGTGAGATAAGGGGCAAGATCTACTTCGTCGTAATAAGTATTTAAGAGGTCAGGACGTACATCCAGCCCGCCGTCTTTCACAACCAGCTGGTTATTCACATACAGCCAGTATTTATTTTCCACAGCGATCTTCGTCAGTGCACGGGATGGTTTGGCTGACAGCGTTACCTTCTTTCTCAGCGCAAGCCATGTATTGGCGGGTCCTGCAGCAGATGTCCATACCCAGTTAGCCTGCCATGATGAAGGATTGATCTTTGCAATGATCAGGGATGTTACCTTATCGTTCCAGTCAGGCCCGATCCAGGGTTCCGATGCTGTTCTCGTCAGGCTGGCGCCGGAGAAATTATCATCCCAGTATACCGTTACCTGGTAGCCTGCGGGTACTGTAAACGAAGAAACCGCATCATCGGGCAATCCATAGGCTATCATTTGTGCCCGTGTATAATTACCGGGAGAAAGCGGGACCGCCTTTCCCAGGTAGGATGCATCTGTATAGAAAACAGCCTGCTCTTCCGGCGCTACCTTTGTAATAATGAGAGAGGTAACCTTATCATTCCAGTCTGTGCCGATCCAGGATTCTGATGCCGTCTTAGTAAGACTGGCGCCGGTGAAATTGTCATCCCAGAAAAAGGTGACCTGGTAACCCGCCGGAATCATATAAGAAGTGATGGCATCATCCGGAAGACCGTTCGCAATCATCTGCGCACGGGTATAGGTACCGGCAGATAACGCTACAGCCGTTCCGCCGTAGTTGATATCTGTGTAGAATACGGCCTGCTCTCCCGGCGGTATCCTTGAAACAATAAGAGAGGTGACCTTGTCATTCCAGTCAAGGCCAATAAAGGACGCTGATGCCGTCTTAGTAAGACTCGCGCCGGTGAAATTGTCATCCCAGAAAAAAGTAACCTGGTAACCCGCCGGAATGGTGAAGGAGGAAACTGCATCGTCAGGAAGCCCGCTGCCGATCATCTGCGCCCGGGTATAGGTACCGGCAGATAGTGCGACAGCCGTTCCGCCGTAGTTGATATCCGTATAGAAAACCGCCTGGTTTGAGGGATCGTTGGCGGCAGCATGTACGGATATACAGCAGGTCAAAAAAAGGGACAGGGCCAGAAGGACCGGCATACGTCTTCCGGGCCACTTCATAGGTAGCTTTAATGGTCTCATTGTGAGTTGTTAAAGAGGTTTGTACTTAATGATTTCTACAGCTGTAATGGAATGGGTAAGTTAACGCGTCGTAGTATAAATATATGCAATCCTGTGGGTTTTATACCGGATAATATGGGATGTTTTACAGCTGTCAGCGTATAGCCCGCACGATCTCCCGTTTATGGGAAGGACCCGGCAGTTTCTCAACAATAAAACCCACGGATTTCATCGCACGTCTTACACTTCCTTTGCAGGAATAGGTCACCAATATTCCTCCCGGAACGAGACAGTTATACAGCTTTTCAAAAATTTCTTCTGTCCAGAGCTCAGGCTGTACAAGCGGATCAAAGGCATCATAATAGATGAGATCAAAAGACCCGTTAAAAGCAAGGTCCTGCAGTGCCGCATGCGTTTTATGCAGGCAGAAATATGGGTTTATCCTTACATCTTCATCCCAGGAAGCACTGTGTATGGTCATCAGACAGGAATGTAAGATGGGTTCATCAAGCACTTCATCATAGTTCAGTGGGTCTGTCTCTGCTTGGGTTAGGGGATGTTGTTCGATGGTTTGATAATAGATATGCCTCCCTTTCCTGGCACTCTCCCGGAGGGTCAGCAAAGCATTCAACCCGGTTCCGAATCCCATCTCAAGTACCGACAGAATACCATCGGCCTTTTTTGACAGCTGATACTTTAACCCCTCCCGGATATACACATGAAGACTTTCCTGGACAGCGCCATGAATACTATGATAGGTGACGTTCCATTCAGGAATGGATATCGTATGGGATCCATCTGCAGTTATCTGTATCCTTCGTTCCATCGGTATAAAGTTCGGTAATTCAATTCCTGCAGCAAATATACAGATCATCTGCCGGCTGATCTCAGACCAACATCCAAGGCTGACACACTACCCGCTATTATTAAGCATCCTGCATACTATTTCTAAAATTGCAACCGATTGTGTTATTTATTTTCCAAAAAAGTTTACTTTAGCTGTACAGTCCAATCGCAAGCGATTGTGCTATGTTCACGATTATGAGTGCCCGGATCTGCTCTCTCATTTATATTTTTATCGATACTGACATTTATGGCAAACGAACGAGAGGTCACCATATATGATATTGCCAGGGAGTTGAATATATCCGCAACTACGGTCAGCCGTGGCCTGCAGGATCATCCTACCATCAGCAAAAAGACAAAGAAAAAGATATTTGATCTTGCTGAAAGACTGGGCTACCGCAGCAATCACTTTGCCCGCAGCCTGCGCAACCAGAAGACAAATACCTTCGGCATCATTGTGCCCCGGCTGAACAGCCATTTTATGTCCTCAGTGATTGCCGGCATTGAAAACGCTGCCAACGAACATGGATACTCACTTCTCATTGCGCAGTCGTCGGAATCTTCCGTGAAAGAAGCGTCCAGCGTCCGAACGATGTTCGACAGCCGGGTGGACGGACTGCTTGTTTCACTGGCCGTCGATACCGCCGACCTCAGTCACTTTGAGCATTTCTTCAAAAAGAACATCCCGGTCATCTTTTTCGACCGTGTAATGCCGCATGAAAACTCCGTCAATATCCTGATAGACAACCGCCAGGCGGCCTATAACGCCACCCGGCACCTCATAGAGCAGGGTTGCCGCCGGATCATGCACATCACAGCCCCTACCCTGCAGAATGTATACAGGGACAGGCTTAAAGGCTATAAAGAAGCCCTTGGAGAGCATAAGATCAGGTTCCGGGAGGATTATATCGCCATTACCAATTTAAGCCAGGAAGCGGGCGCAGAAATGGCAAAATCGATATTGAAGATGAAACCACTTCCCGATGGTGTCTTTGCCGCCAACGATACCTGCGCCGTAGGCTGCATGCTGGCACTGAAGAAAGCGGGCATCCGCATCCCGCAGGATATTGCCTTTGCGGGGTTTAACAATGAGCCTGTGACGGAGGTTATAGAGCCGCACCTCACCACCATCAACTATTCAGGTTATGAAATGGGACAGGTGGCAGCCAGGCACCTGATCAGCCATGTCAGGGATGTCTCTTTCGTAAGCAGTACCAATACCATCATTCTGCGTTCAGAACTGATCGTCAGGGCTTCCTCCCTGAAAAAAGGTTCCAAGTAGCATTTTAACACACTTACAATATGCGCCTTTTACAATTACCCGTTCTAACTATCCCCGCTGCCCTCGCATGCATGATCTGCAGCTGCGGACAGTCCGGTTCAACGAAAACGACAGACAGCACACAGGTAACCGCTACGGCCGACAGCAGTGCGAAGAAGTACCTTTCACAGCCGCTGGTCAACCACATCTACACCGCCGACCCTTCCGCACATGTGTTCAACGGCAGGTTCTATATCTACCCTTCACACGATACGGCAACCGGTATTCCGGAAGATGACCTGGGAAGTCATTTCGATATGAAAGATTATCACATCCTTTCCATGGATTCCATCGGCGGCAAGGTAACCGACCATGGCGTTGCTCTCGATATCAAAGACATTCCCTGGGCCCACCGCCAGCTCTGGGCGCCGGATGCGGCATTTGCCAACGGTACCTACTACCTGTATTTTCCTGTGAAAGACAGCCAGGATATATTCCACATCGGTGTGGCTACCAGCACTAAACCGGAAGGCCCTTTCAAAGCAGAGAAAGCGCCTATCCCCGGCAGTTACAGCATTGACCCATGCGTCTTTACAGATGATGATGGTAAATCGTACATGTATTTCGGAGGCATCTGGGGCGGTCAGTTACAGCGGTGGAACAACAATCGCTATGACTCCACCAAAGGCAACAGGAAGCCGGAGGAACTGGCTATTCAGCCCAGGATGGCGAAGCTGGAAACGAACATGAAATATTTCGACGGACCAGTAAAAGAAATACAATTGCTCGACGAAAAAGGCCAGCCCTTTCATGAAAAGGATAATGAGAAACGCTTCTTCGAAGCATCGTGGGTGCATAAGTATAAAGGAAAATATTACTTCTCCTACTCTACCGGCGACACTCATAACCTATGCTATGCCACGGGCGACAGCCCATATGGTCCATTCACCTACAAAGGCGTCATTCTGACGCCCGTTGAAGGATGGACCAGCCACCATTCTATCGTTGAAAAAGATGGAAAATGGTACCTGTTCTACCATGATGTACAATTATCAGGTAAAACCTACCTGCGCAACGTCAAGGTAACGGAGCTGCACTACAATGAAGATGGCAGCATTCAGACGATCCATCCTTCCATGTAAACTATAACGAAAGAATGTAAAAAGGGGAGCCTGCCGGTCTCCCCCTTTTTTTTGTGCTACCATTTATCTACAACATAGTATCTGTATTCAATACGCTTAATACCCGGGGTTCTGTGCATCCACCCCACCTGTTCCCAGCTTCGGATTATTGTCAATTTCCTGCTGTGGGATAGGTAACAGCTCATCCCTGTTCACCCTGAAATAAGAAAGCGGGTCTGTCGTGAAATATCCTTTTTTCCTCCACCTGAGGATGTCACGGTTCCTGATCTCCTCTCCTCCCAGTTCCACCATCTTCTCATGCATGAGGGCCTTCGTTACCTGGTCTTTATTGGATACCGGGAACTGGGCAGTGGGATAATGGGGCATCGCTACAGAAGGCCTGTCCCTTACCTGGTTGAGATAATCCACCGCAGCTGATGTATTGCCCAGTTCATTCTCACATTCGGCAAGCATCAGCAACACTTCCGCATAGCGGATGATGCGCTGGTTGTTACCACCGGGATGATAGGATGCAGTAGAAACGCTTTGTTTATAGATCAGCATAAACTTACGCCAGCTCACCTTTTTTGTTACACCACGTACAGTAGAAGCGTTACCATTCTGCATGGCATCTGTCAGCACATCTGCATCGTTGTTGAATTTGTCGCCCGTTTCATAAACAGACGCTTTATACCGCGGATCAGTTTTAGCTGCACCGCTGGCAGTATTCTCAAATTCGTTGAGGTATTTATCGGAAGGAATGAGGTTTCTCCATGCCAGCGGACAATACTCCTGGTTACGGATGGTAGATTGCGCTGTTCCTGAACCGTCGCCGGTATTATTCCAGTCAAAGCTGTTATCTCCCCTGTCGTAATACACTGCTTCCCATATTGACTCGGCATTGAATTCTGTTTCTTCGAGGAAGTTATCACTGTAATTATCAACCAGTCTGTAAAGTCCTGAACCGGTCACTTTCAGCAGGGCTGCCTTTGCAGCCGCATAATCGCCCTTCTGCATGTTTACCCTGCCCAGCATAGCGTTTGCTGCACCCGATGTTGCCCGGCCAAGGTCTGATGAACCATAGGTGGCTTTTAACACAGCGGCTGCTTCTGTAAGGTCTTTGATGATCTGCGTATATACCACTTCTTCTGTAGCCCTGGCCTGAAACTGATCAGGACCGCTCACCACAGTAGTGTATAAGGGAACCGGCCCCCAGAGGCTGACGAGCTCAAAATAAGCCCATGCCCTGAAATACTTTGCCTCAGCAATGCATTGGTCCCTTACCGCATCATTGTCAGTTACATTAGGAGCACTACCGATTACGGTATTGGCGCGATGGATAACCGTATAAAGCCCCCTCCATACACTGTTCATCACAGAGTTGTCGGAAGTGGTGGCGCCGTTCAGCATCTGCGCCCTTGGCAATTCCAGCTGTCCGCCACCGGAAGCTACATCGTCGCTTCTGAGATCTTCCACGAAGAACCATTCACGGGCAACAAGGTTGCCTGCGTGAAAAGAAGAATAAATGGCATTGGTGCCTTTCTGCAACTCTTCGCTGTTCTTAAAATATTTATCCAGTGTGGCATAACTGGGATTTGTTTTATCCAGGTCCTTGTTACAGGCGATGGAGAATACTGCCGCCATTGCAACGGCTATGGTGATCCTGTTGGAAAAATGCTTTTTCATGTCTGTTGTTTTTTGCTGCTCATTAGAAACCTACCTGCAGGCCAAACTGGAAAGACCTTGCAGAAGGGTACTGGCCATAATCGATACCGTTGGTGAGTGTGGTGTTCTTAGATCCGATCTCCGGGTCCCATCCTTTATAGGAAGTGAAGGTGAGCAGGTTCTGGGAAGAAACATATACCCTGAAACTGCTGATGGCACCATGCGCAAAGTTACGCAGGGTGGAAGAAGGGATCGTATAACCGAGGATCACGTTTTTCAATCGCAGGTAGGAACCGCTCTCGATCCAGCGGTCTGATACGCGAGCGTTCTGGTTAGGATCACCGCTGATAGCCCTTGGCATATCGTTGCTGTGATTCTGAGGCGTCCATGCGTTCAGCACTTCTACACCTGCGCCGAACAAACGGGCCATCCCTTCACGCAGTACCCTGGTACCATTGAAGATCTTGTTGCCCTGTACACCCTGGAAAAAGAGTGAGAGGTCGAAGTTCTTATAGTTGCCACCAGCATTGAGCGCATACGTGAATTTAGGGATATAGGAACCCAGGAAAGTACGGTCAGCCGCCGTGATCTTACCATCGTTGTTCAGGTCCTTGAACTTGATATCGCCGGCAGCGGTAGATTTAGCCGGATTGTTGCCTGGTATCTGCACAGGGCTCTTATTCACGTCGTCCTGGCTCTGGAAAATACCGTCTACCACGTAGCCATAGAAAGACTGGATAGGCTGACCCGCTACAGTACGGGTAATGCTGCCATTACCAAAATCGGCATCCGCGCCATCGTCAATAGTAGCGCCAGGCGTATTCAGGCTTAATATCTTATTCCTGATGAAGCCAATGTTACCGGTTACATTCCACTTAAAGCTGCCGCTTGTTTTGTTGTAGCCCAATTGCAGGTCAACACCGGTATTTCTCATGGATGCAGCGTTCAGCTGGGAACCTGTTCCACCGAAACCGAAACTGTAAGGCGTTGGAATGGTCAGGATCAGGTTATCTGTCTGACGGCGGTACCATTCTGCGGTGAAGGTGATGCTGTTATGGAACAATCCGAGGTCCAGCCCCACGTTCACCTGTTTGGTCTTTTCCCATTCCAGGTTGCTGCTGGCCAGCTGATTGTAATAAGACGCATTGCCCACAGTAATGGTGTTGCCAAAAGGATAGCTGGCGCCATTCGCCTGCACCACTGCCTGCCATGGATATTCATTGGCCAGTACGGAGTTTTGCAGCGCAGGGAAAATGCCGATCGCGTTCAGACCTGTCACACCCCATCCGCCACGCAGCTTTAACTCGGAGATGGCGGCCACCTGTTTAATGAATGGTTCCTGGTCCATCTTCCAGCCGGCAGATACTGAAGGGAAGTTCTGGAACTTCCTGCCAGGCGCCCATACGGAGAGCCCGTCGCGACGGATAGCACCACTCAGCAGGTACTTGCCTGCAAAGTCGTAACTGACACGACCGATATAAGACTGTATCAATGAAGCCGTGCGGGAAGAAAATGCCGTCACATTGGTAGCCCCAACAAGGGTTTCCCTGTCGTTGGAGCTCTGGTTGCCCGTCTGCGATTCACCAAAGTTATTCGCCTGCTGCCGCTCGTATACTGCTACTGCATTGATATGATGATTGCCGAAAGTTTTATCGAAGGTGAGCTGTTCCGTGAACAGTAATGTGGTCCTGTTTGCCCGCTGGTCGGTAATAGTAGCTACAGTGGCATTCCTTCCCTTGTCGTTGTAGATGGGAGCGAAAACATGCTGGAACTCGCTGACATAGTCACTACCAAATGTGGAGCGGAAATTGAGCCAGGGAGTGAAGTTCACCTGCGCATACACGGTACCGAGCAACTTAAAGGTCTGGCGGTGCGCATCTCCCAGCAGTGTAGCGTCTTCTACAGGATTGGTAGGGTCCGCACCGTCCACACTGTTCTCCGCATTGCGGTAGCCACCGTTCGTAGTGGGGTCATACACCGGCAGGTAAGGCAGGGCCCTTATTATATTGGCCAGGCGGGTCCTGTTGCCCGATGTATTGTCATAACGCTGTTTGGAATAAGAAAGGAGGAGGTTCTCTCCCACTGTGAACACCTTGCTGATATTATGCTCGGAATTGATCCGGAAGTTACCACGCTGATAATTTACACCCTGTGTAATACCGTCCTGCTTCAGGTGTCCTGCTGACATATAATAACGGGATACATCATTACCGCCGTTTACAGAAACATTAGACTGCGAGATCAGGGCTTTCCTGAAATAGGCATCCTGCCAGTCCGTATTTGTCTGGGCATAGGTCTGTGAAGTACCGGTGTATATCGGCTGATTGAAATTAGCATCTTCCAGGCGGGGAGGTTTCGCAATGCCGGCTGCACCATTCAATGCACGCTCGTACTGCAGGTATTGCTGTGTATTGAGCAGGTCGATGGTTTTCCAGGCCGACTGCACACCTACATAAGAATCAAAGTTCACATGAGGCTTGCCATCGCGGGATCCTTTTTTGGTGGTAATAATGATCACCCCGTTTGTAGCACGGGAACCATAGATAGCCGCCGCACTGGCGTCTTTCAATACTTCCACCGATTGTACATCCCTGCTGTCGAAACTTGCCAGGTTGGAAGTAGGGAAACCATCTATTACATACAAGGGGTCTGATGCATAACTGATGGAACTGATCCCCCTGATCCTTACAATAGGATCAGCGCCCGGTGTACCGTTGTTGGTAACGGTCACACCTGCTACCCTTCCCTGCAGGGCCTGTTGCACGCTGACAACCGGCAGCTCACTGATCGTTTTGCTGCTTACAGAAGCAACAGAACCGGTAAGGGAACTTTTCTTCTGCGCACCATATCCTATCACCACCATCTGTTCGAGCGACTGCATATTCGGGGCAAGGCTTATTTCATAATTGGCGCCGCTGCCTACAGTGACATGGTTTGGTGTATAACCGATAAAACTGAATTGCAATACTTCTCCGGGAGCTGCATTAATAGTATAGGCACCCTCAGCATTGGTCACTGTACCTCTGCCTGTATTTTTGACTGAGACGGTAACGCCCGACAGTGGCTTTCCTGTCTCGTCAATGACTTTACCTTTTATTGGCTGACCACCCTGACCGTACACTACAGTAAACAGCAATAATGCCAGTACAGTCAGCAGAGCCGGAAGGATGCGCTGCCTCCTGCCGGAAGCCGGACATCTCCGGAAAAAAACTCGTAAAGCAAGCTTCATAACGCGTGAATTGATAGTTTTTTAAATGATAAAATGGTAACAAAACAAAAAATTGTCAATTTAACACCTATAAGTAATTCCACAACGATGTAAAGCCAACTCGGGGGAACACAGTATTTCAAACGGGAATCAAATCTGGCCTTACTTATCTTGGTTCTTAAGTTCAATCGCAGCGTGAAGTACATACATAATTGGCAGATTATTTGGTCTGAGCTTATCAATAATTGGTTAATATTTCTCAAATCACAATCGGTTGCGTAAATTGTGGTCGTAAACCCGAAAAGAATAAACAAAAAGAATAAACAAAAAAGAATAAACAAGCGACCAGGAACAGGAACAATACTATTGTTGTATTGATACATTATTTATTGTATTCATTTTACACACCACGTATGCAAGACACACTATTATTAGTAGATGGCAACAGAGAAAAACTGCGCGTCCTTTCAGAAAACCTCGGTGAAGACTACCTTATTTTCACTGCAGAAAACGGGCAACAGGCGCTCGATATGGTAGAAAGGCATTCCGTCAGGATGATCATCTCTGATAGCCATACACCACTTGTCAACGGCTTGGATCTTTGCACCCGATTGAAAACAAGCCTGAACTACTCACATATTCCTTTCATACTACTCACAGCGCCCAACAGATTGCAATCAAAACTGGATGCACTGAAAGCCGGTGCTGATGCCTGTATCGAGCAACCATTCACTCCTGAACATCTTAAAGTACAGATCAGCAACCTGCTGAACAACCGTAAGAAGATCAGGGCTTATTACACCAGGTATCCCCTGGCACCTATGAGCACGATGGTACACTCCAGAACGGATGAGGACTTCCTGATCACGCTGAACAAACTGATGATGGAACACATGGAGAACCCGGAACTGGATGTAGAGCTGCTGGCAAAACTGATGAATACCAGCGTGCCTACTTTGTACAGGAAAATCAAGACCCTCTCAGATCTTACACCGAATGAACTGCTGACGGTAACAAGAATGAAGAAGGCGGCTGAGCTGCTGGCAGGAACGGGTTATAAAATATTTGAAGTGGCCATCATGGTAGGGTTCAACTCCCAAAGCAGTTTCGGAAAGGCTTTTTTAAAACAGTTCAATATGACGCCCACTGCGTTCCAGCAACTAAAGAAAGAAGAGCGGTTTTCCGCCAGTAAATTTATGTTGTAATTATGCCCTTAACCATCTGATCATTTCCGGAAATGGCTTTACGCCATGTTTCTGTGCATTGGCAGCGTCATAACAAAAACCTGCCCATTGCATTAATGGCAGGTAAAGCATATTTCCGGATCCATATTGATCAAGATACCAGTCGGACGATCCTTTGTAGCCATAAGGATGGAAAACGACTGCGGGATCAATGCTAAGGTGTATGCAGGCGGCATAACTCCAGGCAATCGCCATCATCTCCTCTCCATCCGATTTATTCTTCTCCGTCATTGCGCCTACATCGCCGAACATCAGTTCCCGGTCATCGGGAAATGCGACAGCAATGTGCCCTGCCTCATGTAAAAGATCGCCGGGATATAACAGGCGGCTTTCGTCCACAACAAGGCCTCCCTTATTTATCAGGATGCCCGGAACAAAGGTTTCCCCGGGAATGGTATCGAAAACTACCGGGATACCGATGGACCGGATGAACTCAACGATGGGAGCGATCAGATGACTTGACATGAGACGTAATATAAAATCGCTGCAAATTAAATTTTTTAAACGAACGGTCAATTAAACAGGCGCCCTCCTTGCATCACATTTTATTAAAATCAGCGGACCGGAGCCGGGTACTTGAATGAATAATACCGCTTAAATAGCGGGCAGGCGGGGTTGCAAGGCCTTGTTTGCCCGACTTAAATTAACCTTAAAATTTTTTAATATTACCTACTTAATCAACTTTCACATTATTTTTGTTACCCGATGACGAGGTTGTTAATTAATTTTTTCTTATCGCTCTGCTTTTTCCTGTTGAGAGGACATGGCCATCTGTACGCAGGTACAGATCAGGACTATGTGTACAGGTCTATGCTGCAGCATTCGGAAAATACTGTACATATATGCATTGCCCATGTACGGAGCGACCATGCAGTGATTAACAGCAAGCCCCCTTCCGGCGCAAAAAAAGAAAAGATAAAGGCCACGGAGGTGGAAGACGAGGAAGAAAGTCTTTCAGGCAGAAAACATTTACAACTCAGCAATTACTACCATTTAGACCCGCTTGAACCCGCAGTTTACTTCAACTACCTAAAACACCCCTTACCTTTTTGTATCCATTTTTCCTATGCATCTTCTGATAAATTTATCATGCACCGCGTGATCAGGGTATGATGTTTTTACCTACTGCAGCACAGGCAAAAAGAACTGCCTGACCATTCACAAATATTTTTTTATTGTTTGCCGTCATAGCATCCAGCTATTGAGGTTATGGCGCTATATACCTGTTAAAAACCAACATTAACCAATAGCATCTTATTTAAAACACATAAAATACTATGAAGAGAATTGTCATGCTTATGGGCTTGTATGCCTTGTTGTGCCATATAGGCTGTAAATCAGCGAAAGAAGGGAAAGAAGAAGAAACAAAATTGCTTGTTACCAGTCCGCTGAAAATGGACACAACGATCACCAGCGAATATGTTTGCCAGATACGTTCCATCCGTAACATCGAAGTAAGGGCGCAGGAGAAAGGCTACCTGCAGAACATCTATGTAGATGAAGGACAGTTCGTGAAAAAAGGTCAACTCCTGTTCAAGATCATGCCTACCATATATGAGGCCGAGCAACAGAGAGCACAGGCGGAAGTAGATATCGCGGAGATCGAAGTAAAGAATACCCAGCCACTGGCAGACAAGAACGTGGTATCAAAAAATGAACTGGCCATGGCACAAGCCAAACTTGGTAAGGCAAAGGCGGAGCTGGCACTGGCCAAAGCTCACCTGGCCTTTACTGAGATCAGGGCACCTTTCGACGGACTGGTAGACCTCCTGCACTTAAAACTGGGTAGCCTTGTAGAAGAAGGTGAACTGCTTACTACTTTGAGTGATAACAGTAAAATGTGGGTCTATTTCAATGTATCTGAACCAGAGTACCTGAGCTATAAAGCGCAGGCTAATAATAATGGTAAACTGGAAGTACACCTGCTGACTGCCGACAAACAACTGTTCAAAAGTCCGGGGGTAGTTGAAACCATTGAAAGTGAATTCAACAACGAAACAGGTAATATCGCCTTCAGGGCCACATTCCCTAACACAGACGGGCTGCTGAGACATGGTGAAACCGGTACCATCCTGATCAACAAACCGATCAGAGATGCGGTGATCATTCCGCAGAAAGCAACCCTCGAGATCATGGACAAAAAATATGTTTATGTCGTGGATAAGAACAATGTAGTGAAATTAACGCCTATCTCCATTGCTGCTGAAATGCCAGACCTGTATGTAATAAAAGATGGACTGAATGCCGATGAAAAGATACTGCTGGAAGGATTAAGGAAGGTAAAGAATAATGACAAGATCGCGTTCGATTATGAGGAGCCCAGGAAAGTTGTCTCCCATTTAATATTAGCATCGGAATAATGTAAGTATCTAAAAAAAGCAAGCAGCATGTTTAACATATTCATGAAGAGGCCGGTCTTTGCGATAGTGATATCTCTTATCATTGTCTTCATGGGCGTACTGGCCATTAATACCTTACCCACCTCACAGTTCCCTTCGATTGCACCACCAAGGGTAATTGTGAGTGTAGCCTACCCCGGCGCCAGCGCGGATGTACTGGTCCAGTCGGTGCTCATCCCGATGGAAAAAGCAGTGAATGGTGTGCCGGGTATGAAGTACATGACCTCCGACGCTACCAGCGCCGGTGAAGCGAATATTCAGGTAGTATTCGACCTGGGCACAGATCCGAACCAGGCCGTAGTAAACGTTAAGAACAGGATCGAACAGGTAACGAGCAGGCTCCCGCCACTCGTACAACGTGAAGGTATTGTGGTGAACATCCTGCAGCCCAACATGCTGATGTATGTAAACGTATACAGTACTGATAAGAAGGCGGATGAGAATTTTCTGTACAACTACGCCAACATTAACATATTAAATGAGCTCAAAAGGGTAAAAGGTATCGGTAATGCCCAGATCCTGGGTAGCCGTCAGTATGCAATGCGTATCTGGCTGAAGCCTGACCGTATGCGTGCTTACAATGTTTCTACCGATGAAGTGATGGAGGCATTGAGCAACCAGAGTATCATAGGCTCTCCGGGCCGTTTGGGAAGAAGTGATGGTAAACGTTCGGAGTCGCTCGAATATGTACTGACCTACCAGGGACGATATAACAAACCCGAACAATACCAGGATGTGATCATCCGCGCTAATCCGAACGGTGAGATACTTTACCTGAAAGACATAGCGGATGTTGAATTCGGAAGTGAGTTCTACGATATCTACTCCAACCTGAACGGTCACCCTTCCGCTGCGATCGTATTGAAACAGACTTATGGCAGTAATGCGAGCGATGTGATCAAAGCGATCAAACTCAAGCTGGATGAAATTAAAAAGAGCTCCTTTCCTCCGGGCATGGACTATGAGATCGATTATGACGTATCCAGCTTCCTGAATGCCTCTATCGAAAAGGTAGTGCATACATTGGGAGAGGCCTTCATACTGGTAGCGATAGTGGTATTCATCTTCCTGGGCGACTGGCGTTCAACGCTCATCCCCACACTGGCGGTGCCGGTATCGTTGGTGGGTGCTTTCTTCTTCATGCAGCTGTTCGGGCTCACCATCAACCTCATTACGCTGTTTGCACTCGTACTGGCTATCGGTATCGTGGTGGACAATGCCATTGTGGTGATAGAGGCCGTCCATGCTAAAATGGAGGAAGAACATCTCTCGCCTTACCAGGCAACCATCAAAGTGATACATGAGATCAGCGGGGCGATCATCGCGATCACCTTCGTAATGACGGCGGTGTTCATTCCCGTGGCATTCATGTCGGGCCCTGTAGGTATCTTCTACCGGCAGTTTGCCATCACCATGGCTACATCTATTGTACTCTCCGGCGTAGTGGCGCTGACACTGACGCCTGTGCTTTGTGCCATCATCCTGAAGAACAACCACGGGCAGCCAAGGAAAAAGACGATCGTCAACAGGTTCCTGGATGGCTTCAACCACCAGTTCGAGAAACTGACCGGTAAGTATGCCAGCTTTCTGAAACTGATCGTGAACCGCAGGGTGGTGACCTTTGGTATCCTCCTGGCTTTCGGCGCCGGTATAGTAGGCATCAACAGTAATCTTGCATCCGGTTTCATTCCCAATGAGGACCAGGGTATGATCTATGCCATTATCCAGACGCCTCCGGGCGCTACCCTGGAAAGGACCAATGATCTGGCTAAAAGAGTACAGGAGATCGCCGAACATATAGAAGGTATCCAGTCCGTTTCCGCACTGGCGGGTTACGAGGTATTGACCGAAGGTAGGGGTTCCAACGCAGGTACCTGTCTGATTTCCCTGAAAGACTGGTCAGAGCGTAAACACTCCGTAACTGAGATCATCGAGGAGCTGGAAGAAAAATCAAAAGATATCCCTGGTGCTACCATCGAGTTCTTTGGTCCTCCGGCCGTACCTGGTTATGGCGCTGCGGGCGGTTTTGCTTTACGTCTGCTCGATAAGACCAACAGCGATGATTATAAAGAACTGGAAAAAGTGAACGATCAGTTCATGGCGGCACTGGGAAAACGTAAGGAGCTGACAGGTCTCTTCACATTCTTCAGCGCCAACTATCCCCAGTACGAACTGCAGATCGACAACAAGGCAGCAATGCAGAAAGGCGTATCTATCGGTAAGGCGATGGACAACCTCTCCATCCTGATCGGTAGTACCTACGAACTTGGTTTCATCAGGTTCGGTACATCTCTCAAGGTGTACGTACAGGCCTCTCCTGAATACAGAAGACTGCCTGATGACCTGATGAAGTTGTACGTGAAGAACAATAAAGACGAGATGGTGCCTTATTCAGCGTTCATGTCCATCAAAAAGACACATGGCCTGAATGAGATCACCCGCTACAACATGTACACCTCTTCCGCCATCAGGGGTGAGCCTGCAGCTGGTTACAGCAGCGGTGAAGCCACTAAAGCCATCCAGGAAGTAGCTAAACAGACACTGCCACGCGGATATGATATAGACTGGGAAGGTTTGTCGAAAGACGAGGTAGAACGTGGAAATGAAGCGCTCTATATCTTCCTGGTAGTACTGGCCTTCGTATACCTGATCCTTGCTGCGCAATATGAAAGCTTCCTGCTGCCACTGGCGGTGATACTCTCCCTCCCGGCGGGTATTTTCGGAGCCTTCTTCCTGGTGAAGTTAATGGGACTGGCCAACGATATATACGCCCAGGTGGGTCTGGTAATGCTTGTTGGTTTGTTGGGCAAGAACGCGGTATTGATCGTAGAGTTTGCGGTGCAGAAACACCGTGCCGGTGCATCCGTGATAGATGCTGCGATAGAAGGTGCGAGAACGCGTTTCCGTCCGATCCTGATGACGTCCCTGGCTTTCATTGCCGGTCTGATACCGCTGTTGTTCGCAACAGGTCCGGGTGCTATCGGTAACCACACCATTGGCGCTGCTTCTGCCGGCGGTATGCTGCTGGGAACAGTGTTCGGCGTGATCGTCATCCCGGGACTGTACTACATATTCGGCGGTCTTGCGGCAAAACGCAAGCTCATTAAAGATGAAGACGGAAACCCCTTAACAGAAGAAATCGATCACAATGTTTAGAAAAAAAGTATATAAGTATATAGGAATAACCTGTGTTTCCTTAGCTGCTGCGGCTTGTGGCGTACCGGCCTTAACGGAAAAGACAGAAAACAGAACAGTGCCTGCGAGTTATAACAACTCGCAGGACACCGTTAACATTGCCAGGATGAAGTGGAAGGAATACTTCACCGACCCTTACCTGGCAGCGCTCATCGATACGGCTTTAAAGAACAACCAGGAGCTTAATATCACCTTACAGGAGATAGAGATAGCCCGGAATGAGATAAGGGCCAGAAAGGGCGAATATTTGCCATTTGTAGGGGTCAGAGGTGCTGCCGGGGTGGAAAAGGTAGGCCGTTACACGAGCCAGGGCGCAGGTGATGCAACTACGGAGATCGAACCGGGGAAAGAAATGCCTGACCCATTGCCCGATTTCCTGCTGGGCGCCTATGCTACATGGGAAGTGGACATCTGGCATAAACTGCACAACGCTAAAAAGGCAGCAGTGACCAGGTACCTCTCTTCCGTGGAAGGCAGGAACTTCATCGTTACCACCCTGATAGCTGAAATAGCCAATTCATACTACGAGTTACTGGCCCTGGACAATCAGCTGGGTATTGTAAAACAGAATATCGACATCCTGAACAATGCGCTGGAAGTGGTAAAGCTGCAGAAGGAAGCCTCCCGCGTCACCGAACTGGCTGTACGTAAATTTGAGGCGGAAGTGCTGAACACCCAAAGTCTTCAGTACGATATCCGCCAGAAGATCACCGAGACGGAAAACAGGATCAATTTCCTCCTGGGCAGATATCCACAGCCTATCCAGAGAAACCTCCAGACTTTCGACAGCCCGATGCCGGAGATCATTCATTCGGGTATTCCTTCCCAGTTACTGGCCAACCGTCCTGATATCAAACAGGCCGAACTGGACCTGGCTGCGTCCAAACTGGATATAAAGGTAGCCAAGGCCCAGTTCTACCCTTCCCTGGGTATTTCTGCGTCCCTGGGTTATAACGCCTTTAATCCGGCCTATCTGTTCCGGACGCCTAAATCGCTGATGTATTCCCTGGCGGGTGATCTGATTGCGCCGCTGGTCAACAAGAATGCGATCAAAGCCACCTACTACACCGCCAATGCCAAACAGGTACAGGCAGCTTACAACTACGAGCGTACCATCCTGAACGCCTATGTTGAGGTGGCCAACCAACTGATCAAGATCGGTAACCTGTCTAAAAGCTATGACCTGAAATCGAAGCAGGTACAGGCGCTTTCCGAATCCATCGCTATTTCCAACAGCCTCTTCCAGTCAGCCCGTGCCGACTATATGGAGGTGCTGCTTACCCAGCGGGATGCACTGGAATCGAAATTTGAGCTTATAGAAACCAAAAAACAGCAGCTGAACGCCATGGTGAATGTTTACCAGGCACTGGGCGGCGGCTGGAATTAATATATCCGGCAAAACCTGAAAACGAGGATAATCGCCCTAATAACCGTCAGGGTAGTATTATCCTCGTTTTTATTTGTATCTGCCTTCAGATAATTACGAAAGGAACCCGGCAACCGTTGTGAAGTCTCCCCTTCATTTATTATTTTCGTGATAACCCGTTAATAATCCACATGAAAAAGCTGTATTTCCTGTTCCTTGTCCTGTTAGCCATCAGCTGCCGGCTCTTTGCACAACAACCTATCGGCCGCTTACCCGACTGGGCCCTGGGCCCCTTCGTGAGACCACCAGGTCTGAACCCGATCATCTCTCCCGACACCAACAGCCGCTTTTATGACCCGATGCAGCAAAAGCTGCTGGACTGGGAAAGCAATGATACCTTCAACCCCGCCGCAGCGGTGAAAGACAGTAAGGTCTATGTGCTGTATCGTGCGGAAGACAAATCAGGTGTGGGTATAGGGCACCGTACCTCCAGGATAGGACTGGCAGAGAGCAGAGACGGTATTTCGATGAAACGGATGAAAGAACCTGTGCTTTTCCCGGGTTCGGACGACCAGCAGGAGTTTGAGTGGACTGGGGGTTGTGAGGATCCCAGGGTGGCTGTTACAGAAGACGGTACTTACCTGATGCTATATACCCAGTGGAACAAAAAAGTGCCCCGCCTGGGTTCCGCAACGTCAAAAGACCTGGTACACTGGAAGAAACATGGCCCTGTTTTCCAGGACGCATTCAATGGCAGGTTCCATAATATCCCTTCTAAATCTGCCTCCGTTCTCACCACCCTGAAAGATGGTCAGCTCAGGATCACGAAGTATAAGGGCAAATACTGGATGTACTGGGGTGAATATCATGTTTATGCTGCTACCTCCGACAATCTCGTTGACTGGGAACCGGTGGTGGATGAGAAAGGCGCCCTTAAAGCCCTCATATCTCCCCGTAAAGGCTATTTCGACAGTAACCTGACCGAGTGTGGCCCGCCGGCAATTCTGACCGATAAAGGCATCGTATTGCTCTATAACGGGAAGAACCTTGGCGGCAAGGATAGAGATACCAACTATACTGCCAATTCTTACTGCGCCGGTCAGATGTTGTTCAGTAAGGATGACCCGACAAAGTTCATTACCCGGCTTGACCAGCCGTTCATGGTGCCGGCCGAACCTTTTGAGAAAAGCGGGCAATACCCGGCAGGAACAGTGTTCATCGAAGGACTGGTCTATTTCAAAGGCAGATACCTGCTGTATTACGGATGTGCAGATTCCAGGGTAGCAGTGGCTGTTTATGATCCGGCGAGGGCAAATTAATTATTTGCTATCTGCTGCCTGTTCCCGGGTAAGAAGCTTGTTGATGTCCGGCCAAACGGATCAGATGATTAATTTCCTGATATTTGTCGCTGCCGGATAAAGAACCAACAGACTGAAACCGACGTTACAATGGAAGACATACTGGAGAAAAAGATACTGATCAATGCACCGGCTGCGGAAGTATGGAAATTACTCACAGACACGCGGCTCATGACAACATGGATGGGATCGGGTGAAATGGACCTGGAAATCAGCACCAGCTGGGAAGTGGGTACGCCGATACTGATCAAAGGCTTTCATCATGTGAAGTTCCAAAACAAAGGAACAGTAATGGAATACGTACCTGGCAGTGTAGTCAGTTATAACTTTTTAAGTTCAATATCCCGCCTGCCGAATAAGCCAGAAAACCATACAACCCTTAGGTTTGTATTGAAGCCGGGGGAAGATAAGACCACCCTGTTACTCACTATCAGCAATTTTCCTACGGAAGAGATTTACCACCATCTGAATTTCTATTGGAATGTTACATTGGCAATGCTCAGCAGGCAGTATGCTTAAAGCGATAAGCAAGAAAAATAAGTGTTCATTTACCCAACAAAGCACTCAGCCCTTCGTCATCAGGACTTTGATAAGCGATCCTGCGGATCTGATGATCTTTTACAGTAACGATCATCGGATAGATCTCTTTCCCCTTATCAGGATATTCGATCATATTTGCCGTATCCAGCAATACTTTGCTGCTGGATATAACATTACTTCCCAGTTTGATTCTTAATAATTTGGCGGATTGTATCCTGGTGAAAATATACCTGATACTATCTGACTTACCGATGTTATTCTTTACAAACGCTTCCGCTGTACTGATACAACCTTCACAACCCTGGTTGGGAATGATCACATAACTGCCGGTACTGAGCTGATGCTTATCCAATGCCACAATAGCCCGATTCAGGCCAGTATGTTCATCAGCACATGCAGATAAGAGTACTATCAGGAAAAACAGCTTATAGTTCAATCTTACATTGTACATACTGGGCGATGTTTTGATCCTTATTATTTGCATTCAGAAAATATAGGCCCTCCGGAGTCATAAAGAAGTTGTCCAATGCCAGTGCATCAGGTAAAGCCGCTTCTCCGAGGTACCTGAAGTCCTTATCGAATGCGATCAGGCTGGCTTGTTTTCCTTTTAACTTACCGGTGATCGACAGTTTATCAGCAGGAGGTAATTCGAGCAACCTGTAATACCTGTCATGATAATGATCATAAATGATATTACGGTAGGAAGGCGTACTGGTATAATAACCCAGGGCCAGCTCCGGATCCAGTATCTGTTTATCATTTTTGGATAATGTCATTGAGGTGATGCAGATGCTGTTCCTGCTGCCGGCATACAATTCTTTTGTCTGCCAGTTGCTGTCTACCAGCTGGATGTTATGATCAACCGGAAGGCTGATCAACAACTGCTTTGTCCTTTCATTGTAGGCAGCATACGGCGTGCGCATATGCGAACCGCCCCAGTTATGTTGCCAGTATACTTTGGAATAAGGCAGGTGATGACTGATATTTCCACCGGGCAGGTCAATCATTGTACAGATGGTACGGCTTTTTACAGGTTCTCCCTCCCTCTCCCCCAGCAGGAAGCCGGCACCAATGATCTTATTGCCCAGGAAAAATACAGGCGACGCTGCATTGGCATAAGGCCAGGCTGCAGCATTACCTTTCATCCGTGGTGCTGCACGGTTAACGAAATCAAGGCTCTTATAAACAGTATCATGGGTCAGCGAATAATAAGACAGCTTTGCACTGCCATAAGTATAAAGCACCAGGCTATCAGCAGCGAGAAATTTCATGTAAGAGACCTTCTGCTTAACATTCACCGGGTGAATGCTATCGGGATAGACCAGTCCTTTCTTCCCCAGCGGATATTGCAGCAGTCGCCTGTTATAGCTGTCAAATGCATATAATACATTTGCCGCAGCATGATAATCGATTGGTGTTGCAATACCCATTACCATTAAGCTATCCAGGTAAAGCTGCAGTGTATCATTGGTGGATATTCTGAGCGGAATGGCAGTACCGGCCGTGTTACAATTTGACCAGGGCTTTTCCTTCACCGTATCACAGGCACAAAGAGAAATAAAGACGGCCCATAATAAAAACAATGATTTTCCTGACATATGTCTGTTTAGACTTGAAATAAATAAAATAAACAGGGCGGTTGCGCCCTGTTTATCATCCGCTATTCTACATAATACGTACAATTGGTCTCATCCGGATTAACGGCAGACACACAGTCATAGTGATACACACCACCTACAACAGTGATCCTGCATTTTCCGCGCAGGCCATGATGGTCGTCCTGGCAGGCGCTTCCGGAAGATGATCCTGATACGAACAAAACAATTGCTGTAACAGCAAGGCTAAAAAGCATGAGGGATCTTTTCATCTTGTATGTTTTTAAATGAAGGAAAAAAGCTACGTGGCAGCACTGACGTTAACAAAATCTCTACCGGGTATAACACATCTACAGATTACAGGATATTGGCATCAGCGGGTATTCATAATTTTCAGTACTGACTAAATTTAGGTAAAAAATCTATAATTCAGCAAAACTGTTCTGAAAATAGCGATCGCTTATTTGTATAAAATTGTCAAGCTGACACATCGATACTTTCCGGCTATTTTCGTTTTCTTACAATCCCACCCGTATAAGGGCGGTTACTTTTGTATCATTAAATCAGATACAATGAAACGCAACACAAAAAAAGCTGTAAAGGGATCTATATTATTATTACTCATCCTCGCTATAACAGTATTCTCGCTTGAATACTTCAGCAATTACCAGGTAACCACGACTATTCATGCCGATGCCCCTGTGATAACAAGAAAGAGTATTGTGATCAATGCACCGGTAGAAAAGGTATGGAAGATATTCAGTGATGTGGATGACTGGGATACCTGGCAAAAAGAGATCGTTTCCCCTGCACTAAACGGGCAATTTAAAGAAGGTGCTGCTTTCGACTGGAAATCCAACGGACTTACCATACACTCCACATTGAACAATGTACAACCTAACAGGGAAGTGAGCTGGTCCGGTCCCGCCTTTGGCGCATTTGCCATACACAGATGGCATTTTTCAATGCAGAATGGGCAAACACTTGTCCTCGTGGAGGAAAGTATGGAAGGCTGGCTGGTGCAACTGCTGGCGGGCAAATTCCAATCAGGCCTTGACACTTCCATTGACCATTGGCTGGCTTACCTGAAGGTCGCTGCAGAGGAGGCATAAATAGACACTTAATGCATGAAATAAAGGAGGATGTATCAGCTGTGACACATCCTCCTTCGCCGTTTATTGCTTAAGCAATTCCGGCCCTTCATATACCTGTAACACCGGCATTACTCATCTTTCCGCCTGGCTGTTGTATTATGTGTACTATACACATTCCCTCCTGAAGCGGTCACGAACATCGCTACATAACCTCCTCCCGGCGCCAGCTGTAGCGGAATCACATCTTTCTGTGTATATGCCGCCTCTTCTATCTTCACAGTGCCGGTGCTATCAGGACTATCTTTCACTACAGACACCTTATACTTTGCATCCTTCAGGAAAGAGAGCGGGATGTTTAGCTGCTGAGGGGCGTCCCCATTCATAACAGCCAGGAACCAGGTATCGCCTTTACGGCGGGCAAATATCGCCAGCTGACCTATTTCAGAGGGAGGCAATACGATGGTTTCATCCCAGGTGGAAGGGATCTGTTTTATCAGGCCATTGGCAGGATTGTCCAGGATATGTTGCGGCTGGGCGGCATATGTAAGCAGCGGCGCACTCAGGATGGCAGCACTGGCTATCTGATGGGCCCAGGAGGTATTCTTCCTGCGCTCCCCGAAATGAACCACGGTATACTCCGCCGGGCCAGCCAGAAAACGCGTGAATGGCAGCGTGGTTTCATGTGCCGCTCTGTCTGTCAGCTTACTGGCTTCCATGCCTTTCACCGCTTCGCGTGTCAGTTCATTGGGCCAGGTGCGCGACAAGCCGGTAGGCTTGTTGGCGCCGTGAAAATCTGTCAGCAAATGATACACTGCTGTTTCCTGTAAAATAGCGGTATACAGGTCTATCACTTCCTTGCCTTCACTATCAAAGAAATCGATCTTGACACCTGTTATGCCCAGTTCATGACAGCGCCTGAAAAAATCCTGTCTTGTAGTTTTATCGCGCAATGCTTTGGAATGCTTCCAGACCCAGATGCCGACATGATGGCTTTTAGCATCATTGACCACATCCCTGATCTGATCGTCTGTCCATTTATCCCAGAAGCCTTCCAGGATATTGTGCTCGAAACCTAAAGCTCCTGCTTCTGCAGAGAATTGCTTCATAACAGCAGGTGTACCTTCGCCACCGCCATCCAGGTATTTCCAAACGGCACGGCCCGGCCTGATCCAGTCGGTGTGAATGCCTTTGGGAAAGAGCTTCGGATCTGGTGGTGGACAAAGATCATGCACTATATCATTGTTCACCATCGTATTCAGGTCTGCACCTATCATCACTACCCGCCAGGGAGTAGTGATGGTACCACTGATGGAGGCGGGCTTCAGAGAACGCTGCACATCCTCTTCACTGTAACGCAGCTTGTAAGGATATGATACGGGCTGGTGCTGCGCCAGGCGCAATACCAATCCCTGTTTACCATTTGCTTCCAGGGCCATGCCGCTGTAATTCACGAGGTCTGCTTCTGTAACAGCGGCATAAACACCCTGCGGCAATTTGAAGGTGGCCGGCGGCGCTACCCATTCCCCTGCCTGTAAAGCAGTGATCTCTTTCTTTGCGTACACGCTTTCATAATGCATGCTCAGGTCATGATACCATATCTCGCTGCCTGCAGGTATATTGAATACCGTCGCCTCATCAGGCACACGGGAAACACCGGCAGCGCCGGGCACCACCGTGCGGAAGGCGATACCATTGTTAAACACCCTTACCTCCAATGTGCAGGCCGTAGCGCCCTGTTGCAGGGCAATAGCGGCACCCTGACAGTTATTGACTGCCTCGGCATGCACACCGTTCCAGGGATAACGCTCATTGATCGTATAACGCTTTATAGTACCGGTTTTGACATCGCTGGTCAGCAGCCGGTCGTCCACCGATAATATCATCGGCGATGCCTCAATGACCGGGGTATTCCGGAAAGTAACTGAATAGTATAACTGGCGATGATCAGGAAATAACCTGAACCGGATCTGCCCGTCCGGACTGGCCACCAGTGTAGTATCGGCGGCAAATGCTTTTGCCGTCAGCAGCAGCGTACAAAGAAGCGCCGGTATTTTCATAGCATTGCTTTATTGATGGGAAACTATCTTAACAGGGCAGCGGCACACCATAACAGTGGCGCCTGTCCATGCATATCGCCGGTAATGCGTTTGCGGTCCAGGTAATACTGCCGGTCGTTCTTTTTGTTGGTGCCTTCACAGACTTCACGCACATCGCCATTACTATCGATATACGTTACCAGCGCCAGCCATGCCTTACGTGCGGCAGGACCATATACTTTTGCATCAAGCCATCCCTCTTTTACACCTGTGATCATGGCAAAGGTGAACATGCCGGTGCCGGACGTTTCAGGCCATGAAGCCGGGTCGTCTATCAGCTGCCGCCACATGCCATCTGCTGCCTGGTATTTTAATAATGCCGCCATCATCTTTTTGTATCCTTCCATAATGCGGTGCCTGTTGGGACTATTGGCCGGCAATGAACGTAACAGCTCACTCATACCTGCGGCCATCCAGCCATCACCTCTGCCCCAGAAGAATGGAACGTCCGGCGCATGATAAAAGAGGCCATTAGGTTGCTGCAATGAATCGAGGTAGACCACCATTTCCTTCGCTGCGCGGTCTATGTATTCCCGCCTGCCGGTAGCACGGTAGGCCTGCGCCTGTACGGCCGTGATCATGAACATGTCATCGATCCACATCCGTGTTTGCCATGTAAGGCCCTGCTTCGCATGCTCAAGCCCTTCAGGCTTCACGTGTGGTCCTTCCGGTGCGCCCCATTGTTTGTCGGCGATCTCTTTTCCCAGCTTCAGGTAACGTGGGTCTTTTGTTTGCTGATACAGCTCCAGCGGTACAGATCCGAACACGGTATGGTCCACATGGTCCGGCTTGGGCACCAGCCCTGAATCTGGCCCAAAAAGCGGCTCAAAACGCTCCGCCAGTTTTGTTGTCAGCGTCTTGTCCCTGCTTTCCTTTGCGAATGCCAATGCGCCATACCAGGCGCATACCTCCGGATAGCTGATCACTTTGGGCGGTGTGGGCCTGCCGAAGTTGGGATGTGGGGAGGCAATGAAACGATTGGCCACCCGTTTACCTACCTCCTGCGGGGAGCTCTCTTTCGGAAAATTCTTCAGTGTGCCGGTTTGCGCATACGCCACACTACAATGGATAAAGACCGTCATGGACAGGAGTATGCCTGCAGGCTTTCTTTTCATATGTTTGTTTTTACGGTTAATAGAAATTCACTTACCACTGCGGGTTCTGCGGATATTTGGCGCCTGTTGTCGTGGCATCTATCTGCGTCTGGGGAACAGGCCGGAGCATATGTTTCTCCTGGATATTCTTCTGGCCGTCTGTATTGTGTAATCTTACCCGTTTCACCAGCTGCCCCGTTCTTACCAGGTCCTGCCATCTCGTAAGTTCTCCGCATAACTCGCGGGCACGTTCATCCAGGATGAAATCCAGCGAGAGGTCGGCAACCTGTACTTCCATTTCCTGCGGATTGCCGGTAGGATAAGCCGCCCTTCTGCGGATCGCATTGATGAAAGGAAGTGCATCAGCGGGCCGTCCGTCCATGAACGCTGCTTCTGCAGCTACCAGGTAAGTGTCTGCCAGCCGGTACACAATGATAGGCCGGATAGATGGCGCATTCATATCAGTGCGCTTCGTATCAAAATATTTCGTCAGGGCGGGCGCTAAAGTAGGCGCGTATTTGCCGGGTGTAATGACCTGGTAGGGAGTCGCCTTTATCTGCGCATCGGGCATCTCATAACCGGGCATAAATATGGCAGTATCCCCTATGCCGAACCTTGGCTGCCCGGGACGGGCACTGGCCGGCGCACCCGGTGGTAAAGGGTCAGGCCAGTCAGGGATCAGCTTACGTGCATTACAGATCCAGGCAATCTGAAAACTTTTACTATACCGGGTATCATTCACCTTGTCGGCAAACACGGTGTCTGTGAGCCAACGGGTAGGGATCACGCGTATATAAGGCCGTCCGTAAAATACATCCCGTTGCATGCCCGGCTGGTTTTCATACTGCGGTACCCACAGATGACAGAGCAGGTTATCTGCATCCCTGTTATCCTGTTTAGGGGAACCGTTGTACGCAAGATTAGAGGTATGCTGCACGGTCCACAGCACTTCCATATTCGCTTCGTTCCCTTCCTGGAATACCTTCGCAAAATCGGGCAGCAAACCCACACCAGATGCCCCGCTGTTATTGATCAATGCAGTGGCTGTGGCATAGGCATTTTTATAGTCATCTGCTTTTTTAGCCCGGGAGCCAGCTCTTGTAAGGTAGACCTTAGCCAGCAGGTGTGTAGCAGCAGCGGCAGTGGCCCGTCCCGGTTGTACACCGGCACTCAGCGGTCCGGGCGGCAGGCTGGCAATTGCAGCATTCAGGTCTTCGATAATGAAATCATATACATCCGCCAGAGGGTCGCGTACGGCCGAGGTGGTAGGCGTACTCTGGAAATGCCTGTTCAGTGTTACATCACCCCATTGCTGCACTAGGATGAAATAATAATTGGCCCGCAGGAACCGCGCTTCCCCCACCATCCTCTTTTTAAGCGTTGAATCCATGCCTGGTATCTTAGGAGCATTATCCACCAGTCCATTGCAGGTATTGATGTACGTATAGCAATACTTCCAGACATTCGTCACATTGCCATTGGATGCGGTATAATTGCTGGAATAGGTATTCAGATCGGAACTGCCATCCACGCCTCTTTTAAATTCATCGGTGCCGCATACCGTCAGGCTGTAATAGTCCTGCGGTCCCCATATCCAGCGGGTACCTGAATAGGCAGCATTCAAACCGGCATCAAAGCCCTGTGCGGTGGTGAAAAAATCCGGCGTAAGCACAGAATGAGGTTCTTCCTCCAGTTTCTTCTGGCAGCCGTAAAACAGCCCTGTTATAAACAGGAGACGGGTAAGATATATACAGACCTTTTTCATATACTGATAGTTTTTGCGGTTCTTCCGGAACAATGCCCGTTTTACACGATATGTATCACAGCGACACGTTAACACCAAATATCATTGACCAGGTGCCCGGCGTATCTACATTCAATCCTCCCTGGTTATTAGTGCCTGCGCCCGAACCCATGGAAGTTTCAGGATCGATGCCCTTGTACTTGTTCCGGTAGGGAGAAAAGAGAATAAAAGGATTCTGGGCAGTTGTGTATATCCTTACTGCGCCAACACCCCATCGTTTCACCATAGCGGGTGTCAGGCTATAACCCAAACTGATGGTGCGGATCTTCAGATAGCTTCCGTCGAAATAACTTAAGAGGGAACTGTTGGGCGTATTGGTATTGGCATGGTTCGGTTTAGGATAAAAGTTCTCACCGCTGCCGGGTGTCCAGTAATGCACATCCAGGTTATTGTAATTACTCTGGTAGGTGTTGATAAAACTACCGCTCTGATGCATCTTACTCACGATCATCCCGCCTATTCTTACGAAGGCCACAACTGTCAGATCAAAGCCTTTAAACGTAAAGCGGTTGGTGATGCCACCTTCCCATTTCGGCTGATTGGAACCTAATATCACCCTGTCGTCTGCATTGATCAATGAATCGCCATTGGTGTTTGCAAGCCTCATCTGGCCTATCACCGAGCCGGGATGCGTTACCGTCAGCCCATATCCTTTTGCGATCAGCGAATCTTCTTTTGTATTCTGCCAGATGCCCTGCTTCTTATAGTCGAAGATGACGCCGATAGGATAGCCTACAAACCAGTTGTTATTGATGTCTCTTGTTACGCCATTGGCCAGCTGGGTGATCTTGCCGCGGTTGATGAATACATTGAGATTGGTGGTCCAGCCGAAACCATTGCCTGCATCGCGGATATTCACGGTACTGAGTTGTAACTCGATACCCTTATTAGATGTCTTTCCGACATTCGTCAGAATGGCGTTGGGGATACCAGAGGTAGGCGGTAAGGTCTGCGGCAGTAATAAAGAGCTGGTGCGCTGCTTATATACATCCACTGACCCTGCGATGCGGTTATCCCAGAGGCTGAAGTCGATACCTGCGTTGAGCGTAGCAGTGTATTCCCAGGTAAGGGCCGGATTGGCCACATTCGTGGGATAAGCACCGGTAACATTGGCGGAGCCGTAATTGTAGGTAACAGGCGACAAAGCACCCAATGTCTGATAAGGAGAGATAGCGGTGTTACCAACAGAACCATATCCTACTCTCAGCTTCAGGTTGGTGAGCGCATGCGCCTTCGAGAGGAAGCCTTCTCTGGACAGGTTCCAGGCAGCTGATACAGATGGGAACACATGGTACTTATTACCCGGCGCCAGACGGGAAGATCCGTCTGAACGCAGGGTCAGGGTCAGTAAGTATCTTTCATCATAGTTATAATTCAGTCTTGCCATGTAAGAGAGAATGTCCCATTTCTCATATTTGCCTTGTCCTGTGAGGTTGGCTGAATACTGCGGATTGTAATACTGCAGGAAATCTGCCAGGATGGAGTTGTTGTTGAAGGTATTGGACTGCACTGCAGATTCCTGCAAACTGTATAAACCGGTGAAGTTGATGTTGTGTTTCCGGGCAATCGTTTTCTCGTAGATCAGCAGGTTCTCAAGCGTATAGTCGAGGGTCATATTCGTCTGATTGCTGGAGGTAGACAAGGTGCCCTGGTTATATGTTGTTTTGCTGGCATAGAAATTTCCGTACACATCATTCCTGAGCTCTGCACCTGCATTGAACCTGTATTTCAGGCCCTTCGCCAGGTTGATCTCCGCATATAAAGTAGTGAAGGTGCCCGATCTTTTACGTGTCTCCACAGCTGCACCCGGCAGGAAATTAGCCAGGGGATTCCATACCTGGCTGGCAGTACCGGGTACATATGCATTCATTAAAGCACCGGTACTGTCGTACGGCGATACAAGCGGATTAGCGCGCAATACCTGCCCCATCGGGTTGGCATTCTCACCGTTGGTAATAGAATACGTATTCAGTGTATTGAGCCCCACTTTTACCGATTTTCCCAGTTGCTGATCAATACTCGCTTTCACTGAAAAGCGTTCGAAAGACTGACCGGAGTAGATGCCGGTTTCTTTATAATAGCCGCCAGATAAGGCATATTGCGTCGTTTCTGATCCACCGGTAATACCTAACTGATGATTGGTACTCATGCCTGTTTTATAGATCAGTTGCTGCCAGTTAGTGCTTCGTCCCATTTTAATGCCCTGCACTTCTTCCTGGCTGAAGCTGCCATTGGTATAAAAGGAGGGATCGTCCAGACCGGTGTATTTGCCGGGTGTTTCATTGATGAGCGCCCATTTTTTGAAGGTGGTGAACTGTTGCCCGTCCATTACATCATATTCACCCAGGTTCTTTACAAATCCGGCGTAGGCGCTGTAGGTTATAACAGGCCTTCCGGTTTTGCCCCTGCGGGTACTGACCAGGATTACGCCATTGGCGCCCCTTGAACCATAGATGGCAGTGGCAGAAGCGTCTTTCAGTACTTCTACAGATACGACGTCATCGGGGTTGAGATCGTTGATATCGCCGTTAAAAGGGATACCGTCTACGATAAACAATGGATCATTGGACGCATTCACGGATCTTGTTCCCCGCACGAGTATTTTAGGTTTTGCACCGGGCTTGCTGTTACCACCGTTCTTCTGTACATCGATGCCAGCGCCCTGTCCCTGCAATGCCTGGCTCAGGTTGGCCACAGGTACGGACCTGAGGGCCTGTTCTTTAATAGAAACGATGGAGCCTGTTACATCTGATTTCTTTTGTGTACCGTATCCTACCACCACTACTTCATTCAGACCTTTGTTGTCTACCTGCAGGGAAATGACCAGCGACTGCGGATCGTCGCCCACAACGATCTCTTTACGTACATATCCGGTAAAGGAGATGCTGAGCACAGATCTTTTCGGAACAGTAATGCTGAACTGTCCGCCGGCCATTGCGGCAGTTCCGTTTGTTCCACCTTTTACTCTGACGATAGCTCCCGGCAGCGGATTGCCCTGTTCGTTCGTGATGATGCCTTTAATTACTACCCCCTCTTGCTGACGGGCGTATACACTGCCCGATAAAAAAATTAAATAATACCATATGGCAATAGCCCATATCTTCCTGGTTCTGCAACTATTGCATGTAATTGCAGTGATCAGATCTTTCATAACGGAATTTTTAATTGTTAGGCGGAACTTATACTGATGGAACCTGGATAAAATGCTAAGCCCTGCTGACAATGCCAGACGTGATTAGAACATAAGTTAAGTGTGCAAACGATTGCATAAATAGAGAATAGAATTCCCATCCCATGTATTTCATGAGAGTACCAACGTTGACAATTTATTCCTTATTCATGCAAACGTTTGCACATATCGAAATAAGAAACTGTTAAAGGATAATTAAGCTCATAATTTAATTGGTGATTTTGGTGAAGAAGATAAGTAAATGCTACCGGGCCAGGAACGATCAAACTTTCATAACGTAATAACTTGAGAGACTAAGCTATCTACTGTGGAACACTGTTTTAAAGTTAAACAAAAGGCATTGAAAAAAGGCTCCATACCACTTGTCTAATTTTATCATTTACTTATACTTTTTTCTCATCCATAAAGCTATTAGAGTGATCTGACGGAGAATATCCTCTCTTTACCTACAGTTTCTGCAGCTTCTTTGTACACGATCTTCCATTATGCTGTAACTCCAGCAGGTACATACCGGCAGGGGCTTTGTCTGACCGAAAGGGCACGGTGTATTGTCCTGCCGACAGCTGTGCATTGATCAGCACTGCTATCGCTTTACCATTCATATCATATACGGCTAAGCGGGTCCTGCCGGCATCCGGCAGTGTGAAATGAATAGTGGCCTGCTCTGAGAACGGGTTAGGAGAAGTATTTAAGTTCATTTCAGGTGCTGCACTATTCTTTATCGCGGCAACATCCTGCCTGGCGCTGCCTGTGGGTATATTCACTTCTGTGTAGCTGTTCCAGGCATTCACGCTGTTACCGTGCCCCAGTATCCGTACATATTTCGCCTGCCGGGCAGTGAAGGTGAAGGTCTCCAGGTTAAGGGAGGTACCGCTGCTGACCCGTCCTGTAGACGCATTGGTCCAGGCAGCGCCATCATTGCTTGTTAAGATATCGAAGGTAGAGGTGCGGGTATTGCCGTTATAAAATGCGATCTGTACACTGGAAACAGACACTGTATTGTTCAGGCAGAATTGTATCCATTGCCCGTCGCCATTGGCAGACCAGCGTGTGTTCAGATCGCCGTCCAGTACATTGGCAGGCACATTACCATCATCGGCGCTGGCGGATACAGGCTGGCAGGACGTGCCGGGATTGCCGGCTGCATTGGGCCCCACCATTGCTGCAGTGAGTATCCGTGCAATAACCGGAGCGCCGGATACTTCATCTGCGCCGATTTCCAGTGAAGATGTACGGGGCTGTCCGTCCATGTCTGTCGTTACAGATGGATAAGATCCCGTAGCAGCGCCAATAGCGGGACTACCGGACTGCAGGTGGAAAGTGCCGGTTGCATCCCTGGCCAGCAGCGGATTGGCAGTAGTGTATCCGCTGGAAGGCATGTCGCCGTCGCCATTCGTATTGTAGAGCATATTGCCGCTCCATACGGCGCCGGTATAAGGTCCGGCAATGGTGGCTGCGGCTCCCCCGCCCTGTACAATATTGTTAGCGATAGTAATAGCGGTTGCTCCCAGGCCATTGGTGCGCCCGGCCTGGATGATGTTGGCGGGATTGTTGACCAGCGTATTAAAAGCGATCAATACACGATCCGGACGGTCATGTACCGTCAGCGCATCTCCATCGGCCACTTCTCCATCACCATTGCCCACATTGATAGCGGGGTTACAGTTTTCGAAATGATTGCTGAAGATCTTATGATCATCTCCGAAAATACGCACACCCGGGGTGTTGATAAAATAGTTGCCATAAATAACATTGAAATTACCATGACGCAAGGTGAGGTGCGCAGGACAATTACGGATCGTGTTATAGCGGAATGTAACTGCTGATGCTTTGATAGACACCAGCTCGTTCTCTCCCTCGCAATCCTCAAACAGGTTGTGTTCTATAATGCTGTTGCTGGAAGATAAACTGTAACCGCTAAGGCCCACCTGTACTGATTCTGCCCCGTTACCTGTTTGTGGGTTATGATCAAGGAAATAGTTGTGGTGGATATGTATGCGCTGACATATCTGGCTACCAGAACCACGCATAGCTATAAACCGGCCCAATGCATTCTTGTGCTGGAATGTATTGTAGTCTACTTCATGATCATTGCCGTTGATCAGCAGGTTCTCCCCTTCCCCGGGTGTTTCAAACACATTCTGCGTCCAGCGGCAGAAACTGGTCCCGCTGGCCATCGTAGCCTGGGAGGCATTGAAAGTGAATTTAAATCCTCGGATAACGATGTACCTGGCAGGGCTGACAATATTAAAACCGGCAGTACCACTGATCACCGCACCACCTATGGACTGGGCAGCAATCGTAATAGGCTGTGTAGCAGTCCCCTGTTTACTGATGGTAATATCAGTACTGGCGGAATAGGTGCCATTGGCCAGGACGATCACATCGCCCGGCGCCGCATTGTTAATGGCCGTTTGCAGGGCCGATAAGGACGACACATTAATAGTGGCTGCATGGAGATGTCCGGACAGGCACAGGATGGAAAACAACAGGCAGGCTTTCAGGTTGCCGGGCAGGCATAAAAATGGCTTGATTAGCTGTTTCATTTGGATTTTTTTTTACAATAATTGATTAAGGGAGTGATAAAAACAGGTTATATAAAAGTGGGAATTCTGCACCTGCTTTTTAAGCGGAGTCAACGTGGTTGTTCTAAGATAGGATTTTTTTGGTAACAAACAATGGAGCCAGACTTTTGAATGTATATCACCCTGTCCGAACCTTACTCTTCTGTCTTATAATACCTCAATGTTACATGATACACCCCATCCCGGTATTTACGCGTGTAAGTCCCCGCAATATGATGATAAGCGCCTGCGCCACCCGTAATAGGGAAATCATGATCCGGGGCAATGGTATCTCCCGGCATCAGGTTAAATGAGCCAATCGCTGAAATACTGCCGTCCGGCAACTGAAACACCGTGGTAGTAGTGCAATCATAGCGTTTGCTGCGCAGGTTGTAGTACATGCTGGAAAATACATCCTGGGTAATAGTGTCTCTCCCGCCTGTGCTGTCATGACAGGTGGCAAGCGCCTGTTCTATCAGCCCATTGTATACTCCGGAATCGGCCTGCTGGTAATTATACAGGGTATCAAACTGGTTCTGTATATCTGATTGCTGGTAAGTCAGCTCGATAACAACAGGATTTGATGCCTTATGTTGTTTGCAGGCGGTAAAGGCCAGCACTGCACAAATAACCGGAAGAATCTTCATGTATTGAATTTTTTATTTATTGTCGTTGTCAGGAGAAGCGGAGACTTTTGCCATCAACGCCGTGTTTTCGACCTTCATCATGAAATAAGGGTTTCGCACTTTATCTTTCTTTAATATCATTACAAAAGGCTTATCAAAGAGCAAATGTTTAACAGTTGGCTTTGGCGCTTCGGGCATGTCTACTATTGCAGCAGCAGAATCAACCATTTCGGCTTCGCTTTCTATTTTAGCTCCGAATTGATTCAATACCAGCGCGGTTCGCTGATATGCTTTTACAATTTTATGTTCTTCATCCCCGACTGAAAAGTGTGTGTTTTCGATTCCACTGAAATTATTGCCCAGATTAAAACTGACTATGGGAATAACCACTTCGTCAGATTCATTCAAAGCATATTTCCATGCAGCTGTCGCAGCAGTATCGCTCTTTCTTCCGGCCTCAATTGCAGCATAAATGTTTTCCAGCGTGGTACTTAAACGAGTATCCTGAGAGAAACCCTTCGCTAAGATCATTTCATTGCCCTCCTGTTCAAGGGATATACTGATGATAAATTCATCATCACTCTTATAGTATAAAATTCCTATTTCGGATGCAATAGTTTCTGAATAATACGGCATCCCAAACGCTCTTACAGACTCTCCATTAAATGCGAAACTATATGTTATACTATCCATCGGATAGCGGAAGCTTAGTGATTTCCCAAATGCGGTACGTACACTTATCTTTTGTTCTGTCACTTTAATATCCTTTACATATTCACCCACCTCCAACGCACCTTTATAACTTCCTGATTGTTCCATCAGCTTCAGTTCATCAGATTCCAAATTTTCAGGTTTGCCTATTTGATTTTTTAACTCCTCCCACGCCAGAGCCAAACTGACCGCATAAATTATATTCTTCCCCTTTTCTGCCTGCGCCTCCAGTACCGGCACAAACTGTGTCTGCGAAGATGGCTCCAGCATTTTTATTGGCGGAAAACCATTCGCATACACATCAACCGCCTGATCAGGAGTGTTCGGGGTACATTTGAAAGAGAAAATCGCTAAAAGTACAGGGATGATTAATTGTGATTTTGACATTTTTGTCATGTTGAGAATTAAACTATTGCTTTCTGAAAGGTATATGAATAATAATGAGTATTCCGGCCTTTGCAGTAAAAATAATCATAATACCTATAAAAAGAAATCCTTCACCATACTAAGAGCGGCCCATATGTAAGTTTAAAATGCTATATTTATATTGAGTACAGATGCCTATTCCATGTTGATGAAACTACTACTGATTCCACTGTTATTGCTGGTGAGCTATGCCTATCCACAACAGCCTACTTACCAGTTCTCTTCTTTGAATGTGAACAATGGCCTATCCCACAACCAGGTCAATTACATCTACAAAGACGCTAAAGGCTTTTTGTGGTTTGGAACAATGAGCGGATTGAACCGTTATGACGGTTATTCCTTTAAGATATTCAGACATAACGTAGGGGACGCCAATTCCCTGAGCGATGACTATATCACGGGCATTTATCCCGCGCCGGATAACCGCCTGTATATCAAAACCCGCAACGGCGACAATATCTACGACCCGGTCAGGGAACAATTCTCGGATGCGGCCAAATGGTTGTCGCGGAAAGGACTGCCGGGCTTGTATGTCAACAGTGTTGCACAAACAGGCAATACCTGGTGGGTCTCCTATACAGGAGGCGGTTTGTACAAAATAGACAGTACCGGGCATGCCACCAAGATCCTCATTCCAGGTTCGGGCAATATTACCATCACTGACCTGAAGAAAGATGCACAAAACAGGCTGGCCATCCTCTATACCAATGGCAGGGTGGAAAAACTGGATGTCAGCAATAACAGGATCGTTTACCGCAACGACCGTATTATCCCCCTGATAGAAAAACAACCTGCTGCGCTGCGCTTCTTTATAGATGCACAGGATGATATGTGGATCTATATGCCGGAAAATGACTTTGGCGTCATCTACCTCGATCCGCGGAAAGGAACGGTCAGGCAATTGTCAAGCAGGAACGGCGCTTTAAATAACGACATCGTTAACAGCATTGTGCAGGACGATAAAAACCTCATCTGGATAGGCACGGATCATGGAGGCGTCAATCTGGTGAATAAAAGCGACTTCTCTTCCCGCTTCCTGCTGAACAAGGAAGAAGACCCTAAAAGCGTTGCTGAAAATGCCATTTATGCACTCTACAAAGATAATTTCGGCATCGTATGGTGTGGCACCTATAAAAGAGGTATCAGTTATTTTACAGAGAACATGCTGAAATTCCCGCTCTATAAACATAACATGAGCGATAAACAGAGCCTCAGCTACAATGATGTGAACTGCTTTGCCGAAGACAAAAAAGGAAATATCTGGATCGGTACCAATGGAGGCGGCCTTATTTACTACGATCGCAGCACCGGTACATATACCCGGCATCAACACAATCCTGCGGATGACAACAGTATCAGTAAAGACGTTATCGTCAGCCTTTACGTGGATGAACATGACAACCTGTGGATCGGGTACTATTTCGGGGGAATGGACTATTACAACAAAGGCCGGATCACCCATTATCAGCACAATGAAAAGAATCCCAACAGTCTTGGCAACAAGACCGTCTGGAAAATATACAGGGATAAGCGTAACAATTTCTGGGCAGGTACCCTCGGCGGCGGATTAGACAGGTTTGATCACGGCAACAGCATTTTCTACCATAATAATGTGAATCAACCTGCTTCCGTTCATTCCAACTTCATCACCGCCTTTGCGGAAGATAAAAAAGGGAATCTCTGGATAGCCACCGCTTATGGCATTGATGTACTGGACAATTCCAAAGGCATCTTTGTACATTATCTCACCACCACCCACCAGCTAAGCAATGATAATGTGTTCTCCCTGCTCTACGACCGGAATGGGCACATGTGGGCAGGTACGCGTTCCGGCCTCAATGTATTCGACGAAGCCACACAGACATTTAAGTCGTTTACGGTAAAAGACGGGCTGCCCGACAATAATATCATCAGCATACTGGAAGACAATGAGGGCTATCTCTGGGTCAGTACCTCTAACGGATTGAGCAGGGTGGCGGTAAAGGAAGGTCCTGACGGACAGCTCAGCATCAGCTGCCGGAATTATGATGATAAAGACGGCCTGCAGGGAAAAGCCTTCAACGTCAATGCCGCCTGTAAGCTCCGTTCAGGCGAACTGATATTTGGTGGCGCCGATGGGTTCAACCTCTTCAATCCTGCATCCCTGCCACAAAATACCAATAAGCCCGCCATTGTATTAACAGGTCTGCAGCTGTCCAACAAGACGGTAGAGGTCAATGAAAAGGTGGGCCGCCGCGTTATCCTGCCGGCATCCCTGTCAGAGACCAAAGAGATCGTGCTGAAATACAATGAGAATGATTTCTCTATTGATTTTGCAGCCTTAAACTTCATCAATACCGACAAAAACCAGTATGCCTACAAGCTGGAGAATTTCAACAACGAATGGCTGACCACCGACGGTAAGACAAGACGTATCACTTACACCAATATCAATCCCGGTACTTATACCCTCTTACTGAAAGCCGCCAATGAAGACGGCTACTGGAACGAGGAAGGTATTTCCCTGAAGATCCGCATCAAGCCACCCTTCTGGAAAACGCCCCTGGCCTACGTCCTCTACCTGGTACTGGTGGTATCCATATTGCTGCTGCTGAGAAGAAGGGTGATCAGGCGGGCCCATACCCGCTTCGTGCTTGAACAGGAAAGAAAGGAAGCGCAGCGCATGCACGAGCTGGATATGATGAAGATCAAGCTGTTCACAAATGTCAGCCACGAGTTCCGTACTCCCGTGTCGCTGATATTGGCGCCTATGGAAGAGATCATCAGTCAGACAAAGGAACAGGACGACAGGAACAAGTTCCAGCTCATTTACCGCAACGCCAAACGCTTACTGAACCTCGTCAACCAGCTGATGGACTTCCGGAGGATGGAGATGCACGAGCTGAAACTCGACCCTGTAAGAGGGGATATTGCCGGTTTTATAAAGGACGTTGCCTGCTCTTTCACAGACCTGGCAGAGCGGAAACGGATCAACTTCTCCTACCAGAGCAGTTGCAGCCAGCTGTATACCAGTTTCGACCACGATAAGATAGAACGGATCCTGTTCAACCTCCTGTCCAATGCTTTCAAATTTACGCCCCAGGGAGGCACGGTAACTGTTGAAATGACTACAAGTGCCACCGGCGATACAACCTGGACGGAAATACGGGTTAAAGACACAGGGATCGGCATTCCGCCGGAGCGACATGAAAAGGTCTTCGAACAGTTCTTCCAGAGCGATATGCCAGGCGGCTTTGTAAACCGGGGCAGCGGTATCGGACTGGCCATTACGAAGGAATTCGTCAAACTCAGTAACGGCACCATTACTGTAGAAAGTGAGGTGAACAAGGGGAGCTGCTTTATTGTGAAACTGCCCTTTGAGCTATCCCGCGAACAGGCCCCGCAAGTAGAACCTGTTCTCGTCGCATCAGCGGTCCCCATATCCACACCTGAAGATGGGCTCCTCCCTGCCACTGCCGACCTGCATGAGACGGCAACCGGGAAACAGACCATCCTCCTCATAGAAGACAATGACGACTTCCGTTTCTACCTGAAAGAGAACCTGAAGGCCTATTTCAATATCATTGAGGCAGCCGATGGCGGCGCAGGATGGCAAAAGACCCTGTCCGGGCATCCGGACCTGGTGGTGAGCGATATCAATATGCCCGTTATGGACGGTGTTGAACTGTGCGGAAAGATCAAACACGACAACCGCACCCGCCACATCCCGGTAATACTGCTCACCGCCATGGCAGGCGAAGAAGAACAGCTGAAAGGACTGGAAACCGGCGCGGCAGATTATATGGTGAAACCTTTCAACTTCGAGATCATGCTGTCCAGGATCCGTAACCTCCTGGCAAGACAGACCCTCGTGAAACATGTTATCGGCGCCCCCGAAACAGCGGACGAAGAGCATGTTCCCTCCCCTAACGAGAAATTCCTGGAGAAAGTACTGGCGATTGTGGAAAAGAACCTCTCCAACGCCGGTTTCTCGGTAGAAGAACTCAGCCGGGAACTTTGTATGAACCGGGTATCTGTTTACCGGCGTATTTTCTCCCTCACGGGACAAACGCCGGTGGAGTTCATCCGCACCGTACGCCTCAAAAAAGCGGCCCAGTTGCTGTCAAAAACTGAAATGAACGTGACAGAGGTCGCCTATGAGGTCGGGTTTAACAATCCTAAATACTTCACCAAATACTTTAAAATGGCCTACAACATGCTGCCCTCCGCCTACGTTGCCTGCATGAGAAAATAGGCCCCTGCAAAGAGCTATACCCATCCATGTAACATTTGATACCCCTGCTGCAACATTTTATCCAATTTAATAAACATTGTACAACCCTCGCTTTCCCCTCATAACGATACTTTTATCCTATCGTTATGAGGGACATCATGCCGTTATTTGACAAACCAAAATCAAAAGATCGCGCATTCATTTAAACATTTAATATCCACGCTATGAAACGAGCCAGTATGACTGGAAGATCATACCTGATGGTATGGGCCATGATCTTCTTTTGGGCTTTAAGTATGCCAGCCCGGGCACAGCAGCAATCCGGCGGTGAACGGACTGTTTCCGGAACAGTCACCTCCAGACAAACAGGCAACCCCGTTCCGGGCGCCTCCATTATTATTAAGGGGACAAAAAAAGGAACCACAACTGATGACAAAGGACATTTTACTATTCAGGCAGCTCCCGGCCAGGTAATCAGTATTGCCTCTATGGGTTTTATGCCCCGGGACGTCAAGACAGGCAATTCCGGCACTGTCAGCGTCTCATTGGAAGACGACTACCGCAAGCTGAACGACGTAGTCGTGGTAGGTTATGGTACCATGAAGAAAAGGGACCAGAGCAGCGCCCAGGTATCTATCAGCGCTGCTGACGCAGACCGTACCATCAATACGACCATCGACCAGGCCATCCAGGGCCGTGCAGCCGGTGTATACGTAACCCAGAACTCCGGGCAACCGGGTGGAGGGATCTCCGTAAATATCCGGGGGGTGAATACCCTCAGCGGCACCAATGAGCCTTTATACGTAGTGGATGGGGTACAGATCCAGCCGTCTACCGTGTCTTATGGCAATACCAGCTCTGTGAATGCACTGGCGGGTATCAATCCGGCAGACATTGCATCGTACGACATCCTGCAGGGACCTTCCGCCACCGCGATATATGGCTCCCGTGCTACCAATGGAGTGGTGCTGATCACTACCAAAAGAGGAAAGTCCGGCCAGGTGAAGCTGTCCTACAATTATCTCTATACCCTTCAGGACAAACCCGACGACATCACCACCATGAGCCTCTCGCAGTTTGCTGAAATGAACAATGAAATTGCGCGGCTGCTGAACCGCACCCCTACGCCTGAGTTCCAGAATCCCGGCGTATTAGGACAAGGCACCAACTGGCAGAACGCACTCTTTAAAACAGCCCCCCTGCAGAAACACCAGGTGAACCTGAGCGGAGGCTCCGACAAGACCACTTATTACATGTCGGGTGAATACTTCAAACAGGATGGTGTGGCCGTCGGCTCCAATTTCAACCGCTACTCCTTCCGCCTCAACCTGGACAACCAGGCATTTACATGGCTGAAATTGAGCACCTCACTGAACTTCTACCAGACAAAAGAAAAACTGTCTGCCACCAGTGAGGACGTGGTTAGGAACGCCATCAACCTGGCGCCCAATATTCCTGTGAAAAACCCGGATGGCAGCTGGGGTGGCGCTACGGAAAACGAATATGGCGGCAACGCAAAATATGCACCGCTCAATCCTGTAGCGATCGCCAACCTGGTACGCAATGATTATAAACGTACCGGCGGATTGGGAGGAGCCAGTGCAGAAATAAATATCATCAAGGGACTGACCTTCCGCACCAGCTTCAATGGCAACTTTGAATATGCCGATGGCAGCAAATTCACGCCTACCTACCGCTTAGGGTACAATGTCAATGAGAAAGCTTCGCTGGCCATCAGCAACAACAGGAATTTCTACTGGAACCTCAACGAACTGTTGCAATACAACAGGGACCTGGGCAAACACAGTTTCAGCGTGATGGTGAGCCACGAAGCACAGGCCTGGAACAACCAGGGCTTCTCTGCACAACGTGTCGGTTTTGCCAGCAATGATATTCCTTCCCTGAACCTGGGCGACGCCTTAGGACAAACCACCGGCAGCTATAAGAGTTCAGGTGCGTTAGAGTCTTACCTCGGTCGTATCAACTACACCTACGATAATAAATACATCCTGCAACTGGCGGGAAGGGCAGATGGTTCCTCCAACTTCGGTGTAGACAACAGGTGGGGTTATTTCCCTTCCGTGTCTGTTGCCTGGCGACTGAGCGGCGAAAACTTCATGAAAGAGCTGCCATTTATCAATGAACTGAAGATCCGCGCTGAAATTGGTACTACCGGTAACAATGGCAGCGGCGGCGCACAATACTCTTCCCTGACTGCCGTAACCACGCCATGGGGCGCAGGCTTCCGCACCGGGCAATATGGTAACGCAGGCCTTAAATGGGAATCGACCGAAACAAAGAACATCGGCTTTAACCTGAGCGTACTGAAAGACAGGATACAGCTGGAAGGCGACTACTATATCAAGAAAACAAACAACCTGCTGATGCCTAACCCGCTCCCTGCCTATATGGGTACACAGGGCGAAGGCGCTATCAATCCTCCTGTAGTGAATATCGGCGCCATGCAGAACAAAGGTTTCGGTATTACGCTGAATACGGTGAATATCGATAATCGCAGCGGTTTCTCCTGGAGATCAAACTTCAACATCTCCTCCTTCAAAACCAAGATCACCAAGTTCTATTCAGATGCAGCCTTCCTGTCCCGCTCTGCCTGGTACATGAATAACTTCACCTCACGCTCTGCAATAGGCATCGCGCCATGGCAGTTCTACGGTTACATTTCCGATGGATTGTTCCAGTCTGTAGATGAGATCAACAACAGCGCCATTCCTGCACAATCGGATGGTACCCGCTTACCGGTATCAAAAGATGGTGGTGTGTGGGTTGGAGATGTGAAATACAAAGACCTTAACGGGGACAAGATCATCGACTCGCGCGACCAGACCTATATCGGTAATCCATGGCCCAAGCTGACATTCGGTTTTACCAATACTTTCTCCTATAAAGGATTTGATCTCAGCATACTGGTGACCGGCGTACAGGGCAATGACATTTTCAACTACCTGCGTTTTGAAACTACCAATCCAAACAACATCAACCTGGGCCGCAACCTGCTGCAGGAATCATTCGGCTATGCACGCATCTCCGACGAAGGCGGCAAAACAGTATTACTGAATCCCGGTACAAAGGTGCCGAGAATTGTAGGTAACGATGTAAATGGTAACGGCAACCGTTTCACTAACCTCTTCGTAGAAGACGGCTCATATATCAGGATCAAAAATGTGCAACTGGGGTATACCATTCCATCCTCACTCATCAGGCATCAGTCTGTAGTAAGAAGCGTCCGCTTATCTGCAGGCGTACAGAACCTGGCCACTTTCACAAAGTATAAAGGATACGATCCTGAAGTGGGCGCCTATCTTGGAAAAGAAGTACAGTTAAACAGTCAGCTGATCGGTGTGGACGCCGGCCGCTATCCGTTAACCAGGTTATATTCTGCAAGTGTAGCTGTTGATTTTTAATGAGCCTTTAAACAATCACCATGAAAAAGAGAAACTATAATAAATACCTCATCACGTTTATATGCCTGGTTGCGCTGTCAGCCTGTAGTAAGGATTTCCTGAACAGGCCACCGGAAGATGCGATCGTTGACGTAAACTTCTATAAATCGTCCGACCAGGTGCTGGCTGGTACTGCGCCATTGTACAACATCGTATGGTTTGCCTACAATGACAAGGCATCTCATGGTATCGGAGACGGCAGGGCCGGAGTTCTCATGTCGGGGTCTTACCAGGTGGATAATATCAGGATGCAGACAACAGACGTAACGCCTGAAGTATACAGCTCCTGGACGGCTTTCTTTAATGTTGTTGCCCAGTCTAATATGGTGATCAACAACCTCACCAAATACACTGCTTCCAGCGTACCTGAAAATGTTAAACAGGCAGGTATTGCAGAAGGACGTTTCATGAGAGGACTGGCCTATTCCTACCTGGTACAGAACTGGGGACCTGTTCCCATCATCGTGGACAATAACGTACTGCTCACCGATACTTCCATCACGCGGAACACCATAGAATCTGTATGGGAGTTCATCATCCGCGACATGCGTTTTGCTGCGCAAAGTCTGCCTGCTGCACCACTTCAGAAAGGCCGTCTCACCAAATGGGCAGCAGAAGGCATGCTGGCGAAGGCATTCCTCACACGTGCCGGTATATCCGGTTCCCGCAATCAGTCAGACCTGGACAGTGCAGCATGGTACGCCAATGATGTGATCGTGAACAGTGGCGCTGCTTTAATGAGCAATTATGAAGACCTGTTCATGATGAAGAACAACAACAATTCTGAAAGCCTGTTCGCATTACAATGGAAATATGATGGCGACTGGGGTACGCAGAACAGTGTACAGGCCTTCCTCGCTTTCGGTTCTGAAATAACAGGTTTCGGAGACGGATGGGGCGGCGACCTGGGTGCATCGCTGGACCAGCTGCAGTTGTACAGGATTGACGACAAACGCCGTAAAGGTACATTTATGTTCCCCGGCGATCATTACTCCTACATTCATCAGTCAGTAGACGATCCTAACAATCCTGGTAAAAAGATCATACAGGAACTGCAGGTGCCATGGAATTTTGTGGGCACGGAAAGATACAATACCAGGGCCTGGGTGAAGAAGTATGTGGTAGGACGTCCTGAAGACAATGATGGCAAAGTAACACAACAGCATACCGAGATGAACACCTATATGCTTCGCCTGGCAGATGTATACCTGGTATATGCAGAAGCAGTACTGGGTAATTCACCATCTACCAGCGACGCCAAAGCGCTGCAGTATTTCAATGCAGTACGTACCAGGGCCGGTGTACCAGCAAAGACCAGCATCACCTGGGATGATATCTATGTGGAAAGAAGACTGGAACTGGCCATGGAAGGACAGGCATGGTATGATATCGTAAGACTGCATTATTATAATCCTTCAAAAGCGATCGCCCTGCTGAACAACCAGAACAGGGGCACATACAGGATCGTTGCCAATGCAGCTACCAATGCTACTTCCTGGACCATTACATCAGATACGCCTGCATTCTACCCCGTAACAGAAAGCAACTTCCAGTTGCCCTACCCTGCCGCGGAAATGACAGCAGCGCCAAACCTGAGAAAACCACCGGTGCCATACAAGTTTTAATTAAAAAAGAATACGTTATGACTCACTATATATCAGCCACTATCAGAAATATGAAATGGGTACTTTTCTTTATCCTGCCGGTGGCGCTTTCCCTGTTCGTATCCTGTTCAAAAGATGAGAGCCATTCAGGTGTGCCTATTGTCAGCAGCGTTACCCTGCTGGATTCCACCAAACAGGACAGCGCCTTTGTAAGGGCTTTACCGGGTACGCTGATACTGATCACAGGTCAGAACCTGGGCGGCATCACGCAGGTAGATTTCAACGGGAAGAGTGCATACTTTAATCCGACATACAACACCGATACACGCCTGATCATCACTATACCCGACAATGCACCGACAGAAGCAACAGATCCGCATGTTCCCAATACGATCCGTATTGTGACCACACATGGTGAAACCGCCTACTCTTTTGTTGTAGACATACCACCGCCATCCATTGCAGCTATCTCGAACGAAAATGCACTTGCCGGCGATTCCCTGATCATTTATGGGTCCAGTCTCTGGCTCATTGACAAGATCGTTTTCCCCGGCGGCAGAGAGGTTACTGCATTTGCGGCCAACGAAGCAGGCACCAGGGTTGGGCTGATCATGCCAGACCTGGGCACAGATACCGGCAGACTGGTGATCCATGCAAAATATGGCAGCACTATGTCTGACGGACCTTTAAACGACCACGAAAGCGGTGATGTAATCAGCAACCTGACCAATTCCGGTGAAACAGGAGAAACGCCTGTGTTCAACTGGGGATGGTGGGGCGCTAACAGAACAAACGATGCAACACTCTTCCCCGGTACAAGGGGAAGCTACCTCCAGAACATCTTCGGTGGTGTAGGCGCAAACGACGGGGCATGGTGGAACGGCAACCGTTCCGGCAATTTCTCCGATATCAACACCATGTTCACTGCAGACATCATGACACAACAGGCTTCCAACTACGCCCTGAAGTTTGAGATCAACACGAAGGAACCGTGGACTGCCGGCATTAACCTGATCCGCTTCGGCGATAACTACGCTTACCGCTTCATGCCCTGGTCAGGCGCAGCCAACAGCAAATTTGATACAGACGATAAATGGGTAACCGTTACGATCAATTTAAGTGCCTTTAAGGCAGCAGCCGATGGTAAGGAAGGAACAGGTGCAGGTGCTGTGACCATGGGAGATCTGCTGAAACCCGGCGGTGTTGTAGCATTCGGTTATCGCTTTATCACAGAAGATGCTCCTGTTGATGTATACAATGCTGCTTTCGACAATTTCAGAATTATCAAGGTCAGATAGAAGATGTTAGTTAGTTACCGGGAAAAGACCAGGTCCGCGGAAGCAATTTCGTGGGCCTGTCTTAAAGTATCATGAATAAAACTTAGCGGATGAAGAGAATATCAGCTATCTGTTCGATGTGTATGGGAATATTGATAGCAACAGCATGCAGCAAGAATGGCACCGAAAAATACAACGATGAAAATAACGGCACTGATACAAGCGGCGTAGTCGTAAAGCCCGATGACCCTTCAGTGGCAGCCAGTATAGGATTCTTCCAGGACCGTTGGGCGCCAAAGAATTTCACAGCGCCCGCTTACACCGAAGCAACGCCTCCTTCTTCAACGACGTACGCAGTAAATGTAGACGCTTCCGTTGTACTGACCAAGATCTCTCCCGCACTATTTGGCAACAACAGTAATCCCTACATGAGCCAGATAGTAACAGAGCCTGTACTGATGGAACATCTGACTAACCTGCATCCCGGCATTATCAGGTTTCCCGGCGGCAACATCAGCAGTGTCTATTTCTGGAACAGGCAGCCGGGCAATCCCCCAGCTGATGCACCCGCCAAGGTCCTGAATGCGGATGGATATCAGACCGACCCGGGGTACTGGTATGGCGGTACTACGCTTAGCTGGAGCCTGTCTGTCGACAACTATTACAAGATGTTACAGCTGACGGGCAATGAAGGTATCATCACTGTCAATTACGGCTATGCGCGGTACGGCACCAGCGCCGATCCTGTTGCTGCAGCCGCTCACCTGGCAGCTGACTGGGTAAGGTATGACAATGGGCGCACGAAGTACTGGGAAATAGGCAATGAAAGCAATGGTAACTGGCAGACCGGCTACAGGATAGATGTATCGCAGAACAAGGACGGGCAGCCGGCACTGGTCAGCGGACAATTGTACGGCCGCCATTATAAAGTATTTGCAGACTCGATGCGTAAAGCAGCTGCTGAAAAAGGTAAAACGATCTATATAGGCGCACAGTTGCTGGAACATGAACCCGCGTTCTGGGCCAATGATGTAGATAAACAGTGGAACAGCGGTGTGCTGCAACAGGCAGGGGCCGCGGCAGATTACTTTATCGTGCACAGCTATTTTACACCCTACAATACCAATTCAAATCCGCAGGAAGTACTTGCCTCTGCAGGCACTGTTACGAAGGCGATATACGATTATCTGTCGTCTTCCATTTCGGGCAATGGCGCTGCTATGAAACCAATAGCGCTGACTGAATGGAACATCTTCGCAGTAGGCTCGCAACAAATGGTATCGCAGGTGGCAGGCATGCACGCGGTAATGGTGTGGGGAGAACTGATGAAAAACAAGTTCGGCATGGCCAGTCGCTGGGACCTTGCCAATGCCTGGGAAAATGGTAACGACATGGGGCTTTTCAGCCAGGGAGAATCTGCTTCCGGCGAAACACAATGGTCGCCCAGACCGGCCTTCTATTACCAGTATTTCCTGCAAAAATTCCTGGGCGACAGGTGCATCAATGCAACGGTGTCTGACAGCAGTGCCAACATCAATGCATACGCATCCACCTTTAGTTCCGGAGAAGTGTCTGTCACGCTGGTGAACCGGGGGGCGATGACGCAGAACGTAGCGCTTAGCTTTAAGAATTTCAATCCCGGCGCCCGTTTTTACTGGTATGTATTAAACGGCGGAGAAGGCAGCACCGGCTTCTCCCGCAAGGTATTTATAAATGGCGCAGGCCCTTCAGGTATTGCAGGCGGTCCTGCTGCTTACACTACTTTGAAGGCATATGCTGCCAGCACCGGCAATGGCGTAAAGATCGCATTGCCGCCAATGTCTGTCGTCAATTTGGTTGTGGATAAAAAATAGGCTTATCAAAAGCCGGTGTCGTTTCAACGATGCCGGCCTTAACTCATTGGTACTCCGGGAATGAAATTTGTAATAGACGCTGGAACGTACTGAAACTTTAACAGCGGACTTATGAATTTAAAACCGAAAGAAGTACTAACGGAGAGTGAAGTCCGAAGGGGAATGAATGTAGTGATATGGGACGGGCTTGCTTCGGAAATGATGACTACTTTTACCGGTAGCGCCTTCCTCGTGGCGATGGCGCTCCTGATGGGCGCCAATAATGTTCAGATCGGGATACTGGCAGCATTGCCGACATTTACCAATATTTTTCAACTCATATCAATAGGGCTTGTCCGCAAGTTTAACAACCGGCGGGCCATTGCTGTGTTCTGCGCTTTCCTGGCCAGGTTTCCCCTGGTTTGTATCGGCCTCAGCGCCATCTGGTTTGCCGGCAGCTCCATCAGCGTTCTTATTTTCTTCCTTTTCTTTTACTACCTGTTCGGATCTATTGCCGGTCCTGCCTGGAACTCCTGGATGAAAGACCTCATTCCGGAAAATATGCTGGGCGATTACTTCTCCCGGCGCAGCCGATATAACCAAATACTGGATGTGGTATTAAGTATTGTACTGGCCGTATTGCTGGACTTTGTCAAAAGCAGGTATCCGGAATTTGAGCTGCGGGTATATGCTATTTTCTTCATCATTGCAGGCATCGTGGGCACCATCGGAGGATATGTATTGTCATGGGCGCCGGAGCCTCAATCATATCTATCCAGCGCAAATATCCTTTCCTTATTTAAGCAGCCTTTAAAAGATAAGAATTTCCGCAGATTGCTGACATTTAACTCCGCCTGGGTATTTGCATTGAACATAGCAACTCCCTTCTTTACCGTATTTATGATGAAAGCGATGGGGCTGCCTATTTCCTATATCATTATTCTTTCTATCATCAGCCAGCTGTCAAGTATTATGACCATACGCGTGTGGGGCACCTTTGCCGACCGGTACAGCAATAAAACCATTATAGCACTGAGCGCCCCTATCTACATTGTATGTATCATTGCATGGTGTTTTGTGGGGATCTACACCAATCTCTATATTAACCTGGTATTGCTTGCAGGCATTCATATATTCACAGGTATTTCCACCGCAGGTATTAACCTCTCACTTACCAATATAGGATTGAAACTGGCGCCCCGGGAAGATGCCATTGTGTATCTGTCAGTAAAGAATATCATCACCGCCTTCTTTTCCTCATTAGGCCCATTGGTGGGTGGTATACTGGCTGACTATTTCAGCAGCAGGAGCCTGCTGATCACTGCACAATGGAGTGCTCCCGGTATTACCAAGGTAGGTCGCCTGGTATCTCTCCATCAGTGGAACTTCCTGTTCCTGATAGGTGCATTATTAGCCTTACTGTCAATGGAATTACTTACCCACGTAAATGAAGTGGGTGAAGTGGATAAGGACGTAGTGAAAAAGGTCATGCGAAAAAGTATTAAAAGAGACCTCAAGGAATATTTCCTGATAGGCAATATTATCAGCTGGCATGAACAACTCCGTACAATTATCAAACTGAAAAGAAGAAACGTATAATGTACCGCCTTTTTAAGGCTGGTAAGGGCCGCCGGGCACTCCCCAGCCCCACTTAGGCATAGGCTCATCTGTATTCATATTGATATCAGCCAGATTGGAGTTCATTACTGCCAGGCGGGTGCCCCATTCCAGGTAGGCCATAAAGGCAGACCTGAATTCAGGATCTTCGGGCAGTCCCAGCTCATCCGCCGTTTCAACCAACAGTTTCACCCATTGCTTACGATGTTGTTCAGTCAGGTGTTTGCCAATGTGTTTTTGTATCATGCGGAAATGGCTTCCTTCATGGGTGCTGTAAAATGCAGGACCACCAAACACTTCTGCAATAAAGTGGGCCACATGCAGCTGGTGCTCTTTGGACATATGCCTGAACACAGGTTCCAGCAGCTCGTCCTGTAATACCTTTGCATAAAAGCGGTCTGTCAGTTTTTCAAATACGGGCATTCCTCCGGCCCATTCATACAAGGTGGGTATAGTATTCATATAGCTTCCTTACTTATTATCTTTTCCAGTTCACCAGTGGTGGATGATAATGTTTCATCTCAGCGATATTACTATAAAATGGTTTAACAAGCTGAAAAAATCCTGCAAACTGCTCACTTTTACGGAACTTTTGCAGATGATCTTCTTCTGATGTCCAGTAGATGGTGACGATGTAATGATCCGGTTCATCACTCCCCTTGATAATGTTATACCCCTTACAATAAGGAGATGCCTCCAGCAAATTCCCTGCATCAAGATAAGCCTTCTCAAACGCAGCATGATCGGATGCAGAAATATTGTACCTGATAATTTCAACGCTGTAGTCTTTGTTGTCTTCCATATTTTTTTTCTTAGTTTGTGCAAAGGATGGAGCCATTATAAACAGGCAACAAATGGCGATAAGATGGGATAGCATTTTCATGGCCCCAAGTTGCCACATTTTAACGGATCCGGCAATAACTTACCAAAAAGTAAGCCCGGCAACAACAGTTTTTATCATCTGAATTTATACGCCAATGATCAAACTACATAACAAAACATACACCTGTCCTGTTGATGTAACGCTGAGCTTTATCGGCGGCAAATGGAAGATACTGATCCTTTCCCATCTCAATATTTTCAGCGACAGAGGCTTCAGTGAGATAAGGGATAATTTACCGGGCATTTCAGAAAAGATGCTGGTACAGCAACTAAAGGAACTGGAAAGAGATCAGCTTATCGAAAAGAAAGTACTTTCCCTGAAGCCTTACCGGGTGCAGTATAATATTACGCCAACGGGCAGGTCCTTATCGCCCTTATTCGACTTCCTGAGCGAGTATGGTATTAATTACCTCAAACAGCATGGCATAGACTATATCAAAGATCAGCACCTGTATAAATAGGCCATCCCGAAGGATAACAGTAACTTAACATACCGCCATATCGATTTTTACAAACTTGCTGGTTTATAACTGGAAACTATGAGGACTATTGTTGCTTTTTTAATTGCGTTGTTGGACGTCACACTCACCTTTGCGCAAACAGCGGCTCAACTGGAAGCCAGCGCTGTTCATCTTCCCAATGGCTGGACGCTGACACCTGTAGGTGAACATTTACAACTGGGAGATCTTCCCCTGAACATTGCCGTGTCATCTTCAAAGAAATACATGGCGGTTACCAACAACGGGCAAAGCGTTCAGAGCATACAGCTCATTGACGTAAAGTCACAGCAGGTAACAGATGCAGTAGTGATCCCGAAAAGCTGGTTCGGATTAAAGTTCAGCCTCGATGGCAACAACCTGTATGCTTCCGGCGGAAATGATAACCGCATTCTGCAATACGCTGTGCAGATGGGCAAGCTATTGCTAAAGGATAGTATTATCCTTGGGCCCAAATGGCCTGAAAAGATCTCTCCCTCCGGTATTGAGATAGATGACAGCCGGAAACTGATGTATGTGCTGACGAAGGAAAACAATTCCCTGTATGTGATAGATCTTGCTACAAAGCACATTGTAAAACAATTGCCGCTGGGTGGAGAAGGATATAACTGCTTATTGTCCCGCGATAAAAAACTGCTGTATATCACCTGCTGGGGATGTGATAAAGTGCTGGTGTTCGATACCAGGCTGCATGCCTTCAGCGGGGAGATCAAAGTGGGCGACAATCCCAATGATCTGTGCCTGTCGAAGAATGGTAAATATCTCTTTGTTGCCAATGCCAACGACAATTCCGTATCAGTGATAGACCTCGCCAAAAATGCGGTCATAGAAACGCTGAATACAGCGCTCTATCCTGACGCCCCTAATGGTTCCACCACCAATGCCCTGGCGCTGAGCGAGAACGGCAAAACGATCTATATCGCCAATGCGGACAACAACTGCCTGTCTGTATTCGACGTCAGTACACCAGGCGCCAGCAAGAGCAAAGGCTTCATTCCGGTAGGATGGTACCCGACCAACGTAAAAGTGATCGGCAGGAAGATATATGTAGCCAATGGCAAGGGCTTTTCGTCTATGGCGAATCCATTCGGCCCTAATCCCTTGCGGAAAAAGGAGGATGTAGCGTACCAGGCAGGAGACAGTAACCGGCCGAAGGAAGTACAGTATATCGCAGGACTGTTCAAAGGCACGATGAGCATCATCCAGGAACCAACAGATCAGCAACTGACCATCTATTCACAACAGGTCTACAAAAACACACCATATACCAAAGAGAAAGAAAAGGTTACAGCCGGCGAAGCGGGCAATCCTATTCCCATGAAAACCGGCGCGTCCTCCCCTATCAAATATGTGTTCTATGTCATTAAGGAAAACCGCACTTACGACCAGGTGCTGGGCGATATGAAAGAAGGCAATGGCGATTCCAGCCTCGTACTTTTCGGGGAGCGGATCACGCCTAATCAGCATAGGCTGGCCAGGGAATTTGTATTGCTGGACAATTTCTATGTAGATGCGGAAGTAAGCGCAGATGGTCATAACTGGAGTATGGCGGGGTATGCTACCGATTACCTGGAGAAAACATGGCCTACCAGCTATGGCGGCCGTGGCGGCACTTACGACTCAGAAGGCAACCGGGCTATCGCCAATGCGCCTAAGGGGTTCATCTGGGACCATTGTAAACGTGCAGGTATCAGCTACCGTACATATGGAGAATTTGCAGATAATTCCAAACCTAATATCCCGGTGCTGAAAGATCATTACTGTCCGTACTATACCGGCTGGGACATGAACACTTATGATACCACCCGTTTCTACCAGTGGAAAAGGGAATTTGATTCCCTGCTGTCCATCGGCCAGGTACCGCGTTTTAACACCGTTCGCATGGGCAACGACCATACCGAGGGACTGCGTAAAGGCAAGCTGTCGCCGCTGGCGCATGTAGCCGATAATGACCTGGCGGTAGGCCTGTTCATAGAACACCTCAGTAAAAGCTCTATCTGGCAGGAAAGCGCGGTCTTCATCATAGAAGACGATGCACAGAATGGCGCGGACCATGTAGATGCCCACCGCAGCACTGCCTATGTAGCAGGCGGTTTTGTGAAACAGGGATATGTGGATCACACGATGTATTCCACCACCTCCATGCTCCGCACAATGGAACTGATACTCGGTATCCCTCCCATGAGCCAGTACGACGCTGCTGCCACTCCTATGTGGAATTGTTTCTCAGCAGATGCCCGTCATGCACCTTTCCGGTCGGTAGCCGCACAGGTAGACCTCCGGGAAAAGAATGTGGCGGTAAATGAATGGCAGCGCCGTTCCGAACATTTTGATCTTACTAAGGAAGATAATGTGCCCGACCTGGAGTTCAACACCGTATTGTGGAGCGGACTGAAAGGCACGCCTTTTCCTGCTCCAAAACGGGCTGCTTTTGTGAACCTGGTGAAGAAAGAAGGCGAAGATGAGGATGATGATTGATCCCTGAAAAGCAACTATCTAATTAAATAGTAACCTGACCCCTGATAAGAGCATCTTATACCGTAAAAATACCCGGCGGACTAGGATGCTCTTATCAATTTTTTTTACTTAATTTATATTGTCATTTCAACACTCTTTATCCGGTTTAACCTGTAAAGACAACAATGACCCGGCAAGGAAGATAACCCACGAGAGAAAGCGAAGCCCAATATATTCTGTATATAAACAATCCACCGGATATTGATTACCAGTTATTTTATTATCGTTCATCAACCAAAGAAAACACTGTTATGACCTGAACATTGCTACACAACTAATTCCATGTTATGCAGGAAAAGCCCTATTGGTACATTTCCTGACCTGAAAACACATTCCGGGTACAACCCAGGGCACCGGCATGTATTCTTCCATCGTTTAATGAAAAACATATGAAACCAAACAAATGGGGCGCCCCTCTGTGCAAGGGACTGTGCCCACTCCTGTTGCTTATATTACTGATCAGCAGCCGGGCAACGGCGCATGCATGGTATGCAGCGGGTTCCCGTTCCACGCAGCAGGCGGCTGTCCTGAAAGGTATTGTCAGGAACACCAAAGGAGAATTCCTTGCCGGTGTTACGATCAAAATTAAAGGCGGTACCAGCGGTACGGTATCCAAAGAAGACGGTACCTTTCAACTGCCGGTGCCGGAACCCGATAAAGCCATCCTGGAGATCAGCTACATGGGCTACCAGTCGCAGGAAATTGCCCTCGGCGGCCGCCACACGCTGGAGATCACGCTGACCGAAAGCGCCGCCGGACTGAATGAAGTACTGGTGATCGGCTATGGTACACAGAAAAAAGTGTCTTCTACTGCGGCCATATCATCAGTAGGTGGCAAAGAGCTGGCTAAATCGACAGTGCCCAATATTTCCAATTCATTGGCAGGAAGAGTGGCCGGCGTGAGTATGCGCCCGAATGGCGGCAGGCCGGGAGCGGATAATCCTGATATTCATATACGCGGTATCGCTACTACGGGCAACAACGGAGCGCTCATCGTGGTAGATGGTATCATCCGCAATAACATCAATGAAATACCCGCCAGCTCCATTGCTTCCGTAACAGTGCTGAAAGACGCTGCTGCCGTAGCGCCTTATGGCCTGGGCGGCGCCAACGGGGTACTGCTCATCACGACAAAAAAGGGTGTAAACGGCCCGCCCCAGTTATCGCTCAACGCGTATTACGGCGTACAGACACCCACTTATTATCCTGAGATGCTGAATGCACAGGATTATATGCGCCTGCACAACGAAGCCTACCTGAATGAGAATCCGACAGGTACGCAATTGCCATACGCCCAGACGCTCATCGATCAGTACGGGGAGCTGAATGCGAAAGATCCCGACAAATATCCTATCAGCAATACCAAAGATCTTGTACGCATGCATGCGCCCATGCAGAATTACACCCTGCAAATGAGTGGCGGCTCCCCTTACATGAAATATTTTGTGTCACTGGGCTACCTGAACCAGGCAGGGATGTTCGACCCGGTGAAATATCAACGCTATGACTATGCAGTCAACCTGGATGTACAGGCTACAAAAACCACTACTGTCAACATATCGCTGCTGGGCGCCGTCCAGCAGACGCGTACAGTGGATGCTGCCACCACGGTCAACATACTGTTCCGCAGTGGCTACAAATTCATTCCCATCGCCAACCTGCGTTACAGCAATGGCCTCTGGGGTGAATTTGCAGGTAACTCTCCCATCGGCATCCTGAAAGCGGGGTACCAGCGGGACAATAAGAGCACGATGCTGTCCACCATTGCGGTAAACCAGGAACTCCCCTTTATACCCGGATTGAGTATCAAGGGTAGCTTCAGTTTTGACCCTATGCAGACTACCCGCAAAGGCTGGCATACACCGTTCTACTTCTACTCACAGAACCTTTCTACAACGCCCTATACTTATACCAGGCAGGTATCCACTTCCGAAGGTAACGCGGCCTCCTATACCTGGCTGAACCAGGAATATGCACAGCAGCGCACCTACACTTACCAGGGATACCTGAATTACAAGCGCACATTCGGTAAACATGACATCACCGGCCTGGTGGTGGCAGAAGCGCGCGACAGCGATTCGAGCGCCTTTTCTGCCCGCAGGAACAATTTCGGAGTAAACATCGACGAGCTCAGTATGGGTAGCTCTAACAAGAATGATTTTGATAACAGCGGCTCCTCTTCCACCGGTAGCCAGATCGGTTTCGTATACCGCGTAGGTTATAGTTATGCCAATAAATACCTGGTAGAAGCATCCGGCCGTTACGATGGCCACTACTATTTTGCTCCTGGCAAGCGCTGGGGATATTTCCCTGCCGTATCTCTCGGTTGGGTGATGACCGGCGAAAGTTTCATGCAGCGGCTGCCCTTTATCAATTATCTGAAATTAAGAGGATCCTGGGGTAAATCGGGTAACCTGGCAGGTACTTCCTTCCAGTACCTGCAGGGATACTCCCTGTACGGCAATGCCTATGCCTGGGGCAATGGCTCCATGGTGCAGGGCTCCTTCGTTCCCCGCGAAGCCAACAGGAACATCACCTGGGAGATCTCTACCAAAACAGATGTAGGCTTTGAAGCCTCGCTTTGGAATGGATTACTGGACCTGGAAGTGGATTACTTCCGTGAGAGAAGGACCGGTATGCTGCTGCCTCCTGCTGTAACAATACCGATCGAATACGGCCTCAGTCTTTCTGACGAGAACGAGGGCATCATGCAAAACCATGGTATAGAGATCACCGCCGGTACAACACATCAATTTGCCAACGGCCTTCGCCTGGGCATCAGCGGTAACTTCAGCTATGCACGTAACAAGATGCTGCAGATATTTGAGACATCTGCTACACGCAACAACCCCAACAGGAGCCGTACAGGCAGGGCACTGGGCACACCATTCGGCTATCATGCGCTTGGGCTGTTCACTACTGCTGACGATAAAAACAACGATGGTGTTATCAATCCTGCAGATGGCTATAATGTTATACAGTTCGGTAACCTGCATCCGGGCGATATTAAGTATGCTGACCTCAGTGGCCCGGATGGGAAACCGGACGGAAAGATCGATGCCAATGATGAAACACATATCGGCAATCCCACCTATCCCCTGATCACCTATGGTTTCACGCCGACGGCGTCCTGGAAAGGACTGGAGCTCAGCTTATTCTTCCAGGGCTCTGCCATGTCCAGCTTTAACATAGCGGGTTTCCAGACCATCCCTTTCAACAACAACAACAGTAACTCAGCGTACGAATATTACAACAACCGCTGGACGCCCAATCACCAGGACGCAAAATATCCGAGGGCTAACCAGTCGCCTTACGCCAACAATACACAGACCTCCGATTTCTGGATGGCCAGTACTTCCTTACTCCGCCTGAAAACAGCAGTGCTGGGCTATACCTTGCCCGGGCAGCTGACGCAGCGCTGGAAGATGCAGGCAGTACGGGTGTATGTATCAGGACAGAATGTGTTCACCATCAGCAAGCTGAATTTTATGGACCCTGAAGTAGGCTATACTGACGGCGAGGTGGCTTATCCTAATCAGAAGGTATATGTAGCCGGACTGAATGTAACTTTTTAGATCACGTTTAACAGGATTTACTATGAAACGTATAACATATTGCATACTGCTCATCATATTGCTGCCGTTCCTCTCCTGTACCAAAGACTTCCTGGAGAATACGGACAAAACAAAACTGACGGATGACATCCAGTGGTCGTCGGAAGGAAATGCCGACATCTTTCTCAACGACGTTTATGGCGCCTTGCCCAATTACTGGAATCAGCCGGAGAACCTGGACAATTTTACTGATGATAATGATGCCGGTTTTTACTACACCTCCTACAACTGGAAGCAGGGCATCGTATCGCCTGCCGGCACAGACTATACAGTATGGGGCGGCATTACCGGATCCGGAGATCTCACTAACTGGCCCGCTATTTTCACAGCGGTGAGGAAATGCAATACATTTATTGCGAAGGTGAATACCTATGCGGCTAATTTTTCCGAAACATGGCGGAAGAAACGCCTGGACGAAGCGCGTTTCCTGCGGGCTTTCTTTTATAGTGAACTCTGGATGCACCTGGGTGGGCTTCCCATTATTACCAGTGTACCTGACCGCAGCAATGGCGATAGCAGCCAGCTTTATTATCCCCGCAGCACATTTGCTGAAACGGTAGACTTCATTGTCAGCGATCTCGATACGGTGGTGCGCAATGGCAATCTGTCCACCAAATACAACCACGGAGACGCAGATGCCGGCCGTGCCACCTTAGGCGCTGCATTGGCCTTAAAAGGATGGGTACAGCTATATGCTGCCAGTCCTGCCTTCAATGCTGCCCAACCCGCGGCCGGGGCCGATCCGCATCACGTAGCAGGCTATGGTCAGTTTGATGCCGGCAGGTGGGCTGCTGCTGCAGCTACGCTCAAACAATTCATCGATCAATATGGTAACGGGCATCCTTATGGATTGTTTCCCGACCTTTCCGCATTGTGGTATGAAGCCAATGAATACAACAGTGAAGTACTGTGGGACCGCCAGGTAGTGGCTGTTACCATGGGATCATCCTTTGAACAATATGGTGGTCCTGTATGGATCAATGGCGCTTATTATACCTGGGGCAATTACAATCCCACACAGGAGCTGGTAGACCAGTTCAGGATGGCCAATGGCAAGCGTATTGAAGATCCCACATCAGGTTACGATCCTCAAAATCCTTATGTAGGAAGAGAACCCAGGTTCTACCAGTGGATCGTGTATGATGGCGCACCTTATAAAATGACCTGGATGGATAAACAGGATACGATCTATACCCGTATCGACAAGGTACGTCCGTCGAAGAACCAGATAGACTTTGGAACAGATGATGTGAGCAATACCGGTTATTATTTCAAGAAAAGGCTAAACCCATTGGTAAGACCTGGTGGAGGCACTATCAGCGGCGCGAACTTCATTTACTACCGTTATACGGAGATGCTGCTGGGATATGCGGAAGCGCAGAACGAAGCCGTAGGACCAGATGCCAGTGTATATGATGCCGTTAACCAGGTACGTATAAGAGGCGGTCTTCCGGCCTTGCCTGCATCACTCAGCCAGGACGAGATGCGTACCGCCATTCAGCAGGAAAGACGGGTGGAATTATGTTTTGAGAACAAACGCTTCTATGACCTCATCCGCTGGAAAATGGCAGAACAAGTGCTGATCCATGACCGGCATGGCATGAAGATCTCGAACACCGTTCCGGAAAACAACAGCGGTGTATGGAAGTATGAAGCAGTGCCGCTGAATCATCCGCATGTATTCGTTCCGAAGATGTATCTCAATCCGATTCCCCAGGATGTGATAGACCGTAATCCACGGGTTACACAGAACCCGGGATATTAGCATAAAAAAGGGCGTGTCATTGCTTATCTGACACGCCCTTTTTTTCAGTTATATGAACGGGATCATTGTTTGAATACCAGCAGGCTGGTGTATTATCCTACTTACCCAGATGCATGTTGATAAAAGGTAGTCTCCTTAATCCCCTGGGATTGTTCAATGCCACATTGAATAACCCTATTTGTACGCCCCTTAACCGGGAGGTCCTGTTGATGCCACCAACAGCAAGTCCTTTATGTGACTCTGACAGGTTACATGCAGCAACCACTACCCCTCTTACCTCACCAATGTCTGCAACAAACAGGGTCAATGCCATCCCGTTGACGACATTTTGTCCAGCCCCTCCAATATATTTATTACCCGTTAACCAGCCACTGATTGCCAGTCCGTTCACCGTATCGGCCATCATCATTCCCATCACCCCGACTCCATTCAGCCTGCTTCCTCCACCCATAATAGCCGCCAGCATTACACCGTTCTGGCGCTCTGCAGCATTCAAAAGACCTCCAATAGAAAGGCCATTATTCTGAGCCTGCATTTTACAGATAACACCAAGTGAAACACCATTACTCGTTCTATTATCATCCTCGTCCAGATCCAGCAAGCTAAGATCGAATCCGTTTAATGTTCTCACCCTTTTGTTCATGAGGTTAAACCTGAAACCGGTATAAACAGTTGAATTACCGAAACAGATACCTGCCTTTTTTAATCCAATGCTAACATATTTTGACGATAGTGAATCAGTTTCAGCGCAGGCCAATACAGGGAAAAACACTATAAAAAAGAGCGTTAAAGAAGTGGACATCGGTATAGGTTTTTCTTTTATTAATTTATATTATTTCCCAAGATGCATGTTGATAAAGGGTAATCGTCTCAATCCCCTGGGATTATTTAAAGCCACATTGTATAATCCTATTTGTACACCTTTCAAGCGGGAGGTCCTGTTAACAGCACCGACAAAAAGCCCCTTGTGGGCCTGAGCACGATTATATATGGAAACAGCTATTCCATTCACCCTGCCAACATCTATTCTGAAAACGGACACCGCCACCCCATTGATAACGCTTTGCACCGAATCAGCGAGATGTCTGTCCAGCAATACTGTATTAACCACCAATCCATTCAATGTATCGGGAATCAACACACTCCCAATTCCTATTCCATTCAACCTACCCACTGCACTGATAAGAGGTCCCACCATTATTCCGTTTGCTATGTCCGAAGCATTAAAGATCCCTCCAATGGAAAGACCATTATTCCGATGCTGCGCTTTTGCAATAATACCCACTGAAAGGCCATTGCTCGTTCCTTCCTGGTCATCGTCAAGCAATGTAAAATCGAACCCATTTAATGTGCTGATCCTTCTGTTCATCACATTAAACCTGATCCCGGTATAAGCAGGTGAATTACCGAAACAGATACCTGCCTTTTTCAAGCCAAGACTGAAATATTTTGCTGGTAATGAATCAGTTGCTGCGAATGCATGGGCGGCTAACAACAGCACAAAAAGAAGGGTTAAGAAAGTGGACCTGGGCATAATTATAGGTTTATTTTTTATCAACGCTGTTGTCTCCCGAAATGCATATTAATCAACGGCAGGCGCCTGAACCCTTTGGGATTATTCAACGCAATATTGTAAAATCCGATTTGCACCCCGTTTAATCGTTTTGTATTGTTATAAGCGCCAATAGCAAGCCCCCTGTGCTGATGAGAAAAGTTCTCTAAAGATACGGCTATTCCATTCATCGTTCCGGTTATCGTGCCACTGATAGCTACCGCCAAACCGTTGATTTCGCCTGATGTATCCGTCCCGCGTCTGCCCACCTCTCCGCCTATGGCTAATCCATTCACCGTATCGCAGGCCAGAAACACAGCTGCGCCCAACCCATTGAGCCTGTTACCCACGTTATACAAAAGTCCCAGCATGACTCCATTCTCATGGTCTACGGCATTCACAAGTCCGCCTATTGCAAGGCCATTATTTCGTTCCTGTGTATTAGCGCCGGCTGCAACCGAAATACCGTTACTCGCACCTTTTCCGTCCTCATTGACCAGGGCAAGATCGCATCCGTTTAATCGTCTGACATTTTTGTTCAGTCCATTAAATCTGAAACCAGTAAATACAGGTGAATTACCGAAACAGATACCTGCCTTTTTCGCGCCAATACTTAAATATTTTGCTGGTAATGAATCAGTTGCTGCGAATGCCAGTACAGGGAATAACAGTGTAAAAAGAAGGACCCTAAAAGTGGACCTGATCATAGTTATAGGGTTTATTATCAAACTTACCCTTTTTCACGCGGGAATTCAAATTTTTTGACTTAGATCAAATATTAACCCCGGCGGCTATTCCAACTTTGCAGTGTTATAATTTTAAACAACAACAATGAAACAGAAACATTTCAAGTACATCAACACACTCTTTGTCGTCATTCCCATGACCCTGATCATGGCATTTGTAGGCCTGATCCGTAACTATGGTTTTGGTGAAGACTGGTTCATCAAATTCCTGAAAGCCTGGAGCATCATGGTTCCCGTCGCTTATCTGGCAGCATTCATCATTATTCCCAATGCACGTAAACTGGCTGAAAGGGTCACCGCAAAATCGTAATTTCGCAGGAAATACGATTGCATGCACGAGCTGCTGACTAATTACCTCAGGGAACAGATCAAGGTCAGTGAAGAAGAATTAACAACTATTCTCTCCTGCTTCAAGCCTTTGAAAGCAAAGAAAAATGAGCTCCTGTTAACACAGGGACAAACCAGCCAACGATCCTATTTCGTTGGCAAAGGTTGTTTGCGGATATACTTCCTCAATGAAGACGGACAGGATGCCACCCGTTATTTTGCGTTTGAGAACAAGTTTGCCACTGCATTAGTGAGTTTTATTACAGGTGACCCCTCTGACGAGTTTATACAGGCGGTGGAACCAACGGAACTGCTTTATATCAGTCATAAGGATTTCTTCCATTTACTAGGTATCATACCACAGTGGGAAAAGTTTTACAGGAGTTATCTGGAAGGCGCTTATGTCAATAACACAAGGCGTTTGATGTCGTTCATTACATTAGATGCAGTAGAGCGTTATCGCCAGTTACTTGAGCAAAATCCTGTTATTGTAAGGAGACTGCCGAATAAAATGGTGGCTTCTTATCTTAATATTTCGCAGGAGACCTTGAGCCGTTTGAAATCCAGGGTTTGATAGCGAAACCGGGTTAATGAAGATACCGGCCGGCTTGTTAAGGAAGTGATGGGTAACAGATAGCAGAACTTTATTCATGCTGTTGCTTTCACAGCGGCCGGCAATGTCGGAATATATTTTTTTATATTCCATTTAACGAAGTCGATTTCAGTTCTTGGAACAAAAAAACCCATAATACTGTTTAAGTTCCTGACACAGATCTGAATATGATTCTTTTCCAGGATACCAGCTCCGGTAAATGCGGGACCACCCTCGGTAAATACTCCCCTTACCGTATCAAACATTTTAATATCTGTGAAGCCTCTATTCTCTATATCAGAAACATAACTATTTGTTATTTCTGCATGCGCCAACCACTGATGGCTCGTTTATGAGACCCCGCTTAAATTTTTCATTTGCCCATTGAATGGCTCTCTCAATATTATTCTCCCATAAGTAGAAGCCATGTCCCAGCCAGTCGTATGGTTCTTCGCTGATTTTTATACTTTTGGGATTACTCACTAATTCATCACGTGTAGTTTTATCACAACCGTGGAAACCTATTACAAGGTTAGGGCGGACATCATACATGAAAAGATAGCTTACTTTTTTGCAACAACTCTACCGCTTGCGCTAAATGCTGATACGGAGCTGTAAAGTTGCCGTTATTATCAAGATGGCCAGCACGTTGTAATGAACGCAGAGCTTCCTCCTTGGAAATACCGTTAGCCAACTTTTTTTCGGCCAACTCTTTCAATCTTTGGATATCCTTGTCGCTCATAATTGTTTATTGTTGTGTTAGCGAAGGTAAATTTATTTTTGTATTTCCAAGGGCGCATGAATAAATATTTTTTCAATAAACATCTGTTTATCAATTCAATAATACACCTTAATCCAAATAATAAAACTTCCTGATACTACTCTCCTCCATCTTCCGATCATCCACTACCTTATAGCAAATAGTAAACTCCAACTGCGATTTCTCATTATACTCATTACGGAAAAACGTTGTCGAAAACGTCTCCCGTGTCTGAGGATCTACCTGTTTAAGCTCACTGACATTTCCTTTATCATCATACTTCTCAATACTACAACTGTGCGCATCAAATACAGCCCTGTCTGCATACCCTGCATCATACATGGAAACAGCCCAGTCCATCCCCCTTTCTTTCAGCGTATCATGTAATGCCGACAGATCGTAGTAGCCAATTACCTGCTCAATGCTGGAAACAGACGACTCTTTTTTAGTCAGTACATTTCCCTGGCGGATCGCTTCTTCTGTCCTGTACAACACCATTTTCCCATTATATCTGCCATAATATTCAGTCTTCTCTACTTCCTTCTTTGCGTTGTAGAAAAACTTCTTCTGAGCAGCCATAAACTGCGTATCCTTATGTTTACCAAACTGCTGTTCTTCTAACAATACATTGTTATTCCCGTATACATAAATAAATTGCCCGGAGAACTGGTTGTTATTTAAAAGAAGCTTTGACTGCAGTATACCATTATGATAAGTGTAGTTCGTTTTCAGCGCCGTGCCGTCTTCGTTTACGCTTGTCTCTGACACTTTTAGCCCGTTCTCATAAGTGTAGTTAACAGATTGCTTTGTCCCATAGCGGATGTCATGATAATGATCACTGACCAGCAATTCTTTTTCAAATTTATACTCACGGGTAGACAATGCTTCATCGATCGCATGCCAGTTGCCTGCTCCCAGTATCGTATGCCCTTTGGCTTTAAAGATAGCATAGCTTTTAGTTTCATGCCCGTATTTCACAATACGGTAATTCTCGCCGGTGTATTCATAAACACTTAAAAGACCGTGTTCTGCTGAGGAGTGCTTTCCCGTCTCCAGTATGCCGCTCACCTTCTTTTTGTCGTTATAGAATATCTGCTTTGTATGAGTGGAGTGCTCATCGCGGTAAACTTCTTTGGAGAGATGCATGGGTATAGATTTATAGGAATGAAAATAGGTAAATTCTATCATAAAAAAGCACCGGTTTTCACCGGTGCTTTTCAAATATGTTATTCTGTGTTCCACTGTTTACTTCACCAAAGCAGGATCATACAGTTTCACATTCGCCTCCTTTAACCTGTCAACAGGCATTTTATCTACCTGGCGATCGTAGGTCATAAAACCATTCACCTCGCCTTCTACATCTGTGGTCTGTGTGTACACAGCTGCTGATAACCCCAGGGGGATCAGCTGGGCAATTCTCTCTGTGAAGGTTTCATAACGTTTGAACATATCCTCAGATGTTTTGAACGACTGGTATCCCCAGTTCTTGTTCTTCTGCCAGGTATGGCCTTCCAGCGGCAATCCCAGTCCGCCGAATTCTCCCAGTACCAGGACCTGTTTCTGACCAAAGAGGTCTGGTCTCGGCATGGCAGGATGTGGATAGTTATGCAGATCGATGATATGTCCTGTTGGATAGAAGTTACCCCCGCTGGCGCTGTTCACCAGTCGTGAGGGATCTTTCTTCATCGTCCACTCCGTGATCTCTGCTGTCTTGAATTGTCCCCAGGCTTCGTTGAATGGTATCCATACCACAATGCTCGGATAGTTATACAAAGCATCTATGATCGCATTCCATTCTTTACGGTAATATCCTTCAGATTCCGGTGTACGGTTTTTGTCAGTAGCATGATCCAGCACTCCGGGGCGGTTCTCCCAGCCATTGCCCCTATCGCCGCTTGGCATATCCTGCCATAGCAACATACCTGCCTTATCGCAATAAGCATAGTAGGTAGCGGGTTCCACTTTAATATGTTTACGGATCATATTAAAGCCCATCTTCTTCAGCTGGTCAATGTCATATATCATCGCTTCGTAGGTAGGCGGTGTATATAAACCATCAGGCCACCAACCCTGGTCCAGCGGCCCATACTGGAAAAGGAACTTATTATTCAGCAGCATACGCTGTATACCATTCGCATCGGGCGCCATTGATATCTTGCGCATAGCGAAATAGCTCTTTATTTCATCTACCGGTTTGTTGTTACGTACCAGCGTCACTTTCAGATCGTACAGGAAAGGTGTGGAAGGCGACCACAATTTCTCGTTGTTAAGTGTGATCACAGCTGTTTCCTTAGCGCCCACCTGCTGTTGTGCGATGACGGTAGCGCCGTCCAACACTTCAATTTTCAGGTTATCACCTTCCTGCAGGTTCTCTACATCTGCAGCTACTGATATCGTGTGTTTATCAATATCAGGGGTATTTTTGGTCGATTTGATATATACTTTCGGTACTGCTTCCAGCCATACCGTCTGCCATATACCGGTTACGGGTGTATACCAGATGCCTTCAGGTTTAACGACCTGCTTACCGGCGGGCTGCGGACCATCATCTGTAGGGTCCCATACACGCACGGTTATTTCCTGCTTTGCCCCCTTCTTCAGGTAGGGCGTAATGTTGATGGAAAAAGGATCATAGCCTCCCTCATGTTTGCCGGCACTCTTGCCGTTCACAAACACTTCCGTCTGCCAGTCAACCGCGCCAAAATGCAGCAGGATGTCCTTGTTCTTCATGGAAGAAGGAATGCTGATGGTATTCCTATACCACAGTAAACTGTCTTTTCCAACGGTGCGGCCTACACCCGATAGTGCCGATTCTACTGCAAAAGGCACCAGGATGTTGCCTTCATAAGCGGAAGGTGCTGCCTGCGACTTAGGCGTAATTGCGTAACTCCAGAGACCATTTAAATTTATCCAGTTATTACTTCTGACCAGGAGCGGACGTGGATATTCTGGTAGCGGGGCTTTCGGGTCAACTTTCTCTGCCCATTGGGTTACAATTCTGTCTTTGATAAGGTGCCATTGCGTTCCCTGGGCCTTTGCAGCAGCGGCTATGCCGAGGGACACAACAAAACAGGATAATAATTTCTTCATGTGTTTCAATTATTGAGTTCGATTGTTAGCGCTTTAATTTACTCAAATGTTTGTTAAATCTATAATGGTTTCCTATTGCCTCAGCTCCCCAGCCCCGGATCCCTGATAAAATATACCAACTACTTGGTATTTCTTTTTGCAGTCTATTGTAATAATTTACATTGAACCGGACATCAATATTCAATAACCCCATTTACATCTCATTCATATGAATTCCGAGGAACTTAGTTTACTGAAATTTGAGCATGAAAAGAACGTTCAACTGGAAGAACTTGCACTCAAAAAAAAGGAGTTAGACCTTAAAATACAGGAACAGCAAAGTAAAAGGATCTTTACGCCACTGCTGGTATCTATTATCGGTGGATTGATCACGGTAATTACAGGCATTGTGCTGAAATATTATGATAATCTTGCCACGCTGCAACTGGAAGACAGAAAATTCCAGTCCAGCATTTTATTGAAAGCAACTGAGGCTGGCAATTACCAGGAGTTTTCCGACATCATCGTTGCATTTCAGGAAAACGGATTGCTCTCTCTTGATTCAGCGAAACTCGCCAACTTCAGGAAAAAACGGTTCGTAGCTGAGAAAATAGACCTTGCTACCAGGGGCACAGACTTCTACAATATTGAGATGCCTGCACTTAAGAAAAAACCGGGTACTGCTACTTTAGTACCTGTCTACGATGCACCTGACAGTGTCATGCAATCTGTTAACGCCCCTGACAGCAGCTATTGGATCATCGTTGCAGGAGGTGATAAAGATATTGCTGCAGCACAGCATGAAATAAAGAAATCACTGGACAATGGATTCAAAGACGTAAACCTTTTCTTCCGTGACAATTACTACAGAACGGTTATTGGTAAATACGCGTCTTATATTGATGCATACAATACGCTTTTTGATGTGAAGGAGAAGATCAATCGTACATCTTACGTAGTGAGGAGTGACAAATGGTGTACAGCTCCCAGCTATGACGCTACAAGAAAGTTATTTGTGTGCAAATAAAGGCGTGGTAACACCATAAGGCCGCTCACATCCTGTCCTGGTAACCATATTCTTCGTCTTCCGCCAGTTCGCGGCCGGTGTATACACCGTACTTCAATACCGTATATACCATCCATACTACCAGAAATGGGGAAACAATGAACATGTAGACTGCTATCCACTGTGTATGTTCAATCTGCAACAATATGCAATACACCAGCAGGTACACTGTGACGGCTATTACTGAAAAAGTGGAATTTGTTAGCATAACACAGGTTTAGCTGTTATGCCGCAAAATATGCGCCAAGGGAAGCTATCTTTTAGGGAAATTTCCGGTACTGTTTTATATCTTAGGGCAAACGTTGATAAACCATGTACCGGTTCTTCATTTTATGCATGTTGCTTCCCACACTGGCATTTTCACAACAGGACCGCAAACTCGAAAAAGGGTTGCGGGAACTCATCGGGGACTTTAAGGGAGACGTAGGCGTCTATGTCAGGAACCTGAAAACCGGCCGCTATGCAGGCATTAATGAAGATACCATCTTCCCCACTGCCAGTATCGTGAAGATCCCCATCCTGGTAGGCGTGTTTGACAAGATCGACAAAGGGGAACTGAAGTACCATCAGCCGCTCATTTACCGGGATTCCATCAAATACGGCGGATCCGGATTAATGCAATTCTTCAAAGACAGTACGGAAACTGAGCTCAGTGTATTGCTGGCATTAATGATGTCTTACAGTGACAATACCACTTCTTTATGGAACCAGGCCCTGGCCGGCGGCGGACAGCGCATCAATGAACTGATGGAACAATACGGTTTGTCCGTCACCAGGGTAAATTCACGTACAGCGGGGCGCGAAGAACTCAGGAACATCTACGGCTGGGGCATGACCACCCCACATGAGATGGCTGAGCTGGTGGTGAAGATCCGCCAGGGAGACATCATCAGCAAGGCTGCATCTGAGCGCATGTACCGGCTGATGACACACGGATATTACGACGAAACAGGTCTTTCGCAGATTCCGCCTTACGTACAGGCTGCCCATAAAACAGGTTCTGTGGACGCTTCAAGGTCTGAAGTCATACTGGTAAATGCACCGCATGGGGACTATGTGTTCTACGTAGGCACAAAGAACAATAAAGACCAGCGCTGGACAGACGAGAACGAAGCAGAAAACCTGATCAGGAAGATATCAAAGTATTTATGGGATTATTTTGAGCCGGCAGGACGCAGAAAGAGGGCCTAGGCCGATTTGGCCTTAAAACGCCTCATTGAGTCCCAGAAAGAACCCTCTGGCCCCATATTTACCCCAGGCATAATCCAGGCAAAGATTGGTACGCGTATGCTTGTTAAACAGTATGCGCAATCCCGCTCCTCCCCCTGGCCGGAATGTCTGGAACAATCTGGTACCTATTTCATCGCTGGCGGTCTGTAAATGGAAGAAAGCGACACCACTGATAAAATTATTCCGCAATATCGGGAACCGGTATTCCACTTCCGAATAGTTGTAGTTCTCGCCCTTGAAATAACCAACCACATATCCCCTTCCACTGCGGGAACCGGGATCTTTAGCTGTACCCGGCAGTTCAAAGTAAGGTATGGCGCCGCTCATCAGGTAAGAGCCCCAGTTCCAGAACGCTATTACGTGCGCCGGGTTCCGGGCAGAAAGACTGAAATACTTCCTGAAATCCGTCGTAAACTGCAATCCGCTCCGTGTACTTCCCAGCCAGGTCTGATTAGCGCGGAAACCAGCGTCTATATACATTCCCTTGTAGGCACGGTTCTGATTATCGCGGGTCGTGTACTGGACATTAAACAGTAACCCGTTGGCCATATAGTGATCTCTCGGAAATCCATGCCGGTCGCTGTAAATATTGAAAGGTGTGAGGTCGGTGGTCGTATCACGGTTCTTGAGCGCCCGTCTGATATCGAACGACACGCCCAGTCCCACGAAAAGGTTCTTACTGACCTCCTTATATACCTTTTCCCTGAAGTTGTAAAATTGCCCCTTCACCGCACGCGGCTTGCGTGCTGCATTGGCGAGCATGATATCTGCTTCGCTTTTCCCTCCTTCATTGGCTATACCCAGCCCAAAATCGGGCGTCACTGTTTTGGCGGCCACCAGGCTCCCCTGCAGGTTCCACTTGTTCCCGGGAGTATACACATTGTGAGAGATGTAGAAATAAATAATTCCTTTGGTAGTAATAGAGGCAGATGTTGCCGCTACTGAAAGCAGGGTGTTGGGATCGCCACCTAGTTTTCTCCCCGCAACGGCCTTGATCCCGATCTGTGAACCAATACTGGGATTAGAGGCCACATTAGGGATGATAATGATCCCCGAACGTGTTTTCGGCGGTCCGGGCTGTCGCTTCGGATGCAGGATATATGTGGCCAGGTCTCCAAGATCAAATTGCCTTAACAGGTTTTCCTCCGCTTGTCTTTGAGCCGGCGGCGGTAAGGAATCCCGCTTTAATGTGTCTGCAGGCGGTTGCACCTGGCTATAAACAGTCCCATGAATAATAACAAAGGATGTTAATAGTATGATTCGCCATAGCATATGTATGCGTTCACTTATCCGGATATGGTTTCCTCTACGGTTTAGCAAAGCTTGAGTTGTTTTGTCTACAGGTAGGATCAAAACAAATTTCAAACCAAGTATGCGAATGCTTCTGTTCGGTTAATACACCATTTCCATATCATACCTCCTTTCCACCAGTTCCTTATCAAACGCATCTGACCTCTTCTCTTCCGTCAATCTGAAGCCATACCTTGTATACAAAGCAATCGCCTCCTCCTGTTCATTGGTCGTCCACAGATATGCTTTGGTAATTCCAATCTCTTTCATATAACTGATAAATTCATTCATCAGTTTCTTCCCCAATCCTATTCCCCTGTATTCCGGTAAGAAAATGAAATAACGCAACTGCACACTATCTACCCTGTTCAATCCCATCAGGAAACCGATGATCTTAGCTTCATGCTCACAGATCCATATCCTGTCCTTTGCAGGATCATACCGGTGGGCGAATTCGCCCAAACCATCCAGTACATACCCTTCGAAATTAAGTCCATACCCGCGTTCCTTTGCATACAATAATCCATGCAGATACGCAACATAGCCAAGATCTCCCGGCAACAGCTCGTTACGCAGGCTGATATCATTTAAACTCATCGTAGTTGTCATAGCATTCCCTGTTATTTGTGTTGTAATATCTCCTGTATTGCTTTCATATGATCTACCAGTTCCTGCTGCCTGCCGGCGGACAGGTTGCTGATCAGCCCATCTATCTGTTCATCTGACGCCTTGTTAAGGGTTTTGAATACTTTCAGGCCTTTTTCCGTCAGGGAGATCAACGATGCTCTAGCATCTTCCTCAGATGGCATTTTCCATATCAGTTCTTCTTTTTCCAGTTTCTTCAGAATACGGCTTAAATAACTCTTATCAATATGCATAGCTGTCATGATCTGGGATGCCTGCACACTTTTACCTGTATATATTTCATACATGGTACGTACTTCCGACAGCGAGTAAGCACTGTTCAGCAGATGTGCGTCCAGCAGGCCGATAATATCTGTATAGAAACGGTTGAACGCACGGATCTCCCGGACCGCAGTTTTAGTGTCCTTCATATTTAATGCTTGTAAGTTATCAGTGAATTCAATGCGAATATAGCATATTTAGTGGACAAAGTCCACCATTTAGCATTAAAATAAATTTATGGGAAGAAGATCGGGGACCTTAACTGGGCAGACGCGTATTTCATGAAAAGTGGCAATCCGTAACTGTTTTACCGCGATATTAGCAATTACCGAATGAATGCCATGCCTCGCTCAGGTGAATGTGCATTGTACCTCGGTAACTATTACAGCAATAGCCTGTTACTCAGCATTCAGAATAATCCGCAGAGAACGTACCATTCACTGCATACAATTTGTCAATCCTGATCTCTGTCTGATCTTCCAGCTTTAACCACTGATGACCATCCCGCTCAAATATGCTCTCAATAAGACCGTTGGCACGGGTCACTCCATTGTCATCATAAAGAATTGCCGCCTTTTCTTTCTTCTCGAAAAGGTCTTTCACTATAGGGTAAAAAGTACCGCCGGTAGGAATTGTTTCTCTCGTGTCCATGGTAAATTGTTTTACATACCAAAGTTACAGGTTACTCTCTTCATTTACAACGATCCATAAAAAGCAGCGGTGGCGTATCAAGTCACATGCTTTTACCTATAATGAGAAAAGCCGCTTATACAGCGGCTTTCACACATATTCAATTGTTTATGTTATCAGGGGTATAAAGCCGCTGCTGCCTGTTTGTCTTTTGTAGAAAGCGTTGTTGCGCCGCTGCCACACTGTCCTCCGTTCATCAGAGAGGAAGCATCAGTGCCTCCTACACCAGGAACAGGTGTAGCGCTGGACTCGCCGATGGCAGACCAGTTGGTATGCCGGAAAGACACGTTGTGTCCCATTTCATGGCAGATAGTACGTGCACGCTGTGCAAAACTGTTGCCTGCTATCTGCGCCTTGTTGATCCTGATGGTGCTACCTGCCCTGCCGCCGGAAGGGAAAGTACCCTGTCCGCATACACCAGACCCCAGGTTACTGTCTACAATCAGTACATCGTAACTACCGGAAGTAACCACCGTCCAGTTAATAGAGCAATTAGCTACTCCATTCCACTGTGAAACAGCAGAGTTAATTTCCGACAACATGGAAATCATGGAAGCGTCTACCATCAGGCGGATGTTTGTTACATTGGATGCCGATACCAGGCTTCCGGTATAGTACTGCTCTGCTCGTACTTTTCCGGCAGGTACTTCCATATTTTTAGGGAAGATAATGTCTTCTTCAACAATAAATTCATTTGCGTTTTCAACAATCCTGTCTGATGGGAATCCCAGGTCATGGATGTAGGCCAGTACTTTTTTGGCGTTGTCATATTCTGTTTGCGGATCGCCTGGTCCTTCGGCCGATTTCTTACAGGCTGCAAAACAAATGATCAACAGCAATAGGGGGAATAGCATGTTCTTCATGTTTCTTTTGGGTTTTAATGTGAAAGATTAGGGTAGAATAAAGACGGTATACAATAGTGCTCTCAGTACTTATTACAGGACTATAAAAAAGGATTTAGATTTTGGTTGACAGATTCGGGTTTTAACAATAATACAAATTTTTCCTGATGATCAAAAGACTTTTATTATCCGCCTGTGGCAGCATCTCAGTAGAAATTATTACCGGCCGGTAATGTTATATATCAGGTACATTTCCAGGATAGAAAAAAAGTAAAAAGGGCGGCATGATCAGATCAATACCGCACCGCCATCAACAGTTAATATCTGCCCGGTGGCAAACTGTTGTTTCATCATATACACAAACGCCTGGGCAATATCTTCGGCCTCTCCTATACGTTTTACCGGCAGGGCTGCCCCCACAGAAGTATACAGGTTATTGCGGTCTTCTGCTGACATGCTGTTCCACAGGTTGGTCCTGATCACGCCCGGCGATACCTGGTTCACACGGATGGGCGCCAGCTCGACAGCCATAGCCCTGGTAAAGCCTTCCATGGCGCCACAGATGCTGGCGGCTATCCCCCACCCTGCCTGGGGCCGCGGACTGGCAATACCTCCAACAAGGTTGATGGAACCTCCTTTGTTGATATATGGTGCGCTATACTTCACCGCCGCCAAAGCACCCCAATAACGCAGGTTAAAAAAAGCATGCGCCTGCTCCAGATTGGTGTCGCTGATGTTGTTCAATACAAGGTTTTCACCGGCAGTATATACCAGGTGATCAAAGTTCCCTGCCTTTTCAAAGAAGGACTGAATGTTCTCTTCCCGGGCCAGGTCTATGGCATACCCTTCACAGCCTGCCGGCAGCCTGGTCAGCGCCTCATTAATACGTTGCTGATTGCCGGATACAATGACAACTTTTGCGCCTTCCGCCGCAGCAGCAATTGCCGTTGCCAGTCCAAGTCCGGAACTACCGCCTAATACAATTACCCGCTTTCCTGTTAATGCCGTTTTGTTTGTTTGTTGACTTTCCATGATTCGTTGTTTTGATATGTCAAAGGTCGGAAGCCGGCAACGGGGACTTTTTAACAAATGGTAAAAAACAATTTCAATTCCGATATTTGTTACATGGACAATCAGCTGCTTCATCACCTGCAATTGGGCAAACTACTGTCTGAAAGCGATCTGGCTATCATCCTGGATACTTTCGAACAGCGCACGTATAAAGAGGGGGCCACATTATTTCAATCAGCACACATCTGCCGGCAACTGTTCTTTGTATGTAAGGGCATACTCCGGATACTGGCACAAAATGAAAACGGCAATGAAGTAACACACTACTTTATCGGTGAAAACCGCTTCTGTACTATCCTGAACAGTTTCATTAACCAGGTGGTAGCACACGAAACGATCCAGGCGGCCTGCGATGCGGAAGTGCTATGCATAGACCGGGCGGCCCTTATGGATCTGTACGGGAAATACCCCGCGCTGAAGACGGCCATCGACCAGTCCATACAAAAGACGCTGCTGGAAAAGATAAACACGCGTAATGCCTATCTGGGTTATGATTCCAGCGAGCGATACCGTTTGTTCGTCGAACGGCAGCCAGACATCGCCAGGAGGGTACCACTAGGTGATATTGCCTCTTACCTGGGCATCACGCCCCAGTCCCTCAGCCGGATCAGGAGGAAGCAGTAGCCATCCGTCTGTCCTTTCCAGGCGCCCGTTCATCTAAAATGAAATGTTAATATATTCCCCCGCTCTTGCTTATATATTACTCCTGTCTTAGATTGGTCCCGAAATGAATACTAATAGCCTCTTCCTGAAAACAGCCCTGTTTGTGGTATTGGTCCTGCTGGCCGGGATAAGCAAAGCGCAGGTCCGTACTGTCTACGGAACGGTATATGAACGTTCGGCCCGTTACGGACTGCCGGGTGTAAGCGTCATGAGTACCTCCGGCGCGGGCGCCGTTACAGATTCCCTGGGGCGCTATACTATTAAACTGCCGCTCACAGACTCTATCAGCTTTTCTTACCTGGGAAAGGCCACGATGAAGATCCCGGTAAAAGAGGCGCCCCTCAACCGTGCTTTCGATATGCGCCTGCATGTGGATATCACTACACTACCCACCGTCGAGATACATGAGAAAAGGAAAAGCTATCAGTTAGACTCAATAGCCAACCGGGAGGAATACCGCAAGGTATTTGACTTTTCACCGGAATACATCTCCACCGCTGCCGGTGGTGTGGGCGTTAACCTGGATGCCCTCTTCAGCATGAGAAAGATCAAAAGAATGGAGGCCTTCAGAGAACATCTCATAGAGCTGGAACAAGAGAAATATGTAGACTACCGCTTCAACAAGACCCTGATACAAAAACTGACAGGCCTGCAATCGCCCGCCCTCGATAGTTTTATGGTGGAATACCGGCCTTCATACTACATGTTACAGAGCTTTGACACTGAATACGAATACTACAAATACATCCGCGACTCAGGCAATTATTTTCAACAGGTATGGAAGCAGGATCATCCTTAATTATAACGTAACTTACGATAGTTAGAATGATCGCATGAAACTAGTAATTAAAGACCCGGTGTCCGGCGGCACACTATTGCTGTTTAAAAATGAAGAGAACTTTGACCGCCTGTACTATGGTCGCGACAGAGACACCAAATATTTCACCATTGCCTGGAATGCAGGCGAAACACAGACAGTCACGATAGACGGTGAGGAACACGTCTTTAAATCGCATACCATCCTGGCGCTGATGTTCAACCAGAGCTTTCAATTTGAACGTCCCACAGATATCGTAGCCTGGCAGTTTAACCGTGAGTTTTATTGCATCGTCGATCACGACAGGGAAGTGAGCTGTGTAGGGTTCATCTTTGGAATAGATAAGCTCTTCATCACCCTGGATCCTGATACACAGCAAAGACTGGAGCTCATGCTGGATATTTTCGTACTGGAAATGAATACAGTGGATAATATCCAGAATGACATGCTGCTGATGTTGCTGAAGCGGCTTATTATCACCATTACCCAACTCGCCACATCAACATACATTCCGGATAAAAAGCTGCAACAGGACAGCCGTTTTCATATTATCAGGAAGTTCAACCTGCTGGTGGAAGAACATTTCAGGACGGAACATTCAGTGAGCTATTATGCACAACTGTTAAATAAGTCGCCCAAAACACTGTCCAATCTCTTCGCTCTTTTTAATCAGAAAACACCAACGCAGATCATCCAGGAAAGGATCATTATTGAAGCAAAAAGACTATTACGTTTCACTAATAAGTCGCCCAAGCAGATTACGTTTGAACTGGGCTTTGAAGATCCTGCCTATTTCTCCAATTTCTTTAAAAAGCACACCAACGCAACGCCACTTGAATTCAGGAATGCAAAGGTGGAAGAATAAAAACGGATCCGCATACATTAACATACGGATCCGGGGTTGTGTCCGGCTTGGAACGCGGACACATACTCCAGTGCCACTACTTTCGGATGATTACCTGCTGGACAATAAAGAGAAAATGCTCATTCCTGCGGGCAGCGCTCCATGTTTTGCTGCTATGAGCTGTATCCGGTGTTTCGCGCCATATGCAACACCGGATGCTTCGTCATCAGCAGTGCTGCTACTATTTATGACGACAGCGCCATACTTCTTTACATTCTCATTTATCAAAGCGGGAGTAGCGTCTTTATTCATGGTTCTTTTTTTTGCGTTGAACAATACAAAGGTGCGATAAGAGGCGGGCCACGGTATTGCGGATATTTCCCGAAGGATTGCTATTTTTCAGCTTCCGCAAAAAGGGCATCCGGAAAGCAGCCTGTGGCAGATTAGCCGAAGGAAACACTGTTTTGCAATAGCAGATTATAAATCAGGGCTTGCTATATATTGTAGATTCTAACTATATTTATATACTGAAAAAAGGGACTAAGAATAACTTCTACAGATTATGAAATGGCTAAAGAATCTCCTGGCCAGGTTGTATGCCGCTTATGCATTGATCCTGTTTATCTGTACTATGCTGATCATGCTCCTGCCTATGTGGTTGGTGTCGCTGCTGCCTTCCCCCCGCAATATCCGTTATTTTATGGCCCTGGGACGCGGCTGGATGCATGTTTATATGCCACTGATATTTTGTCCTGTGCGCAGAAAGGGAATGGAGCATTTTAAATCAAAGGAGCCCTACATCATCGTTTGTAACCACAACTCGATGATGGACATTCCTACCACTGCCTATGCCATTCCGGCCGGTAACAAAAGCCTGGGCAAAAAGGAGATGGAAAAAACGCCCATCTTTGGCATCATGTACAAGGTGGGTACGGTGCTGGTAGACAGAACCAGTCCGGAAAGCCGTAAAAGAAGCATACAGGAAATGAAGGAAGTACTGCAGGAGGGAGTGCACATGCTGTTATATCCCGAGGGCACCCGTAATAAAACGGATGAGCCCCTCAAATTCTTTTACGATGGCGCCTTTACCCTGTCCATTGAAACAGGGAAACCCATTCTCCCGGCGGTCATTTTTAACACCCGCAGGATATTACCACCGGGCAAGATCTTTTATGCCCTTCCTCATGCCATAGATATCCATTTTCTGCCTCCTGTATACCCGGATGGACTTACCCTTGCCGATACGGAATCATTGAAAGAAAGGGTATTTAAAACGATGTGGGAACATATTGAACAACACCGGTAACAGGGACCGGCACAGGACTTTCTGAGGGAACATATTCGCCTGGAATAGTATGGAGATTCGGTGGGAGCTTCTACCTACAGGCTCTTTACTATAGCATTTCAGGCACTGTTCTATAGCGAACGCTATAGAATAGTAGGGAAAATGCAGGACTGTAGCGCCTATAGGTAGGAACCGGTAGTATAGTCGAAGCGAATCTCAAGCGAATACATAGCGGATCCCCGATACTGCGGCATTTTTGAACCTGGTTTTTCGGGAGATGCGTCTGGTATGCGTCTGGTATACGTCTGGTATGCGTCTGGTATACGCCTGGTCCTCAGGTGCGGGCCACCGGCATCCATGAACTGATGCCGGCCCTAAACGACGTTATAAATCGTAGAACGTTCGTGACCGGTTGAGGCGGAGGTCACGAAGAATACCTGATTTAGGACTGATGGTAATACTGAACTGACGGTAGGTACCGATCGGGATCAGGTTAATTGACATCTGCCAGCAGTGGAGGTCGCGGGAAATATACACATTCGTATAGGCCAGCTTATTCTCCACGAAGTTATAACCACTGTTCACCCCGATCTTCCATTTAGGCGTCAGGCTGAAGTCTCCGTTAAAGGAGAGATACTGGTTAATGTTGATCACCACACCTCCCGAATCAGGAATGATACCTTTGGTGTAGGTCAGGCTATAGGAAAGGTCCAGCTTCCAGGGGATGTCAAAATCCACATATTCACCCGGGTTCTTTCTAATGGCCTGCAGCTGACGCTGTTGTGCCTGGAAGGCAGCATCGGTGCTCTGCTCATTTTCAAGCTTCTGGAGCTCCTGTTCTTTTTGTTTGCTCTTCTTGTCGGACGACTGGAAAGAGGTGCTCAATGCAATATTGGCACTGGTAAGGCGGCCAATACTGAATTGTCCTTCCTGCCACACGAATCTTTCTAATCTCCTTCCCCTGGAGTTCACCGCATATGGATCAATGGTACCGCCCGCTGTGATATTCAGTTTATCAAAGAGGTTGGTACGGGCATAAATGTTAAAAGTCGACAATTTAAAGCTGTCTGCCAGGAAGTTGTAGGAGCCATTGATCCCAAAACCGTCCAGCAGCTTGATCTTTTTCTCTTTATTGGCAGAGGTATCTTTTTTGGAGAACACCTTCATTTCCAGGTTGTTATCCAGGCCAAAGGAAATAGACGCCGCCCTTCCCTCCGAAGGCACACCTACGGAAGAGCTGGTGAAATAGGACTGTCTTACTTTCTGGCTATCCCTGGTGTAATAAAGGTCATAGTAAGCATTCTTTGCAAGGTCCGGCGCGAAGGTGGCGCTGACGGTTGGCCGCATAACATGCCTGATAGCCTTGATCTTTGAATTCTTGCCAAATTGGTACATACCATACAAGGCCGTAGACAGCGATACGCCGGTGCTGGCCTGTCTGGCAGCGTAAAACCCTGACTGATAGGTGGTATCTATACCTCCCAGTGAGTCGATACTGATACGCTTATTCGGATTCCATGCCCTGATCGTTTTCTTGGTAAACCAATATTCCGAATAGCTGATTGACGGAGAAAAAGTGAAATTTTTAAATACCGGTATGGAGAATGAGATCGGGATCGCATGTCTTACACCGGACTGTAAAGCGTCAAACATCTTTGACTTACCGAATACAGAATCCTTGAAGGTCACACTGTTATTCAGTGTACCATTATAGCCTATCCCCAGTTTGTGGTACCATTTTGCCCTGCCTACCAGTTCTTTCGGCTGGAAAGGATAGATGGTATTCACCGTAAAGGTGGCAGAAGGGAATGATATATTAACATCACGCGTGGTCAGGTTCTGCGAGTGGGTAAGGCTGGAGGTAAAGTTGAACGGCTTTCCCTGCCAGCTTTTTGAGAAACTGATGGACGATCCTAAGTTATTATTCACACGGGATGCGTAATCATACACGTTGAAGGTATTATACTTGGAGGTACCAAAGTTTACGCTGGCCCCGAAAGTAACGCCGGGACGCGCCTTACTGTCCATACTGTGGTTCCACATCACGCGGAAGTCACGCGAGCGGCTAAACTCAGTTTTAACTGCCGGGTCGCCGAAACGGGTATTGGAGAAGCTCAGCGTCATACCACCATTATAATGGTAGCGTTTCCGGTAGGTGGGGCTGGCTGTGAGGGCCCAGCTACCGTAAGAGTAGATCTCGCCACGCAGGGTCAGGTCGAAATTATCGCCCAGACCTACATAATAACCGCCATTCTCCAGGCCCATCCCCTTCTGTGCATTCACAACATAGCCGGGCACCAGGATGCCGGACTGCTGGCCGTGGGTGATAGGGAAGATGGCAAATGGTATAAATAATGGTGTAGGAACGCCTTCGATCTCCAGGTTAGCCGGACCGGATATAACCAGTTTATCCGGTATCACCTTGATCTTACGGGCCCTGAACTGGAAGTGAGGGGTATCCAGGTTACACGTAGTATATCCATTTCTGAAACCGAAAATGCTGTTGTCCGGCTCGCGTTTGGTCTGCTCGCTGGCCACAAAGCCTTCCCCATATTGTGAACGGGTATTGTAGATCTTTGCCCGTTGTGTGGTAATATTATATCTGAGCGTGTCTGAATCGAAGGCTTGCCCATTGTCATCCAGCTGCGGACGGCCATAGGGCTTGCCGGCAGTATCCAGGGCGGTGGTCGCTTCCATGATACCTGTAGCCTGCGTATAATTCATACGTTCAGCAGAAAGGTTCGTCTTTTTGTATTTGGTATTGGCAGTACCATAAAAATAAAAACGTTTATCCGGCACTACGAGAACGATCGAATCCTTAGCTTTATAGGTAATAGGAGCATCCAGGCTATCTTTGGAGAGTTTAGGGACAAACATACTGTCAGTACCTGTATAATCCGTTGACACCGGAATACTGTCGGTCACCTCTTCGGGCGCCGTAACTGGCCTTAATGTTGTATCTTTTCGCCGGGAAGATGTATCAGTTTTAGGGACGGGCACCGTATCTTTTGGCACGCCATCTGTGAAACTTTTGTTAAAACTCCCATAGGTATCTGGCGCGGGAGTTGCGACAGCCGTTATTATGAAGGGAATGGCAATTAATATACCGGCAAAAACCAGGTATATCTGTCGCAAAAACTTTTTATAATTATTTTTGTGATTCAGGTGCATGTGTTAAGCGGGCACAAACCTACATGTTTTTAGACAAATTATTATCAATTGTAAAACGAAAATGAGTGCCAGGCCAAACAAGCATACGGTCATTTATCGCGACCAAAATACGAACGACCGTTTAACGGTCAAAGCAGTGGCTGCGATCTTTGAACAATTTAACATACTACTAACGCCCATAAATTATAATAAAAACTGAGTCATGCGCTGGAACCGATTTTGGATCTTTTTGGGATGTGCCATCTTTTTAGGGACGATCCTTCTTTATGCAACGAACCGAACTGTCATTGGAAAAAAGCAAAATCCTCCCCTCAGAACTATCGTCATTGATCCCGGCCATAGTGCCCAGACTCCCGGAGCCCGGGGTAAATATTCCACCGAAGAGGAAGTTGTACTGGATGTAGCTATGCAGCTGGGAAAGCTGATTGAAGCAAATATGAAGGATGTACGTGTTGTATATACACGTAAAACCAGGAATGCCCTGGGTTCTACCCTTCGTGCCGATCTGAATGAAAGAGCGATCATCGCTAACAGGGAAAAAGGAGATCTTTTTATCTCAATACACTGTAACTCAGCAGGTCCGACCCGCCGGGTTACCGGTTATAAAACCACATACATTAAAAAAGGCAAACGGAAAATACCTGTGAAACGGGCTATCTATGCCACCTCTCCCAGTACCGCCCAGGGTACCGAAACCTATGTATGGGCTACCGGGAAGAACAATGCCAAGACAGAATCGCTGAAAGAGAGCTCTGTGATCATGCTGGACGCCAATTCCGAAGACGCCAACTCCGTGTTGGACATGTCTGATCCTGAAACCTTTATATTATTAAATACCCTCCGCAACGCCTACTTTGACCAGAGCCTCCGCCTTTCTACACTTATTGAAGACGAGTTTTCCAGCGTAGGCCGTATCAGCCGCGGCGCCCGTCAGCGCGATGAAAAGGGCATCTGGGTACTGCAGGCTACCGCCATGCCGAGCGTACTGGTGGAACTGGGCTTCATCAGCAATCCTGAAGAGGAAGATTACCTGAACTCAGCCTCCGGTCAACAGGAAGCTGCCAGCTGTATCTTCAAAGCCATCAAACGCTATAAAGAAGAACTGGGCCGTTACAGCGCTCCGGAAGACCGCCAGGTAACTCCTGCAGCAGAACAGCCTACCATGGAGGCCGCCCCGATCAGCTACAACACGCCAAGATCGAGGAATAACAGCAGGAAACCCGCTGTCAGCACAAAACCACAGGCAAGCAGCAGAACCACTACCCGCCAGGTAGCATCTTCCGCCAGACCAGATGAGGCAGTACGTAAGAATCCATATAAATATGATGTGCAGCTGCTGGTGAGCGATAAGAAATATACCCGGGATGCTGCCATCTTTAATAAACTGCGAGGCACGATCCGGAAAGAGCAGCTGGTAATGAACAGCAGAAAAGTAAATAAATATAAATACATCTGGGGCAGCTTTAAGTCCCAGGCTGAAGCCAATGCTGCTTTGCGACAAGCAAAGCAGCTTGGCTTCAGGAAAGCCACCCTGATGGGCCAGGACAATGAAGAGGTACAGCTGGCTGCTGCCAGGCCGACCGCCAGGCCTGCCGTACCCAAAGTCAGTTTTAAATACGACGTCCAGTTGCTGGTCACCGACAAGCGATACACACGCAGTGCCCCTATTTTCAAGGACTTACGAGGCACAATCGTCCGCGAAACTGTCGTGATCAACCGCAAATCCCTGAATAAATATGTATGGGTGAACTTTAAAACAGAAAAAGAAGCCACCGCTGCACTGAGCAAGGCAAAGAAAGCAGGATTCTGGAACGCCTCCCTCGTATCCGCAGATAACAACCGTATCGCCAGCCGCTAAGCGCCCCTTAAGCCCGACTACCCCGATATTAACCCGATATTCGCCCCTCCCCCATCATTTCCTTTTAATATATTACTTTACTTTTTCTGCTGAAAAGCTGCATATTTGTCTGCCGTTAAAAGAACAGGCCACCGGATTCCATATCCGCAGCGGGGAGCAGAGCATGATTGCCCGCAACCTTTTTTGATTATTTTTGCAGCAACGTATAACGTATTCTATGTTTAAAGTATCGAACGAAACCAAAGTAGGCGTTCTTGCAGCCGTCTCGATTGCTATGCTGATTTTGGGGTTTAATTTGTTAAAGGGTAAAAGCCTTTTTTCAAAAAGTAAGAAAATTTATGCCGTATATACACAGGTAAATGGTCTCCAGCCCTCCAACACTGTACAGGTGAATGGCCTTGTAGTGGGTAGCGTATCAAACCTGGAAATCATGGATAAGAATGCCGGCAGGATATTGGTTGAGCTCAGGATCAACAAAAAAGTCGACATTCCCCAGAACTCTGTAGCCCGTATCGCCAGCGATCTCTTAGGCACCAAAACCGTACAGATCGACTTTGGTAACGCGAATGCCTATCTTGAAGATGGCGATACTATCTATGCCGCTGTAGACGGATCCATTACTGATGCGCTCAAGGAACAGCTAAGCCCCCTGGCGAAAAAGCTGGAAGTAACACTGGGATCTGTAGATTCTGTGCTCCTGACCATCAACTCTATCTTCGACCCGGGTACCAAAGGGAATCTGCGTGAAGCCATCGCTCACCTGAATACCACTATGGGCAATTTCACACGTACATCCGCTTCTCTGAACAGTATGCTGGACCCTCAGCACGGGAACGTAAAAGCTACGTTTGATAACCTGGAATCGCTGACAGCCAACCTGAAAAATAATAACGAGAGGATTAACGCCATCCTGGGCAATGCAGAAAAAACAACTGCCGCCCTGGCCAATGGTCAACTGGATAAAACATTGCTGGAAATGCAGCAAATGGTAGCACGACTGAACGAAACAATTGCCAAATTAAACAGTACGGATGGGTCTATCGGTATGATGCTGAACGACAAGAAAGTATATAATAACCTGCAAAATTCGCTCAATAGCCTGAATAAATTACTGGAAGACCTGCGCGTAAACCCAAAACGTTACGTGCATTTCTCGCTGTTTGGCAAAAAAGCCAAAGTACAGCCCATACCATCTGATACCGCTAAGGCACTATGATCTTGAAAACGCAGCAATTAGTAAAATGCGGGCTTATCCTGGCAGGGCTCTTTCTCGGCAGGCTATTTCCGGCTACCGCGCAGGAGGTACAACCCGCGGGAAAGGACTCAAATAATGTGATCCATATCATTCAGTCTGATAAGCTGAATGTACTGACCAAGGACAGCGTTCAGCTGAACCGGTTTATCGGTAATGCCATTTTCCGCCAGGGGAACACATTATTCTATTGCGATAGTGCATTGATCAACAGGGCATCCAATATACTGGACGCCTACGGTCATATCCATATTAACCAGGCAGACAGTATCCACATCTACGGAGAATACCTTCACTATGAAGGTAATACCAGGATGGCTACCCTGCGTGATAATGCCCGGCTCACCGACGGTAAGGTTACCCTCACCGGCCCTGAGCTCCAATACGACATGAATGCCAGGATCGGTACTTATGTGAAAGGAGGAAAACTCGTCAACGGCAGTAGTGTGCTGACCAGCCAGGAAGGATATTACTATGCAGATACCAAAGACGTATATTTCAATTACAATGTACTGCTGGTAGATCCGGAATACACACTCAGCACAGATACCTTATTATATAATACCCAGACTAAAATAGCTACCATCGTGGCTCCTACTACCATCAATGATGGCAAGACGGTCATGTATGCTACTTCAGGGGAATATAATACCGAAACAGGACAGGGCAATTTCGACAGCAGACCTACTATTGAAGATAGTACGGCCACCATCACAGCCGACAGGATAACGATGGACAAACGCACCGGGCTGGCATATGCCACCGGGAACATGGTCTACCGCGATACCGCGCAGCATATGACCCTCCTGTCCAACTATGGCACTGTTAATCAGACAGAAAAGACCATCCTCGCTACCCAGCATCCACTCATGATACTGGAGCGGGAAAAAGATACGCTCTACCTGGCAGCCGATACGCTGTTTTCCGGCGTACTGAAAAAGGATAGCTTCAGCGTAGCGCCCGTCCGTACTTCGGCCGACAATGAGGAAACCACAGACAGTACATCGATTGTGCCCGACTCGTTGCGCAAACCACTACACGATTCGACAGCCGCTCCGTTGGCAGATACCTCTGCCTTCGCAAAGAAACTGAAGAACGCACTGGCGCCCGGCGATAGCAGCAAATTGATCCCCGCGATGGTAGTACCAAAAGATTCTGCACTGATCACCCTCAAGCCCAATGCAATAGGTGTTCTCAGGGATACAGCCAAAGCAATGGCCATCCTCCGGGATTCTACCCGGGCATTGAAAGCTGACAGTATCGTATTGTCGAAAGATTCCGCCGTGATCGGGCTGAAATCCAAAGCGCTGGCGCTGACGAAAGACTCGCTGCGCCCACAGGCCCCTGCCCTGGCTTTGGAAACAGATACCAGCGCAACAAAAGATACCAGTGAGATCAGGTATATCCGTGCATGGCATCATGTACGCATCTATTCCGATTCCCTGCAGGGCGTAGCAGACAGCATCTATTACTCCAGCAAGGATTCCATCTTCCGCTTCTACAGGAACCCGGTACTGTGGGCGAATGAAACACAGCTCAGTGGCGATACCATTTTCCTGTATACCAAAAACCAGAAGGCAGACAAGTTACTGCTCGATCAGAATGCACTGCTGGTAAAAGAATCTGATCCGCAATTGTACAACCAGATCAAAGGCAACCAGATCACCGGTTATTTTGCAGGTCAGGCCCTGGACTGGATGCATGTGGACGGTAATGCAGAAAGCATCTATTATGTCCGGGACGATGATTCTGCCTATGTCAGCGTGAACAGGACCCTGAGTGGCATCATCAACATTTATTTCAGAGAAGGACAACTACATCATATTTCCTTTATAAAAGACCCGGAGGGAACGATGTATCCTTTCACCCAACGCCCGCTGGACCAGATGCAACTGGAGAATTTCCACTGGGATATCAGACGGAAGCCTAAAAGCAAATATGAGCTGATGGGTACTGTGGGTGAGGCTAAAATAAAAGAAGAACCACCGGTACAAAAAACAGAGGACGAATTTTGATAAAGAGATTATTATCACCCATTTACGAGTTTTTACAGGATAGCCGGGCAGTAGGGATTGTATTGATCATCTGCACGGCTATTTCACTTGTACTCGCTAACTCCTCCTGGCAACAATCTTATGTGGCCAGTTGGGAAACCGTTGTGCATATACCCATCCCACAGCTCCATCTGCCGCATACCATCCTTCACTGGATCAACGACGGACTGATGGTGCCTTTCTTCTTCCTGGTAGGAATGGAGATCAAAAGAGAGGTGACTATCGGGGAATTATCGTCCCTCCGCCAGTCCATGCTGCCCATACTGGCTGCCCTTGGCGGAATGGTTTGTCCGGCGCTGATCTTTACCCTGTTTAATGGAGGTACACCGTTCGCAAATGGCTGGGGTATTCCAATGGCGACTGATATCGCATTCTCGCTGGGTATTCTTTCACTGCTGGGTAACAGGGTGCCGCTTTCACTGAAGATCTTTCTGACAGCACTGGCCATCATTGACGATCTGGGCGCTATTCTTACCATCGCGGTTTTCTATACAGCAGGCATACAAGTGGGGTATCTGCTGGCTGCAGGCCTTATGCTTGTCTTGCTGATTGTGCTGAACCTTTGTAAGGTACGGAAGCTCTGGTGCTATTTTATTCCCGGCATTATACTCTGGTATTGCATTTATAATTCCGGTATCCATGCCACCATCGCGGGCGTATTGCTGGCAGCCTGTATACCGTTGTCAAAGGTCTCCCGGCTGATCCACTGGTTGCACGATCCTGTCAATTTTGTGATCATGCCCATTTTTGCACTATCCAATACGGCTATAGTATTTCCGCCGGATATGCTCCATACATTCAACAGCAGCATCAGTTATGGCATACTGGCCGGGTTGGTGCTGGGTAAACCACTGGGGATCTTTCTTTTCTCTTATATAGCCACACGGCTTAAACTGGCAGCCCTGCCGGAGGGAGCAACCTGGGTCCAGATGGTTGGTATCGGGGTCATTGCCGGCATTGGTTTCACCATGTCAATATTTATTTCGACCCTGGCCTACTCCCGGGAAGAGTGGCAGATAATCTCCAAAATAGCCGTCATTGCTGCATCTTTGCTTGCCGGCATCGTCGGTTATTGCTATCTGAGGTTATCAAAATGACCAGTTATTTACAATATAAAAAATAATAATCTGTATCTTGGCATCGTTATTGCCATTGCAATGCAATAACATGAAAAAGCGCCTTTTCATAACCCTGCTGCTTGGAATAGGCATTCATACAGTGAATGCCCAGACAAAAGGTAATCCGCAAGTGGGATTACGCCTTGGTTTGCCCTTTGGTGGCACCGCACGTTATTTCTTTGATGATGCGAATGCCGTTGAAGGTATAGCCGGCGTTTATTCCGGGACCTTTACCGTGACCGGCCTCTATGAGCGCCATTTTGATCTTTCGGCCCTTACAACCGAAGGTTTTGGATGGTTTATCGGAGGCGGAGCACATATGGGAACACGCGAAACGGATGGGAATGTGAAATTCATAGCAGGCGTGGATGGCATCGGGGGAATTGATTATACTTTTCCAACCTTGCCGCTGAACCTAAGTCTTGACTGGAAACCGGCTATTCACTTCAACACATCCTCCGACCTGACGGATTTCGCTGTATCTGTACGGTACACCTTTGGGAGGTAACAGCGGGAAAACGAAAAACCTAAAAACCAATTCTAAACAGTAATAAATATGAAACAACTTGTGTTATTATTTAGCCTGTGTGCAATGATGGCAGTACAGGCAAATGCACAAAGACGTGGTGCAAGCGCATCATCTAACTATCAGACAGCTGTAGGTATACGCGTAAATCCGTGGCTGGTAGGTGGTACTATCAAGCATTTCATTGCAGGCCCTCATGCTATCGAAGGTTTGATCACTACAAATGTGAGCAACAGGAGCAACGTAACCTTCACAGGCCTGTATGAATACCACATCGCCCCATTCCCTAAACCAGAATTCCGCCTGTATTTCGGTGGTGGTGTACACCTCGGTATCTATGACCGCTTTGACTACGACCGCGACCGCTGGTACAGACACGGTAACGGTACTTATGTTACTCCTGGTATGGATGGTATCGTAGGTCTTGAGTACAAGTTCAAAAAAATTCCTTTGGTAGTGAGCGGCGACCTTAAGCCTTTCTTCAACTTCACCGGCGAGACCAACTTCATCGGAGAAGAGATCGGAGGTGCTTCTGTGAGATACACCTTCTAATCGGGGAACAAAATAATATTGAAAAGCGATCATGCCGGCCAACGGTATGGTCGTTTTTTTTTGCTTATATTTATAAGCTATGCCCCCGGCGGATACTAACTATGAAAATATTCACAGCTCAACAAATACGCGATGCGGATGCCTATACGATCAGGCATACCCCTATCAGCAGCCTGGATCTGATGGAGAAGGCCGCTATTGCCTGTACGGCATGGATCTGTCGTCATTATAATGAGGATACGCCCATTTATGTGTTCTGTGGTTTAGGCAACAATGGAGGCGACGGGCTTGCCATTACCCGGCTGTTGCGTAACAGGGGATATAATGCAGTTGCATTCATTCTGCATCACAGTACCAAAGCCTCTGACGATCATACTGCCAATCGTAATGCCTTACAGCAACAATATCCTGCAGCGATCCATGATATTCCTGACAACGGCCTCCTTCCTCAGCCGGACCGCAACGCCCTGATCGTAGATGCAATACTCGGCACAGGCCTGAGCCGCCCGGTAGAGGGCTGGATAGCAAGTGTAATTGAGCAGCTGAACGATCTGAAAGTGCAGCATGACATCGTGGCTATAGACATGCCATCAGGCTTGCAGGCAGATGCATCCTCAGTAAATACAACCGTAATAAAGGCAGATCAGACGCTTAGTTTCGAGTTCTACAAACTGGCATTCCTCCTGCCTGAAAACGCAGCATTTGTTGGAGAAATATGCATTCTTTCGATAGATCTGTCACCGGATTATATTGCGCAAACACCCTCCCGTTTTAATATTACAGATGCCTTCCAGGTACGTAACATATACCGGCCGCGCAAGCCCTTTTCCCATAAGGGCACCTTCGGCCATGCCCTGCTGATAGCAGGCAGCGAAGGCAAGATCGGGGCGGCAGTATTAAGCGCCAAAGCCTGCCTGCGGGCGGGCGTAGGATTGCTGTCCTGCCATATTCCAACGTGCGGCTATGAGATCATGCAGATCGCCGCGCCGGGGGCCATGTGCTTTGTTGATGAACAGCGCGACCACAGCTCCGGCTTTCACAACCATGTGCTGACGCCGGAAGCAGCCGCTAAATTCAGGACCATCGGTATAGGCCCGGGACTGGGTACGGCAGCGGGTACCTGCTGGGCGCTGGAGAAACTGCTGGACCATTACCGTCAGCCTATAGTGATAGATGCAGACGCCCTGAATATACTGGCCTCCTCTCCTGCCCTCCTGAAAAAGGTGCCCGCCGGTTCCCTGCTGACGCCACATCCAAAAGAATTTGAGCGCCTTTTCGGCAAAACGGCCAATGATGTGGAAAGGCTGCAGGTACTGTCGCAAAATGCCGTTGAAAGACAACTGAATATCCTGCTGAAGGGCCGGTATACCGCCATGGCCTTCCCTGATGGCTCCATCTGGTTCAATGCCACAGGCAATCCCGGTATGGCCACCGGCGGCAGCGGAGATGTACTTACCGGAATACTCACTTCCCTGCTGGCCCAGGGGTACAGTCCGCAGGACACCATGCTGCTCGGTGTTTACCTGCATGGCCTGGCCGGCGACCATGCCGCAGCAATACACTCTGAAGAAGCCATGATAGCGGAAGATATTGTTGAGTTCCTCGGGAAGACCTTCCTGGAATTACGCAAATTAAAGTCCTGTTGACCTGTTTTTTTACCCACAACATGTCAGTAAAACCCCTCCTTTTATAAACCATAAAAGGTTATATTTATAGAATTGTTAAAATCACGTATATGAATATCGTTTACCTCGTTCCATGTTTTGGATTACTAGCTTTGTTATTTACCGCTATCCGGAGTGCCTGGGTATCCCGCCAGGAGCCCGGCAATGAAAAGATGAAAGAAATTGCCGCACATATTGCTGAAGGGGCAATGGCATTTCTCAAAGCTGAATATAAGATCCTTGCCTATTTTGTGATCATAGCCGCGCTGTTGCTGGGCTATATGGGCGCCACCAACCACAATTCAGACTGGACCATTGCCCTGGCCTTTATCGTCGGCGCATTATTTTCCGCTACAGCAGGTTTCATAGGCATGAAGATAGCCACCAAAGCTAACGTGCGTACTGCACATGCAGCCCGTACCAGTCTTTCCAGCGCATTGAAGGTATCTTTTACAGGAGGTTCCGTCATGGGAATGGGGGTAGCCGGATTGGCAGTACTGGGTCTCGGCTCACTATTCATCATACTCAAAGCATATTTTGGCGCCAATCCTAATACAGAAGAGATGATCCGCACCATTGAGGTGTTGACAGGTTTCTCCCTGGGTGCAGAAAGCATCGCACTGTTTGCCCGTGTAGGTGGCGGTATCTATACCAAAGCAGCCGACGTAGGCGCTGACCTGGTGGGTAAGGTAGAAGCAGGCATCCCGGAAGACGATCCCCGCAATCCCGCTACCATAGCCGACAACGTTGGAGACAACGTAGGCGACGTAGCCGGTATGGGCGCTGACCTCTTCGGATCTTATGTAGCCACCGTACTGGCCACCATGGTACTGGGCAGTGAGATCATTTCCAATGACAATTTTGGCGGCGTTGGCCCTATCATATTGCCCATGCTCATCGCAGGCCTGGGTATCGTTTTCTCTATCATTGCCACCCTGTTCGTAAGAATATCCGACAGTGCAGGTTTGAGCACTTCTTCCGTACAAAAGGCCCTGAATATGGGCAACTGGGGTTCCATCGTTCTCTCTGCGATCGCGAGTGCAGCCCTGGCATATTATATCCTGCCAGGAGAAGCGATCTACCTGAAACGTGACTTTGTAGCGGGCACCAACGAACTCAAAGCCGGCACTAAAGCGATCACACAGAACGGTGTGGTAGGCGCCATCTTCGTAGGTCTGGCAGTAGGTACATTAATGAGCCTTATTACAGAATATTATACCGCTATGGGCAAACGCCCGGTATTGTCCATCATCCGTCAGTCCTCCACCGGTCATGCCACCAACGTCATTGCTGGTCTGGCGATAGGGATGGAATCTACCCTGCTTCCGATCATCGTACTGGCAGCAGGTATATACGGTTCATTTGCCTGTGCAGGCCTGTATGGTGTGGCTATTGCCGCTGCGGGCATGATGGCGACCACCGCTATGCAGCTGGCCATCGATGCTTTCGGTCCGATAGCCGACAATGCGGGTGGTATTGCAGAAATGAGTGAACTGCCTAAGGAGGTACGTGAAAAAACGGATATCCTCGATGCGGTGGGTAACACGACTGCTGCCACCGGGAAAGGTTTCGCGATTGCCTCTGCAGCATTGACGGCGCTGGCCCTCTTTGCAGCATTCGTAGGCGTGGCAGGTATTGACGGTATCGATATTTACAAAGCCGATGTACTGGCAGGCCTTTTCATAGGCGCCATGATCCCGTTCATCTTCTCTTCCCTTGCTATCAGAGCAGTAGGTGAAGCTGCCATGGCGATGGTGGAAGAGGTACGTCGCCAGTTCAAGGAAATTCCGGGCATCATGGAAGGTACCGGCAAGCCGGAATATGATAAGTGCGTGGCTATCTCTACACAGGCATCCATCAAAAAAATGATGCTGCCGGGAGGTATTGCTATTCTGACGCCGCTGGTAGTGGGTTTCATTTTTGGTCCTGAGGTATTGGGCGGATTCCTGGCAGGGGCCACTGTAAGTGGTGTATTGATGGGGATGTTCCAGAACAATGCCGGTGGTGCGTGGGATAATGCTAAAAAGTCCTTTGAGAAGGGCGTTGAAATAAAAGGACAGGTTTATTATAAGAAATCAGAGCCGCATAAGGCTTCTGTTACCGGGGATACTGTGGGTGATCCGTTTAAAGACACCTCCGGTCCTTCTATGAATATCCTGATCAAGCTGATGTCTATCGTGTCATTGGTAATCGCTCCTACACTCGCGGGGATACATCATACCGGTGCAACGGCTGCGAATAAAAAAGCAGTGGCGACTGAGCAGGTTGCGGAGGCTAAGGTGCAGGCGCCTGTGCCGGGTAAGTGATAGCAATCAGGCTAATTATATCAGAAGGTGCATTCTTTGCGGAATGCACCTTTTTTTTGACATAGTTCTTCTGTGCTTTGCTATCGTTGATTGCAGCCCTGCCGATATTACTGTTGTTATTTTCTGGTCCCTGCTTTGGTAGATTTTGTATGGCTGACAGTGATTATTGCGTTGACCTTCTTGCTCTCGGATCAGGCTGGGATCGCTGTCTGTAGTTCTTTGAAGTTCCTTACTATGAAACTTTGAAGGGCGGATTGGCATTTGGATATTTATTAAACTCCCGGTATGGCGCGTCAGCTTACTTCAAATAACTAAGGCCAGCGATTCCCACCTGACCGCTCGCTGCGTACGGTCTCCAAAATAATAGCAAGACGGCCTTTTTTTATAACTCAAATGATTAGTACCAACATTCTCTTCTGATTATTCATTGCACGCGATTCTCATTATTAGCAGGACAACTATTTTCATGATTCAAGTAGCAAAGATCTGTAATTCCTGCCCGGCCGCTCATTACGTATGGTCTCCAAAATAATAGTAAGGCGGCCTTTCCCGTAGCTCAAATGAATGAACCATGATTCTCTTTTGATTATTTACTGCATGCGATTCTCATAATAGCAAGGTGCCGATTTCGTGATTCAAGTAATGAGATCCTGCGATTCTCATGTAACCATTCATTGCATGCGATTCTCATAATAGCAAGGCGTCGATTTCGTGATTCAAGTAATGAGATCCTGTGATTCCCGCGTGACAGTTCGCTACTTACGACCTCAGAAATATGGCAAGACTGATTTTTTATACCCCAAATGATTAGCAGCGATTCTCATCTGATTATTCATTGCATGCGATTCTCATTAACAACAGGTCGCATATTTCATGATTAAAGTAACAAGACCTGTGACTCCTACCTGAGCGCTCGCAGGGGGTATGGTTGCTAAATAACAGATGGAAACTTTCATACCTCAGACAATGAGCACTAGCTATTTATACATGGTTACTCGTTGATATGACCTCGAATATGATTGTAAAGCTGCAGCCTTTATTTTGAGTCAATTTTTCTCTTGCTTATCCATTAAGATGCTATAGACAGCGATTCTCCGTTGCCAACCGAAATTAAAGCGAAGAGGTTAGCATAATATTCATTGCAGACCCTATACGTTCATAAGAAGTAACGGCCCGAATCGCTATCCTTAAAACTAATAACACTATCTGAAAAACGTATTTTATCCGATTGCAGACTTACAGATTTACAGACCTACACGCTTTATGCGTCTGCTCGACTATTATTTGGGAGACCGTACGCAGCGAGCGGTCAGGTGGGAATCGCTGGCCTTAGTTATTTGAAGTAAGCTGACGCGCCATACCGGGAGTTTAATATTCATCCAAATGCCAATCCGCCCTCCAAAGCTTCATAATAAGGAACTTCAAAGAACTACAGCCAGCGGTCCCAGCCTGATCCGAGAGCAAGAAGGTCAACACAATAATCACTGTCAGCCTGCATAAAAAATAAAAAGTATACACCATCATCCCTTACTTCATCTTACTCGGACTAACGCCGAATTTTTTCTTGAACGCAAGACTGAAGTGCTGTATAGAAGAAAAACCCAGTTGCTCCGCTATCTCAGTGAGAGAATACTCCTGCGCGACAATCATCTTCCTCGCATAATCCATTCTGTGATCATTCAGATAACCAAACACAGTATTATCAAACACCTGCCGAAAACCATTCTTCAATTTAAACTCATTTAACCCCGCCGACCTTGACAACTCAGCCAACGAAGGTGGGTTTTGCATATTTTTTAACAACAGGTCCTTAGCATAGTGAATCTTCTCCCTGTCGGCCGCAGACACCGTGAAGGAATCTGTCCGTACATGCTCTACCCGCTCGTATTGCTCACATTGCAATGCCAAGAGTTCCAAGGCTTTGGATTGCAAAAATAGTTTCTTGACGCCACCTGTAAAATGGCACTGGCGTATTTCTTCCAGCACCATCAGCATACGGGTGGTAATAGGCGGGTTGACCTTCTTATTAAGATAGGCGCCCTTGCCGCCAGCAACTTCATTAGCCAAATTATCCAGCACACGCCCACCGTTGGCAGCAATATCCAGGAATCTGTCGGTGGAAAAAGCGAGCGCCATCAGCTCGAATCCCCGCTGTTTATCGACATCAATGTTTTCTGCAGGACTGGGATTAAAAAAGAGATTGTGCTCAAGGGATTGGTAGCGGCGCTTGCCGAAATTGCCTGTAAGCAGATCCGGTCCGGTCGCAAACTGGCCATTCAGCATGAAGATCAATGATATTGTAGGAACATGCTCGCTTGTATAGATGTGGAGGTTCTCGTGAACGTGAACATCTCCTATCGCAATATGATATCCGTCAAAATAGATCTCCTTAAAACTGGCGTCTGCAAAATGATAGTTGAATTGCTGCTTTTCCTCTATCAGGGAAGGAGAAAGGAATTTCGGCAGCGGAAAATCCATCTGCTCACTGTATATCAATTCACTTGCATCATTTTTAATCTGGATATCCATAAAAATCCTTTAAGTATAAATTTTAATCCCTTTCATGTAACAACTATCCGGATGGAGACCACCAATTTTGCACAAAAATATCCCTTAATATTTAATATTATAGTCATGGAGATCGGAATATTCCGTACAAATATATGTACCCATCAGGACAAGAATGATGTCATACAGGCTATACAACAACACTTTAACACTAGTAATTGTAGTATCGATATTGAAGATTGTGACAAAGTGATGCGTGTTGTTGCCGGTCCGGCTATTGTAGAAGAGAATGATATCATACTTTTTGTCAGCAAGATGGGCTACCAGTGCGAAAAACTCGACTAAGTTATCCAGCCCCGAAAAATTCCCCTATAGCCTTATAGGGGTAACCCCTTCCCTCCACGTCATATATGCGTAAACAAAAAATGTTATAGCAAGGCCAGCTATCTGCTATTAAATTACAAGAACCTTAACCTTATATGAAGACAAGATTACTTATGCTGCTTGGCGCATGCCTGCTGCTCATACAAGTCCGTCATGCCAGTGCACAACAGAAATTTACTGTAAGCGGTTATGTAAAAGACCAGCAAAATGGTGAAAGCCTGATCGGTATATCTGTATCAAAAGCAGGAACCAGCCTGGGCACTGTGACCAATGAATATGGCTTTTATTCTCTTACCCTGCCTGCCGGCGATCACGAAATCCAGTTTTCTTACATTGGTTACGCACCTGTTAAAATGAGCGTATCCCTAAGATCCAACAAGAACCTGGATGTAAAAATGGAGAAATCCAGCAGCCAGTTAAGTACGGTAACAGTAACCGGCAATAAACAGGAAAAAGCGGTAAATACACTTACTACTAGTCTCAACAGGCTGGATATAGCTCAAATGAAGAAAATGCCCACCTTCATGGGAGAAGTGGATGTACTCCGCTCCATCCAGACACTGCCGGGGGTAAATACAGTAGGGGAAGGCGCCAACGGGTTTAACGTCCGTGGTGGTGCGGCAGATGAAAATCTCATCCTGCTGGACGAAGCCCCTGTTTATAACTCCACACACATGATGGGTTTCTTCTCTGTGTTCAATCCTGACGCGGTTAAAAGTATCAATCTCCTTAAAGGCGGTTTTCCGGCTGAATACGGCGGTCGTACCTCTTCTGTACTGGATATACGCATGAAGGATGGAAACAACCAGAATTTCAATGTAAATGGTGGTATAAGCAATGTATTCAGCAGGCTGTCGCTGGAAGGACCGATCAAAAAAGATGAATCATCCTTCATTCTTGCCGCCCGCCGTTCTTATATCGATGTCCTGATGAAGCCTTTTCTGAAGGGAGACATGAAAGATACCAAGCTGAATTTCTATGACCTGACCGGAAAGGTGAACTTTAAGCTGAACAAGAACAATACCCTGTTTGCCAGCGGCTATCTTGGAAGGGATGTATTCGGCTTCGGTACCCAGATCGATATGAACTGGGGAAATAAGACAGCTACTGTACGCTGGAATCACGTATTCACCAATCGTACGTTCCTGAACCTGACCACTTTTTACAGTAACTACGACTACAGTCTTAAATTCAACAACGAAAGTCAGAAAGGTGCAGGAGAAGAAAACCAGTCTTACCACTGGACATCCAACATCATCAATTACGGCGTAAAACCTGCATTTACTTTCTACATCAATACACACAACAGCCTGCACTTCGGTCTGCAGGGCATTTATTACACCTTTAAACCCGGTACTGGTACAGGAGTGGAAGGAGATGAAACAAGCGTAAAGGAACTGACACAACAACATGGTCTTGAGGCAGCAGCCTACCTGGATCATGAATGGAAGCCCAGCGATAAGTTAGGCATACAGTACGGAATCAGGTTCTCCAGCTATCAGTACCTGGGTAAAGGCACCGCTTATTACTACAATGATACAACTCCCGGCATCCGCAGAACGCTGGCTGGTACAAAAGAGTATGGCGCAAATGAGCTGATCAAGGCCTACAGTTACCTGGAACCGAGGATCACTGCCCGCTATGCACTTACTCCGGATCATGCGATCAAGGCTTCTTATGCACGTACTACACAGTATATGCACCAGTTGTCCAATACCGCATCCCCTACCCCGCTGGACATCTGGACACCGAGCACCAATAACATACAGCCACAGGTTGCCGACCAGTATACCATTGGATATGTATATGATGCGCCATCCAGTATCTTCGAAATATCAGCAGAGGCCTTCTATAAAAAGATGGAGCATCAGCTGGATTACATCGACAATGCGAACCTGGAGTTAAACCAGCAGATTGAAGCCGATCTGCTCCAGTCGCACAGCCGCTCTTACGGTCTGGAAGTAATGGCCAGAAAAGATATCGGCAGAACTACCGGTTGGGTAAGTTATACACTGTCCCGCTCTGAAAGACAGACAAATGGTATCAGCCAGAATGAATGGTTCCTGAATCGTTACGATCGTACTCATAACCTGAACCTCGTTATTACACATGAGTTAAACAAGCGTACCTCTCTTTCCGCCAACTGGGTTTACGCTTCCGGTACACCGGGTACATTTGCCGACAGCCGGCTGGAATTCCAGGACTGGGACATTCCTTACAACAGCACCGACAAGCGTAATAACTACAGACTGCCTTCCTTCCACCGCCTGGACATGTCTTTAACGCTGAAAGGAAAACAGCTGCGCCGCTGGAAAGGCGAATGGGTATTCTCCCTGTATAATGTATATGGCCGTAGAAATGCCTACACCATTTACTTCAGGCAGAATGAGGATGATCCTTCCAAAAAAGAAGCAGTTCGTCTTTCTATCATCGGTTCTATCATCCCTGGTATTACCTACAATTTCAAATTCTAACCATCCCTTAAAAAAGAACACAGATGAAAAAGATCAGACTTAGCATATTAATAGCGATGGCAGCAGCTTTCACTGCGTGTGAAGATGCTATAGACATCAACGTCAAGAAGGGTACTTCCTATCCTGTACTGGATGCCTGGATCACAACTGAGCCGGGAGTGCAAAAGATCAGGTTCACCAAATCATTACCATACACCGATCAGGCGCCTGCTCCGGTTATAGATGACGCGCTGATCACCCTGATCGATGAGACTGCAAATAAGTCCTATCCTTTCAAATTCAGCAATGGGGTTTATACCTATGATCCCGGAGACAATGAAACCATCGGCGTGATCGGTCATGCCTACAGGTTGAGGATAGAGTACAATACAGAAGTATTTGAAGCAATAGATACCATCAAGAGAATAACACCGATCGATTCCATCTCTTACAAGTTTAAAAAGAAAGATGAAAGCTTCGTAGAGGAAGATGGATACGTTGCAAAGTTCCATGCCATTGATATCAAAGGTGGAGTGGATTATTACTGGATGCGCTCTTACAGGAACGATCTGCAACATAAGGTAGGCGATGCATTTTCTGTAGATGGCTATTTTGAGCAGAGTGTGCAAGATGGTTCCGCATTTATATTACCTATCCAGGAAGCGGTGACAGACTTTGATAAACCATTCCAGAAAGGAGAAAAAGTGATCGTTAAATTACGCTCACTCACTTACCAGAGTCATTTCTTCCTGACACAGGTAGACAATCAGATCAATTCTGGTGGGCTGTTTGCCAAGGTACTGGAGAATGTAAGATGCAACGCCATCAATGTTACTGCAGGTGGTGGAAAACAAAAGCTGTTAGGCTGGTTCGGTACTTCTGCCGTAAGCAGCAAAGAAAGGGTTATCGAATAATACTTCACTATAACAAGCTGGCTAAAGGAGTACACTTTAGCCAGCTACACTCAAAACAATTTCAAGCAATTTTTTATGAAAAAGATTTTATCAGCGCTGCTGGTGCTCGTTGCACAGCAGGCCTGGGCTCAGCATGCCACTACTGAAACATTATTCTCTTCAAAAAGCGGCAAAAAAACAACTATCGGAGCATATGGTGTCCCTGCAGCTAAATTTACACCCATTGATGGTAAATTTGGATTGTTGACAGGCGGGTACGGCGGTGTGTTGCTGGACAGCAAGATCATGCTCGGCGCCGGCGCTTTCTCCCTGGTGAACAATGTAGATATGCCACCTCTGAATGCCAATGGCCAGAAGGAATACCTGAATCTCTGGTATACAGGTTTTGTAGCAGAATACATTCACAATTCTGACAAACTGATCCACTGGACAGCAGGAGCTTTGATCGGTGGTGGTGCGGCAGGCCGCAGAGACAAGAACTGGTGGAACGATGATGAGTTTGACCATGACCATGTGTATGACAATCATGGGTTCTTTGTAGCAGAGCCATTTGCCAACGTAGAGCTGAATATCACTAAATTCCTGCGTTTGGATATAGGAGCATCATACCGTTATATTGCCGGTTCCAACACAACAGGCATTACTGACGGAAAGTTAGGCGGCCCATCCATTAATGTTGGCCTCAAGGCCGGTAAGTTCTGATGTGACAATCATTACCGACGGTAAGTGAAGACAACCCGTCCGTTAATGTTGACCTCAAGGCCGGTAAGTGCCGATGTCATAATCATTACCGACGGCAAGTAGAAACAACCCGTCCGTTAATGTTGGCCTCAAAACCAGTACGTTCTAAGTAGTCATATTGATACAGGCATCGTTGCCCGTCTTGCTGAACGATTTCATGCAGCGGGTAGCATGCCTGTTTTTTTGTGCCCCCGTTTACCCCAGATAATCAGCGCTCTCCCCCTCTCCTAAAAAAATATCCCTCCACATTTGGCAATTACGAAAACTATCGTACATTTGTTACGAAAATATTCGTAGATCAATAATCATTGGAAATAAAATGGGTACCGCCAAAAATAACAAGCCGACAGAAAGTGAGCTGGAGATCCTGGGCATATTATGGGAAAAAGGTTCCGGTACTGTAAGGGATGTGCATGAAATACTGGAGAAAAGCAAAGATGCCGGTTATACAACCACCCTCAAGCTGATGCAGATCATGCATGAAAAAGGGTTGTTAAAAAGGGACACCAGCAGCAAGACACATGTGTATGAAGCTGCTATTTCCCGGGAAAGTACACAGCAGCAACTACTCAATAAGATGATTGATACGGTGTTTAATGGTTCTGCCTCACAGCTTGTGTTGCAGGCTTTAGGTAACCACCGTTCTTCACAGGAAGAACTGGATAAGATCAAACAATATCTGAATGAGATAGAGCAGCAACAGAAAAAGTAAACCTGCGTCCACGCGCGTTAATCTGTAAATCATGATTGCACAACTTCCTTTCACCGCAGACCTGATCCAGGCTTTCGGCTGGGCTCTTCTACACTCATTCTGGCAGGCGTTTTTCATCTTTGCCTGTTTGAGGATCGTTTTACGGCTCTGGCCTCAGGCAAGTTCCAGTATAAAATATAACCTGTCTTACATCTCACTGACAGGCATTTTTACCTGGTTCTCCGTAACCCTGTGGCTACAGATAGACGCCGTAAGAAGAGTGCACCAGGCGGCTTATTTAATGATAGAAACCGGCATCAGACCTGCGGCATCTGTGGAAGTTCCGGCCATCTATAAAAGCCAGGCAGAGCTTACGGGCCTGTTCCCTGGTCTGGAAATGTGGTTCCCCGCATTAGTAGCCATTTACGTGGCGGGGGTTGCCGTCATGACTATCAAACTGACACTGGACCTTTTACAGTTGCAGCAGATCAGGAAAAAACAGGTACTTCCCATTGATGAGGCATGGGAGAAGCATCTGCAGAAACTTGCCGCGCAGCTTAAAATTCCCCGCCGGGTGAAACTGCTGATATCGCAGTACATCCAGGTGCCGGTGATGATCGGGTTCCTCAAACCAGTCATCTTATTACCCGTAGCCATGTTCAACAGCCTGACGGCAGAACAGCTGGAAGCTATCCTGTTGCACGAACTGGCACACATCAAACGCAATGATTATCTCCTGAATATTTTCCAATCCATTGTAGAAACCATCCTGTTTTTTAATCCTTTTGTATGGTGGATATCAAAGAACATCCGCCTGGAAAGGGAACACTGTTGCGACGATCTTGTACTTACAAATCAGGTACAACCGCTGCATTACGCCAAAGCCCTGGTAGCATTGGAAGAATACCGGTTAACAGTCAATGCACTGGCCATGGCGGCGGCAGACAATAAACAACATTTATTTCACCGCATCAAACGCATCATGGAAATGAAAACTAAAAATATTAACTATACGCAAAAGTTATTAGCTGTAATGATCATCGCAGTAGGACTGGTGTCCATTGCATGGCTCAACCCTTCCAATAAAGAAGAACAACGCGATAAGAAAAAACCTGTTGTAAAAGAGGATATCGCGAGCGCTCCCATCGCCCCTGCCATAGTAACACCAATTGTCAATAATGCACTCAGCCTGGCGCGTTATTTTACCGACACCGTACCAGGAAAAAATGATAAGCTCCTTGATGAAAAAATAGCCGCAGAGAAGGCTGCACGAGACGGGATGGAGGCTGCAGCCGAAGCAATGAAAAACATAGACTGGAACCAGATCAATACGGAGGTTTCCAACGCTATGAAGAACGTTGACTGGAAGAAGATCAACGAAGAAGTTTCCAACGCGATGAAAAACGTTGACTGGAAAAAGATCAACGAAGAGGTTTCTACTGCCATGAAGAATGTAGACTGGAAGAAGATTAACGAAGACGTTAAAACCAGCCTGAAAAATGTGCCTGATACGCTGGTAGATCCCAAGCTCATAGAAGAAAGCGTCCGTGTGGGCATGGAAAGCGCTAAGGCAGCTATGGCCAATATCAATATTGATGAGATTATCAAAAAGAGCATGGCTGAAGCCAAAGTAGCGATGGACAGCAAGGAATATAAAGAGGCCATGGAAGAAGCCAGGAAAGAGATTGACAAGGCAAAGCAGGAAATCAGGGAGGCCCAGAAAAATGCCAGGAAAGAGATCAGTGCTGCCAGAAACGCTACCCGCGATGAAATCAGATTAGATGAAAAACATGTAGCTGTTGACAGAAAGCTATCTGCTAAATACAAAAATATGGTCAAAAGGATGGCTGAAGATAGATTGATAAACGTAGAAGAGGGATTCACCATAGAAAAGAAGAACGGAGTGCTCAGGATTAATGGTGTGCAACAGTCTGACGATGTGATAAAGAAATATTCCGACGTATTGGGTAAGGCCGACGAGGCTACCATCACCGGGAAGGGAGACAACCTAAGTATCAATATCAACGAAAAATAAGCTTAATTTCCCGTCATTCTATGCGCTACTGCCGTTCATACAGCAGTGGCGCTTTTTTTATGCCTTTACCCCTTATCTTTAGGAAGCAAACCTCTTATTATATGAGATCATATCTGGTATTATCAGCCTTATTCCTTTGCATGCAGGGCCTCGCCCAGGAGACAAAACCCCTTCAGGAGATCAGGATCATCAGGAATAATCCCGTAACATCTGTGAAAGACCAGGCGAATACTGGTACCTGCTGGTGTTTTTCCACCACCTCCATGATCGAATCGGACTGCCTTCACAAAGGCCAGCCATCGCTCGATCTCTCTGAAATGTTCACCGTACGTAATATATACCTTGAAAAGGCAGAAAACTACATCCACAGGCAGGGATTTGCCCGTTTTGATGAAGGAGGCCTGGGGCATGATGTACTCCATGCCGTAGAGGCATATGGTATTGTGCCAGAAAACGTATATAGCGGGCTGAAAGACGGCCATACCTCTCACGATCATGCGGAGATGCTCGGGGAGATGAAAAACTACCTGGATAGCATCCTGAAGCTTCCGAAACCCATCCCTGCCAGTTGGGAAACAGGGTTCATCACTATTCTGGATAAATACCTGGGCACGCCGCCAGCCAGCTTTAGCTATAATGGACGTTCCTATACACCAAAGGCATTCGCTAAAGACGTGGTAAAGTTCAATCCCGAAGACTATGTCAGCCTCACATCCTTCACTCATCATCCTTTCTATAGCTCTTTTATCCTGGATGTGCCTGACAATTTTTCCAACGGTGCTTACTATAACGTACCTATCGGTGAACTGATCAATATTGCAAAAGCTGCGGTTGAAAAAGGATATACTGTTTTGTGGGATACAGACGTGAGCAACCGGGGATTCATGGTTGGTAAAGGCTATGCAATGCGGCCCGTAGCAGATTCACTGACACGTGGCAGCGTTATCAATCCGGATCTTGAAGAAAAGAAATATTCACAGGATGAACGTCAGCAGCTATTTGAAGGCTTAGTTACCCAGGACGATCATCTGATGCATATTACCGGTATAGGAAAAACGGCGAAAGGAAAAGAGTTCTTTATTGTTAAAAACTCTTATGGCAGTAAATCCGGTCCGTTTGACGGGTTCATCAAGGTATCTGTACCTTATTTTGCGATCAATACCATCACTATTATTGTACCGAAAGCTGCTCTGGATAAGTCATTTAACGGCAAGCTGGCATTGAAGTAATTGTATTTAAGTAGCTGGGAAAAAAGTGTGTAAAAGCAGGCGGTACTAAAGTGATTGTGCCGAAAGCGACCTTGGATAAATCATTCAACGGCAAGCCGGCAGCATTGAAGTGATCATCATTTGGCAATTATTATACAAAAGGGCAGCCCTGTGAACCCACAGGACTGCCCTTTTGCATGGTAATTTGTTTGAGGGAAAATGCTACAAAAATGGCAGGATATTATAATTGAAACCTACATTCGCAAATGCGAAGACATCTACTAATATCATAAACTTCCATACACTTGCAGCTGCAGCAAATATTTGCTGACATAATATTATTTGCAGCCGCTGTAAGCATCTGCTGCAAACAAATACCTATATATAAAAATTGTTGAACAATATAAGCAATAGCAGCTCTCAGCGCACCACATCAAACGCTTTATAATCCTGTAAAGGGGCAACTGTAATAATCAGCTCAGTAACTTTAGCAAAAGGTGGCCCCTGCCTGCACCAGGCTATGAACGCTTCCATTTTATTCTCCTCTCCTTCTGCAGTGATCAGCACATTACCATCGGGTAAATTTCTTATTTCCCCCGTAATACCAAGATCATCTGCTGTATGTTTCGTACTCGCTCTGAAATACACTCCCTGGACTTTCCCTTTTACCAGGATCTGCTTATGTATCTTTTCCATATAACGCGGTGATGAAGGATGAGTAATTGTATTACCCAAATCTACAAACAGCCGTGTAAAAGGAAAAATTAAAATGAAAATGGGTTAACAAACACGGGATAAAAGCCAATAAGAAAAAGAACTTTATATAGTATACATACATTGGTTACACAGCTTATATCGTCTGCGTAAACTATGCAGTTCATTGCACAGTATGCAGATCACGGACCACGCAATCATGTATATAATTAATTGTACTGCTTATTTAAATGAGCACCGGCCTGGCTATTGGAGCCTATACAGGTTACGGTTGCATCATCGATCTATAGTATATATGTAGCTTATCCAAAGATTACATGTTGGTAAACCGCCTGATCAACATTCTATTGAGGTCACAGACTAACTAAGTTACAGTTTGTCTCGCCTGAAAACACTTTTAATAACTGTGCCGTTGTTGCGGTATGGAAATCACAGACTACACAGTTGATGCGCCTATATAGCTTACTCCACTGTTAATAAACTGTGCCATTATTGTGGCATGGAAATCACAGACTACACAGTTGATGCGCCTATATAGCTTACTACACTGTTGATAAACTGTGCCATTATTGTGGTATGGAAATCACAGACTTCACAGTTGATGCGCCTATATAGCTTACTACACTGTTGATAAACTGTGCCATTATTGTGGTATTTGGAAATCACAGACTACACAATTGATGTATCCATATGCTTTTTTGCGCGGACTCCCTGGTTCTACGGAGGGTGTGAGCTGTGAGGTTACCTGACACAACCTGCAGGGCTTTACAAGTCTGGTCAGTTTATGCAGCATAATTAAACAGCGTAGCATCCTGCTGAACCACCTCATCCCCGAATACAAATTCCTTTACAAGCTCGTAGTTACCGCCAGTGGCAGGCTTACGCAATAATGAAAAGCTTTTGCACTGAAAGCTGCGTACAAAAACCTGATTGTAAAAGTGATCATATACTTTATCGAATTCAGGTGTACTGATAGCTCTGGCGATGGTGATATGCGGCTTGAATGATCCTGGCTTTATATCAAACTCCTGGAGTATTCTCTTATGCAGCTCAGCAAGGGGCTTGGGATTAGCTACATTGATATAAATGGTACGTTTGTCAGGACCATGTTCAAAATGGTCAAACTTTGAGGTATATAAAGTGAAACCTGATTGCTTCTTTGCAATGTCATCCAGCAGATGGATGAAACCATCCTGGAATCTCTCGGGGAAAACAGACCTGAAAAGGCTGATATGCGCTTTTGAGAAGCGACTGCCATACATTCCCAATTCCTGGGCTACTAATTTCTTCAATGCTGTTACGTCATTGGTAATGTTAGTACCGGGACTTACTACCAACAAGTAATCATACAATGTTTCCTGTTCAAATGCAATGTTGTTATTTGTATGCATAACCAAGTAAGTTTTAAACTTAAGATGTACTGGTTATTTGAATATTGACAATACAAATATAGAGAAGATTTTCTGAAATACTAATTTTTTTAGCATTAAATACTAACTTTTTTTGCTCACTGGTATAGCAGGCTGAATTTGAACGAGATATATCTGCTTCCTCGTCGCTTTAAAACATAAACAAGGAGAAAACTCAAAAGTAAAAAAAGACACCGGGAGTCGCTTAATGACTAGCCTCACGCCTTCAGGTACCCAAATAAAAAGAGGATGTATCAGGTACTTATGATACATCCTCCTTATAACTATATTTTCTCTTACTAATTATCCGAGCTTCTGAATAATGGCAATGAAATCAGCAGCCACCAGAGAAGCGCCGCCAATCAGTCCACCATCCACATCGGGGCATGCGAAGAGTTCTTCTGCATTGGATGGTTTCGCGCTGCCACCGTATAGGATAGTAGTGCGTAATGCTGCTTCCCTGCCATATTTAGCAGCTATCTGTGCTCTGATGAAAGCGTGCATATCCTGTGCCTGTGCTGCGCTGGCTGTCAGGCCGGTGCCGATTGCCCAGATCGGCTCATAAGCGATCACTATATTCTTCAGCTGCTCTTCCGTTAAATGGAACAGGCTTTCTTCCAGCTGTTTTGCTACATATTCATTCTGTGTTTCTGCTTTTCTTATTTCCAGTGGTTCGCCGCAGCAGAAGATCGGTTTCAGACCATTGGCAAGTGCCAGATCTATCTTTCTAGCCAGGGTTGCATTGCTTTCCTGGAAATATTCTCTTCTTTCAGAGTGTCCCAATATTACATAGTCAACACCTACAGACTGTAACATCTCGGCAGATACTTCGCCGGTATAAGCGCCTGATTTTTCAGATGCGCTGTTCTGAGCTCCCAGGTAAAAACCAGGCGTATTTTTCAATAATGACTTTGCTTTCAAGAGATATGGGAACGGCGTGGCTAATACCACTTCCTGTCCATCCTTCAATCGCAGGCCAGCCTGCAAAATGTCATTGATCAGCTGTTCTGCCTGGCCCAGGGTCAGGTTCATTTTCCAGTTTCCAGCAACGATTTTTTTTCTCATGTCGATCGCTATATTGATTTTTAAAAAGTGTTAATCCTTTAAAATTGTGTAAAGCATTTCCAATACCTGCTTGTCTGCTTCCTCCATTTGCTTCCCTTTGAACTGCATCCACATACCGGCATCCCTCACTGCCTGTTCCAGACGGTAAGGCTCCAGTCCGGCTGCCCCACCCCAGGAAAATGAAGGGATGAACTTGGGAGGCAGGTTCCCTCCGAAAATATTACAGGATACCCCGATGACGGTTCCGGTATTCAGCATTGAACCAATACCACAGCGGCTATAATCGCCCATCAGCAAGCCGCATTTCAGTCCGGCCGGCTCGGCCCTGTTATAAGCCTCCATCCATACTTTCACCGTGCTGGCATTATTCTTCAGATTGGAACTGGTCGCATTTGCCCCAAGGTTGCACCATTCTCCGATCACAGCATCTCCCAGATATCCGTCATGCCCTTTATTGGAATGACCGAACATCACTACATTCTTGATCTCTCCCCCACCAACGCTTCCCGGCCCCAGGGTTGTTGCCCCGTATACCTTAGTTCCCATCTTCAGCACCGCTTTTTCCCCTAAGGCCAGCGCCCCCCTGATAAGACATCCTTCCATTATTTCTGCATTCCTGCCTATATAAATAGGCCCTGTGCCGGCATTAAGAATACTGTGTTCCACCACAGCGCCCTCTTCCAGGAAGATGCGTTCCGGAGCTGTCACCTTATTGGTATCACTAATGGGAGCAGATACTCTACCCTTTGTCAGCAGCTCAAAATCACTCCTGATGGCCTGATCATTCAGCAAAAAGAAGTCCCAGGGCATCCTGATCCGAGAAACCGCACCAAGATACTCTTTTCGTTCTAGAGGTGCTGCATCCGGATCGTTTCCGGGCCTGACATTTGCGATCAGCTCGTTGCCCTGATACAATCCCTGACCAGGTTGCAACTCATGAATAGCCTGCACCAGGGCTTTGTCCGGCAATATACTGCCGTCAATAAACACTGCCAGACTGGTCTCATCTTTCTTAAGGGGATATTTCTTTTGTAAGTAGGGAACGGTAAGATAGCTGATACCGGCATTCAGCCAGTATGCCCATTTTTCCCGGATGGTCAGTATACCTATGCGGCAGGCTGCGACCGGTCTTGTATGAGTGAAGGGATATAACAACTCTCGTGCGGGTGTGTCAAAAAGAATGTAATTCCGCTCCATAGGGGATAAAAATAAAAAATCCCACCGAAAATGCCGATGGGATTCTTGAAATTATTTTAAAGGCCTTATTAGGCTTTCTTAGCGTAACGCTTGTTGAATTTGTCGATACGACCTGCTGTATCCACCAATACGTTTTTCCCAGTATAGAAAGGGTGAGAAGTATTGGAAATTTCCAGTTTAATTAACGGATACTCGTTACCATCTTCCCATTTGATTGTTTCTTTGGAAGGAGCGGTAGAACGGCTTAAGAAAGTGTGTCCGTTAGACATATCTTTGAATATTACAAATCTGTAATTTTCTGGATGGATTCCCTGTTTCATCTGAATTTTAATTTTCTTTTTGTTACCAGATGCAACCCCGCATATTCATTCCTCTGATGCATGATGAATGCCATGCTTGGTTTCAACCAATATTATTAGACAGGGTGCAAAGGTAAAATAATATTTCAAAAACAACAACAAAAGACTAAATATTTTAGCTCTTCATGTTGATATACTGCAAAGGAATGCCTAAGTTCGCTTCTTTCGTTTTTTGTATAACCTCTTGTAAATCATCTATTTTCTTGCCAGTCACCCGCACAATGTCGTCCATAATGGCGGCCTGCACCTTGATGCCGGAGTCCTTTATCAGTTTTACAATTTTCTTGGCGTCCTCCTGTTTGATCCCGTTCCTTACCGGAATCTCCTTTTTTACCACCTTTCCGCTCTGATATGGTTCCTTGCTCAGGTCATAAATATTGGCATCGAGCCCCTGACGCATTGTACGGCTTATCAGTACGTCTATCACCTGTGTCAGCTTCATTTCGCTTTCCACTTCCACATTTAAGGCCAGGTCTTTTTTGTTCAATTCCATATTTACGTGGGAATCTTTAAAGTCGAACCTGTTGGTAATCTCCTTTTTTACGGTATTTACCGCATTATCAAGTGTCTGAGTATCTACTTTGCTAACAATATCAAAGGACGGCATGATAAAAATAGTTTTATATCGTTAATGGCTTAAGGGAGACAAATATAAACCAATACTGCGGAGTTATAAAAAAACCCCGGGACGATACCCGGGGTGTGTTAACGGAATGCCTTCCGGTAACCGGCTGCGTTGTATTCACAAGCAGCCAACAACTGTTTTTAGTCTATTTTAGAGATCTTCGCCATACCGGAAGAGGACTGATTAATAACCGGTGAGCCCTTGTAACGGACTTTACCCATTCCGGATACACTCAGATCAAGTTTTTTTGCAACGGCTACGTCCAGCTTGCCTGAACCGGAGATCGATATGTTAGCGTTGTCTGATTGCAGGTCCAGGGCCTCTACATCAGCAGAACCGGATATATCGTACCTGGTGGCCGGAATACTTCCTTTCAGGTTCAGATGGCTGGAGCCGGATACTTCCACACGCAGATCGTTGGCGTTCAGATCCAGTTCTGTATTGGTAGAACCACTGAACGAGAATTTCACATTTCCTCCATTAAGCTTGCTTTTACTGTAGAAACCTCCGCTTCCACTGGAAGACAGTTCTTCCAGCTGATCCAGCGTCACATATACATTAATGGTTTTTGACGGCTTGATATCGTATCCTTTTTTAGTGTAAATCTCGAGGTCATTACCGCTCACCTTGGTGATGATCAAAGGCAGCAGATTATCGTCTGCTTCAATTCTTATATCGTGTTTAGTACCTTGCGTGATGTATACATTGTATGAACCGGAAGTTCTGATACTTCTGAAAGGGCCTTCAGAGCGTGCTTCTTCTTTAATATTCCCGCTTCCTCTTACTTTTTCGTTATTACCAACAATGGTGAAAGCAGAGAATGTGATTACGGAAAAGAGCAATAGTACTGGCAGGAACCAGTTAAGACGTAACGTTTTCATAAATGAGAATTAGCGGTGAAAGTTTACTTTGTTTACCGGAGGATTTTTATTTATCAACAGCTTTCAGATCGATGTCGCTGTACACTCCATTCACACTCAGGGATGGGGACCTGTCGTCTGCATTGGAAGTAGAAGCTGTATATGTCAACTGCGAGTTTTTCTTGATGTTGGTAACATTTTTAAGGGACAGTTCTCCTGTGCTCACATCGCCACGGTTAAGCTGTACCTTTATATGCAGTCCCAGGCGCTGGGGCACCCCTACCTTTATATCTGTATAGGTCAGCTGGAACTCACCATTTTTAAATCCTGTACCTAATGTTCTGGCAGAGAAGTCACCGTACACCAGTTTAGAATTGATCTCTGTCTGTACTTCTGTGATACGGAAATCAGTATAAGTATTCTTGCCGGTAAAGGAACCTACTTTGTTTACAGTATATTCATCATAATTGCCGGAAGTATTCAGATTATTCACAGTACCCAGTGTATATTCACAATAATTTGACTTAGTCACGAGTGAAGTGATCGCATCACTCTTAAGATTGGAATAGTTAGCCCGGATCGTTACTGACTCTCCTTTTCCGATACGGCCACGATCGCAGTAATTCATACTGATATCAAGTGCTTTTTCGGCCTCTTTAATATCATAATTACAATAGTTCATGCTGATCGATGCCGGAAATGAAAGCACATCAGTGATGATATCTCCGAAGTTATTCTCCAGCGATAATTTGGCAAGTCTTTCAGGCACATATAACTCATAGTCTATGTTCACATAATCTTTGGAGTCTTTTTTACTCCAGGAAAACCACCTGTCGCGGGAAGACGAAGTATTGTATACAGTTCGCAGGCTTGCGTCGTTTCCGCTGTTGTTCATGGAAATATCAACCATATTAACAATCGAAGTAGCTTCCTCCACACTCTTGCCAAATCCGGTAATTGTAATTGTTGCCTTTACTTCATTCTTCTGCCATGTATGTACAACGATCTTACCGTACTTGTTAAAAATACCAAGGGTTGTATTAGGATTGGTACTGAATTCTTTTACAATTACTTTCTTGAATTCACTATCTCCTTTTGTACCATAAGTAAGTATAGGTAACAATAAAAATAACAGAATACTAAATTTCTCTTTCATAATCAGATTGCTTTTGGCTTACGGGCTGTTTTTCTCTCAGCTCTTCTAATATTTTATCCAGCAGGTCCAGTTTAAGTTGATAGTAGCGGACCATTGCTGCTTTAATTCTTTCGTTACCTGGATTCTGTATCAGTTCGGCTTCGAGTACCTGATACGTTTCATTGCGTAGTTCCAGTTCTTTACGGGCCATGCTATCCAGTCCCAACAATGCATCAGGATAGCTTTTAATAGTCTGCAGGCGCTGTTCGATCTGTGCTGTGTAATATGTTTTTGCCTCCTGCATTTCGGGCGAAACATTCATGAGATGTTGCGCTTTCTTCATCTGGATGAACTGGTAGATCATTACACTATTCACCATCAGCACCAGCACGGCCGCAGCCTTTAGCCAGTGACGGCCCATCAGTTGTATTACTTTCCTTTTTTTACCCGGGGCAAGTTGCTGTTCTAACTGCGCCCAGACTCCCGGAGGAGGTCCGGCCTCTTCAAAATTCTGACGGTGTTGCCTGACAAAATCTTCAAAACTACTTTCTGGCATCAGCGTATTACTTTTTTTTGTTTTATTATCTGCCTCACTTTATCCTTCGCACGCATGTACTGTGTTTTCACTGTTGACTCAGAAATATCCAGCATGTTTGCTATTTCTTTGTGTGAGTACTCTTCAAATATGTACAAGTTCAGAACGGTACGGTAACCCGGCGGTAAAACATGTATGGCATCCTTTATCGCTGCCACCGTCCATGCAAAATTTTCTTCGTCTACGATCGCGTTATCTTCTTCTATATCTATATTGTCCACTTCTTCAAAGTATACCTTCTTTCTTCTCAGGTGGCTCAGGCAGTGATTGACCACTATCCGCTTGATCCAGGCTGTCACACTTCCTGCATTCTCCAGGCGCTCAATGTTCCTGAATACCTGCATAAAAGCCTCCTGCAAAGTATCTTCAGCATCCGCCGGACTCCCTGTCATACGCAAACAGATGTTATACATTGCACCAGAATAGGCGTTGTACAACTCACGGAATGCGTGCATGTCTCCCTTTTTACACCGGGATACCAGGTGGTCTGTTATGGTAGTATTGTTCAAGTTGTTGGCTGATGCTTGCATATTAAAGACATTATTTCAGAAAAAGGTTGCACGTAAAGGGGAAGAAATTTGTAGAATCAGGGGGTTAAAAACACTCAGAACATCACAACTATATAAATGCCAATTACTTATTTATCAAGAAAGGACGCAACCTAAGAATAGGTCACGTCCTGTTCCATCCTTATATATACCTAAAAAAAGGTCATATCAGTTTCCGTCCTTTACGCGGTTCTGTTCGTCTTCCAGGCCGGTTTTACGGGTACGTGCCGCTTTAATGCTGGTATTTCCGAAACGGTAGCTGAAAGACAGTCTGAACTGCTGGCTTTCCCATTTGCTTCTTACACCGGTATAACGGCCACCATTTTCAAAACTTCCGCGGAAACGCTGCATATTAAAAACATCGCTTACATTGAATTTAATACTTCCTTTCTTGTGCAGGACCTGTTTGGATACACCCATGTCAACGGCTGCCATTGATTTCATTCTGAACAGGCCTTCATCAGCGATCTGTGGAGAAAGGTAGAAGATACTTACTTCGGCGCCGATACCTGCAGGTAAAGTGAAGGTCTGCTGGCTGCGTCCCATAAATCCGCCACCGGAAACAGTTACCAGGCGGGCGTCCACCATCGTCTGGAACTTGTTGTAGTATGCTGACAGGTAAGTAAAGCTGCTCCACCATTTGGTGATCGTAACCGGGAAAGAAACGTTCAGGTTTACGATGTCTGATTTCGCAACGTTCAGGTATTTATAGCGGAGCGTCAGTGTATCGCCTGTCACCACATCCTTATCTGCTTCGATGATCTGCGTAATCTTGTCTTTGGTATGTGTATAGCCAACTGAAGTAGTCAGGAAATGTTTAAACGTATGTGTCAGCTCGATATTGTTAGAGTATGAAGGTCTCAGATAAGGATTACCAGCCATGATAGTATATCTGTCCAGGTATATCTCGAATGGGTTCAGATCTTCATAATCAGGTCTCTGCAAACGGCGGCTGTAAGAGATGCCCAGCTGATGGTCCTTTGCTGCGTCATAGCTGACAAAGACACTTGGGAAGAGATTGAAGTAGCTGGTATCTGTCACCCGGTTGATCGTAATGGAATTACCTTCCACATTGCTCTGTTCAGCGCGTAAACCTAACTGTACATTGACCTTTTTGAACTGTTTCTGGAAATTGATGTACGCTGCATTTACATTCTCTTTATAGATAAAATGATTGGAGCGGTTCTTATCATATATCCAGTTACCGTTACGCAGGGAATCAAATTTTACATCGTTATCCGTTTTTACAAAGCTCAGTTTAAAACCAGCTTCGAACTTGGCCTGATGAGGTAAAGGATGAACATAATCAGCTTTGATGGTTTTAATATCGATTGTATTAGGCTGACTATTACGTGAGGTATCGCCATGCATATAATTCTTACCAGCCGGATCCCATATAGTAGAGTAAATGCTGTTTCCCTGCCTGTCTGTGTTGCGTGCATAGTCCAGGTCCACATTCAACTCCTTCCCTGTTGTATCAAGAACAGCCCTGTAGTTCACGTTGTAAGCCCATCTTCTCCAGGTTCCCTTATTGAAGGTATTTGTCTTCAATGTTGAATCTATCGTTTCTCTACCTCCTATCAGTGTAGTAGCTTCGGCTGGTTCGTCCGAGTTCCTGAAACCAGCATCTACCATTACGCCGATCGTGTTGTTCTTATTGATGAAATAGTCCATACCAACTTTAGCGCCGTGATAGTCTGATTTCCTGTGCCGGATATTCTGCTGATCGAATACGGTGTATTTACCATCAGTAGTACCTGTGCGATAAAGTCCCAGATGCTGTTGATTCTCCCGGTGGTTATAGTTATAAGATCCGAAGAGATTGAACTTCTCATTGCGGTGGTTCAGGTTCAGCGATCCGCTCCATTTTGGTGTCAGGCCATAGGCACCGGATATTGATAAGTTACCGTTGGTACCTACTGTTCTGTTTTTCTTCAGTTTGATGTTGATGATCCCGGCGTTGCCCGCTGCATCATATTTGGCGGAAGGATTGGTGATCAGTTCAATTTGCTCAATATTGCTACTGGGCATACTTTTCAGCAGCTGGGCAACGTCCTGGGAACTCATGTTAGTGGGCTTGCCATCAATCATAATAATGACGCCACTCTTATTTTTGAGGTTGATATTATCGTCTTTATCGATCGTAATGCCGGGCGACTTTTCCAGTACGTCCATAGCCGTACCGCCTGCGCCGATAATGCTGGCTTCCACGTTAACTACCATTTTATCGGCCCTCTGCTCTACGAACGGCTTTTTGGCAGTTACGTTCACTTCTTTAAGATTCTTTGCATCTGTTCCCAGTGAAAGCGTCTCTATTGTTACAGGTGAACTGCCCTTAATTTCAAAAGGTTTGCTAAAAGCTTTTGTCATACCTACATAGGCAGCGGCGATCAGGTACTTACCCTGTTTCACCTGCTCAAATTCATATTGACCATTGATGTCGGCAATAGCCCCTTTTACCAGGGAAGAATCTTTCGCTTTTAATAAAGTAATGGTGGCAAATTCAACAGGTTTATTGCCTGTCTGTGTGACGCGGCCAGCAATCCTGGCGGTCTCAATGGTCTGTGCCTGGGTGGTTTTGATGCTGCACAGTAATAAAATAGAGGCCAACAATGTAGTAGTCGATTTCATATAAGGATGATTTAATTTATTATAAGCTTCATTTCAATTCGTTGCTACTATAGAACCGTTCTTAGTACAGAACCTTTCTTAAACAACTACAGTGTAAAGGTAGGTATTGTGCATTGCATAGTACATAGTTTTACACAAGCGGTAACCAGGTAGGGATGATTGGCAAAAGTTTAACAAAGGTGACAGGAGGATGCTTACTAAAGACGAACGAGGTAGCGTTTCGTTACAGGATTGGCATAATAAAAAAGGCATTGCCCGTTAAAAAAGCAATGCCTTGATAATTATAAGGTTAGCGGACTCAGGTCCAGTTGATTGCTTCCAACACTTCCGGGAGCTCCGTCTGCAGTTTCTCAAAAAATACCCTTTCCTCCTTTCTTATATGTGCTTCCAGGCTTCTGGCCAGCAAATCCATTGCGTTAATCATGTCGGTATTTTCAGTGAGAGCGCTGTACATCCGGGAGATCTGCTGGTGCTCCTGTACCAGGTCTTTTATTATTTCATCTATCTCCGGGTGACGGCCGGCGCATACTTCAAAAAGATATTCCTCCTTCTGGATATGTGGGACCATTACTTCCTGGAAGACTTTCACAATATAGGCCAGCTTAGCATCGGTTTCCAGAGGAAAACCTTCATATGCGGCGGCATCATTCTTAAGGTACCGGCACACGAACAGCAAACGCTGATGTTCCTGTGACAGTGGTATCAGGACCGGGTGACGTTGCATGATCAGACTACTGGTTTTGCTGCTTTATATATTTTACGGCAATACCAGACTAATGCGGCGCCACCTATTACCATTAAAGAAGATATTATTTCTGCCTGGGTGGGATGAAATCCGAAGATGTCATATTTCGTGTTCACCCTGATCTTTTCAATGAAGAAACGTTCTACTCCATTCATTATCAGGTATATACCAAAAATAACGCCCGGAACGGTGATCTTTTTGCGGAGACTCCATAATACAGCGAACAGTAAAAGGCAAACAATGATCTCATACAGTGCAGTCGGATACACTGCTATAGGCAGTACATTACAGTACTTACCGGTGCAACCTGCCATCTGTACACCTTCATTGATCACATTGTGCGGATAGCCATAGGCAAAGAACCAGTCAGGCAGGAAGCTTAAGCCACCAGGCTTGGTAAACGGCGCATGAGGTATATGCTCCAGCATGCCATACTGCCTGGTAAAAAACTGTTCGTTCGCTTTCACCACTTCCTGGAATTTTGAAGGATCCACAGCATGCACTTTGCCTGCTGCGTCGGTGATGTAGCTGCTGTTATATATACCCCAGTCACCATCTCCGGAAAAGTGGCATCCCATACGGCCCACGCCATAAGCCAGCATAAGCCCCGGCGCTGCACTATCTATCAGATGCCAGATATTAATACCTTTCTTCGCTGCGTAACGTATAATAACTATGGAAGCGAGGATAAGTCCACCGTAAAAAGTAAGACCACTGAAAGACAAGAGTGCGCCTACAGGGTCCTGCACAAAATCGCCCCAGTTCTCCAGGTTATGAAAGATCTTGGCGCCCAGCAGACCGGCAACAGCCGCCATGACAGTAAAATCCGGCACCCGCTGATGAGGCATGATCGTTATTGTCTCTTCCTTCGGCTTTGGTAACTCCTGCTTCTTTGCAGATCTGTATTTCAGATAAGCGAAAAGGCCTCCTGCTACAATTCCTCCCAGGAAGTTTCCGCGGGAAGATAATATATATGACTGGAGATCCTGGGAAGCTTCCCCCCATTCGAATGCCAATCCTAATATCTTGTATCCTACCACAAAGCCCAATACGCCATGGATCAGTACTTCGCTCATGTTAACCGGCTTACCGGTGATAACTTTTTCCGGTACTCCTGTAAGCCAGCCTAACTGCTCTCTCCTTTTCAGCTCACTTGTCAATACATAAGCAGCGGCCAGAAAAGCAACGGCAACAAAAAAACCGAATGTCTGCAGAAGTTTGAGTAAAGGGATGTCTACACCGAAAAGGTCGTGAAACGCGTAATATAAATTAGGATACATAGCCAAAAAAAAATTGGTGATCTGAATTTTCCTATGAACAAAGCCGAATTAGTCAAATGGAAAATCAAACCACCAAAGTAAGCTGTAAAAATCACAAATTCCAAATCATAATTCCTTTTTCTATTGCGTAAACAATATAATAACAACAGAAAAAAGAATTACGATCCGGATAAGTTCTAGCAGTATTGCTCGAAAGCGTCAACCAGGTTTGCCGCAATCATCTGCGCTGGACGACCTTCGATCATATGACGCTCAATAAAGTGTACCAGCTGACCATCTTTAAACAAAGCGATCGCAGGTGAGGACGGAGGGTAAGGTAACAGGTGAGAACGGATCTGTTGTACAGCCGCCATATCAAATCCTGCAAAGCTGGTTGTTAACCTGTCCGGTTTCTTCTGGCTATGCGCTACAGCCAGTAACACACCCGGACGAGCAGTACCTGCAGAGCAACCACAAACTGAATTGATCATTACCAGTGTAGTTCCTTCTTTCTTTAAAGTCTCATCTACTTTTTCCGGTGACAGCAATTCTTCAAAGCCATTATCTGTCAACTCTGCCTTCATTGGCATTACAAGTTCTGCTGGATACATATAACTACAATTTTTTTTGTTCGATAGTTTCCACAAAGTTAATCATAAGCTGATAAATAGAAAAACATGAATGAATATGCCTTATTGACATCAAAAAATAAGCAAAAACGACAAAAAGTCCGACACCTAAGCCCATATTATAGCAAAATAGCAGATTTAACGCCATGGTATTCCGTTTGCATATACCATCTCGAACAAAATTTAAAACAAACACTAAAACTTATAAACTATGACTTTCGTAAAATTCAATCAGGCACCTGCAGTAAAATCCTTCGGCGGTTTAGTAGAAGAAATTTTTAACAACGCCGGTTTCAACAAAGCCTGGAAGGACGATTTCCACACAAATGATTTTTACGGCGCTTATCCCCCTGTGAACATCACAGAAACTAAAGACGCCTACCAGGTGGACCTGCTGGTTCCCGGTTTATCTAAAGAAGACTTTAAGATCAATCTGGAAAACAAGACCCTGACTATCAGTGCAGAGAAAGCCGCAGAAAGCAAAGATGAGAACCAGAAACAATTACGCAGGGAGTTCAGCTTCCGTTCATTCAAACGCTCTTTTACCCTGAATGAGCAGGTGGATGCTGAAAAGATCCAGGCTAAATATGAAAATGGTATCCTCAAATTGCAACTGGCGAAGAAAGAAACTGTGCAGGACGCAGCTAAAGTGATTGTAGTAGAATAAGAGAAAGGTTGAATAAGTGTGAAATCCCCTCCCATACCGGGAGGGGATTTTTTATTTTACCCCCACGAAAATTCCCCAATAATTCACACAAACGTTGAAGAGCGAAACTGTTTTTATAGGATAATTTGCCATACAACTATATGGGCTATGCCGCAACTGTTCAAAAAAATATATACACTGGCAGTTAAAATCTACCGCAACACTGAAGATGCGGTGATTGGCAACGCTTTACATATTAGTACAGACTCCAGGGAACGATGTAATGCGCGCTTATTATTTGATTATCTGTTCTTCCATCTCTTACTTTTAATCCCTGTATCCCTCATTGGTTTGTATACACATAATACAACGGAACTGTTACTTATCGTTGCCTTTCTGATCTCCCTGGGAGGCTGCCTGATAATGGTCCGCAATGGGGTGCCGGTCAAGACAGTAAGTGTTATTGCAGCTTTTGTTACATTCATCATGCCCGCCATCTGCTCTTTTTTCAATAACCAGGATCTTTCCCTCAGATATGCCATGGTCTGGGTACTGAGCATCCTGTTTTGTTATATTACCACTAACATAGCGGCAACGCTGGCCCTCGGTGGACTACTCTGCAGTTACCTGAGCCTGGTGGCCTGGATGAAAGTACATAATATAACCACCTATGTAATGCCGGGTTTTACACCAGAACAGAGCTTTATTTTTACCCCGGTACTCGCCGGCTTTTATATCATATTCCTTATCAGGGTCTTAGGCGCTCACTACCGGAATATTTTTATATCGGAGCATGAACGCACCCTTCAGAAGCAGAAGCAACATTCCTCTTTGCTGAGCCAGCACCTGACCAAGCAATTCATTATCCTCAAAGGACTTTCCCGTTCCGGAAAATCCAAATACCTGGACGGAAACCGGGAACTGCTGGAAGCCTGCCTGATCGAAATTGAAAAGCAATGTGAAAGTGCCATAGATTACCTGGATAATGGGCCGCACCCGGAGAGTTAAGGTCAAGTCCGGCGCATACACGTCCGTGTGAGTACTAAGTAATGATGGTAAGGAATCATTACGAAAATTACAACTTTCGGGTATTTCCCACCTTTCAGAACCACCTTACCTTTGTTATGTAAACAAACAGGGTCCTATTCTCCCTATACACCAACTGATTCTCTTTCTCCCTATACACCACACCTTTTTATCCCTTCTTGGTCTTATTTTCCTATATGCTTTTGATGGTAAACCTATGCCGTGAAATGCCCGGGAATAAAATCCCAGGGAAACACGTGGCCCGCTTTAGCGGGTCGAATGCAGGGGGATTTAACTCACCGCATTTCAGCCCGCCTCTGGCGGGCTGAGTGTTTTTAACCCGGTGGATGTCCGGAAATTGCTGGTAAGGACATATTCCAGCCCCCAAAATACCGGGGGCAGCCCCGACATATACCAGGCGCATACCAGGCGCATACCAGACGCATACCAGACGCATACCAGACGCATCTCCGCAAAAACCCGGATGTCTTGGTACAGAAAAAACCTTACAGTTAACCTATCGAATGTAGAATCAGCTTTACAATGTCTTAGTACACACAACGCATCTCCGGTTAATTGAGATACCCAGCCTATAAAAATGAAAAACCCCGCGAGAAGTCGCGGGGTGTGTCAGTGGATTACTAACCCATTTTTTTAATAACCCAAAATCTTTAACATACTCTGGGCGGTCTGTTCCTTGGCATACAGCCAGTCTTTCAGTTGCCCGTTTTTGTCATATCCAACGATCACATGCTTAGGTGATGGTATGAGACAGTGTTTGATACCGCCGTACCCGCTCAGCTGGTCCTGGTAAGCACCGGTATGGAAGAAGCCAATATAAAGTGGTTCATCTCCGGATAACTTTGGCAGGAATACTGCATTTATGTGTTCTTCAGAAGTGTAAAAGTCATATCCGTCACAGGTGAGCCCTCCAAGATGGACCTCCTGGTATTCCTGGTCCCATTTATTGATCGGGAGCATCAGGAACTTCTCACCTATTCCCCAGGTATCCGGCAAGGTGGTAATGAATGAACTGTCGATCATATACCAGTTTTCCCTGTCGTTCTGCATCTTTTCCCCTACCACGCTGTAGATCACTGCGCCGCTTTCGCCTACGGTGAAAGATCCGAACTCGGTATAGATATCCGGTACCGGTACCTTGTTCTTCTTACAAACACTCTTGATATTGGCAACGATCTCATTTACAATATAGTTGTAATCGTAATCGAAGCCCAGGGAATGCTTGATGGGGAACCCTCCACCTATGTTAATACTATCCAGTTCCGGACAGATCTTCTTCAACTGGCAGTACAGGTTCAACACACGGTTAAATTGGCTCCAGTAATAGATATCATCCTTGATACCCTTGTTCATGAAAAAGTGAAGCATTTTCAGCTCAAACTTTTCATTTCCCTTCAACTTATCAACATAGAATTCCAATACATCGCGGGAACGGATCCCCAATCTGGACGTATAAAAATCAAAGGTCGGCTCCTCTTCTGCCGCAATACGCAGGCCCAGTTTCACCTTATCCTTTGCCCGGATGAATTTCTGATAGTCTTCCAGTTCCTCCTTGTTATCCAGTACAGGGATCACATTGCGGAACCCGGAGTTGATCAAACGGGCGATCGCTTTTGTATATGGCTTGGTTTTGTAACCATTACAAATTACGAAGGTATCCTTATTGATCTTCTTCCTTTCGTATAATTTGGTAATAATATCAATATCATATGCGAAGGAAGTCTCGATATGTATATTGTGTTTCAACGTCTCCTCCATTATAAAGGAGAAATGCGAGCTTTTGGTGCAATAACAATAGTAGTAGTTCCCATCGTACCTATTCTTCTTAATTGCATCCTGGAACATTTTCTTCGCCTTATTTATCTGCATTCCGATCTTCGGCAAATAAGTCAGCTTGAAAGGTGTTCCGTACTTGTCGATCAAAGCCTTGATATTGACCCCATTAAACTCCAGGTAGCTATCCTGTACATCAAATCCTTCCTGCGGAAACTCGAAGGTCTGGTTAACGAGATCTGTGTAGGTGCTGTTCATTTAAACCTATGAAACATTTTAAGGATTAGTAAAAAGCAATCACAACCCTCGCTGGAAAACTCCTGGTTTACACACCTACGTCAGTTCGAAACCCAGCAAAATTGGTTGCAAAGCTAAATATTTTGTCCAATTGGCCGGGCAAAAACTTTCATTTTTTTTTAAATGGTTAGATATTATGCTAAAACGTTACATATCAAGCAATTGATGCTAAATACATATGTCATTTTTATGCTATCTAAGCAGCTCTATACTCCGCTTTCCTTCGCAGAAAATCAGGTCAAGAATACTCATATCCGGAAGGAAACCAACCCGTTCCTGGAACACCTGGGTATAGCGGACGGTGTCTTCGTCTACCTGCTTCCCGGTTGGTTGCAGTGTATCCCTTGCATCAGTAATACCATTACCGGCCTCATATGTTTTATGATACTCGTCTGTGAAGGTAACAGGGGTTGAAACGCCAATGATCTTATTAGCCCATTCCAGGCACATCAGGTTCCAGTCAAGGAGGTAAGATACCTCTTTTGTAAAAAGCCGGCCCAGCTCATCTTCATAATATTCAAACCAGGGTGAACGGCGATAAGCAGACACAAGCGTCTTCCAATGCAGCGCCTGCCATCTTTCGTCATTACTGATCCTGACATCTTTCATGACAGTTCGCTGGTTCTTGCCGCGGGCGAGGGGAACGCTCAACAATATGCTTCCGTTCGGTCCGGCGATATAGCAGCGATTACGAAAACTCACCTTCTGGTAGTGTTCATATCTTTCTATCAATAATATATCGTGGTTAATTAAAGTTTTATAAAAGGAAATATTCGGAAAGTATTGTGATTCAATAAGTAATGTCTTCTTATTTGTATCAGCTGCCATATCGTCAAAAATTGGTGTTTAAGAGCTAAAAATGTATGTTTCAAGCAGTTGAAAAGTTTACCTTTAATTAACTGATAAGCAGATTTAATTTCCTGATAAACAATTCATAGAAAAAATATAAAAATGCTATTTTCCTTAGCATTTCACCGGTTAAAGTAAAAATTCAGGTGAGCGCAAATTTACTAAACTATTTAGTAGCATTTTATTTCATTTTTATCCTTTTTTACCTTCAAGTAAAATGTTAAGCTGTGGTTTTGAAGAGGTTAAAACTTTCCTAATTCCCCTTCCATCCCTTGGCGATATATCCAGTTTAATGTAGGTTTGATAAAAATTTGTCATGAGATTTTTAAGACTGGGTATACTAATTATGACAATTTGGGGCTTAGTTAGTTCATGCGAAAAGGCAAAAGATTTAGAATTTGTCAGAGTCGCCGGAATCAATTTCGACAACCTCGGTTTCTCCAAAAGCATCGTACGGCTGACCCTGGCCTACTATAATCCAAACAATTTTAACCTGAAACTGAAAGACGCTTCCTTCGATCTTTTCTTTGACGACACCCCGGTCGGACATTCTGTTCAGGATACCATGATCGCCATTCCGGCAAGGGATACTTTTTACTTTCCGGTAAAGCTCGAGGTGAACATGGAAAATGTATTTAAGAATGCTTTGGGCGCCCTCATGAATAAAGAGGTCACTATCAAGGCAACGGGAAATTGTAAAGTAGGTAAAGGAGGTGTTTATCTGCCGTTTCCCATAAAATGCGAAACAAAACAGCCACTCAAGTTTTTCTGATCATAACCGTGTAAAAACTAAAAAAGGCCTCGTTGCTTAGCAATCGAGGCCTTTTCATTTTCATACGTTTTAGAAGTAAGTTTAGTGCTTCTTATTTTCTCCGCCACCATCTTCCGGCTTCTTACAGCAGGTTGGCAGTTTCGCATAAGCTTCCTCACTTGCAGTTACGTTATCTGCGTCATACCCCGCATTGGCGATAGCCGTCTTTACGTTTTCTATATTGGTACGATCGCTGAAAAATTTCACAGTAGTAATACCTTTCTTGAAATCTACTTTAGAGGACTGGATACCCTCTTCTCTGGAAAGGGATCTTTCTATGCGATTTTTGCATTGTTCGCACTGCACTGTCGGGGTGCTTATTTTAGCCGTTACCAATGTGCCTTTCTTTGCCTGGCCCATGGTTACGCCAATACCCGCAAATAATAATACCATTACAAGTTTAACGATACGCATAAGTTACTTTTTACGATCCTAATATAGTAAATACTTGTCAACTGAAATACGGTTTTGTAAGAACGGTATTATACCGCCGGCGCTGCATTCCATTTGTCAGGAGCGCTTCTCCAGGCTTCCAGGGTAGCCTGCTCTTCCGGTGATACCAGTCCTTTCTCCACTGCCAGCTCGATCAACGCGCTATAATTGCTCAGGGAATAGAAGGGCACTTTTGCAGCCTCGAATGCTTTTACCGCCACATCAAACCCATAGTTAAAGACAGAGACCATCCCGATCACCTCGCCACCTGCTGCGCGGATGGCGTTCACCGCTTCAAGGCTGCTTTTGCCGGTAGAGATCAGGTCTTCCACTACCACAACCGGCTGTCCCGGTTGTAACACACCTTCTATCAGGTTGCCCATACCATGCTCTTTCGCTTTTGCTCTTACATATATAAAAGGCAGTTTCAGCTGGTCGGCCACCAGTGCTCCCAGGGGAATACCGCCGGTAGCGACACCGGCCAGTACCGCTGCATCTGCAAATGTTTCAAATACCACGTTGCATAACTCGGATTTTACATAGTCACGTACATAAGGGTAAGACAAAATCTTACGGTTGTCGCAATAAATAGGCGACTTCCACCCGGATGCCCATGTAAATGGTTCTGACGGACGCAACTTTACGGCCTGTATCTGGAGCAGCTTCTCTGCTATCTGTTTTTCGCTGATCTTACTCATAGGTAGCAAAAATACTTAATTACAGATTATTTTTGCGGCATGCAAAAAGATACAGTCATTTATCTCAACGAGCGTCCGCTGGTCATTACCGCCACCCACCAGGGTATTCCGGCAAAATATAAAGACGCTGCTTTATACACAGCACCCGACGCTACTACTATAGAATCCGTATTGCAATCGCTCGAAACAGGCAAGATGGAAGCGGCCATCTTTATCCATCCGGACACGGAGCTGCTGATCGAAACCGTAAAAGGATATTTCCAGGTACTGGTAGCTGCCGGTGGTCTGATCACCAATGAAGAAGAGGAAGTGCTGCTGATGTTCCGCCGTGGAAAATGGGACCTGCCGAAAGGCAAACAGGACGAGGGGGAAAGCCTGGAAGCGGCTGCTGTCAGGGAAGTAGCGGAAGAAACGGGCTTACACACGATCACACTTGAACATAAGATCGGGGAAACCTTCCATTTTTATACCTGGAAGGAAAAAAAGACCCTGAAACATACTTACTGGTACAAAATGAAGTTTACCGGTACTGAACTGACCGTTCCACAGATAGAAGAAGATATTATTGATATCCAGTGGATCAAACCGGAACATCTGTCCAAATATCTCAAATTCTCTTACCAGAATATTGTAGACGTATTTGAAAAGGAAGGTTACGCTATCTGATCCTACGGGCTTAATGCGGTGCGCCCCTTCCGGCCTCCGGCATTAAGCCTTTTTGTCTCTTACCGCCACCGTCAGGCGGCTGATGCACACCAGCTTATTATCATCATCACAGATACGGATATCCCATACATGGGTGGTAGATCCGATATGCAATGGCCTGGCGATGGCATGCACATAGCCCTCAGTGACACCTTTAATGTGATTTGCATTGATATCCAGTCCCACACAGATCTGTTTCTTCGGATCAATGATCAATGCAGACGCTACACTACCCACCGTTTCGGCCAGGGCCGCAGACGCACCTCCGTGTAAGAGGCCATATGGCTGCTTTGTCCTGCTGTTTACAGGCATGATCATCCGCAGATAATCGGGACCAATCTCTGTGAACTCCATGCCGAGAAAACTTGCCATGGTATTTTCTCCGCTTTCATTCAATTGGTCCAGGGAAACATTCAGGGAGTGCCAGATCGGTTTCATGTGCGATGACGCTATTAAAGGTGAATGGATTCTATTATATCAGGCTTTTTTTAACTCCCTGATGATATTTTCGGGCAATAGCTGGGAGGCATCTCCTCCATATTTCAGCACATCCCGCACCAGTGAGGAAGCCAATGTTGAATAACGGGGTGAACAGCTCAGGAAAATAGTTTCAATACTATTATCCATCATACGGTTTACATCAGCGATCGCCTTTTCATATTCGAAATCGCCTATACTGCGTATACCGCGTAATATAAACTGGGCGCCGACTTCCTTGCAGATTTTGATAGTCAGTCCCTCGTAGGAGATCACCTTTACTTTGGGCGTATGACTGTAAATTTCCCGGATCCATTGCATTCTTTGCTCCAGGGGGAACATCGGTGTTTTGGCTGAATTCACTCCTATCCCTACCACTATTTCATCAAACAGGTCCAGCGAACGGTCTATAACATCGGTATGCCCCAGTGTGATCGGGTCGAATGTACCGGGGAATAAGCAAATACGTTTCATGCCAGTTTATTTTTTCAGCTCCTCTCTGTTTATAAAGATCGAAAAGATGGTGGTACCATAGTTACGCTCTGTACGGTAGTAAGAGTAATTCTTATAGTTATTGCGGGGAGTATGTTCCAGCACAAACCAGCCCTCGGGCTCCAGCAGCTGCTTTTCAAAAATGATGAGCGGCAACTGGTCTATCGTAGTCAGGGCATATGGAGGTCCTGCAAATATAAAGTTGAACTTTTCGGTGCACTGCTCCAGGTATTTGAATACATCCATACGCTGCAGCTTTAACGGCACTTCAAGTATTTTAGCGGTCTTCTTAATATAATCGGCCATCTCCGGATCTTTCTCCACGATGGTCAGATCGGTGACGCCTCTTGATGACAGTTCGTAACTGATGCTGCCCGTTCCTCCGAAAATATCCAGGGTCTTCAGCGTCGGAAAATCCAGGTTATTTTCGAGAATATTAAACAGCCCACCTTTGGCAATATCGGTAGTGGGCCGGGTGTGCGGCATATTTGCCGGCGGCTGGAACCGCAATCCTCCCTTTTCTCCCCCGATTATACGCATAATGCCATTGCATAAAGGTTATTAAAATAATAGCCGGGAATCTCTTCCATCTTGGGAATATATCCAAAACCCGGCAGTCGCGGCATCCATTCCAGTTTCGGAATGAAGCGGCGCAATTCTTCGTGGATCTGGGAATCGGAAGTTACCGCCCCTCCCACTTTCACTTTCACCAGCTGCTCATCCAGGCCGGTCTGACGCAGGATGTTCACCAGGTGATATACAACGTCCAGGCCGGTCTGGCTGGTGACGTCCTGTTGTATCAGCAGTTTGCCGAAACGGAAAATGGTCAGCGAAAATTTATGCTGCTGGATATCGACATAAGCCACCCCGTTCAGCTCCAGGAAATCATTATCAAAACGGTAGGACTTCAGTAGCCCCGTATTGGCATGGATCACTTTATCGGTTGAAAACTCTTTTCTCAGGTAGCCCATTACATCTTTGTCAACGGCGTAAATGTTGACAAGCTGCTGGTCTGTCAGCACGTCTGCCAGCACCAGTTCCTGTGTTTGTTCAGGATAGATGACATGCAGGTAATCTTTCTTCAGCGCCGGATTGTAATGCTGTTCCGGCACCAGCGTATTGTTCACCCCGTCGAAAGCCAGCTGCACCAGGTTAAAGTTGGTAAATAACAACTTGTCGGCATCGAATATCTGTTCGATCATCTGCAGGTCTGCTGTGGCAGTCTTCTGCGGCAGGAAGTGGTAAGACTTCAGGGCCAGGAACTTTTTAATGGCCGGATTATATACCACATAACTGAACGTTCCCTTTCCAATAAGCACCAGCAGTTGGCAGGAGGTAAGGTCAGTTTCAAGCAGAGAAGTATCATCAGCTGCAAAGGCAGGATGAATATTGTACGTCACAGACATTAGTAATACATTAGATATGGCACAATAATAACCAAAAAACGTGACTTTTGCTCCTATGCAATTTGAAGTAACTACCCGGCAGATCATAAAAATAGCCGCTCCTATATGCCTGGCACTCATTATTCCACAGATCAATCACATGACAAATACCGCTTTCCTGGGACGCCTGGGAGAGTTCGAGCTGGCTGCCAATGGCATTGCCGGCATCTATTACCTGGTGATGTACATGGTGGCCTATGGCCTTAATAACGGTCTGCAGGTGCTGATAGCCCGCCGTGCGGGACAATTGAATACCAGGGGTATCGGGCAGTTGTTCTCCAACGGGCTGGAACTTGGCCTGCTCTCTTCTTTTCTTGTGATAGCCCTTACCTTATTCCTGGCGCCCTGGTTCTTTGCCAACAGCCTGCATAACCAGCAGATCTACGAAGCAGCCCTGTCATTCATCCGCATCCGGATATGGGGACTGCCTTTTCTGATGATGCTGAGTATGGCCAATGCCTTTTACATTGGCAGCGGCAACTCTAAAGTATTGGCGGTCACCTCGCTTTGCCAGGAAATGGTGAATATCTTTTTTGATTATGTACTGATATTCGGGAAACTGGGTCTTCCTGCCCTTGGCCTGAACGGAGCCGCTTTTGCTTCCCTTATTGCAGAAGGCACGGGCATGCTGGTGGCTTATAGTATTCTTTTCGGCAGAGGATTTCATAAACGTTTCTACCTGTTTGACCAGTTGAAACCCTCCTGGCAGATCTTTCGCAGCATATTGTCTATCTCCGCTCCACTGATTGTACAGTTCCTGTTCAGCATCGGCAGCTGGTTTGTGTTCTTTATTTTTATCGAGCACCTGGGAGAAAGGCCCCTGGCTATTTCGAATATGCTGAGAAGCATCTTCGGATTTTTCGGCGTGTTCACCTGGGCGTTGAGCGCCACCTGCAACACGATGGTGAGTAATGTGATCGGTCAGGGGAAAGAGGAACAGGTGTTCAGGGCTATCCGCAAGATTGCCGGCATCAGCCTCTTATGTGCTTTCGTTGTGTGTATACTGGTGAACCTTTTTCCAACCACTATCCTGCAGATCTATACGACAGACATGGCGCTGATACGCGAGGCCATTCCTTCTGTCAGGATCATTACACTCAGCACCCTGCTCATGGCCATTTCCGGCGTAGCGCTGAGTGGCGTGACCGGCACCGGCAATACGCGGATCAACCTCGGGATAGAATTAGCCGCGGTGATCGGGTACCTGCTGTATTGCAGTATTGTGGTAGAACGCTGGCGCAGCCCCCTGCATATTGCATGGCTGGCAGATTTCATTTACTGGACCATCATTTTAAGCATGAGTGCCTGGTATCTGAAAAGCGGGAGATGGAAAGCGAAATCGATCTGATGAACTATTCCAGATCTTCGAGCATCTTTTTACAAGCTGATTTAATATTGAGATCGTCCTGGTAGATAGGGCGTAATGTGACCGCTTTACGCAGCACTTCAATACACTTTTCCAGTTCGTCGTTCTCCTTATAGGCTTTGGCCAGTTCGGGATAGTCAGGCAGGAACGAAGGATCCATCTTACGGCATTTCTCGAAATTGACGATGGCCTCCTGTAGTGTTGCTTCGGGCATACCGCCGAACAGCATTTTGGCAGCGGCTTTCTCCAGGGTGTTCATATTGGCCACATCATAATTCCACTTGCCCAGTACATAATAAGCCTTTGCATATTTGGGGTTGAACTTGATAGCCAGTTCCGCATATCTTTTCACTTCCTTTGAAGCGGCCACTTTTTCTTTTGCTCCTGCGCTCAGGGCGATGCGGCTGATAGCTACGGCCATAACATAGTTGGCATCTGCATTTTCCGGCGCCACTTTCAGCGCCTGTTCCGCATAACTTTTCGCCTCGGCAAAGATCCGGCTCTTTTCTTCCTTGTCGCCTGCCCGCGCCCCTTCACGGGATGACACCTCGCTGGCGCCTGTCAGGGCGGCAACATTATCTGGCTGCACTTTCAGTGCGTCTTTATATAAAGAAAGAGCGGCAGCGTCTTTCATCTGTTTTTCCAGCTGCCTGGCCTGCTCTGCCATTTCATCGGCAGTCTGGGCGAAAGATGCAGCAGATACAAGGAATAAAGCGGCAGATGCAAATACCTTAATAAACATAGGGCGGAAATTTACACATATTAAAATAACTAAATTTAAAGCTTTACTGACAGATAATTTATAGCGGAAATCCGTTAATCTGCAAAAAGCGTGCGGGCGTCATTTTAGTACTTCTTTTCCAGCGTCACCACCGAATTGCGGATGGAAGCGCCCATGGGTGGGTTCATTTTACGCAGGGTGACAACAGATTGCTGGATTTCGGGATATTTGTTCTTAATGGCGTCGCTCATATCATACACCACCTGTTCAAGCAATGGCTGCGGAATGGCCATGATCTTCTTCACGATATTATAAAGTCCCTGATAGTTAACCGTTTCTGAAATACTGTCAATATGGTGGGTACCGGGTATTGTCACATACAGATCTACAATAAAATCATTGCCAAGAATACGTTCTTCCGGGTATAAACCGTGGAAGGCATGAAAATGAGCTTGTTCTACGCCAATGGTGAGCATACAGGTTAAAATTAAAATCAGGAATGAATGCCGGGAAGATACGGCCTTTCATTCCTGATCCTTTATTAATTATTTGAATTACTGGTGTTCCAATGCAGATAAATATCTTTCCGCGTCCAGCGCAGCCATACATCCGCTGCCCGCAGCGGTTACTGCCTGGCGGTAGATCTTATCCTGTACGTCGCCGCAGGCAAATACGCCTTCCAGGTTCGTACGGGAAGTACCGGGTACGGTTTTGATATATCCCTGCTCGTCCAGATCGATGTAGTCTTTGAAGATACCAGAATTGGGCTGGTGACCGATAGCTACGAAGAACGCGCTGACAGGCACGGTTGTTTCCTCCTGTTTGGCAGTGTTCAGCAGTCTTACGCCTTCTACTTTATTTTCTCCCAGTACCTCCTGTGTTTCTGTATTCCAGTACACGATGATATTGGAAGTCTTCAGTACGCGGTCCTGCATTACTTTGGAAGCGCGCATTTCGTGGCGACGTACGATCATATGTACATTGCTGCACATTTTGGACAGGTAGAGCGCCTCTTCAGCGGCAGTATCGCCCGCCCCCACGATGGCTACTTCCTTACCACGGAAGAAGAATCCGTCGCAAACGGCGCAGGCAGAAACGCCGCTCCCGTTCAGACGTTGTTCGGAAGGCATTCCCAGCCATTTGGCGGAAGCGCCTGTGGCAATGATCACAGCATCTGCGGTCATTACTTTCGATTCGTCGATCGTTACTTTATATGGTTTGCTGCTGAAATCCACGGAAGTTGCCAGGCCGAAACGGATGTCCGCTCCCATGCGTGTTGCCTGTTTTTCGAAATCCACCATCATTTCCGGTCCCTGGATCCCTTCGGGATAGCCCGGATAGTTTTCTACTTCTGTTGTGATGGTTAGCTGCCCTCCCGGCTGAATACCCTGGTACAGAACAGGCTTAAGATTCGCCCTGGCGGCATATATAGCGGCAGTATAACCTGCCGGTCCGGAACCTATAATCAATAAATGTACATGTTCCTGTTGGTTAGTTTCCATGCTTACTATGTAATGTTATAATGATCGTTTATGAATTCCCGTATCTCCAAATGCACACATGACGAAAGAAATATGCGGGGTCATGCGGCATGCAAAAATACATTTCCCCATAAAATAAAAAACACCGGCTATAAAATATACAGCCGGTGCGTCTATAAGAATAGTATAGATCTATGATTTGAATGGCAACTGTTATTGCCTATCTCTTCGTTTGAAGCCATCCCTGCGAATTAACCCAGGTAAGATTTCAATGCTCCGCTGTAGCGGGCTTTTTGCAGCCTTTTGATGGCGCGTTCCTTGATTTGACGAATTCTCTCTTTTGTAAGATCGTACTTCTGACCAATCTGTTCGATCGTAGCTCCGTTCTCACCATCCAGACCAAAGTATGCGTTTACGATTTCCGCTTCACGTGGGCTGAGCGATTTCAGTACACGACGGATCTCTTCACGCAGTGAATCGCGCATTACGTCATCGTCAGTGATATCTCCACCTTCCAGCAGGTCTCCCATAGCCACATCTTCTGCTTCGTGTACCGGAGCATCCAGTGACATGTGACGGGTATTGCTTTGGAAAATGTTGTTGATCTCTGATTCAGACATTTCCAGGATCTCTGCTAACTCCTCAGTTGATGGCTCTCTTTCATTCTCCTGTTCAAACGCCATGTAGGCTTTATTAGCTTTATTGTAAGTGCCGATTTTATTCTGCGGCAGACGAACCAGACGGCCCTGTTCTGCTAAAGCCTGCAGTATGGATTGACGAATCCACCAAACAGCATAAGAAATGAATTTGAACCCTTTCGTTTCATCGAATCTTTGCGCAGCCTTGATCAAGCCGAGATTGCCCTCGTTAATGAGGTCGCTGAGGCTAAGCCCCTGGTGCTGATATTGCTTTGCAACTGATACTACGAAACGAAGGTTTCCTGTAGTTAAACGTTCAAGAGCCTTCTGGTCACCCATCTTAATGCGCTGCGCCAAAACGGTCTCTTCCTCAGGTGTTAACAAAGGGATCTTTGAAATCTCCTGCAGGTATTTTTCTACCGCCTGCGAATCACGGTTTGTGATCTGGGTGGCAATTTTAAGTTGCCTCATATTGAAAGTTTATTAGTTTATAAATTGAATAACATCAAAAGATTTATTTTGTTGAGATATTTTAAATAATTATCTTACAACCTATTCCACTCTTCCAATATTATCGTTTTAACAAATTAGCCTGCAAAGATCGTGCTAATACCCCATACTGCCAAATCGTTTTCAAGCGTCGTAATTAGTATAACAAAGTACTCCATATAAACGATATTTAATAGCCCTTTATTAGGTATTTTTGACGCTTTAATTAAATTTTAACAATTGATAAGTAATCAACTTCAGATTATTAACTTCACTAATTTATTGTTCAATACATTGCAAATTCTTCAATGATGATTATTGATTTCAGGAGTGATACTTTCACCCGGCCCACCCCCGGTATGCTCCGGGCTATGTCTGCTGCTTCCACCGGTGATGATGTGTACGGGGAAGATCCGAGTGTAAACCAACTGGAAAGTATAATGGCAGCCTATTTCGGTAAAGAAGCCGCCATGTACTGTCCCTCCGGCACCATGAGCAACCAGATAGCCATTAAAGTACATACACAGCCGGGCGATGAGGTGATCTGCTCCGACCTGGCCCATGTCTATATATATGAAGGCGGTGGTATTGCCTTCAATGCAGGCGCACAGGTAAGAGCCCTCGAAGGCGACCGCGGCATGATCACCGCTGCACAGGTGGCCGCTGCCATCAATCCTGATGATGTACACAAAGCCACTACCAGCCTGGTTTGCCTTGAAAACACCTCTAACCGCGGGGGTGGCTGCTGCTATGATCCCGAAGAAATGAACAGGATCAAAAACGTTTGCCGCGACCATGACCTCAAACTCCACCTCGACGGCGCCAGGTTGTTCAATGCCCTAGTCGCAACTGGCGAGAACCCAAAGACTTATGGTGAACTGTTCGATAGTATTTCCGTGTGCCTGAACAAAGGAATGGGCTGTCCCATGGGCTCAGTGCTATTGGGAAGCGCTGCCTTCATCAGGTCTGCCAGGAGAATAAGGAAAAAACTAGGCGGTGGCTTACGGCAGGCTGGCTATATGGCAGCTACCGGACTTTATGCCATGGAACATCATATTGCCAGATTGGCAGAGGATCATCACAACGCTAAACAGCTCGCCAAATATCTCCTGCAAAAGACCTTCGTTGGTCATATGCTGCCGGTGGAAACCAATATCCTCATCTTCGATGTACAGGACGCCTGGACACCCAGGCTCTTTGCGGATTACCTGAAAAAAGAAGGGATCCTCGTTACGCCGATCTCGGAAACACAGGTAAGAATGGTAACCCACCTGGATATTACCCCTGAGATGGTGGAAAAGACCTGCGCTGTCATTTCACAGATGGAATAACCATAAGCGACATCGTTCTATTCGGTTATTCTCTTATTTTTGCACACTTATATAAATGACATATCGCAAGCATGGAACTTTCAAAAAATTATACGCCGGCTGCTGTTGAAGGCAAATGGTACCAGCACTGGATGGACAAAGGCTATTTCCGTAGTAAACCGGACAACCGTCCTCCCTTTACCATTGTGATCCCTCCTCCTAACGTGACTGGTGTGCTGCACATGGGCCATACCCTGAACGAAACCGTACAGGATATCCTCATCCGCCGCGCACGTATGAGTGGCTATAATACCTGCTGGGTACCCGGCTCTGACCATGCTTCCATCGCTACCGAAGCTAAAGTGGTGAATATGCTCAAAACCGAAAAAGGTATTGAGAAATCACAGCTCACCCGTGAAGAGTTCCTCAAATATGCTTTTGAGTGGAAAGACAAGTATGGTGGCATCATCTACAGCCAGATCAAAAAACTGGGTTGCTCCTGCGACTGGGACAGGGTGACCTTCACAATGGACGATCATTACTATCAGGCAGTTATAAAAGTATTCGTTGACCTGTACAGCAAAGGACTGATCTACCGCGGCGCCCGTATGATCAACTGGGACCCGAAGGCTAAAACAGCCCTGAGCGATGAAGAAGTACAGTATAAAGATCTGCAGGGTAAGCTTTACCATGTTCAATATGCTATTACTGACTCTGAAGACCATCTCACCGGAGAAAGCATCACCATTGCTACACAACGTCCTGAAACCATCATGGGAGATACCGCTATTTGCGTAAATCCTGATGATGAACGTTATAAACACCTCGTTGGTCATTTTGCCATCGTACCACTGGTGAACCGCAGAGTGCCGATCATCTTTGATACTTATGTAGATAAAGAATTCGGTACAGGCGCCCTCAAAGTAACGCCTGCGCACGATATCAATGACTATAACCTGGGGCTGAAACACAACCTGGAAGTAGTAGATACCCTCAATGATGATGGCACCCTCAGCGCTGCAGCAGGTGTGTTCATTGGCGAAGACCGCTTCAAAGCCCGTAAACTGGTAATAGCCGCCCTGCAGGAACAAGGCCTGCTGGTGAAAGAACAGGAATACACTACGCGCCTCGGTTACAGCGAACGTAACCCGGACACTGTAGTAGAGCCCCGTATCAGTACCCAGTGGTTCGTGAAGATGGCAGAACTGGCCAAGCCAGCACTGGATGCAGTGGTAAGTGGCGATGTAGACATCCATCCCGGCGATCGCTTCCTGGCTACCTATAAATACTGGATGGAGAATGTAAAAGACTGGTGTATTTCGCGTCAGCTCTGGTGGGGACAACAGATCCCGGCCTTCTATGCGCCGGATGGTACTTTCGAAGTAGCTCAGAACGTAGATGCCGCTATCGCACAGTTTAAGGCGAAAGGCTTCAGCTATACCGCTGCCGAGCTCCGCCAGGATGAAGACTGTCTCGATACCTGGTTCTCTTCCTGGTTGTGGCCGATGGAAGTATTCAACGGTATTTCCCAACCCGACAATGAAGAAATTAACTACTACTACCCTACCAATGTACTGGTAACCGGACAGGATATCATCTTCTTCTGGGTGGCCCGTATGATCATGGCAGGTATGGAATATAAAAAGGTAAAGCCTTTCAGTGATGTATACTTTACCGGGATGGTAAGGGATAAACAAGGCCGTAAGATGAGTAAGCAGCTGGGGAACTCACCCGATCTGCTGGAACTCATCGACCGCTTTGGCGCTGATGCCGTTCGTTTCGGTATCATGATCTCCTCTCCTGCCGGTAATGACCTGCTGTTTGACGACGCCAGCTGTGAAAACGGACGCAACTTCACCAATAAGATCTGGAACGCCCTGAAACTCGTGAAGATGTGGGAGGGCCGCGTAACAAATACCAATACCTCTGTTGACCATTTTGCTATACAATGGTTTGAAAGCAGATTGAATGAAGTAAAGGTACAGGTAGCAGAACTCTTCAAGGATTTCAAACTGAGCGAAGCCCTGAATATCGTTTGTAACAGTCTTATCTGGGATGATTTCTGCAGCTGGTACCTGGAGTGGGTAAAACCAGGTTTCGAGCAGCCTTGTGATGCAGGTATCTATAACAAAACTGTTTACTTCTTTGAAGAGCTGATGCAGCTACTGCATCCTTTCATGCCTTTTGTTTCAGAAGAGATTTACCAGCAACTGCGCGAACGCGGTGAAGGCGATGACCTGATCATCAGACAATACACCGCTCCCGGAGCTACTGACGCTGGTATCCTGGCACAGGGCGAACTGTTAAAAGAAGTGATCTCCAGCATCCGCGATGCACGTAATAAAAACCAGGTCAAACCGAAAGACGAAATAGTCCTGCATATCGATACACTGCAGGAAGCTACTTTCAAACAGATCGAAAGCATGCTGGGCAAACAGGTGAACGCAAAAGCCATCAACTATACCAAAGAACCGGTTGGCGGTTGTATTACCCTGGTGGTGCAAAAAGACAAGTTCTACCTGGAAACAGAAACAGCTCTGAATACCACCGTACAGAAAGAAGATCTGGAGAAAGACCTTGCCTACCTGCAGGGCTTCCTGGTTTCCGTAGAGAAAAAGCTGAGCAACGAAAAATTCGTCCAGAATGCAAAACCCGAAGTGGTTGAAGCTGAACGGAAGAAGAAAGAAGATGCAGAGGCCAGGATAGCAGCCATAACGGAAAGTTTAAAATCATTATAATTTTCAGGATCGCCCGGACGTTAACTATTCCGGGCGATTTTTTTATATCCCTTATTCTACTATGCGTAAATGTTATTTAATATCAGGTATCTTCCTACTGTTTACCAGCCTGCCGGCACTGGCCCAGACTGGCAAATCCAAACCGAAAACACCTGCTGCTAAAAAACCAGCTGCCACTGCTACCAAAACCACTACTCTCCGGTTCAGAAGCACCTGGGGCATTTTCCTGAGTGATTCTCTTCCCCGTCCCGAGATCTCAAAACTCCTGGATTCCCCGCTGGTGGTAAGGGATGAAAAGAATAATAAATATCCTGTGGTATCATTTGACTTCACCTATGAAAGAAAGGAACCTTACCTGAATGATACTACCGGCAAGCCCGGCTTCTACACCGAATTTGTAGGCGACTCCTTCAAAGGCGACAGGCTCCCTTCCCTCTGGGTAGAGCGTATCAGGGAAATGCTGGAAAGAAATGAGGTATTTTACTTCGATAATATCATCATCAACTATACAGGAGATAAGCTGTACAGAGCGCCTAAACTAAAATTCAACGTTCGTTAATAGTTAAAAAGCTGCTGCAATGGCAGTATGAATGCGAACCTTTGAGATGCATTATCCAGCGGATCTTTGTCGAAGAGATGGCTGTAACGCAGACCGAAGGTGAAAGGGAGCTCATTGCCTATTTTGGTATCAAAGAACAGCTCCCCACCAGCAGAGGTATATTGTGTATTTTTCCCGGAGACGAAATTATATGCCCTGCTGTAATCGTAGAACACGTTACCACGGATCCGCATGAAATACAGTAACTGCGCAAAACCCCAGTCCGGGTACGCTATCGGGAAATGATAATTCACGCCCAGTTTATAGATATGTTCATAGAAGGGTTCATGATACCCCCTGGCATAAGCGAAATTATCTGTAAAGGAATAATTCCTGGATGTATCCCGCTGCTGCCAGGCGCCCTGAAATACCAGGTTGTGATTGGGTAACAGACCAGGCAGATACAGGTCAAGCCTGGCAAACAATTGCTCCGCAAATACTTTCGATACAGAACGGTTATACTGCAAAGCCACATATTGTCCAAAATGGGAATAGATATTTTGTCTTGCCCTGATACGCTGGTTATTAAATACCAATGTGTTACCTATATATTGTATGGCCGGATTACGGAAGCGGAAATTACCCTGCGGGTATCTTTCCAGGTAATGATACATGGAAGACAGGGACAGGCTGCGGCTGTACAGACCGGACGAGAGGTTCAACGGTACGGTGAATCCTCCGTGCAGGTCCATCTCCTTCCAGTACAAACGGCCTTTATTGGAAAAAATATCTGAACGGTTGAAGGTATATTTTGCCCCTGCCTGCAGGTAGGGGAACCAGGCTCCATAGATGAAATCGCCTGTAAATCCAGAGCTTCCTTCATTACGGTTATACGTATACCCTATAGCGGTAGACGCCGTATTCAGGATATTGTCTCCATACAGGGTGAGACTGTAATCGGGGTCATCGAAAGTGGGCAGCCAGCTGTGAAAATTGAACAGGCGGGTTCCTTTTGGATATTTCAGGATATCATGCTGCTCATGTGGCACCTTGTCCAGGATGTTGCCTCCTTCCTGAAAATCAGGCTTCAGCCAGCTGCTGTGGTAATTCCTGCTGGTATCTATCTGCTGCCAGCCAGCCGGCGTCAGCGGTGTAGTATACAAGGCATATCCCTGCGTACCAAAAGCGCTGTACACCACCTGCTGTGAAGTATTGTCAATGGTAGCATGTACAACACTGTTAGGATGCGCTGTCACCTGGTAGATCTTTTTGTCAGACAGGGTAACGGCATACACATTATCGGCATCCTTATACGCAGCTGTGTAGTATACGGTATCCTGCCTGATGATTGGAATGCCCAGCACGATATAGCTGAAGGGTGTGAGCTCTTCTGTTTCACCGCTGGCCAGCGATTGGCGGATCATGGCCATTTGTCCGCGGTCGTTGCGGACATTGCTGATCACCCATTGCTCATCGGCAGAGAATTTAGGATAGGTATAATACCAGTTATGCGGATTGGGCAGTGTTGATATGACAGAGCCGGTCTGTCCGTCCAGCAGTTGCAGGCCGTACTGCTGTGAAGTCAACGTAAATGCTGCAATGATCCGTTTTCCGTCTGAACTGATATCGGGAGAGAAATAACGTGTCATATGTGTCAGTGTACTGGTACGACTGGTGGCCATATCAAAGGTCTTTACGATCGAATAATCTTTCCAGGACCAGCGTGGATGGAAGCGGGCTTCCGTCCATACCAGTTTACCGTTACGGTAGCTGAAATAGTCGTCGAAGTTCATGCCCGGGCGCGTTACCAGTTGCTGATGGCCGGAGCTGTCCAGCAGGTAAAAACCAGGTATTTTGTTGTAGGCATCTTTATATACGATCCATTCACCCGGCTTCACGGGATAAATGTATTTGTAGTTGGTAACAGTCTGCGGGGCCTCCAGCAATGCCTTACCGGGCTTGCTTTCCTGTGTCGCATAGTTATTCCAGAGCGGCTGGTACTCCTGCAACATGGCGCTGTAAAAACCGGTCACATTATGCCCCGTACGTCTTTTCAGGCTTTGAGACAAAGGATAAAACACCCCCCGGTAACGTACTGCATCCGTGGTTACATCTTTCCAGAAGGTGCGGCCATAATGTTCACGGCCGTATACCGACATAAGGTATCCCAGCGGATAATGATTAGGCGTGAAGTCCACGTAAGAGCCGTTCCTGATCTTCATGTAGCTGTAGTCCTTATGTTCGAGCGACAAGGCCCTGAAACCGTCAAAGAAGGCAGGCAGCCTGCCCCTTCCCTGTGCGCTTAAAGCTGTTTCCATCGTCACGGCGTCTCCTTCCCAGAACCAGTTGGGCACTGCAATACTGGTAGCTGCCGCCAGCCCCATTTCCCCCAGCACAACGGATACCACTTTGGATACGCCCTGGTTGAAGTTGCGGTTCTGTAATACGTGACGGTATTCATGTATCGCCAGCTGGTCTTCCCATTTCAGCGATCCGAGATCTGAAGAGGAAGGTGGCGGAGTAAGATAAAATTCTGAACGGAAAGGCCCCAATTGTACATAGCCGTTGGATTCAAGGGTCTGGTTCTGCAATACGATGCTGACCTTTTTATTCCTGTCGCCGATAGAATACCGGGTATATCTGTCCAGGTAATGTACGAGATCTGCCACCCGCCGGCCTTGTTTTTCCAGTCCTTCCGGGAATATGATACGTGCAGTATCATTATTGATCTGGCGCCATTTCAGGGAAGGAGGATTGCCACCGAATGTTTGTGCCAGTGCGGTAAAGGGGAGTACTAAAAACAGTAGGCACGAAAAAGCTTTCATAATCAATTGCAGGTATAATCAAACAATATACGGAAATAATGGAGAACGCTGCATGCAATAACAAAGGATCCTCCTTTTTGCATGCAGCGTAATTAAAATCAGCACTCAGGAAGGCTGATAGGTATGTTTACGGCCAGGCCGCCGTCTGATGTTTCCTTGTATTTACTGTTCATATCCAGCGCGGTATCCCACATGGTTTTCACCACTGCATCCAGGGAAACCTTTGCCAGTTCTGGATTACTTTGCAGGGCCAGCTGGGAAGCGGTAATAGCCTTGATGGCGCCCATGGTATTTCTTTCAATGCAGGGCACCTGTACCAGTCCGCCGATAGGATCGCAGGTCAGACCCAGGTGATGTTCCATGGCTATTTCAGCCGCCATCAGCACCTGGCGTTGGGAGCCGCCCAGGCATTCCGTAAGGGCTGCCGCCGCCATTGCAGAAGACACGCCTATTTCAGCCTGACAGCCGCCCATGGCTGCTGAGATGGTGGAGCGCTTCTTAAAGATGCTGCCGATCTCGGAAGCGGTGAGCATGAACTGCATGATCTTTTCATCCTGGTAGCCATCGCAGAAGGTGATAAAGTACTGCAATACTGCCGGTATCACACCGGCGGCGCCATTGGTAGGGGCAGTTACTACCCTGCCAAAAGAAGCATTTTCCTCATTCACTGCCAATGCAAAACAACTTACCCAGTCCAGCGTATAGGCAAAATGGTTACCACCCTGTCTGATAGCGGTGATCCAGGAATCGTAATCCGTATATGTATTTCCCTTTAATAATTTTTTGTTCAGCGCAGCGGCACGTCTTGCCACACGGAGGCCGCCGGGCAGTTCTCCTGCAGTATGACAGCCACGGTAAATGCATTCTTTCATCACGCGCCAGATATTCATGACGCCTGCTCTCGTTTCTGCTTCGGAGCGCCAGGCCTGTTCATTTTCCATGACCAGTTCTGAAATGGAGTACCCTGTTTTAATACACCACTGTAACAGTTGCCGTGCAGTGTCTATCGGGAATGGCAGGTCTACCTGGGAAGCAGCGCTGCCCTGATTTTCGCCTTCCTTTACAACGAAGCCGCCACCGATAGAATAGTAGGTAGCCGCCTGCTGTTCACCATCTTCAAAAGTGACCAGGAAAGTAAGCGCATTCGGATGAAAAGGTAAAGATTCATCATACAGGAAAGAGATATCCTGCAGGGGATCAAAAGGAATAGCATGGCTACCTCCCAGCAACATGGTCTTGTTACGGCGGATGTCATCCATTTTACTATTGATCTGGTTGACATCGAAGGTTACCGGGTCATCTCCGCAAAGTCCCAATTGTACTGCAATGTCGGTACCATGGCCGTGCCCGGTCTTTGCCAGGGAGCCGTATAATAGAACACTGACTTGTTTAACGGAATCGAGTTTTCGTCCGGTGGTCTGTACCTCCCGCAGGAATTGAAGAGCTGCCCGCCATGGGCCCAGGGTGTGTGAACTTGAAGGACCTACGCCTATCTTAAAAATGTCAAATACCGATATGCATTCGTGTGCCACTACATATAATTTAAGCAAATTTAAGGCATTCCACATATCCAAAAATCCATACATAAGCGCTAAAAAACAAGTCCCGCCTGAGCTGGTCAGAGCGGGACTTTGTTGGTATAAGTGCAGCGTACAATACTATGGATTGGTGACGTCGGTCAGCTCGATATCAAAGATCAGTACGGAGTTGGCAGGGATACCTTTGTTCTCTGCGGGACCATACCCATAATAGGAAGGAAGATATACCCTGATCTTACCACCCTTGGTGATCTTTGTCAGCGCGAACTGAAAACCTGAGATCAGGCCACCAGCTCTTCCCAGGTCGCGGGGAGTAGTGCCGGTGGAATCAAATACAGCACCTGACAACAGTTGTCCTTTATACAATGCTTTTATCTGGCTCATGGTACTTTTAACAGTGTCTACACCATTTCCGATATATGAGATGTTGTAGAAAATGCCTGATGCGGAATCCTGTACTGCTACCAGGTTCTTTGCTTTCAGGTATGCCTTGATACTGTCCACATCCCTGTTGAATTGTGGCACCGGATCATAAGTCTGATTGTCTTTACTGCAGGCTGCAAACAAAGCCATCATCAATACTGCTCCCAGCAGGAAAAATTTCCTCATGCTTAATTTTTTCATTTAAATGCTCAGGTTTTTTATAATCAGTAATTAGATACGGAAGAAATTTATTTAAAATCAACTAATTCAACATTGCACACCAGGACGGTATTGGCGGGAATGATATTACCTACTGCCATATTGCCGAAAGCCAGCCGTGAAGGGATGATCATGAAGATCTTACCTCCCCTGCCTATTTTCTGCAGGCCGATCTGCCAGCCTACGATATGGTCTTTCAGGGCGCGGCCGTCGAAGTTGGTATCTCCGAAGGAGGCGTCCAGCAGGGAATCACTCAGGTTGCTGCGGGTATAATTGATGGTTACTACTGCATTCAGGTTGGGATGGGCAGAATCGCCCGGGTCTTCTATGTTGAAATAGAGCCCGCTGAAATCATGTTCCATAGTGAGATTGTGCTCACTGATATATCCCTGGATAAGGCTATCCTGTTGCACTATCGATCTCTCCACATCATCGAAGATATCTGCATCAGCATATTCATTCTTCGAGCAGGCCATCAGCAGGGATACTGGCAATAAAAAACAAAAAGTGGCGCGTAAAAAGGCGTTCATACAGTTATAACGGCGAAACGGGGCTAAAGTTACAGGAAAGGGAACAAAAAGGAAAGGGTGTCCTCCTTGCGGCGGACACCCTTTCGTGTATAATTTCGGATACTATTAATATTAATAGTCCATGCCCATACCGTGGCCACCATGCGGAGCAGGAGCAGCGGATTTAGGCTCAGGTTTGTCAGCGATCACACACTCGGTGGTCAGCAACATACCTGCGATAGAAGAAGCGTTTTCCAGCGCGATACGGGTAACCTTAGCAGGGTCGATAACGCCAGCTGCCAGCAGGTTTTCATATACCTCAGAACGGGCATTGAAACCGAAATCACCTTTACCTTCTTTTACTTTCTGTACTACGATAGAACCTTCGATACCGGCGTTAGCAGTGATCTGACGCAGTGGTTCTTCGATAGCGCGTTTAACGATAGAGATACCGGTCTGCTCGTCTTCGTTTTCGCCTTTCAGTTTTTCCAGGCTTTCGATAGCGCGGATGTAAGCAACACCACCACCAGGTACGATACCTTCTTCAACGGCAGCGCGGGTAGCGTGCAGCGCATCGTCAACACGGTCTTTCTTCTCTTTCATTTCTACTTCAGTAGCAGCACCTACGTACAGTACAGCCACACCACCGCTCAGTTTAGCAAGACGTTCCTGCAGTTTTTCGCGATCGTAGTCGGAAGTAGTTACTTCTATCTGGGCTTTGATCTGGTTGATACGAGCCTGGATAGCGTCTTTTTCACCTTTACCACCAACGATGGTAGAGTTGTCTTTATCGATCGTTACGGATTCTGCACGACCCAGGTAGCTGAGGTCAGCATTTTCCAGTTTGTAACCTTGTTCTTCGCTGATAACAACACCACCGGTCAGGGTTGCGATGTCCTGCAGCATTTCTTTTCTTCTGTCGCCGAAGCCTGGAGCTTTTACTGCAGCAACTTTCAGCTGACCGCGCAGTTTGTTCACTACCAGGGTAGCCAGTGCTTCACCTTCCAGGTCTTCAGAGATGATCAGCAGCTGCTGGCCGTTCTGAACGATTTTTTCCAGGATGTGCAGGATGTCCTTCAGGGTGCTGATCTTTTTATCGTAGATCAGGATGTAAGGGTTCTGCAGTTCAGCGTGCATTTTTTCGCTGTTGGTGATGAAGTATGGAGACAGGTAACCACGGTCAAACTGCATACCTTCTACTACTTCTACAGTAGTGTCGGTGCCTTTTGCTTCTTCAACGGTGATCACACCATCTTTGGTTACTTTGTTCATTGCTTCAGCGATCAGCTTACCGATCTCTGCGTCGTTGTTAGCGGAGATAGCAGCCACCTGCTCGATCTTTTTGTTGTCGCTGCCAACTTTTTCAGCCTGTTTAGCCAGGTTTTCAACGATCGCTTTAACAGCTTTGTCGATACCACGTTTCAGGTCCATTGGGTTAGCACCGGCAGCAACGTTTTTCAGTCCTTCACCGATGATAGCCTGTGCCAGCACAGTAGCGGTAGTTGTACCGTCACCTGCGATGTCAGCGGTTTTGGAAGCAACTTCCTTCACCATCTGCGCACCCATATTCTCGATAGGATCTTCCAGTTCGATTTCTTTAGCAACACTCACACCGTCTTTTGTTAAACTAGGTGCGCCAAATTTCTTTTCGATAACAACGTTACGACCTTTAGGACCCAGGGTAACTTTCACTGCATCTGCCAGGGTGTCCACGCCCTTCTTCATCTTATTGCGGGCGTCAGTGCTAAAAAATATCTGCTTTGCCATAATAGCTTGTGTTTTTTTTAATTTGTGTTTTGGTTTGCCTGTAATGTCAGCGTGATTGATTAAACAATAGCTAAAATGTCAGACTCACGCATGATTAAGTAATCGCCGCCTTCAATGCTGATCTCTGTACCGGAGTATTTACCATATAGTACAGTATCGCCTACTTTTACAGTCACCGGCTCATCTTTCTTACCAGGACCGGCAGCTACTACCGTACCTCTTTGTGGTTTTTCTTTTGCAGTATCAGGGATGATGATACCACCAGCTGTTTTTTCTTCTGCGGCTGCGGGTTTCACGATCACCCTGTCAGCTAAGGGTTTAATACTTAAATCTTTTGCCATATAATTATACTTTTTAAAAAGGTAAGATGAAGATTTATTGTGACTTGGCACCTCGATAATTGTGCCAATGCATTTTGATAGTCAAATTTTCAGTCATCCGTGGATAGCCCTGCCGGGGGCACTGACAAAAATGCCATTTTTTCAGCAAAAACCTGACAGAATCTGCCGTAAGATAGGAATTAGTAATTAAGAATTCCTAATTCCCCTTTTTTCCCCTAGCTTTGCGCCCTCATACAGTTCTTGATTATAAGATGATTAGCAGAAGAAATATCCGGGTGAAGGTCATGCAGACCCTCTATGCCCTGGAAACGATGGAACAGGGCACCGTTAAGCCGGGCACGGCTACCAGTTTACTGAACGAGAAACTGGACCAGACCAGTCAGATCTTTACATACCTGTTATACTGCCTCACACAGGTAGCACAGTATGCAGAAATTGACGCACAGACACGGGCCTCCAAACATCTTCCCTCAGCAGCCGACCTGCAGGTAAATACCAAGATCGCCGGAAATGAATTCATATTCCAGATAATCAACGACAAAGGCTTTCAGGTAAACCTGGAACAATGGAAGCTCAAGCATCTTCCTGAGCCAGACCTGATGCGTAAACTCTATAATACGCTGACAGCCACCGATATTTATCAGCTTTATATAAAAGATCCGGCCCGCACCAAAACCAGCGAAAAGGAGATCATGGAGTATCTCTACAAAGAGATCCTCTCCAAAAACGAACTGTTCATCCAGCACATGGAAGATAATTTCCTGCACTGGGGCGACGATGCTGAGATGATGGACCTCCTGGTGGCCAACTACATGCACAAGCCGCACCTCTTCAACTTCCTCCAGCTGATCAGCAGGGAGAAACTGGAATATGCGCGCGAACTGCTGCTTACCGTACTGGATAAGAAGGAATACTGCCTGGAGCTTATAAAGCCGAAATTACAGAACTGGGACCCTGAGCGTATCGCCGCAGTGGATATGTTGCTGATGGAGATGGGCGTATGCGAGTTCCTCTACTTCCCTACCATCCCTACCAAGGTGACAATCAACGAGTACATTGACCTGGCCAAGGCATACAGCACCCCGCAGAGCGGACAGTTTGTGAATGGTATCCTGGACAATATACTGAAAGACCTGGACCAGGCGAATCTGATAAAGAAGGTAGACCGTACAAAAAAATAGCTATTTTTGGGCCGAACCCAATAATAATATGAGAAAAATATTCTTTTACCTGATAGCCGGAAGCCTTGTGGCAGGCGCCTGTAATTCGGCAAATACCGGCAAAACCGCTGGCCACGAAACAGCGGCAGCCGCTACTGCAGATTCAGTGAAAGGTACACCTGTGATCGCCTTTGAAGAAATGGTCCACAACTTCGGTAACATCACCGAAGGCGAAAAAGTGGAATATGATTTCAAATTCACCAACACGGGCGACAGGGACCTGCTCATCACAGACGCTACCTCCAGCTGCGGATGCACCGTGCCGGACTGGCCTAAAGAGCCTATCAAACCGGGACAAAGCAGCTATATGAAAGTGGTTTTCAACAGCGCAGGTAAGGAAGGATATACCGAAAAGGAAATTATTATCAGAGCCAATACAAAACCGGAACAGGTGCAGGGACCAAAGATCCAGTGTACCATCCTGAAGCAGAAATAAGCCGACGGACCATCAGAAATACCGGTATTAATATTGCGGGACAATAGAAACAAGAACAACTAAACAACAAATACAACTTAATTACGATGTACACTAACATGCTGAACGTTTTACTGATGGGTGGTGGTGCAGCTGGCGCGCAAGGCGGCGGCGGCTTCCAGTTCATATTTATTGGCGGTATGATCCTGGTGATGTGGTTATTTATGATCCGCCCTCAGACCAAGAAAGCAAAAATGCAGAAAGACTTCATCAGCAATCTGCGTGAAGGCGACAAAATCGTTACTATCGCAGGTATCCATGGTACTGTGAAGAAGATCAACGAAGACGGCACGCTCAAAATTGAGGTGAGCGCTGGTACTTACCTGACTATCGAGCGTTCTGCTATAAGCATGGAGTACACTACTGCTCAACAGAAAGCTGCTGCAACACCTGCGAAATAATTGCTGTCTTCCGGATAGCGCATCCCAAATTCCTGACGGAGTTTGGGATTTTTTTTGGAATTTGGACCTATGTTAAAAGTTGGTATTACAGGCGGTATAGGCTCGGGAAAAAGCACCGTGGCCAGGATCTTCGCCATATTAGGCGTCCCTGTCTATTATGCAGACGATGCTGCCAAAACGATCATGCAGACAGACGAACTGCTGATCCGGCAGGTAAAGGAACATTTCGGCGGGCATATCTACGACAGCAACAATGTGCTTGACAGGGCCGCATTGGGCAAGATCGTTTTTAACGACAAGGATAAACTGGAGCTGCTCAATTCCCTCGTGCATCCCGCCACCATTCGTCACAGTGACGAATGGGCCGACCGGCAAACAGCGCCCTATGTGCTGAAAGAAGCGGCGCTCCTTTTTGAATCCGGATCCTTTCAGTACCTGGATAAATGTATCGGCGTATCCGCTCCCCAGCCACTGCGCATACTGCGCGTCATGAAGCGGGATAACGTGAGCCGCAATGACGTGCTGGCACGGATGTACAAGCAGATCGATGATAATATCAAGATGAAACTGTGCGATTATGTGATCCGCAATGATGAACAGGAAATGGTCATCCCCCAGGTGCTGGCATTGCATAACACACTGCTGCAGCTGGCTGCAGACAATTAACCCGATCAACTATAACCATATTATTACATGGGGAAAACCATCACACAAGGCAATAACAATAAGTATAAAGCAATGCCTGTATTGCTGCTGGAATTACAGTCCAATCACCCTACCCCGGTGAAGATCAGCGCCGGCATCCTGAAAGAAGACGCCGGCGGCCGTACCTGCCAGCGCATGCCCCTGAACGATAAAAAGTCATTGTCCATCTTCAATACCCTGCCTGCCGGTGTACAACACCTGTTGCAGCCCTGCACGCAGGAAGCCATGGTCTATAAAGAGCTGCAACTCAAAGAGAAATTTCGCGACAATCCCGTGAAATCCCAGACCCTGCAACAATTCATACAGGAGGGCATGCAGCAATACCTCTATCACACACTTCAGCAACTGCGCCCCCTGACACCGGTATTACCCTGGTATACCATGATCACGGACGACAGTATGCTGATGAAACATACACGCCCTGCAACGGTGAACAACTTCCCGCCGGTACTCTCTTTTGAACTGCGGCGTACGCCCACAGGCATATTGAGGGTGGCCGCGCTGGTCACCATCAACGGACAGGCTTTCCCGCTCTCCGATTTTGAACATTACGGGTTTGTGCTCCGCAGCCGCGGGGAACTCTTCATCCTCCCTCCTGCTGCGGCTACCACGCTGGAGCAATTTCCCGGCGGATTTATCGATATCCCGGCACAGGAGGAAGCCACCTTCATCGAACATACCCTGCCGGCCCTCAGTCAGCAGTACAGCGTCGATAAAAGCATCCTCCTGCAGAAAGAGATCATCGATATCCCACCGGAATGTAATATCTGGCTGAGTGAACTGAATAAAGCCTTCCTCGTACTGACGCCACAGTGGCAGTACGGGAACTTCAGCATAGAGGATACCGGTGAACCGGTTGTCCTGAAAGCGGAAGGCGACATCCAGTACGAGATCAGGCGCCATATGGAGGCCGAAAAAGAACTGATCGCCTTCATCCGCGGATTGCATCCCCGCTTCGCCCAGCAACGGAATGGTTACTTCTATCTTCCTTTTGCTGACGCAGAGAAGGGTCAGTGGCTGGTGAAATGTTACCATAAACTGACAGACCGGAACATTGGCGTATATGGCATGGACCAGTTGCAGCATTTCAGGTACAACACCAACGTACCTGTCATGGACGTGCGCTGGCACGGTGACGATAAAGACAGTTTCGACCTGGAGATAGACGTCCGCTATGGCGATATCCCTGTAGCACTGACAGATATTCAGAAAGCCTTACTGCACCGGCAGCCGCACCTCCTGCTGAAAGACGGTACCATCGGTGTTATTCCCGACGAATGGCTGCACAAGTATGACCTGCTCTGGAAACTGGGACAGGTCAGCAAAGACAAACTGAAACTGTCAAGGCTGCACTTTACCGTGGCCCAGGAGATGCTGGAAGCGCAGGGTACTGTCGTAAAGGAAAACGCCGTGGAGCAATTACAGCGCCTGCAGGCTAAATCGGCCGAACACTTCCCCGTTCCCGCAGCTATACAGGCGCAACTACGCAGTTACCAGCAGGCAGGCTTTGAGTGGATGTGCCTACTCGACGCCATGCGCTGGGGTGGATGCCTGGCGGATGATATGGGTCTTGGTAAGACCCTCCAGACCATCACTTTCCTGCAACATCTTTGTGAGAAATATCCCGGGGAGACGCACCTCGTTGTGTGCCCCACCTCTCTGATCTATAACTGGCAGGCCGAACTGCAAAAATTTGCCCCCGGCCTGCGCTACACCGTGTACCACGGCGGCAACAGGCAGTACGACGCCGCCTACTGGAAACAGCAACAGCTGGTCATCACCAGCTATGGTACCGTGCGGAGTGATACTGCCGTTTTCACCACACACATCTTCGGGTATGTAGTGCTGGACGAAAGCCAGGTGATCAAGAACCCTTCCTCTCAGACCACGAAGGCCCTGCAGGTATTACAAAGCCGCAACCGCCTGATACTGAGCGGTACCCCCATCCAGAACAATACCATGGACCTTTATGCACAGATGAACTTTGCCAATCCGGGCCTGCTGGGCAACCAGGCCTTTTTCCGCTCGGAATTTGCCATGCCTATTGACAAATATGCCGATGCCGAAAAGGCGGGCCGCCTGCGCAAACTCATCTATCCCTTCCTGCTGCGCCGTACGAAGGAACAAATTGCACAGGATTTGCCGGATAAGACCGAGATCATCATGTGGTGTGAAATGGGCGAGGAACAGCGGAAGTCGTATAACCGCATCCGCGATATGTACAAGGAAAAGCTCATGGCGCGCATCAATGAGGAAGGAATGGCCGCCAGTACCATCTATGTGCTCGAAGGCCTGACCCGCCTGCGACAGGTATGTAATGCGCCCCAGCTGGTAGCAGAAGAAGCACACGTGACCAGCTCTGTCAAGCTGGACGAGCTGATGCGGGAGATCAGCGAGAACACCGGGGCACATAAAGTACTGGTATTCTCACAATTTACCGGTATGTTGCAGCTCATTGCGAAGTCCATGGAAAGCGAAGGTCTCCCCTTCTTCTACCTGGACGGCAGCACCAAAGCGGAACACCGGCAGCAGCTCGTGAACCAGTTCCAGGAAGACGAAAACGTAAGGGTCTTCCTTATCAGCCTGAAGGCCGGTGGTGTGGGACTAACGCTGACCGCCGCCGATTATGTGTATCTGGTGGACCCCTGGTGGAACCCCGCGGCAGAGCAGCAGGCTATTGACCGTACACACCGTATCGGGCAGCAGAATAAGGTCTTTGCGTACAAGATGATCTGTAAAGATAGTGTGGAAGAAAAGATCCTGGCCCTGCAGGAGCGGAAAAAAATGATTGCCGATGACCTGATCAGTGAAGACACTGGTTTCGTGAAGAAGCTGACGGAAGAAGATGTGGCATTCCTGTTCAGCTAACAATCATGCCTTTCGGCCTGGTAAACGCCTCCCTTCCGGCGAAGGCTTTTGAACTTGTACACTAATTTTCGAATATTTGCGCTATGTTAAATATCTACAAACCATTTGTTGCCACATTACTCATCCTCATGCTGGCTGCGCCTTCTGCCATTGTTGCACAGGACGCACCCAGGATGCCTGAGGGATTTAACATTCAACGCGGCGTAAACATCAGTCACTGGCTATCGCAGTCCGGTGGCCGTCATGGTGTAGCACAGGCCGACTATTTCACTGAAAAAGACGTAGCCCTGCTGGCAGATAAAGGTTTTGACCATATCCGCATCCCGGTCGAGGAATCTGAGCTCTGGGACTACCGGGAAGAGAAATACAAAGATGCTTTTGCACTTTTACATAAAGCGATCGGCTGGTGTAAACAATACCACCTGCGGGCGATAGTGGACATGCATATTCTCCGCAGTCATCATTTCAATTCCAAGAGCAGGGCTCTTTGGGATGAATCTGCCGCCCAGGAGCGTTTCCTGCAATGCTGGCGCGAGCTGAGTGCTGAACTGAAAAAATACCCTTCCAACCTCGTGGCCTATGAACTGCTGAACGAGCCTGTGGCCGACAGTGCCTCCCAGTGGAATGACCTGCTGGCGCGCGGCGTGGCGCTGATCCGGGAGCTGGAGCCTAAACGGGTCATCGTCATTGGCAGTAACCATTATCAGTCTTTCAGCACTTTTCCGCAGTTAAAGGTACCTGCGGGAGATAATCGCCTGATACTGAGTTTTCACTATTACAATCCCTTCTATTTCACCCATTATAAGGCCAGCTGGACGGCCCATAAGGACTATAGCGGTCCTGTACATTACCCCGGCGCCACCATTACCTCAAAAGAGATTGCCCAGCAGCCGGCTACCATCCGGAACCTGCTGGCAGGCAGTTCGGAGGAGTATGATGCCGATGTTATTGAGCAGCAGGTCCTGACCGCGGTAAAAGTGGCACAGAAACTTAAATTACCGCTTTATTGCGGGGAATGGGGCTGCCTGAACACCGTCAGCCGCAAAGACAGGCTCCGCTGGTACCGCGATGTCAGAAAAGTCCTGGAAAAGAACCGTATCGCCTGGACTATCTGGGACTATAAGGGCAGTTTCGGCATCATTGACGACAATGGTGAGCCGGATGACAAGCTCATTAAACTGCTAACGAAAGACTAGCAGCCTCTACCGGTCTGATAGCACCTTTTTTTACAATGTTCCATTTTAAAGCTTTGTAACTGGATTGCTTTGCTGTTGCAAGCGCATTTCCTCTTTTTCTGTAAAACCTCTAGTGGTAAAACCTGGGGGCAAGGCTACGCCTACCCGCTTTAAAAGAGGGAACAACACCAGTCACAATAGGCGCCGGCTGGCAAATTGAGGCATATTCGGGATATGCAGGCAACACTTCCCCGGCCGAAAAGCAGCCATGATTAAAAAGTGAAGACGTTCTTATGTAAGCAGCAATTCCTTCACCGTTCGATACCCTGGCAAATTATCCGCCGCTACGATGATTCTGCCGCCTGGAGGCAACGAAGCTGCTTTATAACGCCAGTCTACTCCATTCCAGCCCATAACTGCCGGCCCGCTCGCTGTAACAACACCATCAGCGTCTACTACCTTTACCTCCACTTTTGCTACACGGAACTCATTTTGGGCGGTCACTACTACCTCCTCATTTTCTATCCTGATATTCTGGATCTCGGGACTGCGGTAAGCATCCTTCACTGCCATATTATAGGCATTTTGTCCTGGCCCTGCCAGCGACTCATAATAGGCTTTGATCTCCGGATTGTCCAGCATTACCCGCGCACGTGCCGAAGCAATGCTCATCTTCTCCCTGGCTGCTAACTGTTTTTGTGTAGGCTTTTTCTTTGATGGACCGCGTTTGGTCGCCATAATGACCTGCCCATTCCGTTCGTAGATCGTGAGATGTTTGCCGAGGGTGCCCCGTACATGCTGCAGAAGGATATTGTTAACAATGGCCATAAAAAAGGATTTTGAGGGTTATAAATTACAGGTTTACTGTTTCGTTCCCTTAAGTTACGGATAAACTTTCATATCAGGTACTGAAATAGTACTAAAAGGTCACTTCAATATCGAACGGATATATAGATACCCTTTAAATACCCTTTAAAGCTACTTTTGATGCTCTTTAGGTAAGTTCATTCCGAGCCTATAGAAAGCCCCCGGAAGCTCGATAAAGGATGCTGGCATTTTCATGACGTTCATTTCTAACCTGAAGTCCTATCCGACCCTATCAGGAGCTATTTAAAGCCCGGATTTCGAGGTTTCATTCATTTGGATGCACCTGTAGCTGTTAATTAAGGATAGCGCCGTATAAAGTCCAAAAAGGGGAAATAATGAGGTGTGGCGGGATTGGCGGAGGGTTGGGCGGCCTGATTTTAGAAACGATAGACTCATAGCTTTTCAAAAAGGGGAATAGGACGTAACGGGATGTAATTGGCGGTCCGATTTCCGGGAGTTTGGTGGTTGGTTGTGGGGATGTGCTGCGGTTTCAGGGGGATCGGTGGAGGGGCAGAGGATTTGTAGGGATAACTACATGAAAAAAGCCCCTCGGTTGTACCGAAGGGCTTTTAATTATCAAACATTTTAGTTGAACACTTATTTTTTCGCTGTAGCCGGAGCAGCTGTTTCTTTTACAGGAACTACTTCGCTTTCGTTAGCCAGCTGGTTCTTCTTGTCGAAGTCTACCAGTACCGGAGCCGCCACGAAGATGGAAGAGTAAGTACCGGTAACCACACCGATCAGCATCGCGAAGGCGAAACCACGGGTTACTTCACCACCGAAGATGAACAGGATCAGGATGGTCAGGAACACGGTCAGGGAAGTCATTACGGTGCGGCTCAGCGTATCGTTGATGGCTTTGTTGATCACCTGGTCTCTGCTTGCACCTTTCATTACACCTGTGCGGAAGTATTCACGGATACGGTCGAACACGATCACGGTATCGTTCATGGAGAAACCGATCACGGTCAGGATCGCAGCGATGAAGTGCTGGTCAACTTCCAGTGGGAACGGAACGATATCGCGGCAGTAAGAGAATACTGCCAGTGTTACCATCACGTCGTGCAGCAGGGAGAAGATAGTACCGATTGAATATTGCCATTTGCTGAAACGCAGCAGGATGTACAGGAAGATCACAACCAGGGACAGGATGGTCGCTTTCACGGCGCCTGCACGCAAGTCGTCAGAAATAGTCGGAGATACTGTCTGTGAAGCTACGATGAACCTTGGAGAAGCGAATGCTTCGTAAGTCAGTCCTGGCTCATAGTATTTCTTCAGACCATTGAACAGTTTCTGTGTTACTTCTTTATCTACAGCTTCGTTCTGCTCTTCGATTTTATAGTTGGTAGTGATGCTGAGCTGGTTGCTGGTACCGATTGTCTTAACATAAGGTTCGCTACCAAATTCTTTACCCAGTACATCCTGTACTTCTTCAGATTTTACCGGCTGCTCAAAACGAACGGTGAAGTTACGACCACCATCGAAGTCAACACCGTGACGGAAACCGTGGAAGAAAGAGGATGCGCCTAATGCGATCATAACGAATGATATGATATAAGCGTATTTTCTCTTTCCTACGAAGTCGAAGGAAGCGTGTTTGAAGATCTTTTTAGAGATCGGGGTAAAGTATTCGAAGTGTCTTTTCTTGTTAGTCCACCAGTCAGTAACGATACGGGAAACCATGATACCGCAGAACAGGGACAGCAGCAAGCCGATGATCTGTGTGGTAGCGAAGCCCAGTACCGGACCGAGACCAAAGTAGAACAGGATGATAGCGGTGAGCAGGGAGGTAATGTGACCATCCAGTACAGGTGCGTAGGAACGTTTGTAACCGTCTTCTACTGCCTGCTGATAGGTCTTACCGCGGCTCAGTTCATCTTTAATACGCTCGAATATGATTACGTTCGTATCTACGGCCATACCGACAGTGAGTACCAGACCGGCGATACCTGCCATCGTCAGCGTAGCGCCGAGGGAAGCGAGGATACCGAAGGTGAACAGCAGGTTGAGCACCAGCGCAATGTTTGCTACCCAACCAGCGGAGTTATAGTACACCAGCATCAGGACGAAGATCACGATGAAGGAGATAATGAAAGATTTAGCACCGGCTGCGATAGATGCCTGACCCAGTGATGGTCCGACGATCTGCTCCTGAACGATCTTTGCAGGAGCCGGCATTTTACCGGATTTCAGGATGTTTGCCAGGTCGTTTGCTTCTTCCAGGGTAAAGCTACCGGAGATAGAAGAACGGCCACCTGCGATCTCACCCTGGATGGATGGAGCAGAGTAAACGATATTATCCAGTACAACAGCTACATAATTCAGTGTAGCAGGATTGTTGGGATCAGAAGGAGCCAGTTCGCCGGTCAGCTTTTTCCATTCTTTGGCGCCAACCTGGTCCATTGTCATAGAAATTTCGGGACGGCCGCTCTGATCGTAATCCTGTCTTGCATCTACGATCCTTTCACCACCTACACGCGGAGCCGGGCTGATCGGATTTACTTTGATAGCGTAAACCGGCAGCGGCGCACGTTTATTTTCTTTGTCTTCAGCACCGTATACGAACACCAGGTCTTTAGGCAGTACATTTCTTACTGACGGGATCTGGAGGTAACGTCTGAAGGTAGCAGTATCGGAAGGGAGGATATTACCTACAACCGGGCCATAAGCAACGCCCTGCTGCGGATGATACCTTGGGAGGAAAATGCTGAAGAAAGGCTCAGCTTTTGCCAGTTCAGCCCTGCGCTCAGCATCTGTTTTCAGTGAGTCAGCTTTGCCGGATTTTGCAGAGTCATTTAAGATAGCGGAGAGGCTACCTGTAGTGCTGGTATCGCCTGCAGCTTTTGCTACAGCAGCGGAAGTATCTGCTGCCTGTTTAGCGGTAGTATCAGCAGCAGCTTTTGCAGGGGTAGAACCTACAGCAGCTTTGATGGCTTCGTTCATCGGCTGGAGAATAGTAGAGATGAACTGCTCATCGTTCCTGTATACCTCACGGAATTCCAGGTTAGCGCTGGCCTGGAGGTATTTTCTCACACGCTCAGGATTGTCAACACCTGCCAGTTCCACAGAGATGATACCCTTGTTCTCATCCAGGCTGATGTTAGGAGATGCAACCCCGAACTTATCGATACGTTTCTGCAACACGAGGTAGGTATTCTTAATGGCTGCGCCTGCCTCACGACGGATCACATCCAGTACCTTGCTGTTGCTTGTATTAAAATCAATGTCTTTCTGGTATGCGTTGGCAAAGATGGTAGAAAGACGGCCCTGCGGCTGTACTTCTTCATATGCCTGCCCGAACAATGTAACGAAATCAGACTGACTGGTTTTCTTGCGCTGCACAGCCAGGTCCAGGGCTTTATTGAAAGCCGGATCCTGTGAATGACCGCTCAGTGACCGGATCACATCTTCCACACTCACGTCCAGTACGACGTTCATACCACCCTGAAGGTCAAGCCCCAGGTTCAGCTCTTTTTCTTTGGCTTTGTCGTAAGTCACATACCAAGGAAAACCCGCTATTTCTTTGTTACTGGTACTGTCCAGAATCCTTTGTCTTCTTTCCTTTACCAGGTCTGCCAGTGAATCCGAATAAACAGCCTGCAGCTCTTTATTACCTGGATACTTCTGTTCAGCAGTTGGTAATGATTTGCTAATATCACTCTGGGCTTGCGCAACTACTTTCTTCTCGTAGCCACGTACCAAAAACGTGAACGACAAATAATACACAGAGATAAGGATCAATGCACCGGCAAAAAATCTAACCAGTCCTTTAAGTTGCATATTGTTTCGGGTTTATAAAAATTTTTTAAGAGTTGCAAAGATAGAATTTAAATTGATATATTAAAGCCGTTCAGAGGTAGAAAAGGAAAAAGGTAGAAACAGTTGATTGTCAGTACATAAACCCTTGCTTTCCTGCCAAAATTTAATCTTTATTTTATGCGTCGTTCTGTTTTTCTCTGGTTGATGCTATTCTTTGCAGCCTGCAATACTAATAAAAATATGGGAACAAGGTACAATCCTGCCAAAGACTCCTTCCTCGACACGCTTTTAAGCGCTCACGCCGACAGGCTGGGCCCCGTATTCCGGCAAGTGCAGGAATTTGGTTTACAGATCATTTACACACAGATAGACAGGGATGCTGACAACCGTCCCCACTTCACCGATCATTATTACCGGGTGGATACCGGCCGGTATTTCTATCCTGCTTCCACGGTAAAACTGGCGGCAAGCGCCCTGGCCCTGGAGAAACTGAACGACCTGAACATTCCGGGCCTGGACAGGAATACGCCTATGTTCACCGACAGCCTGCAGGGCATTACCCCTGAAGTGCTGTCTGACAGTACCGCTGCTAACGGACTCCCTTCAGTAGGGCAATATATAAAAAAAATATTATTGGTAAGCGATAATGACGCTTATAATCGTCTTTATGAGTTCATCGGACAGGAGACCTTTAATAAGAGATTGTGGGAGAACGGCTTTACGGCTGTACAGATAAAGCACCGGGTGGGGGTTACGGGAATAGATCCCGAGGAAAACCGGCACACCAACCCTGTCACCTTCCGGCAGGGGGACCGGGTGATATACAGTCAGCCGGAAGCCTATAGCCGCCTGACCTTCTCTCCCCGGCATGACCTGATGGGAAAAGCTTACTATAATGATAAGAACGAACTGGTGAACAGCCCTATGGACGCCTCCCGGAAGAACAGGGTTCCCCTGGCAGACCTTCATGGGATATTGCGGCAGATAATTTTTCCGGAAACTGTAACAAAAAAACATCGATTCCGTTTAAAGGATAGCGATTACCAGTTTTTATATCACTGTATGTCTGCTCAACCGGATGAATCAGCACATCCCCATTATGATACAGCCGAATTCCACCATAATTACGTGAAATTCCTGTTATTTGGCGGAAAAGAGGGCAACAGCATTAATGCGAACATACGTAGTTTCAATAAACCTGGCTGGGCATACGGATTCCTGACAGATGTAGCCTATATAGCGGACTTCACACATCATGTAGAATTCATGTTGTCGGCCACCGTATATGTAAATAAAGACGGAATTTTAGACGATGAACATTATCAATTCGAAGAAACAGGGAAGCCATTCTTAAAAGCATTGGGCGAAATCATTTACGAGTATGAACTACAACGCGCGAAAAAACATCTTCCGGATCTGTCGAAATTCAGATTCGATTATACCAAACGTCTTGAATAACCTTTTATAACCAAATCAAATTCGCACTAAAAGATAGCAAAATGACAACTAAAAAAACTCGCGTGTGGGCAATAGCGGCCCTTGTGACAGTGGTAACCAGCTTCAGCGCCTGCTTAAAAAGTGACACCGTAACTCCTCAGCGGGACAGGGCTGCGGTAGCAATTATCAATGGTATCCTCACCGGCGGTGACCTGGATTTCTATGATAACACTACCAAGGTGAATAACGGCGCACTTTCCATTGGTTTTTACTATATCGGATATCCTATTTATGGCGGTGTCCGTACCTTCGCCTTCAAAAAGTCAGGTCAGACTACCGACTATGTGGCTGTAACCAGCCTGTATGATTCCCTGACATACAATACCGTGATAGCTTATGGTGATTCCACTGCTCCGCAAATGAGAAGTATCAAAGACGATTTCACCGGCGCTACCCAGACAGCCGTGAATATCCGTTTCTTCCATTTAAGCCCTACCACCGGCGCTGTTGACCTGTATATCGACGATGTAAAAGTGGACAGCAACCGTACCTACGTGGGCACCGGCGGATTGAGAACAGTTTTCACACCGCTGAGCAAAGGTGTTTTCACCAACAATATCAAAATAAAGGAAGCAGGCACCACTACCGTGCTGGCAGAAAATTCTTCTCCAAACTACAGCTTCTCTTCAGGCAGTGTATATACTATATACCTGGTAGGTTCCAAGAATTATACTGACAAGAGAAAATTAGCCGTAAATAATATCCGCAGTCTTTACTAACCTGTAAAATTGCGTATCCAGATATCCGGGCAGCCGGGATCAATCATAAAATTGATCCCGGCTGCTTTTTTGTTACAGTGTATCTCTGTACATCGCGTTTCTCCATTATAGCTTTCTTTTTTTTCTACTATGACACTTCCAAATTTATTGTAGGTTTGTCTCCAGTTAACCCTATAAAACTGTTATTGTTTATGAAGGAAATGGAACTCGCCGAAAGGCTAACGAGGATATCCGAGCCTCAAACGATTAAGATGGCTAAATTAAGCCGTGAGCTGAAAGCCCAGGGTATAGACATTGTAGATCTGAGCATAGGAGAACCTGATTTTGATACACCTGCCCATATCAGGGAGGCCGCAAAGAAAGCTATCGATGATGGCTTTACACATTATACGCCTGTTGCAGGCTATCTTGAACTGCGTCAGGCCGTGGTCCATAAGTTGCAGCGCGATAACGGACTACAATACACGCCCGAGCAGATCGTTGTATCAACAGGCGCCAAGCAGAGCATCGCCAATACAGTACTGAGTATTATCAATCCAGGCGATGAAGTGATCATCCCTACTCCCTACTGGGTGACCTATTCAGAACTGGTGAAACTCTGCCAGGGAGAAGTGGTATTTGTTCCCTGCAGTATTGAAAACAAATATAAGATCACACCGGCCCAGCTGGAAGCGGCTATTACACCGAAGACGAAACTGTTCATGTTCTCTTCTCCCTGCAATCCGACCGGTTCCGTATACAGCAAAGAAGAACTGAAGGCGCTGGCCGATGTTTTTGCAAAGCATCCCCAGATCTATGTTATGGCCGACGAGATCTATGAATATATCAACTATGTTGGTAAACATGAAAGCATTGCCCAGTTTGAAGGCATGCAGGAACGTACCATCATCATCAATGGTCTCAGTAAAGGTTTTGCCATGACCGGATGGCGCCTGGGCTACCTGGCCGCTCCCAAGGCGCTGGCAAAAGCCGCCGACAATATCCAGAGCCAGTTCACCTCCGCTACATGCTCCATCACACAACGCGCAGCCATCACCGCCCTCACCGGCGAGTTGACCACTGCACATGCCATGGTGGATGAGTTCAGGAAAAGGCGCGCATTCGTCTTTGAACAGCTCAGCAGCATTCCGGGTTTACAACTGATCCAGCCGGATGGCGCGTTCTACATGTTCCCGAACGTCAGCGCGTTCTTCGGTAAATCGTTCGAAGGCGAGGTGATCAAAAATGCAGATGACATCTGCATGTATCTCCTGCATAAGGTGAATGTATCGACCGTTACCGGCGCTGCATTCGAGCAGCCTGACTGTATCCGCCTGTCCTACGCTACATCTATGGCAAAGCTGGAGGAAGGCATGAAGCGCCTGAAAGCAGGATTTGCACAACTAAGCTGATGCGTTAAATCATCATTAATAATAGCTCCGGTATCACCCCGATACCGGAGCTTTCTATTTTACAGTACCCTTGCATATTAATTCATTTCCATATATTTGCACCTGTAATATCCAATCTGAATGAACATTTCAAATAGCACGTTACTGTTTATCGTACTGGGCGCCGGCGTACTGGCTATCCTTTATATGACCTTAAAAGACATGATCCGCAAACCGGAACCTGCTCCGGCGCCAGCGGAAAACACATCCAAACCGGCTACAGACAAAAGCATCCTGCCATTACAGTTACAGGCCTATGAGCGCCTGGTATTGTTAGTGGAACGCATTAACCTGCAGAACCTGATCGGACGTATATTCCAGCCGGGATTAACAGCGGTTGACATGCAGGTGGGCCTGGTACAGACCATCAAAGCGGAATATGAGCACAACATTGCGCAGCAGATCTATGTGTCTCCTATGGCCTGGGAAGCGGTAAAAACACTGAAAGAGCAGACCATCACCATCATCAACCAGGTAGCCAGTCAGCTGCCTCCTGATGCTACGGCAATGGACCTCAACAAACAGATACTGGAAATATTCCTGCAGGCGGAAACATCCCCTTCCGAACTGACCTCACAGATATTAAATGCAGAAGCTAAACGGTTATTTTAACCGCTTAGCTTTTGCCCGCTTACTTTTTCACCATCTCTACCCGCTGCGGCCTTATCACTTCATACAGCAGGTATCCCCTTCCGTTGAAATGAATATAGCGGGGCGGCGACTGATACCAGGGAATGCCCGGCACTTTTACATGTGCCTGTATATGTAAATGCGGTTCTGAGCTGAATCCTGAATTACCCACACATCCCAGGGGATCGCCCTGTTTCACCACATCTCCTTCTTTTACGATCACACTTCCCTGCTTCAGATGGGCAAGGAACACGTAGCTATTCGCTGTCTCGATCAGTACCTGGTTGGTATTGTGCGGGCCCCTGATCATATCCGGCGGAATGTTGTCGGGATCTTCCCCGATAGCCCTGGCAATACGGCCATCGCAGGGACTGTACAATGTATCGCCAAATATTTCATAATCCTCCAGCCGGCGGCTGAATATCGCCTTTGCACGGCTGCCATCCGGTCTTAACTTCACGATATCCATGGCATATATTGCGCCGCGCAGGCTGTAGTGGAACAGGTTTGTAGGCAGCCCCTTCCCTCCCTGCAGCACGAAATACCGGCCCGTCTTCAGCGGGAAAGCCAGGTCGATAGCCCTTGCCTTTCCTGTAGTACCGGTAAAATACAGGGTGCTGAGCGTTAAGAACAATGCTGAAAAGAACAGATTGCCGATAAAACGCCAGGCGCGGGGCACCGGCGTATGTTTCTTCTTGCGGAAGAAACCGAGGAACAGCGTTAACAGCAGGCAGATGCCAAATCCCCATTTAGCATCGACAGTAAGATAGATCCAGGTGCCATAGAGATAAATGAACAGGCCTAGGGAGAGCCCGAGAATAAACAGGGACCAGCTATGCCGGAATATCCTGCCGGAAGCAACAAAGACCAGGAAAAGACTTAGCAGAGCCAGGGCGAATGTAAGTAGTAACAAAGCGTAAATAAACATGGCTTATCAGAAAAAACTTTTTGCAAATTATCAATTTTGTGCTCCACCGCAATAACGTAATAATTATGTAACATTGCTCTTACTACGACATTATTCCACGAAATTCAGATTATGAAAGATAGTATCAAAACAGATGCCGGTATCACGATCGCACCTGTATATACCACTCCGGTGCCGATGCAGGAGTTGCCGGGCGAGTTTCCTTTTACAAGGGGCGTACATGCTTCCATGTACCGGGACAAGCTGTGGACAATGCGGCAGTATGCGGGTTTCAGCACGGCAGAAGCTTCTAATGAGCGTTATCACTACTTACTGCAACAAGGAGTAATGGGCCTCAGTGTGGCGTTTGACCTGCCTACCCAGATCGGGTACGATTCCGACCATGCAATGTCGGAGGGCGAGGTGGGGAAAGTCGGTGTAGCTATTGACTCGCTCGAAGACATGGAGCGCCTGTTCAAAGGCATCAAACTGGAGGAGATCTCCACGTCCATGACCATCAACGCTACCGGTTTTATCTTACTTGCCCTGTATATTGCCCTGGCCAAAAAACAGGGCGCCGATCTGAAAAAGATATCAGGTACTATTCAGAATGATATTCTCAAGGAATATGCGGCCCGTGGTACCTTCATCTATCCTCCCAAGCCTTCTATGCGGCTTATTACCGATATCTTTGATTATTGCAGTCACTCGGTACCTAAATGGAATACCATATCCATCTCAGGATATCACATCCGTGAAGCAGGCGCTAATGCGGTACAGGAGCTGGCATTTACGCTGGCTAACGGTAAGGCGTACTTAAAGGCAGCGCTGGACAAAGGGCTGGATATAAACGTCTTTGCCCGCCGCCTTTCTTTCTTCTTTAACGCGCATAACCATCTCTTCGAGGAAGTGGCTAAATTCCGCGCAGCACGCCGGATGTGGGCGCATATCACCAAAGACATGGGAGCGACCGATCCGAAGGCGCAGATGATGCGCTTCCATACGCAGACAGGCGGTAGTACACTGACTGCCCAGCAGCCGCACAACAACATCGTGCGGGTAACGGTACAGACATTGGCCGCAACGCTGGGCGGTACGCAGTCGCTGCATACCAATGGTTATGACGAGGCGCTGTCACTTCCTACTGAAGCAGCCGCGCGGATTGCCTTACGTACACAGCAGATCGTGGGATATGAAAGCGGTATTGCAGATACCGTAGATCCGCTGGCGGGGTCTTACTATGTGGAGGCGCTGACAAATGAAGTAGAGTCCCGTGCCTGGGAGCTGATCGGCAAAATAGATGTGATGGGAGGCGCTGTCAGTGCCATTGAACAAGGATTTATGCAGGATGAGATTGCGAGGAGCGCCTATCGTTATCAGCAGGAAATTGAGAATGGTGAGAAGATCATTGTAGGGGTGAATAAATTCACGGTGCGCGAAGATGTAGCGACAGAGGTGTTCAGGATCGATGATAGTATCAGGCAGGTGCAAACGGAGCGGCTGCAGGCCTTGCGGGCCAAACGGGATAATGCTGCTGTAGCGGCGTTGTTGCAGCGACTGGAGACTGCGGCGCAGACGACGGAAAATCTTATGCCGATTGTAGTGGAGGCCGTGGAGAGCTACTGTACACTGGGGGAGATTGCGGATACCTTGCGGAAGGTGTGGGGAGAATATAAGGGGATTTAATCAATCACTCCTGGGATGACTATTGACAGGAGGCGCTTTAAGGCAATTCTTATTTGGTCATCCGTAATTCGTAATTGTATTGTATTTTTAGGCCATGTCTTCTATTTATTATAACGCCTGCCCGATGTGTGGGGCTGGCAATATACACAAGGTACTGACTGCCAAGGATTATACTGTGTCGGGCGAATCATTTGATATCTATCATTGCGGGCATTGCAGCGGAAGGTTCACCCAGCATGTTCCAGGCCCTGCTGAAATAGGCCGTTACTATCAATCACAGGACTATATCTCGCATTCTGAAACCCGTAAAGGGCTTATCAACCGCTTGTACCATAGCGTGAGAAAGATCACCATGCGATCCAAACAGAACTGGGTTAAAGCAGCGACAGGACTGAAACAAGGAACCCTGCTCGATATAGGTTGCGGCACCGGCGCCTTCCTCCATTATATGAAACAACTTGGCTGGCAGGTTACCGGCCTGGAACCCGACGAAATAGCCAGGAATAATGCCAAAACGCTTTATAATATTGAGCCACTGCCCTCCTCTGAACTGTTCTCCCTTCCGGTACAACAGTTCGATGCCATCACCATGTGGCATGTTCTTGAACATGTACATTCCCTGCATGACTACTTGAGACAGATCCGTACCCTGCTGAAACCGGAAGGATCTCTCATCATCGCAGTGCCTAACTATACATCCCCTGATGCAGAACATTATCAATCCTTCTGGGCTGCATACGATGTACCACGCCATCTTTACCACTTCTCCCCTTCCTCTATGGAAGTCCTGCTGAAACAACATAAGATCCGCATCGTACGCAAACATCCGATGGTGTTTGACGGATTCTATGTGAGCCTGCTGAGTGAGAAATACAAAACAGGCGGTAGTGGCTTGTTTAAAGGCTTCTGGAATGGGTTCATCTCCTATAGGAAAGGGCTGAAAAATGTAGATAGGTGCAGCTCCGTGGTATATGAATGTAAAGCAGAATAGAGAGATAGGGAAAGAGATACAACGGAGACAGACTAATGTTGTTCCCTGTAGAAGGTAAAGCGGAACAAGCGTTACTATAGTAATTATAACTCTTAGGGTTTTAATAACAAAAGCCAGAGACAGATAGCGGAAAGCTAGGTCTCTGGCTTTTTTTTGATGATAGTGGTCACGGCAGCAGCATCTGAGGTTCGATGACGATGACACCGGATGACCGATGATCTGCTGCTATAGGCTATCATCTTTGCTCATGCATCAGCTAATAAGGGATCTTATGAGTTAATACAAATAGTTAAGTGCGATAAGGTCGTTTGCATTGAATGTACGATCGCCGCCGTTGGAGCAGGCCAGCATCCAGGAGTTGGCGTCAAATCCTGTTGGTGTTCCAGGAATATAGATAGCGCCATAACCGGCATCACCTTCGTTCACATTCTGACCACAGCTCACACGCGTGTCGTAGTCTGTGTGACGGAAACCGATACAGTGGCCGATCTCATGCTGGATCACAGAACCTACGTACAGTACATTCGGATTTGTTCCGTATGCCTGCCGGTGTGTGTTCATCAGGATCGTATTATACGGATTGCCTGCTGCTGTCGGGAAGCCTGAAGAGCCCAGGGTGATAAAACCACCACTTGGTCCCTGGGAGAAACCCTGGATAGTGATATCGGCCGTACCACTGGTAATGCGGGTGAAAGTGATATTCAGATTCGCCCTGTTATAACGGGCAATAGCCGTATCGGTACCCGCTATATAAGCAGATCCAAGACCGCTTACCAGCACCGTAATGTTACGTGTACCTGATACAGCTACCAGATTGGTAGTGCGATACTGTTCGCTTTCTGCAACCCTCAAAATAGGGCTGTTGACCTTTGTATTCAGGTTTTCTTCAGTCAACACGATATCATTTTCCACGAGATAACCTCCCGCTACTTTTCTGACATTATCAGTGCCAAATCCCAGGGCATAGATCTTCGCCTTCGTTTCATCGGAGATCTCTGATGCAGTTGTCGATTTTACAGCGTCCTTTTTACAGGATACCATCAGTGTGCCTGCCAGCAAGCAAGCAAAGGCGCCTAGTACGTGCTTACGCATAACGTTTTAATATTTTGATATTTTTACAGATTGTGCTCATGCACCAGGTTATACTAAGCATGCGATGTTTTGCATGACATACATTCAATGATCTGACATTGCGCCCCCTCTTTCTTCTGAAAGCAGTACCGGTTTGCCAAGAGAATATATCAGCATTCCGGATTTACACCAGCTGCACGACTTTCCGTTTAGCTGATAACAGTCTCAGTTGTTCAGCGTGCAATGTCCAAATGGCTAAACATATGTCAATGTTCCGGTCTATATGCCAGTGTCCTGATTGCGGAATTAATACAGATAGTTCAATGCAACAATGTCGTTGGAATTGAAGGTGCGGTTACCACCATTGGAGCAAGCCAGCATCCAGGAATTAGAACTGAAACCGCTTGGTGTGCCAGGGATCAGGATAGCGCCGACACCTGCAGAGCCTTCGTTAACGGCGCTGCCACCACAACTGAGTGAACGGTCAAAGTAATCTGTGTGACGGAAACCAATACAGTGACCGATTTCGTGCTGTATTACAGATCCCACATACAGTACATTTGGATTAGAACCATATGCCGCTGAGTTGGTATTCATCTGAATAGATCTGTAAGGATTACCACTGCTGGTAGGGAAACCGGAAGATCCCAATGTGATGTAGCCACCACTTGGGCCTTCGTTGAAGCCAGAGATAGTGATATTAGCGGTACCGCTGGTAATACGCCTGAAAGTGAGGGTCAGTCCAAGCCTGTTGTAACGCGCAATTGCTGTGTCTGTACCTGCGATGAAGGCGGTTCCCAGGTTGGATACCTTAATGGTGATCACACGGGGTAAACCGGTTACCAGGTTGTTGGTACGGTATTGCTCTTCTTTGGCAGTACGTAAGATAGGGCTGTTCACCTTTGTAGTAAGGTCGTTTTCGCTCAGTAAGATGTCGCCTTCTACAAGATAGCCACCATTTACTTTACGTACATCAGCTGTGCTGAATCCGAGGGCACTGATCTGATCAAGTGTTGTCTGGGAGACACCGGCTTCATTGGTACTTTTAGCGGGTGCGCTTTCTTTTCTACAGGAAACGATGCAGGCGCTTGCTCCTGCCATCAGGCAAAAGAGGGCCGTTAATGTGTGTTTACGCATACATTGTAAGATTTGGGTTTCGATAAAATGAAGATATTATTAGCTGATCAGCTGATGATAAATGTGGCTGCCATGAACATGTTGTTCAGTGCCGGAGGGCTGACAATTATCGATGGCCGGCCTGCAGTGGGTGCGCTGCATACCGCCAGGATGGATCATCTCCCGGGAAACTGAAGGCAAATGTCAATAGACTATTCCCTGTAGCGTTATGGAATACGTACATTGTTCATCAGTAGATATAGCTAACCTGACAGATAAATTTGCTAACTCATGCGTTCATTTTTGTAACTGCAAGACATGCGGCGACTCGCGATTTACCGCGTCATTGCTGGATTTTCAATGCTTTGATTACTCGGGTAACACCGGGTGTGCCCGGTTGTAGATTTTCGACTTTTAGTGCTTGACTTTTATCGTTTAGATTTCAGTTGCTCGGTATCAATATTACAACTTTCCATGATACTCAGAAAATAAAAGTTAAATGGAATTTAAAGAACAGGGATTGACGCACTAAAGGCTGGGATATATATGCAGAAAAGTGTGAAGGATCACGAAACTGCCTGTTATTTCACTGCGTGCTGTAATGTAGGGCTTCCTGGTTTGTGGATCGTTGTATTTATGGACATACATTTATCTTATTGCGTGCTGTAATGTCGTAGATTGGCTAAGCAGGAAGTCTGGAAGAACTACAGCCCCTGTGCACATCCATAAATGCTATCGCAACAAAAAGCCCTCCTGCAAAGCAGAAGGGCTTTCTATTATAGAGAAATTAATTATTACAGGTGGATTGCCTCGCCATAAGCAACCTCGATCGCGTCTTTTACAGACTCGCTCATTGTCGGATGCGGATGGATAGAGTTCAGCACTTCCTGGTAAGTAGTTTCCAGTGTGCGGGCAGTCACCGTCTGTGCGATTATTTCGGTAACGTTAGCACCGATCATGTGCGTACCCAGCCATTCGCCGTATTTAGCGTCGAAGATCACTTTAATGAAACCTTCCGGAGCGCTGGCAGCAGTAGCTTTACCGGAAGCAGAGAATGGGAATTTACCCACTTTCACTTCGTAGCCAGCTTCTTTTGCAGCTTTCTCAGTATAACCTACAGATGCAATTTCCGGAGCGCAATAAGTACAGCCAGGAATGTTCATGTAGTCGATAGGTGCTGGTTTATGAGCGTATTTCTTCTCATTGTAAGCAATCGCTTCCACGCAGACGATACCTTCTTTAGAAGCAACGTGCGCCAGCGCCTGACCAGGTACCATGTCACCGATAGCGTAAACGCCCGGAACGTTGGTCTGGTAGTATTTGTCAACCAGTACTTTACCTTTGTCGGTCTTAACGCCCAGCGCTTCCAGACCCAGGTTCTCGATGTTGGCAGCGATACCAACAGCGCTCAGTACTACGTCTGCTTCCAGGAAGATCTCACCGGTTGCAGTCTTTACCTTAGCTTTTACGCCTTCACCTGCAGCTTCAACAGCTTCAACGGAAGCGTTGGTCATGATCTCAATACCTTTCTTCTTGTAGATCTTTTCCAGTTCTTTAGAGATATCCTCATCTTCAACCGGAACGATACGCGGCATGAACTCAACGATGGTCACTTTAGTGCCCAGGGTTGCGTAGAAGTAGGCAAATTCAACGCCGATAGCGCCGGAACCTACAACGATCATGGATTTAGGCTGTTTTGGCAGTACCATTGCTTCGCGGTAGCCAATTACCTTTTTACCATCTATTTTCAGATTAGGCAGTTCACGGGAACGTGCACCTGTTGCCAGAATGATATATTTTGCTTCGTGTACGGCAGTTTTACCCTCTTTATCAGTCACTTCTACCTGGCTCTTGGATTTCACCTTAGCCGTACCCATCAACACTTCGATCTTGTTTTTCTTCATCAGGAACTGTACGCCCTTGCTCATCTTATCGGCTACACCACGACTACGCTTGATCACTGCGTCAAAATCAGCACTACCTTCGCCTACATTGATTCCGTAAGTCTTGGCGTGCTGTATATATTCCAGAACCTGTGCAGACTTCAGTAATGCTTTAGTGGGAATACAGCCCCAGTTCAAACAAATACCGCCCAGGCTCTCTCTTTCAACGATTGCCGTCTTAAATCCCAGCTGAGAAGCACGGATAGCAGCCACATATCCACCAGGGCCACTACCAATTACGATTACGTCGTATGCCATATTGCTTAATTTTAATTTAAACTTGCCAAAGGTAATAATAAAATGGAAAAAGCCCGGCCAAAAATAGCCAGGCTTTTCTTTGTCTTCGGTTGCGAAGACCCATCATTATCTTTAGCGGAGATCTACCACTTCTACACCGGGATACTTCTTAGGATCGAAGCTGAAAGTAGCGTCTGACACGTTTGAATTGGGTGTAAAACTGGTGATCTCGTATGTATAGTGATTGCCGTTCTTTTCAAAAACCCTCATTTTTGAGATATTCTGGTTCTTTTTGTCGATAGACACGATCACCTTAAATACGTTCTTGGATTTGTCTGTAGGCGTCATTTCGATGTTCTGCAGCACCTTACCTTTTTCTGTAGTCTCTCCATCCAGGCGGTACAGATAGTCTTTATCGTAGAAATTGGTGAACAGCTTAGCCGGCGACAGGGAAGAGCTGTTAGGATCTACATTATTGATTGTTACCTCATTAGCATCTTTTGCGTATGTCCAGGAGGTTTTGTTATCGCTGATGATCTCCTGGCCGTCCAGGTTCACTTTATATTTAGCACCTTTCATATAAACGGTGCCTTTTTTAGAATCTGTTACGCTATTGTTAGCTCCTTCTATTTTCAATACAAAATTGGCCACCACCGATTTCAACTGTGAAAATTTCTTGCTTACACCGTCCAGGATCACTTTCGCCTTGGGATCGTTCTTTCCCAGACTTCCCAGGTTAGCTTTGGACTGCGCCATTCCACCCGTTACTACTCCGCCTGCTAATATGGCCAATAATAAAATTCTCTTCATTTTTCGTAAGTTTTATTTTCTGCTGTTTGTAAAGACAAATGTTATGCCGATACCTGTCTGTCTTTCGTTAATATAAAGCCAAATGTACTACGATCAGCCGAGATCGTTGAGGATCTCCTCCAGATCGGCCTCTGTCTTGACATTCACCTCCCTGGCCTTGCTACCCAAATTAGGTCCGACGATACCCGCCGCCTCCAGCTGGTCCATCAGCCTTCCGGCCCTGTTGTAACCAAGCTTCATACGGCGTTGTAACAGGGATGTAGAACCCTGCTGGTTTTGTACAATGACCCGGGCTGCCTCTTCAAAGAGCGGATCCCTGTCCTGCAGGCTGATCTCTTTGCCCTCCATCTCTTTCTCATCCACATATTCCGGTAAGAGATAGGCTTCGGGATAAGCCCGCTGTTCTCCGATGTATTCTGCCACTTTTTCCACTTCCGGCGTGTCCACAAAGGCGCACTGCAAACGTACCAGCTCGCCATTAAAAGAGACCAGCATGTCTCCCTGACCTATCAGCTGTTCGGCGCCGCCGATGTCCAGGATGGTACGGGAGTCGATCTTGGAAGATACCTTAAACGCGATACGCGCCGGGAAGTTGGCCTTGATTGTACCTGTGATAATATTAACAGACGGACGCTGGGTAGCGATGATCAGGTGAATACCTACCGCACGGGCCAGCTGGGCCAGACGGGCGATCGGCATTTCCACTTCCTTGCCGGCTGTCATGATCAGGTCGGCAAACTCGTCGATCACCAGTACTACGAATGGCAGGTAACGGTGCCCCCTTTGCGGGTTCAGCCTTCTCTGGACGAATTTGTGATTGTATTCTTTGATATTACGCGTACCAGCCTCTTTCAGGAGGTCGTAACGGAGATCCATTTCAATACAGAGCGCGTTGAGGGTATGGATCACCTTTTTCGTATCGGTGATGATCGCTTCCTCCTCCCCCGGCAGTTTGGCCAGGAAGTGCTTTTCTATCAGCTTGTAGAGCGAGAGTTCCACCTTTTTAGGGTCGACCAGTACGAACTTCAGCTGGGAAGGATGCTTTTTATATAGCAGGGATACAAGTAAGGTATTGATACCTACTGACTTACCTTGTCCGGTAGCACCTGCCATGAGCAAGTGTGGCATTTTGGCCAGGTCAGCAATAAAGTTCTCATTATCAATCTTTTTACCGATGGCTATGGGCAGTTCCATGCTGCTTTGCTGGAACTTCTCAGAGGCCAGCAGGTTCCTGAGCGATACGATGCTCTTCTTCACGTTAGGCACCTCGATACCGATGGTACCTTTACCGGGTATGGGCGCAATAATACGGATACCCAGCGCAGAAAGGCTGAGTGCGATATCGTCTTCCAGGTTCTTGATACGGGAAATACGCACACCGGCGGCGGGTACTATCTCATACAGCGTTACTGTCGGTCCTACGGTAGCGCTGATCTTCTGGATGGAAATATCGTAGTTCTTAAGGGTGTCAATGATCTGGTTCTTATTTCTGTCCAGCTCACTGGCATCTTGTACGATCTTTTCTGTGCTGTGGTTGTCCAGCAGCTCCAGGGACGGGTATTTATAATCACGCAGATCGAGGGTAGGCTCGTAGGGGTCCATCTGGACCGGCTGCCTTACGGGCTCCTCTTCTGTTTCATCTTCTGCTTCTTCTACTGGAGGTTTGATTTCCCAGGCTACATCCTCGGTATTGGGCTTCTTTTTACGGGAAGCGGTCTGCTCGACCGTCTCTTCTATATATAATAAAGGTCCCACCTCTTCTTCCTGTTCCAGCTCTTCTTCTTCTTCCACTTCTTCCTCCTCCCCGGCTGACAGATTAGCAGGCGGGATAAGGGTAATGGAGGCATTTTCACGCTCAACGAGCTGCATTTCAGGCAGTTCGTTATTATCTGCCGGAGGTGGTATCACAGAGACACCGGACTCTCTGAGCCCGTTTTTCTTCCTGGGTTCCTTTGTACTGGCAGGCGGCTGTTGTGGTGTAACGGCGATTACAGCAGGTTCCGGACCGGCTGCCGGCGCCACGGCGGGCTTAGGTTTGGCTTTAAACTGTTGTTCCAGCCATTTGAAATCGTAATTGTATTTCCAGATCAGCCAGGACAGTCCGGCCACCAGCAACAGCAGTGCAGCTCCTGCCCTTCCCAGGAAGCCGATCAGCCAGTTATTGACCGCATCTCCCATGGCGCCTCCCCAGGGGAAGTCGGATAACATGGATACAAAGGCTGCGGTGGTGCTGATGAACAGCAGACCGAAGAGGATATATTTAATATTACGCCAGATGCGGAACACACGACGGCCTACCACAGCGTTGACGCCGAGGATAAAAAACAGGTAACAAAACAGGTAGGAAGCTATACCGAACCCTTTGTAGAAAAACCAATGGGAGACGAAGGCCCCTAACCTGCCGAGGAGGTTTTCCACCTTCACGCTATCCATGTCCATCAGCAGCAAGCTGGCTGAATAACGGAATACCTTATCCTGGTCTTCTTCCCAGGTAAAGAGATAAGATGTAAACGCGATAAAACAGTAGAGCGACAACAACAGGCATATTACCCCCAAAACCTTATGGGTCCTTTCATCTTTTACCAGTTCCTTTACTTTAACCTCTACTTCTTTGTCCTGCTTAAGTACGTTGGGGTCGTTGCCTCGAGGTTTCTTACTCTCCGGTTTTTCTGTTTTCAGTTTATTTTTAGACATACATTATAGCGCTCCAAAATTACGGTCGCTTGTCGATATATTAAGAATTTATTTTCAATTAAGAATCAGTAAGTAAGAACCGGGAATTCCTTCTATATCCCCTTCCTGTCCCCCTGGCTCTCAATTTTGGGTCCAGCCATTAATACAACAACTGTACCCATCTTGTGATAAACTCCAATACAGCCGGGTTTATTGTCTCGTCCAAAGTGCCATATTCTTCCAATGTACATGATTCACAACGCTGGAACAGGTGGTTCAGCCCCGGGAAGCTCCTGATCGTAACCAGTTCATTTCCACCTTTTACCAGCCCGCTTTCCAGTCCTTTCAGGTTGGTGGTGGCGTCTGTGATCACATCTTCGCTTCCGTTTATTGCCAATACCGGGCATTTTATTTTAGCCAGGTAAGGCGCAGGATCGTACTGGAGGAGGGACAGCGCTTCTGCTTTATTATCAGCAGCATATGTCGCTTCTATAAAGTTTTGCCTGCCAACCACGTTGCTACTGTCTCCAAAATGGTTGTAGAGCGCTGACAGTTCTGCATAGGCCTTTCGTTGTCTTTCTGCAGGATCGGCAGTGAGGGTCATGACATTCAGGTAACGCTGGTAGCTGGCTACATAAGCTTCTATGTGCTCATCTTTCTCCCCGAACATCTTTGCTACCTGCGCCAGTTTCCGGTTATAGTATTCCCTGCCATCCAGTCCGGGTGAGGCCATGGTGATCATAAAAGCAATCCTGGGGTCAGCGGCGGCAACGATCTGTGCCACTACTCCTCCTTCACTGTAACCCAGCAATCCGATAGCAGCCGTGTCTGCATCATTTCTCTTCCGCAGCCAGCTGACAGCTGCTTTGACGTCTCCGGCGAAGTTGAAGACACCGGAGGAGTCGTAATTACCGGTGCTCTCCCCTACTCCGCGGTCGTCAAACCTCAGCGTGGCGATGCCATGTTTTACCAAGTAATCGGTGAGCACTGCAAATGAGCGGTGGTCGAACTGTTCATTGTCCCGGTTTTGCTGGCCGCTGCCGGAGATCAGGACAATCACGGGATACGGGCCTTTCTGACCGGGTTTCGTAAAGGTACCGCTCAGCAGGACCTTGTCTACCGGGTTTACAAATTTCACTTCCTGCACGTCGTATGCCGGGTGTTCGGAGGGATCCTGCGGCCGGGTAACGGGCAGGTCTTTGATCTCATCTCTCGAAAAGTTCAGAGCAGTGCGGTTGCCGACCTGTTCGAAATATCCTTCATAACGGTTGCGGATACTGTTCCAGTAGCCGGTATATTTAAAGCTGATATTTTTAATGACGAATGTCAGGGTGTTACCTTTGACGAAAGCAGTGTCCAGCGCGATGTCTTCGGCTGCGATGTCCGGACTTTTCAATAGGCCTTTCAGCTGATTCCCCTGGCGTTGGAGTTGTAGTTGCAGGCGTTGTTTCTGGCCTTGCGGATTGGTGAAAATGCCGTACCAGTTGCCGTTTATTTCTTGTGCTGTCACTGTTCCTGCGAGGCTGAGGCAAATGATAATCAGGTATTTGAACATGCGTGTTGTTTTATTGTTTTTTTGATGGCTTGTTGCAGTGACGGGATGCGGAGCATGATTGCTGTTTCATTCTCTTATTGCTTCGCTGAATACCGATGTAGCGAATGGTTACCGATCGCCGTTCCATTTCGGATATCGTAACATGTGCTGTACCTGCTTGGTTGGATGTAGCGAATGATATCGCAACATACGTTGCACCTGCCACTTCGGTTATCGATCGCCGTTCCATTTCGGATATCGTAACATGTGCTGTACCTGCTTGGTTGGATGTAGCGAATGATATCGCAACATACGTTGCACCTGCCACTTCGGTTACCGATCGCCGTTCCATTTCGGATATCGTAACATGTGCTGTACCTGCTTGGTTGGATGCCGATGTAGCAGTATCAAACGTTTCAGCTTCAGTATGCTATGGAACCGCATCAAACGTTTCTCAACCAGCTAAGGCACATGTTTACGATATCCTCATTCCACCTGGCTGACAACACTATTCCGGCCATGCTATTGTTAAGATGCCTTTTATTTGCAAACCCTATAACGTTGTTCCTGCCTTGTGGCTATTAGGACGTCTCATTTCTTTCTGTCTTACAACACTCTTATGACACTCTTATAACACTCTTATAACACCCTTATAACACTACTTTGCTGCATTACTGCTGAGGCGCATCATCCCCTAAAATTACAGGGGCTAAGCTATAAGCCAGCCCCTGAATAGTTAAGTATATGCTAATATTTTTATTACTTTTTACGATCGCGCAATTGCCATCATGAGGCAAGCGTCACTTATTTCTTCAACAGCGCCAATAACAGACAGATCCAACCGGCAATGAAGAATAAACCACCGATAGGTGTAACGATGCCTATTTTGCTTAGACCTACTGTTTCGGTCGCCTTTATCATCGTTAGTACGTACAAGGAACCGGAAAATAATATCACTCCAATAAAGAAGCAACGTCCTGCCCACTCAAGCAAACCAGCGCCTGCAGGGAACTGGGAAAATAAAATGCCTACCGCCAGTAAAGCGAAAGTGTGATAAAACTGGTATGTAACGCCTGTCTGAAATGTGCTTACCGTTTCCGGTGGAACAAGTTCCTTCAGCTTGTGAGCCCCGAATGCGCCGAGTGTTACGGCCAGCGCACCCAGTACTGCTGCGATGATGAGAAATCCTTTATGCATTGGTATATCGATGTTTGATTATTTAATGCAACAAATTAATGACAACAAATTGATGCAAAAAATGACTGATATCAACTAATGAACAATGACATCCCGGCTGCTAAATTCCAGGTATAAACGCTAATTCATGGGAATTACCATGCTCAACGCGTCATTGTATTAAAACCATTCGTCTGATTCAATGAACGCCTGCTATCTAAACATTGGTCTACTTAAACCTTTACTTCCTGCGTAGGTTTAACTGAACGCCTGCTATCTAAACGTTGGTTTGTTTAAACATTTACCACCGGCGACTGTTCAACTGAACGCCTGCTATCTAAACATTGGTCTGCTTAAACCTTTACCTACCGGAAGATTTATTTACCGGAACATTTGATTATTGGGTCATCTGTTCATCTGAATAAACATACGGACGGTATATTACGCTATATTATGCTTTGATATCCAGCCGCTGTGTAAAGGAATCGAGGGTGATCGTCTCGGATTCTGCAATGGTGATCTGCGCCTGTTCGTAGAAAGGTACACGTTCTGCCAGTTTTTTCTCTACGAAATCGAGCAGTTCATCGTCGGCCAGATCCTGTATGAGCGGGCGTTTGGACTTCTTACGTTTCAGGCGCTCCACGATCAGCGACAGGCTGGGATTGAGCCAGATGGTGATACCGTTGCTGTTCATGATATCCATATTATCCTGGAAGCAGGGTGCACCACCGCCACAGGAGATGAGGAAGTTTTCGTTGCGGGAAAGTTCCTTTAGCCAGTAATTCTCCTGCTGGCGGAAATAGTCCTCTCCTTTTGTAGCAAAGATGTCGCTGATGGACATTTCTTCCGATTCCACGATCACATCGTCCAGGTCATAGAACGGTAACGACAGGTGCTCTGCCAGTTGTTTTCCCCAGTAAGTCTTGCCGGCGCCCATAAAGCCGAGTAGAAAGATTTTCAAATTGACTGTTTTTAAACATTAATGTCCTGAGTATCCTGAACGGGCCGTATCTGCGTTCTCCGCCCTTACAATTGTAAGGTCCTCAGATCCGTTCGTCCAGGTTAAGCATAACCCGTCTTCCATCAGATATTGCAAATATAACCGTGCAATTTTATCCGCTTTGTTAAAATTGCAGGTAAGGAAGCCTTTCTGCAGGAATATAAAAGGTGCAAGTTGCATATTTTCTTTAAAATCAACGCGTCCCAGTCCATACCATTTAAAAACCGCCTCTTTAGCGCTCCAGCAGATGGTCTTATGGGGCAACGCATGTACAGGGTCGATAAAGGCCTGCTCGGCCAGCGACAAGAACTTGTGCGACACCGCTTCTATCTTGGGCTTTACCTCTTCTATATCAATACCTACCGCGCTGTCGCTACTCACGATGGCAGCTACATTATCGCCGCAATGCGAGATGGAAAAATGCAGGCTATGGCTGTCCAGGTAAGGCTTACGGCTCTGCATCACCTGGATCTTCTCAACCGGAAAACCCGGATATAGTTCCTGAAGCAAATACCGGCCCGCAAAATGCTGCAAACGCTTGTGCGGATGGTGGATTGCCGGGGAAATATTGACCTTCTCCCGGAAAAATGCTTCCTCCTCTTCTATTTTCCACACCCCCAGGCGACTGCCGGGATTGATTTGTATGGTACGTATTAATGGCATATCTTGCCAAATTAATGCAAAAAGCTGAATGCAGAACGCATTAACACGGAAGCATACTAACACAACTATTTACTACAAACTAATTACACCCGATCTATGATCCTGTCAGACAAAAGGATATTAGAGGAAATTGAAAAAGGCACTATCGTTATTTCGCCTTATGACCGGAAGTATCTCGGCACCAACTCTTACGATGTACATCTTGGTAAATACCTGGCCACTTACAAGGACAGGATACTGGATGCCCGCGCCCACAACGAAATTGAACACTTCGAGATCCCTGAAGAGGGATATGTGCTGCAACCTGGTACCCTTTACCTGGGCGTAACCCTCGAATATACCGAAACCCATGCCCATGTGCCTTTCCTGGAAGGTAAATCCAGCACCGGCCGACTGGGTATCGATATCCATGCTACTGCCGGTAAAGGCGATGTAGGCTTCTGTAATACCTGGACACTGGAAATCTCCTGCGCTCAGCCCGTACGCGTCTATGCCGGTATGCCAATCGGACAGCTGATCTATTTCGTGGTGGAAGGTGAAGTGGAAACCTTCTATAATAAGAAAGGTAACGCCAAATACAATGGCCGTACCATCAAACCAGTAGAAAGCATGATGTGGAAGAACCAGTTCTGATCATTTTACAGCAAAGACATTCCCTGTAATGATCGCTGTGTAGAACTGCCAGCACCATGATACCGAAGAACCGGTTCTGATCATTTTACAGCAAAGACATTCCCTGTAATGATCAACGTGTAGAACTGCCAGTAGTGTGATGCAGAAAAACCAGTTCTGATGATATTGAGAAAATACTATCACTAACAGACCTCTTTAATAACGAAAAAGGCCCCCGGAACAGTTCCGGGGGCCTTTTTCGTTATTACATAATAATTGATTTACAATTAGTTATCATTAAAACATATTTCCGTTTCACTTCTTATGTAGCTGCGGTATGCTTTATACCGGTCGTATACCAGGCGTATACCGGACGCATCCCGGGCGTATACCTGGGCTTAATGCAGACCTGACGTCAACAAAAAGCATATTATTTTAACTGATAATTGGGTGTAATCCCTCTGTTATTTCCGGCAATACGGAAAACCAGCTGCTGCTGAGTTCAGGGAGCACTTCTTACGTTCCGGCGCCGATGCAGATATAGACAATCCATATACCAGCTTCCCACTTTTTAGATACGACTGTTCACTACAAAGAAATAAAAGCAAGGGATTGACCAATAGCCGGATGAGTTGTGGAGGGTTGCGTAAACGCAGTTTCGTATCCATCATCTTCCCCGGTATCCTTTCGGTCAATCCCATAATGGTTTATTTCAATGAGTTGATCCAGTTCGCAATTTTCAATGCGTCGGCACGTGGTACCTGTGGCATTGGCGGCATTTCTGTTGCGTAATCAGGCCAGTTCTGTGGCTTCGGATTAGCAAGCAGTTTCAGGATCTGCTCGGCAGAATATTTGCGTTTGGCAACATCTACATATGCGGGTCCCACCTGACGCTTGGTAGCGTTGTGGCAGGCCAGGCAGGTATATTTTGCCAGCAGTGGTTTCACCTCATCGTAAGTAGGCGCTTTTGCAGCAGTAGCAGCGGTTTTTGTGGTAGCAGCAGTGCCTTTGGCAGCTGCGTCTTTTGCAGTGGCAGCCTTTCCTTTATCGGCAGCAGCAGTTGCAGCAGCTGATTTAGCAGAATTGAAGGTGCTTGCCTGGCTTAAAGGCAGCTTATCTCCTTCCGGCAGATTGTGCAGCGTATAATAACCGGTCGGGTGTACCAGTGAATAAGAATTATCCTTTTCACGCACACCTTCCAGGGTAATGTTGTGCACATAGTCCAGACGCAGGCTGTCTACAATGAGTCTTACCTTTAATCCGTCTTCAGATACTTTCACACCTTTCACAGGACATTTTGCAATGTTCACCATCGGGCTGCCGTATACTGAGTGGTATTTGTAAGTGAAGCTTTCTACTGAGTAAGACGCCAGGTCTTCTGCAGATTTCTTATTTACCGGCAGGGTAAATTCGATCTCAAAACCATCAGGCTTTGAACGGATGGTCTTCATTTCGAAAGGCATCTTTTCGTTCCACACCAGGCGTTGTAAACCTTCGTTTGCTTCACCGGCAGAGCCCCAGCCACGGTTGGTTTCGCCTACGAACAAGGTCGAACCGTCTTTCGCCCATGCCATACGCAGTACACCAGACTGGAAGCCGCTACGGAAGTCGAAAGACACACCCTGGTATTCACCTTTCACTTTTTCCATTACCACACGCATGATCTTACTCTGTCCCTGGTCCCCCACGAGCAGCTGGCCGGCAAAAGGACCGAAGGAACCTTCAGGGATCTGAACGATCTCAGAGTTGGAGATACCCTGAATACCGTGCGGCAGCACTACGGCAGGCAGGCGCAGTTCAGGGATCTTCTTTTTAACATCCATCAGTGTTACGAAAGGAGCAGTTACACTATTCTCAGGCTTGGTATAGTTGCCATTCGCATCTTTAGGACGGCCTTCATCTACGAGAGAGAAGAAATGCTCCTGTGTCAGTTTTACAGGGGAATTAGGTTCCTTCGTCCAGCGTAAACCAGCAGGGTGGCCGATGAAATCGCCCTGTTTTACCTGCCATACACCGCCGGAGCCAAACCAGTCGCCCTGGTTATCTGTATAGAACAATTCACCATTGATCATACCGAGACCGCAAGGGGAACGGAAGCCGGTAGCATATGGTTCCATGTGCCCGTCAGGGAAGATGTGCATCATCCAACCTCTCCAGGGTACACGGCTTTCACCACGCCACCATTCCTGGTTACCGAAAGCAACGTTGCCCGATACGAAGAAAGAGCCGTCAGGCGCAATCTTAGGACCAAAGCTGTATTCATGATAGTGACCGGACAAAGGCCATGCAAATACTGTTTCGTATACATCTGCCTTACCGTCCATGTTGGTGTCTACCAGTTTAGTCAATTCGCCACGCTGTGCACAATAGAAAGCGCCGTCTTTCCAAACGAGGCCCAGTATTTCATGCAGACCGCTGGCAAACTTGCGGAAGTAAGGCTTACGGCTTGTAGGATTTTCCACTACATATACATCGCCGCGACGGGTAGATACACCCAGATCACCATTTGGCAATACCGTCAAACCGCCCACTTCCAGCAATGTACCTTCCGGAGAAGATACCTTCAGGATCTTATAAAAATCTTCTTCTTTAGGCGTTTCCTGGGCACGAACCCCGGAACTAACACCCGTTGCCGCAGCTAACAGCAGCGAATACAGGGTGGTCTTTTTTATGAATGCCTTATAAATGTTTTTCATTTGTAATAGTCGAAAGGAATTAGAAAAGGATGGAATAGCTCAGTTTACTGTGTACAGGTATGATCAGCTCTTTTGTTGCACCTGCTTCACGGATCACAGGTTTTTCGCCACCTGCATCATCTACCTGGAGATAGTAAGATTTTCCATCTATAACATACAGATCCTTTGAAGGAGTTTCTATAGAAGTACCTTCTGCAAGTTTAGCATACAGTCCTTCAACCGGTGCAGCCACTGTCAGTTCACGGCGGATGCCACGTCCTTCAGCAAGTACGCGCACCACATCAGATACAGCAGTACCGTATACCTGGTAACGGAAAGCAGGCAGGTCATTTTCATCCAGTACATACCCTTTAGGACGGTAACCTGAACCAGTGGTATCGGTCATCCAGGCAGCCTGTGGAGAAGACAGTTTGCTCAGGGTAAAGAATGGTTCTCCCAGGAGCTGTACAGCGCCACGGGGACGGGAACAACCATTCCCTCTTTCATGCCACATTGGTGTAGCGTCGAGGAATTCGCCGCGCCAAACCTGTGCCACCATACCTTTATCGAGGTCGTAGGTGTAATGCACCTTTTCAGGAGAACCTACAGAAACAGCGTGTACCACGCGCTTATTGTTCTTCACATCCATGAAGCTGCGCAGGATGGTATTTACCGGTGCATCTACTAGGATAGGATCTACTGTCCTGTTATTTTCGTTGCCGTTGCGGGCTTCGCCGGGTTTGTTGATAGTGATATTGCGGAAGGCAACAGCACCATGATCGCCCTGGAGACGGAGCGGACCGGTAGCTTTTTCATCGCCGCCACCGATTGAACCACGGGTAGGTCCCATCAGTTCTACGTTTTCATGAATGGTCACACCATTGAGCTCTACCAGCAGCATACGCGCGTTGGCGATCTTTTTGCCGGAGGCATCGAAACGGGGCGCCAGGAAGGAGATCTTCATATGTTGCCACAGACCAGGAGCACGGCTGGCATTCACACGGGGAGCATGCCCATCGTACCCTTGCTGACCGTCGGGACGACTGTCGTCCCAGCGTTCGTAAATACCACCATTGTCGCCTGCTTTAGGCACTTTGGTGCTCCAGCTGTCTAACAACTGGATCTCATACCTGCCCTGCAGATAGATCCCTGAATTTGATCCGGGCGCCATCATGTAGTCCAGTTCAATATCCACATCACCATATTCCTGGGTGGAGAAAAGGTCTTTACCCGGATGTTTCTTATCCGGCATATTGAATAACACCCCTGTACCAGCCACTGCATCCAGTACATGCGGGTTGTCAAGTTTTGCGGAGGCATCGCTGGTAATACTCCAGCTCTGTCCTGGCTCGCGGAAGGCAGATAGGTCCTGCAATGGCAATTTGCCTGACTGCGCCGAAACCGGATGGGCAACTGCCATTCCCATACCATAGAGGCACAGAAAACCCATCAGAGACCGGCTTGCATGATTCTTCGATCTAAGTAACATAACGTTCAAATAAGATTAAGTCAAAAGTAGAATAATAGAAAGTTGAGACCTTTTGACGTGCGCTAATATAGAGATACTTTATTGCGGACACAAGTTAATAAAAGAGATTTTGGGATGAACGGAAATATTTTATGGGTGAAATATTAAACGGATTGTTAATCATTTTTTACTTTCGCCGTTTGGCACTGTTAAATACACTGCTGACTATTAACCTAAACGACACGTCCTATATGCGAAAGATCTTTACGCTGATCCTCTCATTATGCACCATTAAAGCCTATTCACAAAGTTACAGCGGCACTGTATATGACCCCGAAAAGCGTCCATTGCAGGAAGCCACCATCTATAACCTGCGTACCGGCGCTCATACGCATACCAATGAAACGGGCGCTTTCCGGCTAAAAGATGGCAAGGAGGGAGACACCCTGAAGGTATCGCACGTTTCCTTTAAGACACAGCTTGTGGTGCTCGATAAGTTATCACAGCAAATCATACTGATACCTTCCAATCTCGAACTCAATGAAGTGGCTATTACCTCTTCTATCAAACACCTGAACATCATATCAGATATTGATCTCAAGACGAACCCCGTGAAATCGTCCCAGGAACTGCTGCGCAAGGTACCGGGCCTGTTCATTGGCCAGCATGCAGGAGGAGGTAAAGCAGAACAGATCTTCCTGCGGGGCTTTGATATTGATCATGGCACTGATATCAATATCAGTGTAGACGGTATGCCGGTCAACATGGTGAGCCATGCGCACGGACAGGGGTACGCTGACCTTCACTTCCTGATCCCGGAGATCATTGAGAATATTGACTTTGACAAAGGCCCCTATCATGCTGATAAGGGCAACCTGGCCACCGCAGGATATGTTGCTTTTAAAACAAAAGACAGACTTGACAACAGCAGCATTACCCTGGAAGGCGGCAAATTCAATACTTACAGGACAATGGGAATGTTTAACCTGGTAAATGATGATAAACAATCTGCATATGTAGCGGCAGACTACCAGATGACCGATGGTTATTTTGTTTCTCCGCAAAACTTTAACCGTATTAACCTGATGGGAAAGTATACCGCTTACATGCCGAACAATGATAAACTGTCGGTATCTGTTTCTCATTTCAACAGTAAATGGGACGCCAGCGGACAAATACCACAAAGGGCCATTGACGCAGGACTGATCACACGTTTTGGGGCTATCGATAATACTGAAGGCGGCAATACACAACGCACCAATATCAATTTGCAATACATCAAACATGCAGATGCGAATACTTTTGTAAGAAGCACCGCCTTCTATAGCCGTTATGACTTTGAGCTCTATTCCAATTTTACTTTCTTCCTGGAAGATGCCGAGAACGGAGATCAGATCAGGCAGAAAGAGAACAGGAGCATTTTCGGTTTTGAATCGGAACTGAATAAAAGCTTCTATCCGGGAGGGAATCCCCTTGAGCTAAAGGCAGCAGCGGGATTGCGTAATGATGCTGCGAATGATATTGAGCTGTCGCATACGGTGAACAGGAAGACCACCCTGGAACAACTGAAACTGGGAGATATCAATGAAACTAATCTGTATGCCTATGCAAGTGCTGAATATAAGGCAGGTAAATGGCTGATCAATCCGGCAGTACGTGTAGATCATTTTAAATTTGACTACGTGGACAAACTGGCTGCTGCTTATGCTACGCAAACACAGAATAAATCTATTGTAAGTCCGAAACTGAACTTCCTGTATAATCCCAGCAATAAGATCCAGTATTTCCTGAAACTGGGCAAGGGATTTCACAGCAATGATACCCGGGTTGTAGTTGCAGAAAAAGGCTTGGCTACCTTGCCCGCAGCTTATGGAGCAGATCTCGGGCTGGTATGGAAACCACTACCGAAACTGGTGCTGAATACTGCCTTATGGTACCTGTTCCTTGAGCAGGAGTTTGTATATGTGGGGGATGCCGGTGTTGTAGAGCCCAGTGATAAAACCACGCGTAAAGGAATTGATCTCGGCGCGCGTTACCAGTTAGGAAAATGGATCTTCATCAACGGCGACTTTACTTATACACATGGCCGTTCCAATGAGGCAGTAAAAGGCGAAGACCGTATTCCTTTAGCACCGGTGGTAACAGCTGCCGGCGGTGTAAGTCTTCATCATCCATCTGGCATTAATGCGGGTATTAATACACGGTACCTGGGGCACCGTCCTGCGAATGAAGACAATAGCATTGTAGCCAAGGGTTATTGTGTAAGCGATGCGAATGTCAGTTATCAATATAAACAGTTTACTATCGGTGTGATCACAGAAAATATATTCAATACGGCATGGAATGAAACGCAGTTTGCAACAGAGAGCAGGTTGAAGAATGAGGCAGCGCCGGTGACGGAGATACATTTCACACCAGGTACGCCGTTTAATGTAAGGGGAATGCTGACGTATAGGTTCTGATGGCGTAAAGAGCCGTATTTTCAAGGGGTTGAGCTAAAGTAAAATATGCTTTAGTTTAACCCCTTTTTATATTTTCCAAAGTACATCATTCAATCTGTTCATTTCGTTCACTTCTGGTATTCCTTAGCCATTACATTCTTTCTGAGGCTGTTAACTTGCCATTAACTCGTTTATGAAATAAAAATTTGAATTTCGAATCTGCATTGCATTGTTTGTTGTCATGTAAACTATGCATCTGTTTCATCAATCTCTGGTATGTATATAAACTGGTTAATCCACAATTCTTAAACAGAGATAAATGGCAAGTATAGTTAAAATCAACTTCGACGATGTTTATGATATTAATACAACATCCAGGGGAATGAAATCAATACTCTTCGACACAGAACTCGCAAACGGGGGTAAAAAAGAACTGATGGTAGCAATAAGCGATCAAGCGCATGAATTAATGCCTAATGTCTACAATTTAGCATTTGGTCCATTAAATGCAGGTGGTAAGATCGACGATAAAGCACAAATAAAACATAAAAACTATTCAAAAGCCTTTTCTACGATACTTTCCCATGCCCGAGCATATCTAACCAGTAATCCCAATCATTATCTGGGGATTGATGGTTCCAATAATTCACGGGCCTTGCTGTATTATAGGACTATCTTAAACAATTTCGATTATCTAAGCAGGCATTTCGAAATTGGGGCATTGAAATATTATGTAAGAATTACGAGGTTTGGTAAATGTCAATATGAAAATCCATTTGATTTTGAAGATGTCAAACCCGATGTGGTAAGAATTACAAAAGATAGTCCAAGGCATCCCGAATTTTTGTATAACTATTTCATTTTTAGAAAAAAACATGACAATAAAATAAGTTAACAAAACTTAAAGCTTTTACTATGAAAAATGATACAATGAAAGACAAGGTTAAGACCTTATCTGAAAAAAAGCAACTAGCTGATAAACCGCCAAGACTTGTGAGTGGCAAATCATCGCTGGCTCAAATTATCAAGACCAAAGAACAGGCAGATGAATTTATGGAGAAGTTAAACAGAGCTTTTAATAACGTTTCATAAAAAGTCAGGTCATGTAAAACCAAGGATCAGGCAGCTACATTTATAAGAAGCCAGGCAAGGTCTTTTAACAAAGTTTCATAAATCAAGCTAATCAAATAAAATTATGAAAGATCCAAAAGTAGAAGAAAGGATTATGGCTTTGATTGAACAAGCCAAAGCAACTGGTAAAACTGTTAAGATCAAGGTACCTGCACATCGCAGATCTTCGTTAAGCCAGATCATTAAAACCAAAGAACAGGCGGATGCATTTATGGAGAAGTTAAACAGGGCTTTTAACAGAGTTCCATAAAAGAAACCATTCAAGGAAGACTCAAAAAAGAATAGGTGCTGAGAGCCAATATCTACGTGTCTCCATCAGGTATCCGAAATAAAGTGAGGTGTATCAACCTTGAAGGGCGCCCAAAAAGTCAGACGCTTTTGGAGACACTTCAAAGTTGATACGCCTTCGTTTTCGATTATAGCAATGCTCTTATCTGTTCTTCTCCACAAACCTTTTCGTTGCATCCTGATAAACATTTACAAAATGCGTACGCACCATATCTGCTTCCGCTACTGATGCATTTGCCAGTTTCAGCATAATTTTCCGCGATGGCAAAAGTGGCATATGACAGTCAACACAATTATCCGCCAGCACTATTCCTGCCGGTGGTTTGTAGGAACAGGAATCATGGGCAACACCGCCCATATTGTGGCAGTTAATACAGCGTTGTGAGAACGCCGCCATGTTCTGCCGCTCGCTGACGTGGACGTTGTGACAGGAGGAACAGTCCAGTTGTTCCGCCATTTTAAAACATTTGCAGGCTGTCAGTAAACCGTATTGATTACCATGCACATCAAGGTTACCCACAGTATCAATATCATAATTTGGGGTAGAATAGTCATCCAGTTTTTGCCCTACGGCAAAACTAAAAGCGGGTTGTGTATGTTTCCTCAAGCCGGAATGACATTGTGCACAGGCATCCAGGCGTTGTTGCCGGGAGAAGCTTTTTGTGCTGATAATATTGCTGGCAGTCTTCAGCTCCGGATGTTGGGTATGGAATGCAACATGCGCAGCGCCGGGTCCATGACATCTTTCACAGTCAATACCGTATAGCAGGGTTTTCTTATTGAACACCGTGATACCGTCCTTCCTTTCCTTTGCTTCAATATAGGTAGCATGGCATTCCAGGCAGGTAGCAGGAATGGGCCTGTCGAAACGGATGTAATTGTCCGAATACCCCGGACTGTTGCACCAGTCGTTGGCAGGAGTAAAATAAGATACCGGCAGCTGGAACAATCTGTTCTTATCCCAATAAAGGTAGGTCTGCCCTTTCCTTCCGGAGCCGATCACGATACCAAACTCCCTTTGCTCGGTAGGGATGCCGTTCATGTAAGCCGTTTGCAGGAAAACGTCTTTCTTCTTTTCCAGTTCCACTACCATCCATTTATTGTAAACAAACTGGTTTTTACCAGGCGTAAAGCTGCCTTTGATACTGGCATCGTCCGGCACTGCGGAGGTCTGAAAATGGGCTGTATGGCGGCTGCTTTTGAAGATGTCGGCATGGCAAGAAGCACATGCTGCTGATCCGGCAAAAGCCGGGTTTCCCCGGGCAGCTGGCACAGATCCGGGATTAAAGGCAGCGCATATAATACTGCCTGTGAATATCACAGATGCGATTAATAAGAATATGAACCCTTTCATTGTTACTGTATGATCATATAAGTAACAAAGAGAAGGCCGGTAAGGTTATAACCGGCCCTCTTTTCTTAGCGCACATGATAAATGACTTCGTGCGCTTCTGTCAGATCAGGGATCTCCAGTTTGCTGATCAGTTTCTGCATGGCATTATAGGGTACGGTTGCTTCCCTGTTACCATTTTGCCGGAACAACTCTTTATACGGCACTTCCACATACACGACCGTAACGCCCGCATCATACTGCATACAAAGGGCTATCAGCTGTTCCCGCATCTGGTGGGTGGTATTGGTGGCATTCCAGACAAAGGAACGCTTGTTCCGCAGGTACCCCCTTGCCTGCTCTTTAGCAGCCTGCACTACTTTGCCGGTGCCACTTCTATCGGCGGGACTGATCTTCATCTGCCTGCGGATATCATCTAATGAGATAATTTCCCATTCCGGTTGCCGGTAGTGTTGCTGTACATACGTATCCTTACCGGCGCCGGGCAATCCGCTCATGATCACGACCTGCACGGCCGGCGCTTTATAGGGCACGTAACCCGGTGCTGCATCTCCTTTCCGCAGATAGTGCATGCGGGCCTGTGCATTCTCAAAAGGCCAGGGGCTTCCCCAGCATTGATGCTCTTTACAATATTCCTCAAAGCAATCGATGCGATATAACAATTCGGCCGTATCGGGGGCTATACGTCCAATCATATCAGCCCTCGCCAGCAGGGCCAGGTGTTGGGTGTTTACCTGTAGTGATGCGTGAATAATGGTACGCAGCGGGTCTCTCTTTTCCAATAACCATAAAGGCAAACTATGATATTTCACCAATTGAGTGATCTGTTCGCGGATATGAAAAGGGGTTGGGATCTCCCTGTATAATATCTGCCGGGCAGTCCCTTCCCCTTTCCTGGCGTGGCCTGCGGAAGTGATCCGGCCATCCGGCCCGGTAACGGTTGTACTGCGTTTCTCAACGTCATGCAGCAGCGCAGCCGCCCAGAGGATCTCTTTATCCTGTGCAGACAATGCCTGGTAAGCAGGTTGTTCCTGCAATGCCGCCAGTACCATTTGCGTGTGGATGGCCACATTCCCTTCTCCATGATGTATGGGGTCTTGTGGCACCTCCTGCATATCGCGTACCCAATCGTAGGTCTGCTCAAGGTATGGCCATGATCTGTTTTCAGTGATTGTCCACATATTTACCTCCTTCATTTTTCAGGGCTGCACGGCGCCAGTTACGCGTCCAGTGTACGTCCGTTTTCACGTGCCCTTTTCTCACATATTTAAATACATTTTCTGCGAATGCAGATACCGGGAAACCGGCTGCATTACGCGTAACAATTCCTTCCATTGTAGCGGGTACACCGGTAGCTGCGTCATATGCGTTAAAGCAGCCGGGACCTTTCACAATATTCAGTATGTTACTTTCAAAATCGGCCTTCACCAATGGTGCCTGTAGTTCCTGAATGACCGGCACTACGGGCAGGTCCAGCATAGCAGCATAAAAGCAGGTCTCTTCCCAGCTTAGCCAGCGGCCATGCTCTCTTATTGCAAACACATAGAAATGATGGTTCAGGTCTTTGTATGCAATAGAGTGTACAGCATACAGGTTCTCCAGGAATATTTCCAGGTTGCCCAGGTCATTCTTTACCAGCTGCCAGTAGCGGCGCAGGCTTTCTGTCCACGGAGATGTGGTGGGCGCCACATGAGAGCGTGCAAACACACCATAGCGGGACAGGCAATTATTTTCGCCATCCAGTTTTTCCGTATGCACCAGGGTAGGAATGGCAGAGATATAATGCCAATAATCATGCTGAATGCGGTCATCGCTGGTAGTGCCCGGCGAAAACGGAAAGTGATAGGTACGGCCATATTTTTCTGAAATAGCCATAACGGGTTATTTTAATTAAACAAAAAGGATTCACAGGCCATTCCTGCAGAACGCAGGTGGCGTAGTTAACAATAGTATGCCTGTGATATTACATGACGCAAGGTTTGTCTGTTTTTTACAATTGCACGCAAAGCTAAGCATTTTCTTCATATGTCCTATGACCTGCCCTATTGATGAACGCAATCGTCAAAAAAAGCTAAATTACGTTTATGAGAAACTTACTATTCCTCTGCCTGCTTGGAGCAATGCTTCCTGCGGTAATGTCATGTGGCAACCCTTCCGGCCACCAGCCGGTGAAAGACAGTACAGCTGTTGATACTTTTGCCTTATCCACGGATTCCATATTTAACATCGTTGAAGAACGTACGTTCCGGTATTTCTGGGATGGTGCGGAACCCGCCAGTGGTATGGCGAGAGAACGTTATCATGTAGATGGCGACTACCCGGAAAATGATATGAATGTGGTTACCTCAGGGGGTAGCGGCTTTGGTGTAATGGCTATCCTGGTAGGAATTGAAAGGGGTTATATCACCCGTCAACAGGGGCTTGAGAGACTAACGAAGATCGTATCCTTCCTCGGGAAAGCAGATCGTTTTCATGGCGCCTGGCCGCACTGGATGTATGGAGAGAATGGAAAGGTAAAGCCATTCGGACAAAAAGATAACGGTGGCGATCTTGTAGAAACGTCTTTTATGATCCAGGGATTGTTATGCGTACGCCAGTATTTTGCCACTGGCAATGACCAGGAAAAATCACTGGCTGCCAGGATCAGCAAACTGTGGGAAGATGTGGAGTGGAGCTGGTACAGGAACGGTAAGAACGTGTTGTACTGGCATTGGTCGCCTACCTATCAGTGGGAGATGAATTTTCCTGTAACCGGCTATAATGAATGCCTGATCATGTATGTACTGGCAGCATCATCTCCTACACATGGTGTGCCCGCAGCAGTGTATCATGAAGGATGGGCCCGCAACGGAGCTATCAGGGACAGCATCAAAGCTTATGGTTATACGCTGTCGCTGTCACACAATTACGCGAAACAGTACGGAGGACCTTTGTTCTGGGCGCACTATTCCTACCTGGGACTTGATCCGCATGGCTTAAAAGACAGGTATGCCGACTATTGGGAGCATAATACCAACCAGACATTGATCAACCGCCAATGGTGTGTGGAGAACCCGAAAAAGTATAAAGGCTACGGCCCTGACAGCTGGGGATTAACAGCCAGCTATTCTGTGAACGGGTATGCCGCACATGCTCCTGGCGACAATACAGACCTGGGCGTCATATCTCCTACCGCCGCACTATCTTCCATGCCTTATACGCCGGAATATTCGAAGCAGGCAATGGTGCACTGGTATAAAGACATGCGCGATAAGCTCTTTGGTCAATACGGGTTTTACGATGCCTTTAGCGAAACAAACAACTGGTATCCCCGGCGATACCTTGCTATAGACCAGGGACCGGCAGTAGTGATGATGGAAAACTACCGTAGCGGTCTGCTATGGAAATTGTTTATGAGTTGCCCGGAAGTAAAATCCGGATTGAAGAAACTGGGGTTTGAAAGCCCTTATCTGAATAAGTAATATCACCGGGGTTGTTGCCTTAAACAACAGCCCCGGCAACCTGCATACGCGCCGCGGCCTTACACCGGAACAGATTGGCGCTGAACAGGCGATGCCTTTCGCGCCAGGACGCGTTGGCGTAGTTTCAGGAAAGGCTTTTCAATGATCCTGTTCAATAGCAAAGCAGCCGATACACATGTGATGATACAGATGATAAACATCAGGGTACTGTTCTGCTCTATACCCATGTTCCCTACCCATAACTGCGTCAGGTGTATAACGCCTTTGTGCGAGAGATAAATACCATATGATAACATTGCCAGTGTAGCGGTGAAACGCAGTTGCTTTTTGTACAGAAAACTCTTTTCACTGACAGCGCCAGCTACCATAGCGCCATAACCAACAGCGATCAGCGGAAAGCCAAAGATGGAGGCATAAAAAGTAGAAGGGTCTTCATTACAAAGGAACCAGGCCCCTGTTAAGATCACAAGGCCTGTCAGCAGTAATTTATTACCCAATGCCATGACCCTTTGCTTAATAGCGGGCAGGAACCGGAAGATGGCTGCTATTGCCACACCGGTAAGCAATCCGTCAAGGCGTGTAAACGTAGGATAATACATCCACATATACCAGGTTACCCAGTAATCGTCTGCTCCCATAGCAGGTTTCAGCAAGGCGAACCAGCAGAATAATCTGACTATAAATCCGCCGGCGAATAAAATGCCCAGCAGCCAGGGACCTGCTTTCAGTGCCTTCCAGCGAACCAGCATGATCAGGATGACAGGCAGCAGGAAGTAGAACTGTTCTTCGATACATAATGACCAGGCATGCGAAAAAGTGCCGCTGTCCTTCAGGTGCAGACCTATATTCTGCGTGAAGGTGAGAAACTTCCAGAGTGGCGGCAGGGCTTCCCTTTCACGGAAGCCGGGCACCATGAAATACAGTGCCAGTACTGTAAGATAAGCGGGGATGATCCTGAAGAAACGTTTGAGGAAGAACTCCCGGAAAGAAATCTGTTCATTGTTGCTGATCTGTGCAAACAGCTGTGATGAAATGAGGTAACCACTCAATACAAAAAACAGGTCTACGCCTGTCCATCCGAAACTGCCGATAGTATCTATCCACCCGGGATGTTTGAAGATGCGATAATGGTAAATGAAAACAAATGTGATGGCGAAGGCGCGCAAGTGGTCTAATCCGGCAAAGTGCTTACCGGGTGCTGGTGTCTGTGACATGAAGAAGGGAGGCTGCGGATTTTGTGTTGCAGGCCACGAATTTACGGAGATCCTGATATCTTTTTGTGGACATTTATAAGCGGTTTTATAGCGGGATGATCTGGTGAAAGTGTCCAGTGCCTTTATTTTGTAACGGCATGCAATTTGTTTCTATAACAGTGGATCAAAACGAACAACATGAGACAGACGAGATTTTTGATCGTGGTACTTGGATTGTTGTTAGCCGGAGCGAGTTGTGTAACCCCTCATCATCCTCCTCCGCCACCGAGGCCACCAAAACCCCCACGTCCGCCGCTTGGCGCCGTGCAATTTAGTATTCCAGACACCGCCTTCCAGCAAGCAACGGTGGTAATGCATTAAAAGAGAAGGACCGGGGATCAGGGATTAAATCGAAGACGGACTCGCATTCAATTCCTCGTTTCCCGGCCCTTCGTTGCTATTTTTTTCTCTTTTGTAATTTTCTCAGTATCGCTTCCAGCTTTACCGGATCATTCACATATGGCTCCAGGTCGAATAATTCTACCTTCCTGAAATCTATAGGGTGACTTTCACTCTGCAAGGAGATAGAACCTTCCGTAAGCATACGTCCTGCCTGCATCAGGGTGCTATCTGCATCCGATACGTTCCCTCCGCCTGTCTGTGGTTTGTTGTATACAATCACAGTGTCGCTGAACACAAAATGTTTGATCACAGAATCGCGCAGTACAAGTGCACCGGCCCGTACCCACTGTTCACCGTGATAGGTTTTAGAGGTAGAAGAAATGCAGTGGTCTGTGATCAGCTTTCCGTTCATCACCACATTGGTACCCGGTGTACAGAGATTGGAAGTAGAGCGGGGATCTTTCCCGTTGCCACCTAACAACTGTTCTTCCAGGGAGATGGGGAAATCCTGGTCTTTGCCCATACTGGCGGCAGATTGTCCATGCAACATTATGCCGCTGTTACGCAATGCCCATCCCGGACCGCCAGGTACCTGTTCTCCCACAAAGCGGTATTCCACCACGATGATATACGCCGAGAAATTCTTGTTATAAAAGATATGACCGTATTGCTCGTTGAAGTTGGTGTACTGATCATAACGCACTTTCAGCAGCCCATCTTCTACCCTGAAAGTGTTGCCATAGTTCTCGTTCAGGTCATGTCCTTTGATCTTAATGTCCCAACCGCTCAGGTCCTTTCCGTTGAACAACTGGAGCCACCCGTCAGCCTTTTTTTTCTGGGCCATTCCTGTGAGTGTCAGCATCAGCATTCCACACGTGAATAGTTTTTTCATACGTTCAGTGATTTATGGCTTTAAGATAGGGAGTAAACGGTATTATTTTTCCAGAATTTTCACCAGCTGTCAATAAAGGCAACAAAGCAGGCGAATTAACTGTTTCTTATACGACCGGAAGTTGGCATATATTTTAGACTACTGATCCCAAAGATTATTATGAGGGCATTTATTACACTTCTGCTGGTATTGCTGGCAACCATCTCTGTAGCACTTGGACAAACAGACTGGAAACAATCGCTCAGGGAAGAACTGGCACAACTCGATAAGACCACCGACTTTAGTGCCTGGCAGCAGGGAGCAGAGAAGATCGGCAAGCTGGCAGCGGCAAATCCGCAGGAATGGCTGTTGCAATATTATACCGGCTGGGCTTATACGCAATCTTCTTTCAAGGCGCCAAAGGGAGAGGCAGAGCCAACGACGGAGAAAGCCGAGCCTTATGTAAAGAAAGCTCTGGAGCTGCAACCGGATAATACAGAGACGCTGACGCTGATGGCATACTGGCTGTCTGCCCGTATCAATGCCAATAATACCAGGGGTATATCACTGGGGCCGGACAGCCGTAGCTATTCAGATAAAGCCATTGCGGCAGATAGTGCCAATCCCAGGGCATACCTTATGAAGGCGCTGGTGATCTATCATACGCCTGCCCTGTTTGGCGGAGGTAAGAAAAAGGCAGCTCCTATCGTGGAAGAAGCGGGCCAGCGGTTTGCTGAATTCAAGCCGAAAAATGAACTGGACCCTCATTGGGGTAATGAGATATTCAGGGAGCTGGAAAAAGAACTGGAAGAACGGAATTAATCCCAGCTGTGACGATGTAATGTAAGATGCCTCCGGGGCGTTCGTCAGGAAACATGTCTTGTTGCGGGTAGGCCGTCCGTGCGTTTTGTTGATGGAGATGCCTTCCTGCAACACATTGACAATGTGTCCCCAATGTGCAATTTTATACGCAATTCCACAGTGAAGCAAGAGTGTAATTTATTGATTATTAATGCATTTTGATTCGAGCAGGATTTTCGCTTATCTGATAACAAAAACCCGTTGTTTATGAGTACATATCAAAGTTTGAATGGACACGGCGAGCCTCGAGCCAGTATGCTCTACGAGCAGTCGAATGTCCTGAATGTAAGCAGGCAGGGGCGTATTGCATCCATCGTGGGCGGCGCTCTTCTCACTAATTCCGCTATCAACAACGTTACCAAGCATCCCATCAGAAGCCTATTCAGACTGGTAGCCGGTGGTTACCTTTTATACCGTGGAATATCAGGGAACTGTCCTATCACTGCCTATGCCGGAAGAAGAATGGGTGAAAAGCACAGCCGTACCATTAAGGTCAGGACAAAATTCAACGTCAGTAAGCCCCGGGACGAGGTATACCAATTCTGGAGAAGGCTGGAAAATCTGCCTCATTTTATGCGGCATCTGGCATCTATCACGGAACATGACGATTTCCATTCACATTGGGTGGTGAAAGGTCCCGGTGGCGTCGGCACACTGGAATGGGATGCAGAGATCATCAAAGACGAGGCCGGTGCATTTATTGGCTGGCGTTCAGCTCCCGGCTCCAATATTGCCACAGCGGGCAAGGTGATGTTTGAAGATGCTCCCGGTGGCGGTACGGATATATCAGTAGTGATCGCTTACCGTCCGCCGGCAGGTTATGTAGGCACAGGACTGGCCTGGTTGCTGAACAGTGCTTTCCACAGGATGGTGGAAAAAGACGTGATGCGTTTCAAGCATTATGTGGAAACCGGTGAGATCACGGCTTAACTGGCCCAATATTTGGAAACTCTTTACAGCCTTTTTATTACACCTTTAAAAATCTTTTATTATGAGCACTGCAAAAATCTTATGTGGAGCCCTGGTTGGTGTTGCTGCGGGTCTTGCCATTGGTATTCTGACCGCTCCGGATAGCGGAGAGGAAACACGCAGAAAGATCAGGAGATCTGCCCATCATCTGCAGGGCCGTGTTAAGCGGATATTAGGTAAAGGTGCGGACGGATTAACAGAGCTGAGATATATCGTTGAGCACGAGGTTACAGGTATGAAAGATGATGTAAAACAAAGGATCCTCACGCTGATAGATGAGGCCATCGAAACCTTCCGGAATTTTAAAAAAGAAGCGGTTTAAAAATAAATATATAACGGATGACCAGCAAAAAAGAAAGTGGCGGTAGCTTTAAAGCTTTACCGCCACTTTAAGTATTGGGTTAGTAGTAGGTACTATTTCTCGGCCAGCAGGCCATCTATCAGGCTATTGAATTCCTTTTTGAAGGCTTCATAATGTTCTCCTGTACCAGGACCGGAAAAGCCGGTATGTACTTCCCGCACATTGCCTTTTTTATCGACAAAGATAGTGGTTGGGAAGCCTTTTATTTTTGTTATCTGTGGTAAAGTTTTTTCTGTTCTTTCAGGATCGCTGGTGGTTACGCCGGTGATCAGTACGGGATAACGTACGTCAAAGCGTTTCAGGAAACCCTGCAGGCTTTTCTGCGACTTTGCAAAGTCGGCAGTACGCTCATATGCCAGGCCTATCACTTCTACCCCACGCGCCTTATTCGCCTTGTACCATTCAGACAGGAACCCGGTTTCATCCATACAGTTGGGGCACCAGGAACCCATGATCGTGATCACCACTACTTTATTCTCAAAGCGTTTGTCTTTAATACTTACTTTCTTTCCGTTGATATCGGGGAATGTAAAATCCAGCTGGCTGTTACCGGGTTTTACGGAAGCGAGCGCCTTTTCGTCGGGCAATGCCGCCTTATCATCTTTTACGGCCGTCCAGTGCTCTCTGCCATCGCCGATACCGGCGTAAAAGATCCCGTTTTCCAGGCTGTTATTTTTTACCAATGCGGTGAAATAATATGCATGCGATCCGTCAAAAGTAGAGAGTTTCAGTGTATCACCATCTACAATCCCTTCCAGGAAGCGATAGTCGCCCGTAGGCGTCAGGAAGGTACCGTGTACAATATTTCCCTGCTGTTTGAACTCGCCCACTGCATAGGAAGAGTCATTTTTACCCGGGGTGGTGAACCAGGTGGACCAGCGTCCGCTTACGTTACCTTTTGCCGGCTCATGCTGTACAAAGCGTTGTTTTACATTGTGTGCAGCTGTAAAGGGAATGCTCACATCCCTGTCTGCCAGGTGACGGATCCAGTTACCCTGGATACGGCCTTCTTTGGTAAAAGCGGCCCTGAATTCAGAGTCGAAGAAAGGCATCCTGATGAAAATAGAGTCACCCTGGATCTTTACATCATCTACCAGCATACGGTCGCTGGCATTCAACACGTATACCAGTTTCTGGCGGCCGTTGTCTTTTACTTCGAAGTTAAAAACAATGTCTGCCCCGTCTTTTCTGTGCAGGCTGGCTTGCCATACACCGGGTTCCAGGTCCCATTTTTCCAGTTGTGTTCCAAATATGAATGCCGGGAGGCATAGCAAAATCCAAAGTTTGTTCATAGTACTGTTTACGTCTGTCTGATCTGTTTACGCAATATATCCTACTATATTAGTAGAGTAAGCAAAGATAGTAAAAGAATCCACTTTACGTCACTTTCTCAGATTTTCCACCAGTTCAATTCTCCGGCCGTCGGCATCTTTCACAACCGCCACATATCCCCACTCTGTGCTGGCGGGCGCCTGTACAGTTTCCACGCCCAGTTCTTCCAGGCTTTTCAGGGTGTCATGCAGGCTTTCAACTGTAAAACCGAGACGGGTGCTTGTATCGGCAGTTGTTGCGTCCTTGTGTAAAGGATAAATTTCGAAGGTCAGGCCGTCCAGCGAGCCTGAATAGTGGTAAGGGCCATTTCCATGGCGATGGTGAGTGAACGTGATCCCCAAAGTACTGTAAAATCTTACCTGCTCTTCCTGTTTGTCTGTTCTGATCACTACCAGGTTTAAATGTATCATCTTTCCTTGCTTCCGGTTATTAGATATTTCCTAAAGTAAAAAACTTCTTCAGCATTACAAACTATCCCCATATAGCACTTAACTTTGGTATTGCGCTCTACATGATCCATCATAGTTATCAAGCGGTTAAAGCAACGTCATGAAAAAATATAAGTTAGCCTTTTCGATCATTGGCAGTATATCTCCACGAATAGCGGCAAAAACATTCCTTCATTTTTTCAGCAAACCTCCCAAAAGATCTTTCCGGCAGCATCACCTCACACTCAGGGAAGCGGCCACAGAAACAGATACGCCACTGACGGCATATGCCTTCAGCAAGCAACAGATAAAGGTGAAAACCTATACCTGGGGCACGGGTGAAAAAAAGATCCTCCTGTTGCACGGCTGGGGAGGCAGCGCACTTGACTTCAGCCACCTGATCAAAACACTTGTGGAGCATCATTACCAGGTTATTTCCTTTGACCAGCCGGCCCATGGCTTCACAGAAGGCAGGAACAGCAACCTTATTCAGTGGATGCATGTCATTACGGCCTTCCTGGATAATAACAAGGACCTCTACGCCATTATCGGGCATTCATTTGGCGGACTGGCAGCTAGTCTCACGCTGGCGAGAGAACAGGTGCATATCCCCAAGCTGATCATTCTGACACCTTCAACTTCAGCGCCTGTTATTTTTGACGACGCCTATAATATGCTTGGCCTTAATAACAGGGTGCGAAAAGCAGTGCCGGGCATTGTGCAGGATACATTAAAAGACGACCTGATGGAGATGGATATGCACAAACACTTCAAGTCCGTAAAAGTGGACCACATGTTATTTATTTATGATGAAAATGATGAGGTCATCCCGCCTGAACGTTCCGAGCGTTTTTTAGAACAACACCCTGAGGTAGAAGCTTTTAAGATCCGGGGAGAAGGTCATTACCGGATTATCAGGGACCCGCAGGTACTGGCCAAAATACTGGCTTTCCTGGCCACTCCGTAATTTTTTTTTAAATCCTGTCACGTTTTTATTTCCTGGCCTGTCATATTACCGTAAGCGATTTAATCACCTTAAAAACTACGAATATGACACAGAGAATTTCATTCCAGGAACTGCCTAAAGACCTGCTGTCCGGATTATTTAAAACCGGTATGTACCTGAAGAACTGCGACATCGACCAGAAACTGCTGGACCTTCTGTATTACCGTGCATCCCAGATCAATGGTTGCGCCATGTGCCTGGACATGCACTACAAGGAAGCTATTCATCATGGTGAAACACATCAGCGCCTGCATGGTGTGATTGCCTGGAGAGAAACACCTTATTTCGATGAAAGGGAACGGGCTGCGCTGGCCTTCACAGAAGCATTGACCAATGCCAATCAACAGGATATCAGCGATGATATTTACGAGGCACTCGGAGAGCATTTCACTCCGGGTCAGATAGCTACTCTTGCTCTGGCAGTAGGCACTGTCAATGTATGGAACAGGCTTAACAAAACCTTCAGGACCGTACCCGGTCATTATGAGGTAGGCCAGTTCGCTTAAAAACTATTCTTATTTTAGCACGATCACTTAATAAACATATGCTGCAAGATTATCAACAAACGTTGTTCCCATACGCTTATAATATCCTTGGTTCTGTAGAAGATGCGAAGGATACGATACAGGATGTGCTGTCCAATTACATTTCCACCCCGAGGGAAGGGATAGAGAATGAGAAAGCCTACCTGGTGCGCAGTGTCATTAATCAGTCGATCAATGCTAAAAACAAGCGTAAGACGGTCAACTATGAAGAGGTCTGGTTACCCGAACCTGTAGCAACAGGAGATGAAGCAGATAAAGCGCTTCACCTGCGGGATATTGGTTCATATACAATGCTTTTACTGATGGAAGCACTCAACCCTAAGGAAAGGGCTGTATTTATACTGAAAGAAGGCTTCGGTTATTCTCATGAAGAGATAGCCGAAGTCCTTTCAGGTACTGTTGAACAATCCCGTAAACTGCTCAGCCGTGCAAAGGGCAAACTGGACGAGCATAAACAGGGATCTACACTCAGCAATAAAACTGTTTCTGCTGCCATACTGGATCAATATCTGAATGCGCTCCGTAAAGGCGATGTACAAAGACTGGAGAACCTCCTTTCGCAGGATATTGTGTTCTATGCAGATGGCGGTGGTAAAGTTAAGCTGGTGAAGAAGTTTTGCAGCGGCTTACACGATGTATCCGATCTGCTGCTTTATGTGTTTGATAAATACCAGCAGAACTTCACTTTCGAGTTTACCCTGATCAATCATGAACCTGCATTGTTGTTCTTCCTGAACGAAAAGCTGTATGGTTGCCAGGTATTCTCTATTTCTCCGGATGATAACAAGATCCTGCGTATATCTACAGTGCTTGATCCGGATAAATTGAAGAATATGGGGAGATAAGACAGCGGGTGAAGGCAGCACTCACTATAAAGCGCTGGTATGTGCGATATAATTTAATACCTGGCGCCAAACAACATGCTGCCGATGCGTACCATGGTGCTGCCTTCTTCGAGCGCAATGGTATAGTCGCCGCTCATACCTGTGGACAGTTCAGTGAATGCATCCTGGTCAGGGAAAAAGCGGGATTTCAGATCCTGCCGGAGCATATTCAGCTGCCGGAACTCATTACGTACCTGTTCCATATTTTCCGTGTTGCTGGCCATCCCCATCAAACCTGCAATACGGATATTGCCAAGGCGGGATCCCTGCTGCTTATAAGTTTCCAGCAGTTGAACCAGTTCTTCTTCACTGAGCCCGAACTTAGTTTCTTCTATGGCTATATGCACCTGCAACAGACAATGAATAGTGCGGTTATTTTTAGCGGCCTGTTTATTGATCTCTTCGAGCAGTTTGAAGCTGTCTACGGCATGGATCATGGAGACAAAAGGAGCGATGTATTTTACTTTATTGGACTGGAGATGCCCGATAAAATGCCACTGTATATCCGCGGGAAGAACAGGTTGTTTTTCCTGCAATTCCTGTACGTAGTTCTCACCGAAAATACGTTGCCCCGCGTCATACAAAGCCTGTATATCTGCCGGTGGTTTAATTTTTGAGACCGCTACCAGTTTTGCCTGGAAGGGTTTCAGCTGTTCATTGATCTGCTGATAAGCAGTTAAATTGACTGACATCCTGCAAAAATAGGGATTAATCCCCACCACCGCAACGCTGCATCCGCCGTACCTGTCTCCGCAATGATTACATGAAAACGTCGAATCTTCCTGTGTGCAGCTTGCAGACAGGAAGATTCGACGTTTGTACTTCTGTTTAAGTTATAGGTGAAGCGCTTTACCCGTTATACCAGCGAGGCCGTCTGCCAGCACATTTCAGGGTATGTTGTTCATTGTCTGGTCTCAGGCAGCAGCGCTTTTTCTACGGGCGGATATTGATTGTTGTTAACTCAATATCGAGCGTCCTATCACAATACGCTGCACTTCGCTTGTCCCTTCATAGATCTGTGTGATCTTGGCGTCGCGCATCAGGCGTTCTACATGATATTCTTTCACATATCCATAACCACCATGTACCTGTACAGCTTCTGTGGTGACCCACATCGCAGTTTCAGAGGAAAACACCTTTGCCATTGAACCGCTGAGTGTATAATCCTGGTGCAGGTCTTTTTCCCTGGCTGCTTTGAGGCATAATAAACGGGATGCTTCTATACGGGTAGCCATATCGGCCAGTTTGAACTGGATGGCCTGGTGCTGACTGATCTCTTTTCCGAAGGCCTTTCTTTCCCTGGCGTATTTAACGGCCAGCTCATACGCGCCACTGGCAATGCCCAGCGCCTGAGAGGCGATACCGATACGTCCCCCCGCCAGTGTTTTCATGGCGAATTTGAATCCGAAGCCATCCTCCCCTATCCTGTTCTCTTTCGGTACTTTGACATCCTGGAACATGATGCTGTGGGTATCGCTTCCGCGGATGCCCATCTTATTTTCTTTGGCTCCCACTGTAATACCGGGAGAATTTTTTTCGACGATCAGGGCATTGATACCTTTACTGCCTTTTTCAGGATATGTCTGGGCTATCAGCAGATACACACTGGCGCTGCTGCCGTTTGTGATCCAGTTCTTCGTACCGTTCACCAGGTAATGGTCGCCCTTATCTTCCGCCTTTGTACGCTGGGAGGTAGCATCGGAACCGGCTTCCGGCTCGCTTAACAGGAATGCGCCTGTGATCTCTCCCTTTGCCAGCGGCACCAGGTATTTCTGTTTTTGTTCTTCCGTACCGAAAGTTTCCAGTCCCCAGCAAACCAGGGAGTTATTCACACTCATACATACCGATGTGGAAGCATCTATTTTCGAGATCTCTTCCATGGCCAGCACATAGGACACGGTATCCAGTCCGGCGCCGCCATATTTCGGATCCACCATCATACCCAGGAAGCCTAATTCTCCCAGTTTTTTGATCTGTTCTGCAGGATATTGCTGTTTTTCGTCACGTTCTATTACACCGGGGAGTAACTCATTTACGGCAAAATCGCGTGCCGCTTTCTGTATCATGAGGTGTTCTTCTGTAAGTTGAAAATCCATGGAATCTTTTTTTACTTGTTTTGGTACATAACTGTAACCAAATCTATTTTTTAATACCCATGTAAAAAAATACGACCTCTAAAATTCATTGTTATCCATCATTCACAGCAAAACATTAAAGATTATTTGAAGATACAGCGTCCTTATTGCAATTGTTTTACCGTTTACCGCAAGTGAATATACGCCTCTATAGTAAGGGATGAATACCGTTCTGTTAAAATCGTGTAGCTTGTAGCAGGATAACTTTCTTTTATGAAGAATATCAAGATCATTGAGGTTAAGTCGGAAATTGGAGCTGGCACGCGTGGCGCCAGCCTTGGAGTGGAAGCTATTAAAATAGCTGCCCTGGACTTCATGAGCAATTTTTTTGTGCATTTCCCTACAGAGGCTATAGAAACAGAAAACAAGCTGCTTTTTGAACCCATAGAATCGCCCTATGCCAAACGAATCAAAGGAACACTGACACTGTACGAAAGGATCAGTAAAAGTGTCTGTGAAACGGTAAAAACAAACTGGTTCCCGGTAGTGCTTTCCGGCGACCACAGTACTGCGGGAGCTACTATTGCGGGCCTGAAAATGGCTCATCCCAAGGCTAAACTCGGGGCTATCTGGATCGATGCACATGCCGATCTGCATACGCCTTACACCACCCCTTCCGGTAATATGCATGGCATGCCAGTGGCCATTTCTATTGCGGAAGATAACCTGGAATGCAAGGTGCATGACCTGGACGACAATACCATCAAAACATGGGAAGCACTGAAGAATATCGGCGGCATTGCACCTAAGATATTGCCGGAGGACATTGTATTCATATCCCTGCGGGATTATGAAAAGGAAGAAGAACACCTGATCAAGACCTATGGGATGAAGGTGATCTCTACCAACGAGGTACGCCGTAAAGGGCCGGAACAGATAGCACGTTCCGTATTCCGTTACCTGAGCGACTGTGAATACATTTATGTTTCTTTCGACGTAGACAGCCTGGATGCTTCCATTTCCAAAGGTACCGGTACCCCGGTAACAAATGGCTTAAGGGAACGCGAAGTAGAAGACCTGATCTCGAAATTCATGCAGCACCGCAAGATCTGCTGTTTTGAGATCACAGAGGTGAACCCTACACTGGATAAAGAGAACCTGATGGCGGAAATAGCCTTTAATATACTGCAACGCAGTGTGAATGTACTGCTGCTGAATTAGCTTCAAAAACCCGGATATGTTAGTTCCGGTTTCGTATGATATAGCGTACAGGTTCGGTCGAGATAGCCTCATCCCCCTTAATCTTCCGTTCCGGAACGGAAGATTAAGGGGGATGAGGCTATCTCGACCGAACCTCCACCATACCTCCCCAGAGTAAGGACGCCTGATCAGGGATTATTCTTCATTTTGATCAGGTTGGCCACCAGGCCCGTCCACCCGGTCTGGTGCGAGGCGCCCAGGCCTTTCCCTGTTTCTCCATGGAAATATTCAAAAAAGAGGATATTGTCTTTGAAATATGGGTCAGTCTGCATCTTTTCGTTATTGCCAAACACCGCCCTTCTGCCATTTTCATCTTTAAGGAAGATCTTCAGCAGGCGGCAGGCCAGCAGTGTGCCTACTTCTTTCAGGGAATAGAATTTACCGCTACCGCTCGGGTACTCTAACCTGAAATCATCAGAATAGAAATAATGGAATTTCCGCAGGCTTTCTATCATCAGGAAATTCATCTGCATCCAGACAGGTCCTCTCCAGTTGGAGTTACCTCCATAGGTATAACTATCACTTTCTCCCGGCAGGTATTTTACGCTCAACTCCACGCCGTCCTGGCAAAATGTGAAAGGATTGTTCTCGTCATACTTTTTGGAAAGGGAACGCACCCCGTATGGGCTGAGGAATTCTGTTTCATCCAGCATCCGGGAAAGCAGTTTTTTCATACGATGGCCGCGCAACAGGCTGAGGAGGTGTTTATTCCCCTGACCTTCTTCATTCCAGCGGGAAACCAACTGGGCCAGATCGGGCCGGTGGCGCAGGAACCAGGACATCCTCCTTTCGAAAGCAGGGTTATTTTTCAATGTTTCTGTCGATATCACTTCCACTGCAAAGAGGGGGATCAGCCCTACCATGCTGCGCAGGCGCAGCCTTTCCACCCTGTTGTCGGGCATGCGGATCTGGTCGTAATAGAATTCGTCCTTATCGTCCCAGAGGCCATGTTTAACATCTCCCATGCTGGCCATGGCGCCGGCAATGTACAGGAAGTGCTCGAAGAACTTGGTGGCCATTCCGGTATACACTTTATTATAGCTGGCCAGCTCCAGGGCAATGTGCAGCATGTTCAGCGCATAGATGGCCATCCAGCTGGTGGCATCTGCCTGCTCCTGCCTGACCCCGCTGGGCAGGGGCATACTGCGGTCGAAGGCCCCCACGTTGTCCAGTCCCAGGAAACCACCTTCGAAGATGTTACTGCCATTACTGTCTTTCCGGTTTACCCACCAGGTGAAGTTGATCATCAACTTATGGAATACGGCTTCGAGGAACTCGTAATCTTTACGGCCCTTAATAGCCGCATCCTGTTTAAAGATCCTGAAGGTAGCACCGGCATGTACAGGAGGATTGACATCGCCGAAGGCCCATTCATAAGCCGGAAATTCACCGGAGGGATTCATATACCATTCTTCTGTCAGCATCAGTAACTGCTGCTTGGCAAAGTCGGGATCTACCATGGCCAGTGTAACGCAATGGAAAGCAAGGTCCCAGGCGGCATACCATGGGAATTCCCATTTATCGGGTACGGAAATGATGTCTTCGTTGTTCAGCTGTTTCCAGTTCTTGTTACGTCCGTTCAGCCTTTCAGCAGGTGGCGGCGGACCTGCGGGGTCTCCATCCAGCCACTGCTGTACTTTATAGGAGTAGAATTGTTTATTCCATAACATACCACTCAGGGCCTGGCGCTGTACCAGCTTTTCGTCTTCATCTTTGATGGTGGACTGGATATCGGCATAGAACTCGTCTGCTTCCATCAGGCGCGCCTGGAAAAGGGTATCGAAGTCTGCGAAGGGGCTGCCGGCCTTTTTGTCTGACAAACGTAAGCGAACAGTAGCAGATCCTTTAGCGGGTATGGATAATTTATAGTGTACGGCAGCCTTGGTGCCTTTCCTTTCCGGATTGACGGTATTGGCGCCATAGGCAATATGGTCGTGAATACCATCTTTCGGATAAGGCGTGTTACCATCCGTATTGAAGAGACGGCGGTAATTCGTTTCGTTTTCACAGAACAGCAATTGTCCATTGCCCTCCTGGTAAAGATATTGTACGGCTATTTTCTCATGACAGAGGCGAACGGCCTGATCATCTTCTGCCCAGAGGGCCGGCTTATAGTCATGACGGCCCCATGCCCATGTATTGCGGAACCAGACGGTGGGCGCGAGGTGGAGATCTGCAGCTTCATTGCCCCTGTTGTGGACGGTGATCTTCACCAGGATATCATCTGTACCGGCTTTCGCATATTCAACGAATACGTCGAAGTATTTATCATCGTTAAAAAGGCCGGTATCTATTATTTCAAATTCCTCTTCGTGCTTCCCCCTGCGGGCATTCTCTTCTATGAGCCATTGATAGGGAAAGGCCTGCTGCGGGTATTTATACAGCATTTTCATATAGGAATGTGTCGGCGTGGCGTCGAGGTAGTAGTATAGTTCCTTTACGTCTTCGCCGTGATTGCCCTGTGCGTTGGTAAGACCGAAGAAGCGTTCTTTCATGATAGGGTCTTTCCCGTTCCAGAGGCCGAGAGAGAAGCACAACAACTGTTTATCGTCCGAGATACCTGCTATACCATCTTCCCCCCATCGCCAGGCCCTGCTGCGGGCCATATCGTGGGTAGTATAGTCCCAGGCGCTGCCATCGGGGCTATAATCTTCCCTGACGGTGCCCCATTGCCTGTCACTCACATAAGATCCCCATTTCTTCCATCCGTTCTGTTGTAATCTTTGTTGTTCCTTATTCATATTATCTGATCTTAAAGTAAGCGATTAGCCAACCGACAACTTCGCTATAGCTGTGGATGCCTTTTTCCTGATTATTAGCCTTAAGGTATTGATCATAGATCATCGTGGTGTAGTCGTCTACCGGGCTGCGGTAACGGTCGTAAAAGTCCCTCATCTGCCTCATATCGGCCCTGATACCCGGCACCGTCCTGCGCCATAGCTGTCCTGCCAGTGTGGTGTCCTGCCGTCTGAGCTGGCGAACGCTATACATAAACATCTCAAAGTTAGCGGCGTAGCGAAAACGGACATCCGGGGAATGGTCTGCTACAAGATAACCCACAAAATTGGCTTCTTGTTCAGGCGCGTATCCTAACTGATGGGCCACCTCATGACAGATGGTGAAGGGGTGCAGGAATCCGGGGGTGGATACATTGACCTGGGCCTCGCCGGTGAAGGGGTTCAGGTAGCCGCCGACCCCCATGTAATTCAGCAGCTGGCTGTAGAGGGAGGGCTTGATACAGGTATTTTTATACTGCAGGCTGGGCCATTGCCGGCCGGCCAGATCGTAGGCCATGACCGCCTGGCTGAACATAGCGGCACTGTCAGGGCCCGGGTGGGTGGCATTGATGCTGTCGCCCAGGGCGATTTTACATTGGTTTACCTGCTGAAGGAGGGTATCTGTTAACTGGTATAGCTGGTCAGTTGTATAATCTTCCACGTCCAGGCGGAGGTCTTTTTCCAGGGAATTGCGGTCATAATTATATCCCCAGAACAACATAAAGACAAGATATACAGTCAGTAAGGATTGGATACCCTGCAAAATCTTCACTCCCAGGTGTTTCCATTGTCTTTTTATAATTTTATAACATATATTTAACAAATAAACAATCAGAGTTATAATCCAGGCGGCATAAATTACGTCGCCGACACTAAAGGGTACTTTCCCCAGTACCTTGCGGAGAAGTAAACTGATCCAACTGTATAACCTATGAAAGTAATAACCAGAAAACCTGTCACTGAATGTAAACGATATTTGCAGCAGGCAAATGCACAAAACGGTTATCAGTATACGTATCCCAATGCCCTTTATCTTTATTTTAAAATCCATATCAACCTACTAAACAAATGACCGATGAATTATTAATGGGTGAACTGACATCTGCGCTTTCCTGTCAGTCGGGAATGAAAATACATATTAATTACGCAGAAAAACTACCCGGTGGAGATATAAATGAAACTTTTAAGCTGAATACAGATAGCGGTCTGCTGTTCCTGAAAATGAATGATGCGCGCAGTTATCCCGATATGTTTGAGCGGGAGTTTATGGGATTGGAAACGATCTATGCCACCAATACGTTGTCAGTTCCACGTCCGCTGGCCACGGGCCGTTCGGGCGGAAAAGTATTCCTGGTCACTGAGTTTATAGAGAAAGGCGGCGCGAACCCTGATTTCTGGGAGAATTTTGCGGCGGGGCTGTCCCGTATGCACCGGCATACGCAGGCGCATTTCGGATTACCGCAGGCCAATTATATCGGAACGATCAAACAATATAATACCCCTTATACCAGCTGGTCTGTTTTTTACGCGTTCAACCGTTTACAGCCGCTGACAAGGGAGGCGTACGACCGTCATGTTATTGACAAGCAGATGGTAACGCAGATGGAGAGTCTGTGGCGGCAGTTGCCCCGGATATTTCCTGAAGAGCCACCGGCATTATTGCATGGGGACCTGTGGTCTGGTAATTTTATGGTAGGGCCGGATGGCAGGGCGCGTGTGTACGATCCGGCGGTATATTATGGCAACCGCGAAATGGATCTTGCCATGGCGAGACTTTTCGGTGGATTTGACACCCGTTTTTATTATACTTATCAGAGTATGTTCCCGCTGGCGCATGAGTGGCAGCAACGTATCAGCGTATGCCAGTTATATCCGCTGATGGTACATCTGCTGTTGTTTGGGGGGAGCTATTACAATAGTGTGAAGGAAGTGCTGGATACATTCTGATATCTGCCTACAACAGTTCTTTCATTCTTTCATACTCCTGTTCGATGATCGGATAGAATTTATCCAGGTCGCGCGAGATGCCTGCGAAAACCTGATCCACTTCTTCGGGAGGTGTATGTGTATTATTGTTGAGCGTATTTTCCAGCTGTTGCATTTTCTGGGTGATCCAGGTAAGGCCCACCATGGCAAAATTTGGCTTCAGCTTATGTACCTGGAATTTGAGCTGTTCCCAGTCGCGGTTTTCCACCAGTTTTCTAAGTTTTACAACTTCCTCCCGGATGGTTTTGAGGAAGATCTCAAAGAGATCTGCGGCATAGGAGATATTGTTCTCGTATAAAGCATTCAGATACTTTACATCCAGTTCGTTATGGAATTCAAATCCGGAAAAGTTTGTAGAATCCTCCATTATTAGTTCTGTTTCATCATCATTCAGGTATTTGTTCAACACCTGCAATAATTGGTCTGGCGTATAAGGTTTCGTTAAAATATCAGTGATACCTGCCTGTCTTGCCTGGGTAAAAGTGCTCTCCATGGCGAGGGCAGTGGTGGCCACGAGCGGTGTGGCGACATTTGGTTTAGTTTCATCCTGCCTGATCTTTACGGCGAGTTCCAGACCATTCAGACCGGGAATACGAATATCGAGCAAAATAAGGTCATAAAGTCTTGAATCCAGAAAATAGAGCGCATCCGGCCCGTTTGTGGCCAACTGGTGCTGTATATTATATTTCTCCAGCAAACTAATGATATACCTGAGGTTCATAGGATTGTCCTCAATGACCAGTACCTTGGCTGTGGAGAAATTGGGTTGCCTGCTCATATTTCCAGACCTTGTGTTTGTTACTGAGGGTTTGCGGGTATCAATAAAGGGCAGGTTAAATGAAAAGCAGGTGCTGTAGCCGTGAGATTCCTCCACGAAGATGCTTCCGCCCTGCAGTTCCACTAACTGTTTGGATATGGCTAATCCTAACCCTGTGCCTCCATATATATCCCTGATCTCCTGTTCCGCCTGTTTATAGTTCTGGAAAATGAGCTCCAGTTTATCTTTCTGGATACCGATACCGGTATCGCAAACCTGGAAGCGCACCCAGCGTTTATCTTCCTGCCAGGATTCGAGCTTTACGTTAATGGCGATTTCACCTTCCCGGGTGAATTTCTCTGCATTACCTAACAAGTTCATAAGTATTTGGTTCAGCAGCATATCATCGCCTACCAGCCTGTTCTGCAGCTGAGGATCTATATTGGCTGAGATCCTGACCGGCCGCTGGCCCATTTTCAGTTCAAAAGTGTGCCGCAGGGATTGCACCAGTTCTGTGAGGTTAAATTCACGCTGGTTGACCTGCAGTTCCCCGGCTTCTATTTTTGAGAGGTCGAGGATGTCGGAAATAAGTCCCATCAGGATACCTGATGAGTGTTTCAGAATATTGATATAATCGCGCTGTTTGGCATCGAGGTTGGTTTCTTCCAGGAGATGGGTCATACCGACGATAACGTTCAGGGGTGTCCGGATCTCGTGGCTCATGCTGGCCAGGAACTCTTTCTGGGCGCCCCGGGCCTCTTCAGCCTGGCGGCGGGCCAGGTCCATTTCGGAGCGGGGCATTTTATGCCTGGATACATCCACTATCTGCCAGATACTGCCTATAAAACGGCGTTTCTCTATCAGGGGATTATAGCTTACTTCATATATACGTCCGTCTTTCAAAATCAGTTCCCAGCCGAAATAAGGTTTCTTTTTCTGGCGGAGTTCCTTCATTTTGGCCTCGAAGGCATCGGCACGCTGTACAAGCCGGCTAAAGTATTTAATAACAGCAGAAAAGGACATGTCCGTAATATGCGAGGCATCGGCCCCGGCATTTTCTTCGAAGACCCGGTTGATCCAGATCACGCGGTGCAGTGCATTGGTAACCAGCACACCGGCGTTACTATTTTGGAGGAATACGCTGATGGGAAGTGAAAAAATAGCGAGGTTGTCCGCAGATATACTACGGCCTGTGGGATGTTTTCTCGTACCTTTGATCCGGGTTTTTGCCATTCTGTTTAGTCCTGGTTGGGAGTTGGCGCTCCTATACATAAATTTATACAGTAATACAATATATAAATATTATGTTGGGAATCAACAAAATTAGGAAATTTTTGCAATTGGAAATATTTGGTTACCTTTGCATCCCTCTAAAAGTGAGGATTTTATTATGAAAGCACTCCGTCAATTTGATATTGCCTTTGTGGGATTGAAGCCCGGAGAGCATACATTTGAGTACCAAATTACGGATAGTTTCTTTGAAAACTACGGACCGCAGGATTTCAGTGATTGTAAGGCGACTGTTAAGTTGCTGTTAGACAAGAAGAGTAATTTTTTCCTGTTGAAATTCGAGATTGGCGGAAAGGTGACAGTCAACTGCGACCGTTGCGGACAACCATTTGAGTTACAGCTCTGGGATGATTTTGACCAGGTTGTGAAGATGGTGGATAATCCGGACGAGATGAACGAGGATGAGGATCCGGATGTAGCTTACATCTCTAAAACGGAGTCTCATCTGAATGTTGCGGAATGGATCTACGAGTTTATCAATCTCAGTATCCCGATGCAACGTATTCATCCTGACGATAGTACGGGCAAGAGCGGTTGTGATCCGAAGGTACTGGACATGCTGGACCAGATGAACCGGCAGGCGGGCGAAAAGGATAATCCGATCTGGAAAGACCTGGATAAATTTCGTGAGAACTGATTAGCCGGTTACCTTCAAAGGCGGAGAGATATAACTTATTAAACATTAAACACGGACAATTAAAACTTAAATACGATGCCAAATCCGAAACGCAGACATTCTCAGCAAAGATCAGCTAAGAGAAGGACGCATTACAAGGCCTTTGCGGATACTTTAAGCACAGATAGCGCAACTGGTGAAGTGCACCTGAGACATCGTGCTCACTGGGTAGAGAACAAACTGTACTACAGAGGTAAAGTAGTATTGGAAAAACAAAGCAGCACTAAATAATTTTACTATTTTTACCCCGACCAAACAGACAAACCTAAACGTTCATGAGAATCGGGCTTGATATGATGGGTGGCGACTTCGCCCCCCTGGAAGCAGTAAAAGGAGTAAAATTATATTTAGACACTGTTGCTACGGACGCGCACCTGGTGCTGATTGGTGATGAGGCAGCTCTCAAGCCTTTGTTGTCAGATGCGCAGTTAGACCAATCAAAATATTCAGTTGTTCATTCATCCCAGGTAATCGGGATGAATGAACATCCTACCAAGGCACTGAAGGAAAAACCTCAGTCCTCTATTGGCATTGGCTTCCATTTATTACAGAATGGCAAGATCGATGCATTTATCAGTGCCGGTAATACCGGCGCCATGATGGTGGGTACATTCTACTCCATCAAAGCAATAGATGGTATACAAAGGCCGACTATATCCACTCCCGTTCCCAGGGAAGATGGATCTTTCGGGCTTTTACTGGATGTTGGTATCAACGCGGACTGCAAGCCTGAAAACCTGTTGCAATTTGCCATTCTCGGGTCACTTTATTCCCAGCACATACTGAAGGTCAATAATCCTAAAGTAGGACTGCTGAATATTGGAGAAGAAGAAGGCAAAGGCAACCTCCTGGCACAGGCAACTTATCCCCTGCTTAAAGACAATCCGTTGCTGAACTTTATCGGTAACGTAGAAGGAAGGGATGTTTTGACTGACAAGGCAGATGTGATAGTGTGCGAAGGATTTACCGGTAACGTCGTGTTGAAAATGGCTGAGTCAATTCATGAAATTGCGGTAAGACGCAAGATCAATGATGATTACATGAAAAAATTCGACTTCGAAAGTTATGGTGGGACTCCTGTACTGGGAGTGTCACAACCGGTGATCATCGGTCATGGTATTTCTCAGGGCCTTGCCTTTAAGAACATGATCGCGCTGGCTCAACAGATGATCGAAACAAAACTGCTGGATAAGATCCGGGAGAGCTTTGTGAAATAATTTACGTCCTATTGGAAATGAAAGGTATTGATACCGTCTCGTATAAGCGAGACGGTATTTTTTTGTTATCCCGCTATGGTTTGTGTTCCGTTGAATATGTCATGCTGTTTGTGATACGCCGGTTTCAGGCTGGGATCACTGGCTGTAGTTCTTTGAAGCTGCGTGCTATTAAGCATTTGGAATCGTATGGGCTTTGGAATGTGAATTAACCCCCTGTCAATCGTGTGAGCGTGCTTCAAACAACTAAGGCCAGTGATTCCCACCTGAAACCGTTATACTTATTGGCTTCCGCCTGGGGCCATGACATTCGTTTGTTAAAGGTTCCCTAACACGCGCGGGTACAACCCCGTCAGGGGTTATGTATTTGTAGCCCCGGGTTGCAAAACCCAGAGGATTAATAAATCCGTTTCAGTATTCAACCCCGTTAGGGGTTACGTGTTTGTAGCCCCGGGTTGCAAAACCCAGAGGATTAATAAATCCGTTTCAGTATTCAACCCCGTCAGGGGTTATGTATTTGTAGCCCCGGGTTGCAAAACCCAAAGGATTAATAAATCCGTTTCAGTATTCAACCCCGTTAGGGGTTACGTGTTTATAGCCCCGGGTTGCAAAACCCGCGGGATTGATTAATAAACCCGTGGATTAATAAACCGGGATTAATAAATCCGTTTCCGTATTCAACCCCGTCAGGGGTTACGTGTTTGTAGCCCCGGGTTGCAAAACCCGCGGGATTAATAAATCCGTTGCCGTATTCAACCGGGGAATAACGACATCAATCAGACCTTTTCCAGGGGTAACCGTACATAGAAGGTGGTTCCCACCGTTAGCTGGGTTTCAAACCAGATCTCTCCCCTCGCCTGCTCCACAATGTTCTTACACATGGCCAGTCCCAGGCCGGTACCGGAGTTTTTGGTGGTGAAATTAGGTACAAAGATCTTGGGTTGGATTTCCGGTGGAATGCCTTCCCCATTGTCTTCTACGCTCACTACTACCCACCCCTCTTCCGACTCTTCCATGGCTATCGTGACGTGTCCTACCCTGCCTTCCGGTAATGCCTGCACGGCATTCTGTAAGAGATTGGTGAACAGCCGGTTCATCTGCGTCTTATCTGCAAAAATATAATAGGCGCGTCCTGGTGGCGTGAAATGGATATTGCAGTTCTCGTGGCTCTGGTACAGGTCTTTCAGCGAGTGGAGCACTTCGTTCAATAACAGTACTTCACTGTTGGCCTCATCGATACGTGAAAAGGCGGAGAAGTCAGATGCGATATTCGCCAGGTGCTCTATCTGCTCAACCAGTGTATGCGCTACGTTGTGGGACAACTGCTTCACATTGGGTGCATCATTGTCTATTGCGCGCTGCAGGTACTGGATGCTCAGCTTCATAGGCGTGAGCGGGTTCTTGATCTCATGCGCTACCTGACGGGCCATTTCCCTCCAGGCGCCTTCCCTTTCACTCTTTGCAAGCCTGGCCGCACTCACCTCCAGTTTGCGTACCATCTTGTTGTATTCCTTCACCAGCGCACCTATTTCATCGTCCTTTTCCCACTCTATCTCATCATTCTGCTGCCCAAGGCTTACGTGACGCAGTTTTTCCGTTACCAGGGAGAATGACTTCGTGATCGAATTAGTGATCAGCAATGCCAGTAAACCGGCTATCAGGAATATGAAAGCATTGAAGTTGATCAGGGCTACCAGGAAGTTGGAGATCTGTTGATTCAACTCCGTTTGCGTAGCGAAATAAGGAACGTTCAGATACGCGAAGATCTCACCGTTACTACGCAAAGGCGCATAGCCTGAAAGATATTGCATAGAGCCGACCTTCTCCTTCTGGATCCACTGGATCTTAGGCTCCCGGTACAGTTGTACAAAGGCGTCGGGATTGATCTTCTTTGATAAAAGCCCTTTTTCTGTGATCAGGGGCTGCGTAGTGACCTGCAGGTTGCCGTCCCTGTCGTAGATATTGATATCCAGCGCACGCTCGTCTGCAATCTCCCCGATGGCCGCTGTCAGGCTGGCCTGGAATATAGGATCGTACAGATCTTCCAGATCGTCAAACATCCGCTGGTCTGCAAAGACCTTTTCGACATCGTGAGATACCTCGTTGATGGTACGGCTCAGTCTTTCCTTATTTTCCCTTTCTGAACGGTCTATAAAGAACAGGATGGTGGTCAACCCCAATATGATAAAGGCGAATACTACAATGAAAATGATGGTGCCATGTACCTTTTTCCGGATGCTGATATTGATCAGGGCTTTCAGGTTCCCGATACGCATCCTGGCTTTCACCAGCAGGTCAAGTACCCGGTAGATGGCAATGATGAGCAAAAAGAGACAGAACATGTAAGCAAAGAGGGTGATGAACTCCACGAAACTCCTGTTCTCTTTCACCACGATCACTACCTTGTCTTTTGAGGCCTTGTAGATAAGCCTCGAGAAGCCTTTTTCCGAATGTACCGTGATGTCTTCTTTCGGGATATCGGCCGCGTATAGTTTTACGGGGAACGCAAAATCGTTGTTGTTGCTCACCAGTTGTCCCTGGTCATAGATGGCATAGGAATAAGCCGCGGAAGATTCTTTCTCCGGGTCATAGATCTCCCCGTCTACCAGCAGTTCGGGGTACAGGCGCTGTGTATTGACCACTGCCGGCGTCAGTTCATATATCAGGTAACCGGAAGGGATGCCGTTGTTATAAAAGTCCTTACGACCGATATAGCTGTAGTCATTGAAACTTCGTTCATTGTAGTACAGCTCATTCCCTATAAGTTCTGAGCCCATCAGCATACGCCGGCTCAGCGCAGGGAAAGTGGAAGTGTCTCCGCCGTAGATCGGCTCGAAGTATTCGTTGAAAGCATAGAAGCTTACGTTGAAGCGCCCCAGGTAGCCTTTGAAATATTTTTGTTTCAGTTCATTCTCCAGTGTGGACCTTGGCATGCTCCGCCCGTTGCTGCCGGTATTTTGCTGGAAGAACAGCTGTAACAGTTCGTCTTCTTCCATTTGCCGGGTCACATCGGTGAGCAGCATTTCCACATAGGGGTCTTTCTGTTTCGACAGTTCCACTGCCATGCGCTCCCTTAGGCTCAACTCTTTCTGATCGTTGTAGTATACCAGTACAGCTGATGTCGTGATGGTAAGCAGGAACAACCAGAACAGGAAAGGAACGGTGGCCAGGCTGTTCTCGAAACGATACGACAATACATCCAGCAGCACCACGTAGATGATGAGCCAGATAACCATGGCGACAGAATAATATATCTCAGGGTTTTGCAGGCGGAATGTCAGCCATATCATGCCTACAGCCGCGAGGAAGATATATTTGGTGCGGTGCCGGAAATTGGTCAGTTCATTCAGCAGATAGTTGATGATCTGCGAGAAGAACAGGAAGCTGAACGAGATAAAACCCAGGATCACAAAACCGATGATACTATATTCGTTCAGGCTGAAAGGGTTAGCCACGTCGAAAGAGATCCTGGAGTCGATCACGAGGCTTCGGATCAGTTCTGACAGGAATTCCCCTACTACATACATGATAAAACTTGCCAGGATGATCACCAGGCGTTGTTGCCAGTGATTCTTCACAAGGGGTGGCTTAATGGTCTTTACGTGCTCACGGAAGAAGAGCAGGAGCCAGAACCCCAGGAGTACGTTCAGGAGGAGGTCGCCCAGGGAACGGAACACTTCATCCTTGGCGTAAATGAGTGGCGTAAAGATATTGAGGGCACGCAGGTTGAAAGGAAAAGGATAGAAATAACTCAGCGTACGGCAGATGATGACGACGGCAAACAGGAAGAAAAAACCATACATGGGATTCTTCTGCCTGGCCAGCATGGTGGCGAACAGGTTGATGAAGATCAGTACACAGATACATCCCAGTACCCTCAGGATAACACTGAGCAGGTTAGGCGGGCCGGCGTCGAGGGTACGGTCGTAGTACAGGTAGAACAGGATCAGGTCCTGTCCGTTCAGCACGGGAATACCGGGTGGTTTGAGATGGATGGTGTATTCCATGCCCAGGGCCGGTTTATCGTAAAAATGATCTACAAGGTAATTGTTGCTGATACTGTATTCCATCATTACGGGTATAGCGCCGACAATGTAGCGCTCGTGCCCCGGTTGTTTTGAAGGCAGCTTTTTACAGATCACTTCGTAGTACCCGTTCTTCAGTTTCAGGAAGCGGATGCCGGGGGTGAGCGGCGCCTGCCATTCGTCCGGCAGCACCAGGTTGGTGCTCCAGTATACCAGCCAGCGGCTGGCGGTGCTGCTGTCGTATGCAAAGACGTAGAAGTCCTTCCTGCTCAGCATTTTTGTTTCCGCTTCATTCTGATCGCGGGAAAAGATGTGACCGATCAGAGTAGTGTCTTTGATCAGCTCCCCGAAAGCCATCTCCCGCTGCCACAGGCTTTTTTCCAGGCTACGTTTTACGCCCTGGGGAGAGGAATAGTACGACCAGTAATTGCTGAAAAGGAATGAAAAGGTGAATAACCAGGCAGCAATGATCAACAGATATCCATGGCGGATGAAAAAAAACCTTATTTCTTTGATATCCAGCAACTTCTTTATTTTTCTGATTTTTTCACTTCATTCCAGAGCCCGTCCATTTCCGTCAATGACATTTCGTCCAGCGTTCTACCCTGTGCAGCCGCCATCTGTTCCATATGCTGAAAGCGGCGTATGAATTTCTTATTGGTGCGTTCCAGGGCATTTTCGGCGTCTACTTTCAGGAAGCGGGAGTAGTTTACGAGGGAGAACAAAACATCGCCAAATTCGTCCTCTATTGCGTCTGCCTGCCCTTGTTGTACCACCTCATGCAGTTCCTCCATTTCTTCTTTCACCTTTTCCCATACCTGGTCGATATTATCCCATTCAAAACCTACCTGTTGGGCTTTGGACTGAAGGCGCATGGCTTTCACGAGAGCGGGCAGGGACACGGGCACACCGCTGAGCACGGAAGTCTTTCCTTCCTTCAGTTTCAGCTTTTCCCAGTTTTGTTTAACCTGTTCTTCATTTTCCACCTTTACGTCGCCATAGATATGCGGGTGGCGGTATATGAGCTTTTCGCAGATGCCGTTAATGACATCATCGATGGTAAATTGCTGCTGCTCTTTACCGATCTTTGCGTAGAATACGATGTGCAGGAGCAGATCTCCCAGTTCTTCTTTTATTGCTTTCCAGTCCTGGTCAGTGATCGCGTCTGCCAGTTCGTATACTTCTTCTATGGTTTGCTGACGAAGTGTCTGGATGGTCTGTTTCCTGTCCCAGGGGCACTTTTCACGCAAATCATCCATGATTTCCAGCAGGCGATTGAAGGCCGAATTATTTTCCATCTGTCAAATATAAAGAATTCCCGCAGGGGGACGTCTGTATGGGATTTATGTTAATTTCTTTTTGTTGACAGAAAGGGCATTTTAGTTACATTTGCCGCCGGTTTTGGTTAACCGGAAAACTACTAATTTTTAATTCATGAATAGCAAACACATTGCGCTAATTTCAGCGGAGCTGAACATCTCAGCGCGACAAGCGGAGAACACCATGAATTTGCTGGCGGAAGGGTCTACCGTGCCTTTCATCAGTCGCTACCGTAAGGAAGTGACCGGTAGTCTGGACGAGGTACAGATCGGGAAGATCGAAGATCTCCAGAAGCGCTACCAGGAAGTGGATGATCGCCGCGCTTTCATTATCAAAACCATTACAGACCAGGAGAAAATGACTCCTGAGCTGCTGGAAAAACTTGAAAACACCTGGGCACTCACAGAACTGGAAGACATTTACCTCCCCTATAAACCAAAACGCAAGACCAGAGGTACGCAGGCAATCGAGAAAGGCCTGGAGCCGCTGGCCAAACTGCTCTTCGAACAACAGGAGGCGGCCCCGCAGAGCGCTGCAGAACAATTCCTGAACGAGCAGGTAGCGTCTACCGAAGAAGCGTTGAAAGGCGCACGTGATATCATGGCAGAATGGATCAACGAAAATGCCGAACTGCGTGATAAACTGCGTAAACTCTTTACCCACACTGCCGTACTGACTTCCAAAGTGATAGAAGGTAAGGAAGAAGAGGGCGCCAAATACAAAGATTACTTTGATTTCAGCGAAGAGATCAGCGCCATCCCATCCCACAGGATACTGGCTATCCTTCGCGGTGAATCAGAAGGATTCCTGTATGCTACCATCAGCCCTGCTGAAGAAGAAGCGACAGCGATCATAGATAAACAGTTCGTGACCGGCAATAACGCCAGCAGCGAGCAGGTGAAAAAAGCGGGTGCAGACTCTTACAAACGACTGCTTCGTCCATCACTGGAAAATGAGTTCCGTGCACTGGGAAAAGAGAAGGCAGATGCCGAGGCGATAGAAGTATTTGCGGAGAACCTGCGCCAGTTACTACTGGCAGCTCCATTAGGGCCTAAGGCGGTAATTGCCATTGACCCGGGTTACAGAACAGGTTGTAAGGTAGTAGCACTGGACAACCAGGGCAATATGCTGGACAACGATGTAATTTATCCGCTGGAGAAAAATTACAAGAGAGATGATGCGGAAGCCCTGCTGAAAAGATGGGCAGAAAAATATGATACTGCCGCCATTGCAGTGGGTAATGGCACCGCAGGTCGTGAAACAGAAGAATTTGTGAAGAAGATCGACTTCGGCAAGAAGATCAACGTTTTCATGGTAAATGAAAGCGGTGCTTCTGTTTATTCAGCATCCGAAGTGGCAAGAGAAGAATTCCCTGATTTCGATGTAACTGTACGTGGCGCCGTATCTATTGGCCGCAGGCTGATAGACCCGCTGGCAGAGCTGGTGAAAATAGATCCGAAAGCGATCGGTGTTGGTCAGTACCAGCACGACGTGAACCAGTCCAGCCTGAAACAGAGCCTTGACAGGGTGGTAATAAGCTGCGTGAACAATGTGGGCGTGAACCTGAACACCGCATCAAAACACCTGCTGGCATATGTATCTGGTCTGGGCCCTTCCCTGGCAGAGAACATCGTGAAGTACCGTAAAGAAAACGGCGCATTTAAGAACCGCTTACAGCTGAAGAAAGTAAGCCGCCTGGGTGATAAAGCGTTTGAACAGTGCGCGGGCTTCCTCCGTATTGAGAACGGCGACAACCCGTTGGACAACTCTGCAGTACACCCGGAGCGTTATCCCCTGATCGAAACCATGGCTGCCAAACAGCAGTGTACCGTTCAGGACCTGATCGCGAAAGAGGATCTGCGCAAGAAGATCAATCCGAAAGAATATGTAAGCGAAGAAGTAGGTTTACTGACCCTGGAAGACATCCTGAAAGAGCTGGATAAACCGAGCCGTGACCCACGTGACGAGATCGCTATCTTCGAATATGCGGAAGGCATCCGTACCATGGAAGACCTGAAGGTAGGCATGACCTTACCCGGAGTAGTGACCAACATCACCAACTTCGGCGCTTTCGTGGATATTGGTGTGAAACAGGATGGACTGGTACATATCTCCCACCTGAGCAACAGGTTTATCAGCAATCCGAATGAAGCGGTAAAGCTGAACCAGAAAGTGACGGTAACAGTGCTGGAAGTTGATCCTTCCCGTAAGCGTATTTCCCTGTCCATGAAAGACAATGAAGCGCCAGCCGCCAGTGGTGGTGGTCAACGGAAAGAAAGAAGGGACGGTGGTAAGCCATCCAAACAGGCTGCACCTGCTCCGCTGAATGATTTCCAGGCTAAACTGATGGAGCTGAAGAAGAAGTTCAATTAAGCGATTGAAGCATAAATAAAGCGGCCGTACCACTGTTGGTACGGCCGCTTTTTATTTTAAACCGAAGGCTCTTTTTGTGAGATGAGTTCCGGAAGGGAGTCGTGATTAACCCTTAGTTCATTGAAGGGAACTTTCGTTTCCAGCGTAACAATTTTTCAGGGAAGGCAGAATCATTCCGCTCGCTGAACAGCTTTACAGCCCCGTTTACGGCGATGCCTATGTAAATAATATCCCTGCGCATATCAATAGCCAGTGCAGCTTCATCGCCCCCACAAAAGTGCCTGAGGCAGCCCTGGTTGTAGAGGATATCATTTTCAAATTCTACCGGGGGAGTGACGTCAAAGCGTTCTGTGAAAGCAGGACTATCGGTGTCCAGTAATTCCCTGATACGCGATTTCAGCGGCTCCTTGTCCAGCATACCGCATTCTGCTACATACTTACCTTCAAACTGCTCAAAAGCTCGCCAGGAAGCTACCTGGGTGGGTTCAACGGTGTCGGCTATAGCCATCATAGTGTCTGTTGTAGGCGGAGGTGTACTTCCTTTTTCTTCCCCGTTGGTGACAGCCGGTTCTTTGCATCCTAAAATACAGGCAGCTACTACATACAGTGCTGCCAGGTGTTTGTTCATGGTCATGGTCTCTATTACGAATTGCTAATTGTGTATTACGGGTATAATGTTGTGTGTGTGATCCTGTCCCTAATACGCAATGTTATTTTCCTTTAAATACAGGTGTCCTCTTATCAACAAAAGCCTGCATGCCTTCTTTCTGATCTTCAGAGGCAAACAGGAGATAGAAGTTTTTACGTTCAAAATGCAGGCCCTCTTCCAGGCTGCTTTCAAATGATTTTAATACGGATTCTTTGGCCATTTTCACCGCCAGCGGACTGAGAGCAGCTACTTCTGAGGCCAGTTGGATGGCTTCTTTCAGGAAAAGTTCCACCGGTACTACCCGGTTGATAAGACCTGCGCGCAATGCTTCATCAGCACTGATAAAACGTCCCGTCAATACCATCTCCATAGCGAGCGCCTTACCAACTGCACGGGTAAGGCGTTGTGTACCGCCGGCTCCCGGCATAACACCTATCTTTATTTCAGGTTGTCCGAAGCGCGCTGTTTCACTGGCTACGATCATATCGCAAAGCATTACCAGCTCACATCCCCCACCCAGCGCGAAACCACTTACTGCCGCTATCAACGGCTTCTTTGTTTTTTTTATTGTATCCCAGGTACTGAATTGGTCTATGTTATACATATCCATTGCAGTCTTACCTGCCATCTGTTTGATATCTGCCCCGGCGGCGAATGCTTTTTCATTACCGCTGATAATAATGACCCGTACGTTGTCGTCCGCGTCCAATGCTTTTAATGCGTCCCTGAGTTCTGCCATCAGTTCAAGGTTCAGTGCATTCAGTTCTTTGGGGCGGTTTAACTGGATATGGGCCACATAGGGGGCCACTTCCTGGTGTATGATAAGGTATTGTGCTTGCATTCCCCAAGTTACGCAATTAATAGCGTCATCGTAAGGACAAAAGATATAAATACAACTAACAGTGTAATCAGGTAAGCGAATGTTACCAGGGCTCCCTTTGCCAGTGATTTCCCCCATGATTGTCCATAAGTATTCTTCAGCGCTATCACCAGGTATGCAAATATAACGAGAAGGCCCCAGCTGGTAAACGCCTCTATATGAAAGAGTGCGTCCAGCGCTGTACATACCAGGAAAAACAGGAAGAAAAAGACATGAATATGTACAGAGAAGATAGCATGATCTGCGTAAAACCATTTTTTCTTATCGTACATCCATCTCAGGTATAAGGCAAAAAGCGGCAGCAGTACAAATACCATTTTAGGGTAATTGTGCTGAAACAGCTCTTCCTGGGCATGATTTTTTTCCTCCTTCGTCTGGCCATCGCCGGCCTTGTTCGCGGAAAAAAAATACCGGGCCATTTTGCGTTGCATACTATTGTCACGGTATTCTTCCGGCAATGTTTCCTGGAGGGAGTCGTACTGCTCTTTGGAATCGACAGCGCTCAGCCTTCTGAACCAGTCTCCTGTAGAGAGGTTACCACTCTTAATGGAATCCGGCAGGTTCGCGAAAACCTCCTTATTTTCCCGGCGGGCGTTTTCGACCTTCTGCTTGGTCTCTTTATCCAGAGGCGCATCATTATCGTGAGCGGTCAGCGTAAAGTAAAAGAAGAAAAAGACGAAGGATGAAAAAATATACAGTTTGACAGGATGTACGAATTTCACCCTTTTCCCGGCAGTATATTCTTTGGTAATAAAGCCCGGTTTGGTAAATAAATACTTGAATGTCAGCAGCGTTTTCGAATCATAGTGTACCAGATCGGCCGCAAATTCCTTTACCAGGTGGCCGAAACTTTCATGGGGAACAATATTTTCCTGTCCGCAGTTTGTACAATATCTGCCGGGAACATCCGTTCCACAATTGAGGCAGTTTATTTCTTTCCTTAGAGGTTGTGTTTTCAAGTAACTTATAGGTTATAGAAGGTAAATATAAAAATTATCTTTACAGAAATGAACTGCTGAATGTTCCTGAATCATTATTTTTGTATCTAATATGTACACGAGAAAAACCATTTTATTGCTTTTCACAGCATTGCTTGGGTTAAAGCTGTCTGTTTCCGCCCAATACTATTACCAGGACATCGTCAATACCGCCCGTACCGAGGCTAATATGGCCCTGTTAAAAGAAAATAAGATCACCGTACAACTGGTTCAGAGCTTCGACGCCAACCAGGAATCTGATAACGATTTCCGCTGCCAGCGCGAAATACTCGCGAATTACCGGCAGATCCGGTCCACTACCGTTTCCCGTGCTACCGGCTATTCCGTAATGACCTCCTATTTTTCTGCCAAGGGTAAGCTGACCAAGACCATCGACAGTACCCGCAGCGTCATCACGACGGTCATTTACATGCGTAATACCAGCGATACCAGTGCGAAGATCAGGGAAGTATACCTGACCTCTTTTGAGCCGAAGTCGAAGTATAAATTTACCGAAACACGGCGTTACGAATACGATAGCCTGGGCCGGCTGTCAAAAATGATTCATTTTCATGGAGATAAGATAGAAGATTCCACCACAGTGCAGTTTACCCTGGATTCACTGGGCCTGGTGGCTGAAGAGATTGAAAGCGGTAAGGGCGCCAACGGCAGGCGCATCTATTACAAGTACAATGACCAGAACCTGCTGACAGATATCGTTCGCTACTCTCCTACCCGGAAGAAAATGCTGCCGGACTATATTTTCGACTATGATGCCAAGAACAGGATCGGCGCTATGACGACGGTGAACGGTGAGACGGCCAGTTATACCATCTGGCGGTATACCTATGACGATAAGGGGCTGCCTATCCAGGAAGAGTGTTACGGAAAGAAAAAAGAGCTGTTGGGAACAGTACGGTACAAGTACCGGAAATGATATAAATAAAGTAATGCGGAAAGGCGTTCTGTATGGCACAGGACGCCTTTTCTTATTAAAGGGACGGCAGACGTCTCATTCAATACAGCACCTGGCAATTCGGGCAGTAAAAGGTGCGCCGGTTGGTGGTACCCAGATACTCTTTTACGAGCGGGATATGGCAACGTGGACAGATCTTCTTTGTATGCGCCAGCCAGTGTTGCTTTAGTTTATATTCCCTTTTCCATTCGAGGAAATCAAAACTATAATTTACAGCCTCCTTCACCAGTTCCCGTTTCTTTTTCAGGGGCAGGTTCCCTATTTTACTGGCAGGGTGTACCCTGATCCGGAACAACACTTCGTTCTTGATAATATTACCAAACCCAGCGAAGATGTCCTGGTCCAGCAGGGCGTCTGCTGCGATGGTGTCCGGTATCTTCTTCAGTTTAGCCATGGCTTTGGCCGGATCCCAATGCTCATTCATCACATCGCCGCTCCAGTCGTACACCTCATCCAACGGCGTTTCGATGATCCTTACGGAGCAGGTATAAAAATTCAGTTCACCATTGTCAAACTGTAAGTGCAGTGCGGGGTTGCTGTTCTTTTTTTCATTGATACGGTAGGTACCGAACATCAGCAGGTGAATCCTGATGGTAAAGCCGGGAAAACAGATGAGAAAGTGTTTACCCCAGCTTTTGAAAGCAGTGATCTTTTTATTGCGGATCCTCTCCAGGTCAATTTTAGCATATCCGGCCACATCAATGACCTTCTTCCCGGTGAAAGGCTTTACTTCCTCTTTCAATATCACAATGGATGGTCCTTCTGGCATAATACATTCCTGTTGATAATACAGGAGGAATACAATATCTGCGCCAGCAATCAGCCGATGAAAGATGTATCCGCCAGTGCAGCTGATCATACTGTGCGGAGGCCCTCAGGGCCTTGTATAGATTGTGGATAATGATAACCGTTATGAAGCGTTCTGTTGCAGTGTATAGAGATCAAAATAGTCGTACAGGGCCGCCAGTTTTTCGAGGTGAGCGGTGTTGTGCGCATCAAAGTTCTCTTTCTGTACAATGAGGATATAACCGCCGCCGGGCAGCTTTTCTATCACTTCAAAGGCCGCCTGTCTTATCTTTTCCTCGCCGACTGTTTTCACCTGGTCTTCGTTCCAGTAATTGAACCAGTAAATGGCCGGTGGTATTTCGAGCGGATCAAAGAGCCCGGGAGCCATCACTTTGCCGATGCGGGCAGTAAGATGTTCGGGGGTTTTTACAACGATATCCGGTGTAGATATTTCCTCATCCATTTCCACTTCGCCGTAAAAGGAGGCGAAAGAGATCAATGTTTCCAGTTCTGTATCGTATACGGCGGCATAGCTGGCTTTATAGGCACCGATGGCCGCAGTAAAGAAATGATGAAATTCTTCGTAGGAAAAATGCCCTTCCGGCTGCAGCAAAGGCTGGCCGCTACGAAAGCTGAAGGCTGCATTGTCTTCATTGGTATATTCGAAAGGATCTGTATGCACCAATGAAAACAAGGGCGTATCCTTATCTGTAGACAGGATCACGTCCCTGTCAAAGTCACCCTCGCTCCAATGCTTTTGCAGCTCAGCGAAAGCCTGTTCCAATGCATCTGCCGAGACATATTCATTGAACTGAGCGCCGTCGAACACATAACGCAGTTGTGTAGCATGACTGTGATCGTTACAGGCTTGTACCAGGTCCAGGAAACGATAAAGGGAATCGGCCTCTTTGGGGCGGAACAGTTGTAAGGTGCTTGTTTGCAATAACATGGAGTATTGGGGTTGTTTGCTGTAAATCTAAATAAAAACAAGCTACAAAAAAGAGGGTATAGAAAAGTTAACATATACCCTCTTTTTCAGGTATTTATAGTACCAGTTGTTCATGTAGTCTGACCAGGGCTTTCTCCGGATCTTCGCAGAGACCGGGATGTACCTTTCCCGCCTGTACGACAGTGCTTCGCGTGGCAGTCAGCCAACGGAAGCGGGAAGCAAGATCAAGCTGTCCGATCGGACCGGCCTGCTTACCACCTTTGGCTATACAATCAAAAGCCTCGAGGTATGTCTTTACTTCACTGATATCTGTTTCCGGAGCAAATGCACGCAAGCGGTCTTCATTCAGCGTAATCATTGCCTGTAAGAACCTGTGTTTTTTGCAATAGAGAATGACACCGGCATTGAGAAACTCTTCCCGTTCCACTCTCGGCATAACGCGGATGACAGCGTACTCAAATAAGTGTTTTTCTTGCATTTTGCGCTTCATTTACAAATATTCCGGAATTGGCTATCCGGGTGATCAAAAATTCCGCATATACGGCTCTTATTTCGTCTGGCGTACCATGATGGGATAATGTAAGCAACCATTCATCGGGCACCACGGAAATGATCGCACGAATCTGTTCAGGCGTCAGGATCTCACGGAAGGCGGCATCCACTTTCTCCAGTCCGTCAGCCTGGGGCAGCAATACATGGTCTTTCACCTGTATGAAGGGGCGTTTGGCCTGTTCCTGCCAGTTATCCCATGAATGGTGGAAATACAGGGAAGCGCCATGATCGATGAGCCATAGTTCTTTATGCCACATGAGCATATTGGTATTTCGGGCGGTGCGGTCAACATTGGTGAGCAGGCAATCCAGCCATACGATACGGGAGGCCGTCAGCGGATCGATCACAGCAACTGTAGGATCGTAGGTAATGGCGCCCGACAGGTAATGCAGGGCCAGGTTCAGGCCTTCGCTGGCCTTCAGCAGGTCCTGGATCTCTTCATCCGGCTCGGTGCGACCGAAAGCATTATCGAGGTTGGCAAAAACGATCTCCGGTACTTTCATACCTAATCTGCGGGCTATCTCTCCTCCGATCACTTCAGCGATCAAAGCCTTAATTCCCTGTCCTGCGCCACGGAACTTCAGTACGTACAGGAACCCATCATCTGCCTCTGCGATGGCAGGTAAGGAGCCTCCTTCACGCAATGGAGTCACATACCTGGTCACATTGACAGTTCTCAGTTCGGGTTGTTTACTCATCATTGAATTCATATTTATGCAAATAATAACCGGCAGTTGTGACGCTGCCGGTTATAAAGCCGCATAAAATTAAGCCTATTTAAGGTGCGGAGCAAGGCATAGGGAGAAAGCCCGCTGCTATTTCTGAATGCGTGTTTTCAGATAGTTGTAAATTTCCTTTTCTTCCGGTGTTTCTCCTTTATACAGCTGGATATAGCGCCTGTAATAACGTGTGGCCATAGCATCGTTCTTCAGATGCGCATCGTAAATGCGGCCGATACTATATTGTTTCAGTGGCTGATGGAACATGTAATAGGCTGTATCCAGGTTGGCAATAGCGGGTTTGTATTGGCCCAATGCTTCATAGTTGACAGACATGCCCGTATAGTAATTATCCAGGCCGGGCGACTTTGCCATATTGATACAGGTTTGCAGCAGCTTATTGCTTTCTTCATACTGCTTTAGCTGTGTATAAGCCATAGCAGCGTAATAAATGATATTTTCAGAACTGGCATTCCGCGCAGTGAGATACTCATTTACGGCAATGCAATCCTCATATTTCTTAAGGTAAAAAGCGGCTGCCGACACATAGATGAAGGTATTGGAGGAAGAGATGTTCAATTGCTTCAGTTTCTCTCCCAATATCAGCGTGCGCTGATAATCTTTCAGCAGGTAGGCGGTCCTGGCGCCTGTCATCAGGACGATTGCGGACGACGAATCTTTAGCGAGGAAAGTGTTTATCAGGGTATCTGCTGCACCAAAGCGTTTTCTCTCTATCCATTCTTCCGCGAGTCGTGACACGACCCTGGCATCGGATGGATTCAGTGTATATGCCTTACTCAGCCAGGCGAAACCGGAATCCTGCTGAAAGGAAGAGAAGGCAGCGAAGCCCAGTTGCTTCCAGGCAACAGCGCTTTGAGGACGAAGCTGGACCACTTTTTTATAATGCGACAGGGCCGTCAGCGGACGTTCCTGCTGGAGGTTGATCACAGCAAGGCACTGGTGGGCCGTCAGGTGATTACTGTCGAGCTGCAATACCTTTTCATAATAGTTTACCGCTTCCGGTACCTTTCCTGCCTGATAATACGTATAAGCCAGCAGGGCTACCTGGCGGGCATCATTACTGTCCACCGCCGGCCGGAGATAGGCAATCGCCTCGTCATACTGCTGGTCCTGCAGGTATTCCATTACACGGTTCCTGTTCACGGAAGACTGGGCAAGGACCCTGGTTGTGTTGCATAACAGCAAAAGCAGGCATAATGTCCTGTTCAGGTTGTTCATCTTGTTGGTATTTGACCTTAAAACTAAATATATAGTTTTAAAAAGAAAAATTTAGTTGATGAATCTATTTTAAAACATAACTAATTGATATCAAACATATAGCGGGAACTATCAGCGGCTAACACCTTCACCTGGCGTCCTTCAGGGCGGACAGAAACCGGCAAAGACCTATCCGGGGAAATTTTATTACAAATTGGTAAGGGCAGGCAACCAAACACATGATCTATCCGTATTAATACAATAGATCCCCACATTAAATTTCCGTTATGAGAAGAAGCAGCTTATTACCGGCAATACTATTCTCTGCGTGTATGCTGTCATGCAGCAAGGACAATAACGATCCTGCGCCAACCGTTGACCGGGACGCACCTACAACTGGTACATGGCGGGTAACGTTGTTCACTGAGCGCGGCACAAATGAGACCAGCGATTTCGATGGCTACACTTTTACGTTTGACAGTAACGGATCGGCCCTTGCATCGAAAAACAGTACGAACAGGAACGGCACATGGAGCATTAACAGCAGTGCTACGGAATTTAACCTTGACTTTGGTGCAAAAGGTGATGCCAATAAGCCATTGGGAGAACTGACAGATGATTGGAAAATCATATCGGTCACTGCCACAGAGATCAAACTAAAAGATGACAATGATGCCAGTGATGAATTTTTGACCTTTAACCAGGATTAACCCCTGCCCTATTCCTATCCGCGGCAGGCTATCTGTGCTAAACAGGTAGCCTGTATCTTTTTTTCCACAATAACGCTGGACTAATTTTTGGAGCCTTTGATATAAAATCACAGTCATTATGCATGTCATTCTTGGAGCTTCAGGACAAGTTGGTTCTGCTATTGTTACCCAGCTTATAGAAAAAGGGGAATCGGTCAAAGGCGTTGTCAGAGATGAAAAGAAAGCCGGTAAACTGGAAAAAACAGGCGCCGCTGTTGCGGTTGCCGACGTCAGTGATCTACCCGCACTGGTGGCTGCATTCCAGGATGGCAGCACGCTCTTTGCACTCACACCCGAAAGCGGTCACGAGCGAAATGTGATCGGCGAGACAAAAGATATTCTCGAAAACTACAGGAAAGCCTTAGCCAGTTCGCCTATTAAAAAAGTAGTAGGCCTTTCTTCCATTGGCGCACAGTACGAAACAGGAACGGGGAACCTGGTGATGTCTTATCTGCTGGAACATGCATTTACGGGTATGCCGCTGAAACAGCTCTTCGTACGTCCGGCCTATTATTTCAGCAACTGGATGATGTATCTGGGTACTGTGATAGACAATGGTACATTGCCTACTTTTTTTCCGCCGGAGCTGTCTATTCCAATGGTGTCGCCAGAGGAAGTAGCGACTTTTGTAGCAAATGTGATACAGAAAGAGGAAGAAGATGGAAAAATATTTGAGCTGACTGGTCCTGCTGCTTATAGTAGTAACGATGTGGCCAAAGCCTTTTCTGATGCGCTGGGCAAGGAAGTAAAAGCAGTGCAGATCCCTAAAGAGCAGTGGGAAAGCACATTACGTGAAATAGGATTTTCGCCGGACGCCATCAGGAACTTTATAGAAATGACGGATGCTGTGATATCAGGAAAGGCTATGCCTGAAAAGAAAAATACCGTGCAGGTAAAACTGAAAACTACCCTGAAGGATTACATTCAGCAGCATGTACCTGCGGAGGAATCTACTACCACCAAAAGCAAGGCTAAAAGCAAGAGAACGAAGAGCAAAGTTTAACCTGATAAGGACAGGCAAGGGAAAGCATGCATTTCCGCTCTCTCTTGCCTGTCCCTCCAAGGCTTATTTCAGCGTAAAACTGCGCTGTTTCGCAATAGCGCTGAAGAGATTTGCTTCATCTTCCTTTGCTTCTGCCAGTATTTCTTTCTCAGCAAACAGCGATTTCGTGACGGCAGGCCGTTTCAGGATAACCGTCTGCAGACCGTAGCGTACATCCAGTGAATAGTCTTCAGAACTGGTATACAGCTGGCCATTCAGATTAACGCCAAAGGCGCCACCCTTGGCTCCGGCTGTGAACTTCGTATATTTACGCCGGATGATATATTTCTGTACAAAGCCTATCACGGCATACACGTAACATACAGCAGGATCATCGAGGATGCTTGCTTTGTTGTTGGCCATCCAGGCCTGTACACCTTTATCCCAGGACCCGCTATCACGGTTCACCAGCCCTGCCGCCTGATCGAATACCATCAGGCTGAAGGAAGATTCTCCTTCAAATTCGGCGGTCAGGTAATTGAGGAAACTTAACTCCACAGCCAGCTTCTGATCTACCAGGATAGACTGCCGTTTAATTGGCTCCTTTATCTTGGACGTTTCATCGATCTCGATACCGGGGATCTTAAATGCCGAGAATTCTATAGATGCATTTTCCGTATTGGCAATGGTAGGGCAATCGGCCTGTGTCTTCCTGATCTCAAGCACTGTTCCCAGAAGAGCATATGGATTACCAATATAAGCGTCTGCGCCTACGTAAAGCATGTTATTCTGTAAAGCCAGCATTTTCTGTGCTTCCATCACAGATGGGATCTTCTTTGATTCAGCAACTTCATTATTCATTGCTTCATTGATGTGCTCTGTGGAATTATTTCCCATGATAATTGGTTTAAGTATGTGTCAAAAGGGGGCCCGCTCAAGGGTACATGTATCTATCGGGGTACAAACTAAAGTACGGCTTTCCCCGGAGAAAACAAGGGGTGCCCCCGGGGCCTGTAACCTGTGCAGAACAATTACCCGGCGCTTAAAAGGCCGGAGGGAAAAGCCTTAAAGCTTGTCTTTCCTTCGCTGTTGCTCTTCCATTTCATCCTCTACAGGGTCATCTTTCAACAAGGTCTTCTGGTCCCTGCGGTTCTTTAAAATAAGAAAACCGATGAGTGCAATTGCCAGCAACACGACAATAACAATTGTAGTAACATTCATGACGAACCATTAAATGAGAACAATAGATAGTTTTTACAATATAAGTGTTCCCCGCTATATGCCAAGGTTAAGGTTCTATGAAGGTGCTTATCGTTAAATTCCCTGTCTCCTAAGTAAAGTTATTATCTATTAAATTAACTTCATAAGATCCCTTCATAAATGCCATTATCATGTATCCATTTGTAGTGACCCTTTATTGTTTGTTGTCCACCTCCCTTTATGCACAGCATTCGGCAGACAGTACCCGCATCCATGCAGAGAAAATGAATAAGATCTTCCAGGAAGAGGTCATCCCCTACCTTGAATCCAGGGATAGTATGCCCGACTGGGCCGTTTTCGGCAGCCGCCTCGTATCACTTTACGGAGATACGGGCGAGGAAGTCCTGCTGATGAGCCAGACCATTTACAGTATGCAACGCGATGACTGGGCCAATTTTTCCAGTGCCATTATTCCCTATGCCAGGAAATACGGCAACAACATTCCCGTCAGGCAGCGTCATGCATTCAGTCAGTATATGAGCAGGAATGCCCAACTGTTATACCAATCGGGGCGCCAGGAAGAGGGTATCCGGTGGCAGATACTGGCATTGCCCCTGGCTGATGAAACAGAACATGCCACTATGCTCGATACTATAGAAAGGATGAAAAAGGGAGATTAACGATTATCCTGACATTTGTTCCCGGCGAAGAGAAAAAATTTCAGTTCCTCTGCAAAAAATTCAGTTCAGGGCCCGGTGGCACCTCATTTGAACAGGTTTCGGCGGTAAGGTTGGCCAACCTGATCACCAAGGTTTATAATAATTGTTCACTTAATTAAAAGGAGGTTTATTATGTCACTCATCAAAAGGAATGGAAACACATTTTCCTCACTCCCTTCGCTGTTCGACGACTTCTTTAGCCGTGAACTCTTCAACTGGGGAAACAACAATTTCTCAGCAACCAGTACTACAGTTCCATCTGTAAACATCAGGGAAACTGCCGACAACTATGAAGTAGAAGTAGCGGCCCCAGGTATGGAAAAGAAAGACTTTAAAGTTACACTTGACGATAACCTGCTGACTATTTCATCCAGCAAACAGCAGCAACAGGAAAAGAAAGATGATAATTATACCAGGAGGGAATTCAGCTACCAGTCATTCCAGCGTAGTTTTGAACTACCTAAAAATGTGGTAGATGAGGATAAGATCATTGCCCGTTACGAAAACGGTCTCTTACATCTCACTATTCCAAAACGGGAAGAAGCTAAACAAAAAGCACCCCGTACTATTGAGATAGCATAAGTGAGTCAACTATGTTGAGCCTGCTGCAGGTTCCTACAAAAATCTAATAGCAGCTTATGTAAAGCCTTCAGCAAATTATCTGAAGGCTTTTTTATTTATCCCTGCTGAGATTAGTCAGATTTGTTTACAATCATCGTCATATATACAGATATTCGCATTTCCGTACATTCAGCTGTATCAGTGCGCGGAAACAGCTACCGTTCCCCATGTCGCTAAACAAATCCCTTAACTGAATTGTTGAATTTATAATACAGCCGATCGCCCCTTCAACTATGTTAAATGTATTCTTAGGATAGTTCTCTTGTGTCACATCAGGTTTGCTAAAGCTTTTTACTGTTCAAAAAAACACACATTCAATGAAAGCACTTTTATTCATTCAGGTATTCACACTGTTTATTGGATTATCCGGCATTTGCATTGCCCAGTCAACAAATGAGGAAATGGTAAAAGAATGGGAAAGGGCAAAAGCTTATACGAAAGAATATCTCGATGCCATGCCGGAGAAAGATTATGCCCTGAAGCCCAAGCCAGAAATGCGCTCTTTTGCAGACCAGATGCTGCACATTACAGATGCCAACTATGGCCTGGTAGCGGCAGCTACCGGTGAAAAAAGCCCATATGGTATGGGGGAATTTGAAAAATCAGGCAACAAGTCAAAGGCTGAAGTGATCAAAGCTGTCATGGAAGGATATGACTTCGTGATCAATGATATTAAAAATCTGCCGGCAGATAAACTGAACGAAAAAATCACCTTATTCGGCAAATTCGATATGACGAGGAGAGTTGCATTAGAAAAAGCATTTGAGCATCAAACGCATCATCGTGGACAAACTACCGTGTATCTGCGTCTTGCGGGAGTGACACCTCCTGAAGAAAAATTGTTTTGAACCATTACTATGGCTTTTTTCAGTCCTGCCCACTACTGTAAGTAATCCACTCAACGATGAACTCAGTCAGGACCGGCAGGACTGAAAAATATTTATATTGCATAACAAAGACAACGGCAGTAACATGGACTGCAATGCTAATGACCCAAATTAAATGTTATGCAGACATACGAAAGAAAGACTCCCGAAGACCTGGACTGTGGTGTCACTGTATTCATGAAAGTACTTGGTGCAAAATGGAAGCCCTGTATTGTAGATCTTATCAGCAGAGGACACACAAGGCCCAGCGAAATACATAAACAACTTGTTGCTGCGACGCCACGGGTGGTTGACATGCAACTTAAAGAGCTTGAATATTACGGTATTGTCACAAAGAAAGTACGGAAAGGATTTCCTTTACACGTAGATTATTCCCTTACTGATATGGGCAAAAGCCTTCTTCCTGTTATTGTATCGATGGATCAATGGGGAGCGGCCTATTCCGGGAAGGTGAAGAAGGTAAGTTCAGGGCCGCAATCGTCTTCCTGCCTGATTTCTGCTACCGAATAATTTTTCGGTTATTGATTTCAACAGTTCCCTCATCGAATTTTGTGTTCAATTAATGACCTATTGAACATGAAAAATTTATCTGCTGCCGCTCCTTCACGGGGGATAAGCGATGTCCTTAAAGTAATGATCTGGGCTGCCATTGTAGCCACCACCTGGTATTTCATGCATGGTGCTGATCATTTCCTGCAACTTACCCCGGAAGCACTTGGTAAATACTTTAAACTGAAATGGGTATTGCTGCTCCATATTACTGCCGGAGGAGGCGCGCTCGTTCTCGGGCCTTTGCAATTCTGGGAGCGGCTGAGAACCAACAACTGGAAGCTGCACCGCATCATCGGCACCCTTTATCTCCTGGCTATCCTGGCAAGCAGTACCTGTGCAGTGATCCTGGCTTTCACCACCGCCTATGCCATCAACTGGGCATATGCATTTTCATTACAGGTATGGGTAAGCGTATGGATATCCTCATCGTTCATTGCATGGTGGACCGTGCGTAAAAGGCAGATCAAACTGCACAAAGAGTGGATGACCAGGAGTTATATTGTGACGCTGGCTTTTGTGATATCGGGGTTGGCAATAAAACTACCTGTTGTACAATCGCTTGGGAATTTTGCTGATATTTCCCCTTCCCTTTTCTGGATGGGATGGGCTGTTCCCCTGTATGTGTATGAAGTGATATTATCACTCCGGCAGAAAAAAGCCGGCCGGGCACAAGCTACAATGAATACACATCAAAAATAAATACAAGGGACTCTTACATTGCGGGAAGCCAACACGGTGTCTATAAATGCAAGAGGGCACATCGAATTTTCGATATGCCCCTTCTTGCATGAACCAAATTTTAACATTATGATTTGTAGTAGTTCCTTTTCGCTTCAAGGACTGCCTGATCGCGTTCTCTCCTGAATTCCCTTACCTGTGCACGTCTTTCTTTACCGCTCAGATCTTTATCCAGTTTTACCGATTCGATCTTATCCGCATATTCATTTCTGATATTTGCTATCTGCATATCCAGCTTTGTTGGCTGGTAAGGCACAGCAGCTGTATATGGATACGGGTAGCCGTAATAAAAAGGAGAAAAGTAAGGGTTGTAGAAGCCGCCGCCTACCACTACGGTTGTTCTCGGGTAGAAGCCACCACCATGAATACCTCTTACGGGGCCATTGGGAACCATTGCTGAAGCGCTTTGAACCGTTACTGCAAGTAGCAGTATTGCTATTATCTTTTTCATGACCTTTAATTTTTTCTGATTCTTTGACACGGGTTTAATCGAAAAATTTAAAGGGTCGGCTATGTTTAGCAAACTCTTAACAGTTCTCTTCCATAGTAAGTTCTATACAGCTTATTGGCCTTACCTCTTTCTGTGAGGTATACCATCATGATACGCCTGCGGGGCGCTTATTGTTTTTATTTAACGGAGGTGTCTGCAGTGGCAGTAAAGCCTGTATATTTTGCATTGTCCCTTATTGCCCATTCAGCCATTGCCATCAATACCGGCCCCAGCTCCTCACCGGATGGTGTAAGGCTGTAAACAACATGCGGCGGAACAATATCCTCTGCCTTTCTGTTTATTAAATTGTCCTCCTGCAATTGTTTCAAGTGCTGTATCAGCATTTTCTCTGTAATGGCAGGAATCAGGCGCTTCAGTTCACCGTAGCGTTTAGGACCGCTAATCAGGTAGTAGAGGATAATTGGTTTCCAGTGGCCGCCGATCTTGTTCAGAACATAAGTGATGGGACAGGTCATTTCAGCAATGCCTTTATTGTAATTCCTCGTTGAGCTTTCTTTCACTTTAGTCATAGCTACTTACTTTCGGGTAGGTACTTGTAAAAAAGTTTGTACAAAGATAGTTTTGCCTCGAACACAAACAAACATTTATCGTATGAAAATAATAGTAACAGGCTCACTGGGACATATCAGCAAGCCACTTACAGGGATATTAACAGCCGCAGGCCATGATGTAACCGTCATCAGTAGTGATGCTGGCAAAGTGGAGGCCATCGGGGCCTTAGGCGCAAAAGCCGCTATTGGTTCAATAGCCGACGTTGCATTCCTGACTAAGACATTCACAGGTGCAGATGCGATTTATACAATGGTGCCGCCAAATTTTGGCGCTTCCGATTACCGTCAATATATTGGCGATATGGGCAAAAACTATGCAGCGGCCATCAGGGCATCGGGCGTAGCACGTGTGGTGAACCTGAGCAGCATTGGCGCTCATCTTGATAAGGGTACAGGACCGATAGCGGGATTACATGATGTGGAAGAGACCTTAAACGCCCTGGATAATGTGGCTGTTAAACATCTTCGCGCGGGGTTCTTTTATGTCAACTTCTTTACTAATATTGACATGATAAAGAAAAATGGTATCCTTGGCAGTAACTACAGCCAGGATGCAAGACTGGTGCTGGTGCATCCCCGGGATATTGCAGCAGCAGCTGCAAGCGACTTACAGGGCTCTTTCAGCGGTAAAAGCTACTATTATGTGATCAGTGATGATCAAAAGATAGCAGCAATCGTTAAGGCATTGGGTACTGCAATAGGAAAGCCTGATCTGCCATGGGTCGAATTCAGTGATGAAGACAGCCTGGCGGGTATGACCGGAGCGGGTTTATCGCCCGCTGTTGCAAGCGTTTTTGTAGAAATGGGTACGGCAATAAGGAACGGTATTTTGTGGGAAGATTATGATAAAAATAAACCGGCAACTTATGGCAAGACTAAGCTGGGAGATTTTGCGGAGGAATTTGCTGCCGTATATAAGGGCTGACGTTATTTACTTCAATAGGAACGCCTTCCAATTTTCTCAACTGAAAGGCGTTTCCTTATGTTATATCCTGAAAGACGGATCTGAGTAATTAAAACTCCACATCGTCAGCTATATTGCCACCATTTTCATCAGCAAATCTCTTCGCATACTCTTGTCTTTTCGCCTCCATATGATCCACATATTCCGTTATTTCCTCGCTGCTCAGGTCTTTCTGCTGTTCCATCCATTGCATAGCTACCTGCTGGAAATCGCCAAGGGAGATGCCGTAGTTATCCTGTATCCATCTCGCGCCATCGAGGCCAGCTTCATATGCGGCAGTACGTGCACCACACAATTCCTCATAGAAGTAGCGATCAGTAGCCAGTCGCTCGAGCTGCAGCGTATTTCCTGCGCCGGCTGCCGGCTGGAGATGACCCAATTTGGGATGTTGGTCGGCTTGTCCGAATAAAGTACCCATTTCAGAGATAACAACGAAGTCAGCATCTTCCTGCATACGTTGTACCCATCCCTGGCTGGCATCTTCCCAAACGGGTACTTCTACGCCAAGCGCACCACAAATAATATCGACAGCAACGCCATTTGCAATCTTTGCATTGGCGGCGGAGTAATCGTACAAACTGATGCCGTGAATAGGTTCAAATAAGGGGTTGTTTTGTCCCATGGTCTGTTGTTTTTATAGTTAACTATAGATTCGTGCTACGTTTACTTTCATATCGCTGGTAATTGGCCTGCAAAGACCTGAAGAACTTCTCGTGATGCTCTTCCAGGTCAGGCAATAACTTCGTCAGCTCGTCAAAGATGTTCCTGTAATATTTGTCAAGCAATTCAGGCGCTTCGTTTTCGGCCTGTACTCTTTGCGCATCCAGCAAGCGGAGCTTTTCATAGCCGGGACCACTTTTCGTCATCCGCTCCTGTGCGCTCAATGACAGCTGCAATTCATGCATCTGTTGATAAAGACTTTGTTCTTCATTTTTTCTCTGCTGATGCGCATCGATAAAATGTTTACTACGTTGTTCTGCCAGCTTCCTGGCAATATGCTCAATGTCGCGGCCCATTGCACCGGGTTCGAAGATGTTTTGGGTCTGACAATAATTACATGACACATAGGCGCTATAATAGTATACCTGTTTTATATCCAGGTTAGCCCCGCACTGCTTGCAATTGACCAATTTAGATTGTTGCCAGTAGGTATTCATCATCTGCTCAAAGATGGGCTCATAATCCTTTCTCTCTACCTCTTCTGTTGCCTCTTCTACACGATGGTGCAGCTGATCTTCCCATTCATCAGCTTTTCTTGCACAACGATGCCGCCAGTCACGCAGCAGCCGGTAAGCTTCACTTTCCGCAGAGAATACATCGGCATATCGTTGATATACGGGCTCAATCTGCTTTTCGAGTACCTCGCGTAATTTTTCCCGCATGCTGGATGCCTGTCCTTTCATAGCAGATGAAAAGCGATGATATGCCTGTCCGAAGCGGTCGTCTTCTGCCATTACGGAAGGCGCTTCTTCCATGAAGCCGCTAAGCAATATATTCACGCGTTCATCCAGCTTTGCCAGGAAGGTGTCCAAACGGCCTTCCAGGGTATTCAATTCACTTTTAAACGCCTCGTATTGTTGTTTGTCTTCCTGTGATTGGCCCCAATTAAATAAACCCATATTCAGCTATTAGAGTTATCTGATTTTTTGATGTAGCTACCGTCGGTAAGCGTCGTTGTGATGAAAGCGTGCCCGCAGTAGGCACAATGTGTCAATCCATCCTGTTTGGCACGGCCGGCGCCGCAATTAGGACAAGCAGATTCTCCTGTGTTGGCCTGGGTATTTTCAGCCTGTCCCCCATAGGTTTGCTGTGAAACAGCACGTTGTTTCATTCGTTCAATGAACGACAATTTTTTATTTTCTTCCTGCATTACGCGATATTATAATTTGGCTAAGATCTCTGCCTTCTTCGCTTTGTATTCTTCTGCGTCTATCAGTCCGTTGTCATGAAGCGCTTTCAGCTGTTTCAGCCTGGCTTCAAGATCATCCTGTTTTTCCGCAGGTTTACTTTCAGGTTTTGGGGCGTTCATTGCACTCATCATATAGGCCATGGCAGCACCCTGTTGTGCAGCATCATTCAGGGCAGTGCCCTGCTGACCTATAGCGGCCGCCTGGTTGAATTTAAGATATGCATCCATATCTCCTACCATGTTCATATTGGTAACGGTATCAAAATGCTTCGCTACATCATCAGGCAGTGTAACGCTGCTTACAGTAAATTCCGTTACATCAATACCAAATGCATCGAAATATGGCTGGATGAGGGGTCTTATCTTCTCATTCAGGGCACTCAGGTTACCCGCGATGTCCAATACCTGTATCTGCGCCTGCGCCAATACTTCTCCAAATTTGGGTGCAATGTAATCACGGAGTTTGTTCTGTAGTTCGTGAACGAACAGGTATGGGAATGTACCTGCATATTCTCTGAAAAACTTTGAAGGGTCTGAGATGCGTAGACTGTAGCTGCCAAAGGCTCTCAGGCGCACCTGGCCGAATTTCTTATCCGGCAGGATAACAGGCGCAGGTGTTCCCCATTTCAGGTTCACAAACTGTTTAACAGAGAAATAATAAACATCCGCTTTAAAAGGGCCCTGGAAACCATATTTCCATCCTTTTAGCTTTGTCAGGAAGGGAATATTCTCGGTAGTCAGTGTATGTGTTCCGGCATCGAATACGTCAGCCAGTTTGCCTTCATTCAGCAATACCGCTTTTTCGGATTCACGAACAACCAGCTTGGCGCCATTCTTAATGTCGGCTTCAGGCTGAGGAAACTGCCACATTAACAGATTGGGGTCTTTCTCGAACCACTCAATGATCTCAATAAATGGTAAATTCATGGTTTTCAATTGTCACTAATGATCAGGGTTACCTTTATTCATTACATCAAATATAGGTATATGCGTAACTGATAGTAAAGGAAGCCGAAAGTTAGGTATTTTCTGTTAAACCATTTAGCAAATTTTTAAGCGCCTCCCCCTCCATTTTATGATCCTGTGGAAATGGGCTTAATAATCAGGGGAGTCATTTGTGTCGAATTGACAAATTATAATATTATCTTGTTTTAAAACAACAAAGCGATTGGGCGCCATTTTTTTATATTTAGAATATGGAAAAGATCATACCCAGCGACATACGCTATTCCGACCTTGCCGGAAAAAGGTTTAACAAACGCTTTACAGGAAAACCTGAATATGTTTGTCTTCCGGAGTCTACCCGGGACGTAGTCCAGGCTGTCCAGGAGGCAGTAAACAGTAAACGGCGGCCAGTAGTACGCAGTGGCGGGCATTGCCTCGAGGGCTTTGTATCAGACCCGGCTGTACAGGTGCTTATCGACATATCACTGATGACCGGCGTTTATTATGATGCAGAGAAAGCGGCCTTTGCGGTGGAAGCCGGTGCGACAGTCGGCGAAATGTACCGCAGATTATTCCTGGGCTGGGGAGTGGTGCTTCCTGCCGGCGAACATCCTGGTATAGGCATAGGCGGACATATATTGGGAGGAGCCTTTGGGTTTCTTTGCCGGGAATATGGACTAGCGGCAGATTATCTGTATGGCATAGAGCTGGTCACTGTCGACGCTTCAGGTAAAGCCTTCAGTGTGATTGCCACGCGTGAAGCAAATGATCCTAACCGCGAACTATGGTGGGCACATACAGGAGGAGGCGGTGGCAATTTTGGCATTGTAACGCGTTACTGGTTGCGGTCGCCTGATGTGGATGGAACCGATCCTTTTACAGCATTACCGAAAGCGCCGGCATCTGTCAGCATCTTCAGACTGGCATGGGACTGGAAAGACTTTGATGAGTCATCGTTCTCCCGCCTCGTACAAAACTTTGGCAGCTGGAGCCTGCAGCACAGTGGTCCCGATTCTCCTTACACACAGTTATTCAGTACCCTCTTTTTAGGTCACCGCAACCTGGGAAAGATAGAAATAAAAGGTCTTTCCACAGCAGCTGATGCTCACAGCCTGATAGACGGGCATCTGGCGGCCGTGGCAGCACCGTTGGATTTACACTATACGTTGCAGATAGAAGAAAGTCCCTGGTTACGCTTTGCACTCAATCCCTTTCCGGAATTATTTCAGCCGGGCTTTGATAATGTACAGGCAAAGGTAAAGGACGCCTTTTTCCGGCAACCTTTCACTGACAGCCAGATAACCACGGCTTACAAATACCTTACTGCAGCAGCACCTATAGGTGGCATGTTAGGCATGGCCACCTATGGAGGAAAAGTCAACACAATATCTCCTGCCGCTACTGCGTCCGCACAACGCGATTGCATCATGGATGTGGCCTGCAACACTGGCTGGGTCGATCCCGCAGGCGCCGCGCCAAGCCTGGACTGGGTCCGTAATTTCTACAAGGATCTCTTTTCCGGTTCTGGCGGCGTACCTGTGCCCAATCAACAGACCGACGGCAGTATGATCAACCATCCGGATACAGACCATGCAAGCCCGGAATGGAATCAGTCAGGCATTCCATGGTATACGCTTTATTATAAAGAGAATTATCCACGTTTACAGCGGGTAAAAGCTGCATGGGATCCGCTGAATATATTTCATCATGCGCTGTCTATACGAGCTGCTGACTGATGAAATATTGCCGGATGAATTTGCTAATATAGACAGGCCACACTGTGGTGGTCTGGAAACATTTTGCTCCTTGTATCCAACAACAGACGATAATCTAAAAACAGCCGTATGTTCAGAAAGTATCTAATGGTTTGTCAGTTCATTGCTATTGCGTTTTTTAACCTTCATCTGTCCAGCCTTAAAAGCTATGCACAAAAAACCGCAGCTGTTGATGATGCTGTTGCAACAATCAGGATTGATCTGAACAAGACCATTGGTCCTATGTATCCGGCCTGGGCCTGGTTTGGTTACGATGAGCCCAATTACACCTACATGAAGGATGGGAAAAAACTGCTTTCAGAAATAGCCGCTTTGTCGCCTGTGCCTGTATATGTACGTGCTCATAGCCTGCTGGTCAGCGGTGACGGCCAGGCTGCACTGAAGTGGGGATCAACAAACGCCTATACCGAAGATGCCAATGGCAATCCCGTTTATAACTGGAAGATCATTGACAGTATTTTCGATACCTATATCCAACGGGGCATGAAACCACTGGCGCAAATTGGCTTTATGCCGCAGGCATTGTCCACTAAACCGGAGCCTTATCGTCATTACTGGAAACCTGGCGACCCATATTCCGATATCATTACCGGCTGGGCGTACCCTCCGAAGGATTACAATAAATGGGCAGAATTGGTGTATCAATGGGTAAAACATTCCGTACAGCGCTATGGTCAGAAAGAAGTAGAAAGCTGGTATTGGGAACTGTGGAATGAACCTAACGGATTTTACTGGAAAGCCAGCATGGAAGAATTCTTTAAGCTTTATGACTATACTGCTGACGCCGTGAAACGTGCTTTACCCAGCGCTAAGATAGGAGGCATTAACGTCGCGGGGACCGGTGGACAAGGCGCTCAGAAATGGTTACATGCCTTTGTTAAACATTGCTTTTCAGATACCAATTATGTCACTAAAAAAATAGGTGCGCCGGTAGATGCTATATTGTTTCATGCTAAGGGAGCGCCCCAGCTGGTGAATGGCCATGTACGGATGAATATGGGAACCCAGTTAAGAGATATTGAAGCAGGCTTCAAACTGGTAGCATCTTATCCGCAACTGAAGAATATCCCTGTCATTATTGGTGAATCCGATCCTGAAGGTTGCGCAGCCTGTGGCATGCACACCAATCCGGAAAATGCCTATCGTAATGGTACTATGTATTCCAGTTACACCGCTGCCTCCCTTGCCCGCGAGTATGCCCTGGCGGATCAGTACAAGGTCAACTTCAAAGGCGCCGTATCCTGGTCCTTCGAATTTGAGAATCAACCCTGGTTCTTTGGCTTTCGGGACCTGGCTACTAACGGCGTAGATAAGCCCGTTCTGAATGTGTTCCGCATGTTTGGTATGATGAAGGGTAAGAGAGTATATATTCATTCTGATCGGGGCTATGATCTGCGTACAGCACTCGATTCAAGTTTCAGAAGATCTTATCCGGACATTAACGGACTGGCTTGTAAAGATGCACATGAAGCCACTGTCATGTTGTGGAACTATCACGACGATGACGTAAAACAAGGCGGCAAACAAGTAACTGTTCAACTGAACGGTCTGCCTCAGCAAGTGTATATGCATCATTACAGGATCGATGATGAGCATAGTAATTCATATGAGGTGTGGAAGAAAATGGGCTCACCGAAAAATCCGTCCGCAGAACAAATCGCACAGTTGGAAAAGGCAGGACAACTGCAATTGCTGGGTTCTCCGGAATGGATTAAAACAGATAAGGGCGAGGCAATTGTCAGGATGACTTTACCTTCACAGGGAGTGTCTTTGCTGAAGTTTGACTGGTAGGTTCGTATGGGTTTCATGCTTCGCTGACACGCCCGATTTTTTGCCCGATAGTTAAGGTGATTGGCTAATATCTACAGGTTAAAAGGATTAAGGTGACCAGATACTACTGTGGACAGTTATCGCATTTATATTTCCTGAGAATATCCGATTCCAGCAACTGAAAGCTGGCACCGCCCCTATCGCCGGGTTGAAAGAACTGGCAAAACCGGGCCCGGTTTAAATTTGCCGCGTTTAACACAGCATTGGCGAAATCATCTCCTTCGTAATCTTCGTTGTCAAAAAAACACAAATTGATGAAATAGAAAATAATGTTCTCCCCTGCATCCAGTTGATTAACACGGGGGCGTATAATGTCCAGGGCTAAATCCAGTCGTTCATACGCGGTAAAAAACTGGGCAAGCGAATAAAGTGCCTGATCATTTAATGTAGCGGTACTCGTAGCCGGAGATTTAACAATAGACCGCCGACATTTATTTTTTTGTGAATTCCTCAATATTTCCTAGCTTCATCATCCAAAACCCCATAATTATAAACGACGCATTAAAGTTTCCTTGACCGTAGTACGGGTTTTGTATACTTCTCATCTATTTTTAAATATCATTACCGGTTGAATCTGCTGCTGCCTCGGCAACAGGTTGCATGTGCTGTAACGTAGAATGAAAAACTTATCATATTAATTACCCCAAATGCTGACGAATGGCAGCAATTAACAGTTATTGCCCCTAATCAGACAATGTTGCATATGCATTTATGAAAGAGCATATCATCATAAAAGTTGTCAGAGAAGTGCTGGATCAACTACCTGCACCTATTCCATACTGGATGGACTTTATCAACGATAAAACAATTGTTGTTGAACGTTTCCATCCTGATGTGGACAGGCTATTTGATGAAGCGAACTACAAGTTCTGGGTCACCAGGGAATACAAATCCCAATCCAGGGATAGAGTATGGAGTGCCGACGAAATGAATGCTAACCTGCATTGCACCTTCCGTCTTATCCTACAACGCGACGGAGCATTACCTGAACAGACTATCAAACGTATACAACATCTCCCTTTCATTGCAGAAGTACGAACCTTATTGCTCGGCACTACAGAGTTTCCCGGCGAAAAAATTGCCGGTGCTATGACCGTTGTCTCAGCAGATCCGGGTGAAATGATCTATCTCCCCTATGCAAAAGAATGGACCAGGGGAGTGAATAACGTACGTGTGGCGGTGCTGGACACAGGCGCCAATTTCAGTCACCCGGAACTGGAAAACAAGATCGTACTGCGCAGGAACTTTGTAGATCTCCAGGGACTTGATACTTCTTCTTTCATAGGAGACGTACTAAATATTAATGCGCTTCCCGAAGACCAGGTCGGGCATGGCACGCACGTATCGGGCATCCTGGCAGCAAAAGGCCTTCGCATGAATGAAGGCGTCTGCCCTTCCTGTTCACTGATGGTGGTCAGGGTACTGGCAGCCATGAGAAGCGGCAACAAAGTGGTGGGCGCCGGCATCGTGGACAACATCAACAATGGAATAAAATGGGCGGTAGATAATGGTGCAGACGTGATCAACATGAGCCTCGGCATCAAACATTCGGGCGGTGGACTTCCTCATGAAGATATTGTCAAATATGCCATCAGTAAGAACGTTACCATTGTTGCCGCCAGTGGTAACGACGGCAGTCCTGAAAAATATTACCCCGGCGCTCTGGAAGATGTCATAGCTGTCGGCGCTGTAGACAATTCCGGGCAGATGACCGGGTTCTCTTCCTATGGCGCTGACATCACGGTAGTAGCACCAGGCACTAACATCTACAGCTCTTATCTTAACAATGGTTACGCACTCTCGTCCGGTACATCCCAGGCATCGCCCTTCGTGAGTGGCGCCGTGGCCTTGCTAAAGTCTTATGCGTACGAAAAAGGCAAAAAACTTACAAATACGGACATCACTTATATACTTCGGAACACATCAGACAGGCTTACCAGCAAAGTAAGGGATCAGAAAGCCGGATACGGTCTGCTTAACCTGGCAGATTCATTCAAATTGTTAAACGATATGTTATCATAAATTTTTTAAACATTATGTAATGGCAACGCTAAACTTTTTCCCTTCCACAAATGGCGTTAAAATACGCAGAACTAACATTACGACTAATGGTATCACTGCTGACATTGACAGTCATGTGAAGGAGCAGCTGACATACCTGAACGATTTGCTGGGTAGCCCCATCTATATCAAAGAAGGAGGCGACTTTCAGACCGTAGATGGCACGTCAATAAGCGAACTTGTACAGCTGCCATTGAAAGCAAGAATGTATGGCAACAGCCACAAAAGAGAACAACAATGGCAGGATGACAGTCTGCTCAACGTTATATACAAAACGATCAATAATTCCAAATATGATAAGATCTACAGCATTGAGGAATATATTGATGCGGAAGATAAACTGTCATTACTGAAATTCGATTTCAAAGACCGGCTTAACAACAACTGGAATAACCTGGATCTGAACACCCGCAGCATCCTCAGTTATCCCAACATTGTCAACTACCTGCTGGCCTTTGGCTACAATGCCGGATATACAGAAATTAACGGGCTTACCAATTTCATCTTTGGTAACAAGTACGGCAACCGCAATGTGATCGTCTATACACAGATCAGTGCCTCCCGCCAGTATATCCACGAGGAAAGGGTGAGCGTAGAGTTTAATAACGAAAAGAATCCGGTTATTACCGATATACTCAAAGGCAATCCATCCTTTTCGTCTCTTTCCTTCAGCGCATTTGTAACCAAAACGCTGGAGAACTATGTAGATAACAGCAGTGAACTGGATATACTGAAAGATTCCAAGTATTATCCTGTCATCCCTCCCAGTATGATCCCGAAGCTGATCAAACAGATCAAAGCTTCCATTCTTCCTGTAACAGACAGCAATATTGATATTCTGCTGCCTATCTTCATGAATGAAATTGAAAATACCCCGGGGTGGGAAGACGATACGACAGACACGGACGGGAGCGCACCAGACTATAGTGTAACCTTCCTGGATGATGATGCAGCCACCGTACAGGTTGTTTCTGATAATATCCGCTGTGCCGCACAGATGTTCTACTCAATGACACTGGGCGAAGAACTCGACATCTTCAGTGTGGTCAATTTCTTCACACATAAGTTCATGGTGAGAGGTAATATCCAGATCTCCGATGCACAATTACGGGAAGACCTGCAGATGTATGTGTTCTCTAATAAATTCACACATCCAAAAACCGGTAAGATCATTGAACGTACCCGTCCTGCGGAGCGTCGCATGTTCTACAAACAGGTGTTCAACTATGGCAATGCGCCTGTGACAGACGATGTGGTGGTGAACAAAGAATTCCCAAAATACTGGCGCATACTGATCATGGAAGTAGCGCGCTATATACAACGTGCGCAGGACAGTCCTAATCCGGAAAGCTATGTATCCCGTCAGACGGTTATGCAGGCAGTGGAAGATCTGCAATACAACCTGTCTACCCATTGCTCGGGTATGGCAAACGTCATATCGCCGATCATCTACGATGAATTATACTTCGTTATCAAACGCATACTGAATCATCCCGAAATAGTGAAACAACTTGTTCCTGCCGGTGGCAACTGGTGGAAAGTGGTAGAAATGCTTTACGAAGGCATGAAACATCAGCGTCCGAAAACAACCATTCACTACAACAAAGCCAAGCTGGGCTACGAAATCCTCAACTCTATCGCAGATTACAACCCAAGCACCTTTGAGGATGATAAACGCTTCTCTGCATTCATCAGTAATGTGGATGCCTTTATCATCAGTCAGGCGCAATTGCAGCAGAAAGAGGAAGATGAGCATGAAGAGAGAGACAACCGGGACTACCGTCGCCGGGACAGGCATGTTGAAAAAGAAGAGGATGATGAACCCACTGACAAAGCACCTGCACCGCCTTCTTCCACAGGAAAAGATGAATGGGACTTTTAATTCAATTGCTAACTAACAAAATGTACTATCAGCTATGGCTATTAATGTAATACCTTCCAGGGCACAGATCAAAGAACTCGCCCGCGCACAGGCAAGAGAAGTGTTGGGTAGCAGTGATGTGTTTAAGACGATGTCCCTCGATGATCAGAAAAGTATATATCTGTCGCTCATAGACGACTATACTGCCAGGCAAATGCAGAAACATGGCCTCGAAGAAAGTATGGCCACAGATAGCGGCAAGCAAATGGGATACAAGGGATATGACCCGGGTTTCCAGGGCGATACCAGGTCGTTCAAGGAACTGGTGGATGCCGTCGACTTCCCGAAGTTCGTGGCCGATCTGCTGAAAGCTGTATTTGATGCGAACCTCAAGGTGATGAAACAACAGACCGACAGCTACATCAAACTAATGAAGGAAGCTACCAAGTCTACTGCAGATTTCATCAAAAAGATAAAGGATGACGATGCCTTTGCCACACTTGCTGAATCGCGCAGTGACAAATATAATGTGATCACCGAGAAACAGGCAGACGGCAGCTCGAAGCTGGCGCTCACTAATCCTGAAGGTGAAAAGCATGACATGGAAGATGCAGAGGTGAAGAAACACATACTGGAGGCAAAGATCAACATGGCGAAAGAACACCGTGCAGCATTGAGAGAAGTACTGCTCATGGGTGTAACCCGTCTTGTAGTGGAAAAAGGTGAAATTGACGCCCAGGTAGAGTTCTCCATTAAAGCTACCCGTGCCAGTTCAGCGCATCATGATGATCAGAATATCAACACTGTTAATACCCACTTTGAAGCAGATGGCGGTATACTCGGCGCCATATTTGGTGGTCCTTCCGTTACCACAGACATCACCAACACCAATATCCAGGTGAATACATCCGACAAAAAAGCGACGGACGATATGACGGCTACACTTAAAGGGCATGTCAATATCAAATTTAAAACAGACTACTTCAAACTGGACAATTTTGCCAATATGTATGCTGATGGTGGCGTAGCTGCACTGAAACCGGCGGGCAATACTCCGGGTATAGCCGCGCCGGCAGCTCCTGTTGCACGTTAATTAATAATTACCTGCTATGGCCCTGGCAATTTTACAATGGGAATCCGCAGATAGCCAGCACTATCGTTTCACGATAGATATTGGCACCAATACCTGGTATCGCTTTAAAATAGGCAGGCAGATAATAGAAAGGGCCGGTATCAAATGGGTGGATGGGATCTCTAAGGTCACTCCTTTTCAACAAAAGAAGAAGCTCACTTTCCTGGGCGACAGTCAGGAGGAAATAAGGATACCCAAAAACTATTTTGACGGCGAGCACTGTTACATACAATTGTTAAGTGCGAAAGACAGGAATGGCACCTCTCCTGCTGTGTCGAATGTGATCAGGGTCCCGGCAGGACTGCAGCATGTAAATACAGGACGCTTTAATATTTCATCTTCAGCAAGTATTGATATGCAAACTACAGCCTTCAACCCCATCAGGAATATCTCTCACGAGCAGCAATACCTCTCTCAACAGGCTTCCATAGAAGATATATTGGGTAGTCTGGTGCGGGCAGTTTTGCCTGTGGCAATCAATATGCTGACTCCCCAGGCAGGTGCAGGGAATAATACGCCTGCTTCCGGCGGCAATATCTCTTCGCAACAACCTGCCAATATGCTGACGGGACTGCTGGGCGCGATCATGCGGGCGGTAGCTCCTGCTATCTCCGGGCTTAGCGGACAACAATCTGTCAGCACGGCCCAATCGCAGGACAACAGGTTTTGTGCTGGTATTTGTGCCGACAGTAATACATCAACGGAAGCTAACCAGTTCTCAAAGCCATTCGTATTCGGCATTGACGACGCCTTGCTGGCATCCCTGGCAGGGCCCCTTATTCAGCAGGGTGTACAATTGCTGCCGCAACTCATCAACGCTGCGAATCAACACAAACTACAGACGCTACAGGCAAATAATCAGCTTATGACCACCCTTGCAGGTGATGTACAGCGACGGCTGATGCTCCAGCAATTGTTACAGAACCAGCAACCCGGGGCAGCGCCCAATGTCGACCCCGCGGCACTGGCGCAACTGATCGCACAATTGCAGAATGCACAACCGGCAGCAGCGCCTGCAGCAGCGCCTGCGAACGTGGCCACGGCACATTCGCTTATGCAGAACAACACTGCCTATACACTGAGCAATGGCGTGATACTTACCTTCGAATCATTGAAACTGTCCGCTTACAATGGCAAGCAGCTACCCTTGCTGCAGCAGGCAGATAAGCTGTTGTTTAAACTAAAACTGAACGTCGGCCAGGCCCCGAAAAATCCGCTGCCAAAGGCTATCTATACTTTCTATTTCAAAGATCCGGTGAGCCGTCAGCTTTTGCTGGAGAAAACTTTTAAAAAGAAAGATATCCAGGCCAATACAAACGTGGATTTTGAATTCATGAAGAGCGAATTATTAAGTCTGCCGCTGTATAAAGACCTCGAAATATTTGCAGAAGTGCGCTGGAGAACTTCCAGCGGAAAAGAATACAAGGCTATCGGCAATACGCCTGCCGTGTTTGTACAAAATTATTTTGTGCAACAACAGGGAAATGCGGTATCCTCAGAAAAGGAACTGACAGACATGAAGGTCTACCGTTCCTTCTGGAACAAAATATGGCAGTCGCCTTCTCTCGGTAAATCGAAATCCCTCTGGGAATTAAATGTCGATACCCGTTATACGGTGTCACTGTCTGCAGAACATACGGCAAATGGTATTACAGGCACCAAGCTGGCTGTCGATGCAAAAGATAAGGAAAGCCTGACAGATACTACCTCGGGCAAAATGAAGGCCGGCATAGAACTGAGCATTTCAGAATTAAATAAACTGCTCGACGGATGGGATGGCAATAAACCGCTGGACGATGAGCAACTGGCGGCTATCAAAAATACAGGCTTCGCAAAGTCTAATCTTTCGGAGATGATCTATAACATTAAAATGAAAGGCAGGACCTATGAACAGGGCATGGTATGGGCAGTTCCGGTATTCAAGCTGTTCGAGATCACACTTGGTAAAGTTGATTCACTTACACCGGATGGATATGTAAACGAGATCAGCAGCACGAAAGTGAAATTCCCCCTGCCTGTCAGCGTGAGAATACTCGGCATTAAATCCAATAATCAATAGTTTATGATACAACCATTCCGCTATAGCCTGTCGGAAGATGACAGCGAAGAAACACCGGCGGCAGAAACACATACAGCGCCTGACGCTGAATATGTATTTGATGGATATGATATAGAACTGAATGTGAAAGTTGTACTAAATCCTGTCAATAAAACCAATCCCTCATGATAGATGAAGTCTTTCTGCCACTGAACAGTATCATTGATAAGATACTGGATATTCCCGGCGAATTCACCGATGAGGAAAGCGGGGTACATAGTTATATATACGAAATAGAAATCGGTACCCCTGTAGAACTGGACATCAGCACAAATGACGATGGAACGGTGAGGATCGGTACTGTACCGCCCTTGTACAGGGTAGATACCAGCTTCCGTCCTTCTTATCACAGCATTACTATAAAAGCTGAAAAATATACAGCATCTGACGATGGCGAATGAAAACAAATACTGGAACCTGGAAGATTTTGTCGACTCTCTTGTAGTAGAGCTGGACAAAACGCGTGAAACACTGGCTATCAAAGCTATCAACAAACCTTTGACCTATACGGTCAAAGACCTCGCCATAGACCTCAATATCTTTCCCACTTTTGACGGAGATCAGATCAGGTTCATTACAGCACAACCTGGCCAGGAAGGAGCATCGAAGGTGAATATCCAGCTAGGGTCTATTACCGACCAGCAGGTCAGGGCTACCACCAAAATAACAGGCTTAAAAAATGATACCAAGATAGAAGAGATCGGTGTGGACACCAAGACACAGAAAAAGCTGCGCAAACTTGGTGTGAGTTCTGTAGATGATCTGCAGGCAGTAGAGAAGAAACAGGTAGATATTCAACGTGCAACTGATAATGAGATCGATTATAAAACGCTGGCCAACCAGATACAGAAGTCGAGAAGAAATCAGACACCGCCAAAAGTAACAGCTGTCAGTCTTGCGCTGGATGAAAATAAAAGGCCCTACCTGCATGTACGGGGAGAGAATCTCACATTAGACAAGCAGTATGCACCGGTAACTGTCATCAATAGTACACTTGCCGAAGTGATGGAGTTCAGTGCCAGTGAGCTGAAGATATTACTGAATAAAGAGCATATCACACAGCAGGAATCTGAACTGATCATGACCTTCGATCCCTACACCCTTGTAAAAATGAATATCAGACTTTAAACGTACAGGCATATGAAGAAGAAACAAACTCCTTACTCCTGTTATGAAGACCTGCTCCGTGATTATTACGGCGGGCATCACCGTCCAAAAAAGAAAAAACAGAAATCGCTGACGCAGAGCTTTGACAATGGAGAGGTGCTCACTGTTAAAGATAATGTTCCGTTTGAGGAATACGTTGTGGCGGCATCTGCAGACAGTAACGGGGAGATCTTCGAAGAATATGTAGTACAGGCATCTGTTGTAAATGATGAAAGCCATTTTGAAGAGTATGTATTACAATCATCTACAGAGGAAGAGAATACATATGTTCCCATGTATACGCCACCTGCTGCACCGCCGGTAAGTGAGCACCAGGAACTGCAGACGAGCGTACTGGATCCCTTCTCGATGGAAAAAGCCGTTGCAGATGAAGCAGCTGCTGCGCCAACGTATTCGCCTGTTCCGGCGCAGCACGATGATGGAAGTCCGGATACGGCCGCTTTGCTGGAAGACATCAAACAAATGCGGGGACCTAATGCCCCTGAGCCCCCGGCACAAGGCAGCGGTTCTCTCTCTTCAAGAGAAGAGGAGATCGTTAATGATCTGCAGGCCATTCTTTCAGGCAAGAAGGTATATGACCCGGCTGCAAAAAAGACCGTTAACCGGGAAGATGTAGGCAAGCAACAATCCGTTGAAGAACCGGCGGCTCCGAAAGCCAACGATCCTGGTTTCAAAAATGAACATGCCATATTTGACCGCATTGCGCAGAATATGAAGTTTGCCAACGCTTATAACCTGGGTACCATACAGGTAGATGCACAGGAACTAACCAACCGGTTCAATGACTTCGACAAGATGATGGAAGCTCCTCCTCCATCGGCACCTGCCAGGAAAACTGCGCCGGCGCCGGCGGGTAAGAAAAGTGAGGAAGAACTGAACCCGCTGGAGTTTCTGAATGACCTGGATGATATTCACAAGTATCAGCGTCAGCAACCAGTAGCGACCGTCACACCTGAGGAAGCGGCGCCCAGTATGCAGATGAGCCCTCCGGATACCAGTGGTCCCAACTGGCCGCCACGCCCTACCAGTATTCGTCCGCTGACCGCCGCTGAACGCGCCGCACAATTTGGCACCTTCACTTATGAAGCGGATCCCTCCACCTTCGGCGGAGATGGCATCCGGGTAACGAACAGCTGGGCTGCAGACAACATTGTGCGGGTAAGCATTCCCCAACTGAATGGTAAAAAGATCGGCAACCAGGTCATTCAGAATGGTGTCATCAACTTCCATAAAGCAGGGGAAGAAAGATTGAAAGCATTGTGGGCCGCATGGGAAGCGGCTGGACTGCTGGACAGGATCCTGACCTTTGAAGGCGGATATGCTGCCAGGTATATCCGCGGCACCCAGAACAGATCTCCAAGACCGCTCAGCAATCACGCCTGGGGCACCGCTTTTGATATCAATGCCGGCACAAACGGATTTGGACAGGAACCTGCCCTGATGGGGAAAAAGGGATGTGTGAGAGAGTTGGTGGCCATCGCCAATCAACAGGGTTTCTTCTGGGGCGGACATTTCAAAGGCAAGAAGGATGGGATGCATTTTGAACTAGGTAAAACACTGTAATTTTTTCACAATACTCAATCCGTTCTAAAATGGAAAATCGTTTCTTTGAAGTAAGCAACCTGCTTGGCGCCGGAAGACGCAGATCAAATGGTTATGCCAGATCTGCTTCTATTGTGGAAAGATTTGCCAATTCATTCGATGCGGTGGATTATGAGATTCCCGGTACAGTGGATGTCATTAAACAGCCTTCCGGGCTGGTATGCTGGGCTACAGTGGCCACAATGATGATTTCCTGGCGCGACCACCGTTCTACTTCTATTGAGACTGCAATAGGCGCAATCGGGGCTAATTATCTTGCCAAATACAAAGCCAATCAATGGCTGCTGGCTACAGAAAAAGTACCCTTCCTGAATAAAGCAGGCTTCGAATTCAAATATCCCCAGAGTTTAACCATTTCGGGCTGGGAACAGCTCCTGCGTACTCATGGTCCCATTTGGGTGACTACGGCAGAAGGTTCTGACGCCAAATTCGGCATCCATGCACGCATCATGACGGCCATTAAAGGCGATGGTACTCCGCAGGGCACTACACTGACCATCATAGATCCCGGCACGGGTACTACCTATCCGGAAAAGTTTTCTGACTTCCTCGTGAAATTTGAAAGGGAAGTGCGCGTCAGCGATGACTGGGATGGCAGGATACAGATCGTACACTGGCCGGCAGGCGTATCTGCAGCCCATTCTTTTTCTGCATTTAATACAGCGGTATCGTTCTCTACCATTTCTACCGGTGGTGTTGATCTGATCAAGAGACTGGAAGGTTTCCGGGCCAGGAAATACAATGATCAGGCAGGTCATTGCACTATTGGTTATGGAACATTGATACATAAGGGTAACTGTAATGGTGCACCTTCTGAACAACCTTATGAAAACGGGATCACAGATCAGCGGGCTACGGAACTGCTGATGGAAAGGATAAGTGATTTCCAGCAGACGATCAATCAACAGGTATTGGTGACGCTGAATCAAAACCAGTTTGACGCACTTGTAAGCTTTGTATATAATATCGGCTCCGCCAATTTCAGGCAATCCACCTTACGCAGGCTGCTCAATCAGGGAAATTATGGTGCGGTACCTGGGGAAATGCGAAAATGGGTAAAGATCAGGCAAAATGGAGCACTGGTGACGTCCCAGGGCCTGGTCAACCGTCGTAATGCGGAGATAGAAATGTGGAATGGCGGCGCCAGCAATGCACAGTCATTCCCCTTGGAGAACCGTGCATTCTTCTCCAACGACCTTACTGTACAGGACGACTTTATACAACAATATGCACAGAATGCAGTAGACAGCATGCGCCAGACGCGCGTACCTGCATCAGTAACGCTGGCACAGGCTGCACTGGAATCCGGCTGGGGCAGGCATGCTCCCCGTTTTAATTTCTTCGGTATCAAGGCCGGCTCTTCCTGGGGCGGAGAAAAACAGCTGCTGACTACGACTGAGATCCATAGTGATAACGATCGTAGTCGTCACCCCTATCCGGAGATCATATCCATTGAACAGTTTACAGATGGCAATGGCAACACGCGCTATCGCTGGAGGGTAAAAGATTACTTCAGGGCTTACGCCAATGCTGTAGAAAGCTTCAATGACCATGGTAATTTCCTGGTCAACAACAGCAGGTACCGCGAGGCCTTCAATCATACAGATGACGGGCGTCAGTTTGCCCGTGAGATAGCCCGTGCGGGTTATGCCACTGATCCTAATTATGCGAATGTGCTCATTTCTATCATAGAGCATAATAACCTCCTGCGTTTTGATGCCGCTACGCCTGCAGCATCAGGCGCACAAAGCTTCAATGGTTTCGCCACCGCCAAGGGGCTTACCTTGCAGGAGGTAGCGGGAGATATACTGTCTAATCCCGGTCGTGTACTGATTCCTGCTAATATCCGGCAACAGCTGGAGCAGATCAGGGCAAATGGCACTTATACATTAAACAATAACACCTTTACGCCGTCATTGAGCCTGCTGCAAAGCATTTCACAAATGCTTTATTTCTCCCTGGATCACAATAGCAGCGCGAATCCGGCGTTTGGCATACTCAGTTATATCAGACCGGCATCCTCCCATCATTCCAACGGCACTGCTGTTGACCTCACCCATATTGATGGCAAGCGAATTGATGTGCGTAATCAGCAGCAATGCCTGGATGCCGTGGTAGTGGCTATTAATAACCTGGCGCCAGGTAGTTATGCACTGGGATTACCAAGACCGCCTTATGCGGATGGCGCAGGTGCAGACCATGACTTCAATACTTATAACAGGCATATCACCGTATATGCGAATACGCAGCCTCCTACGCTCCTGCCGGAATATCAAAATCTGAACACCACCGGTAATTTATTCCTGCCTAACCGCTGGAATGAACACTCTCCTACCGGTAGTGTTAACGGAGACCTGGGGCATATTGCCAATGAAGCGTCCAGGAATACCCTGCGTACTGCGATTACCAATGCGCAGGCAAGAGGTGCAAATATCAGGTATCTGTTTGCCGATGCGCTGGATCATTTGCATATACAGGCGCTGTAGGTGTGGTAGGAATTAACAGTGTATCAGGAAGCCTGTTACGTATCAACTGTAGTAGCTAATAAAAGTTTGGGCTGGTCTTTTTGAGGCCGGCCCTTTTCGTTGCTTAAAGAGGCCTCTATTTAGAAGGCTAATATATCATTGGGTATGTGATCGATTCTTACATTAATCGAAAATTCCTAAATTCGCTACGTTTTCTTTTAAATATGAAGCAAGTCCCTTTGACTTCATGAAACATTGATAAATAAACCCTTCCCCTTATGGCGATGACCTTAAGTGATGCTATTATTAAGTGCCTGGATGAAATTAAGACCCCTGCTAACTATATGCAGGTTTATAAAAAAATTGTAGAAGATCACTTATATGATTTTAAAGAAGCTAAGACTCCTGCTTCAACAGTTTCCGCATTATTAGGCAATTTTATCCGTAACCGTGATTCCAGAGTGAAAAGGATTCCTCAAAAGGGTGGGAATTTTACTTATTTCTTGTCGAAATATGAAAGTGAGATAAGCCTCGAAGCGCTTGAAGTGGTGGATAATGAACCAAAATATAATTCAGTGCAAGAGCCCACTACGATTTATGGTTTTGAAGAACGGAGCTTGCACAAACTATTGAGTAGCTTTCTTAACTCTTCAGGGATATTGTCAAAAACAATATTCCACGAACAATCTAATTCCAAAGATAGTCATCAAAAATGGATTCATCCGGATATGATCGGCATCCGCTTTCTGGCTTTACATACAAAGACAAGTCAGTCGCTCATGAAAGCGATTAACAGGAAAGGCATATTTGAATTAATGGCATATGAAATAAAGAAAGAAATAAAAACAGATTATGAATTGAAAAAATGCTTCTTTCAGGCTGTTTCTAATTCGAGTTGGGCCAACTATGGATACCTCGTAGTATTTGAAATCAATGACATTTTAATGGATGAGATCAAACGCCTGAATCAGGCCTTTGGCATCGGCATTATACGACTAAATGCCAATCCATTTGAGAGTGAAATTATTTTTCCCGCAAAATACAAAGAACTGGATTTTATCACGATTGATAAGCTTTGTAAAATTAATGCCGACTTTGAAAAATTTGCCGAGCACGTAGAAAAATATGTAACTGCTGACAACAGGTACGTCTCTGCATTAGAAAAAGAGCTCGCAGATTTTTGTGATCCTTTCTTTTTGTCTGAAACAGCATCGAAGGCGTATTGTATAGAAAAGAATATTCCGGTGGACAATATACCTGAAGAGAGCAAAGTATCTTAGCCAAACAGTATTTAATATTCCAATCCAAAAAGGTTTTTTACATGACTGAGGCTTTCTCAAACGGTGCTGCAACTGTTACATTACCTCCAGATTCAAAACCGCGCTTTTTAAATTAGCCTCTACCCAATCAACAACTTATGACAGGCCAGGAAATGATCGCATTTAAAACAAAACTGAAAAAGGCCGGCGAGCTATTGATAACAGAACGGATCGCTATCGCCAAATCGGCCGTTGATAACGCACAGGAGGCAGCGAATAGCGAAGATAAAAGTTCGGCAGGTGATAAATACGAAACGGGAAGAGCGATGGGCCACCTGGAAAAAGATATGTATGCACGGCAACTGGCGGAAAATATCAGGGAGCTGGACAAATTACAGAAAGTAAATACAGATATTATTTATACTACAGCTCAAACGGGGGCATTGATCAGGTGTAATGCTCATTCCTTTTTTATTGCAGCCGGATTAGGCAAACAGGTGATAGATGATCAGACGATTTTCTTTCTTTCACCTGATGCCCCACTTGCAAAAGTATTGTTTCAAAAAAAAGTGAAAGATAGCTTCCTGTTTAACAAAACAGATACGGTGATCCTGGAGATTTATTAACGCTAAGCACGACATCATCTAACAAACCGGCCAGGTATGGTTCCAGGCCGGTTTGTTAAGTTATAACCGGTAAGCGAGTGATTTCTTATGCTCTGCTGGTTGTAAGAATGCAGCAGGTGCATCTTTTTCCACCTTCACGCCTTCCGTATTGATATTGCCTGCAGGAATATCGATCTTGATACCGGAGATCTTGTTGGCAGTACGCTTAAATATAACCTGTCCGCCGTATTGCTCTACATTAAAGGTATCTGCCTTCTGGCGGCTCAGATCTGCGCTTCCGGCACGGCCACTAATAGTAAGGATACCATCCTTCAAAGTCACTTTCGCATCGTCCGCATCGTCGCCTCCCGCCATTCTGTAAGTGCCAACATATTCTGTCAGATCTTCCACACGGATGCCTTCCACGTCTATGTTACCTGCAGGGATATTTATTTTGATACCTGATATCTGTTTAGCAGGGTTACGCAGGAATATTACCTCGCCGCCATATTCATCAACAGAGAAGGTATCAGGTTTCTGCATGCTGAGATTGGCACTACCCGCCCGGCCGCTGATATTTAATTTATCTTCTACCAGTTCTACTTTAGTATCTTCCGCGGCATCTCCCTTACCTATTTTATAAGTACCTGGATATTCTGTTAACGAACTTTTCTGGGCATGTACCGCGAGCGTCATGATGAGTGCAGCGAATAATAAAGCATGTTTCATAAATGAATAGTTTAAGCCGGGAAATTAGTATGGTAGCTGGAGCCATACAAGAAAACAAGTATGAAATAATTGTTATAAATGTGTTATGCAAACATAAGGTATGCAGCTGCGGTGTATCTGCGGAGAAGGGGAATAAAAAAGGCGCCAACTTTCGTCGACACCTCGATTTTTTAAACTACTTAAAACATTAGCTCTCCCGTAAATGGATCTATCGTAGTAGCAATAGGAGGATCAACCAGATAAGGGATAGCATTGACTGTATAGCCACCGCGAACATAGGCTGATGGAATCGCCAACGGAATACCGGCCGGTCCAAGAAATAATAGCCCCCCTACAATATCCACCACCCTTCCCGCGGTGCCTTTAATATCTTTATTTGTTTCAAGACCAAAGTCGACCAGGTCAAAAGACAGTCCATTGCGTTTTAAAGGGATAAAACCATTCCATTTAAACCGGTATAGTCGTCCCTGGTGGCACATGCCCCATGGCTCTTTAATAACATTGCTTGTACTATCGTCATGTAAATGGTAAGCGACTATTTTATTGTACTCCATGCTTACTCTAAATTTTCTGACAGATGGTGCATTTTTCAAGAACTCTCTGTAACTGGTATATATGCCATCCGTCAATGTATCAGCGCTATATATCGGCTGTTTATAGCGTTCCCATGCCTTATTAACTATCTCCTCTTTTGAGTGAAATGCTACAGTCAGCCTGGACTTGTCGGCGGCCTGCATCAGCAGGTCAATTGCCTGCGCAATGTTCTCGCTATGTTTACGGCTTGCACGTTTGGTATCATTGGAAAGGGTTGTGTCTATCTGGCATGAAAGCTGGAATTGCTGATTGTCTGACGAGTGAAAACCAGCTGCTTTGATACGGACATAAGACTTGTCTAATCTTCCCCGGTCACCTATGCGAAGATATTGAATGACACAAAGCAATTCCTTACCATCCTTTCTGTACTGATCACTGTATTGCCTGTTCACATACTCCTGCAGATATTCCTGTAAAGGTTTATCAGGAATAGCAAGGGCTCTGACCTTTTCCGTTCTGTATTGTAAGGCGCCCAGGACAGCATTATCGCCACAAATGGCAAGTACCTGGATATTTTTAACAGGCATTGCAAACTGATGAACGGGAATATTTACATCGAGCTTTATGATTTCGCCCGGCGGTTGTTCCGGTTCAAATGTGAGATTGCCAACATTGGTGGAGTCCTGAGCTGACACGAGGGCAAATTGGAATAAAAACAATGCGGCTGTTAAGAAACGTTTCATTTAATTTCATTGAAAGGGATAGGGGCGCAAATATACGAATATAATTAGTTGATCGTCATAGGGGTCGTTCAAATGAACAACCCTTGTTTTATAAAGAATTTAAAAATTTCAGATATAGTGGCACGCTTCTTTCAATCCATTCAGGCGATGAGTTTAGTTCAATTCCGTAGTATGCAAAAAGCGGTTGATAATCTGCCTTAACATATTCAAAACTGAGTTCGAAAGGACGCGTTAATTCTGCCAGCGTATATTTATACCTTTCTGCCGGGCTATACTCATGTTCATCGACACCCGCTGATATCGCCAGCGCAATTTTCTTTCCCGACATCTTATACCCGCTCTTACTTCCATAAGCCCAGCCGTGCGTCATAACTTCGTCTAGCCATTTCTTTAAAAGCGGAGGGCAGTTGAACCAATAATAAGGAAATTGAAATACAATCTTGTCATACTGCTCAACCAGCTTTTGTTCTGCCAGCACATCAATTCTCTCATCCGGATACACTTCATACAACCGATGAACGACATATTTGTCAGGGTATTTCTCCAGCTCATCAATCCATCTTTTGTTAACAGCCGAGTTTTTAATATCGGGGTGGGTTACGATCACCAATGTTTTCATCTGATTAAAAATTTTCTGCTGCAATATTAAAGTGCTTAGCACTAATTTTGCACATTAACAACCTATTGTACGGTACTATAAAAAATGTCAGTATGACAAAGATAAAGGAAACATCCACCAACTTTGCCAATAAACAGGCCTTAGCAGATGAATGCGCTGAAGTGTATGCCGCTAACATTATAGGCGGACAATGGTCATTGGCTATCTGTTCCTGGTTAATAAACGGGAAGCTCAGATTTGGAGAATTGAAAAGACGATTGCCCAACATTACCGAGCGTATGCTAACCTTGCAGTTGCGAAAATTAGAGGAATATAAGATTGTCAGGCGGACAGTTTTTGCAGGAGTTCCACCAAGGGTTGAATATGAACTGACGGAAATTGGGTATGAGCTGAAGGATGTTATTAAACAACTGGAAAAATGGGGGGAGAAACATAAGAATTTGATGTAAAGAAGTACCCTCCCCCGTGGCTTTTTTGGATTTATTGATGTATCATTGTCCTACTTTAAATTACCCTTATGTTTAAACATCCCTTTTCCTTTGAAGGCAGAATTGGAAGATCAGAGTATGCCATTACTTATGTTGCCTATATTGTATTTGCCGTGATTGCTCAAATACTTGCCGAATCTTCTCCATTCTTTGTAATTCTTTATATTCCAACGCTTTGGTTGCTCTTCGCGCAGGGTTCGAAGCGTTGTCATGATCTTGGCAAAGGTGGTGGCTGGCAGATCATCCCGTTTTATGTTTTTTGGTTGCTATTTCAACCGGGAGACGAGGGAGCAAATGAATATGGATTCCCAAATTCTCATCCGAAGGATAATCCAGTTAATTCGATAGAAAAAGAGATAGAATCGATTGGACAAAGTGATGTATAAGTAGTTATATTACTTAGCGTATATTGAAGGAGGCGAAAAAGCCTCCTTTTTTGTTTCGTCCTAAATCGTCCGAGCTGTGGCAGCCTGGTAGATTGAACCTGCAGCTATCCAATCAGGCTAGACAGTTGTCAAAGGACTGTCAGCTGCCCCTGTTCAGAACACGTTAAAGGAAAGTGTTAATAAGTACTACAGCTTAACTTACAGGCTAACTATGAAAGGTTTATAAATTAGCAATTCGGCTGTAACCCAGGACATAAAGCCGGCTACCGGGACGAAAAATATATTCTAAAGCATTTGCAGAACAGCACACAGACATCCTCACAATTAAATTTAGTCCAAACTGGCTAAGGATCTAAATTATCCGCATCTCCAAATTCCACATCTTCATCACTTGCTAACTTTGTCTTGCGTTATCATCTCATAGCGAAGGGATGATTTATATAAATATCCTCTATTTAAATTCGGGCCATTTAACAGGGAATGCAGATATGTTTGAATGAAACATGAGAGCAGCTTTTCAGATACTTCGAAAAAGGGCATAGTCTATCGCTCTTAGTGAGAAGTAAATTTTTTCCAAAAAACTAAAGTTTAGCTTTTGATCAAAAAGCATCTTTATTATGAAAAAATCGAGAGTTATATTATCGGTCGTATGCCTTTCCGCAATAATAGGAGCCGTACTGGCCTTTAAAGTAAAACCGGATAATAAAAGATTTATCGGGACACTGTACTGTGCTTACACGCCAACAACCAGTTGCACAGGCACAGTAACGGGAATATCCCTGAGAATAACCACAACAGGTCAGATATGGGGATATTGTACTACCGTTCCTGGCGGCATGTGTACTGCGCAGAAGTATGTAATAAACGAATAGTTGACAAAAGCGTTAATAAACAAAAAGGTTACTTCAAAGAATCCACAAAGGTGGATTCTTTGAAGTAACCTTTTTGTAATTCTATCCTTAATTTTATTTAGATATTACCAGGAGTTTAGTCCTGTATTTAATTACTATCTCTCAATTGGAAGGTCTAATTGGAACCGCAGCTTGTACATTTACATTTTGAGCAACGTCACAATATCCCTTAAAATAACTAGGGTTTGCTATCACCAAATTTTCCCACTTATCAACAGTTAGTCCTGGACCATCACTACAATAAATATGGACCCGTTTGCCCTTGCTTTCCTTAAATGCGACTCCACCTACTGCTATTGCCACTAATATAACACTAGTTAGCGCTATTTTAATCTTACCATTGAACCAAGATGGCATATTTATTTGTCTCATTTTAATAATGTCCTTTAAAATCAAAGAACTAAACTTTATGTTTAAAATTGCCTGCACATGGGGGCTTTCAAAGGTATAGCTGCAGGTTTAGCCTCCTTTGAAGCAGGGAATGAACAGATAATTAGTAAAGGCCATTTTGTATTAGCACTTATATAGCGAAGGATATCTCTCTATACCAAAGATAATAAAGCCTCCATAATGTAATTTTGGAGATAGGAGATAATTAGCTCGAAATTCATTTCAATATGCGCCGGAGTCCAATTATGATATGAACTTATTAGCTCAGATGGTACAAAAATACTGATTGATGTGATTGAAATGACAACCCGCTTTTCTCCTGAGTAGGTACGTGGGATATTCACCTATTAAAGCCAAATTATCAATATGAACGCTTCTATCTAGTTGATCGGCTTTATGGATGGCGGTTCCATACCACCAAGCGCGGGCGATATCCATCTAATTTAAGACTTGGCAATATTATATATCTTGGTCAATGAAATTACACCCTATAATCAATTACTTAGCAGAAAAAGTAATAAATTAAATTCCTTAATTTTGTATAGCTCGAATAATCATTCATGAATCAACTTGCTATAATTTCTGAGAAACTTAATGCACTGTGGACGCTATCCCGGCAAGAATCCATTTTTTTGGATGACTTGGAATTAGAGTTCAAGCAGGATCTTCAGACTTTCGTTACCGGAGAAACACTATATCTAAAAGACGGTAAAATTGTAATTGGCCGGAATCTATATAAAAGGTGGCTCCAAAAATTGCAATCAAAAGGATTTGATTACGAGATTAATTTTAAAAGCGATTGAAAGAAAAATAGAGGAATCAACATTCTGAGAAGTTCGATTCGATCGCTTAGAACCGATAAAGAAAATTGACACTTTCTGGAAGTTGTCACAGTGAGTACCACTTTATGAGTTATATTTGCTATCGACACTTTTTTCCTGAACCCCAAAAGTTTCAACCAAACTATTGTACCGCATGCGTCGCAAAGCCTTCCTTATCCCAATGCTCCTTATAATTTCGAGTTATGCATATCCACAAACTCACTGCAGCAATTGCGAAATTTTCATAAAGGACTTTGTGAATCGTTATATTCCCTCTCTCTCTAAGATCATTTGCCACGGAGATATGTCGGCAGGCTTCTTTTGTGAAGGGGATGCAGAGCCACAACTGCTTAATTGCCTTCCTGTATTAGTACACGAACAACTCCATCACTATAATAAAAGCTTGAATGAAGAATTAATTAGTGGCGCCCGTAAATATTATTTTAGTGAACGAGTGTACATTTTACAAAGAGTTCCTAATATTTTTGAGTCATCCTTAATCGCCCCCATTTTTCCAAAAAACTTAGTTGATAGTAATTTAAGGTACCAATCTTACATTATCGGAAAAAACATAACTGATCAAAACGACCCTGCTTTTAAAGGTGATTCAAGGAAAAACGGCATATATGGATTACTAGAGGAGTTATCGGCATACTACTATAGCGTATTAACCGCAGTAAAGGAATACGATTACCTTAGAACGTGTTATCCAGCTGATAGTAGTCGCGTATGGTTTGATTACATGATAAAAAGTGGCACACTAATAACTTCTTACTACGAATTCAAACTTTTCATTGCTTATTATCTTTTCGAGGCAAAAAACAATTATGGCCAAGTATATAGTCAACTGGTATCAAATAATGAATTAAAAGAATTGTATTCTAGAATTGATGAATCTTTCACTCAGATAATAAAAACTTATTGGGAAAACAGAGAAAAGATTATGAATTCTAAACAAACCATTTTAATTAAAAATAGTTATGCTTTTACAAAAGAAAATTCAAATGACCGATACCTATTACCGGATAATGATCTAAAAAAACTGCAAGCGCATTTTACTCCGGCTGTCGTTAACATGCTGAAAGCCCTACATAGGTAGAGAAGTAGCTATTTGCGAAGTTACGATCCTGTGCTTGATGTCCAGAAAAGTGAAAGTTAATGTTAAGCAAGCAAAGATCAATAGGTAATTAGTATAGATAATGACTTCGCTTATAAACAACAATCCCTTGCAGTCCTTTTTTACTATTTCATTTATGTCATCTACGCCATACTCATCATAAATATACTGGTAACCTCCAAGTTCATTTACTCTATCATTAGCCCAGAATGGAACAAAAAGCTCGGTATTCCATTTCATTGAATCAATTGTTGACATCCGAAATAAAAATCCATATAAGAAGAAACTTACTATAAATCCTATTAAAGTAATCGTCGCCAGCTTATTGGCAAATTTTACCGGCCACTTTTTTAATGTCTCTCTATTCTTCCAAGCCAAGCCTATTATGAAGAGGCAAATTGCTTCCTGCAATCCTGCAATTATCTTGAATGAAAATCCAGGAGGAAGAAATAGCCCCCCTGTTAGCAATCCAAACCCAGGAATAATCAACATCGAGTTCCGGAGCTTCTGAAACAAACTCGTCGTGCTTGCCATATAAATTATCGTTTACTAGGTTTTACAGTAATTTGATTCCTTGTTGAATCCTTCCTTGAAGGTTCCAAATATTCAAACCCGAGAAGTTTATTAGTATTGGATAATAAAATTACGTAAGAGCGCTCATTGAGACCAATGGAAAAAGGATTATTATCCCTATTAACCTTCTTGCTGAGCAATGCATTTAGAACACTTTCGGTTAATTCTGTAGGTGCTGGCGGCTCCGATAGTTTATATTTTGTTCTCCATTCTATTTTGGGAACAATATATATATCAGCTTCAGAAGGAACATACTTTATAGTACATGGGATTTGTGCGTAATTGGGTGTATTGACAGTACAGGTAACAGAAACCATCTGACTTGAAGAGGATGTAAGTTTATTGTTTCCGTCAGCAGATGCAGACTCAGATTTTTTATGTGTATATTTCCATAGATGAACTCCTGACTGCCTTAAAAGATTAATTACCTCCATTTCCTCAGTATTTATGCTGAATTCCTTTAAAATTGCTGTGTCGTCTTCTGCAATAAAATCGTAGAGATAACCTTGCAATTTAATCTGATAGCTGGCCCTTATAATACTTTTGAAATGAATGCTATCAGGTACCTTTATAATTCTGTTAAATTGATTTGTAATATCAAGTGTTACCTGTTTTGGGGCTGTCATTTTTAAGTCCAATTTGAGATAAACTGCCGTAACTATTTTCTTTAGTGAAGAATCAGGAAGAATAGATAATGCCTTAATAGTGGGATCATCCGAAGAAGTCAGCAAGAACTGTGAAAAAAGAGTCTTACTATTAACAAAGAGTAAAAAAACGGTGAGGTAGAATTTTCCAAACATAGATGACTTTTAACGTAAGCTAAATTTAGCGAATTTCTGGCTTGAACAGTAAAGGAGTAACTATTTCACATATTACTGACTGTAAATATGTATTCTGAAATTCTTTAGAACCTCCTGGAGCAATTACAGCGAGGTTAACATGCCCATTGTTAAAAATAACAAAAAATGCACCGCCTCCGCGATGCCTTTAATTCTTTCCGGGCGTTATGAGCAAAAGGGGAACGAAAAGGCTGAGTATGGCAGTCAGCTGTTTGATCGTTTGTCGAAAGACTTGACAGCAGCATATGGAAAAGGCTCCGGAAGGTATAACTTATTTTATATGAGGAAGTTATATCTTTTTTTTCAAAAAAGTGGGACACTGTCCACAAATTGACATGGAGTCATTATTACGAGATATTAAAGTCGGATTCCGATCTAAGTGTGTAAAACTTGAAGACCGGCTCGTTAAGTCCGTTTTAGGCGGATACGTGTTCTTCTTTTTGGCCCAATATCACCGTTTTGACTGGCCCGGTATGCTCCGTTACGGGTGGCCCAATGACCTCCGTTTTAGACAGCTTTATATATAGCTGGATGCTGCGTTTGCTAGATTGTTCGGCAGCTAGCATTCTCTCATCTAATTCATCATCTAACTGAACGGAATGCCAATACACCTTTTTATTAGTTATGTCACAAACAGTGAAAACTAATGCCACTGGTATGTCATATCTATAGTGTCTCAAATTCTTAATATCAATTTGATAACTAAATAACGCTTTTGTCTTTTCCTTTTTTAACGGATTTAATTTTAGAATACCTTTGTTTTGAATTTTAAACAATAGAAACGACCTTCCACCTCCCTCAAGTTCTATCTCAAAATCGACCCCCTTGTCATTTTGATCTTCTTCACTTCTTATGCGGATTCCCAAATCCGGGTCATCGAAGATGAGGTCACTAATGGTTTGACGCAGCAGAAGAGCTGATTTGTCTTGAATTTTCCTATTTCGATCAGAGAGTTGTTGGTTAGTGAGTTTTTTTTCCATATCAAAGTAGAGGGGCTTATGCATTCTTAGAACATCAACAATATCCAATGCTCTCAAAGCAAGATAAGTTTTTTGCCAGATACCACAAATCAATTTGCAAGCCCCCTTACAAGGCATCTATTGGAATATGCTGTATCAGGTTTATCATATATTCAATTTCTCTTGAAATTGATGTATTCTAAGCCTATAACACTTAATTAGATGAGACTGATCACTGACACTATACACTGGTAGTAAACTTGAAGAAAATAAGGAATTTGGGTAGCTTGATATAGGCTACAGTAGTACATCTCTTCTAAACAAAAAGGCGCCGCTCCGCGATGCCTTTACTAATTTCCGAGCGTCATGCTTTATATATACCCGGGACTTGACAATTAACGAATCAATTCGTCCAGTATCTACTAGATTTTAATGAAATAATATGATTACATAATTTTTTACCTAGTTAACCGGCTTTACAGATGGTGGTTCCATGCCGCGCAAACGCATTAAATTTATCACCTTTCTGCGCCAGCTACTCCGTGCTAATCTCCAATTTTTACCTGAAGGTAAAATATCGATCAAATCATGTGAGTGATTAGGTCTGCGAGGTAATGCAGTATAATCCACATCATCAAAGGCGAGCAACAAGTTAATATTATCAACAGGGGTATGTTCTCTATCCAAATCAAATAATGATTTAGAAGCCGCTTCCTTATATCTATTTTGTTTTTCTTCTAACATCATCATAAGATCAGGCAATTCAATTTGCTCTGTAATAAAGTCCAGATCATAGATATCTTTCTTTGCTTTTCTATTGCTTGCACTTACCAGCTTCAAAAGTCCGATATCTCTAAGCGACAGCGTTCGAATTCCTTTATAGTATTCAAAAGTATCCAGGACGGCGATATTTTGAATTATTTCAACTTTAATTATTAACTCTTTTGATTTTCGAATAAATGCCCTGAGAAAATAAAATTGGTCTCCTGCCTCCGGATCGATAATCTCAAAATGCACCAGATCCTTCTCATAAATTTCTTTAAGTTCTGAGATAATAGTTTCTAATCCTACTTTACCTACTACCTGATTTGAAAATAAGTCGATATCAACCGATCTACGATGATTAAATCGAAGTGCCAGGCTTGTACCTCCTGCCAAGGCAAATGTGGCAAGACCCGGTAGAGATTGAAGTTCAACAATGGTATCTACAAGCTCTTGTGTAAGAGCTTGTTCAAATTGATCACCTAACATATATTAATTGGAATATCTGCGGAATACGGGTATATGGTACCTATGGGCAACCATTTCACAAACCTTATTACTAATCCGTTCTTTGGTTGTTTTGAGCGTGTCAATAATCTCATCGCTTGAATAAATCAACTCTAATTTTTCGATATCCTGAACAAAGGATAGTTCATCTGTCATGAAAAGAGCTCTTGGAATAATTAAACCCTGATCTGTTTCAGCATCTAATTGCTCCATCTTTACATCCCAAAATAAGTGTTTGGGAAAAACAGATGATATTTTAATAGACTTATTCACACATTGAAATTACTAAATAAGCCCAAAACAAAAAAGGCACCGCTTCCGCGATGCCTTTAATTCTTTCCGAGCGTCATGCTCTCTGTACCCAGGAACGGAGTTGAACCGTCACTCCCCTTGCGGAGAACAGGATTTTAAGTCCGGCGTGTCTACCAATTCCACCACCTGGGTATCCCGTAAACAAAAAATCCAAACTGCCTGGCAATTTGGAAGCTTTGTACTGAGCGGAAGACCGGGCTCGAACCGGCCACCCCGACCTTGGCAAGGTCGTGCTCTACCAAATGAGCTACTTCCGCTTGTATTGAAGAACTTTCCCGCTGATCAAACCTGTTGTTTTTTCGTTGGGATTGCAAAGATAGGATTTGTTTTTAAATAACCAACGGAGCCATCCATTTTTTTTCAAATTTATTTAAAATTATAAATGTAGTGTGAGGAAAAACATCCTTCTCCCGCAAGGAAACGAAAGAAGGATGCTTGTGTACCGTTCGGTACAATATAGATTATGCAATATTATTTGCAATCAGAAAACGGTCTATCAACGCAGCGATCTTTGTTCCATCTTCTTCCAAAGCAAAGTGACCTGTATCCAGTATATGCAGCTCCGCATTGGGAAGATCTTTCAGATAAGCCTTTGCACCGCTGGCAGGAAATATTTCGTCGTTTCCTCCCCAGGTGATCAGGGTTGGCGGCTGATATGTACGGAAGTAGTTATGCCATTCAGGGTAACGGCCCAGGTTTGTCCGGTAGGAATAAAACATCGCCATTTGTATATCCGCGTTACCCGGACGGTCCAACTTACTCTGGTCATGTACCCAGGTATCAGGACTGATCCTGCTGGTGTCTCTTACACCTGTCAGGTACTGCCATTTGGTACCTTCTAAGGAAAGCATACTGGCTACCACTTTTCTCTTTTCTTCATTTTCAGGGTCGGCCCAGAACGCTTTTATTGGTTCCCAGAAAGGAGACAGACCCTCCTCGTATGCATTGCCATTCTGCACCAGCAATGCCTGTACTTTTTCGGGGTGTCTGGCCGCAATACGATAGCCAACGGGTGCACCATAGTCCATCAGGTAGATACTGTATTTTTCCAGCCCTTTGGCCACAATAAACTGATCCACTATATCGGCCATATGGTCGAAAGTATATTCAAACTCATCCACCAGCGGCATGCTGCTGTTACCAAAACCGGGATAGTCCGGCGCTACGAGGTGATACTTTTCTCCCAGGGCAATCATCAGGTTGCGGAACATAAGAGAAGAGGTCGGATATCCATGTAACAGTAAGAGCGTAGGCTTGTCCGGCGATCCTGCTTCACGGTAAAATATCTCCTGTCCTTCAATGGTCAGCGTTTTATACTGCACCTGGTTGATATCAATGCCCTTTGTAACCGGCAATGTTGTTGACTGTGTCATTGTGATAAATTTTAAGTGTTGACTATATTATGTACTAACCAGTACAAAAAAGAGTAAAAAAATTTAATGGAGCACCTGCAGACTCATCTCCAGCACTTCCCTGAGATGTGCATAATCCGGATTACTTCTCCTGGTTACATTCACGCCATTCCAGAGATTGATCAGGTATTTCCCCAGTACCTCGGGCTTCGCTTTATTCTTCATTTTCTTTTCCACCTGCGCTTTTCTGATCACATCCGTAAATATATCTTCTGCTGTTCCCAGCAGCTCCGCCGCAATCAATTTGGTGTCCGCGTCTCCATCCGATAACTGTACCAGTGCATTCCCTATATAACAGCCTTTCATCTGCTTGCTTTTAGGGTCATCTGCAAGGGCCATAAAGAAGTCTTTGATCAGCTGAACAGGATCTTTGCTGACAGATATATCGTGCAGTAATTGCCTGTTAAAACGCTCAGCATATAGCCTTAATGATTTCTCATACAGTTCCTTCTTCCCGCCCTTAAATGCCAGGTAGAAGCTTCCCTTACCAATTCCCATAGCTTCCAGCAATTCATCTGCAGAAGCAGTCTCATATCCCTTCGTCCAGAATACGTTCACCGCTTTTTCCACTACTTCCTGCTCGTCAAATATTTTCGGTCTCCCTGCCATTTTGCTATCATTTACAGTACGAAGATACATACTGTACCAATCAGTACAAAATAAATACGCTTTTTTATTTTCAAGGAATTTCCGTACTTATTTATACAATGTGTAAGGCTGCTGTTTCTGCTATCAGCCGGTCAAAGATCTCTGCTGAAGGACGGCTCTCCGCTCCTGCGGATGCCTGACCGGCCCATAAATTCGTGAACTCCTTGCGGTCTGCCTGCTGCGCTTTTTGCCTCAATCCGGTTGTCAGGATATTCTGTATCGGGTAAGGCGGTATGTTTAAACCAGACTCCTCCAGGGCATCCATAAACTGGTTTCTCAGCCCTCTCGCCCAGCGGCCCGAATATGCCCTGGTCACCGCACTGTCTGTTACCTGTGCCTTTTGCAAAGCAGTCTTATATGAAGGAAATGCCAGGCTCTCATTACTTGCAATAAAAGCAGTGCCTACCTGCACCGCCTTCGCCCCCAGCTGAAATGCTGCTTTAATAGTAACGCCACTCTTAATACCTCCCGCTGCTATCACCGGCTTACTGATACGGCTCACCATCTCAGGTACCAATACAAAAGTGCTCACCTGTGGCAAGGGCTCATCATCCAGGAAACTACCCCGATGGCCCCCTGCTTCTATGCCCTGTGCTACCACCGCGTCCACTCCGGCCTTCTCCAGTAAAACAGCCTCCTTCACTGAAGTGGCCGTTCCCACAAGCGAAATATCACGTTGCCTGAAAGCCGCCATTGTCTCTTCATCGGGTATACCAAACGTAAAACTGATCACCGGAATATTTTCTGCTATCAATACTTCAACCTGTTCACGATAATTATAAAAGCGCAATGTATCCAACGATTGCCGCTCGAATACCAGCTGGTTCTCCGCACTGAACTTCTCCAGGAAATCCTGCATTGCTTCCGCATCCTCCCGGCTATATTCCGGCACCTCATTAACAAACAGATTTACTGCGAAAGGTTTTCCGGTGATTGATTTTGTTTTTTGAATCAGCTCCCTTGTACGGTCGGGCGATAAACCACCGACGGGCAACGATCCTAATCCGCCACGTTCCGCCACAGCTGCTACCATCTCCGGGGTCGTTACGCCAAGCATCGGTGCTTGTATAACAGGATAAATGATCTTCAGTAATCCTGTCATTTCATTTTTCCATTCCATAAACAATCCTTTTGGGTATGTACAAAAGTACGCCAAAATAAAAGGCGGATACCATATTACTGATACCCGCCCCGTTCGTCGATTGTTCTATTGTGCTAAGATCTCTTTTCCTCTCTGTAAAGTACCATACCTGCATGATATAGTACCCCGTCGCGAAACTCTCCGTCTGCTGTAAAACCTGTATCGTCTTTATAATCTATATGATCGCCGGTCAACTTATAACTTCCCTGGTATGCACTCTTCCTGTTTCCTCTTGCTTCATCGTATCTTCCACCCGGCAGCAGCTCGTGACGGATGTAACCATCAGCAGTTACCCACATCCCTACGTATTTATCATTATTTTCCATCGTCCAGTTTTTTTTAAGCGCAAAATGAATTAATTCAGTAACATAATTTCTTAACAGATCATATTTGTATAAATAGTCGGAAGACAACTCATCCAGCATGCGTCCAAAGATCCCGCTCACCACATCATCCTGCTCTCCTGTCAGCATATAAACCGGCTCTCCTTCTGCCTTGAACATTGGCAGATGACCGATGTTCTCTTTCATCTTTTTCGTAAAAAAGGCGCCATCAAAAACACACAGAAAACCTGTTTGATCAGCCGACAGCGACTTCCACACATAAGACAACCGCGGTTCAAAAAACACCAGGGCCGTCCCCGAAATATTGATACTTCTGTCAGCATAACGACAAAGGCTGTTTCCTCTTATCAGGCCGATCTTATACAATCCCTGACGATCGACTTTATCATCCGGGGGTTCCAACCGTATGACGTCTTCCACTCTTAATACATTAAAATATCCCATCTCTTTCAGATTATCGGCATTGAAATCTCTCCCCGCAGATCTGCTGAAAACAAATGATAAGAGGAAAGCCCTTGCTGTTTATGCTTCAATGGCTGTTGACACCGTTACTTCTTTCCACTTTTCCAGTTCTGACTTTAAAGCTTCAATTTTTCCATAAGCCAGGTTATATGCATCTTCTCCCAGGAATAGATGTACCGGAGGCTGTTGTTCTGCTGCTATACGGATAATAGCTGCTGCCCCCTTTTCCGGATCCCCAAGCTGGTTACCATTATATGAATGCTGGTGCGTATGCTGCGATTCACGCACATTCTTATACTCCTCAATTACATTCTTTGGCGTAACCAATGAATCGCTGGTCAGGAAGCTGGTCCTGAAATATCCGGGGCCTACAATCGTTGTACGTATGCCCAGCGGTTTTACTTCTTCAGCTAATGCTTCACTCAGGCCATCCAACGCGAACTTGGTGGCGCAGTAAATGCCAAAACCAGGGAAATTACCTACCAGTCCGGCGATGGAAGAAATGTTGATGATATGACCGGATCCTTGTTTCCTCAGGTAAGGCAATGCTTTCCTGATCACATTCAGCACACCGAATACATTCACATTAAAGTTCTCACGGCTTTCTTCATCTGTCAGTTCTTCTAATGCACCCACTAAACCGTATCCTGCATTGTTCACCACTACATCTATGCGACCAAATTTCTTCACAGTGGCAGCAACAGCATCTGCTACACTTTTCTCTGAAGTAAGATCGACACCCAGTGGAAGAAAATTATTTTCACTTCCCACTGCTTTGCTAAGCGCGTCAACGCTTCTGGAAGTTGCTGCTACCGGGAAACCCTGCGCCAGTAACTGCTTCACAATAGAAAGGCCCAATCCTTTGGAGGCGCCTGTTACAAACCAAACTTTTTTCTGTTCCATGATTTTTTCTTTGTTTGATACAAAGTTACTATGACCAACAGGCGCGCTTATTATACCTTTCAATGTGATACTTGTCACTTTCAAACATTGGGAAAAAGCTCAACCGCTCTATACGCAGATGGCGTTGTTGACACCAGTCTCCTGAAGAACTTATTGAAATGCGCAGGCTCTTCAAACCCAAGACAGTAGCTGATCTCTGAGATATTCCAATCCGTATGTTTCAGTAAGGTCTTCGCTTCACTGGCCAGGCGATCAAAAATATGTTCAGTAGTGGTACGGCCGGTAGTTTCCTTCACAGCTCTGTTCAGATGATTCACATGAATAGATAACTGCTTTGCGAAATCATTGGCTGATCGTAATTCAAAACGCTGATCAGGCGACTCGATGGGGAACTGCCGCTCCAGCAACTCTGTAAACACAGAAGTAATACGGGACTTGGCATCACTCTGATGATATAATTTCTCTGAAGGAGACAACTTCAATGCATAATGAATTACTTCTGCCACGTAGTTTGTCAGCAGATCATACTTATATACATAGTCAGACCTGATCTCTTCCAGCATCTTCTTAAAAATGGCGCTTACTTCCGCGTCCTGTTTTTCGTTCAGGAAATAGGCCGGCTTACCATCCCGCGCAAACATGGGAAAATCGTTAATACTCCCGCGCATCCTTTCGGAGAAAAAGCCTTCCTTAAAAATGCAGAAAAATCCGGTGGTATCTTTAGATAAAGCATGCCATGTATAAGGTACCTGCGGATTAAAGAACGTCAGTGTAGTACCCGATACTTCCGTTGTCTTATCTGCATAATGGTAAAAACCACGCCCTCTGGAAAGGCCAATCTTATAAAAAGCCCTGCGGCTGTAACGGGGGGCATTCTCACCTAAATGATCCTCCAATGTAAATACATTAAAATGTCCCACTTCCTTTTTCAGGTTAGCAGGTACTGCTATGGTCTTACTCTGGTAAAATTCCTCCAATGTCTGTGTCTGCATGAGTTACATTATTAACGTAAGAAAATGATGTGTGTTACAGGGGGTAATGCCATGCTGCTAATTCCTCAGTCCTTCTGCAAATTTAGTACTGACCCTTTTCCCGCTAGTTACACGAAACAAAGGATTACTTGTAAAATTCAAACAATGCCCCTCACACTTCTATGGAAAAGCAAGTTCCGGGTTTTCCGGCCCCGCCACCTGCCCTACTTTTGTCAAAAAACAGGACCATGAAAACAATAGCTGAACGCCTGCAGGAAAAAGACTGGCAGCAGATCGCAGGCAATATGCATGAGCAGGGATACGCGCTCCTCGACAGCGTACTGACCCGGAATGAATGTGATGAACTGATCGGGGCATATAATGCAGATAATACCTATCGTAAGACCATCTCTATGGAACGTTATCGCTTCGGCGCAGGAGAATACAAATATTTCCGGTATCCCCTGCCTGATCTCATCACACAGGTAAGAGAGACGGTATACAGTTATCTGGCGCCCATTGCCAATAAGTGGATGGAAGTATTACAGATACAACAACGGTATCCGAACGCACATGAAGATCTGAAACAGCTTTGCCGGGAAAAAGGGCAGGATAAACCCACCATCCTGATATTAAAATATGGCGCCGGCGGCTTTAATACCTTACACCAGGACCTCTATGGCGATGTATGGTTCCCAATGCAGGCTGTACTGTTCCTCAACGAGCCGGGAGAAGATTATGCCGGTGGAGAATTTGTACTGACAGAACAGATCCCCAGGGCGCAGTCCAAAGCCAACGTACTGCAACCGAAAAGGGGAGACATCCTGCTTTTCACGACCAACTTCCGGCCGGCAAAAGGCAGTCGCGGGTACTACCGGGTTAACATGAAACATGGCGTAAGCCCTTTACATAGTGGTCACAGGCATACGCTGGGCATTATTTTTCATGATGCATTGAGCTAATACCAATAAACCCGGACACAATCCATTCCACTGGTCCGCTGTTTATAGCAAACATAATTAACAAAATATAACAGGACTCCGCCAGGAGTCCCCGTGTTTGTAGCCCGGGTTGAAAACCCCGGAACGACGTGTTGTGTCGGCGGCCCCCGGGCCAGCGAGAATATCACAACGCAATCATCCGCTCCGGTCAGCTCCGTAGGAGCAACGTGTTTGTAGCCCGGGGTGATAACCCCGGGGCGACGTGTTGTACCCGTGGCGGTCCCACCGGGGCGACGTGTTGTACCCGTGCCCCCCCCGGGGCCAGCGAGAATATCACAACGCAATCATCCGCTCCGGTCAGCTCCGTAGGAGCAACGTGTTTGTAGCCCGGGGTGATAACCCCGGGGCGACGTGTTGTACCCGTGACCCCACCGGGACGACGTGTTGTAACCCGTGCCCCCCCGGAACAACGTGTTGTACCCGTGGCGGTCCCACCGGGACGACGTGTTGTACCCGCGGCGGCCCGGGGCAATATGTTATAACCCACATACCACCGCGGGACATATTTATACCCCGCGTTACAACCAATCCGTTTCCAAAAAAAATCAGGTGCGATAGGAAAACAATCGCACCTGATCCCTTATAAATAATGCCCGAATGACTTTATATCTCCACTACGATCTTACCGGTCGCACTACGATTTACGATAAGCGTATGCGCCTGTTCTGCCGTCTGCAGATGAAAGTGACGGGGATCCAGCAATGGCAATATCTGGCCTGCTTCCGCCATCCTTGTTGCCTCTCTTAAGATCGCGGCATGGTGCTCCCTTCCCATTCCTGTCAGCATTGGCAGCAATGTGAAAACACCCGAGTAGGTAGCGCCTTTGGACGATAAGGGCGCCAGGCTGTGTGAGCCCCATCCCAGTGAGCTGATGACGTGGCCGTCCTGAGGCTTCACGGCCTCAAAGGAAGCATCCAGTGTATCGCCGCCTACTGTATCAAATACAATATCAAAACCAGCCCTGTGCGTGTACTTATCCACATATTCAGTCACACTCATGGTATCACTGTCGATATGTGTAGCGCCCAGCCATTCAATGACCGCTTTCTTACCGTCAGTGTCGGTTGCATATACGTCGGCGCCAAAGGCCACTGCGATCTGTATAGCCATTTGTCCTACACCTCCGGAACCTCCGTGTATGAGCACTTTCTGTCCGGCAACTACTTTCGCCTTGTCTACCAGTCCTTCCCATGCGGTAATGAATCCCAGTGGGATGGCCGCTGCTTCCCGCATAGTAAGATTAACCGGTTTCCTGGCAATGAGCTCTGCGTCCACAGCCACATACTCTGCCAGGGAGCCCTGTAAACCAGCTACTCCTCCGGTCATGCCATACACCTTGTCGCCGGGAGCAAAACCGGTCACACCTTCACCGACTTCCACTACTACGCCCGCCATGTCGATCCCCAAAACTGCAGGTAAGGGCTGTTTCACCAATGCTGCCTGCCCTGCTTTAATTTTCGCGTCCAGTGGATTTAAACCACTGGCCTTTACTCTTACCAATACTTCGCCATGATCTGGTCTTGGCCGGTCTATTTGCGCATATACAAATGGGTCGCCATAATTCTCCAGGATGAGCGCGTGCATGTGATCTTTTTTCATTGTCTTAGCCGGTTAATCTTTTTACTGATCTGTTGTTTAATAAACTCAAATTACGTGACACATCATCTGTAAGCTATCGTTGTTGCTGAACAGGTATGTAACTGCCAACACAGGCAAAAAGAACTGCCAGATGTCATGGACATGTCTTTATACTAAAAAGTGTTCCATACAATAACAAGCTGATTTGCAATAAGTTGAAACAATGCCAAGATGACACTGCAACCATATATCGCTAATCCTCCCGCGATTTAACGATATATAACATATCCGAAAGATCAGTATCTTACTTCTATGAAACACCTGTTGCTCTTCTTATTGCTCTTAAGTTCTACCACACTGCTTTCCGCACAATCCAAGACCGGTAAAAATACTGTCTATTTTCCCACGAAAGAGGTCTGGCAACATCGATCCCCTGCCGACATGGGACTGGATACTGCAAAACTGGCAGCTGCCATCCAGTTTGCGAAAGACAATGAAACGAAAGCGCCCCGCAATATGGAGATCGCACAGGCACTGAGTTTCGGCAAAGAGCCTTTCAGCGCCGGTATCGGGCCGTTTTCCACAAGAGGTGATGCCACCGGTGTAATTGTGTATAAAGGCTATATCGTGGCAGAATGGGGCGAACCATCACGCGTTGACATGACACACAGCGTTACCAAAAGTTTTCTTTCCGTGGTGATAGGATTGGCGGTGGATAAAGGCCTTATCCGCAGTGTGCAGGATACCGTATCACACTATGTGCCGCCCATCGAAGTATACAACCCCGCAGCTATAGGCCCAGGCGCCGAACAACTGGGACAGCCACAGTTATTATATCCGTTTGCAAGCTCGCATAACAGTGTACTGACATGGGATGTTATGTTACGGCAAACAAGCGACTGGGAAGGAACCCTGTGGGGCAAACCCGATTGGGCCGACAGGCCGGAAGGAAATACCTCAGAGTGGATGACACGAAAGCGCAACGTTCCCGGCACTGTATGGAAATATAATGATGTAAGGGTAAATGCCCTGGCCCTTGCTGCTACCAGCGTATGGCGTAAACCACTGCCCCAGGTGCTGAAAGCAAATATCATGGACGAAATAGGCGCTTCGGATACCTGGCGGTGGAATGGCTACCGCAATTCCTGGATAGTGCTGGACGGCACTGCTGTACAATCTGTCAGCGGCGGCGGCCACTGGGGCGGCGGAATGTTCATCCATGCCTATGATATGGCCCGTTTTGGCCTGCTTACATTACACAGGGGAAACTGGAACGGAAAACAGCTCATCTCCGAACAGTGGGTAAAACAATCCCTCACCCCTACTACAGCCAAACCAACATATGGATATATGAACTGGTTCCTGAATACCGGCAAAGAATTACTTCCCAGCGCCCCCGCCGATGCATTTGTACATATCGGTAACGGTACAAATCTCATCTATGTAGACCCGGGTCATGAACTTGTCGCGGTAGTAAGATGGATAGAAAATAAATCCATGGATGATATGATCAGGCATATCCTGGCTGCTTTCAGGCAATAACAGCCTTTAGGCGTTTACTGCTTCCAGCGTTGACAGCCGGCCGATGCTGATCCTGGCGATCCTGAAATTGCGCCATTGCTGACTATTGCATTCCAGGGGAGAGATGTTCTCTATGAAGGTTTCCAGCCGCTCAAAATATATTCTGTTGTTCGCTGTATTTTCCGCAAATGCAGATATGATGCTTGCTACCTCTGTATCGCTAAGGGCCTGTTTCAATTGCTCGATTACTAATAACGCCTGTTCGCTAATTCTCATTTGTACAGTTTTTATTACCTCGCTTACCCAACCCGCCTCCGGCGGATAGATATTTCATTTTGCTGTATTCGGCCGCAAATATACCGTCTAGTCTTTAACATACCAACATATTAAAGAGAAGCCGAATATATTTGAGAAATCCTTTATATTTGCTATAACACCAAACCTATACTTTATGAAAACCATATTCTTCCTGCCTGTTCTCCTGATCAGTGTATGGTGCAATGCACAGGATGGTCTGTATCCCTATGCGGAAAAAAACAAATGGGGCCTTACCAATAAAAAGCATACGGTTGTAATGGAACCTCAGTTCGATAGTATCCACCCCTTTGAAGGTGAATATGCCCGGGTTGAGAATAATAAAAAAACAGGACTGATCCATGCCTCCGGCAGAATTGTATATCCCTGCTCCTATAGTGACATTCCATTCGTTTCTCCCAACGGTATGGCCATTGCCAAAGTGCAGAAAGGATATATCCTGCTGGATCCATCTACCGGCAAACAGAAAGGAACGCTTGTATTTGAGTTGCCCGGTATGACGCCGATGTCTAAAACGGCTAATCTGTTGCTCGCAAAAAAAGAGGGTTCCGTGGGAATCGTAAATATGACCACCGGTGAACCTGTCTCTAAAAAATTCCCATATGACGATGCAGAATTCTTTGATGAAAAATCACTGAAGGATTATGTGATCGTTAACATTGACGATAAATACGGCGTAGTAGAAGCCCTGACAGGCAGAGAGATCATCCCTGCCACCTACAGCGAAATAAAGGGCGCTTCCGATGGCACACAGGACCTGATCAAAGCTACCAGCGACGATGAACGTGTGGTTTATTTTGACGCCAGTGGCAGGCCTGCATCAGCAGCAGTTGCCAAAGCAGCGAAGAAAGCGGAAGACGATATGAACAAAACCAGCTCCCTGGGAAGTCTGAAAGATGATTCCAAAAGAGACCTGCATATCTATAAACTCGCAAACGAAAAATGGAGGATCACCCTGGAAGAACGTATATTCCAGCATCCGAAAGTGCTTGACAGTATTGATCTCAGCGGATACACGCAGCTGGAATATATGTCCTATCATGCAGGTCTGGCTAAATTTCCCGGGAAGATCAAGGCGGTGAAAAATGGTAAGGCAGGTGTGATCGATATGAAAGGTAATGTGCTTATTCCCCTGATCTATGACGACGTGACCTACAGGGAAGACAACATCGGCCACTATGCCTTCGTAGAAACCAAAGTAGGCAACAGGGTGGGTGTGATCCCGGCTGAGTCGATGAAAGAACTGAAAAAGCCTGTCCTTGCCCGTGTCATTGATGAAGACGTGAACCGCCAGGCATTACTGGTACAGGTAGCCAGCGGCACAATAGGTTATATGGATAAAACAAGCGGTGAGATCTTTATACCGGGGTATAAAGAGTAGCTGTTAAACGATAATGAAAGAAAGCCGGTTCATTCAGATGAGCCGGCTTTTTTATTTCCACCAGCTTCGATCTGCCCAATGATCAGGTCTTCAACAGGCTGCTGTTATCTCCTTTCCCTAAGGTATCCCATAAAAAAGCCATCTTCTACTCACATATAACCCATATATAACCCATATCTCTATAAATATGGGTTATATATGGGTCATATATGGCTTATATATGGGTTATATATGGGTTATCTCCGGGAACGCAGCACAGTAGTAGCTTTACAATGACTGTACAGATACTTTATTATGTACATCCTTGTAAATTAATAAGCTTCAGAATAAATAAAAGTACTATATCAGAAGTTGAAGGCTATTTTTAGGGTATAGGGGCGCAAATACAGGCACTACCGGCAATCGCTATACTAATCCTCCAGCAGCGATTTTACCAGCGCCTTCCATTGTAGTTTTGAGATACCTATTGCTCCTCCGGCGCCTATCACTGCGTTACGGATCTTATCCTTTGTTTCCGTCGCATCCGTATTGGGCACCTCATTCCTGCCGTATACAGTCGCTGTTACCTCCTCTTCATCCCGGGTGATCACAAAGGAACTGGTGGCCTCCTCCTTGAGGAAATGCGCTGTGCCGGCATGTTTCTGTAAAGGGTGACCTGTGGGCCTTGCTCTTATAAAGAACACCTGTTGCCGGTCGTTCAGTCGTACATCTTCCATCTGTTCTATCAATACCCAGTCATACCCCTTCCCTACACTGTTGCCCGGACCAGGTATATCAATACGGATATATAAGCCGGCGCTGGCGGGGCCCTCTACCTCTTCTCCCATTTTATCTACGAGCTGAAATTCTGAAGATAAAGCTCCACACAATTTTCCCCACCCATTTATATGCTGCAGCCTTGTGACAGCACGCTCAAAAATTGAGATAGCAGCCTGTTCATTGCCGGCCTGCCTTTCTGCGGAGGTTTCCGTCTCCTCGCCTGTATATTGTACAGGAATGAACGGTGCTGAAATATGATCTGGCATACAATTGATTTAGAATAGATACTATTAAAATTTTATGCCAGAACAAACACAGCTGATATGGATAATACGGTACCCGTTATATTGACGATCAATTGCGGCTCTTCCAGCCTCAAGTTTGCGCTTTTCGACCTGTCCTCAATACGGTTGATCAGTCAGGGAAATATTCAGGACATTGGCCGGGATAGCAGCATCCGCCTGATGGATGCGCGTGGTCATGAAGAACGTGTTGACCAGCCTGTTGCTGACCTGGACGCCGCTATACAATTCCTTGTCCAGCTGCTGAACGAAAGTTACAGCCCATACACGATCCATGCTATCGGCCACAGGATCGTTCAGGGAGGAAAGGAACATTACCTGCCTGAGCTGATCACTACAGACCTGCTGCAGGCATTCGAAACATTGATCCCACTGGCGCCTGGTCATTTACCGGCAGAAATAAAGGCTATACAAGCATTTGAAAATGCTTATCCCGGTACGCCGCAGGTGGCCTGCTTTGATACCGCTTTTCATAAAGACATGCCTTTCGCCGCCAGGCATTTTGCGCTTCCCAGACACCTGTGGGATGACGGTTTGATCAGGTATGGATTTCATGGCTTGTCGTATGAGTATATTTATCAACAACTGAAGCAATTCGCACCACAGGAAGCCAGCGGTAGCGTTGTTATTGCTCATCTCGGCAACGGCGCCAGCATGGCGGTGGTGAAGAACGGCAGGAGCCTTGATACAACGATGGGGCTGACGCCCACGGGCGGACTGGTCATGAGTACACGCTCAGGCGATCTTGATCCTGGTGTGATACTTTACCTGCTGAAGGAAAAACACTTCATCAGTGAACGCGCGCTGAATGAACTGCTCAATAAGGAATCCGGATTGAAAGGAGTTTCCGGTAGTGCGTCGGATATTAAGACGTTACTTGAACAGGAAGCCAAAGACCAAAGGGCCGCCGAAGCCGTCCAGCTGTTCTGCTACCAGGCAAAGAAATACATCGGGGCATTAACGGCCGCTGCAGGCGGCATCAACACACTGGTATTTACCGGTGGCATCGGCGTACATGCACCGCTCATCAGGGAAAGGATCTGTGAAGGACTTGAGTACCTGGGCATTGCGGTCGACCCGTTTCTGAACGATGACAGGAACGATATTATCTCTCCCTCCGGCAGCCGTGTTACCGTTCGCGTGATGGCGACGAATGAAGAACTCATCATTGCACAGCATACCCAACAATGCCTGCAGTCACATAAAACCACACACTATGGCAACACTCACACATGACCAATTACAAGACATCCATGCCTACTGGGAAGCATCCAATTACCTCGCCGCGGCCCAGATCTACCTGCAGGCTAACCCATTACTGAAAGAACCTTTGTCACCCGACCATATTAAGCCCCGCCTGCTGGGGCATTGGGGCACTTCTCCCGGGCTTAATTTTATCTACACACATCTTAACCGGCTGATCAGGGATATGGATGCCAATGTCCTGTTTGTATGTGGCCCCGGACATGGCGCTCCCGCTGTGCTGGCACAAACATACCTGGAAGGTACCTATACAGAGACCTACCCGGACATCTCACAGGATGAGAAAGGCATGAAACAATTCTTCCGCCAGTTCTCTACTCCCGGCGGCATTCCCAGTCACGTGAGCGCACATACGCCGGGCTCGATACATGAAGGTGGGGAATTAGGCTATTCCCTGGCACATGCTGCCGGCGCGGTTATGGACAATCCTGAGCTGATAGCTGCCTGTGTGGTGGGTGATGGGGAAGCAGAAACAGGACCGCTGGCAGGCAGCTGGAAACTCAATTGTTTCCTGAATCCTGTACGTGATGGCGCGGTACTGCCGATACTGCACCTGAACGGATACAAGATATCCGGACCCACTGTAATGGGACGCATGTCAGACCAATCGCTCGCCACACTTTTTAACGGTTACGGCTATGCTACCTTATTTGTAAAGGCAGAAGGAACGGATGCCATTCACCTGGAAATGGCAGTAGCCCTGGACACTGCCTATGAACAGATCAGGGAAATACAGGATAATGCCAGAAGTGGTAAAAAACGCCCGGAAGTACTTCTCTGGCCGATCATTATATTACGCTCTCCCAAAGGGTGGACAGGCCCTGTCATGTGGAAAGGGAAACACATAGAAGGCACTTTCCGCGCTCACCAGGTACCACTGGCCGATGTGAAGGAAGACCAGGATCAGCTGGCATTGCTGGAACAGTGGCTGCGCAGCTACAGACCCGACAAACATTTTACGGATGATGGTCATCTGCTGCCATCATTGGCCAGACTGGCACCCGCGGGCCACAAACGCATGGGCGCAAACCCATATGCCAACGGTGGGAAGACTGCCCTGCCGCTGGATATGCCCGATTTCACCCTTTACGCGGTGGAAGTTACGCAGCCGGGTGTTACCATTGCAGAAGGTACAAGAGAACTGGGCAAGATGCTGAGAGACATTTTTAAACTGAACGCTGAGAGCAGGAACTTCCGCTTGTTCTGTCCTGATGAAACCAGCTCCAACCGGCTGAACGCAGTATTTGAAGCCACGGACAGATGTTTTATGGAACCAGTGCTGGACAGCGACGATCACCTGTCGCCCGACGGCAGAGTCATGGAAGTGCTCAGTGAGCATCTCTGCCAGGGCTGGCTGGAAGGTTACCTGCTCACGGGCAGGCATGGCATTTTCCCCTGTTATGAGGCCTTTATCACCATCGTGGACTCTATGTTCAACCAGCACGCGAAATGGCTGAAAATGTGCCTGGAAATACCCTGGCGGAACGATCTGCCCTCCCTCAACTACCTGCTTACTTCCCATAGCTGGCGGCAGGACCATAACGGTTACAGTCACCAGGGACCGGGATTCATTGATACCGTCGTCAATAAGAAAAGTTCCGTTGTCCGCATCTACCTGCCTCCCGATGCCAATTGCCTTTTGTCAGTGATGGATCATTGCCTGAGAAGCAAGAACTATGTCAATCTCGTGGTGGCAGGCAAGCAACCGGCTTTGCAATGGCTCAACATTGCCCAGGCCACAGCGCACTGTGCACAGGGAGCGTCTGTATGGGAATGGGCCGGCAACGACAACAATGAGCAACCCGATGTGGTGCTGGCCTGCGCCGGAGATGTACCTACACTGGAAACTGTTGCAGCGGCATGGTTACTTCGCAGGCATATTCCCGACTTAAAGGTGAGGGTAGTAAATGTGGTGGACCTGATGTCGCTTTCTCCCCGCGAATACCATCCCCATGGAATGGACGCTGCACTTTTCACGGAACTGTTCACAGATGATGCGCCCGTCATATTTGCCTTCCATGGTTATGTCAGGATCATTCATGATCTTGTACACGGTCGGCCGGATCCTGCCAGGTTCCATGTAAGAGGATTCATGGAGGAAGGGACCACCACTACCCCATTCGATATGGTGGTGCTAAACAAGATAAGCCGCTATCATCTCGCCATTGCCGCTATACAGAGAACAGAAAGAGCGCTGGAAAAAGGAGATGTGGTGATAAATCATTTTGAAGATAAACTACACATGCATAGTATATACATCCGGGAATGCCTGGAAGATATGCGTGATATTAAGAACTGGAAATGGGAAGACGTTGTATAAAATAAAAACACCGGAATAGGATTATTCCGGTGTGCTGCTTAAACCTACAACTGTTACATTATCTGTAATCAAATATTTTTCTGTTACAAAAGTAAGTGAGCATTTCTGCATAGTCGCTGTACGAAGTCTGGATTTTATTGGACAAATCGCGGTTTTTTCCTAAAACCTTTTCATTTTCACACATATCACAACTTTGTCTACATGAAAACACCGGGATAGGAATACCCCGGTGTGCTACTTAAAACCTACAACTGTTACACTGTATGTAACAAAATCCTTCAATCATTATTAGTTAAATATTCAACTATTAGGTCAAAAAAAAGCTACTCCTCTTCGAGATTGCTTTTAATGACCATCAATGACCTGGTTACGTTTTTAATATAATCTGCAGACAGCCCTTTGCTGACCTGTGCATGTAGTTCGTGTATGATGGGGATCAGCAGGTCGGTCACCCGCCGCCCTGCTTCCGTCATGTGTATGATCTTGTTCCTTCTGTCATTGGGATCTTCTACTCTCACCACCAAACCTCTTTTGGTCAGGTTATCCAGCAGGTAAGTAATGCTTGTTTTATCCTTATTCAGTAAGTTGGCTATTTCCTGTTGATTGATCTCACCACGCTCCAGTAATGTGTTGATAACCTGTAACATTTCGAAGGTCAGGTCAATATTCTGTTCCCGCAGCCGGCGCTGTACAAAATGCCGCATAGCGTCTCTTACGACTGATACAGCCTCTCCCAATGCCTTGATATGAACAATTTCTTCAGGTGATTTCACACACTAAAATAATCATTAATTAGTTAAACCTACAACTATTTTTCAAAATCCTCTCCCGCCATCTGGCCATTGCACATAGCACCCGCCTTTGTACCCGCGGCAGCAGCAGCCATTACCTGGTGCATCATTGGGTGCGCTACATCTCCGGCAGCAAAAACACCCGGTACCGTCGTTTGCTGGAACTCATCCACTTTAATGGAACCCGCTTCTTCCAGCTCACATCCCAGCTGAACAGCCAGCTCATTATGGAACTGCATACGGACAGGTCTGACATAAGCGGCCTGCCTGCGATGGTCCGTTCCATCTGCCAATATGATCCTGATGCCATCGCCCTCATCTGCTATTGCTGTCACCGGTGTTTCTATTACCCTGATATGCTGCTTCTGCAGCTTTGCCTGCTGCTCCCCGGAAAAAGCGCTCTTTCCGTTGGTGAATATGGTCAGGTCTTTATTCAGGTTATAGATCAAGCCTACCTGATGAAAGGCGATATCATCATTGCCGATCAGTGCTACAGGCGTATTCCTTACTTCGAAGCCATGGCAATAAGGACAATGGATCACTTTGTTGCCCCATAATGCCTGTACACCGGCTATCTCCGGCAAAACATCCTTCACACCTGTAGCGAGGATGAGCTTGCGGACAATGTAAGTACCCCCTCCTGCAGTCTCCAGCCTGAAACCTTCATCTACCTTTGCGGCGATTACCACTCTTTCCTGTGCAATGGTAACAGTAGGGTATGCTTTCAGTTGTTCCCTTCCGATAGCCAGGATCTCTAAGGGCGATACGCCATCCCGTGTAAATACATTGTGTGCATGTGCTGCCGGTTTGTTGCGTGGTTCACCTGTGTCGAATACTACTGTTTGGCGTATAGAACGACCAAGTATCAAAGCGGCGGCAAGTCCCGCAGATGCTCCGCCTATAATGGCGACGTCAAATTGCTGTATATTCTTCATTCAATAAAAGTACGAATGAAGGATTTTGCTGTAATAGGATTAAGTACGGATTCTATAGGACAAATCAAGGGTTATCCACAATCCCGTTCACATCGTTAGTATACATCTGCCTGCATGGAATATCAGAAATATCTCGCACAACGCGTATTGTCTACACGCTTGTTGTGTGGAAATAAGATGCCGATGGATAATTCGTGAGAACCACGCTGGTAACGTGATATTCCATTCGTGGAAAGATCATAGGAATAACCCAGCCGCATATTGTCTGATACAAATACTTCTGCCATAACGCTGATAGCTGTACCGGGATCAACTGATGAAGTCAATGCTGTTTTTCCCCACAGGTTCATACCCGCCCGGTAAGAGGCTCCCAGCCACAGGCGCTCCTGCAGCAATACAAAAACATTAAGGTCAATATTGGTCGGCCCTTTCAGATCTTCCTTGATCATCACTGAAGGCTTCAGTTTAATATCATTGTTAAGATATATCACCGTACCGCCACTGAGATAGATATGCCTGGATTTACGTAAGGTAGAATACAAAGTGCCGTTGCCAAAGTACATTTTACCACCGGTATAAGCAGAGAAGAGGTCCATAATGGAAAAACCTATAAAGGTCCTGTAAGTGTTGTAATAAATACCAAAACGGGCATCGGGCACCAGTGTACTTTGTTTGCCAAGCGTCAGGGCCGGATCATCTGCATCCACATATTTACGGGAGCTGCCATCTACTGCATATTGTGTTATACCCAGGCCCAGCCCAATGCTCAGGCGGCTGTCGTTAGCCATTGGTATACGGTAGGCATAAGAACCATATAATGCAATAGACTCCTGCGGACCAAGACGGTCCCACGTTACCTGCCCTCCCAGGCCTACTCTTTTCGTATAGACATCCGTAACGCCGTCCATCGCAACGGTGCCCGTTTGCGGCGCACCCTGGAAACCGGCCCACTGCTGGCGATAAGTACTGTGCAGGTATAACTCTTCTCTGTACCCTGCATAGGCAGGATTTACACTCAGACCATTAAACACATACTGACTGAACTGCACATCCTGCTGTGCCTGCACAATGCAGGTCAGTAAGAGGGAAATGAACAGTAAACAAGCCCTTTTCATAATGTTATTTTTGGATCAGCTCTATGTATCCCTTGTATACTTTTACGGTACGGGACATATTGATCTTCAGTACATAATAATAGATCCCTGCGGATAATCCCGCACCACTCCAGTTGTTGCTGTAGTTGCCGGACTGATACACCTGGTTGCCCCAACGGTTATATATTTCCAATACAGAACCCGGGTACTGTTCTATGCCTCTTACCATGAAATAATCATTCTTACCATCGCCATTGGCCGTTACCACATTGGGAATAAAAAGATCAGGAGAGATCTCCACCGGCTTGATGGTTGCAGTATTGTTGCCCTCATCAGGATCCTGTTCCTGGCCCGATACAATGGCTGTATTTTCCAGCAATCCGCCCCGGGTGATACGGGTAGTGAACGACAACTGCACGGGTTTGTTCACATAGACCGTATCGATAGTCCATACTACCTGCCGTGTACGGGTATTGAAGATGGTATTTCCCCTGGTCGTGGTGATGTTCACCACATCTTCCAGCATATTGGAAATATCATCTGTTACTATCACCTGTGTAGCATGGTCAAGTCCCTTATTATTTACCGTAATAGTGAAGGTAGCTTCATCTCCTATTGTGGGTGCGTCTGCAATTGTAATGGTTTTAATGATGGACAGGTCGGCCACAGTACTGTTGCTGTAATAAATGGATCTGGTACAATTGCCTTTACTGAAAGGGTCTGTTACCGTGACGGTGATCGTACCCGTACCAACTACATTCGGAGAAAGCGTACTGAAATTCCCTTTGCCATCAGTATGTGTGGTGGTAATACTTCCATCAGGATAGGTAACAAGTATATCAGCACGTGGCATGGCCTTTCCTGAAATGGTCAGCAAACCACCTTCCTGTTTCACAGGGTCGTTCACAACAAATACAGGGAATAATTCTGTCAGTGTCACCTTCAGAGATGAAGAACAGCCGTTCTTATCGGTCAGGGTCACACTGTAATCTCCCGCCGGCAGATTGATGATCTTATTGTTGGTAGCACCTGTGCTCCATGCGATGCGGTAAGGCGGCGTACCGCCAACAGCAGTCAGTGAAAGGGAACCGGTGCTTTCTCCGTGGCAGGTAACATCTTTCGGTGTTACGATCAGCCCGATAGCTGCAGGGGCAGGTACGGTGATGGTATCAGGCGCAGAGGCGCAACCCTTATCGTTCATCACCTGCACACTGTAATCGCCACCCTTCAGATTGGAAAAAGTGTTTCCTGTTGCCCAGCTGCTTCCGTTCAAGGCATACTGGTAACCGTTGCCCGGAGCCTGTATAGTAATGCTGCCATCACTGCTGTTGTTGCAGGTTGCAGCCGTGGCCGATGCGCTGAATGTTGGTAATGGCGGTACTACCATTGTAAAATCGGTTGTATTGCTGCAACCGCTTGCTGTAGTTATCTCATAAGTAACAACAGCCGTACCGGGCGCTATGCCTGTTGCATGTCCGCCCGCATCTATTGTCAGTACACTGTTGTCACTGCTGCTCCATATGCCGCCACCGGTAGCACTGCTCAGGACTGCGCCGCTATTGCCGATACAGATCATATTGTTGCCGGTAACAGGCGCCACGAAGGGTTTTCCTTCCACCGTTACGGTTGTTGTGGCACTATTGGCGCACGTGCCATTTGTGAAACTGTAGTTTACTGTGTATACGCCAGGTACGCTGGCGCCAAGATCAAGCTTTCCGGTCTGCGCATCAATTACAAGTCCGGGAGTAGTGCTGAATATTCCGCCGCTGATACCGGTCTGTATCACATCGGCAGTACCTGTGAAACAGTACACTGCACGTCCGTAAGCAATAGTAGCTGCGGGAAGCGCATTCACAGTAATGCTGGTATCTGCGCTGCCTGTACAGCCATAACTATCAGTAACAGTATAAGCAACAGACGTCGTTCCAGGTGTTATGCCGGTTACTATGCCTGCAGCACTCACAGTAGCAATAGCAGTATTATCGCTGCTCCACAAGCCCGTGGCAGTGGCATTCGTTAAGGCGATCGTTTGTCCTTCGCACACGGCATTAGCGCCGGATATAGCGGATATAAGCGGCAATGCATGAATGTTTATATCTGCTTTTACGGCAGCAGTACATTGCCCATCGCTGAACGTATAAGTGATAGTATGTAAGCCCGCCGTACTGTTCTGCAGGTCGATCGTACCAGTGGCAGCATCAATGATCAATCCGGCAGTACCGCTGTATGCACCGCCGCTGATACCGGTTTGTTTCACTGTAACGATACCTGTTGCACAGAGATCTGCGGGATAGCTGATGGTGGCAACAGGCGGCGTATTAACGTTAACCAAAGCTGTAGCTGCTGAAGAGGTACACCCGCGTCCGTCAACAGTGGTGACAATATAGGTATAGCTGCTGCCGGCAGCAGATGGCGCAGCTGTAGTGTTTTGCAACATATTACTTGTAATAGCGCCACCCGCAGCAGGTGAGGATGACCACTGGTAACTGTAAGGCGGCAGTGTATTTGCTGCTGTTGCCGACAATGTGATTGTATCTCCTGCACAAACACTGGTACTGCCTGCTGTTGCTGTGACTGTTGGCCTTGCATATACTGTCATGGTAGTAATAGCCGTGGCCTGGCATCCGGTAGCATCTGTAACTGTGTAGGTGATATCTGCATATCCTGCGCCGGTTGCCGATATTCTGCCGGTGGCGTCTACACTTGCAGTGGCAGCATTGTTGGTTGCCCATACACCTCCGGGCGTACTATTGGCAATAAGGCAGCTGGTTCCCTCGCAGATGCCAGGTGTTGCAGGCGTCAGTGTACTGGATGGCAGCACTCCTGCCATAGGAATGACTGCAATGTCATCCAGGGCGAGATCGTTCCCGTTACTGCCATTGGCATTGTTCTGCAGGAAGATGTCAGCCGTGTTGCCAGGCGCATTAAATGTAAATGTATATGCCGTCCATCCGCTACTGCTAACCGGCCCCGTACTGAAAGAAGAGATCACCACCCCATCTGTACCGCTTATTCCTGCAAGGATTTCCGGCCGGACAGGCGCCGCCGGATTCGCATTCGCCACCCAGAAACGCAGTTTGTAAGGCTGTCCGGGAAGCAGGTTGGTAAGCCTTTTCCTGTAAAAAACGTCCTTTTGTCCGCTGCCGTTAACAAGCATCATATTCCCTGTACCGGTGGTATGGTCTGTCAACGTCGCGGCATTGTCTGTTGTATGGATGGTATAATAACCATCACTGAGATCGTTGTTGTTCTGATAGTGATACGATGTGGTTACGAGAGGTGCTGTTGCCGCAGTGCCAAAATCTTCTGCCGATATCACGCCACATGCCTGTGAAATAGCTGTTGGCGACAGCAACGCTTCACGTACTACCACATGTACTATTTCTCCTGCTGCTACATTGATGCTTGTTTGCGCGGTGCTGACAGATGCAGTTGAATTGGCAGTAGGATCGTACAGCAGGATACTTTCCAGGCCCCAGCCCGCAGGTATGATTGCCGACAATGTATAAGGGCCTGCATCTACAGGCAGTATCACCACATTGCCTTTATAGGGAAGACGAGGTCTTTCATCATCTATCCAGATGCCTTGTGCAGGCGTACGTGCATAAATTGTTCCCGCCGCATTGGCGGCTGCAGAGGTACACCATGCCTGGCCCGCAACACCGGCAGTAATATGATTGAAGAATATATTGGCGCTTGCATCGGGTATCCAGGTAGTGCCTCCACCCCACTTATAACCATTGGCATAGATCGTTCCGTCATCGTCAAACGCAACATCCGTTGTACCCGGACTGCCAATGTTGGTAGCAGCTCCTCCCGCAAACGGCAATGTAAAGACTGATCCGCCACTGTTGTAATAAACGATCTGTCCTGAAGAAGGCAGCATGTCCAGCCGGGTGGCAGCGCCTGCAGGCGCCAGTATGGTCCATGTATCCGTATAAGGCGCTGACACGCCGTCATTTTTCCAGATACTGCCGTCGTCTGTCACAATTGCAATACGTCCCTCTCCATAGGTGATATCTGTTGCTTTCAGACCAGCATGTGCAGTTGCAGTATATATAAGTTGCTGACTACTCCCATCAAAAAAATATGCATTGCCGTTAGCATCGACATCGACAAATTGCCCCGGCCCGGCGCCATCCAGGGAGCTTCCGGCGAAGCCTGTAGCTGTCCACTGACTGCTGCCTGCCGTTCTGTGATAAATTTGTCCCGAAGCTTCCATAGAAGCCCACAACTCCCCGTCACCCAGCCCGTTGGCAGTGATGCCATGACTGGCGCCAATATCATAGGTACGGTCAGACACAAGCGGCTGATCATTCAGGTAAAAGTCAGGAACGGCCGTTGGCCCTCCATTTATAGCGAACTGAAAATCAGGAGATGATTCTTCATTTAGTGCGCTGACATGTACGTAGATATATCCCTTTTGCGCTATTGCTGTTGATACAAAAAAAAATACCGGCGACAAAGTTTTCAATAATCCAATGGCTATTCGATTCATAAGTAACTGGGAACTAGACGGATTCCTCAGAAGGCAATCCACTAACTATACATAACCTGGTTTCTAATATAGAGATAATTATGATATAAATATAATATGATTGGGGATCACTATATCTTCAACCTAAAGAGCACACACGAAATCATTCAGTTACGCACTTTTCCACATAGCATATACTCATAATAGCAATAAACCGTTAAAAGGTAAGAGGAACGGCCTGAATATTGCAGGCTATTCATTAAAACCGGTACAGCCCCTGACCAGTTCAATCAAGACCAGGCGGCATACCTCATGGTGACCGGATCCCTAAAACAATCTTCTAAACATTAAACGATGAAAAAGCTCACTCTTCTCCTGTTTACATTACTCATTGCCACCGGTAGTATTTTTGCACAAAGTGCGGGAGACAAAATACTTGGTACATGGCTGAACGAAGAAAAAGATGGTAAGATCGAGATCTATAAAAGCGGCAGCAAATATTTCGGTAAGCTGGTGTGGGGCAAGAATATGTATGAGCCGGATGGCAGCTCCCGGACAGATATCAAGAATCCCGATCCGAAGTTGAGAAGTCGTAAACTGCAGGACCTCGTGTTGCTAACCAATTTCACTTACGATGACGGAGAATGGGAAGGTGGAAAGATCTATGACCCAAAGAGTGGCAAGACCTACAGTTGCGTGATGAAGTTTAAGGGGAATATATTACAGATCAAGGGATACATCGGCATCACCTTGCTGGGCCGAACTACAACGTGGACTAAGGCTTAGACGCTATAAAAAACCAGGCAGGCGGGGAAGGCGGCGTCATGATAAACGACCGCTTTCCTCAACCTGCCGGTCAAACCTGTTGGCATAGGTTTGTTATCCTACCTGTCCTAAATGGTTCTCTTGGAACACGCTATGCTTTTACTGCTGCAAAGCAGTGATCAATTCCTTCCTTACTTTCTGAAGTTGAAATTCCTCGAGATATTGAACCCGAAGAAGATATCTCCTTTACCCCAGCTGCCATTTGTTTTAGACAGGTAATAAGGTCCAACCATTCCATTGGAATTCGTGAATACCAGCTGAAACACGTGTCCTCCTGTCTCGATGTCTATTCCGAGGGAAAGTGAATTATATGCTTTCGTTGACACGACCTGGTCAGGCAACAGATAATTATATTCAGCTGTAAAACTCATCCGCTTCGTGAACTTCATTCTGCCACCAGCACTGATGGCAAAGATGTCATTATTATCCTGTGGTGTAGCTACGAGATTATAATGCGTCCACGATGGCGCCACCTGCAGGGACAGGCTTGGTGAAAACTTCCTGGCTATGAGTAGCTGGGAAGTATAACTGGTACGGAAACGCGTATTCAGAAATGCTTTATCCGTATAACGCTGTGTATAGTGAGTCACGAGTTCGTAAAGACTGATGGAAACAGGTACAGCGCCTGCACCTGCGGATTGACGTAATATTTTATACTTGATATTTCCGTCGAATGCTTTGTCAACAGAACTTCTGCCTACGCCTACGGATAACCTGTCAGTTAACCCATAATCCAGGCCAAAGCGGATAGAAGCATTGTCCAGTCCGAACAGCTCATAAGCACCTTCATTCAGCTTACCGAAACGGTGCATAATGAGGAACTGCAGGTTTTGTTTACCGGGCGATTCTACAGTAGGCATATTGATCAGCTGTGTAGCTTTGAACGTCCCCGTTACGATATGCTGCTTGTCGGCAGCATTCTCGGAACTGTTCAACATATTCAGCAGACTCGTATCCTGCGCTATGGCAGCTACATTTCCAAGTAATAAACACAATATGATATAACAGGCTATCTTTTGCATATTCAAAACTATTTTGCCGGCAGACACACCGCGACGATTTGTATATTAATTTGTGACGCAATCTTATCTTTTACCAGAGACGGGATCTTGATATTAAAGTCGGAAGGTTTTACTGCAAAATTGGATTTGGCAGTCAGTTTTCCTTCCTGTACTTCCAGCTCTCCGGGTACAGTGACCTGCTGCGTAACGCCGTGCAGTGTCAGCTGTCCGCTTACCTGTACTTTATATGTACCGGGTTTAGCGGGTACATCGCCGGTGAAAGTACCGCTGAACTGTGCCTTCGGAAACTTTTCGCTTTCCACGTAGTTCTCATTATAGTGCTCCTGCATCAGCTGTTTTGGAAACAGGAAATTCCGCTGCAACAATGTAAACGCGACGGATTTCTTTGTGAGATCTACAGCGGCGAATGCCTGGCTGTTCTCAGCTTTGATGTCTTCCAGTGGTGTTTTGGAAAAAAAGCTGACATTCCCGTTCCTGGTCATATATGTCTGCGCCTGCATGGGCAGGTAAAACACACAAACCAGTACAATAAAGCATATGGTTCTCATCTTACAACAGTTTAATTGTTCAGTGCACCATGATTGATCCAGGATCTGATCTTGTTGATATTACAATCAGACAGTTTAGAGCCACCCTGTGGCATAGCAGGATAACCAGCATCGTGGTTGATCACATGCAGGAGGTTACCATTGTCAACCTGCGCCTTTACACCGGCATAGTTGCCCAGTGATACGCCACCGCTTACATTACCATTACCATGACAGCTATAACAGCTGGCAGTTATGATAGGCAATACATTGGCCGCATACTTCATGTTTGCGGTATCGCAGCTGTTGTCGCCACCACCACCACCGGGAGGATTGGGATTGTTGGTAATATCCTGTTCATTGTCTTTCGAACACGAAACGATAGTTGTTGTGAATGCAATGGCAATTGCAAATAAAGGAAACAGTAATTTTTTCATAATCAGAGTTGTTACTTGTGGTTTATAATAGTTGCGTCGACAATACTTACATCCATCAGCATTCCGGTACACATTCCTTTGATCAGCACAGACTCGCCCACCTTAGGCAGCTGTTGTTCGCCTCCCGGTACGATGCTGCAATTCACACCCCCTGCACCATTTCCTGCTCCTGCGAGCAATACCGATACAGATGTTCCTGTTTTCTGAACATCGGTAACAGTACCTTTTACTTCTACCACCTTATTCACATAATTGGTGTTGGCCTGCTGTTCATTGCTCGAAAATTCTTCATACAGCTTCTCTGCACTGATATGTTTATCCGTGCGCGATTCTGCAGCGGTAGTCCTTGGCTTGTTGTACAAATAGTATCCTGTTCCCGCCGCTATGAGGCAAAGCAATGCCCCTGCGAGAATGATCAATTTTCTTCGCGTCATGTTATAATCTTATTAAGTACGGTTCTTATTTAAGCCGCAAGGGCCGTGTCAGGCCCACGTTCATGCCCACACTGGTTACGGGTAGCTTTCCAACGCCAATGCCCTTTACAGGTATCATGGCATAGGGTTCTACCCGCAGGGTTCCCAGTACACCTACCGGTCGCTCATAACCGAGGCCCAGGTGCACGTTGGCAAACCAGTCTTTGGTGGCTTTTTTATACACCCAATCCCGGTCTCCGTAGGTTCCATAGTATTCGTAACTATAATTATATCCCTGTTTTTTCATGATGTACGACGACATCCCGCCATTCACATACCAACTGCTTTTAGGTCCTGTTGCAAAAGTATAGCGTACATTCAGCGGTATTTCATACATATTGCACCATCCATCCACTGCCAATACATTCATGTCTGTTGGCCATGTTGTTTTCTTCGGGTCGAAGTACTTACCATCTGAATAGTAGTATTTGCGTTCATATATCACACCCGTTTCCACCGCGAGCCTTTTACTTAACCTGTAACCGGCTATCAATCCTACGTTGTATCCCACATTGGAAGTACGCTGGAATTTTACGGTAGTGATATCAGGGCTGGCGATCAATCCGTAGTACAATCCCTTTTTCACGAAAGCCGGTTCCTGCCTCTCTTTCTTCAGCGGTACCGCTGCATCGTTACCTGTGACTGCGTTGGCTGGTATCCTGATCCTGTTGTTTGCATGCAGGATATGCATGTCCGGATACATATCCCTGTTAGCCGTCCCCCTGATACCGTCAAGGCTCAGCCGCGTATTATTAACAGCAGTTATCCCCGGCCTGGCAGCAGGATAACTGCTGGCGGGAACATCCGGCGTTACGCTGGCGCGTACAGCGGTATTCCCTGTCTTCCTGTTCACGGATGATTGTTCACTGTCCCTTGTCGTTGTCCGGCCGGCCGTATATTGGTCAGGTTTTACTGTAACCTCCTGCTTCACATTTCTGCCTACATGTTCATGCGTATCCTGGTGATCGTCGCTACCGGTAACAACGCTGTTCTCTTTGATGGACCGGCTTCCGTTTGTAGCGTCTTTGCCATGCTGATCTTCCTGAATTTTAGTGTCGTTCACCACATCATTGTCGTTCACCACAGTCCGGGAAGTCTGTATACCGGTGGTATTGTTATTAGCCGGTACCTGCTGTCTGTCAGGATGATGCCATGCCCTGCCCTCATCTCCTGCAAGAAGACGTTCTCCGTCGTACAAGCCTTTCACTGCTGTCACAAGAATAAGTGCAGTGATGATGGTAAAGAGACCGGGTTTAAACCACCAGCGACCGGTACGCCCGCCCGTAGCCGTCCCCTGCTGATTATTATCAGCCTGCTGCAACCTGTTCCGTACAGCTTCCCAATCTCCCCCGCCAGTGTTCAGGGGATAATCTGAGGCCGCATTGCGGAATAGTTCGTCCATATCGTCGTCTAGGAGCTGCATACGTCTATTTCAGGTATATCTGTGTTTAATTTCTTTTGTAAATACGCCCTCGCTTTTGCCAGGTTCGACTTTGAGGTACCAATACTGATATTGAGCTTATCAGCAATTTCCTGGTGGGAAAATCCATCAATTACATACATATTGAATACCACCTGGTAGGATGGTGGCAGTTCTTTGACCAGTACGATCAACTCTTTGTAATATAATTTCTGTTCGGCTGATTGTCCTACGTCCGGTACTTCCCATACCTCTTCCGGTATGCCCCCGATCTCAGGTATCATATTCTTCCGTCTCAGTTCATCAATTGCCGTATTGACCATAATCTTCCTGATCCATCCCATCAACATCTTTTCCTGGTCTTCTGATTCTTCGCAACTGAACTTGTCAAAACGGGTAAATACCTTCACAAAGCCATCGTTCACAACATCTTTGGCATTTTCATACCGGTAGATGTACCTGAACACGATCTTAAAAGCATAGCCATAGTATTGCTCATACAATAACTTCTGGCATCTGGGCTGTTTATTAATGCACCCCTGTATTATGGTAGTCAGTTGTTCCAATGCTTATCAATAGAGGCTCACATGTCCTGTATACCTTCTTAATACGGAACCCGGCAGGAAAGGTTGCCTGAGGTATAAAATAATTTCCAGATAAGAATCCCACAGCTATATAAACAACTATAAACCAATTACTTTTGGTAAAAAATTATTCCTGGCGCTGGTATTATCAATGTAAAATTACATTTATTCCGGTTCTGTTTTGATCCGGGGTTTGCCCGGGGTTGTCCGGGGTTTGCCCGGGGTTGCCCGGGGTTTCGCGGGGTTTCGCGGGGTTTCGCGGGGTTTCGCGGGGTTTGCCGGGGTTGCCCGGGGTTGCACCCCGCGCTACAAACACACGGCACCTACGGAGCCGATGGACGTTTTGTTTCCCGGTTTTATTATGATGCAGGGTGTAAACCAGGTTACAAACACATGGCAGCTATGGAGCCGACGGACGTTTTGTTTCCCGGTTTTATTATGACACAGGGTGTAAACCAGATTACAAACACGCGAATAACGTCGGCGGTGGAGCGATGGACGTTGGGTGTCCCGGTTTTATTTATGATGCAGGGTGTAAACCAGGTTACAAACACATGGCAGCTACGGAGCCGATGGACGTTTTGTTTCCCGGTTTTATTATGGCGTAGAAGTGTAAAACAGACTGCAAACACGCGAAATAGCGCCGGAGCGATTGTTGTTTGGTTCCCGGGCCGGCCTGCAAATAAATTATTGAAGGGTCTCTTTCCAGCCGGCAATAGCGGCGGTATCCGCAGGAGTGACTTTGATAGTCCCATCCTGGGCAATATCTGCCTGCTGGCCGGGAAGCAGGGTCAGGTCTTTGCCTTCCGCCTGTACCCTGACGGTACTTCCCAGGGCGGTAATGGCCATATGTGAAGGTGTGGTATAGGCATGTATATTAAAATAAGTCCCTGTTACGTCGGCATATACTTCATAGGCACGGATGTGAAATGGCTGATTGACGCTATTGCTTACCCTGAAACTGGCCTCTCCTTCCACTTCCACTACCCTGCCCGCCACACTGTAAGTGGCCGGATACCTGACGGCGCTACCCGTATTCATCCATACCTCCGTACCATCGGGCAATGTATCTTTAGACTTATGCTGGCCGGCGGATGACATTGCCCGGAAAGAAGCCGATCTTTCGGAACGCATCACGATCAGGTAAATACCCGGGCCAACTATCAGGAACAGCAATGCAGCCAGGGCATACAGGTAATTGAGGCGGTGTGAATAGATCCGTCTTATCACCGGGGTGCTGTCTGCCGGTATGGGACGGTCTATCGCCATAGCCTTCGATACCATAGGCAGCCAATGCTCGTCAAAAGGAGGAACGATCGGGGCCTGTACCTCCAGCAGCTTTGTTTTCTCTACCACCCACTGGTTGTGACGGGAACTTACACTACTATGCGCGACATCTTTCAGGCATTGCCTTACAGACTGATGCACGGCGTTGATAGCGTGTGTAACAGCATCTGCAGACAGCTTCATAGCAGTGGCTATCTGGGCCGGCGACATGCCTTTCAGGCGGTGCATTTCATAGATGAGCCGCCGTTGTTCCGGCAGTGACATGATCGTATCATGGATCAGTGACTGGTAGGCCTTATAATGTTGTATTTCGGGGGGAACATCGTCATCGTAGAATGGTACGGGAAGCAGCTCATCTGACGACGAATCCTGCAGATAACTATAACATTCCTGCAGGGCCACGGAGCGCAGATAAGCATCCAGGTCTTTTACCATTGGCAGCTTGTCCCTGTGCAGCCAGATGATAATGAACGTCTCCTGCAATACCGCGTTGATACACCGGGGATCTCCTCTGAGGATAACAGCAAGATCAGCATATACAAGGGGAGCCGCCGCCCGGAAGAAGCGGGCAAAAGAATTTTCATTGCCATCAGCAATGCTTTGCAGCAGTTCTTTCGCGTGGTAATTGATCTCCTCCATAACTACGACGATCTAAACAGGAATATACGAAATATATAGAACCTGATCAAACCTTCAACCAGCGGCGCTTCGGCGATTAAAGCAAAAGCGTAGCTTTGCGGCACCTCCAAATCATCCGTAATATGAATTTCGAGCATAAAGTTGTCTGGATCATTGGCGCCTCCTCCGGTATCGGGCTTGGTCTGGTAAAAGCATTTGCCGCACAAAAGGCGCGCCTGATCATTTCCTCCCGCGATAGCGCTGCCCTGACAGCAGTGGCAGAGCAACTGGAAGGACATACCACCTGTACAGTATTGCCGGCTGATATGACTGACCATCCAGGCCTGGCGCAGATAGCAGAACATGCCATCAGCGCCTATGGACATATTGACATTGTTATTCATTCGGCCGGTGTGGGACAACGCTCAGCCGCCATCGATACACAACTGCCTGTTTACAGGCGGCTAATGGAGCTCAACTTCTTTGGACCGCTCACCCTTACACAACACCTGCTGCCCCATTTCAGGAAGCAGGGGCACGGGCACGTAGTGGCAGTAAGTAGCATGTCGGGCCTCATGGGCTTTCCTTTACGCAGCGGCTACGTTGCCTCCAAACATGCATTAAAGGGATATTTCGAAACATTACAGGTGGAACATACGCTGGATAACTTTTATGTGACCATTGTAAGCCCTGGCAGGATCAAAACAGGACTGTCCCTGTCTGCACTTACCGGCAACGGCACCCCTTACGACAAGATGGACAAAGGCCAGCTGCACGGTATTCCCGTCAATGAATGTGCTCACAGGATACTGAAGGCCATCAGCAAGAAGAAGAAGCATGTGATCATTGCCAGAAGCGAAAGACTGCTATACTGGCTGCGTATGTTGATACCTCCCGCCTACTACCGCATTGCAAGAAAAAGAGGATTGGCTGACCAGCAATGATGCTGCTGATTGCGTATACTGAAACCTCCCGCCTATCGCCGCATCGCAGGAAAAAGAAGATTGGATGACCCGCAATGATGCTGCTGATTGCGTATACTAATGATACCTATCGCCGCATCGCAGGAGCAAGAGGATTGGATGATCCGCAATGATATACCCCGCTCATGAGATTGCTGCAACGCATACTGGTAAGATCTTTGATCTTATCTATACATGCGTAAAAAATCCTCATCTTCCAAGCCTTCGGGGCGAACAAGGGCTAAGTTCCCTGTTACGGTAGCACCCATGCTGGCTACACTGGTCAATAAACCAGTGGAAGAGCCGGGGTGGATGTACGAGGTGAAATGGGATGGTTACCGTGCTATAGCCTTATTGAATAAGGGGAATGTACAACTTATCTCACGCAACAATAAACCCTTCGATGAGAAATTCTATCCGGTTCACAATGCCTTAAAAGCATGGAACATCCAGGCAGTAACAGATGGGGAAATAGTGGTGCTCAATGAAAGCGGGTCTTCCAGCTTCGGAGACCTGCAAAACTGGAGGAGTGAAGCTGATGGAGAATTGATCTATTATGTATTCGACCTATTGTGGCTGAATGGATACGACCTTACACAATTACCGCTCGTACAACGCAGGGAACTGTTGCAGCAACTGTTTCCCGCTCCCGATATCATCAGGCTTAGCGCCAGCTTCAATACATCGCCCTCAGAGTTCCTGACGGCGGCAACATCACTGGGCCTGGAAGGTATCATTGCCAAAAAGGAAGATAGCCTTTATTATCCCGGTGTACGTAGCAACGAATGGTTAAAGATCAAGATCAATAAAAGACATGAAGTGGTCATAGGCGGTTATACCCGCAATGAAAACTCTTCAAAACCTTTCAGCTCATTGCTGGTGGGCGTTTTTGATAATGGCAAATTGCAATATACCGGCAAAATAGGCACCGGGTTTTCCACTGCCAGGCAGAAGGAGATGATGCAGTTATTCAAACCACTGACCATAAAAAAATCGCCTTTTACAACAGTCCCGGATATTAATAAGCCCTCCCGTTTCAGGCCCAATCCACCGAAGGCAGTAGCTACCTGGTTAAAGCCCGAGCTGGTATGTGAAGTAAGTTATGCAGAGATCACTTCGGATGGCGTGATGCGCCACCCCTCTTTCGAAGGTATGCGGGAAGATAAAGCAGCAAAGGACGTTAAAAGAGAAGCGCCCCAGCCTGTTACCAAAGCAACAGCGAAAACAGGTACGGCTATCTCCCAAAAGATGTTAACACCGGTGATAGGCGGCAACCGTAAAACATTGCTCAATCCATCCGAAGATACACAGGTCCGGAAGATCAATAAACATGAACTGAAATTCTCCAATCTCAACAAAATATTCTGGCCGGAAGAGAAATATACCAAACGGGACATGCTGAACTACTATTACCAGATAGCCCCGTATATAGTGCCATACCTGAAAGACCGCCCCCAGTCGCTGAACAGGTTCCCCAATGGTATAAAGGGCAAGAGCTTTTACCAGAAAGATGTGACAGGGAAAGCGCCCGACTGGATCAAGACCTTTCCTTATCATACCAGTGATGGTGAAGATAAGAACTTCATGGTAGGAACGGACGAAGCCAGCCTATTATATATGGCGAGTCTGGGCAGCATTGAAATGAACCCCTGGAACAGCAGGATACAAAAGCCGGATTATCCGGATTGGTGTATAATTGACCTGGATCCGACAGAAAAGAATACCTTTGAGCAGGTAATAGAAACAGCGCTGGTCACCAAAGAAGTGCTTGACAGTATCAAAGCCCCGGGATATTGCAAAACATCCGGTTCTACCGGCATACATATCTACATTCCTTTAAACGCTAAATATACTTACGATGAGTGCCAGTTGTTCGGCAAGTGGATCGCTACACAGGTACATGCCGCATTGCCCGCATTTACCAGTATAGAGCGTATGACACAGAACAGAAAGGGCAGGATATATGTTGATTATTTACAAAACAGGCCCAAAGCCACACTGGCAGCCCCCTACTCATTACGGCCGAAGCCAGGCGCTACCGTCTCCATGCCTTTGCATTGGGACGAAGTAAAAAAGGGACTAAAAATGAAAGACTTCAATATTACCAATGCAGTGGCCCGGGTCAATGAAATGGGCGATATATTCAAACCGGTACTCGGCAAGGGAATTGATATGAAGAAGATACTAAGTGCTATACAACCATGAAGTTTATTTATTAACCTTTAAATTCTACATTATGGCAAAGTATTCAAAAAAGAGCCAGGACAAAGTGGAAGAGAATATGCATGAAATGAAGGAAGGTAAACTGAAAAGCGGCAGAAGTGGTAAGAAGGTCTCCAATCCCAAACAGGCTATCGCTATAGGATTATCAGAAGCCAGGAAAGAAGGCGCTAAAGTACCAAAGAAGGCTGCGGCTAAGAAGAAAGCTGCGCCAAAGAAAAAAGCGGCAGCAAAGAAGGCTGCACCTAAAAAGAAAGCTGCTGCGAAGAAGAGAGCAACACCAAAGAAAAAAGCAGCCGCTAAAAAAGCTGCTCCCCGGAAAAAAGCCGCTGCTAAAAAGGCCGCGCCTAAAAAGAAAGCTGCAGCTAAAAAAGCTGCTCCAAAAAAGAAAGCTGCGGCTAAGAAACGGGCTACACCTAAGAAAAAGGCTGCTGCGAAGTCTTAAAAAATGAAATCAGAGAGACTGTAAAATGATCCCATTGCTTTCATTAGTTGCCTTACTTCATTTTACAGTCTCATTCTTATCTGACATCAGGATTGGATGATCGCATGGTATTTCTCACTTCCCCGACAACCACGCGAGGAACTGCGGTGCCTTTTCCTTGCTGATAGTGATCACCTCCCTGAAGGGCACAGACAGGTTCACACTTAACTTGCGGGATACATAGTGGGAAGCATCTTTGATAGCCTTACGGTTAACGAGGAACTGCCTGTTTACCCGGAAGAAATCACTGCCACAAAGCTGTTCGGCTTCTTCAAGTGATTTCTTGAGATAATAATGTTGCCTGTCGAAGGTCATTAAGTATAAGACCTCTTTCTCGATATAGAACAATACAATATTCTCCAGTCTGACCGGCACGATCTTGTCTTTGTAATGCACCAGTATGGCCGCAGGTTTAGGTGTATGTTGCTGTACGGTTTCAGCGATCGTATTAGCGGAAGTAGCTATGCCGGTAAACTGGCGGCGCAGATTATTATACTTCCTGATCGCATCTGCTATGGAGGCGTTGGTGAATGGCTTCAGTATATACTCGATCCCATTGGTCTTGAACGCCTGCAAGGCATATTCATCGTATGCAGTACAAAAGATAACAGGTGCTGTTACTTCTACAGTTCTGTAGATGTCAAAGCTTTCTCCGTCTCCGAGTTGTATATCACTGAAGATAAGATCTGGCATATCGTTGCGCTGGAAATAGGCTACCGCCTCCCTGACAGATTGCAGCACTGCCACAACTTCTACAGTGTTGTCCAGTTGCTGAATGCTTTCCTTGAGATCTTCCGCAGTCAACACCTCATCTTCAATGATCACCACCCGCATGCTGTAAGATTTTTATTTTTACGGTGAATGTATTTCCGTCGTCCTCTATCAAAATGTCTTCTCCTGTCAGCATCTTGTAACGTTCTGACAGGTTCATTAATCCGCTGCCGGTAGAGGCTTCCGTCTGGTGCTTTACCTGTAAGTTATTCATTACTTTCAGATAATCCCCTTCCTGGACCACATCCAGGTACAGGGGATCTTCATTGGTAAGCACATTATGCTTAATGGCATTTTCCAGCAAAGGCTGCAATGAAAAGGCCGGCAGCCAGCGGTTGTTCAATGCCTGCTGATCAATATCGATAGAGAACTTTAAGGCTTCTCCTGCACGCATTTTCTGCATCTCCAGGTAGTCTGTACTTAACTTTATTTCATCTTTCAGTGAAATGATATTCTTATGGCCCTTTGAAATACTGGCCCGCAGGAAGTCTGACAAATGGATCAGGTATTCTTCTGCCTTATCGGGATGACGGCGGATGAGCGACTTCAGGGTGTTAAGCGCGTTGAACAGAAAATGCGGATGGATCTGCTGCCGTAATAACTGGTTGATGGCTTCTGTATTGGCAAATTTCAGACGGGCATTCTCCAGCTCCGCGTCATTTCTGGCATGTATGAGGATGATATAATTGTGGATGATCAGTACAAAGATGTTAAACACAATACCATGTAACATGAATAACAGTGGCCACACCGCCCTGTTCTTCACTTCTTCATACCAGTCGGGAATGATAAAGGCACGCAGGTCTGTATATACCACCGTCCTGAACAGGAAGAAGTTCAGCAGCACAGCGCCTGAAAAGCTGGCAATCGCCCTGTACAGCTTGAACCGCGCCGAGAAATAATTCCAGCGCCGGGAAAGCCAGACCTGTATGACTACATTGTACATACTCAGGAACAGGATAGCGCTGAAGATGACGCCCGATTTGGCGAAGGCTCTGCTAAGCGAATACTCTTTGGCAGAGGAGGTCAGCGCCACCAGTATGGCAATACTAAGGGCTGCGGTAAAACTTGCGCGTACAAGACTTTTTACAGGTAATCTTTTCATGTGCTTCAGACTGCAAGTTAAGCACAAAGCCCGGGTAGAATCAATTTTTCGCTGTCCATTTCAACCGTAATTTTGTCTGTTTCGCCCCTCTTACTTTTTGCATATCAGATTATTATTATTTGTTTCGCATTAAATTTTACACCTGATGAAATCAAAATTGTTGCTCATTGCTGTTATGCTGACGGCTGGAAAAGCCATGGCACAGCAAAAACATACAATTAGCGGAACCATTAAATCCAAAGCCAAAGGAGAAACCCTCATCGGCGCTACTGTAAGGGTCAGTGGCGGCGGTGGTACTACGACGAATGAATATGGATTCTATTCCATTACCCTCACAGACGGCAGCCACAAGCTGGAATTCTCTTCTATGGGCCTGCAAACCTATCAGTCAGCGTTTGTGCTCCGGAAAGACACTGTTATCAACATCTCCCTGGAAGACGAATCTGTCAGCCTGGGAGCAGTGACCGTTACCGGCACCAGCACCAAAAGAAGCCTTAGCACTCCCCAGATGGGACTGGAGAAGCTGACTACCAAAGAGATGAAGAATGTACCTGTACTACTGGGCGAAAGGGATGCCATCAAAGTGATCCAGTTATTGCCCGGTATCAAATCGGCCGGAGATGGTAACGCGGGCATGTATGTACGTGGCGGCGCCGCCGACCAGAACCTCATACTCCTCGATGAGGCGCCTGTGTACAATGCCTCTCACCTGCTGGGTTTCTTCTCCACCTTCAACTCCGATGCCATCAAAGACATCGCCGTGTATAAAGGCGGTATGCCGGCACAATACGGCGGGCGCTTGTCATCTGTACTGGACATCAAAATGAATGATGGTAACAACCAGGACTTCGGCGTCAGTGGCGGTATTGGTCTTATTTCTGCCAAACTGAATGTAGAAGGCCCTATCCAGAAGGATAAATCCTCCTTCCTCGTTACAGGCCGCAGAACATACGCTGATATGTTCCTCAAGCTGTCCAGCGATTCCAGCCTGAATAACAATACTCTCTACTTCTATGATATCAATGCAAAGATGAACTATGAGCTGGGCGAAAAAGATAAATTGTACCTCTCCGGTTATTTTGGTAAAGATAAACTGGGTGTGGGCGACCTCTTCGGTCTGCAATGGGGGAATACCACCGCTACGCTGCGCTGGAATCACATCTTCAACAACAAATTGTTCTCCAACACCTCCCTCATCTATAGTAATTACGACTATACGATCTCTATCAACAGTGGTTCTGTGAATGCAGATATCTATTCAAAGATCAGGGATTACAACCTGAAAGAGGAATTACAATGGTATCCATCTGCCAGCCATAACATTCGTTTCGGTATCAACTCCATTTACCATACCATCACGCCCGGACAGGTCACTACATCTGAAACTTCACAGATCAATGCCAGGACACTGGAAGACCGTTATTCCTGGGAGAATGCATTGTACGCTACCGACAGCTGGAAAATGTCTGATAAACTGAGCATGACCTATGGCCTGCGTCTTTCCTCCTTCAGTGTGCTGGGCAAAGGCGATTTCTTCAACATAGACAGGGATGGTAAGATACTCGATACCCTTCACTATAAAAGCGGGGCATTCGTGAAGACCTATCTCAACCTGGAGCCCAGACTGGCGCTGAGCTATAAGCTGAACAGCTCTTCTTCACTGAAAGCTTCCTATGTACGCAATACACAAAACCTTCACCTGATATCCAACAGTACCACCAGCAGTCCTACGGATAAATGGGTGGCCAGCACCAATATCATTAAACCGGAAATATCCGACCAGTACTCCCTCGGTTTCTATAAAGACCTCTTCAATGGCGACTACGAACTGACCGTTGAAACATATTACAAGTCTTTACAAAACCAGATAGACTACCGGGACGGCGCCAATGTGAATACTGTCAGCAATGCGATAGAATCAGAACTGCTGTTCGGTAAAGGACGTGCTTATGGCATTGAGTGGCTGTTCAAAAAGAGAGTAGGCAAATTCAGCGGATGGTTAAGCTATACGCTTTCAAAAACAGAAAGACAGATAGATGGCATCAACAACAACAAATGGTACAATGCACGCCAGGACAGAACACATGATGTAGCCATAGTGGCCATGTACCAGTTAAGCAAGAAATGGACTTTATCGGCCAACTGGATCTATTATACCGGCGACGCGATAACCTACCCTTCCGGTAAATACCAGATAGATGGTCAGACGGTATACTATTTCACTGGTCGTAATACTTATCGTATGCCCGATTATCACAGACTGGACCTGGGGGCCACCCTGCAGCTGAAGAAACGTAAACGCTGGTCTTCAGAACTGGCCTTCAGCCTGTACAATGCCTATGGCAGGGAAAATGCATACACTATCACCTTCGAAGACAGCAAGGAAGATCCTAACAAAACAGTTGCCAAACAAACTGCATTGTTCAAATTCATTCCTTCTATCTCTTACAACTTTAAGTTCTAATGACCATGCGTAACAGTTTTATATACACGATACTGGGCTCGGCGCTCTTACTCGGCACCGCCTGCGAAAAGGAGATCGATCTTAACCTGAACGGCAATGACAACAAACTGGTGATCGAGGCAGTGCTGACAGATACCAAAGGCGAATGCGTTGTAAAGATCAGCCGTACCAAAGATTTTGCGGCAGACAATTCCTTTGCAGGCGTATCGGGTGCAAAGGTGCAGATCTATCACAACACCGATACCACACTGCTGACTGAAACAACAACCGGCGTGTATACCGCACCTGAATTATCCGGCAGCAGTGGTAACACCTATGGCTTGCTGGTTACCCTCGGTAATGAGCAGTATACAGCGACGTCTCGTATGCCATCCAAAGTACCAATGGATTCTTTGTCTGTCGTGGAAGAAGATCTTTTCGGCGATATGACCAAAGTGGCCAATGTCAGCTTTAAGGACCCGGCAGGAGAAACGAATTATTATCGTTTTCAGCAGTATATCAGGGGCACAAAAGTAAAACGGTATTACGTGCGTAACGACGACCTTATCAATGGCAACGATATCAATACAAGGCTGTATATCCTGGGTGAAGATGACGACGACCATGAGTATGACATCAACAGCGGAGATGAGCTTAGCGTGGAAATGCTGAATATCGATGCTTCGGTGTATAAGTACTTTTACAGCCTCAGCAACAGCGCCACCGGAGAGAATGATTCGGCTACACCGGCCAACCCTGTAAGTAATATTTCAGGGAATGCGATCGGGTATTTCAGTGCGCAGACGGTAGAGAGGAAGACGATCATAGTGCCTTGATAACTTTTTCAGGGACGCCGTGGCCACGATTTCCGGATGGGGATCGTGGCCACGTCTTTTTAGCCCATGGCCGCCTCAGTGAACAATCGGGTGGAGATATGGTGAGAACAGGGTGGGAACAGGGTGGATCCTCCTACCTACAGGCTCTCTGCTATAGCATTATAGGCACTGTTCTATAGCGAACGCTATAGAATGGTAGGTAAAACGTAGGGCTATAGCGCTTTTAGATAGGAACCGGCAGGATAGTCGAAGCGAACCGGTAGTACGGTGACAGGCAGCTGATTATTCATTGATTTATAGTTTGCTATTTGTAAATTTGTGAATTGCAACCTGTTAATGTGAAAAAGACATCGCATCCAATACCCTTGTTTTCGCTGGAACCACATGCTATCGGCGGAATGTTTATAGAAGAACTACCTATTGACGTTCCGGAGGCTACCCAACCTCACCGGGACGATCACTACCTGGTCTTGTTGCTCACTGCCGGCAGCGCCATACTGGAAATAGAAAAAGAAGTCTTTCGCTGTGAAGCGCCGGCGCTGGCTGTGATTAAACCGCTCCAGGTTCATTGCGCAACACGGACAGGCATTCCGGCAGGCTGGGCTTTTTCCTGCGCCCCTTTCATGGTTCCGGAGGCGTTTGCCGCCATTCTGCCAGGCCTGGACATCAGGCAGCAATATGTGCAGCTGACAAATGCAGAAGATCTCTTCCAGATAGCAGCAGTGTTAACCACGGCGTTCAATACTTCCCGTACTGCCGGCAGGCATAAACCCGCCATCCTGAAAGGCCTGAGCGAGGCCTTCTTTCACCGCATCCTGCCGGAACTTGAGATGGCACAGGATAAGACGATACAGCAGAAAGGCCAGCCGGCAATCATTACCCGCCAGTTCATGCAACTGCTGCAACAGCAGCCCACCGGCCAGACGCCCGCCTATTTTGCCCGGCAAATGCACATCACCACAGCGCATCTGAACGATTGCGTGCGGGAGACCACCGGCTTTCCCGTTACCTACTGGCGCCAATACGCCATGCTGCATATCGCCAAAAGGCTCTTGTACTATACCGATAAACCCGTTAAAAGCATTGCCTGGGAACTGGGTTTTGAAGATCATACCTATTTTTCCCGCCTGTTCCGCAAACTAACAGGGGAAACACCCGGCGCTTTCCGGAGCAAATTCCATGAATAGTCCAATACCTTCCTGTTTGTCTCCAATTATTGCCGTGTTTTCCGTCCTTTCTTTGCGCTAAAATCACAGATATGGAAACATTGTTCAGGCAGAGCTGTGAAGTCATAAAAGAGGCTGGAAAAGCGCTAAAAAATTCACAGGTACCATTTACAAGGGCGGAGAACAAAGAAGAGCTGATGACGCAGTTCCAGGCAGCTAACGTATTTTCAACCCATCTCATCCGGGAAGGACTGCTAACCATTGCACCCGATATTCCCTGGTCGGACGCGGAATTTGATACTACCCGGCAAAAAGATCCTGCCCTGGGCCGGATGTATTGGGTATGCGATGCCATAGACGGAGCTATCCATTTTCTGCAGGGCTTTTCTCCCTGGTGTATCAGCCTCGTGCTCATAGCGGATGGAATACCGGCTTTTTCCATCATATACGATCCTGTAAGAGATGAACTGTTCACTGCCATCAGGGGAAAAGGCGCCTGGCTCAATGGGGAAAAGCTGGCTGTAAACATCCGCAATTCCATACAGGAAGCCATCCTGGCTACAGCTCATCCTAATCAGCCACAGAAAGAGAAAAAAGAGGCCTCTCTCCTGCTATCCAGCCTCGAACGGATACTTCCCAGGGCCGGCGCGGTCAGGATGCTGGGCCCCTCTTCCCTGCAGCTGGCATATGTAGCGGCGGGCAGACTGGATGCATTCTGGGAATATGGCAATGATGTTTATGACTGGCTGGCAGGCGCACTCATGGTGGAAGAAGCTGGTGGAAAGGTACAGTCCATCGAGGGCCAGGCCTTCTCCATAGAGACAAATACCGGGGTACTGGCAGGCAACGAATGGCTGGTGGGATTACTGGAAGAAGAGCTGCCGGTAGAATGGGATATTTTCAGCTGTAAAATGTAGCAAAACTATCAAAGCCTCACCTGGTCCGGGATGCCTCCCAACCTATCATGGCCATTTTACGGGTACTTCCCCAGTGATATTCTCCAAATTCGCCATTTGATCTGATCACCCGGTGGCAGGGAATCAGGAAAGCCACCGGATTATTCCCGATCGCCGTTCCCACCGCCTGGTAAGCCCGTTCTGCATTGGCGGCAGCAGCTACATTCCCGTAGCTGGACAATTCTCCCATAGGGATCTGGAGCAATGCTTCCCAGACCTTGAGCTGAAATGGCGTACCCTTCAGGTGCAGCTTCACCTGTTCCAGTGTATTCCAGTCCCGGGTAAAAAAATACAAAGCATTCTGCTGGATCATATCGAGCAGCTGCTGAAAGCGGGCATTGGGGAATTGCTCCTGCAGATGCCGGAAGGCCTGTTCCCGGTCTTCTACGAATGCCAGGTAGCAAAGCCCCTTGGGGGTAGCGGCAAGAATAAGCGGGCCAAACGGGCTTTCGGCAAAACTGTAGTTGATGGACAGGGCCTCTCCCCCGTTTTTGTATTCGCCCGGTGTCATGCCTTCAATTTTCATAAAAAGATCATGTAACCTGCCGGTTCCTGACAAACCCGTCTCCAGGGCAATATCAAAAAGGGAAGCCTGTTTCTCTTTTAACAGTGACTTGGCATACGCTACACTGAGATATTGTGTGAATTTCTTCGGGCTGACGCCTGCCCACTCCGTAAACATACGTTGAAAATGGAAGGGGCTGAGGTATACATTTTCAGCTACTTCCTCCAGTGAGGGCTGCTTTTTAAAGTTTATTTTCAGGTATTCAATCGCCCTGGCAATCCGCTCATAATTAGTTAATTCCTGAGAAATCATATCTATTTCATTTACAATACAAAAATAGACATTCCTGTTTATGACATAAACCCGGTTCTTGCGGAGTTCTTTACACTAATTTTAACGTAATTTTGCCCCCTGATTATGAACACGAACCTGCCAATATTCGATATTCCGTCCACAATCCGTTATTACCTGTCGCTTGACAAAAAAGTGACACAGAGTTTCGGGATGGATAAGTACGATGAGCTGCTTCAACCAAACAACTTTGCTGTACTGAGCAACGAGGGAAGCGTGAAGAGTGGTCCTCCTATCAGGACTGACCATTATGCGGTTATTCTGTGCATCAGGGGCACCTGCCAGAAAACGATCGGCGCCTTTACATTTAATGTAGGCCCAAAATCACTGCACATCGTATCTCCTAAACATACCACTTCTTTCGATAATGCTTCTGACGACCTGTTGCTATACATGGTGATGTTCAAGAAGGAGTTTATCACCGACACTTTTATCAAGCAAAGCGCGCTTGATCCGCTGATAGACCTCAATCCTTCCTGTGCGCCGGTATATACATTGTCAGATCCGCATTTTCTGAAAACGAAACAACTTTTTGAAAGGATAGACCGGGAATACCGTGAAGGCAGCCCCTTCTTCCTGCAGATCGTACGTTTACAGGTGGTAGAATTACTGTATGAAGTGAATCGTGCTTTTGAAAAATGCCAGGAGAGCCGGCCTAACCATCAGCTTACGAGACAATATGCCACTTTTGTCAATTTCAGGGATCTTGTGGAGGAGCACTTCCTGCATAAACGAACGGTCCAGGAGTATGCTGATATGCTGCACATTACTGCCAAACATCTGAGTGAGATCGTTAAACAGGAAACAGGTAAAAATGCTTTGCAGATCATTCACAGCCGTTTGTACCTGGAGGCAAAACTGTTGCTGACCACATCCTCGCTCAGCGTGAAGGAAATCTCTGATCAGCTGAACTTTGATACCAGCTCGCATTTCAGCCGGTTCTTCAAAAAGTTTGCAGATGAGAACCCCTCGGATTTTAAGAAATTATCTGTAGCATAATACATTTTTCCATCGCATCATATTAAATACAATAGGGCCTTTCAGAAGAAAGGCCCTATTCCATTTGATTAAACCCCTTAACAATTATGTCCTATACTTGTCCTATGTTTCCCTATGTTTATGCTTATAATTTGAAAGTGTATGCTACTCTTAATCCTATCAGATTAGCGGCGTCGCCACCATCAACAAATTTTGAGTTACCGTCAAACTTCACACCTGCATCCAGGTAACTGCCTTTGCCAAGTGGGATCAGGTAACCGATCTGCGGGCTATAGGTGAAGGCCGCTGTTTTATAACCGGTTGGACCATTTGTTATAAAGTTCACACCGGCCTGTCCCTGTACATACAGATTATTGCTCTGGAAAGGATAATACCTTAAACCAGCTTTCACGGGAATCCACTGTAAATCATCCAGACCAGGTACATCATCAGCAAAGACATTCGCAAATCCTGCATTCAGGTTCACATATAATGTCTTCTTAATGATAGCATAATCTGCCTGTACGGAACCGCCTAAAGACCACTTGTAAAAATCGCTGAAATTCCCAACCGGTATTCCTGCATCCGGACCAACACTCAGGGAGAATGAAGGTCGCTGTGGTTCGCTGTTGCCTTTCGTTTGTGCCTTTACTCCTACTGTCACTGCCAATAATAATGCTAATGTTGCTACGCCTGTCTTAATAGTCTTTTTCATCGTCTTTCGTTTTAATCTTTATTCTGTTAATCTTTTGTTCTTCTGTTTATCGCAGCGCTGTATAAATCTGATGACACAAAATTATGCCGCAATACATTGCTCATCAATCCCAAAAAGGCGGATAAAAAAACCAATTTTTCTGATGGAAATAAAAATTTTAGGCGAGCAGAAAAATTGGTTTCTTAAACCGTGATATTGGTTTTTCATATACCCTTTTGAGGTGTTACATTTGTGACGCAAAAGACGAAAAATAATTACAGTAATAAACAGTTGTAGGTTTAGGTAGAAACGGGTGTAATCATACACCCGTTTATTTTTTACAGCCTGTCTGCTGCTACAATGTTATATCTCTTACGCAAATGTGATACAAACATTACATGCCCCATCTACGACATGGCCGATTTCCCGGGCTTTCGTGTTTTCAACGCCCTCCGGCTTTTCTTCCCTCATAACTAAACCTGGAACAATAGCAGCTCAAACACCTTTCGTAGCAAGACCTTTTAGTAGTTTACCCGTATCAATATGTAAGGGTAATACCAGCGCCTACCCCCATGTCGCTGTCATAATGTGTAGAGAGAGAAATATACTTGGACAGAATGTATCTGAAGCCTGCCATGTATTCCTTATCAGTGTTAGCCATAAAATTAAAGCGCAGGCGGCGGGTGATAGGTACATCTTCACGGCTTAACTGGAAACGCAGCCGGCCATCAGTGTCTACAGATGCATCAGCAACGATCAGCAGGGGCAGTGTATATTCCACACCTGCATGCAATACACTACGGAAGTCTTTCGTATTAGATTGACCGAACAGGTTCTTCTCACTTTTACTTCCTTCACGGTAACGTACATCCCAACCTACGTAAGGGAACAGCCATTGCGTCTGACCTAAATATCTACCGAAATGGCTTTCTGTTTCATACCCGTTTCCACCATTCAATCCTACTCTCCATTCCGTTTGTAACCTGTAGCGGGTATTGAAGAATGTCAGTTCACCGTCACTGCCATTACTTTCCAGTCCCACCCGTGCAGCGGTATGGATCTTCCGGTCATCTGCATATATCTTACGGATGGCTTTTGTTGGATCAGGTATTTCCGGGTTAGCCGGAGAGTCCTGGTAACTGAAAATGCGGCCCATGCCACTCATCATGTGATACAGGATGTGGCAATGGAAGAACCAGTCGCCGCTTTCTGTAGCAGCAAATTCTATGGTATCTGTTTCCATCGGCATAATGTCCAGTGTATTCTTGAGCGGAGAATAATCTCCCTGCCCGTTCAATACCCGGAAGAAATGTCCATGAAGGTGCATCGGGTGGCGCATCATAGTACCGTTGTACAGTATAATACGGACATTCTCGCCCTTTTTAATGAGGATCTTATCTGATTCCGATACGGTTTTGTTATTAATGCTCCATACATACCGGTTCATGTTTCCGCTGAGATTAAAACGCAACTCTTTTACGGGCGCCTCAGGCAGATTTGTTTTTACCGGCGACCGCAGCATGGCATAGTTCAACGTTACTCCCGGGTCTTCATTATACATCACTGCATTCATATCCATTTGCTGAAGGCTCATCTGCATGTCCATGTCATTCATCTGCCCGTTCATTTTCATCATACCATTCATCATCTTCATTCCTTCAAAATACTTCAGGCGGGGCAGCCTTAGGGCTTCTTTCCGCACGCCATTGCCCAGGAACAGGGAGGTGGCTTTGGTGCGGTCTTCCGCAGTAGCAAGAAATTCATAGCTACTGTCTGCCGGAATGCTTACCATCACATCGTATGTCTCTGCCACCCCGACAATCAGCCGGTCTACTTCTACCGGTTCCACGTCCATACCATCATTTGCCACTACAGTAATCTTCCCCCCTGCATAGGTCAACCAGAAATAAGTAGAAGAACTGCCGTTGATGACGCGCAATCTTACTTTATCGCCTGCTTTGAACCGTGCCTGCACATTCACCGGCTTACCGTTGCTGAACAACTGATCGTAGTATACGTCACTGACATCCATGGCCATCATGCGCTTCCATTCATTGGTCAGTTTAGTGGAGAAGTGCTTCTCTTTAATGGCCTCCCCATAGCTCTGCACACTGTTCTTCCTGACTGCATACCAGTCTGTAGCTGTATGCAGGGAACGGTCTACCTGCCGGGGATTTTCATTTGTCCAGTCGCTCAGCAACAATGTATGCTCCTTCACATCCGGCGTGTCTCTTTTCTTAATAATGAAAGCGCCATACATACCACTCTGCTCCTGGAACATGGTATGTGAATGGTACCAGTAAGTGCCATGCTGTATAAGCGGGAATTTGTACAAATGGGTCTCACCTGCTTTAACGGGTGCTGTAGTAAGATAGGACACACCGTCATAACGGTTGGGCAGCAACAGCCCGTGCCAGTGTATGGAGGTTTCCATGTCCATATTATTGTGTACGTAGATCTCGGCAGTGTCTCCCTCAGTAAAGGTTAATACAGGCGCAGGGATGCTGCCGTTAATAACCATGGCATGTCTCATCTTACCATTGCTATGCATCATGGAATCTGACACATACAGATCATAGCGGATAGTACGGGCTGCCTGTGAAAAGGCAGCCGCGTACGACAGTAATACGATCACTGTCAACAGAAAACGTTTCATCACTGATATATTATACTGTCCGGATTATTTGATTGTATCGGTCACTTTACCACAGGTCAGCATTTGCTTACCATAATATGGGTTCTTTACAGCGGCATCACCGCTTAACCAATAGCTTTTCTGCATCGGGCAGTACTGCTGGTATACCGGCGTATCTGAGAGCTTTACAGCTTTCGCCAGGGTGTATATATTGTTGGAGAATGTCTTGAATTTTTCACGTTGCGCGCTGAGGTCTGTTGACTTAGCAATAGCAGCTGCATCTGCGGCAAGCTTTTCTGATAAAGGCATAAATGCTTTGTGCTCTTCAGCAGAAAGGGCGTTCATATCGGCAGTGTTAAGCACCTTAACAAATTCAGCAGCTTTGCTACCAGCGGTACCGGCATCACTGTTCACCAATGCGTTTTTCACATCATAATACAGTGACAGTAACTGAGACAGCGACAGGTTTGCCGCTTTTGCGGAAAAAGTGGCCAGTAATATAGTGGTGGCGATGATAAGACTTTTCATGATGATCTGTTTAATTGTTTGAATAATAAATAATGGGATCATGCCTTACAGGATATAAGGCAGGTGCGTGTTTTACTTTCAAACAAAAATCAGATCTGGAAGGACTGAATAGACACACGAATGTCTACAGGAGGAGGATTCTGCTGTGGTAGTATATAACCGGGTTGTACGCTGTGATAACCCTGGTGAATACCTGGCAGGTATAATACCGGATATAAGCAGGTCTGTAAAGGTAAATGCACTGATTCGTCCAGCTGCGATTTACTCTTATCCAGCTGTTCGAATTTGACCATTGCATCACCACAGCATTTGTGGGACGCCTTTTTATGTTCATGATGCATCGCATGCATATCATGCATGTGGTGATGCCCGCCGGACCATAGATCACTTTGTACGGCACAGGCAAAACCGATACCTGTATTCAGGAAGAATACAAATAGCAGGAAGAACGCCCGGAGTGATATGATGGTCTTTTTGTTCATGTCACACAAAGATAACAGCTGCCTCCGGCATCCTTGTTATATAATTCAGGCTGTATGTTATATAATTTACGGGCGCGGGGATCAATACGCTATTTTACAGGCCGTTATCCTCGCGGTCTTTTCCATTGTACCCTTTGCCAGTACAATGTTGATCTCTGCCATTGTTTCCTTTTCCGCAAAGAACCCTTCCACCTTCAGGGGTTGGTATCCTGGCCTGGTAACTGTAAAAGTGTGGGTGTTTTTCAGGTCCAGGTATAAGGTAAAAGTGCCGGAAGTATCGCCTGAAACTGTTTTTCTCCCTTTTTCCAGGGCAATGACCACACCGGAGAGGGGCATAAGGGTATCTCTCTTTCCGGCCAGCAGTTTCTGTTCAAACACCTGTCCTTTCAGGATGGCAATAGTAGTATCCGGTTCCGGACCGCAATTGAAGAATGTTACCCTGCTTTCATACGTGCTTGAACAGGCAACGAGGGCTGTCCCAAGGAGTAAACAAGGGAGCAATGAGCGGAATAGCATCATGATAGCATAAAATTAGTATATGAGGGTTTTCCATGGCTTTCGGCCATAGCGCCCATTCTGATCATAGAAAGGTTCACGCCTCTGTGTGTTGTTAAAGATACGGTTGAAGTGTTTCTTGTCTGTGATCCCCAATCTCTGCGATATACATACTGTCGTGCAGCAGCCGGTTTTCGATCAGTTTTAAGCTTCTGGCTGATAATGTACTGCTGCCATGTCTTATTGGCATATTATACAAAATATCCCCCTGGCAGTTCAGGGAATACCGGGGGGATATTGTTATAAAGGTACATTAAAAAGGGTAACAAAGGGAGTGTCGTTCTATCTTTTCAGGCGGGAGGCTGCAAACAATATAAGAGCGATCACAAGCAGCGCCCATACGATTTCACGATAGCTGCTTTTTTGCATAATGAGCTGTTTTAATCTGGTCATTTTGATGTTGCTATTCGAGGGTGTTTTAAAAAATAAAGGTCTGGAAGAGGAGCGCTTGGCAAGCTCCTTTTCCAGACCATCAAAATACATGTAGCCACTATTTTTGTCCGCCTACGGATTATATCATAACGAAAATATCCGTACTTATACGCAGCATCTTCAGCAGTACTACGCTTATTTAACTCATTATAAGGGAGTATTTTGCATACTCATCGGACAGGAATTTCACTTTGGCAAGTTTCGCTCCGTATAAATGGGGCGGAACTTGTAAAGTGGAATTATTTACGGGATAACTCTCTTCCTAAATAAATTGTAATCCGGGCTAAGAATTAATTAACACAATATATGATTAATTCCTAATAGTACCAAGGTCATTATAGCATTATTACCTGTTACTATATACGAAATGATCATGCCTTTCCTCAGGTATATTTTTTCTTCACTGCGCCTGCAAGTAATACGCCTATCCCCACTATTGCAAGGACTGCCGCAGCTTTCCACAATGTTTTTTTATTACTTACCGCAGGCACGTACTCTACCCCGCCGATACCGGCAACAGCCGGATCTTCTGTATAACGGCCATTGGCAGGTACTGCTTTTTCTTTGAAGTTATTTGCCAGCTCCTGCAGGGCGCTCAGTGCATCCCCTTCCATAGGCATGCCATGACCGGTAGCCACAATAGACGGCTGCAGCGATGCAAGGGTCTGGACAGACTTCTCTGCCGCTGCCCAGTCGTATGTAAAGTAACGGGGAGGACCGGAGATCTTCCTTTCCTGTTTCAGGACAGACAACAGTGATTCCTGTTGTGTGGTCACGAACGCATCTCCCGCCAGCAGTACTCCGTCATGTTCCCTGAACAGGCTAATATGGCCAGGCGCATGACCGGGTGTATGGAAATATCGCCACTCCTTCAGACCAGGTATATTTCCTTCTTCCGGGAGTAACAGTAAGCGACCTTCCAGGTTAATGGGGCCTTTAGGATACAAAAAGGAGAGATAGGTAAACAATCCGCCGCCGGCAGAAGGATCTGGCGGCGGATATGCGGAACGCCCCGTCAGATAGGGCGCTTCCAGGTAATGTGCATATACCGGCACGTCCCATTCATCGGCAAGCTCTCTCACAGAGCCGGTATGATCAAAATGTCCGTGTGTAAGGATAATGGCAGCGGGCGTCACCTGTGGCCAGAAAAGCTGCTTCGCTACTCTCTTCACCCTGGCGGCGGAAGTAGAGAGGCCGCCATCCAGCAGTACCCAGTGATTGGTAGTAGCATCATGTATGAAATACATATTAACGAACTTGTCACGAATACCCCATACCCCCGGAGCCACATAAAACCACTCATGCTTTGAGCATGCTTTAATTTTAACCAGCGCTTGTTGTTTTTTCATATTTAACGGAATTAACATGAACACTGGTTATTTCATCTCAAAACTCATGCTGAGTCAGCCAGGCACAACCATAATCAGTCCTCTTTACTTCCGTCATCTGCCATTCTCACCATTTTTGGGCTGAATTTGGCAACAATATCCACCAGGTCTTTCTGCGCTTCCATCACCACATTGATATCTTTATAGGCCATAGGCGCTTCATCCAGTCCGGCGCCTATCAGGGTTACGCCATTAGCCTGCAACATTGCCTGCATCTCCTGCCGGGTAATGTGCTGCATGGCTGCGGTACGGCTCATCTGCCGTCCGGCCCCGTGTGAAGCGGAATTGATGGCTGTCTCTTCTCCTTTTCCCCGCACCAGGAATCCCGGAGCTGTCATTGATCCCGGAATGATCCCCATTACACCCTTACCTGCCGGAGTAGCCCCTTTTCTATGCACGATCACTTCTTCCCCGTTCCAGGTCTCCTTCCAGGCAAAGTTGTGGTGGTTTTCCACTTTAGCCAAAAGCGTACCCCCAATGGCTTTAGCCAGTTTATCGTGGATCACTTCATGGCAGGCGGAAGCGTAGTCGCCGGCCAGGTTCATCGCCAGCCAGTATTCCTGCCCCGCTTCGCTATTCATGTCCAGGTAGGCCAGGTTGGCGGCTTCTCTGGGCAGTTTACACAACTCTTTTGCCAGCCGGGTATAATAACCGGCAATGGTAGCGCCCATCCCCCTGGAGCCGGAGTGAGACAACAGCGCCAGGTATTTCCCCTTGGGAATATTCAATGGCTGATCATCTTCTGCAAATTCAATAATACCCCATTCCACAAAGTGATTTCCTCCGCCGGAGGTACCCAGCTGAGAATATGCTTTATCTTTCAGGGCTTTGATGAATTGTGTCAGATTGAACTCATTCCTGTCCAGTATGGCATGATCTGTTCTGTCTTTACCATGGTATCCGTGTCCGGCGCCAAAACGGGTATGTGCGATCAGTTCACGCTTGTAGGTATCGCGGTTCAGCAGGAAGTTCTCTTCCGTAATATCAAAGATAGAGAGGGCCATACGGCATCCTATATCCACCCCCACACCATAAGGTATCACTGCGTTCTTTGCAGCCAGCACGCCACCTATCGGCAGGCCATATCCCTGGTGGGCGTCCGGCATCAAAGCACCGGCTACCGTAACCGGGAGCTTCATTGCCGTTTGCATCTGTGCTACTGCACCAGCAGCAATATACTCCGATCCGTATACAGCAAACTCCCTGGATGTATTGTTCAGGAAAATGGTATTCTCTATCTCCTTTGCATCTTCGATCATCTTCGTTGCAAGGTCTTCCAGTATCTCATGATCCAGGAAAGCTTCCGGCCTTTCAAGCAGATCTTTCATTAATGTCAGCACGGCCTCATGTTCGGCTCCCTGGTAATGTTTTTCCAGTACTTCAAGCGCCAATCCAAGCATCTTACCCTGCTGATACCCGATAGCCAGCAGATCTTTACCACTAATGTTGTTCATATGCATTGTTATTAGTTTATAATAATAATGCAATATTCAGGATTATGTGCGCACTTTTTTTGCGCACTTAAAGACCCTTTCCAGATTTTTTATAAACAACTTGCTTTCAACGCTTTATAGCAACTATATTCTGGAAGGCAAAGATCTCAAAAGCCGCAACATTATATTCTCCCAGGGCTTTCAGTCCATCGGGCAGCAGACGGTAGAAGTCATATCCCGGCAATATGTCTATAATATCCTTAAAGAAAGTACGGGAGATGACATTCATCTCGTTAAACTCTATCTGGATAACATTGATCATTCCGCTTGCAATAGCCCGGCGGGCGCCTTTTAATACGTTCAGCTCATTCCCCTCCGTATCCACTTTCAGCAACGCTATTTCAGACAGCTGATGGTTCTCAATGAACTCGTCAATAGTGGTCAGGTCTATGGCTATCTCTTCCACTTCACTCTTCCGGAAGTCAGCGATCACCGCTTTATACATACTGGCATGCTCAGAGCCCCTGTTCTCCACGTAGTCATAGATGAAAGTGGTAAGGGCACTCTCCCCTGCTCCTTTTTGTACGGGAATAAACTGGTGCATGGATGCAGCTTCCTCCAGCTTATTGTAGGCAACAGGATGTGGTTCAAACGCATAAATCGGCAGGGACACTTTCCTGTTCCGCAGCATAACGGAATAGTGCCCGACATTCGCACCTACGTCCAGGATCACGCCGCTGCGGAACCTGCCGGAAGACTTCATAAATTTAACGAAGGCATGCTCGCCACTTACATGATCGTTTTCATGGTTCATAATGCCCAGCCCTCTCATACTCAATTTGTACAAGAGCAGGTTAATGGAATAAAGCGCCTTCCTGGCAAAAATGAAAACGTAAATTTTTCTCAGGGTATTGGTAAATGGATTCATTGATCAATTCAGTTTTGTTGTGGTGGTGTTATAGTTGTTCTTCCAGTCCTGTCGTTACATTATATACTGGCAATCCTTTTATGCATTCATATCTTTCAGATCCGGACAAATAGTTGAGGTTTCCTTTTTTATCACGGCTTTCACGGAAGCGGGAATAAACATATCCTTCTTCGGGACTAAGGGCCCTGAGCCCTCCCAGGCGATTTTTCTTTACGAAATAAGCATTATTACCTATGGAATTGGATCCTACAAATGCGTATCCCTTCTCTTCGGCCAATACACAGAGCGCTTTCAGCGACGCCCCAAAATAAAGGTGACTGTAATGGGCCTGCTCTCTTATAAAATCCGGTTTATACGGTACCGTTAAGGCCCTGTCAATGCCAAATACACTATTATACTCTGCTACTACTATAACCGGGTCAATTACATCGATTGCTTTCCATACCCAATAGTCGTTACCGTCAATATCGACAGACAATAACCCTATCTCTCCTTTCATGCCCTGCGATGCGATCAGCTCATTGATATTCTCCGCTGTAATAAATGCCTGTACGGCTTTCAGGTCATGCTGATAATAAATATCATCGGACATGATGTAACGGATACTCCGTTTCGATCCGTCTATCACAAGCCCCGACCAGTTATTATACTTTAACAGAAAACGTGTATTTGATTCAACATAGTTCTCCACTCCAAACTCTATGAACGTGGTTTCAGGGACGTACACCTTATTAATGAGATATTGGATAATGCCATCATCGCCCGTCTGTGAAAAGACCTTGAACTCAGCGGATGAAATATTATCAAGTACCGGCAGCTCCTTATTCTCACGGGCCAGCAGTGTACCTAATAACAGCAGGTCTGTTTGTTGTGCTTTCCTTGAGGTATACAAAAAATGGCGCAAAACATTCACCAATTTCTTCATTCGTTTCATCGGGAACATAGTATGAATTGAGTAAGCGGAGCGCTCTCCTAAAATTTATTACCCCATAAATACATAATAATTATAAATATTGTTCATTTCGTGATAATTTATAACATATGCGTTCCGGTGTCCATTTTCGCATATGCAATATGACAAAGGGATCATTCTCCCTGCCCAACTTTTTTCGCAATTTTGCCCATATGATATTTTTGATTTAACTTGCTTCAATCTGAGAATGCGATAATCAATAAACGCTGCGAATTTAAACTTGCATAATGGTGCCCCAATCATTAGAAGGTGTTTTATTGTTCCTACTTGATCGCTGTTCCATGACTTCTACCACGTCTACACCACGATATTTTTTTAGCCTGGATGCTATAAGAGGGCTTGCTGCGCTTATTGTCGTCCTGTGCCACTGGCAGTTCTATTTTTATACAGATCAGACCTTACAAACCAAACCACTGGAAGAATTGGGTCTTCCCCTATTCCCCTACCTGTCGATATTTTACAATCATGCATTTTACGCGGTAGACCTTTTCTTTCTCTTATCCGGATTCATCTTCTTCTGGTTCTATGCAGCTAAAATAGCTGACGGGCGAACATCTTTCAGTCATTTCATGTGCTACCGGCTCACCCGCCTTTACCCTGTCCATTTTATCACCCTGCTGTCGCTGATAGTACTGCAATACGTCATGGTCAGCATGAACGGTCACACTTTTATTATACAAAACAACGATATCTATCATTTCCTGTTAAACCTGCTGGTGATACACAGCTGGGGATTTGAACGCACACCTGCTCTCAATGGTTTTAACGGCCCCTCCTGGTCGGTATCAGTAGAGCTTTTGTTATACCTCCTGTTCTTCCTTATCAGCTGGAAAAAGCTACACCGCAATAAAGGCCTTCTGTTAGCTATCGTAGTGGGGGGCGCTGTTATACAACATTTTTACTCTATGATAGGTCAGGGCATCTACTCCTTCTTCCTCGGGGCACTTACCTATTACATTTACGCATGGCTTATTGAAAGCAAGCATCCGCGCAGGGTCACCACTATCGTTACCATTGCTGCTGTTGTATTATGGATGGTCGTGCTTACTGAATATGCATTCTCCTATATCAGGGATTTCTCCCTGCTGCTGATGAAAAAAGTATTCCCCGGTAAAGACGCCGCCTTCGATACTGCCCTGTTCGACCTCTCCAGGAACACTTTCTTCCGGACCATTATATCACCTCTTACTATTCTAACGCTTGCATTGTCGGAAACAATAAGAGGAGGTTTGAAAGTAAAATGGGCACTGGTATTGGGAAATGCCAGTTATGCATTGTACCTGATCCATTTTCCGTTAATGGTATTATTATTTATTACGGTCGATGCGCTGGGCATTAGCAGGTCGGTCTTTCACTCTCCCTTTACGGTCCTTCTTTTCTATGCAGTGCTGATCCCGCTAAGTATCCTTACCCATTATTATTTTGAATTACCGCTGCAGGAACTGTTCCGGAAGCGGCTACTCAGGAAGCCCGCACCGGGTTTTGTTACTGTTGTCAATAACCAGATCACCACATAGCTCAGGTTACCAGTACGGACACTTAGAAAATGTTACCTCCTTGTTTAATAATCGAAATCAGATATGATAGCTAAATTCTATTTATTGTTATTAACTACCCTGGTCCTTCTTACAAGCTGTATCAATACTAAAAAGATCACCTATTTTAATGACCTCGAAAAAGCCAGCGGAGCAGAGTCGGCCAACAGACTGCAGGCGCTTAAAGTGCAGCCTGGAGACATACTCCAGATCACCATCACCACGATCGACAAAGATATTTCCCTGATACTAAACCCTGCGGCTGTCAATTCCTCTCCAATGTCTCCGGATGGTATAGACGCCGGCTATATTGTAGATAGTGCGGGCAACGTCAACCTTCCAATGATCGGTAAGGTATACGTCAGGAATAAAACCACCGCTGAAATAAACGATATCATCACACAGGAGTTAAACAAAACCATCCGCAATCCATACGTCTCGACCCGTATTGCCAATTTCAGGATCTCTGTGCTGGGAGATGTTGCAAGACCGGGCTCTTACCGGATCTCCGGTGAAAGAGCATCGGTGCTGGATGCCTTGAGCATGGCAGGCGATCTGAATGTAACTGCCCTCAGGAATGACATCATGATCATCCGTGAAGTGAATGGAGAAAAAACATATGCTTCGCTGAACCTCAATAACAGCAAAACACTTGCTTCACCTTACTACTACCTGAATAATAATGATGTGATATATGTAAAGCCTGGCCCCAACAAACAGTTCAATACCTCAAAGATAGTACAACTGCTGCCTGCAGCCATCGGTATTCTGTCATTGATCACTACCATCGTCATAGTTTCTGTAAAATGATACCGCAAATGAACCGTAATAAAGAAATCAGTAATAAAAACGCCATCATAGATCTGGGCGATCTGTTCCAGAAACTGCTCTTCCACTGGCCCCTGTATCTCATTGTACTGCTGATAGCTGCAGGCGGCGCTTTTGCGTATCTGAAGTATGCACGGCCAAGGTATATGTCGAGCGCCAAATTGTATCTCAAAGATGAAAAAAAGAACGGCGAGGAAACAGACCTTCTTAAGTCATTATCGCTCTTCAACAGTGGCAAGAACATCGAGAATGAAATGGAAGTGCTCAAATCGCCCATCCTGGTTGAAAAGGTGATACGCGACAATCGTTTCAATGTACGCTATTATGTAAAAGGCACTTTCCGCAACGAAGAGATCTATGAACAAAACCCGCTCACACTGCATTTCCTGGGCGACAGCACACATACAGGCAATTATACTTTCGATGTCAGCGAAAATAAGAACCTCCTCCGGGTGAAGTGGGTGAACAGCCCGCATGATGACGATCGCAGCACATTCAATATACATTCCGGCGAGCCTTTTATGGTGAACAATACACAGTTCAGCATCACCTTTGACCCAACCGTTCCTGATGCGCTCAATCATACCTACCGGGTACGCATCGACTCTGTGGAAGAGCTGGCCTATAAAAAAATAGAAGATATTGGCACTGCCCTGGTCAACAGGGATGCCACCGTTGTCATGGTGACCTATGAAGACAGGATAGCTGCGCGCACCGCCCATTTCCTGAACGCGCTGCTGGACACTTACAATGAATATACACTGGACGACAAGAACCGCGTAGCCCTCAAAACCATCCGTTTCCTCAATGTGCGCATTGACTCACTCAAAGATGAACTGGGCTTTCTTGAAAAACAGGAAGAACAATTCAAGGTGCAACGGGGTATCACAGATATTGAGGGCAGCTCCAAACTGGCCCTGGAACAGGTAAAGGAAGCCGATCTGAAACTGAACGATGCTAACATGCAATTGTCTGTCTTTGACCAGGTAGAATCGTATATCAACGATCCTGGTACAGACTATCCCTTTGCACCGGTGCTGGGCAACGTAGATCAGGCACTGACAGGAATGATCAACCGGTATGAAGAACTGCTGAAGGAGAAAAAAAGGCTCTCCCTTTCCTTACAGCCGGGCAGCATGATCCTGCAGAACACAGACGCCCAGATCAATGACGCAAAGAACACGATCAAGAACTACATTTCCGGTTATAAGCGGAATGCCGGCGTGGCACAAAGCCAGATGCAGACCAAAGTGAACCAGATACAGGCGAAGATCGCCAATATACCGGCTTATGAACGGGAGTATATCAATATCAAAAGACAACAGGGCGTAAAAGAGAACTTATACCTCCACCTGCTGAAAAAGAAAGAGGAAGCAGCCATCTCCTACGCCAGTAATGTGACCGACAATAAAGTGCTGGCGCCCGCGTTTGTTCCGTCCAAACCGGAGTCGCCCAAAAAAACTTTGGTGTTTGTCAGCTTCCTGGCGGCTGCGCTTGTGCTCTGTACCGTATACGTGTACATCAAATATTTCCTGAACAACAAGGTACTCGACAAGTCAGAAATAGAACAGGCATTTGGCAGGCCTGTTATGGCAGAGATCTACCAGGACGAGACCAAAGGGAAGGACATGTCGCTGCGTAACAGGTCGGTATTGCTGGAACAGATCTTCAACCTGCGTACCAACCTGCGCTTCCTGTTGAATGAACATAACAGCTCTGCCACCATTATGATCACCTCCAGCATTTCCGGTGAAGGAAAGACTTTTATGACGGCGCACCTGGGCAATGCCCTCACCGTCAACAATAAAAAAGCGGTACTGCTGGAGCTGGACCTGCGCAAACCTAAATTATCCCGCTCCCTGGGTCTGGACAACCAGGTCGGTGTAACCAGCTACATCGTGGAAAGCAAAACGATAGATGAGATCATCAAAAAAGTACCCGGCACAGAGGGGCTGCACCTGATATCTTCCGGTCCTATTCCACCCAACCCGGTTGAGCTGATTGAAAGTAACCGGATGAAGACATTGCTGGAAACGTTGAAGCAGCGGTTCGATTATATCATTATCGACACCGCTCCTATCGGTATCGTGTCAGATTCGAAGAGCCTTGCACCATATGTAGACTGTACCCTGTTCATGGTACGCTACAACTTCACCCTGAAGTCCAAGATGACGGCTGTAGCTGAAAATATCAGGGATAGCTTCTTCCGCAAAACGGGGGTTATTTTCAATGGCATAGAACAGGACTCTTTCTATCCCTATTACTATTACGATCATTACTCTTATTCTGAGAACGGCAATAAAACCAGGATGTGGTCAACATTTGCTAAAAAAATGAAACAAAGGATTGCATAAGATATTTAAAAATAGCGGTTGGTTGCTGGCAGATAAACTGGCCAGGTTGTTCATAGGTCTCATCACCATTGCAACGATAGCCCGTCACATCGGGCCCGGGGCCTTTGGCATATGGAACTATGCTATTGCCCTGACGGCGATAGTGGGTAGTCTTGCTATACTGGGACTCGACAAGGTGGTGGTGAAAGAAGTGGTATCCGATCCGGCAAGGCAGGACAGGATCATCGCCTCTACATTGGCTATACGTTTCACAGCCGGTATTGCAGCATTCCTGCTCTGTGCGGCCATTGTGTTTGCCACGAGGCGGTATTCGCAGGTGTACCTTTATTGTACCATCATCACTGCCCTGAACATCATCCTCTCGGGCTTTGATGTATTCGACTACTATTACCAGGCGAAAAATGAGGTACAAAAAGTGATCATTCCAAAGGTCAGCTTCTTCATAGCCTTCTGCATCATCAAAATTGTATTTGTTTACTGCAATGGCACCCTGCTTCATTTCGTATGGTTATCGTTCGCTGAATTATTGCTGACGTACCTTACTATACTGATCTTTTACCTGAAAGACGGTCACCGGCTTTTTACCGTCATCAGTCTTTCAGAAATAAAACACCTGTTCCTGCATAGCTGGCCATTGATGTTCACAGGCATATTGATCCTGCTCTATGTGAAAGCAGATCAGCTGTTGCTGGATACACTCGGCACTTCTGTGCAGCTGGGCGAATATGCAGCAGCAGCAAGAATATCCGAGCTATGGTATGCACTTCCCACAGTATTGGCTACTGCTCTCCTTCCCGGGTTAATATCCAAAAGGAAGAACGATATACCCGCTTATCTGCATGCTATGGAAAGATGGTTAAGGCTGTCTTTCTGGGTAAGTGTGGCCATTGCAATCGTCATCACCTTTTCATCGGCCGGGATCACGCAGGTATTATATGGCGTTCAGTTCCCGAAATCGGGGATCATTCTTTCCATACATATCTGGGCCAATATCCCCGTTTTCCTGAGTACGGCATTAATGCAATACCAGCTGATAGAAGGCGCCTACAAAACAAATCTGTATGCCAGCTGTGCCGGGCTTGTTGTGAACATTGCCATTAACATCCTGCTCATTCCCGCCATGGGAGGTGTGGGTGCTGCCATTGCCACCGTGGCCTCTTATATGGTTGTGGTGTCTACACTGGTGATACTGGACAGATCGGGACAATTAGGATCACTCATACAAAAGATGTTATCACCGGCACTGGCACTGGCAGATACAAGATACATGGCCGACGCGCTGAAACTATTTGCAGACAATTTTCTAACAGTAATACGTGAAAAGCATTTGACGAAATGACGAGTGTAAAAAAAATAATTGCCACACTAGCCTCAAAAGTTGCACCACGGATCAGGTATCTCGCGCCCGCTTACAGTTCAGAGGGGGAAGACCTTATACTGAAGAGGATATTTGACAACAAGACCAATGGTATATATGTCGATGTAGGGGCGCATCATCCGTTCCGTGTATCGAATACCTACCTGTTCCACAAAATGAAGTGGACGGGCATCAATATAGACCCCATGCCGGGTTCGAAAGCATTGTTTGACAGGTACCGCCCGCAGGATGTCAACCTGGAAATGGGCGTATCTGCCACCAGGCAACAGCTGACCTACCATATTTTCAATGAACCGGCTTTAAATACGTTTGCTGCACATAAAGTAGAGGAATATACACAGGATCCGAAGTATCGTGTGATAAAGGAAAAAAAGATTGAGACCTGGCCACTGGCAGACATACTGGATCATTATCTGCCCCCCGGCAGGTCTATTGATTTCCTGACCATTGATGCCGAGGGACTGGACATGGACGTACTAAGATCCAACAACTGGGAAAAGTACAGACCTGCCTATATACTGGTAGAGTCTGACCCCTTCCTGCTTTCTGATATGCAGCACTGTGAACTGGGACAATTCATGCAGCAGGCCGGATATGCCATTTTCGCGAAGACCTATTATACCTATTTCTTTAAAAACATGCATCATGAGTAAGTTATATGTTCAGTATGGTTGTGGACCTTTCTCTGCCCCTAAAGGCTGGAAAAATTTTGATGCATCACCAACATTGCGCCTGCAGCAGCTACCGCTGATAGGAGGCCTGCTGAGGAACAGGATGCACGTTGCTTTCCCGGAAGATGTGCTGCTGGGAGATATCCTGAAAGAACTGCCAGGCATCGCTCCCGGTTCCTGCGACGGCATATACTGCTCTCATGTACTTGAACACCTTGCGTATGAAGATTGCCTGCTGGCCATCCGCAATACCTACCGGATGCTGAAGCCCGGCGGCTACTTCCGTTGCGTGGTGCCAGACCTGGAAAGCGCCGCGAGGGAATATGTGCAGGACCTCAGCAACAGGGACCAGGAAGCCAATACAAAGTTCCTGGAGAAAACCATGCTGGGAAAAAAACAAAGATTACGCGGATTAAAGGGATTGCTGCAAACCACCCTGGGCAACCGGGAACACCTGTACATGTGGGATACGCCGTCTCTTTCCAACATACTGCAACAGACAGGTTTTAGTCATGTGCGGCCCTGTAGTTTTAACGATTGTCCGGATGATATGTTCAGGCTTGTAGAAGAGCCCTCACGATTTGAAAATGCAGTGGCGCTGGAAGCTATAAAATAACTGAACTTGAATACTCCTATCTTATTATTGGTATTTAACCGTCCGCAGCAGGCGACACGGATACTGGAAAGTATACGGCAGCAACAACCCGCTCAGTTATTTATTGCGGCAGATGGCCCCCGTCATGACAAGCCGGGAGAAGCCACCCTGTGCAGGCAAACCAGGGACGCCATATTGCAAAGGTTAGACTGGAACTGTGAAGTACATACTTTGTTCAGAGACCGGAACCTCGGCTGTGCCCATGCGGTAAGCAGCGCTATAGACTGGTTTTTCTCACAGGTGGAGGAAGGTATTATACTGGAAGATGACTGCCTGCCCGATACAGCTTTTTACCCTTTCTGCGAGGCGCTGCTGGAACGCTACCGTCACGATACATCCATCATGCATATAGGTGGCACCAACTACCAGGCAGGCCTTAGGAGAGGAAATGCATCTTATTATTTCTCACGTTATGCTCATATATGGGGATGGGCCACCTGGAAAAGAGCATGGAAATATTATGATTTCACTTTGCGCAGGTACAAAGATGTGGTGCCGGATCATCTTCCTTTTCAGTTCAAATGGGACCTGCAATCATTTTATGAACAGAAGATGGATACATGGGACACACAATGGTTCCTGACGGTACTTTTCAACAAGGGGATTACCATAACTCCCAACACAAACCTGATCAGGAACATCGGCTATGGGAAAGCTGCCACGCACACCAGGACGGAGCCTGTATGGTTCAGGAAGATGACATATGGCACTATAAGACAGCTTACTCATCCGGATGAAATTGCCATAGACGAGGAAGCAGATGCCTATACAATGGACACGGTGTTCAAATGCAATCCACTCTTTTACATGATTAAAAAAATGATCAGGAATAACACGCTCTTGTATAACCTGTATAAACGCATATCATAAATGTTATTGGCGGATACAATCTTTGATATACTTGTCAGCGACAACATCTATGTGGAGGTTTTCAAGGAAACCATGCCACTGGTAATTGCCGGCGTACTGTTGCACCTGCACTACAATAACCGTATTACTGCACTGGAAGCAATACTTTATGCATTTGCCACCGAGGCTTATACGATGCTTAAGATCGGGCCTACTTTTACGGCTACCTTCTTTGTAAGCATTGCTTTCCTGCTTGAACAGCTACACCTGTTTATAAAAGGAGAGATCTATGTACACCGTAAATTCCTGCTACTGCTGGTCCTGCCGGCCCTGTCCAGCTTTGCCATATTCCTGATCGTACAGTTCTACAGGGATCCTTTTTATTATCCGCCGGGTAAACAAACGGCTTTCTACCTGCGACCAATCTATTTCTATATAAAAACATACCTGCCCCTCTTTGCCATCGGGGCCAAGATACTGCAGGATAAAGAGCGGATATCATTCGAATTCTTTTCTGCCATCATGAAAAGGATCGCGAAATTCTCGTTTGTTATAGCCGGGTTGCAGATATTCTGCCAGATGGTATTAGGCAATGAAACGCTTGGCGAGATACTGGGGATGCAGCGCCGGTATATGATAGAGGCCGCCACATTTGTATTTAGTATACGCGTACAGGCATTATTCGGAGAGCCTAAAGTTTACAGCGCATTTCTCTCCTTATGCATTCCCCTGTTCCTGAAGGATAAAGAATACCGGATGGCGGCACTCGCCCTGCTGATGGGTATATTAACAGTGTCCCAGACATTCTGGATCAATATGCTGTCAGCTACACTGGTCTTTTTGGTCGTATCGCGGATATCTTCTACCAGGCTTAAAATAACCGGTACACTCGGTATCATTATAGGGCTGTTCCTGGTCATTGCCGAATCCAAGGAGTACTTTATCAAGCTGTATGCTAAAAACCAGAACAACACCATGTATCAGCTGGTATTTAAAAGATCCGTATACCGGTACGATAACGAGTTCTGGCAGAAAGATAATGTCATACTGGGAATGCCCCTGCAGCGCGACATGGAGCTTCCCGTGGTGGACTTCCTCAGGGACCAGCCCTATCTTCTCCTGTCAGGATATGGCGCCGGCAACAGTACTTTCATTCCTGCACAATACTTCTTCGGACAAATGAACTACGAGAACAGGCTGAACGGGATAGGCGGTCATAATCTCAATATGCGATGGTTCTACATACTGGCGGAATTTGGCTTTTTTTCACTGCTTATCTTCTTTACAATACTTACACAGACCAAACCGGGCATCCCTCTTTTCCAGAGCAGCTACTTTGCTTTTATATGGGTGTGCTTCTTCTTCAGCCAGATAGATCTCTTCCTGATCATCACAGCGTTGCTATGCGCTTATGAAGCGGACGAATCGCCCTCATTGACGGTATATAAATCCAGGCATTCTTATTAGGTTTATGCAGATATTTCTCGACAATATCGTTTTCACAATACAGCAGGCCGGTGGCGTATCCGTCTACTGGTACGAGCTGCTGCAAGGCATGTGTAATGCCGGGCTGGCAGTTAATTTCCTCAACGCCGGACTAAACCCCTCCAACATTTTCGAGCAACAGCTCGATTACCGGCGGCATCCCTGTATCCGCGAAAGCTGGATCCCACCGAAATACCTGCGCTACCTGCCCCTCCAGTATACATTGCCTCCGAACGCTGTTTTCCATGGCGGCTACCTGCGTGTGTCACCACAAAAGGATATTGTGAATATCATGACCGTACATGACTTTGCGCACGAACGGAAACTGGCCACCCCCTTTCCACGTGGTTTGGCCAATATCAGGCAAAAGGCATATGGTATAAAACGGGCCGACGGTATCATCTGCATATCCGACAACACCCGGAAAGAACTCCTGCATTTCTACCCCGACGTCAACCCTGCGAAGCTGAAAGTGATCCATCATGGCATTGCTGATACTTTCTTTCCGCTGCAGAAAAGCGCTGATGCTGCGCCTGCATTACCTGCCGGGGTAACATCGCCCTACATCCTGTATGTAGGAGGACGGAATAATTATAAAAATTTCAGCATTGCATTGGATGCGGTTTCGTTATTACCGCCGCCATATAAACTGGTCATAGCAGGCGGCGGCACCTGGACAAAGCAGGAGCACTTACTGGCTGAAGAAAAGCTCCGTGACCGCTATGTGGTGATACCCCATGTGTGTCCTTCCACACTGAACACACTTTACAATTATGCCTGGTGCCTGCTCTACCCCTCATCTTATGAAGGATTTGGGTTTCCTCCGGGAGAAGCAATGAAAGCGGGTTGCCCGGTGGTGGCCACCAACTGTACTTCTATACCGGAAGTAACAGGCAATGCGGGCCTGCTTACCACTGCTATCACTGCAACGGCATTTGCAGAAAAAATATTACTGCTGGAGAACGGGATTTTCCGGCAGCAGATCATACAGGCTGGTCTTACACAAGCCAGGTCCCTCACCTGGCAGAAAAGTGTAAGGGAGACCATACGTTTTTATAAAGATTGCTGGAACAACAAATTTTCGTTATGAACCTCATCTTCAAGTTAGCAGAAGCAGCTAAAGTTTTCTCTCAATCCGGCAGAGGACTGACGTCACTATTGAAAAAGGGCGTGTCCATTGCATCCACACAGTTACTCCACAACTGTAAGCGCTACATTCCTGAAGTCAACACCATCCTGGATGTGGGCGCCAACAGGGGACAATTTGCCTTATCGGCCGTACATTTTTATCCCAAAGCTGGTATTCACTCTTTCGAACCTATACCTGCGGTATATGCAGCGCTAAAGCAGAATACCCGGCATGTGCCCGGTATACACACCTACAATTTTGCATTGGGCAGTACAAACGGCACCCTGGATTTTTATGCGAATCACTATTCACACGCCAGCTCAGCCCTGCATGTGTCGTCATTGCAACAACAACTCATGCCGCAAACAGCTGAAGCAGATCAGATCAGCGTGCCTGTAAAATGCATGGACGACCTGCTTCCCGGTATTGCTGTCGAACATCCGGTATTGCTAAAACTGGATGTACAGGGATTTGAAAAGGAAGTGCTCAAAGGGGCAGCGCATTGTCTTGGGGAAATAGACTATCTGCTGTTTGAAACTTCGTTTGTACAGATGTATGACGGCGAGCCCCTGTTCGACGAAATGCACAATTATGTTAAAGAGCTGGGGTTCGAATTTATAGCGCCGGTAGGATTTTTACAGACGGACGAATTACAGATCCTGCAAATGGATCTTCTATACAAAAGAAAAAAATAACCACCACCATTCATAACAGATTAAAGTCAGTGCATTGTATAACCATTATCCCCAAAGCCTATCCGCAGCAACAGGCTCACTTTTCGGCATACCCCTACTCATCCATAACGCTTCTAAACCGACATTCATATGAAACGGCGTATTCAAACAAGTCAGTTTTTAAGGCAGGCGGTCGATTATATAGTACTCACCACTGCGTTTTTATTAACAAGACAATACATAGCAGCTAAGGGAGACGTATTTTTATCAAACCTCAATATATTCTTACTGGTTGTAAGCCTGGTGACGTGGACGGTAACCGGCACCTCCCTGCACCTGTATGACGATTACCAGAAGACAACATCTTACGCCATTGAATTTGTAGCTATTCTCAAAAATGTTTTACTGCATGTCTGTGTATTTTCATTCTTATTCTTCTACTTCTTTAAACTTTACCCTTATCCACGCACCTTCACTTTGCTATATGGCGGCTACCTGTTCACCGGCATTGTTACAACGAAGTACATCGTAAAGAAATCAATGTTACGCTGGAGAGCTACCCACCACCGTAATCCCACGAATGTATTGATTGTTGGTACAGGCCAGACTGGCATGAACTTCTATCATACCATTACGGCCAATAATCATTTTGGTTATAACTGCGTAGGATTTGTAGATGATCATAGTAATGCGCAGATAAATGGCCGCTACCTGGGCAAGCTCTCAGAGCTTACACACATCCTTGAATCCAATGAGATTGACGACGTCATAGTGGCGCTGCCTGAAACTGCAAAAGAACAAACAGCAGGCATCATCATGGCCAGTGAAAGAGCGGCCAAAAGGGTAAAGATCATTGCCGATGTACACCAGTATTGTACACCTACGTCCAGTATGAACCTGTTGGGGACCATTCCCCTAGTGAACATCCGGTCCTGCGCCCTGGACGATCCGGGCCATCAGCGCATGAAACGCGCTTTTGATATTTGCCTGACGCTCTTCATTGTTGTAGCCTTCAGCTGGCTTTTTATACTGATCGCCATATTGATAAAAATGACTTCCAGGGGCCCGGTATTATTTAAACAGGAGCGATGGGGCCTTAAAAATAAAAAGATCACCTGTTATAAATTCCGCTCTATGAAAGTGCAGGCCTCAGAAGTGGACGAGAACGGGAAATTCCTGCAGGCAACACGTGACGATCAGCGTGTAACAAGCATCGGGCGCTTTCTGCGAAAAACAAACCTGGATGAGCTGCCGCAATGCATCAATGTTTTGATGGGCAACATGTCTTTTGTGGGGCCACGCCCGCATGCCACTCCCCTTCATATTGAAGCCAGGGAAACGGTAGAACATTACATGCTCAGGCAAATGGTGAAACCCGGCATCACCGGCTGGGCGCAGGTAAACGGTTGCAGAGGGGAAACCCGCTTTTCCGGACAGATGCAGAAACGGGTAGCCCTGGATATCTGGTATATAGAAAACTACAGCTTCTGGCTGGATTGCCAGATCATTTTCCAGACATTGATGAACATGATAAAAGGAGATAAAAACGCATACTGACAGCAATATATGCTCAAACGTTTACTATTGATAGGTGGCAACTTTGCACCGGAGCTCACAGGGATCGGAAAATATAACGGGGAGATGATCAAATGGCTGGCAGACAATGGTTATGACTGTACCGTTATTACATCATTTCCCCACTATCCACAGTGGAAAATACAGGCGCCTTATCAGAAAAGCAGGTATTGGTTCAGGAAAGAAATAACAGATAACAACAACGTTACCGTTTACAGATGTCCACAGTATATTCCCGCTCGTCCGTCAGGAAAGAAGCGGCTCCTGATGGATTTCTCGTTTGCCTTGTCTGTGACAGTGAAATTATTACAACAGCTATTCACACGCAGGATAGACATTGTTGTAGTAGTGGCGCCCCCCTTTCACCTGGGCCTGCTGGCTATACTGTATAAAAAAACACGTGGCGCCAGATTCCTTTATCACATACAGGATCTGCAGATCGAAGCTGCGCGCGACCTGAATATGCTCTCATCCCCTTTCCTGATAAGGTCCCTGCTCCGCCTGGAAAGATACATATTACGTCATGCCGATATTGTGAGCAGTATTTCTGACGGCATGATGAAAAAGGTACAGGAAAAAACGGGACAGCAGGTAACATTCCTTCCCAACTGGGTAGATGTAGCATTTTTCCATCCATTGGAGAACCGGGACCAGATTAAAAAAGCATACGGCTTTGCTGCTGCCGACAAAATAATATTATACGCAGGTGCTATCGGGGAAAAGCAGGGACTCGAAGCTATTCTGCAAGTAGCAGGCATGATGAAAAGTGATGTCCATGTCAAATTCCTGATATGCGGCGCGGGCCCTTACCGGGAACAACTCCGGCAGCAGGTTGCCAAACTGGAGCTACACAATATTCATTTCAGGGATCCCGAACCTTTCGACAGGTTTAATCAGCTGCTGAACATGGCAGATGTTCACCTGGTTATACAGAAAGCCGGCGCCGGCGATCTGGTCATGCCGTCAAAGCTGACCACTATACTGGCCGTAGGCGGCCTGGCAGTGGTAACTGCCAATGAACATACCAGTTTACATTCAATTGTAAAGGAGAACAATATCGGGATCGTAACAGATGCAGAAAACCCTGAGGCATTGAAGGAAGGCATCTGCCTGGCAATTAACAAAACACAAGAGCATATCACCAGGAATGCCCGGGAATATGCTCTCAATTATTTGGCTATAGATAAAATAATGTCCCGTTTAGATCAGGCCATTAAGGCTTCCACATAATGTTGGCGCCACCGGTAGTATTCGTAGCTCCGTTGTTGGTGGAAGTGAATTTCACATTACAGAAGCTCACCATCGTGGTTGTACCGTTCAGTGCTACATATACGGTACCTTCAGTAGCCGTAAAAGGCGACTGGGTGGTAACGTTGAAGGTGATCCTCGCTTTACCCCCGCTGATAGTGCCTGTACCTGATTCCACTGTGTATTGCCCTTCAGCAGGAGGCTGATTGCCGGGAAATTCAAAATTAGCCAGGGCGAGACCACCGTTGTCTGCCTGGATCAGGTAGTTCGTACCGGCTACCATTCCCTGTACCCTGGTGAAAGACACCTGCGTAACCTGGTTGATCTTTAATACGTTACTATCCAGGCCACAGGGATTCCATGGTCCGGTTACAATAATAGAGCCTGAAGAAACGGTATAGGTACATCCGCCATTTGTTACCACGCTAAGCGTATATACCTGGTTCCCTTTGGGAGGATTCGGTATTTCCGGAGCCTTCTCGTGAGATACAAAACCGTTTGGTCCTTCCCAGGTATAGCTTTTAGGTTCAGCGATACCGAAAACAGATAATTTCAGGACATCATTCTGGCCCAGGGGAGCGTTAGAATTGATAACAGGATTCTGGGTAGGACATGTGGTTTCTTTACCATTGCCTCCGCCGCCACATCCTACTAATAACGCTGAGATACCAATAATTAGTAATAAGAAATATTGCCGCATTGCTGAATATTCATCAAAACTTTTAATATTATTACGATAGTATTTCAAACAATATTTTGAAATAAGATTCCGTTTAATTGGTTTCATTGGGATACACCTGCCGCTGGCCGACCAGCTCCTGACATTCCGGATACCGGAAAAAGCTACTAAATCAGATAAAAACGACAATCTCAATGTTGGCATAATACTTGGAATAGGTGTAAACCGAGTAATAAATATAGTAAATAGTTTATTTATTAATATTTTTTTATATTAATAATACAATAAGACCATATCAGTTTACCAGACAGAAAAACCATGTAATACCTATCATTAACAATGACTTGTGAGCGCCAAAAAGGCTCATAAACTTTTTTCACTTTTAGTGGACCGGGATACCCATTCCCCGTCCAAAAAGGTAAAAAATACCCCTTTTCAGGTAAAAAACGAAAAGGGGCCGGAATGGTATTTCCGGCCCCCAGGCATCAAAAAAAGTTATCTAGACTACTTACCAATATTAATAGTTTGTTCCGCCAGGTTCCACCCGGAAACGGTAACAACTGCATTGCTGCTTTTCCCGATCGCTTCTCCACTGATTGTCACGATCTTCTCTTCACCCGGCAGGACAGATACATAGTTGTCATTATAGAAAACAGGCAGGATACGCTTCTTCGTTTTGCTATCTACCAGCGACACCCGGTTGAAGAAAGCGATCGGCCCATTGGCTGGATTGCTGATCTTCACCCTAATACTATCAGCACCAGCCTTTTGCGCTACGATCTGTACCCTGGCTGCCTCCATTTTCTGCAGTCCGGAGTAATTGCCGGTGCTGTCAGGGAACCAGTACAGGTTATCGTCAATGATCTGCTGGTCTTTGTCCCTTAAACGGGCTGACAGGAACATCCCTTCCTTCGCCCCCATTTTTTCAATCGCTCCCTTCACAGAGAGGTATTTCTGGAGTGATTTAGGGCTGATCTCAGCAAACACCTGGGTAATCTGTTTTTTCTGCCCCTTCATGTCATAGGCATTCAGTTCCAGCATTACATCGGTATAGTATCTGAAGGTATTATTGACCGTATATATATTACCATCTGTCGGATTGCACATCACATGCACCAGGGCCGCCCCTGTACGGTTACCATACAGGCAGGCATTGGGATCGAGGTAGTAATCATACATCTGTCCGCGCAAAGCAGTCCAGGGGTTCTGGGTTTTCCAGATGATCACGCCGGTGTACCAGTCCCACATATGAGCGCTGAAACCTTCCATCAGGCCGCGGTACTGGTCATAGTTCACCAGCTGCGCCTTGTTGGCAAAGTCCTTAACATCTTTGGGTTTGCCATATGGGTCTACAAAGTCGAAATAAGGGATGTACTTATGATAATCCCATACGGAGTCCACTCCCCCTTTTATGTTCTGCGGTACTTTCATATTGGCCGCCGGGATGAAACGCTCCAGTGATTCATAGTCGCCTACTCCCACAGATCCTACTTCTGAATTGAAAGGGAATGTTCTTTCGTTCCAGAAAACAGACAGGGGCTGGATATTGTAAGGCCCATCTCCATTACCACCTAAAGTATTGTAAGACATACTGTCTGTGTTGGAATAATGGAAGAAGAAGCGGGTATTATCCAGTGATGGCAACAGGGAATCTTTGATAGCTGCCAGGATATCGACCGGAGGTGTGATCTCGTTACCACCGCACCAGAAAGCCAGTGAAGCATGGTTGCGCAGCATTTTGATCTGGTCAGCCACTGATTCAATGAACAGGTTATGATCGTCCGGGTAGCGGCGGCGCGTCCACTGATCTTCTTTCTTCATAGGATCCACCCATCTGCCGTTACAATCGCCCGACATCCAGAAGTCCTGGAATACCAGCAGACCGTATCTGTCGCAGGCTTCATAAAATTCCGGTCTTTCGGTCAGGCTTCCTCCCCAGATGCGGATGAGGTTCAGGTTCATATCCCTGTGAAAACGTATTTCCGCATCATAGCGTTCCCTGCTGAAGCGGAACATGGCGTCGGAGGTGATCCAGTTACCACCCTTAATAAATATCTTCTGGCCGTTTACTGCCACTTCACGGCTATTGGTATGTGCATTCCAATAAGTCTGTATTTCCCTTACACCAAAGCTGACATCTTCTGTATCGTCCACACCGGCATTATCTGCAAATTCCAGCTGGAGCTTGTACATATCCTGCGGGCCATAACCGCTTGGCCACCAGAGCTTCGGCTCTTTCAGCTCCATATCGGGCAATTGCACAGTAGTGGTAGCATGCGGAGCCAGTGTCACCTTGCGGGAAACGGTATTGCCGGCCAGCGTATAACGCAATGTACCCTCAATGCTTTTTGCCGTTGCATTTTCCAATGTAGCTCCCACAAGGATATTGGCAGGCGCCTGTTTTCCATCCGGTAGTCTTACACCAGGCACTTTTGTGATGACCTGCGGATCTTTGATACGGACAGCGCCGGTTTTCTCAATGGTCACTTTATCCCATATACCGGTATTACGGTCACGCATTGGCTGGATCCAGTCCCATCCTGCTGTATACTGGGGACCAACATTCTTTGCAATGGTTCCATCGCCACCCTGGCCGCCATTAGGATTGCCTACCACAGCCGGAGGATATACCACCACGGCCAGGCGGTTCTTACCGTCTTTTGCCAGCCATTGCGTAATGTTATAGGAATGACGCAGATATGTTCCAAAATGGGTCTTTGCGTTCAGACGATGGCCGTTCAGGTAAATATCACAACCATCATTTACACCCCTGAAGTGCAGCCAGACCTGCCCGTCGGCGCCCGGTTGCTGTTCACTGAAATCTTTTACGAACCAGTAGGTGTAATGATCCCTGCCCGTTGTATAAATATCCGGGATCTGCTCATTATTCATCCCATAGAAGGGATCAGGCACCAACTTGTTGTTCAGCAGCGTGGTCAGCACTGTACCGGGTACAGTGGCCGGCAGCCAGCCGGAAAGCTTGTAGGATGGTGCAGAAAGCGCTTCTCCTTTTACAGTGACTTTGGCAATATTGTTACATTGCCATCCACTGTTCAGTTCATATTGGCTTTGTGCTGCCAACGGTAAAAAAGGTGCTAATAAAAGACCTGTTGCATTCAATAATTTCCGAACCATAATGTGCATGAGAGTTTATAGGTAGTGAATCCCCCTTGTTCACTATTCAGACAAAAATATAGGTTGAAAGTTCAAATTCAAAATACAGAAGGGCGAATATTGGATAGACGGTAAGAGAAAAAAACCAGGAGCAATAATGCACCATCATTTGAGAATTCACTATTACCTGCAGAAAGGATATTAAGAAAAATGCTGGTATAAGACTAAACCAGCAACTGTTTAAACCTACAACTGTTATACTATGCTGTTAAATGCATAAATAAACTTTCACAAAGATACAGCAGTATACAAGCGAAAAGCAGGCACTTTCCGCTTGTATACTGCTTACCTGAAGGTTAGCTGTTCATAGGCATAAAAAAAGGGAAAAGCGATATGATCACCTTTCCCCTTTCGTATAAACTACTATTTATTATGGAATAGGAGCCGAGTCTACAAGTACAACCTTTACAAAAGTTGTCGAATTAGGAGCGGGAATCGTAGCTCCGTCAGCGCCCTGCACCTCGAGGAAGATACTACCGGTGGTATAAGTGTAGATATAGGTAGATCCGTTGTACACATCGGGAATAGGTTCCCAGAGCTGCTTATTTCCGGATATATATACGAGTATACCACTGTTCTGATTCACATCGTCGTCTAATTCATCGATTGGAAGTTCTGCCATCCAGGTATGGGTATTGTTATTGAGTTTCCATGCTGAGGATTGTACTTCAAAAATGATAGTCCGGTTGGGTTGAACTACTTCCTGTTGGATGATTTCTTCCTTTTTACAACTAGTGAACAATATCCCCAACATCAGCATTGGCAGCAGCAAGAGTGATTTCATAATAGAGTCGATTGACAGTGATTAATATAGATTGATATTATAAACAGTTCGAGATATGATTTAAATATCAAATAGGATGCCACAAACTGGTTTTACAGTCCGATAGCCGTCAATGTTGACTTTGCAGCCTGTACTACTACCGGATCGGGGCTATTCAGCAGGAGCCGGATAAAGCGCTCCTGTCCTACCGCCTGCTTCTGTGCCAGTAACTGCAAGAGCATCACCTGTACAGATGGAGGCGCATGCTGCATAGATACCGCGATATGGCCAGGTACTTCACTACTTCTGATGGTCATTAAAACATCTCCTATTGCTTTTACCTTGGATGTATCTGCTGTTTTCATCGCCACCAGCAGAGGACTAAGCATCTCTATACTTTGTAATTGCCCTGCTGCATTGATCGCAGCCATTCTTACCTGGGGATCACTATCCTTTAACGCTTTTGTAAATAAAGATATTGCAGCACGCTGTTTACTATCTGCCAGCATATTAATGATCGCGGCTTTTTTGCCGGCATCTACACGCTCCGCTTTTTGTATCCAGCTCTCTGCATTCGCTGCATTCATAATCCTTTTGGCGAATGACAGCGCAGCGGCACTATACTCATGATCTTTACTGTCTGCCGCTATCATCAAGGTACTATTGGCATCGTAATCCAGCACATCTGCAACAATTTTCAAAGCGGCAATACGAACATGCTCCAGGCTGTCGCCCTTGCATCTTCTCAATATATTTGTAGCGGCATTCATTGCAGGAGTGGTAGGCCACTGATGTCCCAGGTTTGCGACGAACAATAAATATGCTGCTGTTGCGCCTGTGATATCATAACCATATCCTACCTTCTCTGCAGCCGCTTCCAGTACGGGCGCCGTATCTCCACCAACTATATTCGCCAATGCAAATAAAGCGGTTCTTCTCAACACGGGATTGTCAGACTTCGCTCTTTTAATAATAGCGTTTTCTGCAGCCAGATACCGCAGATCTCCCAATGCTTTTATCAGGCTGATCTCGCAGGCTCCTTCCTGCGCTTTCTCCAAGGCTGCTTCCATCGCTATCAATGCTTCCGAACCACCTATGTGCATCAATACGCGGATAGCAGCATCACAAAAACGGGGCTGTAATAAATATGGCTTCAATACCGGCACTATGCGCTTGTCGCCAAAAAACTGCAGCTGATCGATCAGGAATATTTTATTCTCTGACTGCGTAGATAATTTCAATGCTTTCGACCAGGCTGTCATGGCTGATTGACGCAGTTCTTCCCGGGAAGTTGCTGATATATATACAGCATATCCTGACAAAGCATATTGCAAGCGGGTGGTATCGCCTTTACCGGGCGCGTACAACATTAACGCCATTTCAGTCAGTCCTGCGGTACCTAAGGATCTTATCTGCATCATACAGCTGTCCAGCTGCTGCTGATTGCCTGCCGGCAATTGTTTCAGTATACGGCTGATCCTGGCTGCATAAGGATGCTGCACCTGTTGTGCATGCACACTCATGTAACCAAGCATGAAAATTATGGATAGTAATTGCTTCATCATGTTCATATATCAAACCTGCTAAGACCAGAACGTACGTGCCGGTGGATCAATTAAACTATTGGCGCCCTCGTCATGCAGGAACAATTGTTTTTCCGGATCAAATGCAAGGGAACGTCCTACCTGCAATGCGATCTTCCCCATATTCACGAGTGTGCAGGAGCGATGTCCGTTCTCTTCATTCAGTGCAAACCTGCGCCTCTCCTGCACGGAAGTAATAAAATCTGTTACCTGTGGCGGCAGGTCAGGGTAGGCAGCCAGCTTTTTCTCCAGGTCTGGTATATCTGAACGGAAACCGGGATATAACTTACCCGCGGGCCCCTCGATAAACGCGGCCTTTTCATCCTTTCCTTCCCCGTCCAGAATGATGCGGCAACCATCTTTGTAGATGTAGATAATACGCGACCAGGTACCCACCGCATCAGGATGCTGTTGGGGCGCCTCTACTTCCACAGATACAGGGCTTGTATCGTCTTTGCCCAGTATGTATTGTACAGGGTCCAGGTAATGTTGCCCCATATCTCCCAAACCACCTCCGTCATAATCCCAGTAACCCCTGAAGGTCTGATGTACCCTGTGCGGGTGATAAGGCTTGTATGGCGCGGGGCCCAGCCAGCGGTCGTAATTCAGCTCTGGTGGCACCGGCGTAGGGGGAAGAGCAGTCTTCCCTGTCCACTGCTGCTTCCAGTCAAAGCCTGTGTGGCGGCTCAGCGTTACCGTCAGCGGCCATCCAAGCAATCTTGCATTCACAAGCTTTTTGATGGGCTTTACAGGCGTATTCATTCCATAGAAATTATCCGTAAAGCGGAACCATGTATTCAGGCGAAACATCCTACCGAATTGCTGTACCGCTTCTATAACCCGTTTTCCTTCACCGATGGTGCGCGTCATCGGTTTCTCACACCAGATATCCTTTCCCGCACGGGCCGCCTCAATGGCGATTGCTCCGTGCCAGTGCGGCGGGGTGGCAATGTGTACAATATCTACTTCCGGCAATTGTATCAGCTCCCGGTAATCGTCAAAAGTTTTCACCCCCTCTCCCAGCATTTGCTTTGCCTCCTGCAGATGCAGCCTGTCCACATCACAGATGGCCACCACCCTTGTACCACCATATCCGAAATGTACTTTTCCCATCGCACCGGTGCCAATCACCCCTTTGGTCAGCTGATCGCTGGGGGCCAGGTAACCACGGCCCAATACATGACGGGGTACAATAGTAAAAGCGGCTACCGTGCCAAGACTGTTCCTCAGGAAAGACCTTCTGGACTGGTTCTTTTTCTGTTCCATCACCATGGTTAAAATTGAATACTAAATGGCAAGATATAAAAATGATTTTGCAAGTGTGAATTTCTGTGATGACCGGGATCTCCAATATCATTTACCGTAAATTTTTTCTATATTCGTCCACGTACCGAATTGTAACACAACATAGTTACGCGGTGACAAACCCTTGTAATAACCCATAAACCACATATTTCCCCGAAATCTTTCACCATTAATACACAACCCATGCCGTCTCTTATCCAAATCCCTGTTGCCCGGAAAGGGAAAGCCCTTAAAGGCAGTTCCACAGCAATGCCAGTAGTAAGTATACCTGTTTGCAAAGCCCATTTTAAAGTCCATTCCCGTCTTTATAAAACTGAAGCTGACTACCGCTATTCATGGTGGCCGCATCATGCGTTTGGTCAATATAGTGCTAAACGGGACCGCTATCAGCAATTGCCGGAGAAATGAGCTGCTACCCCTCCGTTAAGAATAGCACCGGCACATAAATACCAATTACGACAAAACATCGACTAGCTATGTTAAAAAAATCACTGCTTGAATTGCCAGCGGTCCTGCTGACGATCCTGTTTACTTATGCCAGTATCAGCAAATTGCTACAGTATAACACTTTCAGGTTCCAGTTGGACCAATCACCCTTCACAAGCGCTTACGCTGGTTTTATTGCATGGTCAGTTCCGGGCATCGAGTTAATTACCACTGTCTTACTCCTGTTTCCGGCCACAAGGTTGAAAGGGTATTATCTTTCCTATGGACTGATGTTCTTATTTACCGTATACATTTATGCGATCCTGCATTTCAGCTACTTCGTGCCCTGCTCCTGCGGTGGTATATTATCCCGCATGAACTGGGAACAACATCTTGTATTCAATATCATCTTTACAATCATCGCACTCGCAGGTATATTTACTTTTCCTTTCAGGTCCAGAGCATAAATACATCGCCATTTAAAAGACACAACTTCCATGAGAACCAGAATATCTGTAGTATTGCTTGCCACAATAATGGTATTGGGCTTAATGTTCATTATCGTCCGCAAGTCCCGTCAGCCTTACGAAATAAAACACGGTTTCAACAGGCTATTTACTTCCGGCAAACCTTTAAAGCTGATTAAAAAATTATCGGCAGCGTATCCTCTCTATAGTGCGGGTTACAACGATAGCAATATATATTTTCACACAGACGATCCGCATATCATTGCTTACACAGATACTGCATGCAGTACTATAAAAACAATTCATCTTCCGATAGACAGTACCGCCAGCAAGGGACTGGCCAATGCATTCAGTACATATGTCAGGTATCCTGAAGCATTCATTTTTGCATATAACCTGGCGGCCATCCTTGTGTATGATTTGCAGACGGGCACACAAACCACGATTCCTACGCCGTCCAATTACAGCAACGCGGTACAGATATCTGATTCCGCTTTCATACTGAAATATTTCACAGGCGACTCTACAGATCAGTCATTCTGCAAGCTTAATATTTACACCAAACAGCTTACAAAAGCGGAGCGGCTCACAGAAGACCTTTCGTCCGGCGGCATGCTGCTCTATAACGATCAGGATGTCTCCTGTTACTACATCCATCATTATAATAACCGTATCACCATATTCGACACCGCCTTCCGCTCCCTACGCGCAACCCATACCATCGATACTTTTACACAAAGCCAGATCGAATATATCAGCCGGAATAAAACAGGCAGCAGTGAGGTATTGTACAAGCCTGATGGCACACGCATGCTCATTAACTATCTAAGTCAGCTGTACAGGGGCCATTTATACGTTAACAGTCTGATCAAAGCGGATAATGAAACCTTACTGACAGATCAATCAGCAACGGTTATTGACATCTACAGTACTAATATGGACAAGTATATGGAGAGCATTTACATTCCAGTTCCCCGCAAGCAACATCTGAAATCGTTTCGTATCTTTGGCAGGAAAATACTAGCTACATATACTAACCAACTTGCCCTTTATGAGTTCCCCGGCCTGAGCAAATGAGAATGCCGAATGGCAAAAAGAGGCTTGTCCCGAATGGATTAAAAATCACTCCGGATTCATCGTGAAATCTACACGCCAGCAATGCCGTGTCAGACAAAATTATAACCCAAATGAAAAATCTGAGAATAAACCATGTCGTGGTGGTTTTATTGCTGAGTGCTGCCAGTGCATTTGCAACGCATAGACAAGCGAACGCGATCATGTTATGCAATACAATACCCAGTTCTTCCGGCCCGAGCATAGACAATGAATGCGCTTACTCACCGTCTCTCCCGTGTTGTTATATCGCCGCCGGTAGTACCGCTCAGTTTGTGATCCAAACCCAAAACGGAAACATTGTCACTATCAGGAGAAATACTTCATCTATGGTGACAATCTATGGCATCAGGCAATAGTTACCACAACCTGATGCTTACAGGTCTTCTATCAATAAAACATCAACTAATCGCTCGCCTTCAAGCAGCGCAAGCCCATATTTGCCTAATTCCCTGTTTAGTGAGGGTATATCGTTCATCCTCGCGGTTATATTTACATCCACTTTGGATGTAAAATGGGTTTCGTCCACTATGATAGCAGATTCCAGCCCGCTATAGGGCGTCGTTTTGCTGCCTTCATTAAATGTCCTGATATGCTCAGTCAACAGTGAAAAATCTGCATTCTGTAACTTTAAATAATACATATTGCCTAATACATAAGGCTCGCCACCTTTTGTTCCAAGCCTGCTACTGTCCACTAAGGAGAGAATGTAACATGACACTTTCCGCCGGATGAATTTTCCTCTGACACCAAAATACCTGTAAAGATCTTCTTTCATTTTATCCATCAGGAATCCCCTGCCCTTTCCGGCAATAATCAGGTCGTAACAATACATATCGGCGGTTGTGTCTGGCGCCTGTTTAAAGTCTACTGTCAGCTTATGTAATATCTCCGCATCTCTGACATTAAAAAAAACTCTGGGCACCGTCACTAATTCCTGCTCCCATATTTCCTTACCCATCTTCCCATATGCAAGCCGCATCATCGTTCCCAGGGGAAGGTTCCATATACGGATCCTCCTCTCTGCATAAATACCGGCGTAGTCAATCGCTGAACTGGGGGGGTACTTCCTGTTATATCCACTTAGCATAGAGTATCCTATCAATCCTCTTATGGAATCGTTCAACATAAATTTCTCCGCAATATCAGCCTCCTGGTAAGAGTATACAGCGGCATGCCCGTGAGGAAGAACATTCACTTCCTTATTTATCGCAGCCAATGATTCTCCACGGGTTAACAAAGCGATATTATCATCGTTCAGAGCTTCATATCCGGTAATGGCCTTTACTACTCGATCTTTATCTATCCAGATATAGTGTGGGATATACTTATGTGGAAATACAAAAAACAAACTATCATTTACATTGTTATCAACACCACGGGCAACGGTCAGCAGATTAAAACCCTGGTACCGGATATCCTCAAATAAACGGGCTACTTTAGGGAGGCTATCACTTGTAACTGTAATTATCTGAAGCTCATTTTTATATTTATCCTGGATATGCTGTAATTTCGGGAACTGTGCCAAGCAGGGCTGACAAAAAACAGCCCAGAAATCAATTAATAAAGCCTTTCCACTAAATGCTGATAAGCTGACTTCCGTATCCTTATAATTAAGCACCTGCTGCAGTTTATAATCCGGAACAACTGCACCAATGCCAAGCGGTGCCGATATCGCTTTATAACCTTCAAAAGGTTCCTTCTCCTGTGCAGGCAAAGACAAATAACTTAGCGACACAAGCACTGATAACAGCAAATATTTAAGCATCTCTCTCTTATCTGACATTCTGTTCTATACCACTATAACTTATTTCATCCGCGGGAATCGGATATACATAACGCACGTCATTGGGAGGTAATTCATAGACTGAACCATTCACTATCCTTTTAAGCGTTTTGGCAAACCTGGTGTCCTTGTTCAAACGTCTCAGGTCGAGCCAACGCAGCCCTCTGAACAACAATTCCTTTCTTCTTTCAACCAGTATTTTTCTCAATGCGTCATCCGGATCTGATGCTGTCATATCTGCATAAGTGCCTGTCTTCCATCTTGTTCTCAGTAAAGTATTCAGGTCTTCCATAGCATGTGCAACATCTCCCATTCTGGCATAACATTCTGCCCGGCTGATATACATCTCATCAACGCCTATTCCTCCAAAATGCTGAAAGCTATTTCCGCTATAAGTACCTTTAAACATCTTTATACCGCCCGCCCCATCTCTGAAAAAAAGTACCTTTCGAAGGTCATTATCCTGGTATTGCCTGTACAAAAGAGAGTCAACAATCATAGTAGCCATCCGGGTCAACCCATTACCTGAAAGTTTCGCATAGAACAATACGTCATCATTAAACTCATCAAAAGGCAGTCCGGCATCGGGATCAATCGTATTATAATCCAGCAGCTCATGATAAATTGACAAAGACAGGTCAGCATTTTTCAGCGCTTCCTGGTAATTTCCCAAACTAAGATATATCCTTGCCAACAAACCATAGATCACGGCTTTGGACGGCCGGGTTTTAAAAGTAGTGATATCCGGTAAAAGTTCTGCGGCAACTGCGAGATCTGACAGTACCTGTTCGTAGGTAGCCTTGACACTTGCGCGCTGATAAATTACCTCCATTTCCGATTTTAATCTTAATGGGATACCCGGATCGGTAGCCGCAGTAGCACTGTCATATGGCTTACTGAATTCTTCTGCCAACGTGTAGAAAGATAATGCCCGGAAAAACAAGGCAGCGCCTTTTACGTTATTATAAGCAGCAGTTCCTTTGCCGGTTGTCAGTTTTTCTAATCCTTCCAGGACGAGATTACAATAGTTTATCCTTACGTAACCATTAGCCCAGTCAACCGCGATATCTTTCACCGGAAAAATATCCTTTCCCCATATATACGCATTTCGATCACTGTTTAATACAAGCCCGTTGTAGGTGGCGTCTGTTATATAATAATTATCAGCACCGGCTTCTCCATAAGAGGGAATATAAGCGTTCAATATATCCGTGTAGTCAATCATTGCCTGAAAATCAGCCACTGTCTGAGGAATAACCATAGACTGATCCGGCTTTATATCCAGCTTTTCTGTACATGCCGACAATAAAATGATGGCACTCGTAAATAATATACGATTAATCATATTAACATATTAACGGTTAGAACTTTGCATTACACCCCAGGGAAAAAGTCCTTGGCGCAGGATAGCCCATTACATAATCCGGATCCAGCCCGGCCTTATTAGCCTTCCAGATAATACCGACGTTATTGGCATATAAGTATAGTTGTATATCTTTGATGCCGGTTTTACCCAGCAGTGAGGGGTTGAATGAATAACTTAATCTCAGGTCTTGTAAACGTATATGATCTCCCTTTTCAACAAGCACACTTGAGTACTGGTAGAAGTAATCTCTGCTGGGATCTCCGGGATATGTCATGGAAGGTACATTTGTATGTAGTTCATCTCCGGGCCGCTGCCAACGGGAGGAATAATCTTTATGCGCTCCCGACCAGCTGCTAAATAAACTATTGTACAGGATAGAAGACCGTTTGAAATAATATCTCAGCTTATAAGCCAGGTTAACCGATAAGGTGAAATGCCGGTATGAAACCGTATTGCGCACTGCACCAAAAATTGTAGGACGTGCAGAACCATGATAAAGAATATTACTTTCATCTTCGCTGCCCAATATTGCATTGTAATCTTTGCTTACCTTTCCGGCCAGATAACCCTGTGGATCCCCATTATGTGGGTCCAGCCCCGCCCATTTATAGCTGTAAACACCATACACAGGCTTACCAACGAATGGAATTAAAACAGATCCTGTACCATCGCCACTGTAAACAGCTCCCCTTATGCCTTTAAAATAATTGTACCGGGTTATTTTATCCCAATTATAACTAAACAAAAAATCCGTTGTCCAGCTAACCCTCCTGTTGATGTTATAGGATGTCAGGCTGATATCCACTCCTCCTCCGCTCATATCAGCAAAATTCCCTTTGAACATGGTTGTTCCGGTTTGCATTGCAATAGATTGCTCCCCTATCAGATCATCTCCCTTTTTCCGGTAATACTCAATACTGCCACTCAGCATCCTGTTCCTCATTTCGAAGTCTACTCCAACATTGAGTGTTCCGATCTTCTCCCATCTCAGCCTTGAATTTGGACGATTAGCAATACCAGCCTGCGGTAGTCCGGCTATATTGCCAGTATTCCTGTATATTATCGCTAATTGCCCATAAAGGCCAGGATCAAGGTTCCCGTTATACCCATATGTTGTCCTTATTTTCAGATATGGCAGCCAGTCAGATTTGTAGAATCGCTCCCTGCTTACTTCCCATCCCACGCCAGCAGACCACAAAGGCACTCCTTTCTGGTTGGTATTTACGCCCCAGATATTGCTCTGATCAAGACGCATACTGGCTGAGACAATATATCTTTCATTAAGCGTGTAAGCGGCGTTACCAAAATAAGAAATAAAGTCATTGTTGTAGCGGGTCGTTATGCCTCCACCGGGAATATATCCTCCTGCTCCAAGGTAGCGGTAGGCGTCATAATATCTGGTGTAATCAATCTGATTATTGTAAGAAAGATTCTCTTTGTTGTACCCGTAATAAATATAACCGTTTTCCTTTGTAACCGTTTCTCTTTGTTCAAAACCGGCAATAGCGGCAACATTATGCTTCCCTGCAAAGGTTCTGTTGAAATTCAGTTGCGCCCTGTAGTTATTGCTGGTAAGCTCTCTGTTACTTTCTTCCAAGATGCCCCCAATGGGTATAGGGTGTGTCACATTATTTGCATCAACCTGCGTGAACAGATTGATCAGGTTCCGGGTATAATATGTTTCCGTGCTATTATAGTATTCTGTTTTGCCTATCTGCTTTTCAAACTGGTATCTTATTTCTGCATTTAGTCCTTTGACGATATTTATTTTCATCCCCGGATTAAGCCTGATATGATATCTTCTTTCCGCATTGTCAATTGTCTTCAGTTCGTCCAATGGCCGGTATGTCCAGTCTAATAAACCGTCGCCATGCAGCTGACTGATAAAGCTATACCGGAAATCTTTAGGCAAGGGTAAGGCATTACCATTAGCATCTGCCAGTTGTGCGTATGGATAATAAAGGTCTTTCCCTCCCGCCGGAGTAATAGCAATACGGCCTATGTCCATGTTTGCTTTATTCATTACAAACGAAACACCTGACGATAGCTCTACCCTGTCCCATAAATGAAACGTGCTGTAATTATTGATCGTAAAACGGCTGGATGCATCTGTTACTTTATTGTTCAATATCCTGTCATACCCTACTGACAGCAGGTAAGCCGATTTATCTCCTCCACTGCTGATGTTCACTGCATACTGCTGACTGACGCTGTTCCTGTAAAAATATTTTTTGTAGTCCCTTCTGATATCATTCTTCTTAAGCTGATCAATGTCTGCATCTGCTTCGGCCGCAGAGATCAGCCCACTTCTCTTTTTATCCAGCAGGTCCACAACAGGAGAAATAACCGGATAGCTGTAATCATTGGAAAGATCCGCATCATAAAATCCCTTGTCGAACAAATACTTTTCAACATCAATAAATTCACTGGAACCCAGGAAAGCAGGATTATAAAAAAGGTTGGGCTTAGCGCCTATGGTAACATTCGTATTTGCTTCCACCTTCAGTGCCTGATGCAGTTTTCCTTTTTTTGTAGTGATCACGATCACGCCATTGCCTGAAAAAGCCCCCCAGATAGAGGCTGCAGCCGCGTCTTTGAGGATCGTGACGTTTTCAATATCATTAGGGTTCAGCAGGTTAATGTCGCCGGTGAAAGGAAAATTATCCACTACTATCAGGGGCTGTGCATTCGCAAGAATGGTGCTTCTGCCCCGTATTGAAATGTAGGCTTCATTCGAATAAGGCGGAATATTCTTATTAGGGAACAACACACCGCTGGTAACACCTTCCAGCCGTTCAAGTATAGTAGGGCCTACCCTGCGGTTCAGCAACTGATTGTTTACCTGCACGAAAGACCCCGTTGCCCTTTCAGCAGGTATCTTTTGATAGCCATTGCTTCTGACCGCCACCACAGCAAGATCGGTGATCACAGGCTCTAATACGACACGAAGCACAGCGGCAGGTTTTATGCTGATCGCCCGGGTTTTAAACCCCGTATAACTGATCCTCACAATACTGTCAGCGCCGGTATTATTCAAATAAAAAGCGCCTTTCTCATTCGTTCTTGTTCCGCTCTTGCCGGCGCCGGGTATATTTATAGTAGCGCCTTCCAGGGGCGTACCATCCGGCATGGTAACAATTCCGCGGATGGCTGGTGCTTCATTTTTCTTTGCAGGTGCATCCTCATCTGCAGCTTTCTCTTTTCTGAAAATACCGATCCTGTTCATACGTACCTCCCAGTCATAACCACGGGACGCCAGCAATTTCTCCAGCACTTGTGTCAGGGACACACTGCTTTCATGCACGCTTATTTTGATCCGGTCATTAACAGTTTGATTATTGTAGAAGAAAGTATATCCGGTTTCACGGCTTATGATATTGAAAAGATCAGCAAGAGTAATGTTCTCATATTGCAGGGATATTTTTCGCTGAATGTTTTTATCCTGGGCATGGACAGGAAGAACAGTAAAAGGGGAAATGAGCAAAACAATGACCCAGAGGCCATACTTTATATGGTCCCGACAACAGTGAGACATAATCATCAGTAATTATAGTGGTCAATAAAACGTTTACTACAATTGCACAATGCCTGAAACTGACTAACGCATAAGTATTGTAAATTTAGTGTGACATCTTATCCAAAAAAGCTTTAGTGGCCGGATAGCTTTTTTTGAAAACGAGAAAACCGCTAATTTGTTTTTAGCGTATATGTACTCAGTGCCATAACAATCTCAATAAAAGACATCCACGATTCCAAAGCGCACGCAAGGACCTAAAAGACAAGCATTTACAGCACGGTAGCATTGTTTACGTACTTATCTCAACGACACATTCACAAATCATTAACATGAGTACCCATAAGTTAATTTCAAAATAACATTTATGTCTTTAGTACTTTCGCCCCACTTTCTTAATAAAAAAACAAACTGTATCTGGGGGATCAGCATAACATTCGTAAATAGTAAAGGGTTTATATAATGCGTCATGCGAATACTAACGATCTGCCTCTTGCAGACGATAATGTTACATACGAGAATATATTTCAGAACCATGCAAAGGCACTGTGGGCCGAAGCCTACCGGCTGTTAAAAGACAGTCAGGACGCCAAAGACATTGTTCAGGAGCTGATCATAGAAATATGGGAAAAGCGCTCCCTGTCGAATGTACAAACCAATGTACGCTCCTACCTGTTCCAGTCCCTCCGTTATAAATGTTACCGCTATATTAAAACGAAGGACACAGAGGAATGTAAAAAAGATGCATGGTCATTCTCGCAGGATTTTGCTACCAAAGCAGAAACCAGCATAGAGAAGGAAGAGTTGAAACGCATCATCTCTGCTGCGATCAAAACACTCCCTTTGCAGTCGTCCAACATTTTTACCCAGGTTTTTATTGAAGGTAAAAAAAGAAAGGAAGTAGCACTGGACCTGGGCCTCTCCATCAATACCGTCAATGTTCACATCTTTACTGCCTGTAAAAAACTACAGGAGAAACTGAAAAAGATCCTGTAAGCACTAAAGCTTTTATACTGGTATTGTCACAATGAGAAGTACATGGAGAGTAGATCTGACATACATGAGTTATTAATGCTTAAGCTGACAGGCGGTCTGAGTAAAGACCTGCAGGAAGAAGTCGATGCATTGATTGAGGGAGACCCTGAGGTAAAAGCAGCCTGGAAACATCTCCGGGAATATTACCTCCTGCATGCAGCACGCAGGGCGGATTTTGACAGTATCTCGGCTGACGATATCATGTCTGGTGTAAAGGACAGGGTATTTTCCCCGCAGCCCCGGCCCGCCGTCCGTAGCGGGAAATGGATCATAGCCGCGGCAGCCGCCCTTCTTGGTGCAGGAATATTCATATACGCCATCACAAAAACCAACCATTCCTCTAAAGTCCTGTCTGCCGTTCATAAGAACATTCCCGCCAAAAGTGTTTACCTTGAGCTGCAGAATGGCCAGATTATCGACCTCTCCGGCGGCGAACAATATCAAAAGACGGAGGATGGGCAGGTTACACTCAATAACAGCAGGAACACCCTCACGTTCATAGCAGACAGGAACAACAGCGGACTGAATAAACTGATAGTACCCAGCGGTAAAGAATATTCCGTAAGGCTCTCTGATGGTACGGAGATCCGGATGAATTCCGGCAGTACCCTGCAGTTTCCCTTCGGATTCGCAGGTAGCTCCAGGGAAATATCCATTACCGGGGAAGCCTATATAAAAGTTGCGGCAGCGGCAGCCCAACCCTTCACAGTGCACACGCCTGATGCCACCATACAGGTATTGGGCACGGAATTCAATGTTAACACATATAGTCCGGGTAAAGCCGCCGTATCCCTTATCCAGGGCGCGGTGAAGGTACTTGCAGGCAGGCAGGAAGCCATACTTCAACCAGGGTTCCAGCTGGAATATACTACTCAAAATGGCATCAATACGCATCCATTTGATAAAAACGACGTACTTTCATGGCTGGAAGGAAGATACGACTTCAGGGAAACACCGCTTAGTGAGATAATACCTATACTGGAAAGATGGTATGACGTAAAGATCGTGACAGACCATCCTGCTGTAGCTGATAAGACATTTACTATGCTGATCAGAAAACCAGAGGGGATTCAAGCCTTCCTGGAAATGCTGAAAGTAATCCGTGGTGCAGACTATTACTATAAAAATGATACTATACATATTAAGTAGTACCGCCAGGCCATAAGGCCCCCAGCGAATACTATTACCTTCGTTTACGAACAATGCAAAATGAAATACCGGTACTTTATTCCTTTAGTGCCGGTTTTTTTTGCCCTTTTTTGTCCTGCCGTAAACGGTATATCTTAATACTTATTCCAGTAATATCAGTAAGCGGGAGGTTTTTTAGAGGATTCCTCAGGATTTTCCAGGCGCTCATCCAGCTGCTCGTCGCTCAATTCCCACTCTGCCTCGTCGGTGGCTGACTCCGTTTCATCAAAAGCTCCTCCGGACCCGGTATGTACTATTTCTTCTTCTTTACCGGTATCTGTTGACTGTTCATTGTCCCTGTCCTTAAATAAATAAAAATCTATCATACACATGTTGAATTGGCTATTCCTATCATTCAACATTTAATTTATGAAATTTTTTCCTTACCTGATAGCTTTTATCGCCTCCATTGGAAATAAAAAACACTTCCCTCCCCCAGTTTCGACTCCACCCATACCTTTCCGCCCTGGGTTTCCACCAGCAATTTCAGGATGTTAAGGCCTATACCAGTGCCTTTGTCGTCGTCATTGTCCACTTTTTCGAACAGGCGGAAAATGCGCTCATTGTCCTTTTCCTCGATGCCGGGACCATTATCCTTAACGAAAAATTCATAAAAATCCCCGTCCGGTCTTCCCCCTATATAGATCTCCCCTGCCGGTTTGTCGCCATATTTAATTGCGTTCGTCAGCAGGTTCTGGAACACCTGCTGCAATTTCTGCCTGCTGGTATGGAGCACCGGCAGCCCCTCCTCTATCTCGATCTTGATGTGCGGTGGCGGGAACAGGTATTTAACCAGTTGCTGCAAGAGCTCTCCGACATCCACATCTTCTTCCATATGCCGGAACTGGTGCTCCCGGCTGTAATCCAGGATGGCCGTGATCATATCCGCCAGCTGGGAAGTGGCGTTGATGGCCATATTCGTATATTCAGTCAGGAAAGGCGATTTGCAGATATCTTCTTCCTCCTTCATCAGCATCAGCAGGCCGGTGATGCCGGAAAGCGGCGATTTCAGGTCGTGCGCCACCACATGCATAAACCGCTCCAGCTGACCGTTGATCAGCTCCTTATCTTTCAGGGCCTGCCTTAATTCCATCTGGTACAGGTACAAACGCTCAAAGACATCTACTTTGGCGCGCGTCATATTGATGTCTAAAGGTTTATACAGATAATCCACCGCCCCTTTCTCAAATCCCTTCAGCATATGATATTCGTCCTTGTTGATGGCGGTTACAAAAATGATCGAAATATCCCGCGTTTTTGGATTTGTCTTTAGCAGCCGCGCTACTTCAAATCCATCCATATCGGGCATCTGCACATCCAGCATGATCAACCCGATCTCTTCGTTCCTTAGTACCTGTTTTAATGCCTCATTTCCGGATGTGGCATGCAGAAAAATCCTGTTTTCAGCAAGCAGCATCTGTTCTAATGACAGCAGGTTCTCCATTCGGTCATCTACCAGCAGAATCGTAAATTTCTTAGTCATCTCTTATTCTTTTAACGGCTACACTGAGGGTATATACGAAATAAGCCACATTTACGTTTCACCAATTATGATTTTCTTAATGTCTTCAATAGATAATGCCTGCACGCCCTCACACATTTCAATGGCCGATTGCGGCATCGCATCAAATGCTGCCGTCTGAGGGTCCTGCACAATACCCTGTCCTCCGGCGGCAATGATCTGACATAAACCAGCAGCGCCATCCTTATTTGCTCCGCTGAGCAAAATACCCAGTGTTCCCGGACCATAAACATCGGCAACACTGCTAAAGGTCATATCAATAGAGGGACGGCTATAATTGACCAGTTCGGAATAATCCAGCATGAATGTCTTCTCTGCTTCCACCATCAGGTGATAATTCTGCGGGGCAAGATAAATACAGTGTTCCTTCACCGGTTCTTTATCTTCCGGCTCAATGATCCTTCTTTTGGACGATAATAAACGTCCCATCTCACTCCGCACGTTACGAAGACGATGTAATACAATGATTACAGGGGCTGCAAGATGATGGGGCACGGCGTCGAGTATATCAGACAGTACAAGCAGACTGCCGGCTGAGCCTCCGATGGTAATAACGTCAAATCTTTTCTTCATAAAGTGACTGTCAATAATAAAGCCTGCTACTCTCTGCGCCGGTATATCTTATGATGTGCATGCACTGTCTCAAATTTACCATGAATGTCAGCAAAACGCATCGTCTCTTTCAGTCCCATTGCCAGGTAGCCCCTTGAGGACAAACTGTCAAAAAACAGCTGCAATACCGAGTTCTGAAGTTCCCTGTTAAAATAAATAAATACATTTCTGCAGCAGATCAACTGGAACTCGTTAAAAACCTTGTCTGTTACCAGGTTATGCTGAAAGAAGGCAATGTGCCGGCGCAGTTCTTTTTTAATAAGCACATTATCGTACCGGGCCGTGTAATAATTGGAAAAGTCTGCCAGGCCACCTGACTGAATATAGTTCTGGGTGAAATCCTTCATATTATCCAGGGGCAGAATCCCTGCTGCTGCCCGTTCCAGGTTAGCGGGGTTCAGATCTGTTGCATATATCTTTGTCCTGCTTAACAATCCTGCTTCCTGTAAAAGGATCGCCATCGAAAAAACTTCCTCTCCGGTAGAACAACCTGCATGCCATATTTTAATATTGGGGTAGGCAGCAAGTTTAGGTAACACCTGTTCACGTAAAGACCTGTAAAATCCGGGGTCCCTGAACATTTCCGTCACATTCACCGTAATGTACTGTATCAGTCGTGAAAATAGCTCCTGATCGTTTACCAGCCTGTGTTTCAGCTCAAAAACGGATTCCAGCCGCATATGTCCCATGAAACGGAGCAAACGCCGCTTGATGGATGCCTGTGCATAGCCGGTGAAATCGTACCCGTATTGTAACTTAACAATGTTGATAATATCCAGGAAATCTGCATTTGAGATAACCTCCTTCATAGGAAACAATAAGGTTTTACACCATCCATACACGTATTAAAGACAACAGCTTACTGCTATCGATCGGTTTTGCAATATAGTCGGAAGCGCCCGCTGCAATACATTTCTCCCTGTCGCCCGCCATCGCTTTGGCCGTCAGCGCTATCACCGGCAGCTGTTGATGGCGTATATCGGCCCTGATACGCCGCATGGCCTCATAACCGTCCATCTCCGGCATCATAATATCCATCAGCACCAGGCGGATATCCTTATGCATTTCCAGTTTTTCAAGCGCTTCCTTGCCATCGGCGGCTGTGATGACATCCATACCCTGCTCCTCCAGCAGCGCACTAATTGAAAAAACATTCCGCATATCATCATCGGCCAGCAGTACCTTTTGTCCTGACAGATCCTTCTCGGATACCGTTATGCCTCCTGACTGCCGGGGAGTTACTTCCTTCAGTTTGTACAAAAAGAGTTCCAGCTCGTCCATCAGCCTGTCGGCAGAAAAGGTAGAGTTCCTTACAATAGCTGCTGCTTCTTTTTTCAGTTTCAGCTCATCTGCTTCTGAAATATCATGATCAAGATATACAATTATAGGCATGCCTTTGTTGCCTGCCAGCTGCCTCAGCTTGTGCAGTTTTCCGATGCCGGCCTCTATATCCGTTCCTGCATCCAGTATCACCGCATCATAGCTCTTCTGTTGCAGCTCGCTGGCTGCGGCTTCCTGGTTTTCCACATGATTGTATTGCGTCTGCAACTGCCGTTTATCGCTGAGCGACTGTAAGGAAGGATGATGCAGCAGTACGCCGTCAGACACGACCAGCACCTTCTTAAAACGCGCCTGCAACTGCTCGCTGATACCGGAGAACACCGACTCCATATCAGTTACCTGCAATGGCTTCTGCGTATAACCTTCCACCTTATCCCTGACCTGGATCGATATTTCTCCTGCCGAGATAACGTGTACGAGTATATGCTTAAGATCTTCATTGCTCTTCAGGATCTTCAGGATACTATTCCCATCTATCAATGGCAGGTTCATATCCAGCAGAATTGCCGCCGGCAGGTATTTGCGCGCAAAGAACAGGCCGTCATTACCGTTCAGGGCCACAATGGTCTTATATCCTTTCTCACGGGCAAAGTCGCGCAGGATCATTGCAAAATTGACATCATCTTCTATGATCAGAATGAGCTTGTCCTGCTTGCTGAGCCCATCCCTGTCATCTTCTACAAGGGCTGTTTCCGGAGCCGCCTGCACGGGAAGCGCAATAAGTTGCGGGTCCTCATGTACCGGCAACAGCGCTTCATCTTCTGTGGCGGCCACCGGCGCCGCTACGCCATTGGTCCTCATCACCACGGTGAATGTACTTCCTTTCCCTTCCTCGCTTTTCAGCCTGATCTCTCCATCCAGTCTTTTCATCAGTTCTTTGCTGATGGAAAGGCCCAGCCCTGTTCCGCCATACTTACGGCTGGTAGAACCATCTGCCTGCCGGAAAGCTTCAAAGATAAGCTGTTGCTTTTCTGCAGGAATGCCCGTTCCTGAATCGATGACCGCAATATGCAGGCCATCCGGCTTTGACATCAGGCGAAGCTGGATGCTTCCTCCCGCAGGCGTAAATTTGAAGGCGTTTGACAGCAGATTCTTGATCACCTGTTCCAGCCGCTGCCTGTCCGTAGGAATTTCCTCCGGCACGCCCGGCAATATTTCTGTTGTAAAACGAATGTTCTTCTCTTCCGCTACCACCAGGAACAATTGCTCCAGGTCATCGATCATATTCTTTACAGATACCGGCTCTATGTTTATTTCTATCTTACCGGCTTCTATCTTGGAAAGGTCAAGGATATCATTGATCAGTTTCAGCAGGTCGGAACCGGATTTATGAATGATACCGGCATATTCTACCTGCTTGCTGCTCAGGTTGCGCTCTTTATTTTCTTCCAGCAGCCTCGCCAGAATTAACACACTGTTGAGCGGTGTTCTCAGTTCATGAGACATATTTGCCAGGAACTCTGACTTATACCTGCTGTTCTGCTCCAGTTCTTTCGCTTTCTGGGAAAGCTCTACCCTGGCCATTTCCAATGCCTTATTCTGTACGCTCATTTCGTCGTTGACCTGCCTGAGCTCTTCTTCCTGCACCCGTAGCTCTTCTTCGGAAGTCTGCAGGATCTCTGACTGGCGTGTGAGCTCTTCATTGGACTGTCGCAATTCTTCCTGCTGTGTTTCCAGTGTTTCTTTCTGCTCCTGTACCCGTTCCAGTAACTGCATGATCCTGGTTCTGGCATCAGCCGCATTGACGGCAACAGCTATTGCATTACTGCTGGTGCGTAACAGTTCCAGCATGCCCGGGTTCACCTCGCCAAATACCACCAGCTCCATCACTCCCAGCAGGGCTTCATTATGCCACAGTGGTAAACATACAATGGCACCCGGTAAAGCACTTCCGCTGCCGGCTTCAATATTCCAATAACTGGCGGGAACATTCTCTATAACGGTCAGTTCCTTTTTTGTGGCGGCATATCCCGTGATCCCTTCTTCCAGTGCATATTCCCGCTTTACGCCTGCCGGCAGGGCAATTCCTGCACATAATTTCAGCAGGCCGGCTTTGTCATCAAAGACATAAAGCGCGCCCGCAGGTACTTTCAGGTAATTCACCATCACATCCAGGCATCTTTTTGCCAGTACGCCGATCTGCAATTCTCCGCTCAGGCTTTCATTGATCTTCGACATGCCCGTCAGCAACCAGTTCTTACCGGTCGTTATCTGGTGAAGATCTTCCACATCTTTCAGCTTCCTGCGCAATTCCTGCTGGATGGTCATCCTGCTGCTTAGTTCACGGAATGATACCACCATCAGGGTGACGGATACTAACAGAATCAAAAGATTATTCACAATGAGCGCGTTCATCGCTCTTCTCACAGAGGTCTTACTGGAAGCTACCCGGTCGGTAAGCAGCGCTCTTTCTTCCGAAATGAGCTCTCCGATGATGCTGTGTACCGTATCTACATATTTCAGTTCTTCCTGCGTTATTATCGACTGGTTCGCGAACAAATAATCGCTGTCGCGCACCTGGTACAGCTCCTGCCAGTAATTCAGCAATGCGATCACACTGGTTTCCAGTTTGCTGGCCCGCCTGAACTGTGTTGTGTTATCAGCTACCAGCTTCCGTAGATCCTCTGCCAGGGGCAATACACGGGAATTGCTCGCAAAATATGGCTCCAGGAATTTTCTTTCCTGTGTACTTCTGTAGGTCACACCAGCCGTTTCTATTTCAGATATATACCGGTTTAGTCGTTGGGTAGTGGTGATCACCTCGTACGAGTGCTCCACCCATTGCCCTTCAGCCTGCTGATGCCTGAAGGTGAGGTGCGAAAAAATACCTCCTGCGGTTACAAGAATAAGGGCGATAGCAAAACCTATATATAAACGGAGTTTTAAGGTATTTTTCATGGTGATGGTATGCAGCTTGAACAGCCAATAGGATTTATGACAACTGGAATCGCAAATATAGGGAATTGTAATACGTCAGCAGCGGAGGTGGCCACGGCCCACATATATTTCTGAACCTAATATGGGCCATCTTTGGAACAGGCCCCTTAACTTTGATGCAGCGTCAGGAAAAGCAGTGCGTACATATTATACACCTACGATAAGTAATAATAATTCATCATGTGAACAATAAGAATTCTCCTTAGTGGAAAATCCCTGCAAGCGGATTTTCAGTATATAAGATATGTGAAAGATTGTCTTGTACAAACTGATACAACTGAAATACACTATTATACTTTCATGCTTAAATACCTTACCAATGCTGAAAGACCATCTTCCACCCGTGCGCATTGCACAAAAAAGCCGATTTTATGAGTAACAGGATCCTGCTCGTCGAAGACGATGAAGTAATGCCTAAGATAATGGAAAGGATACTTCATAGGGAAGAATATAAGATAGAACATGTCACCAACGGGAAAGAAGCTTTTCAGCGTCTCGAAGACACCAATTATGATTATGATCTGATCATTACAGATATCATGATGCCATATGCAAGTGGCTTTGAGATACTCAGCAAGGTGAAAACAAGAACAAACGGTAAACCAATTCCAGTTATTATTGTTTCTAATGCAGGTAACGAAGAGATGATCCTCGAAGGTTTCAAACTGGGAGCAGACGACTTCCTTAAGAAACCGGTCATTCCGGGCGAACTGCTCATACGGGTAAAACGCCTACTGATGCAGTATGGGGCCAGATAAGACATTGTTGTTACTGTCCACTTGAACCTTGATCAATTGACCAGTCCTGTATGGAATATAACCTATATGATTTCAGGGGCTCTTCCCTGAATATTCAGATCGCAATAATATTTATCATCATTGCGGTATCCTTCACGGTCATTGCCTACCTGTCCATACTTACCGGCAGGTACAGGGCCTACCAGCGGGAAAAGAAGCTTGCCAGCCTTCATCCCATCATAGATAACCTGCTCATGGAGCACATCCTACTCAATGACGAGCTGGCCGGTGATGTTCCGGCCGACCAGGTTGCGCTGCCCATAGAAGTGTTCCGCCTGCCCGTTTTTGAGCACAGATGGGCCAGGCAGGCGTTAATAGACAGGCTCATTGACTATAGGAATAATGTAAGAGGCGCTATGGGGGAGCAACTCCGGAACCTTTACATACAACTGGAGCTGGACAAAGATTCCCTCAAAAAAATGAAGTCCCGCAAATGGGACAAAAAAGTACAGGCACTGGCAGAACTCAGTAACATGAACATGTCCATTGCCGACGTAACCATTCTTCCCCTTACCAACAGCCGCAACCGCGAGTTGCGCGCTGCCGCCAGGCACGCTTATATCAAGCTGAGTAAGAACGAACCCTTCAAATTCTTTGACGTCGTAACAGAACCGCTCCTGATGTGGGACCAGGTAGAACTTTTTAAGATCATTTCTACCACCGAGCGTATCGCCATTCCCAACTTTGCGCAATGGATCACCTATTCTTCCAATAAAAGCATTGTCTCTTTCTGCCTTAAACTGGTAGTTCACTATAACCAGATCAGCGCCGTTCCGGCCGTTGTAAAACTACTCGACACCAAAGACCATTACCTGCGTGCAGATGCCATCAATTGCCTTGGTAAACTGAAAATGGAGAGTGTGGAAGACAAGCTCATCCAGATGTATGACAGTCAGCCGCTGAACTGTCAGCTGGAGATCCTGAAAGCCCTTGGCCGTATCAGCAGCGGCCGGTATGTCGATTTTCTCCGCCAGGAGTTCCTGCATGCCACTGATTTTGATGTTCGTAAACATGCTGCCAAATCCATCATCAACAATCAATGGGCGGCCAAAGGCCTTATTGACGAACTGGTAGAAACCGCTACTACGGAAAATAAACTGATCCTGAAACATAGTATGAACCCTTTAATTAAATACTGACCGTGAGATGGGTAATATCTGGGAAACGATAGGAAGATTTTATGAAACCACTGTTTTTATTTACGGTACAATACTGCTGGTCACCTACGCCCTGCTGGCCATCTTTTCCATGATCTCTGTCAGGGCATATGCCAGGAAAGACAAGTTCAATCAGCAAAACACCCTGCTCAGTTCTCCACTCGCTCCCGGCATCACCGTACTGGCGCCTGCCTTCAATGAAGGGCTCACCATTATCTTCAATGTGCGCTCGCTGCTCACGCTGAACTATCCGAAATATGAGATCATCATCGTCAACGACGGAAGTACAGACAACAGCCTCGAACAAATGATCAATGAATTTGAGCTCGTACAGGTTGACTTCGCCTACAATATTAAAATACAGACCAGGCCCGTCAGGAAGATCTTCAAATCGACCAACCCCGCCTATTCCAAACTGCTGGTCATCGATAAAGTGAACGGTAAAAGCAAGGCAGATGCAGTAAACGCTGGTATCAACGCCGCTTCCTATGATCATTTTGTGTGTACGGACGTGGACTGCATCCTCGACAAAAACACCCTGCTGGAGCTCATTAAACCGGTGATGCAGGAAGAGAAGAAACGTGTTATCGCTACAGGCGCTACCTTACGCATTGCCAATTCCTGTGAATTTGATGAAGGCGTAATGACGCGTATGCGCCCTCCCCGCCAGCTGTTGCCCCGCTTCCAGGAAGTGGAATATATCCGTGCCTTTGTGTTGGGTAAAATGGGCTGGAGCCTGCTCAACTGTGTACCGAACGTGTCTGGTGGCCTGGGATTGTTTGACAAGGAAATTGCTATCCGTTCCGGCGGTTACGACCATAGCTCTTTTGGTGAGGACATGGAACTGATGACGCGCATGTGCCGTTATGCATATGACAATAAGATAGATTATGCCATCCGTTATATTCCGAAAACACTTTGCTGGACGGAAGCACCGGCCAGCGTCAAGATATTCAACCGTCAACGTACCCGCTGGGCAAGAGGACTGGCACAATTGATGTATGCACACTTCAGTATGTTTATGAATCCCCGTTATGGAAAAATGGGCCTCGTCATCATTCCATATAATTTCTTTTTTGAACTGCTGGCGCCCATCATAGAATTTACCGGTATTGTTTACTACATCCTCATGACCTGCCTGGGCCTCATTAACTGGCCAACAGCGCTGGTACTGCTGCTGTTCGTATATACGTATTCTGTGATGATCACGACAATGGCCATCCTGTGGGACCAGCTTACGTTCAGGTATTATAAGACATGGAAAGAGGTGGCCTATCTCTGCTTAACACCCTTTATGGAATTCTTCCTGTACCATCCGCTGATAGTAGTATTCGCCATCCGTGGTTATTACTACTTCCTAACAGGTAAAAAGAGTACCTGGGGAAATATGCAGCGCAGGGGCTTCCAGACTACGCAGAAGGCGACAGCTACCGTTACGGCAAAGTAGCTGCGGACTTGTAATTATCATCTATAAAAACCAGGAGATATCGTGCAATTGTTTAGAAACTTTTTTGAAGGCTTTGTTTTTATATATGGCAGCGCCATGCTGCTGATGTATGCCCTCCTGGCCCTACTCTCCCTGCGCGGCATTATCAGGTTCCAGCGCAAGAACAGTTATGTGGACTATACTAAAATGCTCCAGTCACCATTGGCCCCCGGTATATCCATTATTGCACCTGCTTTCAATGAAGGCGTAACCATCATCCAGAACGTCCGTTCACTGCTCACGTTAAACTACCCCCGCTTTGAAGTGATCATCGTCAATGATGGCAGCACAGACGATACCCTGGAAAAACTGGTCAGGGAATTCCAGCTACAGGTAGTGGACTTTGCCTATAATGAACGTATCAAATCACAACCGGTAAGAAGGGTCTTCAAATCGTCCAACTCTGCCTACGAAAAACTAATGGTGATCGACAAGGTGAATGGAAAGAGCAAGGCCGACGCATCCAATGCAGGTATCAATGCAGCCGCGTACGATTACTTCCTTTGTACGGACGTGGATTGTATCATTGAAAAAGATACACTGCTGCGCATGATCAAACCATTTATGGATGAAGAGCACAATAAGACCAGGGAAATAGGAGAACCCTGCCCTGAGTGCGGTTATGTGCATATCGTGGAAGACAGCATCCGTGTTATTGCTACGGGCGCCACTTTACGTCTTGCCAACTCCTGCGAGATAGACGAAGGTGTGATCACCCGTGTACGGCCGCCGGAGAAATGGCTGCCACGCTTCCAGGAAATGGAGTACCTGCGGGCGTACGTATTGGGAAAGATGGGATGGAGCGTGATCAACTGTGTGCCCAACGTATCGGGCGGGTTGGGCCTGTTTGATAAAGAGATCGCTATCAAGGCGGGTGGTTATGACAGCAAATCCTTTGCGGAAGACATGGATATAGTAACGCGGATGTGTACCTATATGATCGACAATAAACTGAAATATGCGATCAGGTACATTCCCACTACACAATGCTGGACAGAAGGCCCTCCCACCATGAAGGTGTTCAGTCGCCAGCGCACCCGCTGGGGACGTGGCCTGGCAGAGATCATCACCATACACCGCAAAGTGATCTTTAATCCGCATTATAAGCGGCTGGGGATGATCGTGCTGCCCTATAACCTGCTTTTTGAATTCCTCGCTCCTATCATCGAGATCACAGGTATTTTTTACTATATCTACCAGATCGTTACCGGTAGTATCAACTGGCACAATGCACTGATCCTGCTGGCATTCGTGTATTTCTATTCTGTCATGATCACTACCCTGGCCATACTATGGGACCAGATCACCTACAAACAGTATAAGACCTGGAAGGAAGTGATAGGCCTGGCTTTAATGGCCTTTCTTGAACCTTTCATCTATCACCCCCTGATCGTATTCTTCGCGCTGAGGGGATATTTCCATTTCATCACAGGGCGGAAACATAGCTGGGGGAACATGCAGCGCCAGGGATTTGGCCAGCGGAAACCTGCAAATACTTAAGATGATGTCGTTATTCAAATATATACTATCCGGCGCCGTACTTTGCCTCTCCCTGCAGGTACAGGCCCAGATCTTCAGCAAAGGGAAAGATGCGGATGAGCTCTATGAAGAAGCAGTAAAAGAAACACGGCTGAATCATTACGAAAAAGCAATACAGCTCTCGAAAGAAGCCCTGCAGAAAAGACCGGACTTTACAGACCAGGAGCTATTGCTGGGAAGATTGTACATGCTGACAGGCAATACACAGCTGGCAAGACGGTATGTGAAACAGGTACTGACTAAAGCACCTGCATATTACGACGCCTATCTGTATGCTGTCAATATTGAGCTGGGCGCCAAAAAATATGAGGAAGCTGAATGTTATGTTGACGAAGGACTGTATCAGTTCCCGGGCGATAAAACGCTGATGCTGAAAAAACTCAGTATACTGGATGCATCTGAACGTTTCTTCCAGGGGGGCAATTATGCCACTGCCCTGCTGGAAAAATACAGCACCGATACCAGCGTTCAGCGGGCCTACACCGGCCACTTCCTGCTGGCAGGACGTTACTATCAGCTCAGGAACAATCAGCTGCTGGCCATGCAGAATTATGAAAGGGCATTATTGCTCGATTATAACAATGAGGAAGCCAAGTCGGCCATTACCGCCATGTATATCAAAAGCGGCAGCTATACAAGAGCAATTGAACAGGTGAATGCCGAACTGGCGGGCAATCCGGGTTCCTATGAACTGATGATGCGCAAACTGGGCATCCTGCAGGAAATGCATGATTACCCCGCCGCCATCGATCAGCTGCAACAGATCCTGAAGCGCTGGCCGGGAGATGCGAAAGCGCACAGCATGGAAACGCCCCTGCGTATGGAAGCGGCGGCATGGTACGCCAATACAGATCCTTACCTGCTGTACCAGGGCGTGCTGGAAAAAAATCCGGGTAACCGGGAAGCGCTGGATAAAGTAATTGGCCTCAGCATGTCAAGGGGCGCCTACCGGGAAGCCCTGGCCTGGATCAACAGAGGCCTGAAGAATAACCCGAACGATCAGAAATTATTATCGCTCAAACTGGATGTACTGGAAAGCGACAGGAAGTTCTCAGAGGCCGCATTACTGGCCGAGAAGCTGTATGCCGCTAACCGGTCCAGCGCAGACCTGAAGAGTCGTTATACCGCCTTAAAAATAGCCAGCGGGCGTGACTATCTGTCCCAGCAGCAATACGACCTGGCGCTGGCAGAATTTGACAAGGCCCTGCAGACAGACCCGCGGGATACGACCGCGCTGGACATGATGGCCAACACCTACATCAATCAGAAAGACAATATACATGCCCTGCAGGTATTGGACAGAGCGCTGGCGGCTTACCCGGACAACAGCCGTTTTCTCCTCAAAAAATCCGGCATACTCGCGGCTATGGGCCAGTACGATGAAGCGGCAACCATTGCAGCACAGCTGCTGCGCCGCTCTCCGGCTGATCCGAAATACGCGGCCAACCTGACGGAACTCCGCCTTACGGCTGGCCGTACGCTAATGCAGGCGGAAGAATATGATATGGCCGCCAGGGAGTTCCGTGCAGTACTGGCACAATCGCCCGATAATATCGACGCCCTGAACTATCTCATTAACCTGCAGCACGCAGTGGGTCAGGCAGACAGCGCCCTCTTGTATGCGAACCAGGCATTGACCTATTATCCTGACAATAAAGAGCTGCTGCTAAAGAAAGCCGGCATACTAACAGAGATGAAGCGGTACAACGAAGCCAATGCCCTCTCCTACCAGCTGATGCAACGTTATCCTTTCACGGCTAAATACAGGACCGCATATACCGACGGGCTCCTGGCTGCAGGTACCGCCTACCAGGGGAACAACGCGCCTGACAGTGCCCTTGCCATTTACCGGCAGGTGCTTGGGCTGAACCGGAGAGATTCCCTGGCGCTGCTCTACAGCATTAACCTGCTGAGCGACAAAAAAGAATACGACAGTGCTCTGGCCTACGCCAACCAGGGTATCCGTTTCTATCCCGACAATGCATCTTTCATACAGAAAAGAGCTGTCTTGCTGGAGAATAAAAAGCTGTATGCAGAGGCGGCGCTCGCGGCCGACTCTGTTACAAAGCTGAACCGCAGCGCGGAGAATATGGACTATGCGGATTACCTGCATAGTAAAACCATGAAGAACCAGTTTGGCATGTTCTTCCTGCATTCCAGTTACGATTACCAGGATAATTCCTATAACATTGCCACCCTGGAATACCGCCACTTCTTCAAACGGGGCTCTTATGCCGCGCGGCTGAACTATGCGGGACGGGAACAGGGCACAGGTTTACAGGGTGAAGCGGAATTGTATTACACACACAATCCGAAGTTGTACTCTTACGCCCTTGCCACCTATTCCAATGAGATCGTCTTCCCCAAAACGCGATTGGCTTATTCCCTCTTCAAAACATTCAAACATGATATAGAGGGAGAGCTGGGCATCCGCTACCTGAGTGCAGACAGTACCAACAGCATATCAGGAGTGGCCTCCATTGCAAAAACATGGAAGGAGTTCTGGGTCAATTTCCGGGCATATTTTATCAGCGATTCCCCGGAGTTTTACACCTCTTACAACCTGACGGCCCGTTACTACATGAACCGCCAGCAGGACTTTATTGCTTTCAACGCGGGCTTAGGTACTTCTCCCGACGACAGAAGCCGGCTCATACAATTCCCCAAACTTGCGGGACTGCTGACACGCAGTGTGGGGGCAGGATATCAGAAAACATTCAAATACCGTACTACGGCAGGTATTTTCGGTACCTGGATCAACCAGAAGATCAGTTCCACTGTTTTTCAAAACCAGTACGATATTTATGTAACCCTGCAACGTAAATTTTAATCACGCTATTCATGTTCAGGATGATGCACACTTTATTGTTGATAATGACCCTGCTGACCTACAACAGTTGCCAGTCTCCCAGGGGCAATATTACGCTCGTATCCAATGGCAGTTCCAGGTATGTGATAGTCTTGCCGGATGAGGCCACGAAGCATGAAACAAAAGCCGCCAGCCTTTTACAAACTTATATAAAACGGATCTCGGGCGCATCGCTGAACATTATACAGGAGAAAACATATAAAGAGCAGGCTGCTATTTTCATTGGCAACACTGAACATGTAGAACAGTTCAGAAGTGGTAAGCTGAAAGGAGAAAGTTTTTTTATTGCTACAGACAACCAGGACCTGTACATCAGGGGAGGAACCGGCAAAGGTATTCTTTACGGCGTATACACGCTGCTGGAGAATTATTTTGGTTGCCGTAAATATGCTGCGACAACTGTTACCATTCCCTCCAGCAAAAATCTACGCTTACCACAGCAACTGATGGATAAACAGGAACCCGTTTTTGTATACCGGGAAACATATTACCCTCCAGCATTTGACGATGAATACCTGGAATGGCACAAGCTGCATCGTTTGGAAGACCTCTGGGGTGTATGGGGGCATTCCTTCTTCAAGATCCTTCCGCCGAAAACATACTTTACCTCCCACCCGGAATATTATGCACTGGTGAATGGTAAAAGACAGGCTACACAGTTATGCCTGAGCAATGAAGGTGTATTTAATACGATGGTGGAGTACTTCCGCAAAGCTATTGCAAACAACCCCGATGCATTGTACTGGTCTGTTGCCGCAGAAGATGGCGGAGGCTTCTGTACCTGTGACGAATGCAGTAAAGCCAATGCAGAAGAAGGCGGCCCACAGGGCTCACTCATACGTTTTGTGAACAGGGTTGCAGCGGCATTTCCTGATCAGCAGTTCACCACACTGGCCTATCAGTATACTGCACATCCACCGCTTAAAACAAAACCGGCAGCCAATGTATACATCATGCTAAGCAGCATCGATGCTTACCGGCAGGAGCCGCTGAGTACCACGCCATCTGCTGCTGCATTCAGAAAAGACCTGGAAGGATGGGGCGCCATCACCGATCATATTTTCCTCTGGGATTATACCACGCAGTTCACCAATTACCTGGCGCCTTTTCCCGACTACAACAACCTGCAGCCGAATCTTCAGTACCTGTCAGCACATAAGGTAAGTGGCGTCTTTTCCCAGGGCAGCGGGGACACCTATAGTGACATGGCGGCCTACAACAGTTATCTGCAGGCTAAACTGCTGTGGAACCCTTCCCTGACTACGGAGGCCATCAGCAACGATTTCCTGAATGGCTATTATGGCAAAGCGGCCCCGTTCATCGGACAATATCTGCAGGCCCTGATCACTACTATGCACAACACCAAAACGCAGCTGGATATTTACGGCAATCCTGTCAACAATTATAAGAACTACCTTTCACCGGCGGCCATTGATCAGTACTCCGGTCTCCTGGATAAGGCCGAGCAGGCAGCAGCAGGTAACAATGATCTGCTCACAAAGGTTTACAATGCGAGGCTGCCATTGGAGTACACGGTATTACAGCAATCCCGTTTCTTTGGTACTGAAAAGTTTGGCTATCTTATTCCGGACAGAAACGGCTATGTTGTGAATCCGCGCTGGCCGGAACGTGTCAGGAAATTTGTGGCACAATGTAAACTGGCGGGTGTAAAGGAACTATCGGAAGGTGGCGGCAATGCAGATGCCTATCAACAGGAATGGGACACCATCTTTGCCCGCAAATGGATCAACAGCCTGGCCTTCGGGGCAAAGGTATCGCTGCTGCATCCATGGTCGGATGAGTATCCTGCCAAAAGAGAGCGCACCCTCACCGATGGTTTGCAGGGCGATAAGGACTTCAGCATCAACTGGCTGTTCATCTATGGAAATGACCTGGTAGCAACTATCGATCTTGGAGAAGAAAAGATCATTACGCAGGTGCAGATGAACTTCCTGCAGGACGCCCGGCATTACATATTCAACCCATCTGATATTGTGATAGAAACCTCTGCAGACGGCATTAATTTCAAACCAGCGGGACAGCAGCAACCTTCCTCCCTGGCTGAAGAAGATTATACGGTGGCGGTACGCAATTTCCGCTTTCGCTTAGCGGCTGTCCATGCGCGTTTCGTACGCGTTACCGGCCGTTGCCTGCAGGAGGTGCCGGCATGGCGGGAAGCACCGGCCGGCAAAAAGGCAGCCGTATGTTGTGATGAAGTATTTGTGTTGTAAGATGATAAATACCTTTTCACGGAAACTATAAAAAAAGTGGCAACTGCTGTTTGCAATTGCCACCCAAGGATATTGATCAGGATATGTTATGCTATTTCAGTTCCAGCATTACTATTGATGCCGGAGGCAGTTCCACTACAAGGTTATCACCCTGTTTCTTAGCTCCTGAGAATTTCTCGATATGCACTTTATTAGGCTGTTCAAATGTGTTGATGTCAGTTACTTTTGCTGAAGTCAGCACTTCGCCGCTCACTGTTTTCCATTTTGCCTGCTCAAAGCTGGTGCTGATGCTGATCTTCTGGGAAGGGTTTAAGTTCACGAGGGAGATATGTATGGCGCCGGTAGAATCCTGCGAAGCAGAAACATTCACCGCCGGAATCTTTTCATTACCGGAAGTGTAGTCAGGACTGTTCAGTTTAACAGGCAGGTATTGTGCATCGTGGTGTGCTTTATACAGGTCAAACACATAATAGGTAGGCGTCAGCAGCATTTTCTCCTTGTCGGTCAGGATAAGGGCCTGTAACACGTTTACAGTCTGCGCCAGTTCGGCCATTCTTACACGGTCGCTGTGATTGTTGAAGATGTTCAGTGTACTGCCGGCTATCAGGGCATCGCGCAGGCTGTTCTGCTGGTACAGGAATCCCGGATTGGTACCTGGTTCCACATTTGTCCAGATACCCCATTCGTCTACTACCAGGGCTACACGTTTCTGCGGGTCATATTTGTCCATGATAGCGGAATGTTTGATCACCAGGGAATCCATCGCCAGGCATTTTTTCATGGTAGTGAAATATTCCTGTTCGCTGAAGCTGGTAGCAGAGCCTTTATCGTTCCATGTTTTAGGTACGGTATAGTAGTGCAGGCTAAGTCCCCACATTTGTCCCAGTGGTATCTGTTTCATGCAGGTTTCTGTCCAGTTGAAATCAAAATCGCTTGCACCACTGGCGATCTTTTTCAGAGGCGCTCCCGGATAGTTACGCGCATAGGTAGCATACCTGCGGTACTGGTCAGCATAAAATGCAGGTGTCATATTACCACCGCAACCCCAGCTTTCGTTACCCACGCCCAGGAAAGTTACTTTCCATGGTTTTTCGTGACCGTTCTGTTTGCGCAGGTTACTCATAGGACTGATGCCGTCGAAGTTGAAATATTCCACCCATTTTGCCATTTCTTCTACGGTACCACTACCTACGTTAGCAGAGATATAGGGTTCTGTTTTCAGCAGTTCACAGAGTTCCAGGAATTCGTGTGTACCAAAGCTGTTGTCTTCCGTTACGCCACCCCAGTTGGTATTCACCATTTTAGGACGTTGTTCCCTTGGACCGATCCCGTCGCGCCAGTGGTATTCGTCGGCGAAGCAGCCTCCCGGCCAGCGGAGGTTAGGGATATGGATCTTTTTCAGGGCCTCTACCACATCCAGGCGTATACGGTCCTTTTTAGGCACGTTCAGTGAAGGGTCAACCCAAAAGCCATCGTAAATGCAATGCCCGAGGTGCTCTGAGAAATGTCCATAGATATGACGGCTGATGGTATGATCAGATTTGGGCTGAACCACCAGGCTTGCCGTATTTTGTGCCTTTGCCGCGTAATTGAAAAGCACCAGTAACAGTAGCGATAGCTTCTTTTTCATAATTTAGAATTTATGTATTGTCTGACTTATCAACATGTGTGAAGACGTGGAACAGGCACAAGATAGAAAAAATAACTGTCAATCATACAACTATTTTCCTTCTCTTATAATGCATGCTGCTGCCGCATTTCATCATTATCAAATATCAAACATCACGATTGTTTGTTCAGCGTATTAAAAAGTGCCTCAACTTTTTTTGAAAAAAAGGACCCAAATATTTTGCGATTTCGGACAATGTTGTACATTTGCAATCCCAATCGCGAATAACGCAGGCGGGAAGTAAAAGTTCTTAATTAAAGAGGTCAGTTTAAGCAGACAATCCTGAATAAAATTGCATCTCAGATATGCGGAAGTAGCTCATTTGGTAGAGCACGACCTTGCCAAGGTCGGGGTGGCCGGTTCGAGCCCGGTCTTCCGCTCCACAGAGAAGTCCTGCTGTAAGTACACCAGGACTTTTTTATTGCTTCGGGCTTATAAGCATATTAAACGAGGCACAACAAGTTCTTAATTAAAGAGGCCGGTTTATATTCGCACTAGCTGAATAAAACTGCATCTCACATACGCGGAAGTAGCTCATTTGGTAGAGCACGACCTTGCCAAGGTCGGGGTGGCCGGTTCGAGCCCGGTCTTCCGCTCCACAGAAAAGTCCTGGTGTATATCACACCAGGACTTTTTTTTGCCCTGTACCCAGGAAACTTCCATTGATCTGTCCCGCTTTAAATGTTCCCCTCCCCTGCCTCAAACGTCCGGTCATATCCGGCAGAGGGTATGATGTTCCAGATCATCGACCCGTTTTTTGCTCCAAATATTATTGCCCGGTGACCGACTTCTGCCATTATGCTTTTTCCCTCTGAAGGATGGGTTTTTCTGCTTAAAACAATCTTATACAAATACATAGCAATACGAAAAGATATTAATTATCATCGTATTACAAAATATTTATTTTATACAATCCTGGCAACCGTGCTACCATAGCTTATTCCCGGAGATAACCCATATATAACCCATATATAAGCCATATATAACCCATATATAACCCATATTTAAGAGATATGGGTTATATATGGGTTATATATGGATCAAGAATGGTTTACGTATGGGTTACAGAGGGGAACGGGACGAAATAAGAACCTTTTCAGCAGACCGGGCAGGACGCCTGAAAACAATAAAAAAGCCCCCTGGTCAGACCAGGGGGCTTTCGCCAATATGATTAAGTCGCTTATTTATATTTTGGATTGTACAGGGTGTTTTCCGGTACAGCTACTTCAGGTTTACCCTTATAGCGATGTTTGAACAGGTTATAACAACCTCCCAGTACAAAGCACAGAAGGCAGAAGATTGTCACATAAAACAGGAAACGGGAAGATGATACCCAGCTACCGGTAAAGTCATTCTTATTTTCAACAGTATTGTGTTCCATAGCTAAAAATTTCGCATTGCAAACTTACGTCATGTCAAATAATAATGCAAGTTATTTTTCCAGGGTCCCGAAAGTCTTACGGTTCAGGAAATAATACCTCCAGATCATGATCCCATGGAAGACGCCGGTCATATCGAGCAGCTTTTTCTGTGGCAAGCGATCTTTCGAGAACTGGTACCTGCGCCTCCAGCGGAAATAGTCCCTGTAAGCCCTTAAAATGGCCTGCATATCTTTCGGCTTACCTGCCACCAGGCTTTTTACGGCGGCCAGCAGATCCAGGAAAAAACGCTGGAATAAGATGATCCAGCGGTCGGCCGGGTGCAGGTTCTTCCAGAGCATCATCAGGTTATTCCGGAAATTCAGGTAGAGCTTACGGGGATTGCCCTGTGGCAGGCTGCCGCCTCCTACATGATAAACCACCGATTCCGGGCAATAACAGATCCTGTACCCTGCCCTTTTCAGGCGCCAGCAGAGATCCACTTCCTCCATATGTGCGAAGAAATCAGCATCAAAACCACCCACTTCATGGAAGCAGGCCGAACGTATGAAGAGGGCAGCGCCGGTAGCCCAGAAAATATCCTGGGCATCATCGTATTGTCCGCGGTCTTCCTCTGTCGTATACAGTATCCTGCCCCGGCAGAAGGTATACCCCAGGATGTCCATCCAGCCTCCCGCGGCCCCCGCGTACTCGAATTCGGTCTTCTTATCATAAAACCGCAGTTTCGGCTGGCAGGCAGCAATATGGTCGTCCGTCATCATCTGGGCCACAACCGGTTCTATCCATCCCGGTTCTACTTCGACGTCCTGGTTGAGCAATACATATATATCGGCCTTTACGTGCTGCAGGGCCATATTATAGCCACCTGCAAAGCCGTCATTGGCAGGATTCTGAATAATCTTAACTTCCGGGAAATTAGCACGCACGAACGCCACGCTATCATCTGTCGAAGCATTATCTGCCACATACAATTGCAGATTCCCGTAAGTGGAACTGCACACCGAAGGCAGGAACTTTTCCAGAAAACTACGTCCATTCCAATTCAAAATAACAACAGCTACCGATGGTAATACAGACAAAAGCAACTCTTTACGCGTGAATAATAATTTTTGCGTTACAAATATGCAACAAATTATAATAGCTTCGGAGCACCTTACTTACACTAATAACGGTTTATGCTTAATTTAGATGCCAGTATGTTTAAACAGGTCATAGGCTGGAAGTTTGTGCTTGTATCTACCGCGGTGATCATCATTGTGGGTACGATCTGGTACGTAAGCAGCATCGCCGGCAAACTGGAAGAAGAAGAAACAAAAAAAGTGGCTACCTGGGTGGCCGCCAACCGCGAATTGCTCCAGGCTTCCAACGAAGCAAACCTCAACCTGGCCGTCGAGATCATTACAAATAATACCAGCATTCCCGTTATTATCACCAATGAAAACGGTCACATTATAGACTCCCGTAACCTGGACACCACCAGGCTTTCGCGCAATCCCCAATACATGGAAGAAGAACTGGCCACTTTCAAGAACCAGCACCCTCCTTTCATTATGGAGATCGATGCAAAAAATAACCTTTACAATTATATTTATTACGGCGATTCCCTTATTCTCAAACAGGTACGCTATTACCCTTATATACAACTTATCGTGGTAGCCCTGTTCATCAGCATTGTGCTGGTAGCGCTCTCCACTTCCAACCGCGCCGTCCAGAACCTTCTGTGGGTGGGAATGGCCAAAGAAACAGCCCACCAGCTGGGCACTCCCCTCTCCTCCATAGAGGCCTGGATAGAGATCCTCAAGGACAATGAGGCCAATGAACTGGTTGCAACAGAACTGCGGAAAGACGTGGACAGGCTGAAACTCATCTCCGAACGTTTCTCCAAAATAGGCAGTGTACCACAATTGGAAGAACGGGATGTGGTGAGCCAGGTGGAAGCAATGGTGACCTACATCCGGAAAAGAGCACCGCAGAAAGTAGTGCTTACTATGCACTGCCAGGAACATGAGATCCCCTCTATGATCTCCCCCCAATTATTTGACTGGGTCATTGAAAACCTGCTGAAAAATGCCCTGGACGCCATGGAAGGGAAAGGCACCATTGATATTTATATCGAAAATCATCCGGCCAATATTGTTATAGACATCACCGACAGTGGAAAAGGCATCCCGAAAGCCAATTTTGAAAAAGTCTTCAAACCCGGGTTCAGTACCAAAAAAAGAGGTTGGGGACTGGGACTTTCACTGGCAAAACGTATTATAGAAGAGTATCATAAAGGCAGGCTGACAGTGCGTTCATCCGAGCTTAACAAGGGAACTACCTTCAGGATCCTGCTGAGAAAATGACAATAGTTATTAATTAAATTTGTTCATTATCAAAAAGCGCTTAAATTTGCACCCACTTCAGACCTGCGGAGGTGGCGAAATTGGTAGACGCGCTACTTTGAGGTGGTAGTGCCTGAAAGGGCTTGGGAGTTCGAATCTCCTCTTCCGCACAAAAACGGAGAAGAATTAATTTCTTCTCCGTTTTTCTTTTTATAAATGATCCCGTACCATTAAAGATCCAGGTCTATACTCACCACCGGCGTCAACACCGCCTTTTCAAAATCCAAAAGCAGATCGAGGCTGTCGAGCTTTTCCCGGGGATCTGCAATAACAGCTCCCACAAGCTGCTGAAACCGTGCTACAAGTATTGCTATTGTTTCGGGTAAAAACAGGTCTGAATTATATTCTACTTCACAGCTCAAAGTATCTCCTCTCTGATAAAAATTGAAAACAAGCGGAAAACGGCTTACACTTTGCATAAGCGGACGACGTTTAATGATCGCATCGCCAAAACCGCGGATGTCTTCCACGGCCGTACCCTTGCTTTGTAAAACTATCAACACATCAAAAAGGCTTTGCCTGCCCGATATGTAGGGATACTCCTGGTATGCAAACCCATTCAACACTACTGTCCTGACTTTTTGCAAGAGCTGCAGGAAATTGTCATCCTTTTCAAAAGTTGTGCGCAGGGCAAGTGTGTTTATATATAATCCTATCTGGTTCTCCAGGTAGGGATGTTCCCTGCCTGCAACCGGAGTGCCGATGCAGATATCCCGCTCACCACTTTCCCTAAAGAATAAGGCATTCATACCAGCCAGCAAAGCCATAAACAGGGTTGCATTGTGCGCTGATGCAAGCCCGGTCAGCCCTGAAGCAATGGTGCTTTCAAGTTCAAAATGTACCATTGCCCCGTTAAAAGATGTTTGCACCGGCACTTCTTTATCCGCTTTTAATATTGGATGCGGATCTGCATTCTCAAACTGTCTGGACCAATATTGCTGATGTTTTTCAAATTGCCCCTTCTTAAGCCGCTCCAACAACCACATCGTATAGTCCTTATATTGAACCGGAAGTTGTGGCAGCTCAATACCCTTACCTTTATCATATTCATGGTATAAGCCTGTAACTTCGTTCAATAACACATCTAAAGACCAGCCGTCGGCCACTATGTGATGCAGCACAAGTATCAATATACTCCTGTTGTCACCCGCATTGATCATGTCCACTTTTATAAGTGGCGGCCTGTCCAGCTCAAAGCGGTATTGCACCAGCGCATCTGCCAGCAGGTCGGGCGTTTCGCTGTGATGAAGGGAAATATTAAAACAGACCTGGTCCGGTGAAAGTATTGTTTGTTTTACCTCACCATTTTGCTCTGTAAATCCTGTCCTGAGACTTTCATGCCTGCATATCACCGTTCTGATCGCGGCCTCCAGCGCGGGCACCGACAATGGTCCCTCTACTGAATAGACGCCTGTCATATTATAGGCGAGTGCCCCGTGGTTTGCCTGGACGGCCATCCAGATCCCTTCCTGGTTAGGAGATAAAGGATAGGATGGCGCTGCCGGCGCCGCTGGTATTGGCTGAAAGCCCTCTCTTCCCTGCTCCGCCAGGCATTTTGCCAGCTGCCGGATAGTTGGCTGCAGGAAAACCGATCTCAATTTTAGCTTTATTCCCAAAAGCCGGTAGACGTCGTTGATGAGCTGCGTGGCATTCAGCGAATGCCCACCCAGGGAGAAAAAATTATCAGATACTCCTGGTGCCTTTATGCCCAGGATCTTTTCCCAAAGTGCCTGCAGGGCACTTTCCATTTCACTGGCAGGCGCTTCATAAGCGGCTGTTGATACCACACCTGCAAGCTCCATAGCCCCCAGGGCCTTCCGGTCTACTTTTCCATTTGGCGTAACCGGCATCACATCTACGACAATAAAAGCTGAGGGGATCATGTATTCAGGCAGCTTAGTGGCCAACGCCGCACGTAGATCGCTGTCATTCACTGCTTTGCCGGATACAATGAACGCAGCCAGGAACGTGCGCTGATCATCGCTCCTGCGAGCCACTACCACAGCCTGGTTTACTCCTTCTATCTCCAGGAGTTGCTTTTCTATTTCACCCAATTCCACCCGGTATCCCCTGATCTTCACCTGGTTGTCTTTCCTTCCCAGGAAGCTTATTTCTCCATGATGCAGCCATCTTCCCACATCACCGGTCCGGTATATTCTCTCTCCTTTTTCAAAAGGGCTTTGAATAAAACGCTCTGTTGTAAGGTCATCCCTCAAACGGTAGCCTTTTGCGAGACCGGCGCCACCGATATAGATCTCTCCTACGGCTCCAACCGGCACAGGCTGTCGCCAATCGTCCAATATGTAAACCCTTGTGTTACCTATGGGTGTTCCGATGATATCAACATCTTCCGGGCGCTTTATTTGCTTTATTGCAGACCAGATCGTAGTTTCCGTAGGGCCATACATATTCCATAATTCTTTGCAGCGGGTCAGTATTTTCTGCCCTGTAGCATGATCCAAAGGTTCTCCTCCGCAAAGCACTTTCAATCCGGTATTGCCCTGCCATCCGCTTACAAACAGCATATGCCATAAACTTGGCGTTGCCTGCATGATGCTCGGCTTTACGTCCTCCAGCAGCCGGATCAGGGCCTCCGGATCACTGGTCATTCCTTTATCAGCAATGTATACAGTAGCTCCTGCTACCAGCGGGAGGAAGAATTCCAGCACAGAAATATCAAAAGAATAAGTGGTAACCGCCAGGAGCTTATCAGCCTGTGCAATCCCCGGCGCTATCTGCATACTGGTCAGAAAATTAACTACCGACCGGTGGGTGATCTCGACGCCCTTTGGTTGCCCGGTAGAACCGGAAGTATATATAATGTATGCGAGGTCTCCGGCAACTGGTTTATATAAAAGATCCGTTTGTTCCATAGCACCATCCTGCAGATCTTCCGCCCTGATGATCGTCAATGCCGGCTTACCTGCAAAGAGGTCCATGTATTGCTCATCTGCGATCAGCAGGCGGCAACCGCTCTGTTCAACGATATACTCCAGACGTTCTTTCGGGAAAGAAGGATCCAGCGGTATATACGCGGCCCCAGATGCGAGTATGCCCATCATTGTGATCAGCATTTTCCCCGAACGGTCCATCATGATCCCCACAGGCGTACCCGCACCTGCCAGGTACTGCTGCTGCAGATAAGCGGCCACCCTGTCCACATATTGTCTTAGTTCCCCGTAAGTATAAGAGCACTCAGGGCCCATAACAGCAACACTGGCAGAATACACCGCTGCGGCGTCATACACCAGGTCCACAATAGTCTTTTCTTCCGGATATGTCAGTGCTGTATCGTTAAATACATGCAGCAATGTGGACAACTCCGTGCTATCCATAAAATCAATTGCGTATGCTGGTTTAGCCGGATCATTGATCACTTCTTTCAACAGCTTTCCCAGATGCCGGACCAGCATGTCCGCATCCGCTTCGTCGAAATAACCGATGTTATAATCAAGATCTACTTTTACATCTTCCTGTTCATCAAATTCTCTTACATATATCGCAAGTGCAACCCGCTCAGATTCATGCGTGAAGGGTATTACCCGGGTATCCGTATTGTGAAAAGGATGTGCATAGTCATGCTTTTCATAGGAAAATGTTACATTAAAGAGCCGGTCCTTTTGCTCATACAGTTGCAACTGCTGAATGATATGTCCCAGCGGAAAACTCTGATGGCGGTAATCCTTCCTTAGTTCATTCTTAACCTGTTTTACAATTTCCGTAAAACTACTTTCAAAATCCATGGAAACTCTTAAGGGAGAAACTCCCATGAACAAGCCCACGGTTTGTTTAAACTGCCTGCTTCCCCTGTTGAGCACCGGCAGACCTATTGCAAAATCCCGGTTGTCGTATACCCTTCCCAGGTAGATATATACACATGCCAGCAGCACATGGAATGTCGAGGCATCATTAGCCCTTGCCAACTCATTTAGCTTATCATAATCCTCCCTTTTAATATTCAATACTTTCCTGGCGCTTATATGATCACCCGGCCTTCCATCTGTATTTTTTCGTGGTATGAGCGATTCCGGCAGCGAAACGAATTTCTCCCGCCAATAAGCGGCATCATCGCGATAACTTTCGCTTTCCCTGTATTGGAGATCCTTATCAACATAATTAGTATACGGATAGTCATACCTGTGCTGCACACTACCCGTCGCAATAATATCATTATACAATTCCGTCAGTCGCTGGAACATAAGGGAGGTTCCCCAGCCATCTGTAATAATGTGATGACAAACAAAAAACAGGTAATGAAGATCTTCTGTTACCCTGACCAACCCAAACCGGTGCAGGGGCTCTCCTTCCGAAAGATCAAACGGGGTCATAAATATTTTACGCATACGCGTTTCAGCTTCCGCCTCCGCATTCGTATGCGTGCAAAGGTCCATTACCTGTAAATAGGGGGTATACTCTTCCTGCACTTTTAACTCCGGCCCATTGCTTCCTTCTGTCAGGCAGCTATGGAAAATGTCATGCTGGCTGATCAGGTGCATATAAGCCTGATTTATTGCCTCAAGGTCCAGGGCGCCCTTTATTTCGATCCGGGCGCCTATATTGTAAATAGGCGCACCGGGAAATAACTGCTGCTCAAAAAAAATATCTTCCTGCTGCAAAGTTAGTCTCATAAACTATCAGTAAGATTTTACATTAACAAACCAACAAAGTACCTGCTGAAATAGGTTTGATGCCTGTAGATGAAAAAGTGATCGCCCGCTACTTCTTCAACGCACACTTCATCATAAGACAGATGCTTCCATTCGTTGACTTCCTTTTCATTGATACCTTCATCACTTCCATAGAATACATCTATAGGTATGGAAATAGGCGCTTTATTTTCATACCTGAACTCTTCTATACTTTTAAAATCTGCCCTCAGCACAGGTTCAAAAAACTCCATCAGCATCAGCTCATCTTTTAATTCCTGCGGAATACCACCGAGAGCCATTACTTCTTCCCAGAACTGCGCCGCAGGGAGATGGGCTATTCTGCGCTGACGCCTTACAGTAGGCGGGTTACAGCCGGTAACCACCAGCTTCAGGGGTTTTCTGAATCCTGCTGCCTCAATTTCCCGGCATACGAGAAATCCCACCAGGCCTCCCATACTATGGCCATAAATAACGTAGTCTTCATTTCGTATACGTTTCTTCACCTGTTCAAATGCATCTTTTACTATTTCTTCCAGGGTATACAACAGAGGATCGTCGATCCTCATGCCTCTTCCAGGATATTCCAGTACAGTAAATTTTATAAATTCGGGAAGCATTTCCTTTAAATATGCGAAGGAGTATTTCCCTCCTCCTGCAAATGGGAAGACGATCACTTTCATATTCGCTTATATTGGGTTAACTCGGGGTAGAGACGCTCTACTTTACGTTGCAGGGCATCAAATTCAATTTTAAAACCTATGGGATTGGCAATCCATTCTTTTGTTGTACGTGCCACCTCAGCATCTATCAGGCTGAAAGGGCCGGTTTGCCGGCACAGGATATTTATCCTGCAAGCCCTTTCGAGCGCCACCATATACATAACAGCCGTTTCAATGCTTTCCCCACAGGTAATGGCGCCATGATTGGCCAGGATCGCGGCGCTCTTGCCATTCAATGCCCTGGCCAGCTTCATGGAATCTTCCACTTCGTTGACAGGGCCATTGTATTCATTATAAAGGGCCAGGTTCTCGAAAAACATACAGCAGTTCTGGTCTACCGGTTCTATAAGGCTGTTCAGCGCGGAAAAGACCGTTCCCCAGGGAGAATGCGTATGCACAATACAGTTCAGTTCCGGGTACATTTTATGGATAGTAGCATGTATGCAGAAACCAGCTACGTTGACCGGGTGGTCACCGTCTACAATAATACCATCTTCATTTACCATAATCAGGTTATCCGGTGTCACTTCTTCAGACAGCATGCCGAATGGGTTCACCCAAAAGAGGCCTTCCTTACCCGGTACTTTAAAACTGATATGACCACTGATACCACCTTCTTCCAGGTGCAGGGCTGCCATGATCCTGTTGGCTACGGAAAGCTTGTATTTTAACGCTGCTTCACTGCTCTCTGTATTTAACCTGTTCACATAATGTGAGGCGGTCCTCATCCTGGAATCTGCTACTGCCTGCTGATCTACCAATAAACCCTTATCCGCTTGTTTAAACTGGTTAGCATGTTCTTCCGTCATAGCTACAAGGATGCTGCGGCTACCCTTGAAGGGAGCACGCCCATGAGAGTAAAGCATATTATCGAGCATGATCAGGTCACCCTCCTGCCAGTCGAATGAAAAGGCGGCTTTATAATAGGCAGCCTTTATCGCTGTCAATGTATCGACTGGTATAGCACTATGATCACCGTAGTAAGCATTCCTCGGAAGCTGTTCTTCTCCGTATTCCTCTAACAGGTATTCATATACCTCCTTTTGCAGGTTGGTGTAATGAAAGAGGTGCGCCTGGTTAAACCAGACCTTTTCCCCAAGTACAGGATGCAGCAGCACTCCCTGTGCCAGCTGCATGGTCCTTAACTGCCCGTCCCCTTTCCACTCCAGCTGTATCCCTCTCTTTTTGCAGTATTGTTCTACCTCTTCCTTATTCTCAGTCTGGAAGAATTGCTTCCAGCTGATGTCCATTTCATTAGTGAAATTCCGTACATACAATACCCCATGTTCTTCAAATTTCCTCCTTGTTCCCTCATCAAGAAGGCGATACACGGCGCGGCTGTCACATACAGGTGTTTGTCCACCTTCTGCTGCAGGCTGCTCGCAATAGAAGAATATCTTCCCTGCCCAATGGTCACTGTATGAATGCTCATTATGCTGTACTATGGCATGCTCCTGAGGGAACTCTGTGGAAGTATATACCTTCGCTTCCAATTGTGTTCTGGGTGTGGAGGGTTCTGTATAATTCAGCAGTTCACTCCCCGAAACAGCGCGGGCAATATCGGAGAATTGCCGCCTGTCCTCCAGGGGCTTAAAGCCCCTGAACAGTACTATTCGCCCTTCCTCAAATACGCTTTTTACATAATCAAGATTATCAGTGATCCATTTGTTGAGCGTAAGACCCGGCTTTTTGCATTCCAGCACAGTGATCTTTGTATATTCATTTCCTATGCTTTTCCTTTCACTGTCTTCAATACTACTTTTCGGTACGAATACTTTTGGTTTGGTACTTAACAAACCCTCTAAACTATTTTTGTTTACCGCCATGGTTATTTGATTTTAGCCTTATTGAAATGTTGCATTTTCTTAAGCAGGTCCTGCTGTAATCCTTTTTTGTGGTCAACCATTTGTTTCTTATATGCAGGGGTATAAGTATCAAGATCGCTAACAGTGCTATCCGGATCTTTCGTTACGGCTTCAAGACATTGGATATAAGCTGCCACAATTAATTGGATGACCTCCTCCTTAAAAAGCGCCGAGCGGTATTCCACGGTGCCCGACAACTGTTTCTGTCCAGACCTCATCACCAGGCTCAGGTCAAACTTAGAATTGATCTCCCCGGGCACTACCCTTGCCACCTTCAATTGTTCCTGCTCCAGTTTACGGAAAGCGTCATCACCGTCATTATTCAGTACGAACCTGGCCTGAAAAAAAGGATTAAGGCCGGGCTGCCTTTCATAGGACAGATGATTAACCAATTCTTCAAACGGCATATCCTGGTGGGCAAAATCTTCCAGCAACTCTTTACTGCTGCGTTCCAGCAGGGTGGCAAATTTCTCTGATGGATCTATCGATGTCTTCAAGACGATCGTATTGACAAAAAAACCGACCACGGGTTCCAGGTCACTGTGCCTGCGACCGGCAACAGAGGTACCCAGCATAATTTGCCGCTGGTGGCTGACATGGTACAACAATACATTAAATGCTGTCAGTAAGACGGAGAATAAGGAGGTCCGTTTTTCAACAGCCAGTTCCTTTACAGCTTCATACAATGACAGATCTACCGAAAAAACAAACCCTTTACCTGCAGAAGATGTAGTGGCCGACCTGCCATTGGACAGCGGCAAATGTAAAACCGGCATCTCACCATCCAGTCTTCTCTTCCAATATGCGATTGTGTTTTCGAATGCCTCACTGCGGAGAAAACTATTTTCCCATTCTGAGAAATCGCGGTATTGGAGATGAATAAATGGAAGTATGGGCTCCTTCCCGGCGCTTAACGCATAATACACTGCTATCCACTCCCGGATAAGTAGTTCCATTGACCAGCCATCGCTGATAATGTGATGCATGATCAACATCAACAAATACTTATTCTCCTGCAATGCCAGTACTTTCAAGCGAAACAACTGCTGATCATAAAGCTCAAAGGGAATACTGTTTTCCCTGTTTATCAATTGCTGTACGGCCGCGTCAGAAAACATTTCATTGGATGATGCGAATTCAAAGTTAGTCAGCCCTGTGGCCAATATTTTTTGCCTTGGCAGTCCTGCTCCATCTATAATAAAAATGGTCCTGAGACTTTCATGCCGTTGCACAAGATGCCGGAAGGCCTGCTCCAATATGGGGATCGACACCTCGCCTTCTATCATTAATCCTCCTGAGATGTTGTATGACGCTTCGTTGCCCGGCACCTGGGCAGCCATCCATAACCTTCTTTGATTGGGAGACAATTCATAATCGTTCCTTTCCAATGCTTTTGGAATGACCAGGTGCCCATCTTCTTTCTGCTTCTCAATAACAGCGGCCAGCCCCTGAATATCAAAATTATTGAAGATGTCCTTCAATCCGATTGTCCTGTTCAACTGCCGGTCGATCCTGTTGATCAAACGGATGGCAATAAGACTGTTACCGCCCAGTTCAAAAAAATTGTCGGTCACACCTATCTGCTGTCGTCCCAGCAAATCCTGCCATATTGCTACAAGTTGCCGTTCCAGTTCATTACGCGGAGGTACAGCTGCTGAAGCAGCGCTATGTATTTCCTGCGGTTCCGGCAAGGCACGCCGATCAATCTTTCCATTAGATGTGAGTGGTATTTTTTCCAACTCTATGTACAGGGAAGGGATCATATAAGCGGGTAAGCACGCTTTCAGGAAGGAATGAAGCGCGTCTCTCGTATAGTGGGGCGTTGTGACTATATAGGCCACCAGCTGATTATTCCCCAATACATCCTGCTTTGCGAGCACTGCACATTGCCTGATACCATTATGCTTCTGAATGACAGTTTCTATTTCTCCGGGTTCCACCCTGTAACCTCTTATTTTGACCTGGGAATCAATGCGGCCCTTAAACACTATGTTTCCGTCGGCCAACCTTCGTACGCTATCACCAGTACGATAAAGCCTTCCGCTCCCGCTGAATATATTGTCAATAAACCGCTCCCGGGTTAGCTCCTCCCTGTTAAGATATCCTTTTGCTACGCCATCGCCCCCTATTAAAAGCTCACCCCACACGCCAACCGGGCATAGCGAAAAGTTGCTATCGACTATATATGCCTGGCTGTTTGAAAATACCTGTCCGACCGGCACTGACCCGTAATTCCTGCCGGGTTCCACTACGTGCAGCAATTTACCGATGGTTGTCTCCGTAGGCCCGTAGTGATTAATGATCGTCAATCCGGGTGCAGCTTTATGAATGGCCCTTACGATCGCACCACTCAACTCCTCCCCGCCAAATATGATCATCCGGGCGGGCAACAGCAATGCTCCATCTGTTTCAAGCGTCTTCCAGTAAGAAGGTACTATCTTGATACAATCAACAATATGGTCTTTAAAATATTGATGGAGACGTCCCGGATTTGTCAGCATCTCTTTCGGGAACAAGTGAAGACTGCCTCCTGAAAGCATGGCGCTGAATATGACTGTGTTTCCAAGATCAGTGGAGATCGTAGACATCAATCCAAAAGTGCCGTTGGACTTAATGGTTGTTTTGGAAAAAATCCCAAAGGTATAGTCCACTACGTTGCGGTGCGTGACCATCACGCCCTTGGGCTGGCCGGTGGAACCTGAGGTATAGATGACATAAAGGGTATCATCCGGCGCCAAACTAAGTGCCGGCGACCCGGCAGGTATATCCCAGGTTACTTCATCATCTATCCGTAGCACCTGCAACGATGCATGATGGTTCAATGCAGTACATGCCTTATTACTTACGGCCACGCTGGCCTGCGTATCTGCAATGATATAATCAATCCTTTCGGCAGGATAATCCGTATCTACAGGTACATATGCAGCACCGGCCTTCATTATTCCTAAAATGCCTGCCAGCATCATCTCCATGGCATCATCCAGGCAGATGATCACCATATCACCTTTTTTAACGCCTTGATCCACCAGGCGATGTGCAAGCCTGTCGGAAGCTTCCTTTACCTTGCGGTAGGTAAGCGATCTGTCTCCAAACACAATAGCAGTTGCATCAGGAACGCGGAGGGCCTGCTCTTCAAATAATGTGACGATGGTCTGCTCCCGCGGATAGTTGTTTTGAAAGTTGTTAAACGTGAAGCGAAGCTGTTGCTGCTCTTCCTTTGTAAGGATGGTAAGCTCCGCTGATTTCCCTTCAGGACGCCGTACAACATCATGCAGCAAAGTCCTGTAATGCGCAAAAAGGCGGTCTATCGTTTCTGACAGGAATAGTTCAGTACTGTATTGGATGGCAACCTGTAATCCCTGTGCTTCTTCTGTTATATTAAATGCCAGGTCGAAGCGACAGGTCTTTTGCACAAAAGGCAATAAAGAAAAATTGATATCTCCTGTTGTCCATTTGTCTACCCGCTCATTGTTCTGCAGTGCGAACAATACCTGGAAAAGGTCTGCCTGGTTAAAGTTCCTGTCTCTTTCCAGATTACCAACTACTTTTTCAAAAGGCACATCCTGGAAATTATATGCTTCCAGTGTAGTTTCCTTCACTTTGGCCAGCATTTCCCTGAAAGAAATTTGTCCATCCAGGCTACTGCGCAATACAATCGTATTTACAAAAAAACCGATCAGGGGCCCGATCTCCAGTTGGCCACGGTTGGCTACAGGAATGCCCACTGCAATATCTTCATGGCCGGAATAGCGGTATAGTAATATTTTAAAAGCTGTGAGCAGGGTCATAAAAAGAGTTACATTCTCTCTCGCTGACAGATCTTTCAGTTGTTGGGTCAGCTCCTTTTCAATGCTGAAGTAAAGTGTATTTCCTCCTTCTCCTCTTGCACCATATCTTTCAGCATCAGCAGGAAGAGACAAGGGTTTCATTCCATTCAATCTATCCTTCCAGTAAGCGAGCTTCCCATCCAAAAGCGATCCTGAATAGTATTTCCGCTGCCATACTGCATAGTCCCGGTATTGAACCGCCAGCGGCTGCAGCGCCGGAATGCGTTGTTCTTTCTCAGCCTGGTAGTATTCAATCAGCTCCCGTACAAATATTGGCATGGACCATCCATCTGCTATCATGTGATGCATCACAATGATCAGGATGTGCTCCTGTTCAGATATGGCCAAAAGGCAAACACGGATTAAATAGTCCTTTGCGAGATCAAAAGGCTTTTGCAGCGCTTCTTCCACAAGCGTGTCATAAGCGCCTTTAAACGCCGGGATATATTGCAACTGCCAGTTACCTGCTGTTATTATCTCCTGGAAGGCCTCACCTTTCTCTGACCTGATCACCGTTCTCAGTATTTCATGTCTTTCTATCAAATCAAGAAACGCTTTTTCAAGCAGGGCCTTTTCCAGTTTTCCTTGTAGCTGCAGTACGACCGGTAAGTGATATGAAAGGCTACCTTCCAGCTGATGGATCAACCATAGGCGCTCCTGTGAAAAAGACAATGGTATCTTTTCCGGACGTTCCTGCGGCAGGATATGGGGAAGCACAGCCTTAACAGCATGCTGCTTTATATAATGCCCTAAAAGCCTGATGGTTGGATTTGCAAATAAGGTACTGACAGGTATATCTATTGAGAAGTCATTCCTGATAGCCGATCCTACACGGGTGATCATCAGGGAATTTCCTCCCAGTTCAAAAAAATTGTCGGTAACGCCCACCTGCCCCAGGCCCAGTATTTCCTGCCAGATAGCAGCCAAATGTTGTTCTGTTTCCGTTTCAGGAGCGCTATAGGCCTTCCTGATAACATCCTGACCGCTTACATCCGGCAAAGCCTTTTTATCTACTTTTCCATTGGGGGTAAGCGGCAGCGCTTTGATCTTCACAAAAAAAGAGGGGATCATATAGTCCGGCAGCAGCTTCATGAGCTCCTGCCTTAACCAGGCTTTATCAATGAGCTCTGAAGAAACGTAATACGCTACCAGCGAAATCTCTCCTTTTACCGTACGGGCCATCACAGCCGCCTGGGTGATAGCCTTTGAAACCCGGAAAAGCGCATCCTCAACTTCTCCCGGCTCTATACGGTGGCCTCTTATTTTCACCTGGTCATCCGCTCTTCCGTAAAATTCAATGTTGCCATCCTTTAACCATCTTCCCATATCGCCGGTATCATACATCCTTTCCCCCGCTGCAAAGGGGTTGGCAATGAATTTCTCACGGCTGATCTCAGGTTTACCCAGGTACTCCCTGGCCAGGCCCACCCCGGCCACATATATCTTTCCAATGATACCGATAGGTACCGGTTGCAGGCTGTCATCAAGAATATATACTGAAAGATTTGCAATGGGCTTCCCTATCGGAATGTTCACACTATCCTGGTCCTTATCACCGACCCGATAGGTAGAAACACATACTGCACATTCTGTAGGTCCATAAGCGTTAAAATAAGCCACCTTACGTGCAGTGGCAACTGCTTTAGCCGGACGGGCAGCCTCACCAGCGGTAATGATACACCTGAGGCCCTCTATATCGTCTTCACTCAGCAAATCCAGGAAGCTCGGGGGAAAAGTAACCACACTGACTTCCTTTGCCTTCATATAACGGATCAGGACATCCTTATCCTTTATCATCTTCTCATCCGGTACTATGATCGCTGCGCCGCAATACAGGGCCATAAAGACCTCAGAGATTGATGCATCGAAAGAAAGCGGAGCGAATAACAATACCTTGTCGTGCTGCGTTACAGAAAATATGCGGATCTGGTCCAGCGACATATTTACATTGCTCCGGTGTGCGATCATTACCCCCTTGGGGTGGCCGGTTGAACCTGATGTGTATATAATATAAGCAAGGTGGACGGGCCTGATGCTTATGTCCAGGTTTTGCTCAGGCTCCTGCCGGAGATCGATAAGGTCATAATTTATCCTTGTAATACCAGCATCAGCTGCATCCATTTCAATTCCCGAAAGGGTCAGCAATAGTTTCACCTTGCTGTCACCGATGATATACCTGATACGATGTGCGGGGTAATCTGTGGCTATGGGTAAATAGGTTGCCCCTGCTTTCAGAATAGCTAATATTCCTATAACGGTTATATCAGACTTAGGTATCATTAATCCAATGATCTCCTCCGGCTGAATTGAAAAATGCGTCTTGAAGTAATGCGCCAGTTTATTGGCAGCGTTGTTCAGAGAAGCATAGGTATATACTTTATCCTTATAAACAAGTGCGGTTGCATTGGGAGTTTTCAACACCTGCTCTTCAAAGATGTCTACTATTGTTTTCTCTTCGGGAAAAGGATATTGCGTTTTATTAAATTCAACCAGGATGGTATTCCGTTCGGCATCAGATAATAAACTCAGCTGATCGTACCTGGTGTTGATATGCTGTTCGAGGTTTGTAAGCAATGCACCGAAATGTTGCAGAAACTGGTCTGCTATAAAAGGCGCTACATCCCGTACGTCGCTTGTCAGTGTTATATGCAGGTCATGCTGATCATTCACCGCGATGTGCATCCCGATCCTATCTACCTGGAGCAGATCGGCATATGGATGGATAGGGCTAAAAGAAAAACCGTACTGCAAGTTGCCTGCCAATGATCGACCAAGTCCTGCCAGCCGTTGTTCCAGGACGGCAGGATCATAGTCCTTAAACTTCAGCACTTCCTGCAGTTCTGTCTTGACCAGTCCTGTAATGTCCCTGAGCGTATTATCATTTGCAGTAACTGTTTTGAAATACAAATAGCGCTCTTTTAAGGCGCAGAAAGATCCATGTTCAATGTCGGGGGTTACAATAATGTTCTGATACGCCGGAAAATATTTCCTCAGTAGTGAATGATATAATGAATGATATATTACAAACTCCGACAGGGGGTTGCCTTTTGTCCTGGAAACAATATACTGAATGTCCTTCCCGCTGATGATGTGATCATAGCGCGCGTGCTTCCGGGCATGTTCTGCAGGTACTATATTATTTTCACCGGGTAAGACCTTTGCTACCCAGTAGTCTGTGATGTATTTCTTTGAAAGCGCTGTATCGTGCATGTCTTATATTTTAATGAATTGCCTGAAGGATCATATTTAGTGACTGGTCTGCACGATAGCCACCTGCCACCGTTAATCCCATGCGCACTATGACAAGATCTTTCGAAGGGATAATAAATACATTTTGTCCCTGGAACCCATTTGCATAGTACATATCATCAGGCGCATGCGGGTATGCGCGGTTGGCCGCTCCTTTCTTCTTTCCCGTGTTCAGCCAGAACAGGTAGCCATAGCGGTCAAAGTTCTGTGCCGCAGCAGGAGTTACAGATTGCGCTATCCAACTGGCCGGCAATATTTGTTCATCATTAAAATATCCTTTATTCAGGTACAGCAATCCAAACCTGGCCCAGTCACGGGCTGATGCATATATATAAGAGGAGCCTACATAAGTACCTGATGCATCTGTTTCCCACACAGTATTGTACATTCCCAGCTTATAAAACAATTCCCTGTATGGCAGCGCATGATAATCATGTATTCCCACCACCTTTCGTATGAGATCCGAAAGGATATTTGCATTGCCGCTTGTATAGCTGAACTTTGTACCCGGGGTTGTTGCCAGCGGTAAATGAGCTGCATAAGCCCCCATATCTGCTTTCTGGTACAGCATAATTGTAGCGTCTGCGCTCTTCGAATAGCTTTCTTCAAAAGAAAGGCCGCTGCATTGTTGTAAAAGGTTCTTCACGGTAATTGCATGGCGGGTATCTTTTTCATTATTCCACTCATTGATAGCAACGCAGGTGTCGGGGTTAACCAACCCTTTCTTTACCAGTAGTCCAATTACAGCACTGGTCACACTTTTCGCCATGCTCCAGCCCAGCAACCTGGAGCTGCTGGTAAATCCAGGTGCATATCTCTCCGCAATGATCTGCCCTTTATATACTACCAGCACGGCCCTCGTCTTCTTCAGCCGTTTCGTATTCTGCTCAGCAAAAAGAAAGTCGACCGCCTCCCTGATCTTTGCTGTATCGACATTCGGCGGAATCGTATCTGCTACTTTATCGCCAAGTGGCCACGCAATGTCATGACGGTCTGTCAATGGGCGGAGGGGCAGGCTAAATGCCTGCCTGCGGATATCATTTTCGCTCAGCTCACTGACAAGTGTAGCACCGCGCCCCGAAACGAAGAAGGCTTTCCGGCTGTACAGTCCCCATACGGATGCAGTCACCGATGAATCTTTATAATTAACCTGACAGGTGCTGAGGCTCAGCGGAAATGAGCGCAGGTCTTGTTGGGATACATCTGCAGGCGACCGTCCTCCGATAAATACTTCAGAGCACATCATCTTTGCGCTATAGCCATTCACAATAGGCAGGATCTTATTACAATAGATCACCAGGACAATTAGTCCGGAGATCAATAAGGTCAGAAGGCATAAAGAGACTATTTTCCTGGTTTTCATATTTTCTTATTTCGCGGGTGTATTAACAATGACTATAACATCTCCTGCTTGTCTTTATACTGATTTTGCGCCTGCATCAATAATTGCAGGTACCTGTTCTGCTCTGCGAGCAATTGCAGGATCTTCTCTCTGCGGGCGGTTTCATTTACAGGCATTTCGCTGTTGTCAGTGCTAAAAAATTCGGCGACCGGGGTATTGGTATATTCTGCTATTTTCACAAGATCGTCCACATATATTCTCGTACGGTTGCTCTCGATCTTTGAAAAGTAGGATTGAGAAACATCGAGCACTGCAGCCAGTTCATCCTGTTTAATACCTAGGCAAATGCGGATTTTCCTTATCTGGGTTCCAATTTTCATATTTCACATTGTTAAATGATGATAGTTTGATCGCGCTATGTTAGCTTGCATCAGCTTATTTGCCAGGTTTGACGCCTGTACGCGTAATTCGGGCACTGCAGTCGTTTCCCATAATACTCCCTTTGCAGGAGCGCCTATGGTATAAAAACAGCCGGACGTAATACCATCACTGTTTACCAGGGCACCATCTTCCTGGCATTGAACGCCCAGGCGCATGGCATCTGTGATCAATAAGCCTTTCCGGAGTAAATTCTTCACCAGTACATGTTGTATCCGGTTATAATCCGTAGCCGGCCCCATACAATTGATGATCACCTGCGCTTCAAGGCGCTGCGTATGCCTGGTATGTCTCTTCCGGTAGGAAATTTTGAACTGCCCCTCTTCCGCAAGCGCTATCTCTTCGATCCTGCCACCCATTATAATCGCCTTCTCTTCCGATAGCCACGGGAAGATGATGTCGGCGCTGGACGGAGGCATACGATGCCTTGCCGTATCCCACCAGTGACGTAAATGCTCGATAAAGGCCTGCTTCTCGCTACCCGGCAGCGATGCCCATAAACGCTGGTTAAAAGGCCTCAGTGAGTCGATCACTGCACGCCAGTCCGCTCCTGTCTGCAGGTGTTTCCTGACTGTCTTAAACATCCCCAAAGCTGTGCTATGGCCTTCCATCTCTTCCCCGAATGATGGATAAACACTACACGTCTTATGCACTGCGGGCAACAATCCATGCTTGGACAAAGCATATATCTTTCCATTATGTCCTGCATTATGCAAACTGATCAGGGTATCTGTCATGGTTAAGCCGGTACCGATGATAAAAATGCTTTCATCGCCGCGGAGACGATCGGGGATATTGACTTCCCAGGCAGAGTGATAATAGTTGGGCGACTGTTGGTAAGTGGTATCCTTCAGTGGTAAATGTGCTGACGCAAAGGTGCCCGTAGCGAGGATAAGCTTATCAAAATACACCAGTGCCCCATCTTTCAGCAGCACAGCTTTGTGCTGCATATCCACATCCACGGCCTCTGCCTGCAGCAACTGCACATTCGTTCCATTGGGCCGGTGCCTCATCAGTTCATTGAAAGTATCGAGAATATAATCCCGGTAAAATGTTCTCGGAACAAATGAGGAAGGATCAAAGTCATAGCCCTTCTTCAGTAACCAGTCAGTAAAATGATGCGGCATTTCTGCAAAAGCACTCATATTGCCTGCAGGCACGTTAAGCAGATGATGAACATTTTTTGTAGCATAAGGTACACCTACGCGATCCACCTGCTCTTTCTCAAGCATGACTATCTGTAGCCCTCCATTCTTATTGAACCGCAGAAAGCTCATTAGCAGCAAGTATCCGCTAAGCCCGCCTCCTATGATAACGATCTTTTCCATAATCCTTTTTATTTACAGGTATGCTTTGTCAAAAGCGAGCCGGGGTATATAGGCGGCTACTTCCAGGTATTGAATGATCTTTTCCACGGAGGCATTAACAGTTTCAATATCTGTATAACAGATAACTTCCGGGTCCAGGGGTTCTTCATATGGATCATCTATGCCGGTAAATGCCGTCAGTTCCCCGTTACGGGCTTTCCTGTAAAGCCCTTTCACGTCCCTGCGCTCACATTCCTCAATGGGGCATTTGACGTACACTTCTATGAACCCGTTTATTCTTTCCCGTACCATATTCCTTGTACTGCGATAAGGAGATATGGCAGATACGACCACAGCCACTCCGTTCCTTGAAAGCAAGCCGGCCACAAAGCCGATCCTCAGTACATTGGTGTCCCGGTCTTTCCGCGAAAAGGATAATCCCTGGGAAAGGTGTTCTCTAACAACATCCCCATCCAGCATTTCACTGGGCAACTGTCTTCCTTTCAATTCCTCTATGAGCTTCTCTGAGATGGTTGTTTTACCGGCGCCGCTGTAACCGGTAAGCCATATAGTAAATCCTTCCTTTTTCATAAGCTATATTGTAAGGATTGCGCATCAGCAACTACTTTTATCCATTCCTGATTATAGATAGTATCAAGATAGGCATCACCTCTGTCAGGACAGATGAAAACCACTTTAGGCATGTTGCCGGTTGGCGGATGTTCTTTGAAGTACTTTTTCACGGCACCATAGGAGGCTCCGGAAGAGGCCCCTGCAAACAGCATGTGCTCATCTACCAACTCATGACAGCCTTCGATAATATCCGTCTGTGGCAGGTGAATAACTTCGTCTATCTCTGCATGGTTGACCAGCGGGGGGACTATACTGGATCCTATACCGGAAATAAACCTTTTTTGCGGTTTCTGCATGAAGATCACAGAGCCTTCTACATCAATGGCAATGATCCTGATGCCGGGAAACTCTTCTTTCAGTCTTTTGGATAGTCCCGCAATGGTACCACAGGAGCTGACGCCAATAAAAGCATAATCCAGCTGCTCAAAACTGTCAGCGATCTCTTTACCCATAAATTGATAGTAGGCCTGGGCATTGTGTTTGTTCTCGTATTGGTTCGGCCAGAAAACATTTTGCTGGGTTTCGCAGAGGTCATGTACTACTGCCAGTCTTGTGAGCAGGTAACCGCCGGTTTCGTCCTGCCTGGTCACCTTGATCACTTTCCTGCACAGGTACCTGAGCAACTGCTCATATCCGGGGTTAATATTGGGATCTATTACCGGGATAAAATCTATTCCTAAAAGCTTACTGAACATCGCCAGTGCAATGGCAAAGTTGCCGGAACTGGATTCCACAATGGTACTATTCTGATCTATAATGCCATTTTCAATAGCCTTGTAGAGGATATGAAAGGCAGGGCGGCTCTTAATACTGCCGGCAAAATTCCCGAATTCAAGTTTGGCATACAGGTCCACATGCAATCCCTCAACAGAGAGCTTACGCAAGGGGGTATTACCAATAAAAGGTTGTACCGATTTAAGTTTGTCCAACATTTTTGTAAATTTTGATGTATGGGTATACGTGGAGAAAGGGTTAATCTTCCAGCAGCACGCCTGCTTTTTGTTCCATAGCAAGGTGGTAGTAATGACTGGCAATGGCAATATCAAAAACGGCCATTCCCATGGGGTTAAACATGATCACACTTTCCGGATCAAGGTTGTCGAGCAGGTGATCACAGATAACATTTGTAAGTGTCACAGTGTCGCTCTCCCCGAGCCCGGTGGTCCGGTGCATATTCTCAATATCTGTATTCTCCCTGCATACCTCTTCCCAGTCATCCACCACTATCATATTCACCCAATTCCTGTATGCAGGCACATAGTCCCGGAGAGATACATTCAACTGCAATGAACCCGGTTTCGGTGGCAGGTTTACATATGGCTTTGCAGAAACTGTACAGGTAATAAATATGTCCGCATTCTCGTATGCAGCTTCCCAATTGTCTGAGATGGTAACCTTGTCTTTTAAATGCGTTGGTATCCGTGTTTCATCTACGCCCTGCAGATCAAATATGCGTATATCCAGTTCCCGCCCTTCTGCTACTGCACCCAGCATCTGCAGGTGTAGCTGCCCGATGGGCCCAAACCCGGTGATACCAATGCGCAGCTTATTTTTCATGGGCCTCAGCTGCAGGTATTCATCCAGCAACACACCTGAAACGGCGGCCGTACGTATACCGCTGATAAGTGCGGTGTTGAATATGCAAAGCGGTATGCCGGTATCAGCCTCATTCAGGATGGTAACGGAATGGGCGCGCTGCAGCCCCTTTTTCAGGTTACCCGGAAAACTGGCGATCCACTTGATACCAGCCATGGATATATTGCCTCCAACATATGCAGGCATGGCGATAATGCGGTTTATTACATTACGATAGCGCAGGTATGGTTTTACAGGTTGTGCCACATCCGCATCCTTCATCACATGCAGGGTATCGCGTATCACTCCAAGCTGCTTTTTCCATTGGATGCCTATATATTCTATTGCATCTTTGTTCAGGTACAACATAAATTATTTTTCCTTTAGTGTTAAAGTATATACTCCTTCGTGTTTACGTTCAGTCCAATGCGTTCTTTCCAGGAACGCGCTGAAGGGTTTATTTTTTTCAGTGGGAATGAAACGGGCTGACAATGTGTGAAGGCCTGCTGATACAGCAAATTGCCGCAGGTCAGATAATACAGCATCTTCCACGCCTCTTCCAAGCACCCGGCAACTTAGCAGGAATGTATGCAGCGCCAGCACGTCCTTGTCAATGCTGCCAAGCAGCAGACCGGATATCCCATAATTTCCGAAACGATCCTCCACTTTTATAATACGGTTATATGCGGACGCATTTTTCGTTAGTGACATCATTTCAGAAATGCTTAACTGAATGCCATTCATGTTGAACTGGTTAGTGCGCTGAGTAAGTTGTACAGCACGTTCTATATCCATTTCCTCCAGCGGCAGCACATGTACCCGGATATTCAGGGAGCTGACAAACTCGTCCAGGCTTTGAACGTCTGCCTGCGCCTGTTGTCTTGCCTTTTCCGCCTTGTACATAAAATTGCGCTCACGGTCTTCTGCTGTAATATGCAACCTGTCGAAGGCCCAGTTATGATCCAGGAACGCGCTTATCTCCCCCGGGTCTTCAGGCAATTGCATGGCCAGTACTTCCGGACATCCTGCTGACACCTGGCCTATCTCAAATGGACTGTCGTCCAGGAATATGAAACTGTCCGGGCCCAGGTTAAGCTCCGCTGCAAGAGAACGCAGATTTTCCGCTTTATCATTCCAGTTGATCCGGTGCGCTGCAAAATGAGACCTTTGCAGTAACATGCCCGGGTGTTTATCAAACACTTCCCATACATCCCCCTCATTATTTTTGGATACTATCGTCAGGAGGAAACCTTCTTCGTACTTCTTCAGCAGAAACCGTTGCAAGGTGGAAAAGTTTTCGTCTATCAATACTTGTTCCGCACCAGCTTCTCCACAGATACCTCCCCACATGGTATTGTCACAGTCAACAGCGATCACCTTAAAAGGAGTGGTTTTCCAGGCGCGTACCTTTCTGGCGATGTAGGTTCCCAGGACTGCATAATATTCAGGAGTAAATGGCATATGACCTGCTTCATCAGCCTTACTGTCAAATATTTCTTCAACAGCATACAGTGTTGCCGCTTCCCTCAGATCCACCAGGTAAAACCCCGGCATACCGCCAAAAAATTCAGTAAGTGTCGTAATTACTTTGTGAAGCGTTGCATGGACATCCGGAAAGAGGCCACTATCAGCTGCAGGCGGTACAAGCGCTACGAGACAAGGCATAATACCCTGTTCCCTGGATAATCCGGCCACCAACATTAATTCATTGCAGGTTGCCTCCAGTAGAGATTGTTGTGCTGCTGCGTGCAGCATTCTGTTGTCGCGCAGCCAGTCTTCCGGACGGATGAATAAAACATTAATGCCTTTGTTATTATACAGTATGCTGTCCTTATCAATCATTTGCTGAAACACCTGGTTATACGGCGCAAAGCGCGGCTGCAGGTCTAAATTCAGTTCCCCGCTCCAGTAATTCAGGTATTCTTCAAGCGGTTCTGCCACAAAGGAAGCGCATATATTTACCGGCAGCCTGGCAAGCGAAGATGGTTCCGGGGCCCATGGCAGGTAAGTCAGCAGCGACTGTCCCTGTTGTTCCGTAACATCTGTCAACAATGACACATAGCGTTGCAGGAATGTCTGCATCCGTTCCCGGGCAAACAACCTGCTGTTAAAAGTGAAGTACAATTCCAGCTCTTCTCCTGCAGGGTAAACATCCAGTTTAAAATCAAGTACTGAACGGACGTCATCCTTTTGCGCGCCCTTATACAGCCTCATACGTATATCGGGGTTGTCATTTCCCCTACTATGAAGATCATTCTCTGCATGGAAGACGAGCATTGTATCGAAAAATGGATTGCGGGATACATCGCGCGTACTCATGCAGTTATCCACCATCAGGTCAAATGGATAGTCCTGGTATTTGTAAGCCTGCAGCAATGTTTGGTGCGTACGCTCCAGGTAATCTTCCAGCAGTTCTTCACCAGTTACCGTGAGGCGAACAGGTAAGAAATTAATGAATACACCCATTACATTTTCCAGGTCCACATGGTTACGGCCTGATACAAGCGAGCCTATGACCAGGTCATCCTGCTTACTGTAATGGCTGATCAGCAAACCGTATAGTGCAAACATGAGATTGTTAAGTGTGGTATTCCGGCGCTGTGCAAGCCTTCTTAACCCCGCTGTAACATCGGCCGGAAGCATATAGCTTAGCGACGATCCGGTAAACGTGAGTGTTTCCGGGCGACGGAAATCCAATGGAAAATCCAGCACGGGTATACCATCCCGGTACAACTGTTTCCAGTAATTACCCTGCTCTTCAAAAATACCTGTATGCCAGGCAGCATAGTCTTTATATTGAATGCGAAGCGCCGGCAACTCATTCCCGCGCCCTGTTGTATAATATGTGTAAAGATGCATGAGCTCTTTGGTCAATAGTCCCCTGGACCAGCCATCGCTAACGATATGATGCACCGTAAAAAGGAATATGTATTGCTCTTCCCCCATACGGATCAAAGTAGCTCTGAGCAGCGGGCCGTTCCCGAGATCGAACGGGGTATCTGCATCTTCTTTCATCCAGGTCTCCGCTATAGCAGCAGCATCAGGTATTCCACGAAGATCTCTCTCCTGTAATTCAAAACCCGTAGCATCTGCCGGCAGCACTTTCTGCATGGGCGTCTCATCCACTGTAAGGAAAACAGTACGTAAGTTTTCATGACGTGCTATCAATGTCATTAACGAGCGCCTGAATCCGTCCACCTGCAAGGGTCCTTCCAATACTACCGCTCCTGGTACATTATAAGCCGCAGTACCGCTGTCAAACCGGCTAAGCACCCATAACCGCTGCTGCGCATGGGAAAGTTCATAGTAAGGGCGCGCCTGCAACTGCGGAATGGAATTGAATTGCCGGGTTGCTGCTCCTGCTACAAATGCTGAGAGCTGCTCTATGGTAGGATAGGCGAATATCTTAGCGAGATCTATTTTAACGTTGAATTTCTTATGGACCTGTGAGGCCAGCTGTATGGCCTTCAGGCTGTGCCCTCCCAGGTCAAAGAAGTTAGATTTTATACCTATCATGGTCTTTCCCAATACCATCTCCCAGATAACAGCCATTTGCTTTTCCACTTCATTCCCCGGAGCCACATAAGCAGCATTATCGCTGCTTTCGGTAATGGCAGGCAATGCCTTCTTATCCAGCTTTCCATTGGCCGTTAGCGGCAGCTTTTTAAGCCATACCAGGTAAGTGGGCACCATAGGTTCAGGCAGGCGGGCGGATAAATATTCGCGCAATTGTTCAACGGTAAACGGACTATCGCTTTCATACCAGGCAGTCAGTTCCTTACCAAATTTTTCGTTATCCAGGGCAAGCACCGCCACCTGGCGTATGCCATTGTACTGTAATAAGGTCTGTTGTACTTCGTTAAGCTCTACACGGTAGCCGCGTATCTTCACCTGATCATCCTTTCTGCCAATGAATAAAATGTTTCCTGTAGCAGTCCACATGGCCTGGTCACCGGTGCAGTACATCAGCGTACCTGGTCTGAAAGGATGCGGTACAAATTTCCCGCGGGTGAGCTCTTCACGGTTCAGGTAGCCCAGAGACAAGCCCCTCCCTGCAATACACAGTTCTCCCGCAACACCCGGCGCCACGGGTTGATGATGCTCATCCAGGATGGAGATATAGCTGTTAGCAATGGGCTTTCCTATTACGGGCTGCGCCGCATACTGCCTGAACCGGCCTGTGTCTATAAGGGTGGCAATGGTACCAATAGTAGATTCGGTGGGACCATAATGATTCACCAGCCGGATATCCGGTTTAACGGACACCATCTGTTCCAGGTCCCTTACCCGGATAGGCTCGCCACCTACCAGCATGATCCGCAATGCACTTACGCCAAGTTCAGCCACATTGCCGGCATTCGTAATTACATGAAGCAGGGAAGGCGTGGTTTTTATAAAGCTGATACCTTGCTGTACAATATATGCAACCATTGTATCCGGTTCCTTTACATCACTTAAGGGTACCAGGTGCAGACATCCTCCGTTCAGCAACATGCCCCATATGCTTGTATAACCCAGGTCAAACGCAAAAGACGAAAGCAGTAAGGCGCTGTCATCGCGGCCTACCTGAAACGCATCCTGCAGCCAGCATACATAATTCACCAGCGCCCGGTCAGGGATCATTACTCCCTTAGGCTGACCGGTAGTTCCGGAGGTATAGATAACATAAGCCGGATCCTCTGTCTTTCTTAAAGATGAATGCTCACTGGTAGTATTTGTTGTGCATGCATCTTCCAGACATATTACAGCTCCATCATAGTCAGGAACCACCTGTTGCAATGATCTTTCCGTGATCAGCAAACGGGTAGCACTGTCCTTCAGAATATATTGTATGCGGGCAACAGGGTTCTCAGGATCAAGCGGAACATAGGCAGCTCCGGCTTTGATGATGCCCAGCATACCGATGATCATCTTTTCATTTTCTCCGCACATCAGGGCCACACGATCTCCAGCAGTGATCTGCAGTTCCTGTACCAGATATGACGCCAGCGCATTCGCTTTTAATTGCAGTTCTCCATAAGACAGCCGCTGATCGCCCGCTATTACTGCAGTAGCGTCCGGATGCAGGCGAACCTGCTCAGCCCACAATGCGTCTACAGTAAACGACCCATAGGGGAAATCCCTGTTAGTGTCATTAAACTGTTCCAGGAGTGAATGTATTGTTGCAGCAGGCAATACACCTACATCTGCCAGGCGAACATCGGATTGCGGCAAGCATTGCTGCACCATATATCTATATGCCATTGCCAGCAGACCAATGCTCTCTCTGCTAAAGGCCTGACGGTTATATTGAAAGTGTACCTGTAACTTATCTCCTTCGCGTATACAGCAGAGATGTATCTTATTTGCCACTGATGGCTGCTCACGCGCCAGGATGTCAAATACCGCATCATCCGCGAAGCGAACATGCATATCGGCAAATTCAAAAGAATAGGAAAAATGCGGACGAACAGGTATATAGGTAGCTTTATGCAGATCATTCGCTTCCAGCGCCCGGCTATAAGCTGCCAGGGCTTCACCAAAAGTCTGTTCGGGCCCCGGTTTGATGGCAACCGGCATACAACGCGACAACAAACCGATTGTATAGTTCAGTTCTGTAAAATCCCGACCGGAATTGGTATGCCCTATAGTGACCATTTGTTCTCCCGAAAAACGCCATAACAACCATTGCCAGCATACACCCAATCCTGCCTCCAGGGAGGCGGTATCAAAAGCACCAGGCAATTCCATCTCAGCTGAAAAACGGTCTTCCTCATATGCGGCCTTCAGATGCGGGTCTTCGTCAAAAGATAATGTTACCGGCGCTCCAGCCTGCTGCAGGTCCCGCCAATATGCATGGCCGTCTTCACTGCTTTCTGCCTCCATCAGCTGGTTTTGCCATTCGGAAAATTGGAGATAGGGCAACACTTCATGGCTGTTTCCAGGTTCTCCTTTCATAAAAGAGAGATACCCTGTTATGATGTGGTCTGCCAGTACGGTAAGGCTGCAAAAATCAGCACACAGCGCCGGCACGGTTACCGCGACTATTTGTTCCGGCGCAGGGCCGGCTATCACGTCCACGCGCATCAGTGGTCCGTTTTCCAGGTCAAACTGATGATCAGCGGCTTCCTTCAATAATCTGTCTTTCTCATTCAAGGGCACGTTCACCTGGTTTTCAAGCAAAACGAAACCGGCCGTATCATTCAGGGTCTGGACGGGCCATTCCTCTCCCTTTATATAAGTATAAGTTGTACGGAATATCGTATCCTGATCAATCACCCGTTCTAAAGCACCTTTCAGCCAGGACATGTTAATATGGCCATTCACCTGCATGACCAATTGGGCGCATGGCATGTTCATCCGGTGATATTGCTTCAACCATTCCCGCTGCTGCGGAGATAAGCTGTATGCTGTTATCGCATCCATAAATTATTTTTTCGTTGCTTGAATCTTCACTTATTAATCGACCCTTTTAAACAAGATCATTTGAGACATCGATGAATTATTCTCCATTACCCGGCCTATCATAAGATAATCGCCGGCATAACCGTACTCGCTCGCTATGTTCTGCGACCAGTTCATAAAAGCATCCTTTCCCCACTCAAATTTGTGATCCCAGTGGCGAAAGCCGTTCGGCAACATCTCCGGGACATATTTATTATAATCCGCGTTCGGAGTTGAGACCAGTACATGCCGGGGCCTGATAAAATCAAACACTACCTTTTCCAGTGTCTTAAGCGGTGCATCTTCCAGATGTTCGATCACTTCGATCAGCAATACTGTATCGAATTCCCTGAACCGCTGATCGCAGGTAGTTATATCTGCCTGCATGATCTCTACCCCGTCCACTGCTTCTAATCCTTTTAAACGCTCTACCGCTTTGGAGAATGGTTCGGTGTCAATTTCGACCCCACTGATCTTTTTAATGCCGTCATTTGCAGAAAGGTCATCCAGCACATGGAAAATGAACGCACCATCGCCACATCCCAGGTCTATGATCTTTTCACTATCCAACATGTTCAATTCCCCGAGTATCATCTCGTGCCGGATATCGTGCGGGGTTATCCTCCTGGCAGCAAAAAGCAGGAAGGTGTAGAGATCCGTCACCAGGTACCTGATACCAGCGCTTCGCTGAATATCCAGGACCTTACAACCTTCCAGCTCTTCATTTTCCGTAATAGTAAAATCATATCCTGTCCGGGAAAGATATTGCTTCACATAAGGCATTGTGTCTTTTGAAAACGCCTGTAACAGGGGGAAAGTAGCTTCGAATAATACGGATACTTCAAAGAGGTTCACGGCACTATTATCTGTAAAGAAATTCCTGAAAACCGTATAGAAAGAGCGGCTGGCCAGGCGGGCAAGCCTTTGAGGTATTACCTCTTCATCACTGCCGGGTGTATATGAAAAATTGAGTAAGAATGAGTATGCGGTGGTACTCAGTTCTACTGTCAACAGGCCACTGCCCATCTCCAGTCTCTTTGCTGTATTTGCTTCCAGGGCCAACAGGCTCTTCCATACATGGCTGTACCCGTCATGTATTTCTATTACCAGCAGGGTAATGGCGTTATTCATATTTTGCGTATTTTATCTGATACATTTAGAATCATATTATCTGCAGATGAGCTGCCGTCTACAAAAGCGTAGACCATATTTTCCAGCTCCTCATTCAGTTGGTAACCATACCGCTTAGCCAGGGCATGCGATACCCGTTTATAAACATCCATTTCTTTCAGCATCGCCTTTCTCATATCCTGTATGCTACTATGCGGGAAAATATGCTGCAGCTCCTTCACAAGCACTTCATCACACCATTCACGTATATTGGCACCATTATAAAACAGATCTGCCGCTGGTTGCAGTTCCCTGTACTGCCACTCGATCATTTCCAGCAGCAACTTTTTCACCAGGTTATCAAGCACCACCACGGCATAATAAAAATCCTCCCGGATCAGCTTTACCATGGCATGGTAGTTTGTTTGCCAGAATTGGCCGTAGTTCACATAGAATGCATAACTATCAGGAGCATCTTTTACAAGGCCTGCATTGTGATGATCAATTACCGACCGGATGACAGCATCTACGCCGGCATTGTCATACAACAGCTCATACCCTCTTTCCAGATCCCCGGCCATCAACTCCATTCTTCTTTGCACTCTTTTCCTGGAAATACCTGTCAGTAAGTAATTCCTCATTTTCTTCATCCGCAGGTAACGCCCTGTTTTTTTCAGCATCCTGTAAGGCATCAGTACCAGGTCAATGCGCAGTCCATTCTCCAGGATTATCATCAGCAGGTATCCTTTTCTATTTTGCTGTACAAAGAAGGACAAGACATTTCCCAGGTACTTTTCCCATACTTCCTTCCTGAGGAATAGCTGCGGCTTCCCTGTTATCATGTAGGCATCAAGATTAGAAAAAGCATCCTGCTTTCCCGCTCCTACAGAACCAAATGACAACAAGGCCTTCACCTGCTGATCATCCTTCGCTAAAGCACATAATTGCGCGGTAGCATTGCTCAGTCTTGCGCGTGCTGCATTTTCGGGCAATACGATTGGCTGGCTGACCAGCGCGTACACTCGCTGCTCCTGTTTTGTATCAAGTACATACCCTTTCCTATGTGCCAAAGCGGCCGCCTCCTCCCTGTAAAGAGACATGGTCTTCAACAATGCCTGCCGCATTTCATCCGGCCCGGAATGGGGGAACACGTCATACAATCTTTCTATTATTCCAGGGGTGCACCATTGGTATAATTTGGCGCCATTATAGTAAACATCAACCGTTTCATTCTTCTCCTGCCGTTCGGTAATAATATTCCATTCTATCAACCGGATAAGGTTCCGCTTTATTACATTGTCCAGCACGACAACAGCATAATAATAATCGCCCTTCATCAGCTTCAGGCTCATCCTGTGGCACATTTGCCAGAACTGGCTGCAATGCTGTTCGAATTTTTCGGCTGTTACAATATTTTCATCATCTGTCTTCCCTTCATTACTTTTAAAAATATCGTCAACGATCCGGGCGATGCCAACCTTATCGTATATGATAGTATACCCGCGCTTAAGAAAATAATGGAACTTATAGAGCTTTGCTTCTATAGCCTCTATGATATTATCAGGAAGTATTTTGTTTAAATGATATTCCTTCAGCAGGAAATAATATTTTCCTTTCCTGAATTCCGTTGCATTTACCACAATGATGTCGAGCGATAAGCCGTCTTTCATTATAATCCGGTTCATACGCACATTATTAAATTCTTCTCTCACCACTACTCTCGACAATACAGGATCAAGTTTTTCCAGCCAGCTACTGTCGTCCTGATCAAGATATTTTGATGGCGAAGTAGTGAACATAAACAGGTCGAGGTCAGAAAACTCATCCTGCTTTTTCCTGCTGGATGATCCAAAGGCAATGAGTGCCTGCACATCCTCATTATGCTGTGCGAAGGATTTAAATTTCCTTATTGCTTTCTCTAATTTATCTACCATAATTTCAGGGTCTCGGTATCCATTTCCTGGACGTTAATGAAAATATCTTTGGCGACCTTTCCATAATCAAACTTCACAATCCTGTCTGCATGTCTGAAATAGGCGTCATCATGTGTAACTGCGATGATTGTTTTGCGCTTCGCCCTCAGTTCCGGCAACAATCGCTCATAAAAGAATTTTCTGAAATAAGGATCCTGATCTGCCGCCCATTCATCCAATACCAGCACCGGCCTTTCTTCCAGCAATGCGAAGATCATTGCCATCCGCTTCCCCTGTCCTTTTGAAAACTTTTTACGGGCGGCTACATCGTCATTATTAGGGATGACTTTATCCAATTCCATTATTTTCAGCAGGCGTTCATACTCACCATTATTCTCCAGCGAGTATTGTTCATAGTGTTCATAAAAAAGATGATGATCACTAAAAACAGCGGATATATGATTCCGGTAATGCTGGTTGTCGCCCCTCACCTCTTTGCCGTTTAGAAAGATCTTTCCTTCATGTGGCGAAGAAATGCCTGTCAATAAGTTGATAAATGTGCTTTTACCACTCCCATTCCCACCAATGATGAACACCGTTTCGCCCTCATTGATGGTCAGATCTACGGGGCCCAGTGAGAAGGGCTTCTCAGACGAGGCTGATTGATAGTGGTATTTCACTCCTTCGAACCGCAGTTCCTCTAACCTTTTGCCGCCAGCTGCTACGTTCTCATCCGTATTACATGGTGGACTATTCTTTATATCTTTTAAGAAGGCCGAAATGCGTCTGTTGGCTACTATGCTTTTTGTATAAAAAGACTGCATAGCAATAAGGCTGTTAATAGGCCCACGAATAAAAAACAGTACAACAACCAGCGAAGACACCTGATCTTTTCCAAAGAAATGCATCACCGGCAGCACGAAGAGCACTACCCCTATCACCAGGTATAATCCATATTGGCTAAAAAGGTTTAACACCAGGTATTTACCTGCCACATATGATTCCACTTCGCTGGAAGTGGCGCGGTTAGGGCGAAGGAAGTTCTCATATAGTTTATTTCGCCTGGTATCGCTTAACTTCAGTTCTTTGAATCCCCGGAGTACATCATCAACGATCCGGAAGTATCTATCATTCAATTCACGCTGATGTTTTATTCTTCCTTCCAATTTTTTACTTGCCCAGAAGTACCCGCCGGCAATGGTCAGTATAATGGCCACAACAACAATGGTCGCGAACACAGATACTGTCAGGAAATAGAAAAGGCAGATAAGGAGTGTGATAATACTCGTAATGGTGGTAGCAACAATGCCGGGAAGGAAAGTGAATATCCTCATATCTTCAATGACCCCATATACCCTTTGCATACCTATCTTCTCCAGCTGACTTAAGCTTGACTGGAGAAAATACCTCATGATATTCATCTCGTTCTCATAGATCATCCTGTATGAATAAGCTATTATCTTCCGCTGAAAGAAAATATTCAACAGGAAAGAAATACCGACGATAGAAAAAAAGACAATGCCGAGTTTGTCCTGAAACATCATTTTCCTTCCTGATAAAATACCATTAACAATCACCAGGATACCCAGTGTCAACAAGGTATTAGGCACTGAAAACATCAGGAGGAAGAGTATTTGCCGTAACGATATTTTATACATGAAGCCTTTATCTTAATAATGTGAGATCCGCCTGATATGAGGCAGGGGACGGATTGCCGGAGATCAAGTCCTGCGGTGGAATAGTCATTTCTGATATCCCAGATCCGCAGTCAAGTGGTCACCGGTAACATCCTTTGTTTCCTTTAGCGTTAATTACTTTTGAGCGTTATTTTTCATGACGGTGCCGGGTATGCATCACATACCATCCAACAGGATATTTGCTCATTTCCTTGGTTTTACATTTTCGGGTAAAAAGAGAAATTCATTGGTTTGCAATATGCTTTTCCACAGCACAGATGCATAGGTTAAACAGATATGTGGATACTATTATTTTTGTAGCTATCGAATAAAGCTGTCGCTGTTGTTAACTGAAATATCAGCATTCATTCTTTTTGAGTCTGATGTAGGGTTATTCATAATACTTCGGGCTACTGCTTCTATATTTCCAACAACTACAATTTAACAAACTATTACTACTTACAAAAATATTCCAGTCTAAAATTCGAATATCTGAACATCTTTTTTCTGATACAGGAGTTCTTTTTCACCGAACAACCGCTCAGCAATGATCCCTCTCTGGCTACAGAGATCAACAAGACGGTTAGACTGGATAATAGGATTGGATTCATCCGTATACTTAATACTGCTGATAAATTCCAGCCATGGCTCCATGCCCATTGCATAAACATATACTTCCTTCGGATCGAAGATATCGACCAGCGCCATTCCCTTTGCACAATCAGATCCGGCAAGCCTGCGGCTGCCATCGTGTTCACGGCTGATCTTCTTTGTCATGAGCGGGCCATATAGCCATGTCAGCGGGGCGCCATCACATTCCATGCCCAGGAACATAACATCAACACTTCCTATCTGCTCCTTAACATGTTTATATAATGCCGGTTCAATGATCCGCGAATCAGCCAGGAATAACAATTTGAAGCCTCCTATCTCTACCAGGTAACAGGATTTGGTAAGAATATCCAGGTCGCTATGCTCGCCGGTAAAAGGAAGTCCGGTGATCACTGCATCCTCAAATCTCACTTCCTCCATTTCATCAATGGCTACCACATTCTTAAACCCTGCATTGATGAACATCATTTTCAGATCAGGATCTTCCAGTTTGCCGCCACAGGTACGCGGCACGATGAGATTGTTGATCTTGTGGCGCAGCGGCAGCAGCGTCTCAAAAAGAATATGGTCCTGGTGATTGTGTGTGATCAGTACATAGTCTATTACATCCGGCAGGTCTGCATCAGAAAAATGTTCTACATCAGAATGATATCCGTAATAACTGATCAGCGGATCTACTAATATGCTCACATCTTTCGTCTCTACCAGGATGCAGGCATGGCCAAAGTAACGCATACGTATCTTATCACCTGTATATTTCTGATAGGCCGGAGGAGCTGTGGCGGTTAGCAAGGCATCAAACAGGTGGTCCTGATCAGCAGTAATACCTAACATCTTTTTAATATAGGCAACATCCTGCGGTATTCGTTTCATCCTGGCCAATGCATCTATACCCGGGTGGTCAAAGGGTATCTTCAGGTGCAGGACATGCTCATCTTCCAGTCGCGGTGTGCTCAGGCAAAATGGCCTGTGGTCATTGTCCGTGATCCACAGTGCAATGCTCTGCGCCCCCCTTATATAATATTCACTTTTATAAAGTAATGATTCAAAAAAACGGAAGTCAGCATTATTGTTCCGGTCGTAGAACAACTCAACATATCCTTTCAGCATAGCAGGTACTTTTTCGTACAGCGTTTCCAGTCCGGCGCCATCTGCTTCATTTGCCAGCAGCCTGTCCAGCTCTTTTACAGCGGCCGCAAACTTCACCATGTGATGTTGTTCCTTCAGCGTACGTTCGTATAATGCCTTTACTTCATCCAGGCGGCTGATGGCTACATCCATGAAGGGCCCGCCCTTCATCTTCGGATTGGCTACTGCATTCACATGTATTTCCGGAGCCGAAATGAAAGATTCCATGATGGTTAAATGCCGGCCGGCAATATTCATTGCTGCAGTAGCAGGAGATACAAGATGGCTCCAGGCATACCAGTTGTCTACCAGTGGTTCAATTACCACGTTGGGCTTAAGAAACATTTTCTCACTCATATTGCTAATAATTTAATCTTTGTCAAACCATTTCACGTATAGTTTCCAGGCGTTTAGGCCGATATTCCCTGTTGATGGCTTACTTATTTTTTGCAGCAGCCCGTTGTATTTACGGAACCGCTCCAGGTCTTTATGGAAAGCGCCATTCTGACTATCGATAATTGCTCCGAAACGTTCCTGTGCAAATTCATACAACTCCATATCAAAAGCATTGACATTCCTGATAAGCTGCAGCGTTTCAGCAGATAGCTGATCTTTTACCGGCTTATCACTGATCGTATTCATTGGCTTATAAAAGGGGAACTTCCAGCCAAATTGATTTTTCATCAGTATTAACGTTTCGTCAAAACGCTCGGTAATACCAAATACTGCATAGTGCGATAGCAGGTTCGCTTTTGCTGTTTCCAACATCTGCCTGTTGCACTTTCCATTATCGCCGGGATGTATTCCGGATAATTGGCGGGTCTGTATATTATCCAGTTCAGCGCTCAATCCACTTGTCACAAAATCAGCAAGCTTCATTTTACTGTTAAGCACAACTTTATGCAGGTAATGATCTGGCAGCCTGAGTATGTAATAATAATAAGAAATGATCCTCTCCACCGGATCGCGGAGCAGTGTTACATATGTGTATGAAGGGAAATCCCTGTGAATGCCAAAGCTGGTATGTCCCTGCAACAGCTTCAGTTTTTGCCGTTTCTCCAGCGGCAATTCCTGAAATTCACTCATGGCTTCCCTGATATTCCCTGCTTTTTCCCTTACGTAGAAAAAGAACTGTTCATCTTCTGAGAAGCGCTGCTTCATAATGTGGACCAGGGTTGTTCCTGCACTTCTGGGCACATGGGTGAAGATAATAGGGTATTTAGGCCTGGCGCTTGCATCCGGTTCTTTCTTTAATGCACGGAACAGTATGTCGGCCAGTTCTTCGGGTTTATCTCTCCACATGAAATGCCCTACATCTTTCATTACCACGAGGTTCGCCTCCCTGGCAAAATATTTCCAGTCCTTATACCTGCGAGAGTAATTCTTTGTAAGCGGGTCTTTGTCGCCTACGATGCAATACAGTGGAGCATTGAGCTTGTTATAGGCTTTCGCCTTCATCAGTTCCAGCATATTGTTGAAGGATGCTGCAGCCAGCATACTATCATACTTGAAGTTGCGGAAGAAGATCACCTGATCTTCCGGCGATGCAGGGTAAGTAGCGTCTATAGTATCTAACAGCTGCATGATCTCCCTGTCAGTTCTGGGATCCTCCTCCTGGCTCTTTTTGGTGCGCGGCAATGCTGCGCCAATAAAGACAGCCTCACACATGACACCTGCTTCCTGCAAGAGCCTTGCAATTTCGAGTGCCAGTCCACTTCCATTACACTGACCATAGATCACTACCGGCGTATGGATACGCTGTTGTATCTCTACAACGATCGCAACGGCAAGCTCCTGCAACATTGTACGCATATTCTCATCCGCCCCTGGCTCAGGCCGTGGCAGGTGCACGCCATAAAATGCATAATCTTTCTCCAGCGCGGTAAGTGCATTGGTTGTTTTCTGATAGATGACAGGATCGCCGGCAGAATTCGGCACAGCAATGATACTCAGCTTTTTTCCTGGGCCGGCAGGCGAGAGCTCATGCAGATAATAATTAGTATCAGTCGCCTCCATGATCTGGACGGCCAATGCTTCTATAGTCGGATTCCTGTACAGGTCCGGTACGGAAAATCCCTTTCCGAACCTGGATACCATACGGATAGCTTTGAAGGAGTCGCCACCCAGTTCAAAGAAATTATCTTTGATACCCACAGTTTGTATCCCCAACACTTCCTGCCATAATGCGACCAGTTTCTCTTCTACTTCATTGCGGGGGCTTATATGCTCGCCGGCTGTTACAGCTGCCCCATCTTCTTTCCAGGCCAGCATAGCCTTACGATCTACCTTTCCATTGGAAGTAAGTGCAAGGGCATCGACCCGTGTCACCACTGCGGGGATCATATAATCGGGTAATTTTTCCGACAGTACAGCCCGGAATTGATCCTGTATAAATCCTTCCTTCACTACCAGGTAGGCACTGAGATAAGCATCCCCACCGGCGGTATATCTTACCAATACCACATTGTCCCGGACATCAGGATGTGCGGCTATTACAGACTCTATCTCTTCCAGTTCTATCCTGAATCCCCGCACCTTTACCTGGTTATCCTTCCTCCCGAAGAACTCAATATTTCCATCCTTCAGCCAGCGCCCCATGTCGCCTGTTTTATATAAGCGCTGTGCTTTTCTCGGCTGGAACGGATCATTTATAAATACCCTGGCTGTCTCTTCTGCATTATTCAGGTATCCACGTCCTACACCTGTTCCTGCTACCAGTATTTCGCCCTTTACACCGGGCGGACAAAGATTCAGGAAGCAGTCGGTAATGTAGATCTGCATATTTTGTACGGGGCTGCCAATAGGCACGATATCGCTCTCTATAGCTGCGCGCATGATATAGTGTGTAATATCATCTGACGCCTCTGTGGGGCCATAAGCATTGACCAAAGGAATATCAGGGAAGAGGCTGAACCAACGGGAGGTCAACTGTGGCTTCACTGCCTCCCCGGTCACCATCATGTATTTCAGATCTGCAAAGAGATGAGCGATCCTGCTTTCCTCTGCCAGGTGCAATAAAAGCGAAAGGTAGGAAGGAACTACTTCCAGCACGGTTACCCTGCTGGCTGCAATAGTTGTCATAAACCTTTGCGCATCCAGTATTGTTTCCTGGTCTACAATGACTGTAGTGCCTCCTGTTACTAATGCGGCAAAAAACTGCCATATAGAAATATCAAAACAATGAGATGCATTCTGCGCAATGATCGAAGTGCTGTCAAGTCCAAGATCATTGATCTTTGCATATAGATGGTTGATCATCCCGATATGCTCGATCATCACTCCCTTGGGCCTTCCGGTAGAACCGGATGTAAAGATCACATATGCAAGGTCGCCCGGTCGCAGCGTGTTGTCCACTTTATTATCCGGTTGTGCAGCTATTTCGTGTCTGAGCTCATCCAGTACAATGACATTCCTGCTACCTGCGTCTGCCAGCTGCGCCTTGTAATCAGCAAGGGTAATAATATTCGTAGCGGCAGTATGCTCCAGCATGTAGGCGATCCTGTCCGCAGGGTACTCAGGATCAAGCGGAACATACACACCGCCTGCCTTAAGAATAGCCAGTATGGCCACCAGCATATCCGGGGAACGGTGCATATAGACCGGTACCAGTGTTGAATGTCCTACGCCTTTTTTGCAGAGATAATGCGCCAGTTGATTAGAACGTCTATCTAATTCCCCATAGCTGCTCTGTTCATTTTTATAAACGAGTGCAATGGCTTTGGGCGTCCTTTTTGCCTGCGCTTCGATGAGCTCAGGTAAGGTTTTATCTTCCGGAAAATGCCGCTTATTATTATTAAAAGTGTTCAGCAGCTGATCTTTCTCTGACGTTGACAGCAGCGCTGTATGGTCTATTCGCTTATCGAGGGCATTGATAAAACAGTTCATTATTTTATCAAAATACCCATGTAAGGTTTCCATCGATACACCGGACTTCAATTTCCTCCTTAACAAATAGCTAACGGTCAACTGGTTGCCGGTAATATTGGTCGTTACATCCAGGTGTGTATTGGTCAACTCAAATGAGTCTACTTCCGCCTTTTCATCTCCCTCCGCATCGGGGTGGCTTTCCTCCAGATGATCGTATACATGAAAATCGATGAAGTTAAAGATAGTGTCAAAGAATGAATTGCTCTCCCCGGACTTCTCTCCTGCCGCATTGGATATTTCGAATAGTGTGGTACGCTCCCTTTTCTTAAGAGCCGCCAGTTGTTCATGTACCTTCCTGACGAAGGTCCGCCAGGTAGGCGCCTGGGGCGTATCCAGCCTTAGCCTGAATGGAACGGTATTTACAAAACAACCCAGCACCTTATCTCCATCTTCCGACTCCGGCCTGTTGTGGGCCACGAGGCCTACCGTCACTTCATTTTCGAAGGTCAGCATTTTCAGCGTGTACAGGTAAGCAGCAAACAGGAGGCTTCTGAGCGATATTCCATTATCCTTAACCACCTCTTTCAGCTTATCCACAAATGCAGCGTCATAATGCCGTAAGAACTTCTCTGCCACCACATCCTGTGAAAAGATGTCCAGGTGCTTGTAGCCAGCCAGTTCGTTCTGCCAGAACGCAGTATGCCCACCATCACTTTTGCCTGCCAATTCTTCAACAATTGCATTCCTGTTGTCCGACTTCAAAGGGGAAGGCTGGTAATCAGGATTACTTTTGAGGGCGATGTATGTATTGTTCAATTCCGTATTCAGCGAAGCACGGCTCCAGCCATCCAGAATGGCATGGTGGAACTGCAGGAGGAAGATGGTACGTTCCGGGCTTACTTTAAATACATGTGCCCTCCATAATGGCGCTTTTGAAAGATCAAAGGCATAAAGACGTTCCTTAGCCATAAAATCCCTTATCCATTTCCTTTGTGTGGCTTCTTTCTGAGACTGCACATCCTGGTAAGTGATACTCACCGGCACTTCCTTCAGTACTATCTGCAATTCTTCTCCGCCATCATTGTACAGGAATTGCGTACGCAATATGGAGTGCTTTTGTACCATCAGCGCAAAAGCACGGCTTAACAGGTCATGACTAAAATCAGGATCCTTAATATCATACACGAACTGATCATGGTACATCGGCATACCCGGATATAGCAGGGAGGAGAACAGCATACCTTTCTGTATATCACTCATGGGATATATGTCTGCTATCTCATCTGCATTATCCAGCAGCGCCAGCTTTTCTGCTTTCATCTGGTTGATCCTGTCCGATACCGATACCAGCAGTGCTTCATGCTGGTTATCCTGATGCTCCCTGTCGATGAATGCGGAAAGCTGTTGAATAGTATCATGCTCAAAAAAATCGGCCAGTTGGATGTTGGCGCCCAATTCCTTTTTTAACCTGTTCACCACCCGTATCGCAATAATGGAATCGCCGCCTATGTTGAAAAAGCTTTCTGTTGTGGTTATCGACGAAAGTTCCAGTACTTCCTGCCATATAGCCATGATAGCTGCTTCGCGTTCATTGGCCGGCAATACGGCTTCCTTCTCTCCTGTCGCCGGCTTTAACTCCAGCAAAGCCCTTTTATCTATCTTCCCGTTATTGGTTAAGGGCATTGTATCCACTTCCAGCAGCCATGCCGGCACCATATAATCCGGCAGCATTTCTTTAAGGCCAGCCTGCAGGGTTTTACGATCGTAACCTTCCTTTGGTACTACGTAGGCCACCAGTATCTTATCACCACTTGCATTCTCCCTGGCAAGCACAACCGCCTGGCTGATCGTACCCACCTGTTGCAGCATGCTTTCAATTTCCCCCGGTTCTATCCTGTAACCACGGATCTTCACCTGGTTATCTATTCTGCCGATATACTCAATATTGCCATCCGGCAGCCACCTGGCCAGATCTCCCGTCCTGTACAATTTTTGTTTTGCGGCAGTATTGAATGGATTGTCCAGGAACTTGTCTGCAGTAAGCGCAGCCTGATTCATATATCCTTCCGCCAATCCTGCGCCTCCTATATAGAGCTCTCCCGGTACACCTACCGGCAACAATTGCTGATCAGTATCCAGGATATACAGCTGTACATTCTCCAAAGGCTTTCCTATGGGAATACTATTGTTCTTATAAGGAGCGCTGTCACATGTATCTACAATGAATACGCTGCAGCCTACAGTTGCTTCAGTGGGCCCATACTCATTTATAATCTTTGTACAAATGTTACGTTCTGCCAGAAAGCGGAAATGGTTATATAAAAGCGCCTCGCCTCCCAATACCAGCTTCCCTGTAAAAAAGGGCTCTCCATGCTTTATCACTGCTGCTTCCAGCAAGGACATATGTGCAGGTGTCAGCTTAATAAAATCATAGGGGGCATGTTTCCTGAACGTTTCACTTTCAAACAGCGCGGTCTGTTTTTCCTCACTCACCACCATATATTTACCACAAAGCAGGGGCACGAACAGCGCTGTCAGCGATGCATCAAACGTATAGGACAAATGAACATAGCTGCCGGCGCCTCCTCCTTTCTCTGTGTAAAGGTTTTTAGCGCTCAAGAGATAGCTTAACAGGGCCGCATGGGTCACCATCACTCCTTTAGGATTACCTGTAGAGCCGGATGTATAAATAACATAGGCAAGCTGTTTGAGATGAGGTAATGGTAATGGCGTAACGGGTTGTGAAGCGAGCATATCTGCATCCCTATCAATATCTGCCAATGCCACCTGGCCTTCCAACGCATTTCTTCCTGCCTCGTTGCACACAGCGATGTTGGCCTGAGTATCTTCCAATATGTAGCGGATCCGCTTCTGCGGATATTCCGGGTCTACGGGCACATAGGCGGCTCCCGCTTTAAGTATTCCCAGGATTGCAACGACCATATCCAGGCTTCTGTTGGTGCATACAGGAACGAAGGTGCCAGCGCTTACTCCCCTTTGGTTTAAGTAGTGTGCAAGTTGATTTGACCGTTCATCCAGCTGCTGGTATGTTAAAGTATATTGACCGAACACGATAGCGGTGTTGCCTGGTGTAGCCTTCGACTGTGCTCCGATCAGGCTGATCACCGTTTCATCTGCCCTGGCACCGGCCACAGGTGTGCCGGCCATTTGAAGTATATGGCTGCGTTCTTCAGTGCTGAGCAGCTGAATACCATCCACGGTAACGGCGGTTTCAGTTATCAATTGTTCCAGCACATACCTGAAATGGGCCATGATCTGCTGTACGTATACTGCATCCAGTAGGGTGCTGTTGAAGCTGAAAACAATATCCGTTTCCGTCCCCATGGTAATGGTCAGGCTTAGTGGATAGTTATTCTGCTGGCGGACATGCACGTTGCTTACATCCAGGCTCCACTTGTGGGATTTCAGCATTTCACTTACAGGGTAGTTCTGGAAGGTGAGCGTGCTGTCAAACAGATCTCCGCGCACACCGGTCCATTTCCTGATATTGCTCAGAGCAGTGTACTGATACTCAAGAGAGGACAATTGCCTTTGTTGCATAGCCTGCAACCAGTCTACGATACCTTGTTCCTTTTGAAGGGTGGTTGCCAGCGGTAGCGTATTCACATACATGCCGACCTTGCGTTCCACTCCGGACATTTCATTCGGCCTTCCTGAAACCGTGAAACCGTAAGTCACCTGCTCATTCCCGGTATAACGGTATAAAAGGTATGCCCATACTCCCTGCATTACCGTATTTAAAGTAACACGGTTGCGTTGGGCAAATTTTTCAATTTTTGATGTGAGCACGGCGTCCAGCAGCAACACCTCGTCTCTATAGGTACCGATCCCTTTTGTTCTGTCCATGGCTGAACCGATAAAAGGCAAAAGGCAGCCTGTACTCATATCTTTCAGATAGTCGCGCCAGAAGGCTTCTTCATCGTCTTTGTTACGACGCTCGATAAAGCGGATATAATCTTCGTATTGATCAACCTCCACTGCCGGCGGCTGTTTACCGGCAGCAAGCAGATCATAGGTGTTCAGCAGTTCCACCATTAACGTGGGAGTAGACCAGCCGTCGATAAGGATGTGATGCCAGGTCCATAACATTTTATACCTGGTGTCTGTAAGCCTCAGCAATGCCACCCTGGTCAAAGGTGCTTTTGTAAAATCAAAGCCCTTTTGTCTATCGCTTTCTTCATATTCCTTTACCAGTTGTTCCTGCTGATCTGCAGGCAATCCGCGATAGTCCTGTATATCCACCGGCAACTTCACAGATTCATATACATACTGTATGGGGATCTTTAACTCATCATAATTAAAACCTGTGCGCAGGATACTATGATTGTTCAGCACATATTCAAAGCTACGGTGGAAAATACCTTCATCTAATCCCACCAGGTCGCAGCTTACCTGGTGTATATAAGCTCCGGCCTGCGTATCGTACAGTCCGTGAAAAAGCATCCCTTCCTGCAAACCGCTCAGGCGGTAGATGGAGGAAATATTGGGTACTTTTTTAGTACTTACCGCTTCTTTCTCCGCGATAAATGCGATCAGTTCCTGCTTATTGCTTTTTATAAAATCAATAATTCCCTGGTTACTTTTCACCGCCTGTATCTGTTCATCGGTGATCCGGCTTCTGTCTGCTTTCAGCAGCAAGCGATCATTTTCTACTACTAAAAAGAAATTTTCCTGCTCCAGGGTTGTTATAAAATCTTTTATCTCCATTATAATGAGGTTAATTTAAAAGCTTAAAATGTCGTCCAGACCTTGCTGCTTTTTCCTAAGGAATTCATCCAGTTCTTCATAGCTGATCTCGTCGCCTATTCCATAATCTGAAGGGGTATATACTACTCCATTATGTGACTGTGCTATGCAATGGGAAATAATATCACCTAATCTTTGCTGGTAGTCGCGGGCTAACTGTTCTATTGTTTCAGCGTTAAAGTGAAGTGTGCTGTAACTCCAGTTGATGCAAAGCATTCCACCCTGCACCATACTATTAATAGTGAGAAGGGCTCCTGCAGGATTTTCGGGGCTTATATTAGCGCCTGCATATTCAGCTGCATCGCTCAGCCATTTGCTATGACCGGCCATATTATCCAACTGGCCGAGATAGTTAAAAATGATATCCCAACATGGCTGTTGCAGTTTAGGGTCCCGGTTAATGTATTTCAGTACACCATAACCAATACCTTTATTTGGCAAACGGCGTAATTGTTCTTTCACACTTTTCAGCAGTTCTCCTTCTTTGATCTGCAGGGGTGTTTCCAGGAGAACGGGGTAAAGACTGGTGAACCATCCTACTGTACGGCTGATATCTATAGCAGGCTCCAGCACTTCCCTGCCGTGGCCTTCGAGGCCAATGATCACTTGCTGACGACCGGTCCACCTGCATAAAGTGGCTGCCAAAGCAGCAAGCAGTACATCGTTTATTTCTGTGTGGTATACTTTGGGTACCTCTTTCAACAACTGACGGGTGCGATCATTATCGAGCATTACCGCATGACGGGCTATATCCATCATGCGTACCTGTACATTACAGGGTTTATCTGAAGACAAAGGCACGTACTGTTGCTGTATCTTCTGCCAGTACAGCTCCTGCGATAAAAGACCTTTGCTGGCAGCATACCGTTCAAGTACGCCGCGCCACTCCCTGCAGGAGGCCGATTTTTCCTGTAAAGGCAGCTGGTTGAATATCTTTTCCAGGTCTTCCAGTAAAATACGCCAGGACACGCCATCCACTGCCAGATGGTGAATAATGATAAGCAGCCGGTTGCGCGACAATGCCGCCGGTGTTTGTATCAGTAATGCATTTACCAGTTTACCTTTTGCTATATCAAGGCGCTGCTGATATTCTTCTCCATATTTACGGATTAGCGCCTTCACTTCTTCTACAGGCGCCGCCTGCAGATCCACCCTTGTAATCACTTCACTGATGGCGCCATATTCCTGGATCCAGTTGTTTCCTTCCTGATGGAAAGAAAAGCGCAGGGCATCGTGCTGCTCCATCAGTTGCCGGAATGCGCTTTTCAGCTGCAGTTCGTCAATGCCCTTATCAATTTCCAGTAATACGCTCTGGTTATAATGAGAAACATGAAGCGGATGGCTTTCCAGGTACCACTGCTGAACGGGCAGTAACCCGCATGAACCGGTCAGTATACCTTGCTCGCCCGCATTTATTTTATTGGTACGTCCCGCTACAACAGCCGCCAGCTGGGAAATTGTCTGGTAGATAAACAAGTCGCCTGGTTGTAATATATAGCCTTTGTTCCTTGCTTTGTTCACTACCTGTATGGTAATAATGGAATCGCCCCCTACTTCAAAAAAGTTATCTTCTATTCCCAATGCCCCCGTGCCGAGCAGCTCCTTCCATATCTCGATAAAATCTTCTTCGATCCTGTTCCGGGGAGCTACGTAGGTGTTTGCTCTCGTGGCAGCGTCATCATCCGGATCAGGGAGCTTTTTCTTATCCACCTTCCCGTTGGAGTTCAGTGCCAGTTGCTCCATACATACCAGCGTAGAGGGCACCATATATGCCGGCAGTTTACTCCCCAGGTATGTGAGTATCTCATCTTTCTGCCATGCATCTTCCGGCACGATGTAGGCTACCAACCTGTTATTATTTGAGGCATCTGTCTTCACGACCACCGTTGCCTGTTTTACCAGGCTGCAGGACAGCAGTACATGGATGATCTCACCGAGCTCTATCCTGTACCCACGGACCTTCACCATGTCATCCCGACGCCCCTGGGAAATAATTTCTCCATTGGCCTTCCATTTGCCCATATCACCGCTTTTGTAGATCCTGGAATGAGGATCGGATGAAAAAGGATCCTTTATGAATTTCTCTGCTGTCAGTACCGGCTGACCCAGATACCCTTTTGCTACGCCAATGCCCCCTATCCAGATCTCGCCTGTTACACCGATAGGGCATAACTGACCGTTGCGGTCTACAATATAAATATCCGTATTGTCCATCGGCGGGCCAATATGCACAGGGGTTGTTACCTCCATCGGCGCCATTGTGGAATAGATGGTTGTCTCTGTAGGACCATATGCATTAAACAATTCACCATGCTGCAATAATGCCTGCATGACTGATTCGTTCAAGGTATCTCCGCCTGTTATCATTTTAAGGCCGCCCGAATATTGCCATCCGCTATTCAGCAACAACTGCCACAAACCGGGTGTACACTGCAAATGGGTGGGTCGGTGCGCTTCGATTTCCTTTGATAGCCGGAAACCATCAAGAACAGCTTCCCGCTCTACCATCACCACTGTTCCGCCGCTTGTAAGCGGCATATATAATTCGAGGTAAAAAATATCGAAACTAAAAGTACTGAAGGATAGCATCGTGGATGTCGCTTCAAACGCCAGGGTCCTGACCATATATGCAATACAATTGACCATATTGCGATGTGTGATCATAACACCCTTAGGTTTTCCTGTAGAGCCGGAGGTAAATATGATATGTATCACATCATCCGGCGCCAGGGTATTTACCAGGTCATCTTCAACTGCTGTTGCAATGAAAGACCATGCCGTATCCAGCTCTATCATACTGATCTCTTCCTGAAGGGACAATTTCCCCTTGCATGCGGCATTGGTAACAATGAGCCTGGCTGCTGCATTCTGAAGCATATAAGAGATCCTGTCCTGGGGCAATGATGGATCTACCGGTACATACGCGGCGCCTGCCTTTTGTATCCCCAGTATGCTAACGATCATGTCCAGGCCCTTCTCCAGGCATACAGGTATCAAATCTCCTTTACTGACGCCCTTCGCCTGTAAATGACGGGCCAGCTGGGTGGCACGCTGATTAAGTTCTTTGTATGTGAGCTGTGCCTGCCCGAATATGATGGCCACATGTTCCGGTGTCTTTAATGCCTGCTCTTCAAAAAGGGCGATCATCGTTTTATCTGCCGGATATGGCATCTTAGTATTGTTGAAAGCGACCAGCAACTGTTGCAACTCTTCACTATCCAGCATCTGCATGGCCCCTATTTTCTGTACCGGCTCACCTACCGCTGATCTGAGCAGGTTTGAATATTGCCCCAGCATCCTGGAGATGGTAGGTTCAGTGTAAAGGTCTGTACAGTATTCAGCAGTTATCTGTAATCCGTCTTCATTCCTGTTCACATAAAAGGTAAGATCAAACTTAGCAGTAGTGGTGATCCTTTTTTGAGCCTGCAGGCGTAGTCCGCCAAAATCGCGGCCACTAATGTCTGCCTGCTCATTATCCTGCATGGCGAACATTACCTGGAATAAAGGGTTACGTGAGGCATCCCTTTGCTTCACGACTGCATCAACTACTTTTTCAAATGGTACCTCCTGATGTAAGTATGCCTCCAGCGTATTGGTTTTCACCTGCTGCAATAATTCCTGAAAAGAAGGGTCTTCACCTAAATTGCTTCTCAGCGCAAGGGTATTGACAAAAAATCCAATCAGGCTCTCAGTTTCTGCACGCCCCCTGTTGGCAACAGGAGTACCTACACAGATATCGCCCTGGCCACTGTACCGGTAAAGCAATACCTTAAAAGCGGCCAGCATCGCCATAAACAACGTAACGCCTTCATTGGCACACAGTATTTCCAGCTGAGGGATAAGATCTGCGTCCAGCTGGTATCTGACCAATGCTCCACGGTTGCTTTGCCGGAACGGTCGTTCATAATCAGCCGGTAATTGCAGGGGGAGTACATCCTGTAACCTTTCTTTCCAATATTGCAGTTTACCAGGAAGAGCGCTTTCAAGGTAAGTACGTTGCCAGACAGCGAAATCTGCATACTGTATGGCCAATGGTGTTAAGGGGTCTGGGATATTGTTTATACGGGCCTCGTACAATGTTGTCAGTTCATTCATCAGTATAGCCGACGACCATCCATCTGTGGCAATATGATGCATCACAAGCACCAGCACGTGTAAATCCGGCTTTCTCCGCACCAAATGTGCCCGCAACATATACCCTGCAGCCAGGTCAAATGGCTGGTTTATTAAAGAAAGGATAAATTCATGCAGGGTATTATCATCAAGATCATGGTCCGTCATTTCAGGTTGCCATTCGCCTGCACTCTTAACCTCCTGGCTGGCGATGCCATCTCTTCCTATAATTGCCGTTCTAAGCACCTCATGTCGCTGCACAATACCCCTGAGGGCATAAAACAATGCGTCTACATTCAGAGGGCCTTCCAACGTAAACACCATAGGTATATTATATTGTACGGTATTACCTTCCAGCTGATCGATCAACCATAATCGTTCCTGACTGTAGGAAAGTGGTATCTTCTCTGTTTTTGGAGCCGGAGCCGGCGCCTGAATAGCCACCACCCGTTCCTGTCGATCTATATGTGCAGCCAGCAGGGCAATAGTAGGATAATTGAAAATATCCGTCAGCTGGATATGAATGGAAAAACGGCTGGTGATCCTGGATAACAGCTGAATAGCTTTCAGGCTCCCCCCTCCTATCGTGAAAAAATTATCGTTCACGCCAAATCCATCCCTTTTCAGCAGGCTCTCCCAGATACTTTGCAGTGTCTTTTCCGTTTCATTACGTGGCGCCAGGAACGGAGTATGTGCATCCGTTATTTCCTGTTTTATTTTGGTGGGTAGATTTAGCAGGTCCTTTCCGGTCCTTCCTGCCAGGGTTTTACTCACCAGCCCTTTCATAGCGTCATGCGGCTGATTCATTTTGGGTTTCTTTAATGGCAAAAAAATATCTGTAACATGGTATTACCTGTTACCGGGTTACAATACACTAAAATGTCTGTTAAAAATTCCTATCTGTCTTTGATCCTGCTTTCTGCATTATCGACATCTGCACTACTTTTCCTTCCTTTCATCTGGCTAGTCCCGAAATTGTATGTGAAAGACAAACGTAATTGCCGAAGATCAAGATAGTTAGCCTCTCTTCCGTTTACATTGGCATATACATAATGATGTACATAGTTCAATTTGTTTAGGATGTTGTATACACTCAGCTTTATATTGGCTTTTTTATTAAGCAACGATTTTTGTGCGCCCACACTGAGATTGATCAATGATTCCAGCTTTTCCAGGCCGAATATGCGGGGAGATTCATACTTAAATGAAACATCAAAACGGTAGGACGCCGGCAGGGTAAAAGTATGTATGGTACTGATGTTATATACAAACTGCTCTTTATTATAAGACCGGCCTAAATAGTTATTGGCTTTAAACTGGTCATAATAACCTCCAACACTATTTTCAACTGTCCACCAGCTGGCAATATCGAATGGAGCCAGCAAAGTCAGCGAAATGATGTTACGTGCATCAAGGTTGATGGAAGTGGAAATATCAACGTGGGTGATACTATCTATTGTATGTATACCTGTAATGGGATGACTTGTCCTGCTATACCCGAGGGTTAATGAGTACCTGTCCCGAAAAGTTTCTGTGAGGTTAACAGCACTGGTATAATCCGGCTTAAGTAATGGATTGCCCGTCACATAGTAATAGGCGCCTACATAGATTAAAGTGGGATCAAGGTCCTGGTAAGATGGCCTGTTAATGCGCCTGCTATAAGACAGGTTCAGCAGGTGGTGACGGTTTATTTTCTTTGAAAGGCTTGCACTGGGAAAGAAATCAGTATAATCATATTTATAAGCGATGTCCTTCAGCAATAGTTCAGAAGCAGAACTGGTATGCTCTACTCTTAGTCCTAATAAGACAGTGAGCCCCTTTATATCTTTCTTGGCATTGATATATCCTGCCAATACATCTTCTTTATACCGATAATCATTATTTCTCGATTCCACATTCTCATAATGACCGTTCGTCAGCGAATCATAACGCAGGTAGTTCCGCTGTCTGGTCCAGGAGCCCTTTGTACCAGCTTCCAGCAGCATGCCATTACTAAGAGGAAGGGTATAGTCTATCCTTCCAATATGGTTGTAGATATTAAAAGGTGCGTTGTTGATAACATGCTGCACAGGGCGAATAAGTTCATCTGTATTATTATAAGATGCATTCCGGTTAACGCGCCTGTCGGTATTATCAAATTTTGAAAGCGCATAGTTAAATTCAATTTTATGACCAGAGGAACTAAGGTTCCTCAGATAATTTACCGTAAACGCATAGTTCGTTAGTTTCTTGTTATTGTCTGTCCATGTATTATAACTGGAATCAATTCCGGGACGACTACTGCTGGCAGTGGAAGTATCGTGAATGGACCTTATTTTGCTAAATGAATTATAATATGCATTTAAACTTATGAAATCCTTTTTAGTTATATCGTAATCAATACCCAGCTTCGCCGTATGGTTCCTGAAATGCGGCAGGAAATAGGTATCCTCATGAATATTAACAGGCTGATCTCCACTTATAGCTCTATCCAGCACAAAATCCACGGATTTGCGCAGGTTACTGTAATTGTACGAAGCATAAATATTAAGCTTCTTTCTTTTGTAATTGACGGCTACCGACTCCATGAAATTTGGAAAAAAGCCCTGGTTATAGCCGGTGGTAACGGTTCCGTTAAACCCTTTCTGGTTACTCTTTTTGGTGATGATATTTATTAGTCCGGCCGCTCCTGCTGCGTCATATTTAGCGGGAGGAATGGCGTACACTTCAACTTTACTAATGGATTCGCCCTGCATGTTTTGAAGATATTCATAAAGCTGATCTCCACTTAATGTAGCGTTCTTGCCGTCTATCATCACAGTCACACCGGACTTTCCATTTAATCTCACCTGCCCTTTCTCATTGACGGAAACACCGGGTATCTGCTGCAATAGCTCGCTGGCTGCACTTCCCGACAGGATAGCGCTTCCCGCAACGTTGAGGGTGGTCTTGTCCGGCTTTATGTCCATTACCTTCCGGATGGCATTGATGGTGACTTCCTGGAGATTTTTGCGGGCCTCCGCCATTCTTATATGCGGCAGATGTAATACGCCCTCTCCGCTCACTTCAAATTCCGCCGTGGAATAAGGAGTGTAGCTAACATAAGATATCTCAACTGAATATCTTCCTTTGTTGATATTGGTAAATACAAACTTTCCATCCTTATCAGTCTGCGTATTAAGCACCATGCCGGCAGGCGGCCTCATTAGTTTAACTGTACAATATGGTATTGCGTTACCTGATACACTATCAGTTACAATCCCGTCAACACTCGATTGTGCATGCAAAAATGTGGGTATTATCACGACAGATAGTAAATAAATAATACGGTGCACCTTCATTAAGATCTAATTAACAATAACAAGTTGTGGCTCTCGAAACTGCAGGGTCCATATCAAAGTCGGCAAGTCCATAACGTATTAGTGAATACTTGAGGGAACGAGTTAACTTTTGAATTACAGCTTTTTCAGATACTATTTATTCTTTAAATATTGAGAACCTAAATTAGAGAAAAAAAAGCAATGACAAAATTCCATATAAAATAAATTAGTCGTAAGAGGCATAAACTGTAGGAGAAAATCAGCCGGATGCCTTGTCAGACCGGGCTATTCTAACAATCCGGAAATTCTTAATAATTAAGAACGCTTCGCTATTTAATTTATGTGTTCCACCGTTTAATTTTCTCTCTCTTAGCAGGTGGTCTTATCGTGGCTTATCCTCATCGCAGTGAGGATCAGGCTCTTCTGCAGACATGTAATACTGACGGGCACTTTCTTCTCGCGGGATATGTAAGGGCCTCATAAGGTTGCATCTTCAATGCATGAACAAGGCGCATATTCTGAATTAATTTTGAAGTTCCTATGACGGGAAGAATTGTTAACCCTCAGGGAATTGCTGTCTACCACTCCCACCCATCCATGACGGATCTTTGTACTGTCATTTAAACTCAATGTTATGAACTATTCAAAGTTCGCTTTTACAGACGCCATCAAAACCATTCAGAAACGATTGGGCAGCAGGGGTGCTTATGAGCGGGTAGAAAATATGAGCTATGTAGATGGATTAACACCGGTTGAAGAGGAATTCATCGGGCAGTTGGACAGTTTCTATATGGCATCTTTCGGGGAGAACGAATATCCTTACATCCAACATCGCGGCGGACCCAAAGGCTTTATTAAAGTGATAGACAATGAAACTATCGGTATCGTCGACTTCAGTGGCAACCGCCAGTATATCTCTGTAGGCAACATCTCGAAAAACCCGAAGGTTTCCCTTATCCTCTTATCATATCCGTTGCGGGCAAGATTGAAGATCTATGCAGAAGCGGAAATTGTGGAAATACAGGACAACCCTGCTCTCTTCGATCTGCTGAAACCGGAGGATTACAAATACAGGCCAGAGCGAATGATGATCTTCCACATCAAAGCTTATGACTGGAACTGCCCCCAGCACATAACACCCAGGTTCACTGAAGCGGAAATAGCCGAGCTAATATCTTCCAGGGACAGGCAGATACAACAGTTGGAGCAGCAGGTAACAGACCTGAAAAAAAAGCTGGAAGCTAAGTAAGGACAAGACGATGTGAACATTCATATAACAAGTTAAATCAGCAATTGACCGATATGTCACGACTAATGGCAACAGACCCGGATCAGGCCACCGGCATGACGAAGGAGCTTTTTGACCTGGTAAAAGGCAGGATGGGAATGGTTCCCAACATCATGAGCATGTTAGCCAATTCACCGGCGGCGCTTAGTGCTTATCTCGGATTCAATGCCGGCTTACGTCATGCATCCATTGGCAGCGAACTCTGTGAACTGATCGCACTTACCGTGTCCGGCGAGAACAAAAGCGCTTATTGCATTTCCCTGCACAGCTTTATCGGCACAGCAATGGGTATGGATGAACGGGCATTGAAAGAAGCCCAGTATGGAGTGTCTTCTGATCCGGAGATCAACACGGTGCTGCACTTCGTTAAAGAAGTGCTCCGCAGCCAGGGCGCGGTTTCGGATGCCGCGCTTCAGAAAGTAAAAGCCGCGGGATACACCGAAGGCCAGATCGTGGAAATCATGGCGCAAATATCATTGAGCATATTCACCAACTATGTGAACATCGTTGCGTCAACGGATATTGACTATCCTATCCGGACCTGTGCAACAGGAAAATGACGACAACACTGCCATAGCAGACAGGGAAAAATTGCCAACTCTACGGGAATTACTACCTAACGCTTATTCCCGTTTAAGATGCAATTTTGAACCATAATAAATCAAAGGACATCTGACAACAAAAATTATCATCACATGAAAAAGATAGCAATCAATGGATTTGGACGTATCGGACGGGCAGCATTAAAAATTATCATGGAAACGCCAGACCTGCAGGTTGTGGCCGTTAATGACCTGATGAGTATCGAAAACGCGGCTTACCTGCTTAAATATGACAGCAATTACGGAAAGTATCAGCAGGATGTCAGCATTGAAGGCGATACGATCCTGGTAGGCAGACATCCTGTAAAATATTCCAGTATCAAAGATATTGGCAGCCTGCCCTGGGCTGCTGTACAGGCAGATGTAGTAATTGAAAGTACCGGCATCTTTACCAATATGAGTGCTGCCGAAAAACACCTGGCTGCAGGGGCGAAATTTGTGGTCATTTCCGGTCCCACCAAAGACACTCCCACTGTGGTGCATGGCGTAAATACAGAAGACGGTAAAGTATCGGTTTTCTCCTGTGCAAGTTGTACAACCAACAATATCAGTCCCGTGATCGAAATACTTGGCCGCAGGCTTGGCATAAAAAAAGCAGTCCTTAATACCACCCATGGATATACCGCCTCCCAGACCCTTATTGATGCACCATCCAAACGGGAACCCCGCATGGGAAGGGCGGCCGGCATAAACCTGGCGCCGGCAGCAACAGGAGCTGCCATAGCGACTACAAAAGCACTGCCTCAATATGCAGGAAAATTTGACGGAATTGCAGTCAGGGTACCTGTACCTGTCGGCTCTATATCAGACATCACCTTCATTGCAGAAAGAGCTACCTCCGTGGAAGAGATCAACCAAATCCTGATCGAGGAATCCAGATCTGCACGCTACGAAAAAGTACTTGCCGTAACCGACGAACCACTTGTGTCTACAGATATCATCGGCAGTGCCTTCGCCGCAACGGTCGACCTGGAAATGACGCGGGTAGTTGACGGAGACCTGGTAAAGGTAATGGCCTGGTATGACAACGAATGGGGCTTCACCAATCAGATGATCAGGCAGATCCAGTCTATTTAGTTTATTATCCTGTCAAAACTCATCACGATGGCAGCAGCTTATGTTGCCTCGCTAAACAGGATAAGAAGATTAATTAAACCCGATCCGGAATAAATCAATACAAAAAAACATGGCAAACAATTCAACACAGGTCCAGGTAACTTACCTGGGCGGACCCACCGTCATTATTGAAATAGGTGGACTAAGACTCATGACAGACCCAACACTCGATCCTGTAGGTACAAAGTTTGTGCTGAGCGAAAAAAGCACCGAGGAGAAACTTGCGGGTCCGGCAGCTTTTCCTGAGCAACCCATCGACATCGTTCTGCTGAGTCACGATCAGCATTTTGATAATCTTGACGGAAAGGGAAGAGCATTCCTAAAAGAGGCAAAGCTCACCATAACGACAAAGGCCGGGGCAGGACGACTGAAAGATACCGGTGTAAGCAGCCTGGGGCTTGATCCCCGCGAGTATCGTACCTATGACGCGCCAAACGGCGATCGCATAAAAATAACGGCTACACCTGCACGACATGGCCCCGCAGGCATCACTAAAATGACCGGAGACGTGATCGGTTTTCATATTGCGGTAAGTGGCAGTCAGGCATTTGAGCTGTATGTAACCGGCGATACTGTATACTACAACGAAATCGAAAAGCTTGGTGAACGTATTGACCCGCGGTACATATTCGTATTCGCCGGAGCAGCGCGCCCACGTGGACCTTTTAATTTAACCATGGGCACTAATGACGTGATCGACACTGCTCATGCCTTTCCTAATGCAACGCTCATTCCTTTGCATTCAGAAGGCTGGTCACATTACACTGAGAACAACAACAATCTCCTGGAGGCCTTTAGCATACTTGGCATTGCAGACCGGTTGCAGATCCTGGAACCAGGCGTGGTTACAGCACTTTCCCCGGACTGATCTTTCCTGCAGCGCTCCCATGAGCACGCACAACAGCATTACCAGATAGACAAATACGAATGGAGCCGCGCAATGCCGATTGCATGGACACGTCTTCTTTTGCCCCATCAATAAACTTAACTGTCATGTCACGTTTAACCGCTTTAGATCCGGAGGAAGCCACCGGGAAGACAAAGGAACTTTTTGAGATCCTGCAACGAGAGATGGGAATGATCCCTAATATGATGAGGGTCTTGGGTAACTCGTCTGCGACTTTAAATGCGTATATGTGCTTTAATGAAGGCATGAGCCATTCCACATTGACCAGTACATTGCGCGAATTGATTGCCCTTACGGTGGCCAACGCGAACGGCTGTGACTACGGCAATGCCGCACACAGTTTTGTAGCAGGGGAAATCGGGTTGAACGCACCCACAACAGATGATGCGAGGCATGGCATCCATTCTGATGTAAAGATCACCGCTGCCCTGCGTTTTGCCAAAGAGGTGCTCAGCAAGCGTGGAGCCGTCTCCGACGAAACTATACAGCATGTGAAGGCCGCAGGTTATACCCAGGGTGAGATCATCGACATCATTGCACAGATAGCACTGAGCATCTTCACGAACTACATCTACGTAGCCGCAGTAACCGACATTGACTTTCCCAAACTTGCACCGATCATCAATAATGATTCACTCAATTTTAAATGATAAATCATGAAAACAACATTCAATACCCTTAAGATTAATGGCGTGGACATCTTCTACCGCGAAGCAGGTAACAGGAATAACCCCACCCTTGTATTGCTGCATGGTTATCCCACTTCATCTCACATGTTCAGGAATCTGATCAGGGACCTGTCTGACAAATACCACCTCATTGCACCGGACTATCCGGGTTACGGAAGAAGTGAGCAACCACCGGTGGCTGAATTTGAGTACACCTTTGACAACTTTGCAAAGATCGTCACAGCCTTGCTTGAAAAACTGGATATCCGGAAATACAGCCTGTACCTGATGGACTACGGTGCTCCGGTAGGCTTCCGCATTGCAAGTGCCAGCCCGCAAAAGATCGATTCCCTGATTATCCAGAACGGATGTGCCTATGAAGAAGGACTTGAAACCTTCTGGGATCCCATCAAGGCCTACTGGAAAGACAGGAACAACAAAGAAGCAGAAAACACACTCCGTGGCTTCCATAGCCCTGAGGGCCTGAAGTGGCAGTATACCCACAATGTACCTGATCCGCATCTGATATCTCCCGACAACTGGGAGATAGATCTGAGACACCTGGAAAGACTAGAAAATGGTGATATTCAGCTGGCACTGTTCTATGACTACCAGAACAATGTCACCCTCTATCCCCAATGGCAGCAATATTTCAGAGAGCATCAGCCACAAACGCTGATCGTGTACGGCAAGAACGATTACATCTTCCCCGGGTCCGGAGCCGAGGCATTTAAGAAAGACCTGAAAAATCTGGAATTTCATCTGTTCGAGACGGGACACTTTGCCCTCGAAAGCTTTGGTGATGAAATTGCGGCCATCATCAGCGACTTCCTTTCCCGAAAAGTGGTTAAATAACAATAAATATTAATAACCCATCGTAGTCAGCGTATTCCGAACCTTTCACTGGTAGCGGGATACGCTTGCTTGCATCTTTGCCCTAAGCTTCTATCTTTGTAAAAAAAATCCATGGTTTTTGTAAACAACACCAAAGAACGCCTCGTTGTATCGGAGCTCGACAACTCCAGCATTGAGATGATCACTGATGTGAGAGAAACTGATATGACATTGATCTGGAATGTGGGAGAACGGATGAACATTACCATCGATAAAATACCCTACTCGCTTAAAAAGAACCAGATCATTTTTCTGACCGAATTTCATAAGATCGATAATATAGAACTGGAGTCTGCAAGAATGGTCCGTTTCAATCAGCCATTTTACTGTATTGTGAACCATGACAACGAGGTAGGCAGCAAAGGGCTGCTCTTCTTTGGCGCTTCCGGTGTACCGTTGATATCGCTGCAAGACCATCAGATCAGGGATTTTGAGATATCCTGGGAAATGTTCTGCTCAGAAATGAAAAAGGACGAACTATTAAAACAGGACATGCTACAGGCCATTCTCAAGCGCCTGCTCATTCTCTCGGTAAGGATACTGATCCAGACAACAGCTTTCCATAAGCTGGAGAAAAGGCAGGGCGATATTGTCAGGGAATTCTACTGGCTGGTGGAAAGACATTTTGCCAAGGAGCATGAAGTAGCCTTTTATGCTTCCAAGCTGAATAAATCGCCTAAAACACTTTCCAACCTCTTTTCCGTTTTTTCCACACGTAGTCCGCTGAACATCATTCACGACCGGATCCTTATCCATGCCCGGCGCCAGATCAATTATTCGAACCTGTCCATCAAAGAGATTGCATATGAACTGGGGTATGACGATATACAGACTTTCAGCCGTTTCTTCAAAAGCAAGGAAGGCATGTCACCCATTCAATACCGTGAAAAATTTGACAGGGCCTCCCAGCAGCTAAAAACACATTCCGATACCCATATTCAGGCCTGAACATTCCCCGGCAAAGCGGCATGTTGCGGTGGTCCATCAGAAAAGTCATCCTGCGCCTTAGGATGATAGGGCGAAAAGACCTATTTTTGAGAAGTTGACAAGTCCCGCCAGACGGGCAATTCACCTTATGATCTGCTAAGATGCACGAACCGCTTTTTGACTATATAGAACGTTATGCCAGGGCAAGCATTACAGACGATGAGAAAGACATCATCAGATCTTCATTTGAACCCAAAAGGCTCAGAAAAAAACAATACTTTGTCGAGGAAGGAAAGATATGCCAATATACAGGTTTCATTGTGAAGGGCGCCTTCCGTCAATATAGCGTAGATGACACGGGCATGGAGCATATACTTCAGCTGGCTATTGAAAACTGGTGGGTGGTAGATCGTCAAAGCTATATTAATCAGACCCCATCCAGTTATTTTATCGAAGCCTGGGAAGACGCAACATTACTCATCTTACCCCGGGCAAAGCTCGACGTTATTCTGGAAATTCCGGTTATACAATCCATGTTCTGGCAGATGAGCGAAAATAATCACATTGCCTTTCAAAAGCGCGTGGACGACACCATCAGCCTCAACGCAGTAAAGCGCTATGAAAATTTTGAACGTTTATATCCCGAGATCGTCCAACGGTTTCCACAGCACCAGATAGCTTCCTATCTTGGAATAGCGAGAGAAACCCTAAGCAGAATAAGACGACCATCCTCCCGTTAATTTTCCTGCCTCGTATCTTCAATTCCCTGTGATAATTGTCATCATCCGATTGTGACATTTATCATCGTGTACAGCTCTTTCAGCAATGTAATTTTGCTTCATAAGTTCAAAGAAAACATCGTTTAAAACTTATCGAAAGCAAAACATAAATTATGAAAAAGTTCAAAATTGAAGATACAGTAATGCTACTGATCGACCACCAGGAAGGTACCATTAATTTCTCCGCCAACAGGCCTCATGAAGAGATCATATCCCGCGCACGCACCCTGGCGAGAGTTGCCAGAGATCTGAATATACCGGTTGTACTGACCTCCAGCCAGGAAGACCTTGCACAAGGACCACTACTAAAAGATATGGAGGAAATTTTGCCGCAGCAATTCGCCAACCGTGTGAAAAGGCAGGGCATTACAAATGCGTGGGAAGACGACGCATTCAAAGCCGCTGTACTTAAAGCTGCAGACGGGAGAAAAAATATAGTAATGGCCGGCCTTACTAATGACGTATGTATTGTTTGGCCTTCCATCTCCATGGTGGAAGAAGGTTTTGATGTGCAGGTTGTAATTGACGGAGGGGGTGCCCCAAGTCAGATGGCAGAGGATGTGGCCCGAAATACCTGGGAAAAACATGGTGTACGTACCACCACCATCAGCCAGTTTATCTCAGAACTGGTACATAGCTGGGCCACACCGGAAGGTGAAAAGGTGAAACCTATTCTTTTCGAGGAAATTTATTCCAAATTATTTAAGTAATGCAGCAGCAGTGCCGGTATGGCCGGCACTGCTTTAATACTATCTCGTTATGTTACAGAAAATAACACATGATGCATTTAAAAGCCACGGCTCTATCCGGATCCTCTACCCCGGCCTCGCGATGCCCGGCCAGGATTCCGGCATAGGCAGCATCGGCCGGATAGACCATGCTACAGTACACGGCAGACAGCACATTGGCATGCACCCACATGTCAATGACGAAATTCTATCTTACTTCAGGACGGGAAAGGTTCAGCATATTGACTCTGAGGGCAACAAAGATACTGTTGGGGCAACGCGCCTGATGCTGATGAAAGCCGGGAAACGCTTCTACCATGAAGAATATATCGATGGTCAGAACGAGCCATTTGAAGGCCTGCAGATATTTATAAGGCCCGGCGGGAAAGACCTGCCACCTGAGGTGATCTTCCACGATCTCAAAGAGCATGACAGTGAAAATCAATGGCGGCTGCTGGCCTCACCTGCATCTGATACAGCTTTTACCTTCAGCAGTCAGACCTGGCTGTACGATGTGAAACTGACAGCTCGTAAAACGCTGGCTTTACCGCCCCTGGCCGAAAAGGGATTTACTGCACTGCTATACGTCTATCAGGGTTCAGTTAAGGTCAACGACGAAATAGCTCTTAATAAAATGGAGTCACTGGTCTCAAAAAATGAGGTCATTTCTATTCAGGCAGACGAGGATGCTGAATTGGTCTTATTTCTCACCGACGAAAATGCGGCCATTTTTAAAGACGGCATGTACAGCGGTAACGTAAAGAATATTTAATGGTACTACCGGATCAACATAACAACAGATTAGCCTTGTACTAATACCCGAACAGCGATGCATACTCCGCGTCAATCTGGAAGTTCCTTACCCCCGCCGCTTTCAGTCGGTCCGCCTGTGCAGCAGCCTCGGATGCTGCATCTGCACCATGAAAGGCCCAGGCATTGATCACACCAACGACAAGTATGTTGTGACGGCGGGCCCAATCATTGTCCGCCTTACTGATGCTGTCTGAAAAGAGATAGTAGTTTGAAGACCTATAGTCAGGTCTGTGCATATTCGCCTCCAGCTGCTGACGGGTACAACTGAGCCGGATCTTCCCGGTAAAATATTCGGTGGATTCGTCCGTACCAATCATCAATGCGCTATTATACAGATCATACTTCTTCAACAGCGAGATCAAACGTATCCAGACGGTGGTATCGTTACCAGCTAACTTATTATCGATCATAAGGCCCAGTTTTCCCCTGCAATGCTGCAATACCTCTTCGAGTTTCAATACCCGGTAACCATTTGCATTGTGTAGTTTACTGATGGCCTCCCATGTCATGGAAGACACCGCACTATCCAATCCGAAAGAGTTTTTGAAGGTGCGGTCATGGTGCGTTACCAGCACACTGTCTCTGGTCATACGCAGGTCAACTTCCACCATCCAGTAACCTTTGGCAATCGCTTTGGTGAGCGCCCGCAGGCTATTCTGGCCGGCGGTACTGTCCACAATGCCTCCCCTGTGTGCAATGAGCCGGTAATGTTTTGCCCCTGCGGCAGATTGTGCCTGTGAATGTATACTGGTCAGTAACAGATAAGTAAACAAGATAGATACAATATACTTTTTCACCCTACAATGATTTAATTCCAATATTAGCACCGGCGTTAAAGTTGTGATATTTTTACCTTTCATGCAACATGGAAAGTTGTAATTAAATGTATTTCAGCGCGTTCCGTCTGAATAAGTAGTATAAAGTCAGCTATTAGCTTGGGTCATATATCAATAAAATATTATATTGGCAGCCAAAATTCAAGGCAATGGAAAAATTACTAGCGAAAAAGGGGATAGAATTCCTATCGTACACCGACGAAGAAGGCTCTCAGATAAGCTATGCCTTCACGAACAACATGCTGAAACAGGGTATTGTTGTTGTTTTGTCTGAATGGCAATATGAGGGGGACGAAGAAGAGGAAGAATCCGAAGAATGGGAAGAAACAAGCGTTGAGCTGAACGGAGATGAGGAAGCCTGGGAGGAAGACGATTCAGAAGAAGAAGCTGCACCGGAATCGCTTTTCGAAACAACAGTGTCAGTGATCTTAACTAAAGGCAATGTTTCTTACGAATTTGGCGTGTATGCAGACGACCGTGCAATTGTACCACCGATCTTCCTCTATAGGGTTATTCTTGACCTGATCGACATCATCTCAGGTAGCGATGCAGATAGTCTGCTGGAAATGCTCGAATCAGTGTCTACCACAGTTAGTTCTTCTGAGGATTTTGCTGATGAACCTGAAACACGTAATCAGATATATAGCCTGACAGTAGAACACCTGGAAAAAGCAGCGCGTTTATTGGCAGAAAAATAATGTTGCTACCTGCGTAGCATTCGAAAAATAAAAGGACAGCGGAAAGATCTGCTGTCCTTTTTTTATGCCTCTATGCTGCTTTTACTACAATGTCCTGGCGCTGCTATTTTTTTAACACCTGGTTCAGTTGCTCACCCAATACCTGGTACCCCTTCTCATTCGGATGCAGACCATCCCCTGTGAATAATGCATCATTCAGCGCATTACCATTCATGAAGTTTTTCGAAAGGTCAAAAAAACTATAGCCATTGGCCACTGCCATCGTCTTTATTTTCGGATTGATAGTCAATACACGTTGCAGCATATCTCTGCGGGGAAGGATACCACCCACAAAAATAGCAGCTTGCGGTGTTCTGTACCTGATTTGCTGCAGGAGGAAACTAAGACCTTTCACAATGTCCTCATCCGTATTCAGTCCCAGGTTATTAGTACCTATCATGACAAGGATCTTATTTCCTTTAAAATGATCCAGCTCACCGTGATATACCCGCCAAAGCACATTTTCCACCCTGTCCCAGCCGAAGCCGGCATTCTGCACCTGCAAAGGCGCCATATATTGCTGCCAGGCAGCTTCTCCGCGGCCCGCTACTTTCTCTCCTTTGGGCTCTCCACCCCAAAAGTTAATAATGGAATTACCGAAGATGATGGCCTGCGGATTGTTCTTCACAATATTGGCAATGATATCTTCATGCCGCTTCCTCCAGTCAAAGCCATCGCGGTACTGCTCCACTGGATATTGTGTAGACAGGTTGCCCACAGGCTCATGCAATATTTCACGTATTTTCTTCTCATAGGCCACTGCATATTGCATCATGCCATAATCATTGGGATGAGTGCCATCAGTAGTGCTGTTAATGTCGAAGTTGATATCCTTTTCTGTTAACATGTACAAGTCTTTAACACCACTTTTCTTCAGCTCATTGAATATCTCAGTAATAGTATTACTGGCTTCATGATATGCATTGATAACTGCTGTATCCATGCCTAAAGGCATGTTGCCGGCTGCATGTTCTGCCAGCAAAATGGGCACATCAGGATGTTGAGCGCGCAGCTTATTTATTCCATATATCAGGCGCTGCCGGATGGTATCTGCAGGATATGCCTTCTTACTTACAAGATTGGGCATGCAATCCAGTATATAGAATTTCGCATCAACATCTGCCATCAGGTCAAAGACAGGTGCGTCGAAACGTCCATTCCCGCTAAAGCCCAGGTTGATCACCTTCCGGCTCAGCTTTCTCTCCAATATATTCGTCCATGCCATCCCTGCTCTTGATGCCACTGCCCCCTGCATGATAGACGTGCCATACGCTACAATCGGTTTATCCTTGTGCGCGGCTGTGTACTCAAATTTTTGTTCTCCTGGCACACCGATGGAAATCCACTGTAAACTGGCATACAAGGGCAGGTACAAATAAAAATCAGCCTGTGCGCCTGCTGCAATGCTGAGGTTGCGATATTCGTATACGCAGGTATCGCCAAAGGAATATTTTGCAGGAGGCGCCCAGTTCCAGCCACCATGCATATCTTTTCCGTATAAGTCTACCCCGCTTACGCCGGTGGCGGGCATGTGAGGCAAGGCGTAGTTCTTCCCTGTTACGATGTACTTCACAATGAAGCTGCGGGCCGTAGTTTTGAAGTGAAGATATTCCCCTGCACTGTTTACCGACTGCCTCCACACACCGGCACTTACTTTCCCTTCCAGCCTGGCAGGCAGGCGATAAAAAATATGAGTGGTATCCTGTTCACAAACACCGATGGTCCACCTGGCTTCATGCCAGTTATAAGGGTCCTGCGCATAGGTATTAACTTTAACACAGATCAGGGTCAGGAAGAAGAGTAAGCTTTTAAACATGATATATAAATTAGTGGCTTCAAGAGTATGTGGTATAATACTTTTATATCCCTTTTGAACAAAATAATTCAAAAAAACCAACTCTCATATATCATTGCTTAAAACACGTGGTGTATCGATAGATAAATTCATTGCATAATGAACCCCGCGCAAAAATGCGCGGGGTTTTCCAATTAAAGCAAAGGTCAGAGGATGCTTGTATGCAAACCACCTTTAAAATCATACACACAGCTCCCCTGGAAAAGTTATTTAAGGTTTTAAATTATCAGCGATCGACTGTGCATGTTCCAGGTGCATTTTCACCTTGGGCAGATATTTATTGGCATAATCCTGCAAAGCCTTTTGTTCGCTGATAGCCGCCATCTCCAATAATGCGATCGTTGCCTGGTGATCTTTTATCTGCCCGTTGATATATGCGGTGTCAAACGTATAGCCCGACATCATCATCAGTTGCTGTTTCTTTGCTGCATGCAGTGAGTCGGGGGTTTGCGGAATATCCACAGAAAACATGTTGGCTATTCCCTGCAGGTCTTTCTGCGCGATAGTATGATCGGCGATCATCATCTGACCAAATTGTTTCACGGAGTCAGTTGCAGAGATAGAATCAGCCACCTTCCCCATTTCAATCTCGGCAATATTGCCATAAGACGCCTGCTCCATAATAGTCCAGTCTTTAGGTGACAAAGGCGGAGTTGGATTATCATCGTCAGAACATGCATAAAATGCTGCCAAAGCTGCTATCAGGCAAGCAGCACATAAGAGGTTTCGCGTTTTCATAAAAGTTTTTACAGCGAGTTAAAACAAATTCTGTGCTGCATATGTCTGCAGAACAGGCATGTAGCGCTTAGCTAATAACAGGCAAATTGCAGCGGAAAAATTGTAGCGATTTAGAATCAGCAGTGACGAAATTAGGCGCTGAAAGGTGAGGCAATTTATGGGTCCGGTTTTACCACATGAGAGAACTCAATGAGGAATTTCAACTTAATATTTCTTTTTATTAAAATATATAATATATTTGTTTTGGAATGAAAATCAATCGTCTGCACCCTGTGGCACAGCAATTATGTAGTACCCTGGCCGTGGGAGGACCGTTCAGGAATAGTTATAAACTTTAAAACAGTGCGGGCAGATCCGGAGACGTTGACAAACCAGGCAAATCGTTTACTCAGTTGCAATGTTGATAAGGCCTCGTGTTCGTAGTGAATACGGGGCTTTTTATTGACAAAAGACTATATTCATGTAATATTCCCAACAATACCTACGCTTTATGGCTGTATTTACCTTTATACTTCTGATCGTCATTCTTATAATGGTGTTTATTACGAAGAACGACCTCACAAGTAAAATAGAAGAGATGAACCACAAGCTGGATCTTCTCATGAGACAGCGGGAAAGAGTTGCCCCAACAACAAAAGAAGAAAAAACGATACCGGCTGATTACGACAGGCAACCAGCATTGCGGCCAGAGCCGCCTCCGGTAGTAATACCGGCAGCTCCGGCCCCTCCTGTTATTGAGGTGATCACACCTCCGCAACCTGAAACGGTGGTACCGGCGCCTGCCACCGAACTGCCAAGGCCAGCAAGAGAGGCGGCATTTACGGTTCCGCTGTCAGCTCCTGCAGCAACACAGGAACCTGCAAGGCCAAAGGAACCAGCCCCTACTTTCTGGGAAAAGAACCCGGACCTGGAGAAATTCATCGGAGAAAACCTGTTCAACAAGATCGGTATCGCTATTCTGGTTATTGGTATAGGTTTCTTCCTGAAGTATGCGATAGATAAGAACTGGATCAACGAGATCGGCAGGACCTTCATTGGCATTGTTTGCGGTGGTATCCTGATAGGGGTGGCACACCGCCTGCGCAAGACCTTCACCGCTTTCAGCTCTGTACTCGTAGGCGGTGGCGTGGCTGTCCTGTATTTCAGTATCACCATCGCTTTTCAGCAGTATCACCTGATTGGCCAGACGCTGGCCTTTGTTATGATGGTGCTGATCACTGCCTTCACAGTGGTATTGTCACTCAGTTACGACCGGAAAGAACTGGCCGTTCTTGCCATACTCGGCGGCTTCTCCTCTCCCCTGCTGATCAGCACGGGCGCAGGTAACGCTGCAGTACTGTTCACCTATATCCTGATCCTGAATGTGGGTATGCTGATACTGGCATATTACAAGAAATGGAATATCGTTAATATCATCAGCTATATAGCTACCGTACTACTTTTCGGCAGCTGGCTGTCTTTCAGTATTCAACACGAGGCCACCAAACCCGTTCCTTATGTAACAACGCTGGTATTTGCAACGCTGTTCTACGTGGTATTCTTCCTGATGAATGTGATCAATAATCTCCGGCAGCGGGTACGTTTTAAAGCTGGTGAAATACTGATCTTACTCAGCAATACTTTCCTTTATTACGCAGCGGGCATGATCATATTGTCGCATATACACGGCGGGATCTTCCAGGGATTGTTCACCGCCTGCATGGCAGTATTCAACTTTGCCTTCTCGTATGCACTATATCGCAACCAGCATGCAGACAGGAACCTGGTCTACCTGCTGATCGGTCTTACCCTGAGCTTCCTGAGCCTTGCGGCGCCCGTACAGTTGAAAGGCAATCACATTACCCTCTTCTGGGCGGCAGAATCTGTATTGTTGCTATGGTTATACCAGCGCTCAGGAATAAAGCTGATGCAATATGCTTCCGGCATTGTATTCTTTATGATGAGCATCAGCCTGATAATAGACTGGGAACAGACGTATGACGAACTCCGTTATGCCGGCGGTAAGCATATGTGGCCATTGCTCAACCAGGGATTCATTACGGGCATTGTATGCATCGCTGCTTTGTTCATCATCAGAAGATTGCTCAAAAAGGACCTGGACAAACAATACTTTATAGAGATACCGGCACCAATGCTCAGGCAGGCGCTGGGTGTGTTTTCCCTTGCTGTTATTTATATAGTCGGTATAGTGGAGCTCGACTATCAATCACGCATCTACTGGCCTGCGGTGACGACCATCAACACAGGCATTTACAATTATCTTTTCGTCTGCACGCTGCTCTATCTCAGCAGAAAAGAACACCTTATATTCAGAATACTGTCTGTAGGACTTTCTGCTGTATTTATACTGGTGTTCATTGTACTCTACAATGACGAGTTCATCGATGTTCGGTCGGCGTACCTGGAAGAGCACAAACCACTAGGCCATTTCCTGCTTAATTATGTGCTGATCGCTTCACTGCTGGCAATGCTCTACCAGGCATACCTGACCGTGAAAGCGATCCGTCATAAAAAGTATATCCATATTTTCCAGTGGGTAGCTACGTTTTCCCTGGTGTATGTGTTAAGCGCTTCACTGGACCACATAGTGGCACTGAGTACCTGGCAGCCGAATATCCATACAAGCGATATCACCAACAACAGCCAGCGTACGGGATATACCATTCTTTGGGGAGCTTTTGCCTTTATGCTGATCTATCTTGGCTTCAGGTGGCAGTCAAAACAGGTGCGTATTATCTCCATCAGCTTATTTGCGTTGACATTGCTGAAACTGTTTTTATTCGATCTGCACGACCTGTCCGAAGGTGGCAAGATCGCTGCATTTATTTCGCTTGGCATTATACTGCTGATCATTTCCTTTATGTATCAGCGCCTGAAAAAAATATTACTGACAGATGAAAACCAGACGACCAGTTAAGTTCATTCAATTATTTGCCTTCCTGTTCATTGTAACAGGTATATTGCCTGCCAACGCACAAGAATTTACCTGGCAGGCAGGGTTGCCTGCAGTCAGCGAAACAGGGTTTTATAATATCAGCCTGCATCCGGCATTCATCGCCAAATGTTACGATACGGCATTGACAGATGTACGGCTCTTTGACGGGGAAACGACAGTTTCCTATATGCTGCGGCGCGATACGCCCTATGTGGCACTGCCCTCTCCCGTAATAACCGTCAGGAACAATACTGCAGCCAGAAGAACGGTTATTCAATTGCAATTCAAAGAGGAATTCCTTATTGAGCAGCTGCGATTAACAGTGGCTACTCCCGCGTACTTCAAACGGTATTTTTATGTCACAAAAGATACCAGCGAACGGCCTTCTTCCGGGGAATTTGCGCTTGTTTCCGGCCAATCCTCAATATTTAAGTTGCATACATCACTGAAAACAAAGCAGTGCTTTATCATTATCAGCAATGAGGATAATCCCCCGCTACAGTTGAAGGATATCAACGCCTGGCAACAGCATATTTACCTTACTGCCTGGCTGGAAAAAGGGAAAGACTACCTGTTGAAAACAGGTGTACCTGAGCTGCCGGCGCCGGTTTATGACCTGCCCTATTTCGCCAGCAAGCTGCCGGCCCGGATACCTGTACTTGAAGCGGGCAATATCGCAGCTGTTCCGGCCGTTATAAAGAATGTGCCTTCAACGCCAGCTGAAAGGAATACTACCGTTTTCACGAGTAAAAAGTGGATCTGGACGGGGATCGTCAGCATTATTGTGCTCATCACCCTGTTAAGCATCCGTTTACTCCGGGATATGCGGGAGCGGAAATAACAGAATATATTCAGGATATCTTATTATCTTGTAACAATTTATATTTTTCCTTAATCTATAAAATAGACTACCTTTATCCACATGAAGACTGCTGCTGTTAAAAATTATTCCAATCTGGTATTTGATCTGGGCGCTGTGCTGATAGACTGGAATCCCCGTTATCTATACAATAAGGTCTTTGCAACAGCCGCAGAAACTGAGTTTTTTCTTGGCAATATCTGCACCTCCGCCTGGAATGAAGAACAGGATGCCGGCAGAAGCCTGCAGGAAGCTACCGAAATGCTCGTAGACCAGTTCCCGAAGTTCGAAGCAGAAATACGGGCCTATTATGGCCGTTGGAAAGAAATGCTGGGCGGGCCTATCCAGGAAACTGTGGATATTTTACAGGAGCTGAAAGAAAGTAATCAATATAAGCTTTACGCATTAACCAACTGGTCTAACGAAACATTCCCACTGGCACTATTTAACTATCCATTCCTGCAATGGTTTGATGGTATTGTGGTATCGGGCAGGGAAAAGATCCGTAAGCCGGACCCGGCATTTTACAACCTGTTGCTCGACCGCTACCAACTGGATGCCTCATCCACCCTTTTTATTGACGATAACGAACGCAATATCCGCGGCGCCGCCACCTGCGGCATAGCTGGTATCCATTTTACCTCCGCAGGGCAATTAAAGGCTATTTTAGAGGAAAAATCGATCTTACCGGTCTCTATACATCATTCCTGATTTGCTAAGGTAATACCGTCCCATGCTGAAGGTATTTATTTGTTCAGTCCATTCGCCGGGATTGATGCAGGCCCTTGTGTCTGTTCCCTGGATATAAGTCATGTACCTTCAATAACCGCTGATGATTGCCGGGTATTTGTGAAACTCAAATAGATGCCCTGCGGCTGAGATTTATGCGATCAATAAAACTTCCCTGCCTGCAAATGTGTCGCTAACAACAGCAGATAACAGCTTCAGCAATGTCTGAAACAAACAGGGATTGCATGCTTCTGCCTGCTATGCACCTACCCACCTTTACTTTTAAGAATACCTTAACATTTCACAGATAAACTTCATGTAACATCCCCGGTTCAAATACGTTAAAAGATTGTGCTGCTCTGCAATCCGGCTGTTGGCACATTTCCTGTTATACTGTTACATAACAGTCTGTCTCAATTTCCTCCCTCTACCTGCCTGAAATAGCAACAAAATAAAAACCCGTGAATATGAAAAGAGTAATGTTATTAATGAGCGCAGCATTGGGCATGGCACTGTCATTCAGCAGTTGTGGGAAAGATCCGCTGAAAGATATGACAGATGAAGAATCAAGGATCTACGTAACCAACCGTGCAGATGGTGTTGATTTTAGTACCTACAAAACCTTTAGTATCGTCGACTCCGTAGCAGTCGCCAGTAATTCCAATAACAGTGAGCGTGCGTTGACGGACTACGACAAAAAACTGATTGCGGATGTTACACAATCATTAGAGGCAAGGGGATACACAAAAGTGAGCAGGGCCGCCAAACCCGATCTGGCGGTGAACCTTACCCGTATTGACAACACTTACAGCGCCGTTTATTATGATCCCGGTTACTGGAGCGGTATAGGCGGTTACTTCGATCCCTTCTACTGGGGCTATCCAGGCTATGGCTATTACTGGCCAACTTATTACCAGGTGTACCAGAAAGAACGTGCAGTATCTGTGGACATTGTTGACCTGAAAAACCCGAAGAACAATGAATTGGTAGCTGTATGGAATGCTATGCTGCGGGGCAGCGGTGTATGGAACATCAGCAATGTGGATAGTATGATATCTGCTGTTTTTGCACAGTCTACTTACCTGAAGGCAAACAACAATTAATGATTCACTTTAAAAGAGACAGAGATGAAAAGTATGAAGCTTTGGATACTGACGATGATCGCTTTCCTGGGAGTACAAACTGCTTTTTCACAGGTACGCTCCCCATTATCCATTAACGTAGATTATTCTATCGGGCAACCGCTTGGTTCCCTGAAGGACTATACCGATAAAACAAGTTTCCGCGGCTGGCGGGCCGGCCTGCAATACCAGATAAACGACCAGCTGGCCGTTGGTCTTCGAAGCGGTTACCAGCAGTTCTATCAGCGACTGCCACGCGCTGTATATCCTACCAAAAGCGGGGATATTTCAGCGGTACAATCCCGCTCACTGGAAGTAACGCCGATACTGGCTACTGTGCAGTATCAGCTAACCAAACCTGATAAGGCCATCATCCCATACGTGGGCCTGGGTGTGGGTACGGTAAATATGTTGTACAACAAATACTGGGGAGAGTTTACTGACAGGGACAACAGCTGGCAATTTGCCGCTTCTCCGGAAGTGGGGATCAATATTCCTTTTGGCAAGGGTTCTCCTGTGTTATTTAATGCCAGTGTACAATATACTTATTCACCATACAAGCTGCAGGAAATTACAAACTATAATGTACTACAGGCCAATGTAGGTCTGAGGGTACATCTGAGATAAGCAGGCATATTCTATAAAAAACCACTTTTCCGATGAAGGTCCTGCATCACTGCAGGGCCTTCTTTTTATCTGATCAGCATCTTTTCAAAGCCGGGTGAAAAACGTTCCTGTATTTTACCGTTTTCGTCCTTGTAAATGAAATATGCTTCCAGGCCGTATTCCGGGTGTTGCCTGATAAATGACACCCCCTTTTCCACGCCCATTAAGATCAATGCGTTGTCATATCCATCTGCCGTGATCGCATCGCGGGCCACTACCGTCACACTCACGATGTTGCTATGCAATGCCTCGCCGGTAGCCGGATCTATGCTATGTGCAAAACGGGTGCCTCCCTGGTCGAAGAAACGACGGTAATTACCGCTGGTGGTAACAGCCCTGTTATCCAGCGTCAGCAGTTCCTGTACGGGATAAGCATTATCGTCTGCTGCGGGGCGTTCAATACCTACCGTCCATATTTTACCATGCTGGTTATGCCCTTTGCTGCACAATTCACCACCTACATCTACGAGATAATTTTTAATCCCTTGTTGTTCCAACAGGCGGGCCATTACATCTGAAGTATATCCCTGTGCTATACCGTTGCAATCAATCTCCACACCTTTTTTCTTCTTCCTGAGTTGCTGCCCCCTCACCTGCAAATACCTGTATCCCACGTGTTCCAGGATATGCTGCAAGGTATCGGCTGCAGGTATCTTTTGTACGGCAGGTTTGTGCACACCAAATCCCCAGGCGTCTACCAGCGGTTTTACCGTAATATCAAACGCGCCTACCGTTGCCTTGCTGATCTGTAATGACCTTGTCACAACGACCTGCATGTGCTGATCCATACGAACAGTATTCCCTTCGTTGAAACGGTTGATAAGAGAGCCTGGCTTATACAGGGACAGGGACCGGTCTATATCCGCAAAAACGGAATCTATTGCGTGCTGCAGGGAAGTCGTATCGTCAGAAAGATATTTGATGATGTAATAGGTACCTTGTGCCTCTCCCTCCACTGTTACCAGTTGTTGGGCAAAAGCGGGGGCACTGATGCAGAGAAAAAGCAACAAAATAAGCAGTTGTTTTACAGTGGCCGTTTTATCCGTTATAGTGTACATGAACCTTGCGCTAAGATTTTATTCCCCGAAAGATAGACAAATGCATCAATGAAATGCATCCAGTCCGGTGATATCCTGGCCGGTGATCAGCAGGTGAATTTCATGGGTGCCTTCGTAGGTGATCACACTTTCCAGGTTCATCATATGGCGCATGATGGGAAATTCGCCGGTGATACCCATTCCCCCGAGTATCCGGCGGGCTTCCCTGGCAATATTGGTAGCAATTTCACAGGCATTACGCTTGGCCATAGAGATCTGGGCGGGCGTGGCCTTCCCTTCGTTCTTCAGCACACCCAGGCGCCAGTTCATCAGCTGGGCTTTGGTGATCTCTGTGATCATTTCCGCCAGTTTTTTCTGGGTAAGCTGGAAACCGGCAATAGGTTTATCAAACTGGATACGCTCTTTAGCATATCGCAGGGCGGTGTCATAACAATCCATCGCGGCGCCTGTTACTCCCCAGGCTATCCCGTAACGGGCAGAAGAAAGGCAGCTAAGCGGCCCTTTGAGCCCTTTTACGTTCGGGAGGATGTTCTCTTTGGGCACTCTTACGTTGTCAAATACCAGCTCTCCGGTAGCGCTGGCCCTGAGGCTCCATTTTCCCTTTGTTTCGGGGGTAGAGAATCCTTCCATCCCTCTTTCCACGATAATGCCCCTTATGGCGCCTTCATCATCTTTTGCCCATACAACTGCGATCTGTGCAAAGGGAGCATTGGAGATCCACATTTTAGCACCGTTGAGAATAACATGGTCGCCGGCATCCTTGAAATGGGTGATCATACCGGAAGGATTGGAGCCGAAGTCCGGCTCAGTCAGTCCGAAGCACCCCATCCATTCTCCCGTAGCCAGTTTAGGCAGGTATTTACGCTTCTGCTCTTCACTGCCGAAGGTATAGATCGGGTACATTACCAGGGAGCCCTGTACGGAGGCGGTAGACCTTATCCCGCTATCCCCTCTTTCCAGCTCCTGCATCATCAGTCCGTAGGCAATATGGTCCATACCTCCGCCACCATATTCCTGTGGAATAGTAGGGCCAAAGCAGCCTAATTCGCCCAGGCCTTTAATAATCTGTGCAGGAAAGGTAGCCTGCTGGCAGGCATCTTCGATAACAGGCGATACTTCTTTTTTCACCCATTGCCGTACGGCGTCACGCACCATAAGATGTTCTTCGGTCAACAAATCGTCTACGTGGAAATAATCGGGGGATTGAAACAGGTCTTTAAGCATGTGGAACACGTTTTATAAGTCTTTCTCAATTTAAGACTTCATCCACAAAAAAAGTCCATAGTCTGAAGAACATTCCGAAAAGGAATTTTTCTACTGACTATGGACTGCGTTATGATCGCCAACAGCCGCTTAGCTATTGGCCAAAGTCTGTTTTGCTTCCAGGCATTCTGCCATTTCCTGCTGCAGCTGCAGGGCGGCAGCGCGGGCGTCACTGGCAAAGTCTTCACCGTTGCCGGCGTAAATGATTGAACGGCTGGCATTTACCAGCAGACCGCAGTCTTTGTTCATCGCCTGGGCAGAAATATCCTGCAGGTTGCCTCCCTGGGCGCCAACACCTGGTACCAGGAAGAAATGATCCGGCACCAGCTGACGGATATAGCCTAACTGGGAGGTCTGGGTAGCGCCTACCACAAACATCAGGTTATCAGGCGTTCCCCAGCTCATACCGGCTTTCATTACCTTCTCGTAGAGGTATTCATCGCCGGACTGCTGTAACTGGAAGTCCTGGCTGCCTTCATTGGAAGTGAGGCCCAGCATGATGGTCCATTTTTCATTGAAGGACAGGAAAGGCAGCACGCTGTCGCGCCCCATATATGGCGCCACGGTCACTGCATCGAAATTGTATGTTTCAAAGAATGTTTTGGCATATTGCGTGGACGTATTGCCTATGTCACCACGCTTGGCGTCAGCAATGGTAAACAGTCCGGAAGGGATGTACTCTACCGTGCGTTGCAGGCTTTCCCAGCCGCGGATGCCCATGCATTCGTAAAAAGCAGTATTGATCTTGTAGGATACACAAAGATCCTTTGTTGCATCAATAATCGCTTTGTTAAAAGCAAATACCGGGTCGGGATGAGAAAGTAAATGGCGGGGAATCTTATGAAGATCTGTGTCTAATCCCACACAGAGATAAGATTGCCTCTCCTTTATCAGATTCACCAGTTCCTGTCTGTTCATAAATGATTGATTTGGGGCGCAAAGTTAAGCAAAACTTAAGCAATGCCGTTTGAAATGAAAATATTAGTAAATTCTGGAATACTGTTTCCGGTCTTATATAAATATAACAAAAGAATCTGAAAAGTGCCCGACCCGTTTGACAGATACCGCTCATCCCGCGCCCATTTGGATTTTTAAAATAATGTTCCTAACTTTTGACCACCGCGTTCATGAAAAAAATAATATGAAAAACTATTCCGGATTGATATTTTTAGCCCTCTTCCTTTGTGTATTGCAATCGAATGCACAAGTGAAGGTCCCCCAGGTCGGAGTTGCTACTTCCCGCACGAATGATAGCCTGTTACATGCTGCCGGCTATGATTACATTGAAGAAAATGTACAGAAACTGTTATCGCCGGCCATACCGGAAGATACATTCCGCGTCCATCTTGCACAATTAAAGAAAATGCAGTGCAGGGTACAGGCATGCAATGTCTTTTTTCCAGGGGAAATAAGGCTCACCGGCAATAACGTCAATGAGCAGCAGGTACTCACCTATGTAGATGGTGTAATGGCCAGGGCCAAACAGGCTGGCATCGGGTTAATCGTATTAGGCAGCGGTGGCTCCCGCAGACTGCCGGACAACTACAATAAAGACACCGCTACCCTGCAGTTCATTGGCCTATGCCGCAAAATAGCCGTTGTGGCAGGAAAATATGACTGTGTCATTGCCATTGAAAACCTGAACAGCACAGAGACCAACTTTGTGAACACACTGGAGGAAGCCAATCATATTGTAACGGCCGTGCACCATCCGAATTTTAAACTGACGGCAGATATCTATCATATGCTGAAAGAACATGAGTCGCCCGATATGATCAAAAAAGCGGCGAAGAACCTGGTGCATTGCCATATTGCGGAAAGGGAGAAAAGAACGGCTCCCGGTTCCACCGGCAACGATGTAACGCCTTATATAGCTGCACTCGCAAGTATTCACTATACAGGCAGGATCTCCCTGGAATGCCGCTGGGAGAATATGTCGCAGCAGGTAAAGCCAACGCTGGACTATATGCATGACCAGATAAAAACCGCCTATAAACTGTAAACAACTTAAATCTATATAGAAATGAAATCACGTCGTGAATTCCTGAAAAATTCCCTGCTCACCGGCGCAGGTGTAACGCTCAGTGCAATGGGGCTGCCCGCCAGCAGTTATGCGCGCATCATGGGCGCCAATGACAGGGTCAATGTAGGACTCGTAGGATTTTCTGATCGTGCGAGACAGGCCTTACTTCCCTGCTTTTTTAACAATAACAAGGAGCTGAACTTCGATCTTATTGCAGTATCAGATATCTGGAATCGCAGACGTGAGGAAGGAAAGGCATTCCTGCAGGGTAAAGCCGGGCATGACATAAAAGCCTGCGTCAATAATGATGAATTATACAAAATAAAGGATCTGGATGCAGTGATCATCGCGACTGCCGATTTCCAGCATGCCTTTCATACTATAGAGGCGGTGGGCAACAGAATGGATGTGTACTGCGAAAAGCCATTCGCAGAAACCATGGACGATGCCCGTAAAGCGTTAAAAGCAGTAAAAGCGTCCGGAAAAATATTCCAGGTGGGTACACAGCGCCGCAGTGGCGACAGCTACCATGCTGCCAACAATTTCATCAAGGAGGGTAAATTCGGGCCTATCACTATGGTAGAGATGACCTGGAACGTGAACCAACCGGGACGCTGGCGCAGACCTGCACTGGTAAATGAGATCCGTGAATCGGACACCGACTGGCAACGCTTCCTGGCCAGCCGCCCCAAAGACAACTGGGACCCGCGTAAATACCTGGAATACCGCCTGTTCTGGCCCTATTCCTCCGGTATCTTTGGTCAGTGGATGACGCACCAGATCGACACGGTACACTGGTTCAGCGGTCTGAAACACCCACGCACTGCGGTAGCCAATGGTGGTATTTATATGTGGAAAGACGGCCGTACCAATGCGGATACTATTACAGCGGTATTTGAATACGGTCCTGAAAATGATCCTACCAGCGGTTTCCAGGTAGCTTACAGCTCCAGGTTTTCCAATTCAGCCGGCGGTACCAAGGAAATGTACTATTCCAATGGCGGTACGATCGATATCGACAAAAACAAGATCTCACCTACCGGCGGGCTCACTGAAAGAGAAGCCCAGGAAATGGGACTTCATGCCAATCTGCTGCCCGAAATGACACTCGCTTCCAATGAGACCAGGACGGCAACCGGCGCCAACACTGGCGGCGATCCGCTCACCAATGCCCACATGCGCAACTGGATGCAGAGCGTACGTGACCGCAAGCCGGCCAATGCGCCTATAGAAGCGGCCTATTCACACTCCATCGCCCTTATTATGGCGAATGCTGCCTATCGTACCGGCCAGAAAGCCACTTTCGACGAGACTACCCAGGAAGTGATGGTGGGAGGCAAACCTTTCATATTGTGATCGTTCTTTTGCTATAATGAAAGAAGCCCTGCGCCATGGCGCAGGGCTTTTCCTTTTGAATATGTTGCTGCTTATACAAAGACCTCTACGATCTTTGTTGGCGGTACATTAGCGTTTCTCATCGCAATGTTGCGGGCTACCATGCTGGCGAAGCCCATGAATGCCAGCTGGGTGGCATTGTCTCCACCTACCATCGCCGGGATACCGTCATCACCGCCTTCGCGGATGCTCTGTACCAGCGGTATCTGACCCAGGAATGGTATTTCCAGCTGTTCTGCCAGACGTTTACCACCTTCTTTGCCAAAAATGTAGTACTTGTTGTTCGGCAACTCTGCAGGTGTGAAATAAGACATGTTTTCCACCAGTCCGAGGATCGGTACATTGATCTGTGAACCACCAAACATGGCAATACCCTTCTTGGCATCTGCCAGTGCTACATCCTGTGGTGTAGTTACCATTACCACGCCTGTTACCGGTACTGTCTGCACCAGGGTCAGGTGGATATCGCCTGTGCCCGGAGGTGTGTCAATTACCAGGTAATCCAGTTCTCCCCAGTTCACGTCTGTGAGGAACTGCTTCAGGGCGCTGCTGGCCATAGGGCCACGCCATACAACTGCCTGCTTCTCATCTATCAGCGACCCGATGGACATCAGTTTGATACCGTGTTTCTCCAGGGGGACTATCATGCCTTTACCTTCCACTGTTTCCATCATAGGACGTTCACCGCGTACACCAAACATAATGGGCACGGACGGACCGTAAATATCTGCATCCATCAGTCCTACCTTGGCGCCGCCTTCAGACAGTGCCAGGGCCAGGTTAGCAGCTACGGTGGATTTACCAACGCCTCCCTTACCGGAAGCTACAACGATGATATTTTTCACGTTTGGTAATACACCTCTGCCGTCTTTCCTGTTGGAGTTTACGTTGGCTGTCATATTCACCTGAACTTCCGCATCCTTACTAACAAGGTGATGTATTGCATTCACACAGGCATTCCTGATCAGATCTTTCAGCGGGCAGGCCGGGGTCGTGAGGACAACTGTAAATTTCACCTTATTACCATCAATCTCAATGTCTTTTACCATGTTCAGCGTTACCAGGTCCTTCCCCAGATCAGGCTCTTCCACATTGCTCAAAGCCTTCAATATCTGCTCCGTTGTGATCATAAATAGTTGTTAATTTTAATTCCAGAATGCAAAGTTAACCCAATTGCGACTTAATTTGTCAGCGCTGTCATAGTTTTTGTCGATCTCTTTTCCATTCATCATCTATAATGACTGGAATACAATCCTATGGCGACTGTTTTAAAACAAATAATTTATCTTAGAGGCGGCATGAACAAAAAGAGTACCTACATACTGCTATTTTTCCTGTTTTTTCCTTTCCTGCTGAAAGCCCAACTCTCGCAGTTCAAAGACAGCATTATCCAGATTTCCGGTATTACCATGACGGCAGACAGTTTAAGAGCTGTGCCGGCAGTAAGTATCCTGGTGAGGGGCCAGCACCGCGGGACTATTTCCAACAGTCAGGGTGTATTCTCTATTGTTGCATTTAAAGGCGATACCCTTACTTTCAGTGCTGTAGGTTTCAAGCGAAAAGATTTTAAGATCCCGATGACCCTTCCGGGAAACAATTACTCTATGATACAACTACTGGTAGACGATACGACCTATCTGCCGGTTACGATCATTAAACCTTACCCAACCAAAGAAGAATTTGAGAAAGCATTCGTCAGTTCGGACATCCCGGACGATGAATATGAGCTGGCGCGCAAGAATACAGAAGAGGCCCGTATGCGCGCACTTTCACGTTATATACCTCCGGATGCCCGCGAAGCCACCAATATGTACATGAACAAACAGGCGCAGTCGCTGTATTATGCTGGCCAGCAGGCTCCACAGAATATTCTTAATCCCCTTGCCTGGGCCCAGTTCATTCAGGCCTGGAAGCGGGGCGACTTTAAGAGTAAGAATAACAATAACTACAGTTATGGTTATTGATCTGGCATAGCTCCATCTCTTAAAAATCAATACACCATGCAACAAATTGCTGTCATCGGCGCCGGTACCATGGGAAATGGTATTGCGCATGTATTTGCACAGAACGGTTTTAAAGTCAACCTCATTGATGTATCAGGGCCTGCACTGGAACGTGCCCTGCAGACCATCGAAAAGAATCTCGACAGGCAACTGGCTAAAGGGTCTATCACAGAAGACCTTAAACACCAGACCTTACAAAACATTAGCACCTTCACCGATTTGCCTGCAGGCGTAAAAACTGCTGAACTGGTAGTGGAAGCGGCCACCGAAAATGTTGATCTGAAACTGAAGATCTTCCGGGAACTGGATATGCATACGTCTCCAGAAGCCATACTGGCTACCAATACCTCTTCTATTTCCATCACCCGGATCGCAGCCATCACACAAAGGGCGGGCAAAGTCATCGGCATGCACTTTATGAACCCTGTACCGGTGATGAAACTGGTAGAGATCATAAATGGTTATGCTACTGAGCAGACTGTTACCGCAGCTATCGTGACACTGTCTGAGCAGCTTGGTAAAGTACCCTGTGTAGTGAACGATTATCCCGGCTTTATTGCCAACCGCATCCTGATGCCGATGATCAATGAGGCTATCTATTCATTATATGAAGGTGTGGCTGGCGTAACAGAGATAGACACTGTAATGAAACTTGGTATGGCGCATCCGATGGGGCCATTGCAGCTGGCAGATTTCATCGGCCTGGATGTATGCCTTTCCATCATGCGCGTACTGCATGACGGTTTCGGCAATCCGAAATATGCCCCTTGCCCCCTGCTGGTGAATATGGTCACCGCAGGTTACCTGGGCGTTAAAAGCGGCGAAGGATTTTACAGGTATGAGAAGGGAAGCAAAGACCTGTCAGTCAGCGAAAGATTTGCGAAAGCAGTTAATATTTAAACACCAGGGGTCAGGAATCACTCACAACAATTCCTGACTCCTGATCATATCTTTTTTATCTCCAGCCCCCTGATATCATTCAGCTTTAACAATGTTAACTCCTGCACAGCTTTGGGAATGCCTATTTCCATTTCACAAAACAACTGCAGTTCCTGCATATATATCGTACAATTCTGCTGTTTCAGCACAGTCATGATCTCATTCATGATAGTATAGTCAAAGCTCAGGCGATATTTTGCCTCTACATTTTTCTGTACCACCGGAATAAGCTGTAACACCATGGCGGTAGACATTTTATAGGCGTTGATCAGTCCCGGTGCACCCAGCAGCGTGCCCCCGAAATAACGCACTACCACCACCAGCACGTCCGTCAGTTGTTTACTGTCTATCTGTCCCAGAATGGGCTTACCGGCAGTGCCGGAAGGCTCCCCATCATCATTAGCCCTGAACTGCAATCCGTCTGTACCCAGGCGGTATGCAAAACAATGATGCGTAGCTTTGGGATGCTCTTTCTTCACTTCCTGCAGACAATCTTTTACCTGATCTACCGTTTTTACAGGCCAGGCATATGCCAGGAATTTGCTGCCCCTGTCTTTGAATTCTGCGGTTGCTGTTTTCTCTATAGTAAAATAAACTTCCATGCTGTTATTGTTTGCCGGTGGTATCGGCCTCCGGCTCATAAATGATCAGCAGCATATTATTCTGCTTCAGATCGGTTTTTATTGTCACATATTTTCTCAATGCACCAGCTACTATCCTCATAACAGCGGTATTCGGGGGAATACTGCCAAGGTTATCCGCCAACATGATCAGCTTGTTCTCACCTTCCTGCAGGTTTACCTTCAGCTGCTGCCGCTGCCTTTTCACCGGGAAACCTGTCACTACTTCCAGTCCGTTCATCCGTATGGAAATACTATCACCATCTTCTGCTGCATCATCCCATAACTCCAGTGTTACATCGGCTTGCTGTACATGGATCTTTTCCAACACGCTCGTCTGCCGTTCTGTAATACGCTTGTCATTGACAGGTTTAAGCAAAGTGGCCCTGACACTGTCCTTTACAGGATGACCGGCGCCAGGACCGGCAATACGCTTCATATCTGTTCCGGCAACGGGTGGCTGTCGGCTATCTGCCACCGTTTTCATCTTTCCGTACGTGCTGTCCTTCACAGGCCATTTATTATTCTTTTCTGCCGGTGTATTTGCTATCCCTGTTTTCACAGTATCCCTGAGGGCTTTGCGCGGCAACCGGTTCAGCTGCGCCACAAGAAAGGTAGCATACAAATTTGATCTGTCCCTGAAGTCAAACATGTATGCACCCGTGGTCGTCTTTACTTTAAAGGCGCCGGTATTCGGTGGCAGGCGACCATAGTTATCGGCAAACATTGTTACAATATTGATACCGCTATCCAGCGGCAATTGTAAGGTCCTTCCCGTTTCACTGATAAATGACCTATCCAGCAATTGCTTACCATTCAGCAAAAGGGTGACGGTATCCCTGTCAATTGCATCCTCATCTCTGATGGACAAGGGTACAATGGAATCGTACACATCCACTTTATCATAGATCCCAAAGTAGATGGAGTCCGCTTCGGGATGTAAGATCCGGTGTATATCCCTGTGTTGCCAGGGGGTATTGTTCTGCTTTTTCAGTACAATGTCTTTACGTGAAAGCAATTCCCGCAGCAGGTCTTTCATATAGGCATACATTTCATCGTCTGCATATAGTCCCTGCATGAATAGCTCATATGAATTGATCCACATGCGTTGCAGTCCTAACTCCGGTGTGCCTTTCGCCTGGTAGTTCAATGTACCGTTCAGATAAAGCATCCAGGCGCCCAGGTGAAATGGTGTCTCCTCTACCGGATATTTTGCCCGGCCAATGCCCAACTGGTAATCATTCTTTTTTGCCAGTAATACTTCATAAGTACCTGAAAAAGGAGAATAGATCACTTTCAGTTGCGCCGGGTATAGCATATCCCTTTCAGGCTTGCCTATCTGTAATTGCAGCTTAATACCACTTGTGGTAGGCCATGGTTTGTACTCCATTGTCCAGGTACCTACCCATTTGTCCGTCTGAGCATATGAAGTCAGTATACAACAACGGCAAATTATCAATATGCATACAAAACGCGGCAGGAAATTCATTATACCCTTCCCTCCTTTCTGTTACGATAATACAATATCCTGTCGCCATCCAGCAAGGTCTCTCCGGTTAATAAGCTGGGTGGCAATACCGGCGACTGCACGCCATCCGGCAATGAATGACTGCCAATGATAACACGGGCTTCATCCCAAAGCCCCGCTTCGATAAATGCATTCAATACATAAGGCCCGCCTTCCACCAATACGCTTAATATGCGTCTTTCATGCAAGAGCCGCATTAACTGCGGAAGAAGCGGCTGTTCAAAATCGGCGGTAACCGTTTCCGTTACCCCTTCCTGAGTAGCTGCTTCAGCTGTGATAAAGAGTGTGGGGGCAGCCCCACTCCATAAATGGTAGTGACGGGGCGTTTTCAGCGTACGGTCTATCACTATCCTGACAGGGTCTTTACCTGTCCAGTAACGGTTATTCAATCGGGGATTGTCTGCCACGGCCGTATTGGTACCTACCAGTATGCCCATTTCTTCACTGCGCCAACGATGAACAAGCCTGTCGGTCAGGGAGTTTGAAATACGCAGTGGCGATCCGTCTGCAGCAGCCATATACCCTGCTGCGCTTTGTGCCCACTTCAGTATAATATAAGGGCGCTGCTGCTCATGAAAAGTAAAAAACCGCTCATTCAGCTGCCGGCAGGCGGCCTCCAGTACATGCGTCCTCACCGTGATACCGGCATCCTCCAGTATAGCGATGCCCCGGCCTGACACCTGGGAGAAGGTATCCACACATCCTATCACCACGGTTCCTATCTTCCGGGCAACGATCAGTTCTGCACAGGGGGGCGTTTTGCCATAATGTGCGCAGGGTTCCAGGCTGACGTACATGGTAGCATGAGGGATCAGCGCCTGATCTTCCGGCCTGACGGATCTGACACAGTTCACCTCCGCATGCGCATGACCATACAACTGGTGATAACCCTCGCCAATAATACGGCCCTCATGCACCAACACAGCGCCTACCATAGGATTGGGCGCTACATTCCCTGCCCCCAGCTTCGCCAGTTGCAGGCACCGTCGCATATAAAATTCATCCAGGGAGCTGTCCATGATAGCGTCTGATATTATACTTTTGTGTGCAAAAATATCGTTTCAGCAGGGATTTTCCCTGCTGCGTACATTTTTATACGCTCCATATGACAATACAGGCCGCCTTTACACAGCTCATCACCTCACTGATACCGGTTCACGACCAGCGGGAAGCCGCCAATATCGCGCATATTGTGATGGAGCATGTGACGGGCCTGTCAAAGATGGACAGGATCGTTTATAAGGACAGGGAACTGACAGCAGGGCAAGCCACGCAATTGCAGCAAGCCCTTGCCGCATTGCTGGAACATCAGCCGGTGCAATATGTTACCGGCAGCAGCTGGTTCTACGGCATGGAACTGCAGGTAAACGCCAATGTGCTCATTCCCCGCCCCGAAACGGAAGAACTGGTAGAATGGATCGTGCAGGATGTGCGTAACAGTAAGCTGCCTCAGCGCAGGATATTGGACATAGGCACCGGCAGCGGCGCCATTCCCCTGGCCATTAAAAAAGAACTGCCCACCGCCACCGTCTGGGCCCTGGATGTCAGTTCAGGGGCCCTGGAAACAGCCCGCGGCAATGCGCAGCAGCAAAAGCTGGATGTTCATTTTGAGCAAATGGATATTCTTGATACCAATGCATCACAGTCACTACCGATGTTTGATATTATTGTTAGCAATCCTCCCTATATATGCCAGCGGGAAAGTACAGATATGCAGGAACAGGTAGTGGCTTATGAGCCCTCAATCGCCTTGTTTGTTCCCGATGATGATGCTTTGTTGTTCTACAGGCAGATCGGCTTACTGGCAAAAGAGAAGTTGCATCCGGGCGGGGCGCTGTATTTTGAGATCAATGAGGCGTTTGGGGAAGAGACAGCAGGCTTGTTACGTGCACAGGGGTATATGAATGTGGAAGTGAGGAAGGATCTGTTTGGAAAGGACAGGATGGTGAAGGCTTTACTATAAAGAGGATCGCGGCGCTATATAACAGTTGAAATGTTATTTAGCACCGCGATCTGTGTATTTAAGATATATTATCCTTTACTCTGTGGATTAGCTGTAGCCAGCACCACCTTTGCACCTATTTCACGGGCAACCTCCATTACTTTCACCACATCTTCTACAGGCACTGTCTTCTCCGCATTGATCACAATAGTAGGATCGACGGTTTCACGTCCTATAGCAGGTATCAGCATCTGTTTCAGGCTTTCAAAAGGCACTTTGTTGGTACCTACGAAGAATTCCCTTTTATCATTGATACTGATCACCACTGTCTGTTTAGCTTTGGTATTGCTTTTGGCTTTAGGCAACGTCAGTTTGATCACGTTGGGATTAGCCAGTGTGGATACGATCAGGAAGAACAGCAGGAGAATGAACAGGATATCATTCAATGCCCCGTTGTGCAATTCCAGATGCCGTTTATTTCTTCTATTGCGTAAGTTCATATTTTACAATTACGAATTATCAATGAATTATCTCGTTGGTTCTTGCAAAATATCAATGAACTCTGCTGAAGCGCCTTCCATTTTATTAATAACCTTGTCTATCTGTGCATTCAGGAAGCTGTAACCGATGTAGGCCACCAACCCGATGATCAGCCCCGTAGCGGAAGTGATCATTTTTACATAAATACCACCGGCGATCGTTCCCAGTGTGATATCAGACGTGATAGAGATGTTGAAAAAGGTCTGGATCATACCTGCAATGGTACCGAGGAATCCGAACATAGGTGCAATACCTGCAATAATGGACAGGATCACTAAGTTCTTTTCCATCTTGTAGATTTCCAGTTTACCTACATTCTCCATAGATTTTTCGATACTCTCGATCGGTTTGCCGATACGTTGTACCCCCTTATCGATCATACGTGCGATAGGACTGTTGGTGTTCTTCGACAAAGAACGGGCAGCGGAGATGTTCCCATTGGAGATGTGATCCCTGATCATGGGCATGAAATTATCTTCCAGCTTACCAGCCTTTGAGATAGTAAGGTATCTTTCCACAAAAGCAAAAACAGCGATAACGGAAAGTATTCCCAATGGGATCATCAGTACCCCGCCTTTTACCAGCAGATCGAGTAATTTGATGTGCTGATCAGCAGCTGCAACATTTGCAGCCGCACTGGCAACCGTATCTGCCTTTGGCTGTAATAGAGAATCCTGTAGTAATGTAACGAGTCCTAAGAGCATGAAAAAAATTTTAACCTTGCAAAAGTATTAAATTCAGATGCAACAAGGCCGGAAGATACCAATAATATGGTAAACATTTAACGTATGTTCTGGCAAATTATTGCCAGTCAACCAACTAAATCAGCTACGTTCTTCCCAAACCTGTGCCAGATGTACAATAGTCTGCACGGCTTTATACATGTCCTGGATGCTTACATACTCGTATTTACTATGCAGGGCCATTTCTCCGGTGAAGATATTCGGACAGGGTAATCCCATAAAAGAGAGCCGGGAACCATCCGTTCCGCCCCTGATAATCAGTCTTAAAGGTTCGACACCCGCACGGCGGATCGCCTCTTCTGCATTGGCGGTTACCTGTGGATGCAGGTCCAGCACCTCTTTCATATTGCGGTATTGCTGGGTGATGGTCAGCGTTGCACTGGCCTGCGGATAGCGGGCCATGACCATGTTCATGATATTCCGGAGGAAAGCTGCATGTTCCTCCAGCTTTGCGGTAATAAAGTCGCGAAGTATAAAGTCTATCTCTGCATGTTCCACAATACCCTGCATCCGTACCGGATGAATAAAGCCCTGACGGTCTTCCGTTGTTTCCGGCGACAGGCCATCTTTCGGGAGGGCGTCTATAACCTCACTGGCTATTTTGATTGCGCTTACAAGTTTGTCTTTCGCAGTACCCGGATGTACGCTCACGCCCTGGATAACTATCCTGGCGGCATCGGCAGAAAAACTTTCCTCTTCCAGCGATCCACGTTCCCCCCCATCCATCGTATAGCCAAACTGTGCGCCCAATCTTTTCATGTCCAGCTTTTCAACACCACGGCCTACTTCTTCATCGGGCGTAAAAAGGATACGGATATCGCCGTGTTTGATCTCAGGATGTGTTAGCAGGAAGTGTGCAGCGTCCATGATCTCGGCTACGCCCGCCTTATCGTCTGCCCCCAGCAGCGTGGAACCGCTGGCGGTAATGATATCATCTCCTTTCTTCGATTGCAGGTAGGGATGTTCGGCCGCCCTGATCACAGTCCCTTCTTCCGGTAAGGTAATATCGCCCCCATCGTATCGCTCATGGATGATGGGCTTCACGTTAGTGCCGCTGCAATCGCTGGAAGTATCCATATGTGAACAGAAGCAGATCACCGGCACAGATTTATCCGTATTGCCGGGAATAGTGGCGAAAACATATCCATGCTCGTCCATCACAGCATCTTTAATGCCCATTTCCTGCAGTTCCTGTACCAGCAGCTTTCCGAGGTCCTTCTGCTTTTCTGTGGAAGGAAAGCTCTTACTCAGCGGATCTGATTGCGTATCGATCTGTACGTAGCGCATAAAGCGCTCTGTTACCGTGTATCTATAATTGTTGAACATAGTGCAAACGTAAGGAATTTAAGATTCCGGGGCATAAGCAACGCATGATTTCTACGCGCGGCAGAAAAAAACACTGTTTCCCTCTTTGTTTTATTCACAAACAGCATATTTATCTTTATATTCTATTTAAATAGAACAAAACACCAAATTAAAATATATTGTCATTATTTTATTCCATAATAATAAGTTTGCACAGGAAACATGCAGTGTATTATCGTTAAAATCAGAAAAATATGCAAACCAACATTCTTGGCTACCCCCGCATTGGTAGCAACCGGGAATTGAAGAAGGCGAACGAAGCCTATTGGGCGGGAAAGATATCCCTGGAAAAATTACAGCTTACAGCCAGGCAGCTACGTCGCCAGAACTGGGAAAACCTCTGCAATGCAGGCATAGACCTGATCCCTTCCAACGATTTCTCTTATTACGACCAGATACTGGATATGTGTATTATGACGGGCACTATCCCGGCCCGCTTTAAGCCTTTGATGGAAAGCCTTGTGACTCCCGGCAGTCCTGAGTTATATTTCGCCATGGCCCGTGGTTACCAGAAGAATGGGATTGACGCCACTGCTATGGAAATGACGAAATGGTTTGACACCAATTATCATTACCTGGTGCCTGAATTCGACAGCTCCCAGCAATACAGGCTGCTCTATAACAAATGCCTTGAAGAATTTAAAGAGGCCCTTGCTTTGGGCATACATACCAAACCAGTGTTGATAGGCCCTGTCAGCTTCCTGCTGCTAGGCAAGATCAAGGAAGAAGGGATAGAGGAGACCGTTCTGCTGGATCAGTTACTGCCTGTTTATATAACGCTGTTGCAATCGCTTCAGCAGGCTGGCGCCACCTGGGTACAGCTGGATGAGCCTACGCTGGTAACCGATCTGACGCCTGCACAACGGGAGCTGTTCCAACATGCGTATACGCGGATCCGTGAAGCCGTTCCGGCGTTAAAAATATTGCTGACCACCTACTTCGGCGCATTACAGGACAATGCCCGGGTAGCCGTACAGCTTCCCGTAGATGCCTTACACATAGACCTCGTACGGGCACCGGAACAACTCGACCCGATACTGGATATTCTTCCGGAACAACTGCAATTGTCTGTAGGTGTAGTGAATGGCCGGAATATCTGGAAGAACAACTACGAACTATCGCTGCAGCTGATACGTAAAGCTATTACATCACTGGGAGAAGAACGGGTGTTGATAGCCAGCTCCTGCTCATTGTTGCATACCCCTTACGATCTTGAGCTGGAAACCGATGAAACGGTACTGACGCCGCAGATCAAAAACTGGATGGCCTTTGCTAAACAGAAAGTATACGAAGTGATCGCACTCAGGGATATTATTGCCGGCAATACAGCACTGTTAAAGGCCAATCAGGCTACCATGCAGGAAAAAAGCACCGCTGCCATTATCCATAAACCTGCTGTAAAAGCGCGGCTGGCAGCATTGACAGCAGCCGATGCTGCGCGTAAGAACGTATTTCCCATCAGGCAGAAAGCGCAGGAAGAGATACTAAAACTGCCGCTGTTCCCCACCACTACTATCGGTTCTTTCCCACAAACAGAAGATATCAGGAAACTGCGCGCCGATTTCAAAAAAGGGGCTATCAGCAAAGATGCATATGACACCGCGATGCGCAGCGCTATACAGGATGCTGTACAACTACAGGAAAACCTGCGCATAGATGTACTGGTGCATGGAGAATTTGAGCGCAACGACATGGTTGAATATTTCGGTGAGCAGCTGGAAGGATTTGTTTTTACGAAAAATGGTTGGGTACAGAGCTATGGTTCAAGGTGTGTGAAGCCTCCCGTGATCTATGGCGACGTACAGCGCACAGCGCCTATGACCGTTGAATGGAGCAGTTATGCGCAATCGCTGACAGACAAGCCGATGAAGGGCATGCTGACAGGGCCGGTCACCATCCTGCAATGGTCATTCGTGCGCGATGATCAGCCACGTGCTGACACTACCCTGCAGATAGCGCTGGCCATCCGCGATGAAGTGACCGATCTGGAAAAAGCAGGCATCCGTGTGATACAGGTAGATGAACCGGCTATCAGGGAAGGCCTGCCGCTGCGTAAGGCAGACTGGCAGTCCTACCTGGACTGGGCAGTAAAAGCCTTCCGTGTATCAGTATCCGGCGTGGAAGATGCCACGCAGATCCACACGCACATGTGCTACTCAGCGTTCAATGACATTATCAGCAATATTGCCGCCATGGATGCAGATGTGATCACTATCGAGACATCCCGCTCACAAATGGAACTGCTGGAAGTATTTTCCACTTTCAGGTATCCTTATGAGATCGGCCCCGGCGTATACGATATACATTCACCACGGGTACCCAATGTAGCAGAAATGACAGCGCTGCTGGAAAAGGCCATACAACTGCTGCCGGCGCGGAATATCTGGGTAAATCCTGACTGCGGACTGAAAACACGCAAATGGCCGGAAACAGAACAGGCATTACGTAACATGGTGGCTGCAGCCCGCAATATGCGGATGGCAGTTACGGCAACAGTATAACCATACCCTCCATAAACATTTATCCGCCATTCAAAACCAGGAAGTGTAGCAGAAGCAGTTGCTTTTGCTGCACTTTCCGTATTACAATCAACATGCGCCCGGCTGTTTAGGAAACAAATCCGGTTTCGTGCGCGCTGATTCGTAACTTTACTTCATGGCTTGTCATGAAACCATCAACTGTCCCCGCTGTAATACAGCTTTTGAATGCCGTGTTGGTTCTATCCTCCGCTGCCAGTGCCAGCAGGTAAAGCTGACAGAAGAAGAGCGCACCTTTATAGCCGGTGCTTATGCCGGATGCCTTTGCGCAGGATGCCTGAATGATATGAAAATTACCTACCGGCAGACGCAGTTTAAACAACGCCTGCTGCAACTGCATATCCTGCACCTGAAAGATAAAAACAGTAAATCAACAATATGGCATACGAAAAACAGATAGCCGATTCCGTTACACGCATCTTCAAAGCGGTATTCCCTAACACAGTGAACCATTATGATACCCTTTTCGGTGGCACAGCCATGCAGCTCATGGATGAAGCTGCTTTTATAACTGCCACCCGTTTCAGCCGTATGCGCATGGTAACGGTATCGAGCGACAGAATAGACTTTAAGATGGCCATTCCTCATGGCACCATCATAGAACTGGTGGGAAAAGTAGTACATGTAGGTACTACCAGCCTGAAAGTGGAAGTAGATATTTATGTGGAGCAGATGTACAATGCTGGCCGTGAAAAGGCCATCTCAGGCACATTTACGTTTGTGGCCATCGATGATCAGAAAAAACCAACCCGGATCGTATTGCCGGAGGAATAGTGCAATATTATGACATGGCTGTAATGCAAAACGCTGATCACCTTGAGGGTAATCAGCGTTTTGCATTAAGAACGTCAGTTGTGTTATTTGATCTCTACCAGTTCGATGTCAAATATCAGCGCTTCACCAGCCAGTGGATGGTTAGCATCCAGGGTAATGAAGTCAGCGCTTATAGCCGCTACTTTTACAGGGAAAACCTGGCCCTGTGGATTGCTCATCTGCAGATCCATACCCACCTGAGGATTCAGATCAGCCGGAATATTCTCTTTCGGGAACTCCATGATCAGCTCATCATTTTTTGGGCCGTATGCTTCTTCTACAGGAATATTCAATGTTCTTTTATCGCCCACCTTCATGTCCACCACACCATTGTCGAAGCCTTTAATAACCATACCGGCGCCAACCTTGAACTCCAGCGGGTCCCTACCCTCGGAAGAATCAAATGTTGTTCCGTTGGTCAGGCGGCCATGATAATGCACACGCACCGTATCTCCGTTTTTAACTGCTTGCATAAGAATTTAATTATAAGTGTTACAGGATTTAATTGCTGCAAGGTAAGAAAATAGTGAATAGATATTCAATTTAGCATAAATCCTGTAAACTTCCAATCCTGAATATATCTTCCCTTATTTAAACTATTTTTACGCTATGTATAAGATCGTAATTCCTCTCTTATTATGGCTGGCAGTCACTACTGCTGCATGCGCACAGGTCATCACCGGAGCTGAAAGGACCAGCGAATATCTGCCACTGCTGAAAGGTAAAAGAGTAGCCTTGCTTGTCAATCAGACCGCGATACTGGGAAATACTCACCTGGTAGATTCACTGTTGAAACTACATGTGAATATCCAGAAAATATTCAGCCCGGAACACGGCTTCAGAGGCAATGCCGATGCCGGCGAAAAAGTAGGCAATGCCAAAGATGAACGTACCGGCCTGCCCATCGTATCGCTCTATGGCAAGCACCGCAAAGCCGATGCAGCTGACCTGGAAGATGTAGATGTCCTCATCTTTGATATACAGGATGTGGGCGCCCGCTTTTACACTTATATTTCCTCCCTGCAGGAGCTGATGGAATCTGCTGCGGAAAATCATAAGCCACTTATTGTATTGGACCGTCCCAATCCGAACGGGCACTATGTAGACGGACCTGTATTACTGGATACTTCCCTGCGCTCTTTTGTAGGGATGCAGGCTATTCCCATTGTACATGGTATGACGGTGGGAGAATATGCTAAGATGCTGAACGGAGAGAAATGGCTGAAAAATGGCGTAGACTGTGACCTGACAGTGGTCACCTGCCAGCATTATGATCATCATACCTACTATCAGTTGCCGGTAAAACCTTCGCCTAACCTGCCGAATATGGCGGCTATCTACCTGTATCCCTCCACCTGTTTATTTGAAGGAACAGCATTGAGCCTGGGCCGGGGCACCGATCTGCCATTCCAGGTATTCGGACACCCTTCCTATCCGAAAAACCTCTATTCTTTCACACCACACAGCACGCCAGGCGCCAAGGAACCGCCACTGAAAGACCGTACCTGTTATGGCTACAATCTTACCGGTACACCGGCTGCTGTAAGGAAGGAAATGAATGACAGGGTACAGTTGAAATGGCTGATACAGGCTTATCGGCTATTCCCGGAAAAAGATAAATTCTTTATCCCTTTTTTCAATAAACTGGCTGGCAATACTATTTTGCAGCAACAAATAAAAAAAGGCCTCAGCGAGGCGGAAATACGCAAAAGCTGGGAACCTGCTTTGACGCAATTTAAAACTACCAGGAAGAAATATTTATTATATGCAGAGTGAGTTAACGGATCAAAAGAATATCAGGATCGTTTTCATGGGAACACCGGATTTTGCGGTGGCATCGCTGGACATCCTGGTGCAGAACGGATACAACGTAGTGGGCGTCATCACAGCGCCCGACAAGCCAGCCGGAAGAGGATTACAGTTACAACAGAGCGCTGTAAAACAGTATGCCGTATCAAAAGGCCTCCGGGTGCTGCAGCCGGAAAAGCTGAAGAATCCTGAGTTCCTGGAGGAACTGCGTTCATTGAAAGCAGACCTGCAGGTTGTAGTAGCCTTCCGCATGCTGCCGGAAGTAGTATGGGATATGCCAGCTTTAGGCACCATCAATGTCCATGCTTCATTGCTACCCAATTACAGGGGCGCAGCTCCTATCAACTGGGCCATCATCAACGGCGAAAAGCAATCGGGCGTAACTACATTCAAACTACAGCACGAAATTGATACCGGCGATATCCTGTTCAGTCAGTCGGTAGATATCCGTGATGATGAAACGGCCGGAGAGCTGCACGACGACCTGATGGCCACCGGCGCCGGCCTGTTACTGAAAACGGTGCAGGCACTGGCTTCAGGTAATGCGAAAGGAACGCCGCAGGCGCATATCAAAGCGGAAGACATTAAACATGCACCCAAGATCTTCAAGGAAGATTGCCAGATAAAATGGGAACAGCCTGTAGAACAGATCTACAACCTGGTACGTGGCCTTAGCCCCTATCCTGCTGCCTGGACAATGCTTAACGGCAAAGGATTGAAAATCTTCAAAGCAACGAGAGAACATGCTACGCCAGTTGTAGCGCCCGGACAAGTGGTCAGTGACAATAAAACCTACCTGAAAATAGCAGCTGCAGACGGTTATCTTTCTTTACTGGAGATCCAGCTCGAAGGGAAGAAACGGATGGATATTGAGGCTTTTTTAAGGGGCAACAAGATCAATTAGGGAAACCGGATAATATTAATCAGGCATTAAGCACCAGATCATTGAATATTTCTCCTGGTACTTAATGCCTGATTTTTTATTTAGTCTTCATAACTCAGCTGGCAATAGAACTTCGCTTCATTGGTTCCTAATGCCTCCAATGCTGAATCACTCAGTTTAATGATCAGGCCTTCATTTTGCTTGATCTGCGGAATGGCTTCCAGCACTTTTGCATAGATGAACTTACCATTCAGCGGGTTGGTCACTTTAATGATAGTACCTCTTGGTGCAGTATTGTGCAGCGCATAATACTTACCGGCACTTGCATTGCTCTTGAACCAGCCTCCGGGGCCTTTTTCAGAAGTTACGTTTTTACCGTTGCCTGTCTGCTGGTTGTACAACTGTTCAAAAGAAGACCCGGCCGGTGCTGTAGTAACCGGTGGTTTGCTACCTGTATTATTGCTGTCGGGAGTCTTTACAGGTTCAGGAGGCGCAGACTGATCAGGTTTGGTAACCGGTGGCGCAGGCGTTGTACTTGCCGGAGGTGTTGCAACCGGAGTTGATGGCGCCGGGTTAGCCGGTGCAGGATTGGAAGGCGCCGGAGTGGAAGCCGGTGGCGTAGCTGCCGGATGATTTGCCGGAGGTGTCGTTGCCGGTACATTTGCTACCGGTGCGGACGGAGCAGGACTACCACCGCCTTTCAGCCATCCCACTATCACATAACTGTCTTTCTGTAAACCATCGCCGGTCATATTGTTCCAGTGGCGGATATTGTCCAGGGGCACCTTATTATGATTAACACTCAGGCGATAGAGGGTTTCTTTTTCCTCTACCTTGTGATATACCGGCGTGCCATGCGGCTCGGGCTCTGATTTCTGTGAAAAGTTGGTGTTATTCAGCGGGATCTTTACCTGTTGGCCTAATTGCAAACCTTGTTCAAACGAAATATTGTTCTCACTTGCTATCTGTTTTGGAGACAAACTATAGGACCTGCCCAGGCTGTAAAAGGTCTCACCTTTTTTTACAGTGTGCAATACATACAGGTCAGGAGAGGTACCCTGTACCTGCAACCTGTCCTGCGCCTGTATTCCACCGGCTACACATAATACAAGTCCTGCAATTGTCATGAACGTTTTTACCATTACTACGCTGTTTATACCTTTCGGGTAACTAGATTAAAAATTATTTGCCTACACTTCTTTTAGAATACGGAGTTCTTTAGGATAGTAATTGTTGATACGGTTCGGTAATACTTTCGCCCATCCGAGCGCCATCCCATCATACATCATCAGTGCCCAGCCTTTCACATTTGTAGCTATTTCCGGATCTTCTTTTCTCAGATAACGCAAGGCCTGTTCACGGGTCAAACCTATCTGCGGGATTGTTTCACTCGTCATAGTGCTCATTGCCAGCTGGTGATCAGGTATCAGTTCCTTTGCTGCCAGCTGACCGGCCTTTATGCCAGCTTTCCGCAAATATAAGTGCTGTTGTAATAAAGAAACAACAGGCGCCATATTTTCCGGAAATATTAATACCTCTCCCTGATGCTCCATCAGGAAAAGGTTGTCCATATCTTTCACCCATTGCGCTACCTTTTCTGTATCTTTTTTAGCGACCGCAGTAAGCGTATCCCGTTGCCTTTTAGCGGTATATACATCTCCGGCCTTCTTACGGAAACAAGTGATAAAAAAGCCTTCTCCTTTTACTTTATCAGGATAAAAGCGATACCCTTCAGCTGCCTGAGGCCCTGCTGTTGTTTTTACGATATGCCAGCTATCATCAACCGGTATTGCAATATTTTCTACGGCAAAGTTCTCCTGTATCCATTCCATGATCTCCTCATCTTCCTCCCTTGAATAAGAACAGGTGGCGTAGATGATGATACCATCCTCTTTTAACGCATTCCATGCATCTGCAAGTATGCGCTGCTGGCGCTGGCTGCACAGGATCACATTCTCCGGAGACCACTCCTCCACTGCTTCCGGCTCACGACGGAAAAGACCAGAACCGGAACAGGGTGCATCCACCACCATCACATCAAAATATCCCGGCAGTTTCGCGAAGTCCCTGGGGTCATTGTTTGTCACAATAACATTGGCAGCTCCCCACTTACTGATATTATCCGCCAGCAATGCCGCCCTGCTCCTGATCACCTCATTGGACACCAGCACGCTGTCAGGGCTGAGCAGAGATTGCAGCAGGGTGGATTTACCTCCCGGTGCAGCGCAAAGGTCCAGCACTTTCAAAGGCACATGCAGGTTACATACATGACGCATCACATGTTCCAGGAACATGGAAGAAGCCTCCTGTACATAGTAAGCGCCCCCATGAAAAAAAGGATTGAAGGTAAACGAAGGCCTTGAAGGCAGGTAATATCCGTAGTTTGACCATGGCACCCGGCTTACCGGTTCTTCTGTCAGTGAGCTAAGTACCTTTTGTACTGCGCCTTCATCCTTTATTTTGTTTGGATTGATCCTGAGAGAAGTAACTTTTTCGCCTGCCTCATGTATACGCAAAAAGGCTGCCAAATCCATGCCTGGCAGTCCTGTGAGTGTATCTGTAAATTTTTTTGGTAAGAAATCCAACCCCTTATTTTTGCGGCAAAATACTGAAAAAAAGGGGATGACCGATAATGTGACACTGTCGCTGCCCATTCAATGAGGGCGACAGCACCTTAGGAAAGGCGCGCCACTACAGGGAGTTAACGATTTCAGTCACCAGTTGCTGCAATACCTGCTTTGCATCGCCAAACAGCATGGAGGTTTTGGGCTGGAAGAACAGATCGTTCTCAATACCGGCATATCCGGGTTTCATACTTCTCTTATTGACAATTACGCTCCTGGCGTTTTCCACTTCCAGGATCGGCATACCATAAATAGGGCTGGCAGGATCATTTTTGGCCGCGGGGTTCACCACATCATTAGCGCCCAGCACCAATACCACATCGGTGGTGCTGAATTGTCCGTTCGCCTGTTCCATTTCCAGCAGTTTTTCATAGGGCACATCTGCCTCTGCGAGCAGCACATTCATATGCCCGGGCATACGTCCGGCTACCGGGTGGATGGCGTATTTCACTTCTACTCCCCTTGCCTCCAGCAACGTTTCCAGTTCGTGACAGGCATGCTGCGCCTGGGCCACCGCCAGGCCATATCCCGGTACGATCATCACTTTCTGGGCATATGCCATTATAACAGCGGTATCTGACAATGAGATCTCCTTATATGCGCCCTGTTCCCTGCTGGCCCCCGCTACTTTGGGTCCGCCGAAAGAACCGATCAGCACATTCTTCAGGGAACGGTTCATCGCTTTACACATCAGGATCGTAAGGATAGTGCCCGCCGACCCTACCAGTATCCCACCTGTCAGCATCACCGGATTGTTATACAGGAAACCACCGAAGGCGGCGGCTACACCTGTAAAGGAGTTGAGCAGCGAAATGACTACCGGCATGTCAGCCCCGCCTATAGGCAATACAAAGCATACACCGTATAAAAGCGACATGAAGAGTATTACTACAAAAAGTATAACCGTTCCTGCCGGCAAGGCAACGGTAACAACAAGTGCCAGCATCACTATAAGCGCCAGTATCATCAGGTTGAAGATATGCTGGCCTTTAAACGAAATATCTCTGATACTGCCGTTTAGTTTTCCCCAGGCAATGACAGAGCCGGCAAAAGACACGGAACCTATCACCATACCAGCCAGAATGATCACCAACTGCATTCTTACCGGCGCCCCCGTAAAGATCACATCCGTCATGTGCTCAAACTCCACGATAGAGATCAAAGCCGCACAGGCGCCGCCCATACCGTTGAAAAGACTGACCATTTCAGGCATCGCTGTCATCTTCACTCTCCTGGCCGATACCAGTCCGACAACGCCGCCAATGAGCAGCCCTGCCATAATCCATCCGTAGTTGTGCAATCCCTGCCCGTGATGTTCATAAAGGAAAATAGTACCCAGTATGGCCAGTGTCATACCTCCTGCGGCAATAGCGTTCCCCTTCCTGGCCGTAGCGGGATTACTCAACATCTTTAACCCTATGATAAATGTAACAGAGCCTATCAGATAGATCAGCGATAACATAGTGTAATGATTAGATACGATTATTTGGTCTTTTTTGACTTGAACATTTCAAGCATCCTGTCTGTCACTACAAAACCACCCACTACATTGATGGTTCCCAATATAACGGCGAGAAAACCCAGTACCAGGGCCAGGTAATTGTCGGCTTCAGCTTCTCCCATTACAATGATAGCGCCGATGATCACAACACCATGAATAGCATTGGCACCACTCATCAGCGGCGTATGTAATACGGAAGGCACCCTTGATATAACCTCTACACCCAGGAAGACGGAAAGAATAACGATGTACACCGCTTCCAGGTGTTGCTGTAAAAAAGAAAAAAGAGCATCCATTATCGGGGATCGTTGATTTCAGAAATAGATGAACAGCCTTATAATTTCACACTATCCGCTTGTTTGAGCCGTTCGCTGGTAATGATACCGCTATGGGTGATACAGGCGCCCTGCACAATATCATCGGAAAAGTTCAATACCAGGTCGCCATCCTTTACCAGCAGCTGCAAAAAATTAAAAATGTTCTTTGCATATAGTTTGCTGGCATCCGAAGGCATCGAAGACTGCAGATTGGAATCGCCGATAATGGTGACGCCATTGTGCACGACAGTCTTCTTATTCTCCGTAAGCGCGGTATTACCTCCCGTAGCTGCTGCCAGATCAATGATCACCGCCCCGGGCCGCATCCGTTCCAGCATTGCCGTAGTGACCAGGACAGGGGCTTTTTTACCGGGTATCTGTGCTGTTGTGATCACAATATCTGACTTCGCGATGCTTTCCGCGATCTTTTCCTCCTGCCGCTGTTTATATGCTTCCGTCTGTTCTACCGCATAACCGCCGGCGGAGGATGCATCGGCCGCGCCTTCTACTTCTATAAACCTGGCGCCAAGGCTCATTACTTCTTCTTTTACGGCCGGTCGTGTATCAAATACCTCTACCACAGCGCCAAGCCGCCTGGCGGTTGCAATGGCCTGTAATCCCGCTACGCCGGCTCCCAATATCAACACTTTTGCCGGGGCAATACTGCCCGCCGCCGTCATGAACATGGGAAAATAACGGCTGTAAGTCCAGGCTGCCAGCAATACAGCCTTATATCCGGCAATATTCGCCTGGGAACTCAGCACATCCATGCTCTGCGCACGCGTGGTTCGGGGTATACTATCAAGACTGAATGTCGTAAGCTGCCTCTCAGCCCATTGCTGCATGGTTGCAGGATTACTGAATGGCTGGTAGATGCCGGTCAGCACTTTGCCCGCCGGTATAGACTTCCAGGATTGCTCATCAGGGATCTGGATGCTGAGGATGATGTCTGCCTGTTGCAGGATTTCAGCGGCAGGCTTTATAAGAGCGCCTGCCTGTACATAGGATTCATCAGGATAATATGCCCGGGTCCCGGCATCCGGTTCTATCCAAACCGTTACTCCCTGTTTTCCCAACTGCTTAACAATGTCCGGCACTAAAGAAACCCTGTTTTCTCCTGGCTGTTCTTTTAGGACGCCTGCAATCATCTAATGGAATTTATAGTCTGAATTTACGGTAGTTTTCTTAAATATAACGCTTAACGGCAAGTTGAACAAAAAACTCCTCCGGCTCATCAGGACACGCTTGGCAGGATATTAGTGTGCTGAAAATAGTATCAGTCCTTATTCAGGCTGAGTTTGTTTTAGCAGAAAATCTAAACTTACATATTATGCCAAAAGATCAAAAGGGAAAATTTACGCCAATCAAAGGGAAGCCTTCCGGCAACGGAAAAGAAGGCCTGGGATTAAGGAGGTCCATTTCTCCGGATGAACTGGAGTCAGATCTTGAAATGACTGATAAATATACAATGGGCCCCGATGAACTGCAACCTGCTGTTCATATGCGGCATCCGAACAGGGATACCGCTAAAAAAGCGGTGCAACAGCAAAACGTCCGGGAAGCGCCGGCCGATAAAACCGTCGAGGAGACCTTAGACAAAGAACATCCTGCTGTTGCTGCCCGGCAGATATCTGGCAGGCCGGACAAGGAAATATTCGCCGCTTTAGCGGAGCAAAAAGGCAATATCTGCCTGTCAATCTATTTGCCCACCCATTCCTCCGGTAAAGAGGTAAATGAACAGCAGGACCTCATCGTCTTCAAAAATATGCTGCAAAAATCGCAGAAGCTGCTGGAAGAGAAAAAGACCGATCCTTCATTGATACAGCAGATGCTGCAACCGGGATATGAACTGTTGAGAGATGAGCAGTTCTGGCTCAACCAGCAGGAAGGACTGGCCTGTTTCATCACTGAAGATTCATTCCGTTATCTGCAGCTGCCCCTGTCTGTACCAGAGCAGGTATACTGCAATAATTCCTTCATGTTAACACCATTGCTGCCAATCATTACCTGCAACGAACAATTCTATCTGCTGACCTTCAGCAAGCACAATGCAAGGCTATTCCTCGCAGATGCATTTGGTATGCAGGAAATAACTGTGGAAGGCATGCCCGATGGTATGGCTGATGTTATACATTTTGAAGAAAAAGGAAACCAGATGTTAACCCGTACAGGAAGTTCCGGCGGCGGAGAAGGCGCCAATTACCATGGGATGAACTCTAATCCGGATCATAAAACAGATATCGCCATTTACCTGGAGGAAGTAGACAAAACCATCTGGAAGGAAGTACTGTCAGATAAACACATTCCGCTGATGCTGGCGGCGGTAGATTACCTGCAGCCCATCTACCGGAAGGTGTCCCGCTATCAGCATATTGCTGAGGAATCGCTGACAGGCAATTTTGAGCATGAAAAACCGGTGAATATCTACAAACAGGCAAGAGAAAAGATGCAACCTTATTTTGAGAAAAGGCAACAGGTTGCGTTGGAAAAATATTATAACGGTTCTGCCGGTGCGCTGACCTCATCCATACCGGATGATGTGATCCCCGCAACTTACTATGGCCAGGTGGATAGCCTGTTCGTTGAGAAAGGATCTCATCTGTGGGGTACCTTTGATGCGAATGAAAACAAGATTGTTATCCATGAAACCGAACAACCAAAAGATGAGTGCTTGCTAAACAATGCAATAGCACAAACAATTCTCCATAACGGTGATGTATTCATCCTGGAGAAAGAAAAAATGCCGGCTGAGAGTAATATAGCGGCATCATTACGCTATCCGTAACAGGAAGAAGACTGACCAGGTTGTTACTGGTCAGTCTTCTTTTTTATCATTGCTTTAAGTATTGGTAGTATTGGTTGTCACAGTATCATCAGATGCGGTTTTTATTTTTAAAGGATAACTGTTCGACACAGCCGCATTTTCCGGCTGGACGGTAAGTAATACAGTATCCTCTCCCTGAAGCGCTTCCGGTAGCGTATAAGTAAAGCTGATACAATCGGGCTTCCGTTCCATATTTTGTATAGTGTCATCTCCGATAGTGACAGCTACCTTCCCTTCGTCCATTTTTTCCCCTCTTAATGTAATTAATGTTGGCTGCCCTGCTTCAAGCGGTGCTGCGTCGACTGCAGTTACTTTCAGTCCGCCATTCTTCAACTGGTCAGGACGATCGTCTTTAGGTCTGAACAGTACTTCAAATACTTCCTTCAGCTTAAGTGTGGTACGGTCAGTAAACAAACCTGACAGTATCGAAATTGTCATCAATCCATAAATATTGATGTTCGAACTATCGTCGCTCATATTGAGGAATCCGCCGCGGAAAACGAAATAGACAGCTATTGCCAATGCTGCTGCAGTAAAAGGTTTCACACAATACCAGAGTATCCAGCTCTTCCTGAATTTTCCGGCGCCTATATAACTGGTAAAGGAAGCTGAGATATGGATCATGCTACCCAGAAATCCGGCCACCCCCACCATGATCAGCAGCAGTGTATTAATATGTATCAATCTGTCTTCCTGCATCTCATCTGCCACAGAAGCAGGGTTTTGCTGTACCTGTGGAGGAACTTTCTTTACCGCAGGTGTTATGCTGTCGGCAGTACTGTCAGGCTTTGCCTGTGTACTATCTACCCCGGCAATGTTACCTCTTGTCTGCACTACCACACCGGTATGGGCTATACTATCAATAAGCCTGACGTGAAACCACCTGAAGGTATAAAGTGAGGTCGTATTCTCTTTAGGCCCTGGAATTCTGTCCGGCCAATGGCCTATCAGATAGAAGGCGCTAAAAAACGTAAAAAAGATAATAAGCAATCCTGCAAATGCCTTTCCCAAGGAGCTTATCTCATTGCCGTCATTGTCTTTGTAAGGAGGGCGGGGTGCAGCAGCACAAGTGTTTTGTGTTTCGGCCATAACGATGAATTAAATACTGTTGAATAAAAGCGCCGGCACCTGTTCCATTCACCACAGTGATGTTTTTTGGGGTCTGTATGGGATAGTCTCAGGGGGAATAACTCAATATATCGTTATGTGAACATACGTCTATTCGAATAATTCCTGTTCATCTGTATAATACGTCTTCCTGCCATTCAGCTCCTTCTGTTCTATTTTTCCTCCTGTAGGACTATTGGTTTCCCTGGGCTGATGGATCTTTAAGAAATCGCGTATCTCTCCTGCAATAATATCAGGATGTTCTTTACGGATGCTTTTCTCTGCATCTTTCAGGACCTTGTGTATGGCGCGATGCAGGGCCTTAATTTTTGCTGCCGGTATCCTGTTGCTGACGGAAAACGGCGAGATGCCGGCTTCCCATAGTATTTCGTCGGCATAGGCATTACCTATACCACGAATAATATGCTGATCCAGTAATATCTTTTTGATAACAGTCCTCTTCTTACCTAACTGCTCCTGGAGGTATTCTACTGTCAATTCATCTGATAATGCATCGGGAACACCTGTCTCTTCGGGGTTCAATGATGGTAGCGCAATGCCCTGGTAGTCGGTCAGCGCCAGCCCTGTTCCGTCTTCAAATAATATTTCGAGAATTGTATGCTTGTTCGTATTCTTTTCCTCAAAGAAATATAGTTTGCCATGCAGCATCAGGTGCATACCCAGCACCACATCATTCTTAAATCTGAAGCGCAGTTCCTTCCCCTCCCGGTATACTTCCTCCAGCTTCTCTCCTTTTATAGCTTTCTTAAAAGCGGCAGGCGTATCTTTTGCTTTTTTGGTATTCTCCAGGGACACGTCTTTCACTGTCTTCCCTGCCAGTTTCTTATCAAGGTTATGGCTGAATACCTGCAGATCTGGTAATTCCGGCATATGTAGTGTTATTTGGGTGATGATTGAGCTATTGCCTCTCCTATTGCATTGACAAACTTCTTGTCTTCGAGACCATCTATCTTCCAGCCTTTCTTCATTCGCCTGATAATGCCCATGCTGGCATCGTTGAGAATGACGTCGTATTCTTCACAGAGGCCGTCATGACAAGTTTGTCCAATTGGAATTGCTTCTCCAAGATAATGTTTTTCATTGTACGAAAAGTCAAGCGGCGCCGGCTCCTTTTCCAGCTGTGCGATCATTTCCTGTAAGAACTCAATGAGGTGTTTACGTTGTGTTTTTCCTGAAAGGCTCCACTTCTCCTTGTCAGCCCGTTTATGCGCTAACTTCAACTTCAGACCTGCCAAAGATGTTGTATAGTCGTTCGCATTCAGTTTGCGAACATTCTGGTGCGCCAGTATGTACCAGTGATATTCTGTACCCACTGGTACTCCCGAACCTTCAGGCGCATGCCCTGCGCGGCGTTTGGTCACAGCGTAAGAGATCTCCCACAGATCGGGCGTGATCTTCGTCTCTTTCCACACCCCTGCATCGTAATTCCACTTATGACTTCGCCCTATCGTCATACCGGTATATTGCTGCCCCTCAAATTCCTTGAACTCATTATATGTTTTGGACAGGTCTTCCTTCACAGCCTTTTTCCGGGCAACCGCGCTTTTCTTCACCAGGTTCTTTGGTGCAGGAGCGGCGCGTTTGTTTGCCTTCTTGGTTGCAGGCTTTTTCGTTACTGTCTTCATAAATTAAAGTTTTGTCAGTTCAATCAATGTCTTCGCATTCTCAAGTGCGTAGCCATGAACATCATTATTAAAATATACCCATACTATATGCCCTTCCTCCTGCCATGCCAGCATCTTTTCCGCGTATTGTTGTAATACCTTATCGGGATAAGATTTTGCATAAGAGCCATCAGGCCCATGGAACCTCACATAGATATGTTTCGCGGTCACAAATTCCCCATATGGCCATCGCTTCCCTGACTCTGCGATCACGAATGCAATTTTATATTTCTCCATTAATGCAATGGCAGCATCTTCCAGCCAGGTATCATGTCGTGGCTCCAGGGCAAACGTATATCCTTTGTATTTTCTGAGTGTTTCAAAAAAATGGGCCACCTTCTCCTCATTAAATCCCAGGTTTGGCGGCAGCTGTAAGAGGATTGGTCCCAGGTGTTTTTGTACGGCATCAAAAATATCGAAGAATTTAGGCAGGGTTTCTTCAGGATCGTTCAACTTCTTGATATGTGTAATGAAACGGCTGATCTTCGGACAAAAGCGGAACCTGGCATTAACCGTCTCCGTCCACTTTTCGATAGTAGAGGGCTTGGGTAAATGGTAAAAGCTGGTATTGATCTCCGTTGTCTGAAAATGATCAGCATAGTAAGCGAGGTAGTCTGTTGGTTTCAGGGTCAGCGGATAGAATATTTCCTTCCAGTGTTTATAACTCCACCCGGATGTGCCTATATGTATCTTACCTGTTGCCATACGAATATGCAATGGAAAAGCGTGCCAATACGGGCGTGCTCAGCATGCAGCGGGCTTAGCAATCCGTTAACAGTTATTCCCAAAGCGGCTCTTTATTCCAATCGTCTACAAAACCCATCTGCCTGACTGCTATACCCGGATGGAGGGCTATTAAAGCATGCAGCCTGGCAGAAAAAGTATTTCCGTGGCACACCCGGTCTAACAGATACTTGAGCGAACATAGCTGATTGTATAACATTCTTGAAAAGTGCATATTAGCAGGTAACCTGGAAATCCAGGGGTATGGCATGGTAGAAAGCCTTTGTGGAACAAAATCATACATCCGGTTACAAATTCTGCTATGATGAGCGCAAAGATTACGTAGAATAGTTACAGATTGCATCCAACTCACGAAATACACATAATTGGGAAGCCCAAAACTGCGCGCTATCTGATTTTTCTCAGGTAAAGCAGTACTGATATTGCTGTAGACCTTTGAGAGAGTGCCTAAAGACAATACCTGCATAGTCTTCCATGCCGGCGGGAAATTGGACTTCCCATATACTTCGTCATGATGAACAATGAACTGTTCCTTAGACCGTCCAATTTCTTCCTCTATTTTTAGTTTATTCTCCTCATAATGATCAGGATAATGGGCTAGCCCTGCGTTTACGAACCAATATGGACCGTATACCAGGGACATGTATTGTACCATAATGGTACGCAGGGAAACTTCTATCCTTTCAATCGCATCATAGACTAACATGCGCAATTCCCTGTCAAAATTATAGAGCTCTACGATCTGCTCGAACGTCGTATTTACTGCAAATGTATGTAACCTGCCATCGGTTTGAAAAATCTGCCAGTATCCGGCTAATCTGTAATAGCCAACATGCGTCAACCAATGTTCAGCCAGTGCGATATCTTTAATCAGAAGTCCACGTGCCGACAATAATTTAATCTGATCCTGTATAGAGAAGGCTGGTTTATTAAAAACAATGGAACCCATATATAAAAAAAAGTCTCGCCGTGGGACGCTGTTCAAGTGGGTAGCGTGGCGAGATCTGTTATTACAATGTTATGATTAAAATATCTCTCACCCAAATTTTATTTTTCGTTATGTCATAAACTCAATTTTTTTAAGAGTACAACATAAAGAGTAGTTACTATGCAAAAAGGGTGAAGGAAATCTAATCTAAATCATTGGGTTGCTATTCATTTTTCAACTATACCTTTTGCCGCCTGTATAATGGCCGGCACAGCTACTCCCGTTACATAATTGCCCGCCACTTTTATTCCCGGATACCGCTGCTCAAAAAAGCGTATCTGCTGTCTTATCTGCGCATGCCCCACATTCAATTGCGGTATGGCCTTATTCCACTGACTGAAACGTTGCATCTCGGGCGGTGTCTTCAGTCCCAATAGATCCATCAGTTCCTGTACGACTGTTTGTTGTAATTTCTCCGCGCCTAAGCGGTCAAACAGTTGTTCCTGCCTTGCGCCACCTATCATAACGGTGAACAAGGTCTTTCCTTCAGGCGCGCGGGCCGGGAATACGGCTGAATTACAGATGGCTCCCAGGAAATGTTTTCCAGCGGCATGTGGTATAAGGAACCCAAATCCTGCCGGTGCTTTCTCCTGTGCTTCTGCGCCGAAGCCCAGGTGTAACACGCCCATACGTGGATAAGGAATGCCCTGCAGCTGCGATGCCAGGGAGGCGTCCAGGCCCTGTATGGCAACAGCAGTACTGTAAGCTGGCGTGGCAAAGATCACGCGTTCTGCATTCAGCATACCGGTGCTGCCATTCTCGTTATATTGTACAATGTAGTCTGAAGCGCCACGGGTAAGGCCTGTTACAGCACAGTTCAGCCTTATATTACCAGTCAGCAGCGACAACAATTTTTCCGTCAGCACGGCATTGCCGCCTTTGAATGCAATGATCTTACGGCCGCCCATTGTCTTCATATTCTTCATGAGCCCTTTCGTTACGCTGCCGTACTTTTTCTCCCACTGCGGCAACATAGGTAACACCTCCGAAACAGACATCAGGTCGGGATTGCCGGCATAGATACCTGATAAAATAGGCTCAAACAGGTACTCATTCACTTCATGTCCGAAGCGGCGGCTCACAAAAGAAGATACCGATTCTTCCCCGTCCGCAGGATGGGGCCTGCGAAATCTTTCTGTAAACAGGCGCCATTTGGCCCCTCCGCTGATATAATTTGATTGCAGTATTTTAAGCGGATGAGGTGATACCGCGTGCAGTTGATTATTTCTGACGAGGAAACGGTTCTTACTCGCAGCAGATGCTTCCAGTACCTGGTCATGCAGTCCCAGTTGATCAATGTAGGCCATTATTTCCGGTGAAGCAGCAAAGGAGTTCGGTCCCGCATCCAGTTCATAGCCATCCACATGTAATGACTTTATGACGCCACCTGCGTGAGATCCTGTTTCCAGTATCTCATAGGGAATACCTTTCTGCTCTAATTCATAAGCAATGCTTAAACCGGTAATACCGGCTCCGACAATGATAACGGGCTGTGTTTTCATGGTAGTGGCTATTTGTAGAATAAATAACTCCGGTTAGGATTGCAGGCTCGTCATCCACTTCACGACTGCCTGTACCCATAACGGATGTACGTTCATACAGGGGATCATCGTAAAACTGTCACCTCCGCTGTTGATAAAAGTATGCTTACCCTCCACTGCGATCTCTTCCAGTGTTTCAAGACAATCAGAAACAAACGCAGGGCAGGCTACCAGCAACCGCTTCACACCTTTCTTCGGCAGCTCTTCAAGCGTGGCAGCCGTGTAAGGTTTCAACCACTCTTCCCTTCCCAGGCGGGACTGGAAGGTAACGCTCCACTTCTCCCTTGGTATATTAAGCTTCTCCGCCACCAGCTCCGACGTCACATGTACCTGGTGACGATAACAGAATTCATGGGCGGGGGAATCTACCCTGCAACAATTTTCCACCTGCATACAATGCTTCCCGGTGATATCTCCTTTTCGTATGTGCCTTTCAGGTACACCGTGATAGCTGAATAACAGGTGATCATACTCCTGTGCCAGGTATGGACGCATACTTTCCGCCAGCGCATTGATATAGTCAGGTTCATTATAGTAAGGAGGAACGATCGTCAGACTGAATGTATAGCCCTTCTTTTTATGTACCGCTTTGGCATGTTCCACCGCTGTTTCATAAGAAGACATGGCGTAATGCGGATACAAAGGCAACAGGATCACCTCTTTCAGATCAGGATTTTGTTTCAGCAGCTTGTCAAAGGCGGCCTCCTGCGACGGGTTACCGTAACGCATGGAGATCTCCACCGGCATCTGCAGATCGTGCTGTACCGCGTTTTGTAATTGTTTTGTCAGCACAACCAGGGGAGATCCCTCTTCCCACCAGATGGATTTATATGCTTCAGCCGATTTAGGAGCGCGCTTAGGCACGATGATACCTTTTATCAACAACAAACGGAACAGATAGGGATAATCAATCACCCGTTTATCCATCAAAAACTCATTAAGATAACGCTTAACATCAGGTACAGCCGTAGAATCAGGCGATCCCAGGTTCATCAGAATAATTCCTTTATCAGATTTAGCTTCCATCCTTTACTTAAATTGTTGCAAATGTAATAGCTTATCCAGCCTGCAAATGTCATACAATTGTTGAAATAAATTAATTATTCGTTATCCGGCGATAGATAATACTTATCAGCGTTCAAACTGATAAAAATCATTTTTCTGCAAGCCCTGTTACCATGTGTAGAAATGACACACTAATGACAGCCTCTTGCCCTTTCTTGCGGTCTATGCGAGTATTTTTGCACCCGGAAGCTTATAAGAATAAAATGCAGGGTAGTCATTCTAAAGATATAGCCCATTTTCATATCGTTGGTATCAACTATAAGAAAACAGATGCTGCTATAAGAGGATCGTTCGCTATTAACCAGGTACAATACCAGCACTTAATTGACAGTGCAAAGTCTCAACACCTGGATGATATATTTGTGCTCTCAACTTGTAACAGAACTGAGATCTATGGTTTTGCCGATGATCCGCAACAGCTGGTGGAACTGGTGTGCCATGAAACCGAGGGAGATTGTAATCTGTTCAGCCAGTTGTCGTACGTGAAATCAGGCGAAGATGCCATTAAACACCTATACCAGGTAGGAACAGGACTTGACTCACAGATCCTTGGCGACTATGAGATCATTGGCCAGATACGTACCGCCACTAAATTCGCTAAAGCGAACGGATGTTTCGGCGGTTTCCAGGAAAGGCTGGTCAACAGCGTCCTGCAGGTATCAAAGCTCATCAAGAATGAAACAGGCCTCAGCTCCGGTACCGTGTCTGTAGCCTTTGCGGCCGTACGTTTGCTGGAACATAAAGTGCCTGACATCCTTAATAAAAAGATCCTGCTGGTGGGCGTCGGCAAAATAGGGCGTAACACCTGCAAGAACATGATGGACTACCTGGGCGTGAACCAGGTAACACTTGTGAACCGTACCACATCAGTAGCAGAGGAATTCGCAGCACAGCATGGTTTGCGTCATGCGCCATACGAGCGGCTGGCAGAAGAATTACAGGCAGCTGATATCATCCTGGTGGCCTCCAATGCGCCGGAACCGACCATCCTGCCTGCTCACTTTGAGCAATCTTCTCCTAAACTCATCATCGACCTCTCTATCCCTTTTAATGTGGCGCCGGAAGTAAGAGAACTGTCACATATTGAGCTCGTGAACGTGGATGAACTGTCGAAGATCCAGGATGAGACGTTACAGATGCGCCTGCAGGAAGTGCCCAAGGCATTATCCATTATCGAGGAACACATGAACGAGTTCCTCTACTGGTATAAAATGCGTAAACACGCTGTGGTGCTGAAAGCGGTGAAAGATAAGCTGACAGAGATACACGCAAAGGAAATACAGCAACAAAAGAACGGCAACCAGTACAACCTGGAAGATATTGAAGCAGTATCTTCCCGTATCATCCAGAAGATGATCAACCTGATGGCTGGAAAGGTACGCCGGGAAACAGATAAAAGTGATCAATATATCGCCATGATCAATGATATCTTTGAGACAGGCGTTAACCAGGAATAATTCATGAACAGAGAAATACGGATAGGTACAAGAGAAAGCCAGCTGGCACTATGGCAGGCTAATAAGGTAAAAGCCCTGCTGGAAGCACAGGGATATACAACAACATTGGTACCTATCAAAAGCGAGGGAGATATCGACCTCGTCACTCCACTTTACGAAATAGGCGTTCAGGGCATTTTCACCAAAAGCCTGGACATCGCTCTTCTCAGCGGCCGTATTGATATTGCCGTTCACTCACTCAAAGACGTTCCGACACAATTACCTAAAAATATTATACAGGCAGCAGTCCTGGAAAGAGGTCCCGTAAAAGACCTGCTGGTTTATAAGCAGGATACCTCTTTTCTTGACCAGCCGGGGTATATCGCTAATATAGCCACCAGCAGCGTAAGGCGTAAAGCCCAGTGGCTGCGCAAATATCCGCATCACCAGCTGCATAACCTGCGGGGTAATGTGAATACCCGCCTGCAAAAGCTGGCGGCCGAGAACTGGAATGGCGCCATCTTCGCTGCCGCCGGACTGGAAAGGATAGGCATACGTCCCGCTACCTCCATAGAGCTGGACTGGATGTTGCCTGCGCCCGCTCAGGGCGCCGTAGTGGCCGTATGCCGGGAAGATGATAATTTCTGTCAGCAGGCCTGCTCACCACTGAACGACCTGGCTACAGCCCTCTGCACCCGTATAGAACGCGATTTCCTGCGTACGCTCATGGGTGGTTGTACCACTCCCATCAGCGCTTATGCTACTATAAGCAATGACACGGTGCATTTCAGCGGAGAACTCTGCAGCCTGGACGGCCGGCAACTATTCACCGTCACTGAGCAGGCGCCCCTGCAGGATGCAGGCCTTATTGGTAAAACTGCCGCAGAAAAGATCCTCGCACAGGGCGGCGATAAAATTGTTGCACAAATAAGGGATGCCGTCAAATAAAAGATATCGCATATTAAGCACTAAAGCGGTCGACCGACGATTGGTCGTGATAGCAGCGGCCCAAAAAATCGATATCGAGGCAAAAGGATTCATCAATACACAAGCGTTGATCACAGACAGCCTGAAACAGCGCATACACCAGCTGTTCCAGGAAAAAGCAACTGTCATCTTCACCAGTGCCAACGCAGTACAGGCACTGCTTGATCATTACCTGCACCCGGACGGAAAGTACTATTACGGCACCTGGATGGCCTTCCCTCCCAATGTAACCGACGAATACGTGGAAGCATATAAAAAGGGAGGCTTCTTTTCCCCCGGATGGAATGTATACTGCCTGGAAGGAGCCACAAAAGAGGCTTTAAAGCAACAATATGACATCCGGCACAAAATAGCCGGTACTGCAGCTAATGCGGCTTCGCTGGCACAAGAGATCATCAGGAACGGAGAAAAAGGCCCCCTGGTCTTCTTCTGCGGTGATAAACGCAGAGATGAACTCCCGGACCTGCTGCAACAGCACAATATCATACTGGAAGAACTGATCGTATATGAGACAACGGAAACCCCTGCCCTCGCAGGACAGGAGTATGATGGTATACTCTTTCTCAGTCCCAGTGCCGTAAAAAGCTTCTTTTCAGTCAACACCCTGCCGCAGCATACCGTCTGTTTCTCGATAGGTCCCACCACAGCCCGGGCCCTGCAGGAACATACCGGCAATAAGATCATTACCAGTACAAGCCCCTCCATGGAGCAGCTTGTAAAAACAACGATATTTTACTTTAACAACATTAACTGACAAAGAATGAGCGCCTTAAAGAATGACCTTTTACTGAGAGCTTTACGCGGAGAAACAACAGAACGTGTCCCTGTATGGATGATGCGCCAGGCCGGCCGTTACCTGCCCGACTATATCAAACTGCGGGAGAAATACTCTTTCTTTGAACGCTGCATGAACCCCGAACTGGCCACCGAGATCACCGTGATGCCGGTACACCAGGTAGGTGTGGACGCAGCTATCATCTTCTCCGACATCCTCGTGGTACCACAGGCCATGGGTATGGAAGTACAGCTCATAGAAAAGATCGGTCCCGTATTGCCCGACCCGGTAAAAGGTGCGGATGATCTGAAGAAACTCCGTGTACCCGATGTAAAGGATACGCTCAACTATGTCTTTGAAGCCCTCGCATTAACAAAGAAAACACTGGATGGCGCCGTTCCCCTGATCGGGTTTGCAGGCGCGCCATGGACGCTGCTCTGCTATATGGTACAAGGCAAAGGCTCCAAAACATTCGATAGCGCCAAGGCATTCTGCTATCAGCAGCCCGAAGTAGCCCATCAGCTGCTGCAGATGATCACAGATACAACCATCGCTTACCTGAAAGAACAGGTAAAAGCGGGCGCTGACTGTATACAGCTGTTCGATTCCTGGGGTGGTTTATTGAGTCCTCAGGACTTCGAAACCCTCTCCCTTCAGTACATGCGCCAGATCGTGGCTGCACTGAAAGATGTGTGCCCGGTTACCGTATTCGCCAAAGGCGCCTGGTTCGCACTGGAAGAAATGGCCGCTACCGGCGCCAATTGCCTGGGTGTTGACTGGTGTATCCAGCCTGCCCGCGCAAGACAATTTGCAGGCAACAACGTAACCTTGCAGGGGAACTTTGATCCAGCAAAGCTGCTGGCGCCCATTCCTGAGATCAAAAAGGCTGTGAGGGAAATGCTGAACGGCTTTGGCAAACACCGCTATATTGCGAACCTCGGCCATGGCATCCTGCCAAATGTGCCTGTTGATCATGCCAAAGCATTCATTGAGACTGTAAAGGAATTCTAAAGGAAACCTGCCATGAACATAAAAGATAATTTCATCACCCTCATACATCGCCTGCAGAATGAGATCTGTACGGCACTGGAAGATATTGATGGTAAAGCAAAATTCCGTGAGGACCTCTGGGAACGCCCTGGTGGCGGCGGTGGTAAATCGCGCGTTATTGCGGATGGCAATGTATTTGAAAAAGGCGGTGTCAGCACATCTGTGGTACACGGAGAACTCCCGGAACTGATGGCCAAACAGTTTGGTGTAGGTCAGGCGCAATTCATGGCCTGCGGCATCTCTCTTGTTATCCACCCCGTAAACCCCTTCGCGCCCACCGTACATGCCAATTTCCGTTACTTTGAACTGTACGACGACAATGGCACCCTGAAAGACGCCTGGTTTGGCGGCGGAGCCGATCTGACGCCTTACTACCTCGATGAGCAGGACGGTATCCATTTCCACCAGACATTCAAAAATGCCTGCGATCCTTTCGGTAAGGAACTTTATCCGCTGTTTAAAAAACATTGCGACGAATATTTTGTCAATAAACACAGGAACAACGAAGCCCGCGGCATTGGCGGTATTTTCTACGACTACCAGCGCCCGGGTGAGAAAATGAGCGCGGAACAGTTGTACGAGCTGGCCAAAGCTAACGGTGAGGCCTTCCTGGAAGCCTATCTGCCCATTGTAAGAAAAACGAAAGATATTCCATATACAAACATTCACAAGGACTGGCAGGAATACAGGCGTGGACGCTATGTAGAGTTCAACCTGATACATGACAGGGGCACCTTATTTGGCCTTAAAACCAACGGGCGTACGGAATCCATCCTGATGAGCCTTCCGCCCAGAGCCCGCTGGGAATACGATTATCATCCCACCCCGGGCAGCCCGGAAGCTGAACTGGTGGAATTCCTGAAACCCAGGGACTGGGCCATCTGAACACATTAAAACACATTTACCATGATACGTAGAAACAGGATATTGAGAACTTCTCCCGCCATCCGCGCGATGGTTGCAGAAACAGTACTGAGGCCCAGCGACTTTATTGCACCGTTGTTCATTGTGGAGGGGCAAAATGTGAAAGAAGAGATCATTTCAATGCCCGGCTATTTTCGTTATTCGCTGGACCTCACCGTGAAGGAAGTGAAAGAGCTGTGGAACATGGGTATTAAGAGCGTATTACTGTTCATCAAATGCGCTGATGAACTGAAAGATAATAAAGGTACGGAAGCAGTGAATCCCAACGGTTTAATGCAACGTGCCATTAAAGCCATTAAAGACGCTGTTCCGGAAATAGTAGTGATGACCGATGTGGCGCTGGACCCCTACTCTTCTTACGGCCACGACGGGATTGTTGAGAATGGCGAAATTGTGAATGATATCACGGTGGAAGTATTGTCACGTATGAGCCTGAGCCATGCCGAAGCAGGCGCCGACTTTGTAGCGCCCAGCGATAAAATGGATGGCCGCATCCTTTCCATCCGTACTATCCTGGAGCAACACAGCTTCCATAAAGTAGGTATTATGGCCTACAGCGCCAAATATGCATCCTGCCTGTACGGTCCTTTCCGTGATGCACTGGACTCTGCTCCGGGCTTCGGCGATAAAAAAACCTACCAGCTGGACTTTGCAAACAGCGATCAGGCCCTGAAAGAAACCCTGATGGATGTGGAAGAGGGAGCTGACATTGTGATGGTAAAACCAGCCTTGTATTACCTGGATGTGATCCAAAAGATCAAAGATCATGTACACGTACCGGTAAGTGCTTACCATGTAAGCGGAGAATATTCCATGATCAAAGCAGCAGCTAAAATGGGCTGGCTCAACGAAGAAAAAGCCATTATAGAAGCGCTTACCAGTATCAAACGTGCAGGCGCAGATCTGATCGCCACCTATTTTGCAAAAGATGCGGTGCGATTATTGTAACAACAGCACATGCTTTTCAGTTAAAAATATTTATCACTACCACCATGTACACGCAAAGCAAATCATTATTTGAAAGAGCCAAACAGCTCATTCCAGGCGGTGTAAACTCACCCGTTCGCGCATTCAAAGGTGTGGGCGGCTCACCCATATTCATGAAGAACGCCAAAGGCGCTTATATGTATGATGTGGACGGGAACCGCTACATAGATTATATCAATTCATGGGGGCCAATGATCATGGGACATGCCTATGAACCGGTAGTGAAGGCCATCCAGGAATATGCCACCTACTCCACCTCCTTCGGAGCGCCTACAGAGCTGGAAATCAGCATTGCAGAACTGATTATCAGCATGGTTCCCAACATTGAGCAGGTACGTATGGTGAATTCCGGTACGGAAGCCTGTATGTCAGCCCTGAGGCTGGCAAGAGGGTATACCGGCCGCAATAAGTTCATCAAATTTGAAGGTAATTACCACGGCCATGCAGACTCCTTCCTGGTAAGCGCAGGAAGTGGCGTAGCCACATTAGACATACAGTCTGTCCCCGGCGTTACGCAAACCGTCGCCGCCGATACACTTACCGCTCCTTACAATAATTTACCGGCTGTGGAAAAACTGATTGCCGCACATCCTGACCAGATAGCGGCCATCATTGTTGAACCAGTTGCCGGCAATATGGGCTGTATCCTTCCACAGGAGGGCTTCTTACAAGGACTGCGCTATCTCTGCGACGAGCATAACATCCTGCTGATCTTCGACGAAGTAATGACAGGTTTCAGATTAGCACGCGGAGGTGCACAGGAACTGTTCGATATTAAAGCAGATTTGGTTACCTTTGGCAAGATAATTGGCGCAGGTATGCCGGTAGGCGCCTTCGCAGGAAGTAAAGAGATCATGGAACATATCGCCCCTGCCGGGAAAATTTATCAGGCAGGAACATTGAGTGGTAACCCGATTGCAATGATCGCTGGCTATACGCTGCTGAAAACGCTGAACGAGAATCCGGATATTTACCGGCAATTAGCGGAAAAAGCTGCTTACCTGGCAGGAGGATTGCAATCTGTACTGAGTGCGGCCGGGATTGTTCATCAGGTCAACAATCTGGGCTCTATGATGAGTGTTCACTTTGCAGAGTATCCTATCATTAATTTTGAAGCTGCTTCAGGTGCCAACAATGAGTTGTTCAAACATTTCTTTCATGCTATGCTGGAACGCGGTATATATCTGCCACCTTCCGCTTTTGAAAGCTGGTTCCTCAGTACTGCGCTGACAATAGAAGATCTTGACACGACGGTAGAGGCTGCAAGATCAGCCATACAGTCTTTACATAGTTAACAATTCAAATCCTGTGCAGAGTGGAAAAACGCCCCGGTCATGTGCCGGGGCGTTTTTAGTTTTCCCGGAAGGAAGTCTTGCCTTGTTACCTCTCTCCCAACGATCCTTTATTCCCCCACCCCATTGTAGCCGTCACTTTTACTTTTTATGAGAAAACAACCATGGCAGGAGATCGGGTTCGGCAAAGGCATTATCCCAGCTGTTATGCCCCACACCCGGATATTCTGAATATTTTACATCGGCCTTCAGCTTCTTCAGGGCCTCCACATAATCTCTTGATCCAGAAACTGGTACAACATTATCCGCACCACCGTGGAAGATCCATATTGGCACTTTTGCAAATTTCACCGCAGTATTGACATTGCCTATCCCACAGATCGGAAAGGCTGCTGCCCACATCTTCGGATAACGGGCCAGCAGGTCGTAGGTACCTATCCCCCCAAGTGATAATCCACCGAGATAGATCTGCCTGCTGTTCACCTTGTCGATCTTTATCAGGCTGTCTACCAGCAGCTTTACCAATAATCCCGGCGTAGATTGCCTGTCAGTACCATCGGAAAATTCCCGTTTTATGGCCCTGCCCGTACTATCCCTCGTCACCTTCATGGATGACCACATCGAATCAGGAGGGCATTGCGGAAATATCACAAAAGCAGGGAAGCGCTGACGCAGCGAATCTTTCAGGAACAGGCTGCCGCCATGCAGTAACTGGGCCGCATTGTCAGTGCCCCGCTCGCCCGAACCATGCAGGAATACTATCAGGGGATAGGATTTCTGCGATTCATATCCCGGCGGCTGTAACATACGGTAACGCAACGTGTCGCCATTGTGTATGAAGGTCTCATAACTATAAGCACTGAAATCAGGATTCGACTGCGCATCCGCATAGGAGCAGAAAAACTGTACTATCAGCAGTACTGCCAGGGTCCGGAGTATTTTCATAATGGAATGTTTGAATGTTATATTGAAATTAAAAATTTTCAACCAGGAAAATATCAGGTATCACAAGACATGGTCCTTTCCATAAATATCTGTAAGACAAACGATAATCCCGGCCACAATGTGACAACCGGTCTCAGGTAAAGATGGCGGGAGCTATATAAATAAAACGGGGCTGTATCATACTTTGACACAGCCCCCGGATCTTTTATTATGCAAGTCAATACCTGCTCACTGTATTAATACACCTCCATGTAGCAGGTATCATACTCTCACTGGTATTCAGGCTCAAGAGCGCTGACAAGACCTTCATTCACACACTCAATGACCTTAATATTTCAGTATAAAATGTTGTTTCACTTTCATATCAGGACGGAAAAACACCAGGCCGATGAAGAACAGGTCTACTGTAAAAGTAACCTTTGGATGTTGCTGGATGGTATGCCATGCAGTTTCCATATCCGGTGTCCAGTGAATATCGTCAAAGATGAACAATGACTCATCATGTACTTTGGACAGGCATTGCTCAAAATAGTTCAAGGTAGGTGCAGAACGATGATTGCCATCAATATACACGTAGTCCAGCCGGGGCAGTTCCTGCAGCAAAGCCGGCAATACGGTATCAAAATTACCGACATGCTGCTTGATATTATGCAGCTGCAACGCTTCAAAATTGCGGCCGGCGCGGGCGGCAATATTAGGACATCCTTCAATGGTATGCACAGTGGCAGATGGCGCTGCTTTTGCCATATAGGCAGTGGACATGCCCATGGAGGTCCCGAGTTCAAGCAGGTATTCGGGTTGAAAATATTGTATCAGGCGGTAGAATAGTTGCCCGAATTTAGGCGGTTTGGCGGCATGCCGGGTGATATCGCTCACTTTACGTTCCCTTCCTGCATTGGTAAGAGAACCCGCTCCCAGGTCAGTGACCTGCAGGGTTTCCGTGCTGCGCAATAAAGATTTCCGTAATTGTTCGATTTCCCGGAATGTTGCCGGCTTTTTCTTATCCCGTAACACTTTCTCCACAAGGTCAAATACGAAAGGAGAATGTACATCATGCCGGTTGCCCGCTGTGAAATAATAATGCAGGTACTTTTTAGCTAATTCCCACTGTAGGCCCAAAATAGACAGTTTAAACAGTTATTTATCAGTTATATATTTCCGCTTTGATCCATCCCCACATATGCAGGCGGTGTTGCAGGGATACCCGCAATACGCCAAACCCATAGACAATGCTGCGTCTTAAGTTAATACTTGAGGCTTCTTCAAAGTATTTGGTGGGGCAAGTTACTTCACCTATTTCATAACCCTTCATAAAAATCTGAGAAAGCATTTCATTGTCGAAAATGAAATCGTCGTCATTGGCCATATAATTAATGTTTTTCAACACTATTGCTGAAAATGCCCTGTACCCGGTATGATATTCACTGAGTTTTTGTCCGATCACCAGATTCTGTACCAATGTCAGAAAACGGTTCGCAACATACTTATAAAGCGGCATTCCTCCGTTCAGCGCGCCGTTGCCGAGTATACGGGAGCCCAGCACTACAGGGTACACATTGTTGGCTATAATACTGCTCATTGCAAGGATGAGCCTTGGAGTGTATTGATAATCAGGGTGTAACATAATCACAATATCAGCGCCCAGTTCAAGCGCTTTGTTATAGCAGGATTTCTGGTTCCCGCCATAGCCCTTGTTATTATCATGTCGGGTAATATGTTTGATTCCCAGCCGCTTTGCAACGGCGACCGTCTCATCTTTGCTCGCGTCATCTCCCAGTACGATTTCGTCAACAATATCACGGGGTATTTCATTGTAGGTTTTCTCCAGCGTCAAAGCGGCATTGTAGGCGGGCAACACAACCACTATCTTTTTATTATTTAACATGAAAGTGGGTAATTTGCGACCAAAGTTAATAAAGTAGTTGAATGACTGGCAATTTCAACTTATTATAAATTGTTATCTTTGTGTAAACACGTTTTTTGGCACCATATTTTCATGGGTTGCTATTGAACGCAAACGCAATATTGCATGCAAAAACAATTACAGGTCGCAACTGAGAGCGGACATCCTGACTGTCGGCTTTGTGGGAAGAACGTATCCTATTGTGAATGTTTTGCTTTTTTTAAATCAGTCAAGATCACGCATTTAAATTCTATGAGATATCTGACACTACTACTGATTTTACTTTCAAGCTTTCATTATGCGCAGGCACAGGAACCGGAAAAACCTAAGCCGCCGACTGAGCAACCTAAAGGCGATCCAAATTCAGAATTGAAGAATGTGGTAATGCCGCAGGTAAGGACACAGGACACTACCATCCGCAGGATCATGGAGGAACTGCAGCGTATCAACGACAGCGACAAACAGAATTCTAATGCTATCCAGGGCTTGCTGCAGGGACGTGAGATCGACAATATCACCAAATATGAACTGATCCGTAACAACATCGTATTCGCCAGTGAAACTTATTACCTTCTAAATAAAAAGATCATTGATCTGAAGTCACGTACTACTACCAATAATCTCGACGTATTCATCACTTCACTGAACAACCCGGAAAGTAAAGAACTGGGCTTCTCACTGAGTGACCGTATTGTAGAACTGGTAGAGAAAGTAGTGTTAAAGGGCAAGGCTGACAAGAATGAAAAGAACAGCAAGATCGTTGAATCTACCAAATCCATCATTGCCAGCCCTATCTTCCAGAGCTTTACCTCTTTAACGCCTCCGCTGGCCATTGCCAACTCAGTAATGAACTTCCTGCATAGCATCAGCGTGAACAATAAAGAGATCAATCAGAATACACTGAAAGAATTCGAAAAAGAGCTGAATAAATATGTAGTGTATTATACAGCCCTGAACGATGCGAACCAGAAATTTGAATATGGCCTGAACTTCAATAAAGATCAGCTTAATCTCCTGCAGGACAACTTGTACGATCACCTCATGTTCACAGCAAGCGCCCTGAAATATCAGCTGCCACAGCGTGGTAACAAATCGCTTGGCGAGACGATGAACGATTTCTTCTTTGACTTTAAAAGAGACAAGGTAGTGACGTTCTTCAGCGATCTGGAACAGAAGTACAGCAAAGGCAAAAAAGTAGATTACGAGGCTTTGCTGCGTGAGAATCCCAATCTGAAAGAAGTGAACAACCAGTTGGAAGATCTGATCCTGCAGACCAAACGTTTTGAGAACCTGTATAACGAATACTTCACGCTGCTGGATTCTTATTACGGCAAAGTGAATAGCTCACTGAAAATAGCACAGGACAATGGCTTGGCAGATAAGAACACGATTGATACCAAACAGGCGGAGTTCCGTAATCTGAAAGATGAGGCAGTGAAAGAGATACAGGCTTCTATCAATATCAAGGAACTGTACAACAATACCGATAAGATCAAATACAGATACAGAATATTTTAGCAGGTCGTTTTCTGCGTAAGTAAAAAGGACGGATTACTTTTAGTAGTTCGTCCTTTTTTGTTTTGCTTGTGTTATTGTTCCCAATTGATTTTTTCACGCTAAGTAGCTCATATGCTTTATTGCCCTCCTGGATTTTTTCACAATAAGTAGCTCATATGCTTTATTGCCTCCTGGATTTTTTCACGCTAAGTAGCTCATATGCTTTATTGCCCTCCTGGATTTTTTCACGCTAAGTAGCTCGGTTTCAGTATGGGATGTCGGTCGGCGCCTCTTTGGTTGGATGTCTATCAGGCATTTGGAATCGTATAAGCTGCTGAATCATTATTTAGCTGCATCAATCGTATCTCAAAGAGCCGAAGGCCCGACATTCCCATCTGAAACCGGTGCTACTTACGCTCTCCCTCCTATAGTTTCTTGGCTTCTGATTATTATGAGAGCAGTTATTCTCAGGCATCTATATACAATAGTTGTGTTTCAAATGTGTCACGGCATATCAGTTTAGCACCTCCTATTAGGCTATAGAAGCCAAGCAATAACCAGGAAGCCGATAATTACAACGGTTTCAGGTGGGAAGCACTGGCATTGGTTGTTTGAAGCATGCCCACACGATTGACAGGGGTTTAATACATATTCAATAGCCCACACGATTCCAAATGCTTATAGCTCGCAGCTTCAAAGAACCACAGCCAGTGATCCCAGCCTGAAACCGGCGTATCGCAAATAAGTATGGCATCTACCAAGACAACACAAGCTATAACAAGGACGCCAATAAGTACAACGGTTTCAGGTGGGAAGCACTGGCCTTGGTTGTTTGAAGCATGCCCACACGATTGACAGGGGTTTAATACATATTCAATAGCCCACACGATTCCAAATGCTTAATAGCTCACAGCTTCAAAGAACCACAGCCAGTGATCCCAGCCTGAAACCGGCGTATCGCAAAGTAAGTATGGCATCTACCAAGACAACACAAGCTATAACAAGGACGCCAATAAGTACAACGGTTTCAGGTGGGACGCACTGGCCTTGGTTGTTTGAAGCATGCCCACACGATTGACAGGGGTTTAATATATATTCAATAGCCCACACGATTCCAAATGCTTAATAGCTCGCAGCTTCAAAGAACCACAGCCAGTGATCCCAGCCTGAAACCGGCGTATCGCAAACAAGTATGGCACATACCAACACAACACAAGCCATAACCAGGATGCCAGGACCTACAACGGTTTCAGGTGGGAAGTACTCGCTGAACCGCTTATTGCAGACAACGAACACCTGACGACAGTTATTTGATACCACACCGAATTCATGACCTTGATCATACACAATTCGTCATTCTTATTCGTAATTTTGACGCATGACCACTGTTCAATTAGAATATATTGTTGCGGTTGATACCTACCGAAGCTTCGTCATTGCGGCTGAAAAATGCTTCGTTACGCAACCTACGCTCAGCATGCAGATACAGAAGCTGGAAGACGAGCTGGGGGTCAAGATCTTCGACAGGAGCAAGTTACCTGTGATCCCAACGGAAATAGGTATAGAGATCATAGCACAGTCCCGTATTATTCTGAAAGAGAACGGGAAAATTAAAGAGATCATCGGCGAACATAAAAAAGAAGTACAGGGACACCTGCGCGTAGGTATTATTCCAACACTGGCGCCCTACCTCCTGCCCCGTATCCTGACGGGTTTCATGAAGAAATACCCAAAGGTGAAACTGGAGATATGGGAATACCCAACGGAACAGATCATACAGCAGCTAAAGCAGGAGCAGCTGGACTGTGGCCTGCTGGCAACACCACTGCATAATCCTAACCTGGAAGAACAACCGTTGTTCTACGAGTCTTTTGTAGTATATGCAGCAAAGACCAATAGCCTGTTTGAAAAGAAATATATTAAACCGGAAGATATTGACGTGAGGGAAGTATGGCTGCTGAACGAAGGACATTGCATGCGTAACCAGGTGCTGAATATTTGTCGCGATAAATTTACAATGGGCGAATATAAGAACCTGGAATATAACACGGGCAGTGTAGAGACATTGAAAAGAATGGTAGACCTGAATGCGGGATATACTATTTTACCGGAACTCTCCCTCCAGGAAATGTCTGCGAGACAGATGAATATGGTGCGCTATTTCAAGGCGCCGGAGCCGGTAAGGGAGATCAGTATAGTAACACACAGGTTCTTTATCAAACAGGCCTTAATTGCCGCCTTTAAGAAGGAAATACTGGCACATGTACCAGAGAAGATGAAGGTCCAGAAAAATAAAAAGGTGGTAGACATCACAGTGGACAAATAACCCATTGAGTAAACTATAAAAGAAAAAGCATCCGTTTATAGCGGATGCTTTTTCTTTTGATATAAGCTATCTGATTATTTCTTGATAGGCGTATAGTACTTCATAGCCTCAGGCATGAGCTTCTGCAGTTCTGATACACGACGCTCATCGCTGGGGTGCGTACTCACCAGTTCCGGTGGTTTGTTGCCGCCACCTGCTGATGCCATACGCTGCCAGAAAGGAATCGCCTCCTGAGGATTATAACCGGCCATCGCCATGAAAATAACACCCAGGTGATCCGCTTCCAGCTCATTCTTACGGGAGTATGCCAGCATACCGAGGTTGCCGCCTACACCGAACGACTGCAGGAAGATATTCTGCGCCTGCGGATTACGGTTAAGCGCTACAGAACCAGCTACCTGGATCCCCTGTGCTACTACCTGCTGACTCATACGCTCGTTACCATGACGGGCAATAGCATGGGCAATTTCATGCCCCATTACGCATGCCAGCGCTGTCTCGTTCTGGGTTACAGGCAATAGACCGGTATACACCACAACTTTACCACCCGGCATACACCAGGCATTCACTTCTTTACTATCTACCAGGTTAAACTCCCATTTATAATTCGCTACCTCGTTCCCCAGGTTGTTCTGGGTCATATACTTGGTAACTGCAGAAGCAATACGTTGCCCCACCCTTTTTACCATTTCAGCATCCTTGCTGGTTGTAGCGGCAATCGTTTTGTTCTGGGAAAGAAAACTCTGATACTCCTGCAGCGCCATGGATTGCATAGTGCTTTCAGGGATCAGGTTCAACTGGCTACGGCCAGTGATAGGTACTTTTGCGCAAGCTGTGATAAGCGCCAGACCAGTACCGATAAGAAGAAGTTTCTTTTGCATCTGAAATTTGTTTTTGACAGGTATTACCCCGTCCGAAAAGTGCTACTACAGTTGTTTAAAACAACTTTGATCGTCACACCATAAAGCATTTGAACACCCTATAACGCGACAATCAAAATCCGAGGAAAATTAAACATTTATATCATTCAGTACAATAGATATGCCAGAATGGATACGGCATACCTGGTAGCAGCGCAGATTATTTTTTGTCCCTCCTGTTTTTAAATAGGGGTACCTTGCTCTCATTACCGTTTATAAGACGGAAGATGTTCTTCTGATGCGTCAATACCACCATCAGTGCAACAGCAATAGCAAAAATGCGATAGAATACTTCAGGTTCATTGAAAATGTAGAGGATCAGGATCGGAAATGCGATGCTGGCTGAAATGGAGCTCAGCGATACATACCTGGTCAGCGAAAGGCTCAGCAGGAATACGCCTACACAGCAGATAGCCACCAATGGCTGGATGGCCAGCACCAGGCCGAACAGGGTAGCAATACCTTTACCGCCACGGAAATTTGCCCAGATAGGGAAAATGTGACCTATTACAGCAGCGAGGCCCAGACCGATCTGGAAGTTCACCAGTTGTGTTGTTACCTCCTGCAGATGTTCAGGGTTCTGATAGTAGCCCACCAGGTAAGCCAGACGTACGGCCATTACTCCTTTGAGCATATCCACCAACATCACAAAAGAACCTGCCTTTGGGCCTAATACACGGAAAGTATTGGTAGCACCGGCATTGCCGCTGCCATATTCCCGGATATCCATTCCAAAAACACCTTTACTTACCCACACCGCAGTAGGTACGGATCCAATCAGATAAGCACAAAATAGTAACAATAATTCTGTCATACAACAAGTTAGGTTTTGCTAAGATAGTAAATTCGTTCGTTAAAATTAAGAAAACATTAAGAATTTCGTTAACACGAAAATTGTATAGTTTTCAGATTAATATTAACTAATTTATCTAGACCAAGCACAACTATCTTGCTAATAATTTCATAGCCAGCCAATTATCCTTCTCCAGCTGGGCCTCCAGCACCAGTGCGTTCCTCCTGGCTGCCTCCAGGATCGCAGTCTCATCCTCTTTTAAAATCCCGCTCAGCAGTAAAATACCATCCCTTACGAGTATACGGCGCATGTCTCCCATAAACTCAAGTAAAATATTACGATTGATATTAGCCAGCACTACATTATAACTGCTCCGGATACTCTTCAGGCTGTCCGCCTGCCATACCTTTACCGGCAACGCATTATTATTGGCGATGTTCTCTTTCGTATTTTCTACCGACCAGGTGTCAATATCAATCGCATCCACTACAGCGGCCCCCATCTTATAAGCGAGAATAGCCAATATGCCCGTGCCGGTACCAAAGTCAAACACATTCTTTCCCACAAAATCAATGCCTTCCATCAGCTTAATAACGGAATAAGTAGTAGCATGATGGCCGGTTCCAAACGACATCTTCGGAGTGATCAGTATCTCATGCTGCGGCGCGGGAACGAAAGGGGGATGGAAAGAAGCCCTGATGCCGCAGAAATTATCCACAAGTACAGGTTGAAAATTACTCTCCCATACTGCATTCCAGTTAGTCTGCTCAATACGTTCCTGCGTATACGTCATACCAAAACCAGCTGTCAGCTCATTCGTTTCTGCTGCATTGAAATCCTCTTCAGGAATGTAAGCAACGAGAACATTACCGGGTTGTTCTTCAAACCCCTCAAAACCTTTCTCTGACAACACTGCTACCAGAATGTCTTTTGTATCATCGGTACAGGTCAGGGTAATTGCTATATGTGCCATAGCAACAAAGATATAGAAACTAAATGCATGATATATAACGCGTACGTGTCAGAACTGCGCCCAGACCTGTTATTGTAATGTTAATAACTAATGTGGCAACTGATAAATGCATAAAATTATTTTATTATATTTGCAATATCTTTAATTGAAAACCATATTTAATGAGAACCTTATTATTAACAGTGACCATGCTGGTAACAGCCCTCGCCAGCCATGCCCAGGAGATCGTCAAATTGTACCCGGACGATACCATGAAAGATTCAATCGTCTATAAGAATGGCACCAGCATCCTGGTTATCAATCGTGTAGATCTGGTGAACTACATGAAGGGACTGGACACCGTATTACAAAAGACCTGCTACAGCGATAACAGGGCTTTCCATAATGTACAGTTCAGCCATCTGACTGCACAGGAAATCGAATCTCACTTCACCTCCGCACTTGCTTTTCTGGGCGATTCCACACACACCAACCTGGAATACAGCACAGACAAATTTGTTCAGTTCTGGACAGAAGGTGAGAACATTCTCCTTCCTTATATAGAAGATATGTTATCCAGCCTGCTGACAGACGGAAGGATCAAAGTGATCGACAAAAGCACGCAAAAGTCTGTACCACAGTACACAATTTTCTGGGAAGACATCGCCGGTCAGCCATTCAAGATCTATAAATTACCTTCCGGTAAGATCATCTTCAGAGAAAGTAATCACTACATAGAGCAGTTCGCAGGAAGCGGCGCTGCCAGATAAAAAATAAAGTAAATTCATCAACGGATAGATAGTCGATAGTCAACAGAAAAGGCCAGTGCAGGTGCGCTGGCCTTTTCTGTTGCTGCTATATGCTGTACTCATCGCTGCATATTCCGGATATGATCTCCGCTTTAGGTACGTTATAGCGATACCTGTTGCAGGTATATGTTTCAATTATATCTCTGAATATTCCGCAGGTTGCAGGAATATGATCTCTGACCTGGATACATTATGGCTGTACTCCGGCTTTGCCAGCAGGGTTTTCCACTGTGCATCACTGCTGAATGCCTTCCAGTGCTCATCCCTGGAAGCACGATTATCAAAAGTAGTCATGTACATAAGATTCGGCATATGGCTGCCGCTCAATACTTCAGCATAGAACACTGCATTGAAACCAAGTCTTTTGAAGATACTGATCTCATCTCCCTTGTTGAACATATCTACTTTATTGCGGTACAGTTTATCCGTCGGACTTTCATAACTGCGCAATTCGTATATACGTTCACTTTTGGGTCCTTTTAAGCCTGGCAGTTCCATTTTAGTCATGCCCGGAAATGCTTCCAGGATAATGGTTTCCTGGCGTGTATACGTCGGCTTGTCCCATGCTGCGTCAATGAAATCTTTCGCTGCCTGTTGATAAGCACTGTTCTGCAACAATGTTCTCGGCAACTGTAACAACTGCTCAGGCGAATTGCCGGGAATAAAAACATACACTCTGCGATCTGCAGTAGTATCATTACCTACAGGCTTAAATACGCCAACATGCGCAGCACCGGCCTTGTGCAAAGCAGGAATGAGCGCATCTTTCAGGTAGTTGTCCATACGCGTTTCCTGTTCAGCATCTTTCAGATGATAGATCAGGATGCTGTAAAATTCTTTCTTCGAAGGAGCATGATGGGCGGCCTGTAACAAACATGGCAGGAGGAACAGGATCATTCCCAGCGCCAGACCATGAAATCCGTTTAACGAAATGCTTTTTGTTTTCAAGATGTGGAAATTTTAGTCATGAAATATAGTGCGAATTATCCGGCGGTAAAATACAATTTATAGGAGCGGTCAGAGAGTATGACAGCTTTCTCATAAATAAGATAGCGCTAAATAAAACAGCCGCCCTGTGGTACAGGACGGCTGTTAAGTATGTTGATCTGGACGATCTGTCTGAATTATGATTCCTCATCAAACATAGGCTCCTGCGGTTGATCCGGCGGAGGTGTAGGACGGCCACGCTCGCCTCTGTCACCACCATCACGTGGACCACGACGGTCTCCGCGATCACCACCACGGTCATTACGATCTCCGCGAAAATCGCCACGTCCGCCACGGTCTCCTCTGTCGCCACGGCCACCTCTGTCACCGCGATCTCCACGGTCTCCCCTGTCACCACGATCCCCTCTGTCGCCACGCTCGCCACCTTCAGGTCTTTCAACATAACCTTCTGGTTTTGGCATCAGTACACGACGGCTCAGTTTGAACTTACCGGTCTTAGGATCTGTACCTACCAGTTTCACTTTCACCTTTTCACCTTCAGACAGTACACCGTCCATTGTTTCCAGGCGTTTCCATGAAACTTCGGAGATATGCAACAGTCCCTGTTTACCAGGCAGGAATTCTACGAATGCACCGTAAGGCATTACTGATTTTACGGTTGACTCATATACTTCGCCGATCTCAGGAACAGCAACGATACCTTTTATCCATTCGAGAGCCTTCATCAGGCCTTCTTTCTGTGCAGAGAAGATACTTACTTCACCGGTTTCACCAACTTCTTCGATGTTGATGTTTGTACCGGTTTCGCGTTGGATCTCCTGTATCACTTTACCACCTGGTCCGATCACAGCACCGATGAATTCGCGATCAATGATCAGTTTCTCCATACGTGGTGCATGTGGTTTCGGTTCAGGACGTGGCGCTTCCATACATGCATACATTGCATCAATGATATGCAAACGGCCTTTACGAGCCTGTTCCAGCGCTTTACGCATTACGTCCATGCTTAGGCCATCTACCTTGATATCCATCTGGATACCGCAGATACCATCGCGTGTACCGGTTACTTTAAAGTCCATATCACCCAGGTGATCTTCATCTCCGAGGATGTCTGTGAGCACCGCCCATTTTCCATCGGAAGCACGGGAGATCAATCCCATTGCCACACCGGAAACATGCTTCGGAATAGGCACACCTGCATCCATCAGCGCCAGTGAACCGGCACATACGGTAGCCATAGAAGAGGAACCGTTGGATTCGAGGATATCGGATACTACACGTACGGTATAAGCGTATTCGCTGCCCGGCATCATCTGCTTCAGGGAGCGCATCGCCAGGTTACCATGACCTACTTCACGACGGCCGGGGCCACGCATAGGTTTCACCTCACCTGTAGAGAATGGAGGGAAGTTATAGTGCAGTATGAACTTTGAATATTTTGAAGTCGCAGCGCTTTCGATCAGCAGTTCATCATCTGGCGTACCCAGGGTCACGGTAGTGAGTGACTGGGTTTCGCCACGGGTGAACAGGGCGGAACCGTGCGGTGAAGGCAGTACATCCACTTCCATGTTCAGCGGACGTACCTGGTCCAGGCTACGGCCATCCAGGCGAACGGATTCATCCAGGATCATGTTACGGATCACTTCCTTTTCCAGATCATGGAAGTATTTGCCTACCAGTGGAGCATCCTCTTCGGAAAGCTCACCCAGTGATTCAACCAGTTCTTCACTAATCTTGTCGAAGGCATCACCACGGTCGTGTTTAGCGGAAGCAGATTTCGCTACAGCGAGGATGCGGTCTTTAGCAAAAGCAGTTACCTTCGCTTTCAGTTCCTCATTTGCATAAGGCAGGTCAAATGCACGTTTGCCGGTTACACCAGCTTTGTCGCGCAGTTCTTCCTGTGCCTTTACCTGTACCTTGATAGCATTGTGGGCGAATTCGATTGCCTTGATGATATCTTCCTCGCTGCACTCCTTGCTCTCTCCTTCCACCATCATGATGTTCTTGTCAGTAGCACCGATGATGAAGTCCATGTCAGCTTTCTCCAGCGGAGTGCGGTTTGGATTTATAACTAATTGTCCTTCAATTCGGGACACTCTTACTTCTGAAATAATTTCCTGGATGGGCACGTCAGAAACGGCCAATGCTGCAGAAGCAGCGAGACAAGCCAGTGCATCCGGCATCACTTCCGGATCGGAAGAGATGAGGCTCACCAGTACCTGTACTTCGCAGTAGTAATCATCCGGGAAAAGGGGGCGCAACGCGCGGTCGATCAAACGTGAAATTAAAACTTCATAGTCAGACAGCTTTCCTTCGCGCTTGAAGAAGGAACCTGGTATACGTCCTGCAGAAGCAAATTTTTCCTGATAATCAACAGTAAGGGGGAAGAATGATTGTCCGGGTTTTGGAGTTTTAGCTGCAACGACGGTAGCCAACAGGATACAATTGCCCAGACGAACCGTCACAGCACCATCGGCCTGGCGGGCTAACTTGCCAGTTTCAATGGTCACGATCCGGCCATCTCCTATATCGAAATTAACTGAGATAGGTGTCAGATTCATAAAAATGAGAAGATTAAAATGGTATACCTAAAAAAAAACTATTCCCAACCTTATAAGTTGGGAATAGCGCTATAAAAAAGTTCTTATTATTTTCTGAGACCTAATTTCTCAAGCAGAGCGCGGTAGCCTGTGAGGTTAGTTTTAGAAAGGTAGGAAAGCAGACGCTTTCTCTGGCCTACCATCTTCATCAAACCACGGTGTGTAGAAAAGTCCTTTTTGTTTTCTTTCAGGTGACTGGAAATGCTGTTGATACGCTCAGTCAGCAGGGCTATTTGCGCTTCTACAGAGCCGGTATTTTTTTCGCTTCCACCAAATTCTTTAAAAATATTGGCTTTCTTTTCAACAGTTAAGTAAGACATCTTGTAATTAAATAAAAAAATGATAAAGGTTTATTTAGTCGCTATTTTTCCGGGGCAAAGGTAAATCAAATATTGTGAATTAACAATTTCACATAAATTTTACACGAAAGTCACGCTGGCGTGATCTGTTACCTTGCCATTTTCCGTCCTGAGTACCCTGGACGGGAATTTCTGAAGTAATATATAATCGTGGGTAGCCATTACAACTGCTGCCCCCTCTTCCCTGCTGATCCTGAACAGCAACTGCATAATACCGTCAGAGGTTTCAGGGTCCAGGTTACCGGTAGGTTCGTCTGCGAGGATCAGTTTCGGCGAGTTCAGCATCGCCCGGGCGATGTCCACACGCTGCTGCTCACCACCACTCAGCTCATAAGGCATCTTGAACCCCTTGGTATTCAGTCCCACTTTGTCCAAAACATCTTTGATCTTCTCATCCATCTTCTTATTGTCTGTCCAGCCGGTCGCCTTCAGGGCAAATTTCAGGTTATCATACACGGTCCTGTCCGTCAGCAACTGGAAGTCCTGGAATACCACCCCCAGGTTACGGCGCAGATAAGGTACTTTCTTCCAGTCCATCTTCTTCAGATCAAATCCCACCACCTGACCGGCGCCTTCCTTCAAAGCCAGATCCCCGTAAAGGGTCTTTAGCAGGCTGGATTTACCAGTCCCGGTCCTGCCAATCAGGTATACAAATTCTCCTTTATTCACCGTAATGTTCACGTCAGCAAGGATCAGGGAAGTCCCCTGGTAGATATTCACATTGGATAATTGTATAATCGGTTGTTCTGTCATTTCTGCCGTATGGGTTTAATAATAACAAAAATAGCTATTTATCATCATAACCATTCGCCCTCGCCCGATCCATACCGGAATTTCTTTCAGACAAGGGTGGAGATAGTATAGCGATAGCCTGCGATGCTATACCTAAAGGCGCTATAGTCCTACATTACGCCTACTGTTCTATAGCGTTCGCTATAGAACAGTGCCTATAATGCTATAGTATAGAGCCTGTAGGTAGGAGCCTCTACCGGATTCCGAGGCCATATCAAGACTTTCCATGCGCTCATATCGGGGAAGAAATAAGATTTGGGAACGCATCTTCAAGGCGACTTTCGGCTATACGCCACTGTTTTCAGGTTATAGCGATCACCAGAATGGAAACGCCCGGTAAAGCCGGCCGTTCATAGACGAAGAAGGAACGAATAAGCGTCGGATAAGCGACGAAGACGCGACGGCGAAAGTTAAAAATGGCGTCCTAATAACAACTAAAAAAATAGTTTGTAAACTAACTAATTAGTTTTAACTTAGTCACAGCAAGTTAAATTTCACATTATGTCAGCAGTAAAAACATTGACCAAAGCGGAAGAGCAGGTAATGCAGGCCTTGTGGAAAACAGGCCCCGCATTCGTTAAAGACCTGATAGACGTCCTTCCCGAACCCAAGCCACACTACAATACAGTGTCGACCCTCATAAAGATCCTGCAGGACAAAGGCTTTGTGGACTACAAGGCTTACGGTAAATCCTACCAGTACTTTGCCCTGATCAGCAAGGAGGAATACAGCCGGAATACCATGCAAAACTTCGTAAAAGGGTACTTCTCCGGCTCTTTCAAAGACATGGTTTCTTTCTTCGTCAAAGAAAAAGAGATCAGCGTCAACGAACTGGAACAACTACTGGAACAAATTAAGGACTCCAAAAAAGAACAGCCATGATCGCTTATCTTATCAAAATGCTGGTATGCTCCGCCGTACTATATGGTTACTATGCCCTGGCATTGAAAAATAATCCTTTCCACCGCTGGAATAGGGGGTATCTGCTGCTGGCCACTGCCATCTCCATATTCCTGCCCTTGTTGCAGTTCTCCTTTGCCGGCGCGGCTACTCCCGCATATACAGGTCCGCTGGTAACCGTTTACGCCTATATGACAAAAAAAGTCGGGCAGGCCGGCGTTTCCGGTATGACTTCCTGGATCCCGCCGGGCATCTATACCCTGATAGCTTTATTACTGATCAGCAATATGCTGCGGAACTGGCTGTTCATCAAACGTCTCAGAAACCAGGGGGAACAGACCAGCTTTAACAATTACCTGCTGATCAGGCATCCGCAGGTGAAATCTACCTTTTCTTTCTTCGGCAATATCTTCTGGGGAGAAGAGCTTACACCCGACAGCGAAGAAGGTAAACAGGTGCTCCGGCATGAACTGGCACATGTACAAGGCCGCCATACAGCAGACAAACTTTTCCTGCAGCTGTCCTGTGCCGTTTTTTGGTTCAACCCCTTTTTCCACCTTTTTAAAAGGGAACTGGCCATGGTACATGAATTCCTGGCGGATAAAGCCGTGGCAACCGAAAATGCGCCCGACGACTATGCAAGGACATTATTACAAATGACCCTGCAGACCAAGCGCATGCTTCTTGTCAACAGCTTCTCGCAGGCGCCGGTTAAACGCCGCATCCTCATGCTGTTTACACATAAGGCTAATTATGCGCTGATGAAAAAGATCATCATATTCCCGGTGATGGCAGTTCTGGGCTTTTTTATCGGCTGCCAGCAGGACCTGGACCTGCAATCGCCTGTTAAGAGCGGCGCCGCCCTGCTGAATGCTTCAAGATCATCTGCTGCTACAAATTCCTCAGAAAAAGTATTCACTGTCGTAAGCGATCCTCCAACATTTCCTGGCGGGGAAAAGGAACTGGCCAGATTCCTTTCACATAACATCCGCTACCCGAAAACGGCGCAGGCAAACAATACCACCGGTACTGTATTCGTAAAATTTGTGGTAAACGCTGACGGCAACATCTCACAGGTAGAAACGGTAGGTAAATTTATAGGAGATGGTCTTGAAGACGAATCTATGCGCGTGGTAAACGCCATGCCAAAATGGATACCGGGCAAACAGGACGGTGAGAATGTAAGTGTGGAATTTCATCTGCCCATCCGTTACGTATTGCAATAACACTCCATACTCACAACTAAAAACAAAAAGAGGCTGTCGCTATAAGCAGGCAGCCTCTTTCTATTCAGATCAGGTCTTATCCTGAAGATGATCAATTATATACAAACTCTCCATGAGCACTACGTACCGTCACCTGTTTAGCAGTTGCCGGTTCCACCCTGCCCACGATCTGCGCATCAATACTAAAACTCTTGCTGATCCGGATGATATCTGCAGCAATTTCCTCAGGTACATATAATTCCATACGGTGGCCCATATTGAATACCTGGTACATTTCCTTCCAGCCAGTGCCTGACTGTTCCTGGATCAGCTGGAACAAAGGAGGGACCGGGAACAGGTTGTCCTTAATGACATGCAGGTTATCAATGAAGTGCAGCACTTTCGTTTGAGCACCTCCACTGCAATGCACTAATCCGTGTATACGGGAACGATAGGCTTCCAGTACCTGTTTGATCACCGGTGCATAAGTGCGGGTCGGCGACAAAACCAGTCTGCCGGCGTCTATGGCGCCGAAACCAGGAATGTCGATTTTATCGGTCAGCGCTTTCTTTCCGCTGAATATCAACTCGTAAGGTATACCCGGATCATAGCTCTCAGGATACTTTTCAGCCACTTGTTTATTAAACACATCATGACGGGCGGACGTCAGTCCATTGCTGCCCATGCCTCCGTTATAGAATTTTTCGTAAGAGGCCTGTCCGTAAGAAGCCAATCCGACGATCACATCCCCGGCCTGTATAGTATGGTTAGAGATCACTTCTGCTCTTTTCATGCGGCAGGTGACGGTAGAATCTACGATGATGGTCCGCACCAGGTCTCCTACATCTGCAGTCTCCCCGCCGGTGGAGTGAATACTGATGCCATAACCCCGCAACTCTTCCAGTATTTCTTCTGTGCCATTGATGATAGCCGCGATCACTTCACCAGGTATCAGCTGTTTGTTACGGCCGATAGTGGATGATAACAGGATATTTTCAGTGGCGCCTACACAAAGCAGATCGTCAATGTTCATGATGATAGCATCCTGCGCAATGCCCCTCCACACATCCAGGTTGCCTGTTTCTTTCCAGTAGGTATACGCCAGTGATGATTTGGTGCCGGCGCCGTCTGCATGCATAATATTGCAATAATCGTCCTGCCCGCCCAGGATATCGGGTACTATTTTACAGAAAGCTTTCGGAAACAGTCCCTTGTCAATATGCTTAATAGCGTTGTGCACATCCTCTTTTCCGGCTGAAACGCCGCGCTGCGCGTAGATATTCTGATCCACCAGATAATTTTATTAATGAACAATCTGCTGCAAAAGTAACTGATTAGCCACTTATCTGATATCTAAATGTTGTAATTTGCATAGGATTTTGATCGTTTAAGGCAATTTATGCGGATACACAGGGACCTCACCCATTTGCCAGCTTTGAGGCGGGCTGTTATAACAATTGGTACTTTTGACGGCGTTCACAGCGGTCACCGTTATATTATACAGCAATTGCAGGAAACTGCTGCGGCCTGTGACGGGGAATCCGTGATCATTACTTTCGACCCGCATCCCCGGGAAGTGCTGCAACCCGGCGGCGCACCTGTCAAACTGCTCACTACCCTCGAAGAAAAGACCGAACTGCTGGCCAAACAGGGTATTGATCACCTGGTGATCGTACCTTTCACCAGGGAATTCTCAGAACTTTCGGCCCGGGCTTACCTGGAAGATTTCCTGATAGAAAAATTCAACCCCCACACCATCATAATCGGCTACGACCACCGTTTTGGCCACAACCGTGAGGGCGGACTCGAACTCCTGGAGGCAGAACAGAACAGGTATGGATTCCAGCTGGTAGAAATTCCCCAGCAGATCGTCCACGACCTCGCTGTCAGCTCTACCAAGATCCGCAAAAGCCTGCAGGACGGCAATATCCAGCTGGCCAACGAATTGCTTGGTTATCACTATTTCCTGGAAGGAACGGTGATCCATGGCGATAAAATGGGCAGGCAGCTGGGCTACCCTACTGCTAACATTGAATTGCCTGACCCGCGCAAGCTCATTCCTGCACAGGGCATTTACGCTATAAAAGTTTACCTGGACAAACAGCCCTCACCGCTGAAAGGCGTGATGAGCATAGGCACCCGTCCTACATTTAACGGCATCGACCTCCGCCTGGAGGCGCATATCTTCGATTTCAGCCAGGAAATTTACGACCGGCTGTTAAGAGTGGAGATCATCAGTTACATCAGGGCTAACCTGAAATTTGACAATATTCAGGACCTGATCGCCCAGATGGACAAAGACAGTCTTGCGGCGAAAAATGTGCTGATGTCCTGATCATTTCTGATCGTCAAACAAATGGACAAGACAGTCTCACAGCGAAAAATGGCTGATGTCCTGAACATCCTGTAGTCGGGCAGCGGTCACAGCAAGCGCTGCTTATCAATACATCAGCTTGTATACCAGTTCCTTCATCAGTTCCCCGTCTTCTACACCGCTGTCATTGATACCAATGCTGCGAAGGTTATAGGCATGCAGCAGCAAAATGGCTTTTTCCGTGCCCTCTACGCCGTATTGACGGGCGGCATTGACATAATCCTTCACAAAGAAGGGATGTACGCCTAAAGCGGCTGCAATCTCCTTTTCTCCGCCTTTTACACCGAAGACCATGTTCATTTTGCTAAAGAAATTATACAGGGCCGGCAGTACCATCTGGATAGGGCCCGCCTTGGGGTTGGCGGCAAAATAACGGATAATGCGCATCACCTTGCCAATATCTTTCTGACCCAGTGCATTCTGCAGTTCAAACACATTATATTCCTTGCTGATCCCGACATATTTTTCGATGTCATTCTCATCTATCTTTTTATCGGGCGGCAGGTTGACCAGCAGTTTATCAATTTCATTGGCCATCCTGGAAAGGTCATTACCGATATGGTCTACCAGCAGGATACCCGCTTTTTGAGAAATAGCTCTTCCGAGGCTGCTTACATAGGCTTCCACCCAGCCAGGCAACTGGTTGTCGTACATCTTCTTGGTGCTCAGTAACACCCCTTTCTCCTTGATCAGTTTAGCAAGTTTACTGCGCCCGTCTATCTTACCCTGTTTATGTGCTACCACGAAAATGGTGGAAGACAATGGATTATCGATATAGGTTTCCAGTTTCAGGATATCTTTCATGGACTGTGCCTCCTTCAGCACCACTACCTGCTTCTCGGCAAACATGGGGTAACGGCGGCAGGCGTTGATAACTGTGCTCCAATCCGTGTCCTTTCCATAGAGGATGGTCAGGTTAAACCCTTTCTCGGCATCATCGAGCAGGTGATGTTCAGCATAATTGCTTACCTGGTCAATGAAAAAATCTTCCTCCCCTTCCAACCAGTATAAGGGCTTGTATTTCTTTTGCTTCCAGTCTTTTATAATATCCTGATATTCCATGCTTTATTATTTTGAATACACCACGTCTTCCGTTTCCAGCAAGGGAACGCCTTTAAAACGCATCAACAGCTGTCCGACGGCTATCACATCTTTCTGACAATAATTAGCGATCCTTTCCAGGTCCCTGTCCTGCCAGTATACCTTTGCCACCATGCTGCCGTCAATATCGTCTTTCGGTGTCGGAATGCCCATTACAGCCGTCATCAGTTTCAGGGAAGTATAGTTCTTGAAATCTCCGAACCGCCATAACTGCATGGTATCCAACATCGGCAGTTCCCAGGGTTTAAATCCGTGGATCTGCAATGGCAGGGGCAAAGATAGCTGATGAATAACAGATCGCCTGCAAATAAACGGAATATCAAATTCTTTGATGTTATGTCCGGCAAACTGGAACCGGGGAAATTTTATATGGAACTTATTTACCAATTCTAAAAAACTAGTTAATACAACTTTTTCATCGTCATTATAAAATGATTTTATACGTAGTTGATAACGACCACCTTCTGCATAGAAAAACCCTACGGAAATACAGATTATTTTGCCGAATTCGGCATAAATCCCGGCCCGGTCTGCGTATGCCTCTGTCGGGTTCCCCGTTTCTGGCAAAGTTTTTGCAATTTTGTCCACCCAGAGCGATTGCATATTGTCAGGTAAAAAATCGAAGGCCGCAACAGCGGGAGTTGTTTCAATATCAAGCAGCAATAACTGATCTAAAGATATATTCGGTAACACGATACGTACGGTTTATATTTTTTTGTAATAAAGTATTTTTAACAATTACATTTGCATAAGGAGTTTTAACCATATAACAATTAACTATAAAACACAAAAACGACTATGACTGAGAACACTTTTAACACGCCTGCGGCAGGATCCTCCGGACCTGAAAAGCCTAGAAGCCGTAATGGTCTGATATATGGTATATTGATTGCAGCATTGGCCGGTACATGGATATACATGTTGTATGACAAAAATAAAACTACCGATCAAATTGCTCAACAGGCAACGCAGATAGATTCCATCTCTACTTCAAGAGATGCTTTACAGCAGGAATACAATGCCGCAAATGCGCGTCTGGATGACCTGATCTCCCAGAACAGCCGCATGGATAGCCTGGTAAAAACAAAAGATAAGGAAATTGCCGATATGAAAGCGAGGATCCAGGGCATCCTCTCCAACAAAAATGCTACCCAGAAAGAACTGGCCGAAGCCCGTCGCCTGATCGAAACACTGAAGGGTAACATTGAAAACTATACGGCTACCATCGAACGCCTGGAAGGCGAGAAGATCGTGCTGACAGGTGAGCGTGACAATGCCCGTAAAGAAAGGGATGAAGTAACCACCCAGAGAGACAGCCTGAATAAGAAAGTAAACCTGGGCTCCGTATTACACGCATCCAACATTCATCTGCAGCCTATCAACATTAAAAAGAACGGTAAGGAAGTAGAAACGACAAAGGCTAAACGCGCTGATATGATGCGTGTAAGCTTCGATCTGGATGAGAACAGGATCGCACCAACCGGCGACAAAGAACTGTATGTTGCTATCACTTCTCCTGATGGCTCTCCACTGGCAGTAGAAGCGCTGGGTTCCGGCAGATTCACCCTGGAAGATGGTACTGAAAAATTATATACTGCCAAGAAAACAGTAAACTACGCTACCGGTCAGAAACAAACCGTAAGCATGGACTGGAAACAGAATTCAGATTTCAAACCAGGCGATTACGCTGTTGAGATCTACCATGATGGTTACAAGATCGGTTCCGGCAAAGTAACACTGAAAAAAGGCGGGCTGTTCTAATAGTCTTCGTAACTGATCATATAAGGATCCCGGATGTTCACCCGCTAAAGCGGCAGAACATCCGGGATTTTTTTGTGCCGGAAGACAGTAAGCAAACACAACCATATTTCCACATTTCCAACATTTTGTTAACAATTAGTTATTGGGCAATCATCATATATAAAATTATAATTATTTAGTGTTTATTTGTATTCGATTGTATCATGTGAAAACCGGGGATTACATCAGCTGTGTTTTATGTTACCCCTCTCGAAATTCTGGGAAAGACTAAGTTGTTAAATCAGGTATATATGGTGGAAACCACTAAACAGGTGTATGTTGTTGACGACGATGAAATATTCCATTTCATCCTGAAAAAAATGCTGGAACAGGAAGGAGAAAAACTGGAGGTGACCTCATTCCTGTGTGCGGAAGATGCATTGGAAGAATTACAGCACCCCAAAGGGCACCCTTTACCATCCCTGATCATCCTGGACATGAATATGCAGCGGATGAACGGCTGGGACTTTATAGAGGCCTACCGCGGCATTAAATGTACCCTGACCCAGCAGATCCCCATTATCATGTGCTCCTCCTCTATCGATATGCGCGACATACAGAAGGTGAAACGTACGCCGGAACTAAAGGCTTATATCACCAAACCTCTCGATTCTGAGAAAATGCAGCAGATCAAGGACTATCTCTAAAAAAAGCCAGGAATCAGGAGTCAAGAACCAGGATATGCTCCTCATTCTTAATACCCAATTCCTGCACTATATAATTTACGGCTCCTTCAGGAGCTTCCTCCATTAACTAGGAAATTGCCACTTTTTCTCCGTACATCTCTTCTCTGAGCGCCCTTACCCTTTCATCAGCCAGGTATTCATCGAATGTAGTTAACCTGTCGATAACACCCCTTGGAGTGATCTCGATGATACGGTTGGCTACGGACTGCATGAAGGCATGGTCATGCGTGGTGAACAGCACAATACCTTTGAAGTTCATCATACTCTCGTTGAAAGACTGGATAGATTCCAGGTCCAGGTGGTTAGTAGGCTCGTCCAGCACTACCACGTTAGGGTCCTGCAGCATCATACGGCTCACCATACAACGCACTTTTTCCCCTCCGCTCAATACGCTGGTCTTTTTCATGATCTCGTCGCCGCTGAACAGCATCTTACCCAGGAAACCACGCAGGAACGGCTCATCCACATCAGTTACATGCGGGGGCACATATTGGCGCAGCCAGTCCATCAGGTTCAGTGACGGATCAGTGAAGTATTTGGCGTTATCATTAGGCAAATAAGCGGACGTTACTGTTGTTCCCCACTCAAATTTACCGCCATCAGCAGCCTGTTCGCCATTGATGATCTCAAAGAAAGTGGTCAGTGCCAGGTGTTCCTTTGCCAGGAAGGCGATCTTGTCGCCTTTATTCACGGTAAAGGATACATTACTGAACAGTGGATTACCTTCGATGGATTTCTGCAGTTTTTCCACATTCAGGATCTGGTTACCTACTTCACGCTGCTGCTTGAAGATGATACCAGGATATTTACGGTTGGAAGGCTGGATATCTTCGATAACCAGTTTTTCCAGGGCCTTTTTACGGGAAGTAGCCTGTTTACTTTTGGAAGCGTTGGCACTGAAACGGGCAATGAAGTCCAGCAGGTCCTTACGTTTGTCTTCCATTTTCTTGTTCTTATCGGCTATCTGGCGGGCCATCAGCTGGGAAGATTCGTACCAGAAGCTATAGTTACCGGAGAAGATCTGGATCTTGGCGCGGTCAACGTCTGCCACATGCGTACATACGGCATCCAGGAAGTGACGGTCGTGGGATACTACGATCACAATGTTCTCATAATCAGCCAGGAAGTTTTCCAGCCAGCCGATGGTTTCTACGTCCAGGTGGTTGGTAGGCTCATCCAGCAGCAGGATATCGGGGGTACCGAACAGGGCCTGCGCCAGGAGCACACGCACTTTCAGGTTACCACTCAGGTCCTTCATCTGTAAATTGTGCAGTTCTTCCTTTACGCCCAGATCGCCCAGCAATACGCCGGCATCACTTTCAGCGGTATAACCGCCCATCTCGCCATATTCAGCTTCCAGCTCACCTGCACGCATACCGTCCTCCTCGGTAAAATCAGCCTTGGCATAGATCGCATCTCTTTCATGCGCTATTTCCCACAGCTTTTTATTTCCCATCAGTACGGTATTCAGTACAGTCACTTCGTCAAATTCGAAGTGGTTCTGCTTCAGAACACTCATACGTTCACCAGGTGTGATCTCGACAGTACCCTTGGTAGGGTCAATCTCACCTGATAATATTTTAAGGAAGGTGGATTTACCGGCTCCATTGGCGCCGATCACACCATAACAGTTACCTTTGGTGAAATTGAGGTTAACTTCATCAAACAACACCCTTTTTCCGAAAGAAAGCGATACGTTTTTAACACTGATCATGCTGGCTAAAGAAATTTAAGGCGCAAAGTTAGTAAATGTTCCTGGTTTTACCGTTTGTGGTTTATTCTTTGTAACGATCATCAGATGGATACTTATACCCAACAGGTTAATAAAGAGCTCCTGGCCTGGCAAAAAGCCATGCAGCGGGGCATCAGCCTTCCTGCTAAGCTAAGCCGGGGGCTGCAGCAGAAAATTAACCGGGTCATTCCGGAAAAGGTACACGTAGCCCTGACCAGCGCAGTCAAACAAACGACCCGGGCGGTTATCTCCGGCGCGGGCTTCACCAGTCCTCCTCCCTTATTTGAGGAAGATCTGGCCATCCGCGAATCGAAAGTGCGGGAGCGCATCAACTTTTACAAAACGACGGCCGCTACTGAAGGCGCCCTGACAGGAGCCGGCGGTATCCTGCTTGGCCTGGCCGATTTTCCCCTGTTTCTGACCATCAAGATGAAGATGTTATTTGACATTGCCGCCCTCTATGGCCGTAATGTGAACGACTATAAGGAACGTCTCTTCATCCTCCATATTTTCTTCATTACTTTCTCTACCCAGGACTTCCGCAACAAACTATACCCGATCATTGCCGACTGGGAGCATTACAGCCGCGAACTACCTGAAGATATCCATGCCTTCGACTGGCGTAACTTTCAGCAACAATACCGGGACTACCTCGATCTGGCCAAGCTGCTTCAGCTCATGCCCATCATCGGGGCGGCCGTTGGCGCCTATGTCAATCACCGCCTGACGGACAAACTTGGCCACAGCGCCATGAATGCTTACCGCTTACGACTAATGAAACAGTAATAGCTGTCGTGACTTATCTTGGGACGCTGTCGGCGCATACGTCAATCACCGCCAGACAGACAAACTTGGACAGAGTACCATGAATGCTTACCGCTTACGACTAATGAAACAGTAATAGCTATCGTGACGTATCTTTACGCTCTCTATGTATAAACGATACGCTATCTAACTTTATTAAACTCCGTAGTATATGACCAGGTACGATGAAATCTTCGAGAACAACAGGATGTGGATGGCTTCCAAAACAGCCGCAGACAAAGGATTTTTTGAAAAACTGGCCGAGGAGCAGAACCCGGACTACCTTTACATCGGCTGCAGCGACAGTCGCGTGCCCACCAATGAGATCATGGGACTGGATGCCGGCGAGGTCTTTGTACACCGTAACATCGCCAACCTGGTGAACAATGTGGATCTGAGCGTCATGGCCGTTATCAATTATGCCGTACGGCACCTTGGCGTAAAACACATCATTGTATGCGGTCACTATAACTGTGGCGGCGTTAAAGCGGCTATGCAGCCCGCCGACCTCGGATTGCTCAACCCCTGGTTGCGTAACATCCGCGATGTATACCGTTTGCACCGCCAGGAGCTGGATGCCATTGAAGACGATACTGCCCGTTACAACCGCCTCGTGGAACTGAATGTGCAGGAACAATGTGTGAATGTTATCAAAACAGCGGCTGTACAGCAATCCTATGTTGAAAGAGGTTATCCTACTGTACATGGTTGGGTATATGACCTCTACACCGGCCAGCTGATAGATCTGAAGATCGACTTCGAAGGCATACTGCACAATATCCAGGAAATCTATGACCTGACCGGTAAGGGATTAATGAAGAAAAAGGGTGAACAATGACGGGACCTATCGGTGTATTTGATTCCGGTTACGGCGGCCTGACAGTATTAAAGGAGATCATAGCTACGCTTCCGCAATATGACTATATCTACCTTGGTGACAATGCACGCGCACCTTATGGCAACCGCGGCTTTGATACCATCCATGCCTATACGCTTCAGTGTGTACAGCACCTGTTCGATATGGGCTGCCCGCTGGTAATACTTGCCTGTAATACTGCTTCTGCCCGGGCACTCCGCACTATCCAGCAGAAAGACCTGCCGCGCATTGCGCCGGATCGCCGTGTGCTGGGTGTGATCCGTCCTACTACTGAAATGGTAGGGACACTGACGCAGAGCGGCGAAGTGGGTATTCTTGCTACTAAAGGCACCGTAGCTTCTGAGTCCTATCCCATCGAGATCAACAAGTTCTTCCCGCATGTCAGGGTACATCAACTCGCTTGCCCCATGTGGGTGCCGATCGTTGAGAATGGTGAGGCTGATGGCGAAGGCGCTGATTATTTTGTCAAAAAATATCTGCATCAGATATTGACAGACGCACCTGACATTGATACCCTGGTATTAGCTTGTACGCACTATCCTATCTTAACCAAAAAGATCCGGCAGTTCCTTCCCGGTGGGATTACACTGCTATCTCAGGGGAAGATCGTTGCGCATAGTCTGAAAGATTATCTGCAACGTCATCCGGAAATGGAGGTACGACTGAGTAAGAACGGTGGGAGGAAGTACTTTACTACGGATGATCCGGTAATATTTGAGAAGCAGACGGAGATCTTTTTGGGGGAGACGGTGAAGACGGAGTTTATTAATCCGTGAGGTACGGATGATGATTATAATACCGCGTATAGTAGCTTTTCCTACGCTTTGAGTGATTTCTTTTCTGTGTGATAAATGGATAATATTCCATCTATTTTGCGAATGCAGTGACCGGATTCCGGGTTATAGTACCGCGTATAGTAGCTCGGTTTCAGTATGGGATCGCGGTCGGCGCCTCTTTGATTGAATCTCTATTGGGCGTTTTCAAGCGTATGGGCTTGGGATGTCTGTTTAGCTGCATCGATCGTGTGTCAAAGAGCCGAAGGCCCGCGATTCCCATCTGAAACCGGTGCTACTTATACGCTCCCTATTAGTTGCTTTTCCTCCGCTTTCAATGACTTTTCTTAACTGTCTCATAAATGGATAATATTCCATCTATTTTGCGAATGCAGTGACCGGATTCCGGATTATAGTACCGCGTATAGTAGCTCAGTTTCAGTATGGGATCGCGGTCGGCGCCTCTTTGATTGAATCTCTATTGGGCGTTTTCAAGCGTATGGGCTTGGAATGTCTGTTTAGCTGCATCGATCGTGTGTCAAAGAGCCGAAGGCCCGCAATTCCCATCTGAAACCGGTGCTACTTATACGCTCCCTATTAGTTGCTTTTCCTCCGCTTTCAGTGAATTCCTTTCTGTGTAATAAATGGATGTTGTCTCTCACTTATCAGTCATACAATCATTGTTGTAATGTGGAGCTATTAGATTACATACCTGCCTTCAGCGGCTCGGTTAAGTGAATTCTCTTTATCCAATAACTATGCTGGATAAGGTTTTCGTGATTCAACCAATACGATCCATAGGCGTTTTCAAGAAGGCGTTCATTCTGTGTGCATGGCCAATAAGGTTAAGACAACAAAGAAACTATCTCTGATATTTATCGTGTAGTACGTATATAATACGTGTATGGTATATACCGCCTCATAAAAGCAATTGGGATGCGTTTTACCACATTTTCTGAAATTTGATTCGACAAGAGACTTACTTACAATTGGAGGTCCGGAAGTAGCAAGCGGTTTCAGGTGGGAATCACTGGCCTTAGTTATTTGAAGCATGTTCACACGATTGACGGGGGTTTAATACATATTCAAAAGCTTACACGATTCCAACTGCCTAATAGCACGCAGCTTCAAAGAACTACAGCCAGTGATCCCAGCCTGAAACCGCAGCTACTTCCAATAAACGAACAAACAACAATAGAAAAGCCCATAGATCGAAAGACCTATGGATTTAAGAGAACTACAGCCAGTGATCCCGGCCTGAAACCGCAGCTACTTCCAATGAATGAACAAACAACAATAAAAAAGCCCATAGATCGAAAGACCTATGGGCTTAAAAATATCAACATCAAACTATTTCCCTTCCAATCCAAGCAGGAACGCATATTGCAACGCAACATCCTCGAGGCTCTTGAAACGCCCGGAAGCCCCACCATGCCCCGCCTCCATGTTGGTATGCAGCAGTAACATATGGTTATCTGTTTTGAATTCACGCAGCTTCGCCACCCATTTTGCAGGCTCCCAATATTGCACCTGTGAGTCATGCAGGCCTGTTGTTACAAGCATGTTAGGATATGCCTGTGCCTTTACATTATCGTAAGGAGAATAAGCCTTCATATAGTCATAGTATTCCTTCTTCTTTGGATTACCCCATTCGTCAAATTCACCGGTAGTTAATGGAATACTTTCGTCAAGCATCGTTGTCAGTACATCCACAAATGGAACCGCTGCAATGACACCGTTCCAGAGCGCAGGACGCATATTGACAACTGCACCCATCAACAAGCCGCCGGCACTGCCTCCCATGGCGTAGAGATGTGAACTGTCAGTATAATGGGCTTTTACAAGATAGTCAGCACAATCGATGAAGTCTGTAAACGTGTTCATCTTCTTGAACAGCTTACCATCTTCATACCATTGCCGCCCCATCTCCTCTCCTCCTCTGATATGCGCAATAGCATAGGCAAATCCCCTGTCCAGTAAGCTCAAACGGTTACTGCTGAAGGAGGGCTCTATACTGACACCGTAAGAACCATAGCCATACAGCAACAGTGGTCCCTTGCCATTTTTCTCGAATCCTTTTTTGTATACAATGGAGACAGGTACTTTCACGCCATCCCTGGCAGTAACGTACAAGCGCTCTGTAACATAATCCTTCGGATCATAGCCGCCCAATACCTCCTGGCGTTTACGCAGCTCACTCTTTTTGGCATCCATGTCGTAATCGTAGGTAGATACCGGCGTTGTCATGGATGTATATGAGTAGCGGAGCGTCTTTGTATCAAACTCAGGATTGACCGAGATGGACGCAAGGTAGGCAGGTTCTTCAAACTTCAGGTAGTGATCTTCTTTTGTACGGGAGTTGATCACGCGCAATTGTGTAAGACCATTCTTACGCTCACTCAGCACCATATGATCACGGAACAGTTCAATGCCCTGTAACAATACATCTGCACGATGAGGAATGACCTCTTTCCAGTTACTGCCGGCGGTTTTATCCTGCGGACATTCCATCAGGCGGAAGTTCACAGCATCCCAGTTCGTCACGATATAGAATTTGTCATCCTTGTGATCAATATCGTATAGATGATCGCGCCGGCGTGGTTCAAAAACGTGAAATGCACCATCAGGTTTGGAAGCATCCAGTATACGATATTCAGAAGAGACCGTACTATGGCTTTGTATCATGATGAATTTACCTGATTTTGAACGGGCAACATCCACATAGAAGGTTTCATCCTTCTCATTGAACACTTCCTTGTCCTGAGCCGCATCCGTACCGGCAACATGCCGCAGGATACGTTCTTCCCTCAGCGTAACCGGGTTCTTGACAGTGTAGAAGAAAGTCTTGTTATCGCTTGCCCAGGCTGCACTGCCGGAAGTTTCCCTGATCGCCTCCGGCAATACTTCCCCTGTCTGCAGGTTCTTGATATAGATAGTATACTGACGACGGCTTACCGTATCAACACCATAGGCCAGCCATTGTGCATCAGGGCTTACAGACATCCCTCCCACATGGTAGTAGTCGTGGCCTGCGGCCAGCACGTTCACATCCAGCATCACTTCTTCTGTACCTTCCAGGCTGCCTTTTTTACGGCAGTATATCGGGTACTCTTTGCCTTGTGTAAAACGGGTGTAATAATAGTAACCATTCTTCAGGTAAGGTACGCTGGCATCTGTTTCCATAATACGCCCCCTCATCTCCTCGTACAACTTCTTTCTCATACCGGCGGAAGACTCCAGCATGGTATCCAGGTAGTTATTCTCTGCCTTGAGATACGCAATGACTTTGGGGTCATTCCGGTCATTCATCCAATAGTATTTGTCTATCCTGGTTTCACCGTGTATGGTCATCGCCGTATCTATCTGTTCGGCTACAGGTGGCTTTATTGTTTTGACTTCTGCTGACATACTTTTCTTATTTTCCTTACAGGCAAACAGGCCCATGCCTGACAACATTATGGCAAATGCAGCGGCTTTCCTCATAGGTGACAAATTGAGGCTACGAATGTAATACTTATCCTGTTACACAATCTTCATTTTTTGGGCGTCCCAGTGGATCACTTTTTTACTGAAGTAACTCTCATTGGTAACCAATGCAGGACCTGCTGCACGGAGTCCAAAGGAGGCGTCTTCCACAACAGGCCTGCCCGTACGCATGGCCTCAAAGAAGTTGATAAAATGATCCAGACGGGCATCGTATCCCCTTGGGGCAGCATAAGCGCTTTCTGAACGCTGTGCCGGCTTACGGCTTTCCTCAGGATATTTTGCATTGTACTGTTTTACATAAGCTTCCTGGGTAGCTTTTGTAAAAGTATTATAGGTATCCCAGCCACCATAACCAGGTGCTGAAGAGAGTTTATGCTTTTTGATCTTGAAATCATCCCATCCCAGTTCCAGCACCCCGTCTGTACCAATAAAGCGGGTAAATTCACCACCGCCTCCACCGTCAGCGAAGTTGACACGTAAGGTTACCTGGAAGGCTGCATGCGCTTTTGTTTCCGGATAATCAAAGATCGCGACCACAACATCCGGAACATCACGCCCGTCTTTCCATTGTACCAGGTTGCCGCTGGCAAAGATGCGCTCGGGGCCCAGTGAGCCCGTAATGAAGTGCAGGCCGGAGATGAGGTGAACGAACAGATCGCCCGGTACACCGGTACCATATGCCCGGTAGTTGCGCCAGCGGAAGAAACGGGTGGGATCGAAAGGTACTTTGGCGGTATCTTTGAGGAAAGTGTCAAAGTCTACGGTAGCGGGAGAGGCATCGGGCGGAATGGAATACTGCCAGGCGCCCAGGGCATCATGACGGTCTATCCTGGCTTCTACAATGTTCAGCTGACCTATTTCCCCTGCCTCATAGCGCTTCTTTGCTTCTGCGAGGGCAATACTGCTCACACGCTGGCTACCTACCTGGAAAACGGCCTTTGTGCGCTGCTGGGTGGCAATCACCTTATGCCCTTCTTCAATCTGCTGTACCATGGGTTTCTCGCAGTATACAGCCTTGCCTTTTTCCATAGCGTCAATAGAGATAGTATCGTGCCAGTGATCGGGTGTGGCTACGATCACGGCGTCAATGTCCTTCCTGTTCAGCAGCTCGCGGTAGTCGCGGGTAGTAAAGATGTCTTTACCATACACTTCTTTGACTTTCGCAAGGTGACCATCATACAGGTCGGCGGCTGCCACGAATTCCACACCGGGCGCTTTCAGCGCCGTTTCTACGTCGCCGAAGCCCATAATGCCCATACCGATACAACCGATACGGATCTTGTCGTTGGCAGCAATGCGGGTGTTGGGTTGTAGGATATGGACCTGTTCTTTTCCTAAAGCGGCCAATGAACCGGCGCCCATCAGGGCGGCTGTTCCTCCGAGGTTACGGAGAAATTTTCTCCTGGAGTTGTCTGTCATAACGTAAAATTTGTGTGCAAACGGGTTTAAACTAAAACAATATACAAAAAAAATCCCCCTCGTTCCAGCGAGGGGGATCATGGTATTCACCAAATGCAATCGTGACAAAGACTATTTTTCGTAGCTGAAACCTGCGGCAATGTATTCGCGGTTCAGACGTGCAATATTTGTCAGGGAAATTTCTTTCGGACATTCTGCCTCACAGGCGCCGGTGTTGGTACAGCTGCCAAAACCTTCCTTGTCCATCTGTGCCACCATATTCAGGGCCCTTGTCCTCTTCTCAGGCTGTCCCTGTGGCAGCAATGCCAGTTGGGATACTTTCGCTGAAACGAAGAGCATAGCAGAAGAGTTTTTACAAGCCGCTACGCAGGCGCCGCAACCGATACATGCTGCTGCCGCAAACGCTGCATCTGCTTTATCTTTTGGCACCAGGATATTGTTGGCATCCTGGGCGTTACCTGTATTTACAGAAACATAACCACCGGCTTCGATAATACGGTCAAATGCACCTCTGTCTACGGTCAGGTCTTTCACTACCGGGAAAGATCCTGCTCTCCATGGCTCAACAGTGATGGTATCGCCATCCTTGAAAGCGCGCATGTGCAGCTGGCAGGTGGTAGTACCAGCCCACGGACCATGTGCACGGCCGTTAATATGCATGGAACACGCACCACAGATACCTTCACGACAATCGTGGTCAAACGCTATCGGCTCTTTACCTTCATTGATCAGGCGCTCATTCAGCACGTCAAACATTTCCAGGAATGACATTTCGGAAGAAATGCCGCTTACCGGATAAGTTTCAAATTTCCCCTGGGCGTCTGTGTTTTTCTGCCTCCACACTTTAAGTGTGAGATTCATAGTATAATGTTCCATATCTATTGGACTATTATTATTGTGAAAATTATTTATAGCTACGTTGAGTTGGTTTACATTCTACAAACTCAAGAGCTTCTTTGTGCAACTCGAACTGGCTTTCACCTTTATATTCCCATGCTGCTACATAGCTGAAGTTTTCATCATCACGTTGTGCTTCTCCATCCGGTGTTTGTGATTCTTCACGGAAGTGACCACCACAGGATTCACGACGGTTCAGCGCATCCAGGCACATCAGTTCTCCCAGCTCCAGGAAGTCAGCTACACGGCCGGCTTTTTCCAGTTCAGGGTTGAATTCGTTGGCATCGCCAGGGATACGTACATCGCTCCAGAATTCCTTGCGTAAAGCCTGGATCTCAACGATCGCTTCCTTCAGTCCCTGTTCATTACGGGCCATACCGCATTTATCCCACATGATCTTACCCAGTTTCTTGTGGAAGTGATCTACGGATTTGGTGCCCTTAATGCTCATCAGCTTATCGATAGTAGCCTGAACATTCTTTTCAGCTTCTACGAATGCAGGATGATCCAGGGAAATTGCTTTGGTCTTGATATCATCAGCCAGGTAGTTACCCAATGTATAAGGAATAACGAAGTAACCATCAGCCAGCCCCTGCATCAGTGCCGAAGCACCCAGGCGGTTTGCACCGTGATCGGAGAAGTTTGCTTCACCCAGTGCATACAGACCGGTTACGGTTGTCATCAGTTCATAATCCACCCACAGGCCACCCATGGTATAGTGTACTGCAGGGTAAATGCGCATTGGCACTTCATATGGATTTTCGCCGGTGATCTTGGCGTACATATCGAAGAGGTTACCGTATTTCTCAGCTACCACTTCTTTACCCAGTTTACGGATCTCTTCCGGAGTAGGATTGGACAGCTGTCTTTTGCTGGCCTCTATTCTTCCGTAACGGTCCATGTTATATGCGAAATCCAGGTATACGGCCTGCTTGGAGCTACCCACACCATAACCGGCATCGCATCTTTCCTTGGCAGCGCGGGATGCCACGTCACGTGGTACCAGGTTACCGAAGGCAGGATACCTTCTTTCGAGGTAGTAATCCCTTTCGTCTTCAGGAATATCAGAAGGTTTGCGGGTATCGTTCTGTTTTTTAGGCACCCATATACGGCCATCGTTACGGAGCGACTCAGACATCAGCGTCAGCTTGGACTGGTGATCTCCGGAAACAGGGATACAGGTAGGGTGGATCTGTGTAAAGCAAGGGTTACCGAAGAAAGCGCCTTTACGGGTTGCTTTCCAGGCTGCTGTTACGTTAGATCCCATCGCGTTGGTAGACAGGTAGAACACGTTACCATAACCACCACTTGCCAGTAATACAGCGTGACCGAAGTGACGTTCCAGTTTACCGGTGATGAGGTTGCGGGCAATAATACCGCGTGCTTTACCATCTATTACTACGATGTCCAGCATTTCATGACGGTTGTACATGGTCACGTTGCCTAAAGCCACCTGGCGCTCCAGTGCGGAGTATGCACCCAGGAGCAGCTGCTGACCGGTCTGACCGGCGGCGTAGAAGGTACGCTGTACCTGTGTTCCACCGAAAGAGCGGTTGCTCAGCAATCCGCCATATTCGCGGGCAAAAGGAACACCCTGTGCCACACACTGGTCTATAATATTGCCACTTACCTCTGCCAGACGATGCACATTGGCTTCACGGGCACGGTAGTCGCCACCTTTTACAGTATCATAAAACAAACGGAACACTGAGTCACCGTCGTTCTGGTAATTCTTTGCAGCGTTGATACCACCCTGTGCAGCAATACTGTGCGCACGGCGTGGACTGTCCTGAAAACAGAAAGCTTTCACCTTATAACCTAACTCACCCAAAGAAGCAGCAGCCGAAGCCCCCGCCAGGCCAGTGCCCACGATGATCACTTCCATGTTGCGCTTGTTAGCCGGGTTCACCAGCTTACAATGCCCCTTATAATCTTCCCATTTCTTATCTAATGGACCGGCAGGAATTTTTGAGTTCAACATATATCCTTACTTTACTAAATTGATTTGAAATATATAACCACGGGAATAATGGCAAAGCCAATAGGGATCAGGATCCCGAACAACCAAACACCTACGAAGTTGATGAGGCCATTGTACTTAACGTGGTTCAGGCCAAATGTCTGGAAGGCGCTTTTAAACCCATGAATCAGGTGGAAAGATAAACCGATCATACCAATCACATACAGGATCACCATCCATAATTGCTTGAATGCCTCCTGTACAACAAGGTAAAGGTTATTGTATTCCTCTCCTTTATAAGTCACAGGCCGTACGTCTCCATAGTGCATCCAGTACCAGAAGTCTTTCAGGTGAATAATCAGGAAAATCAGCAGGATACTACCCATGATAGCCATCTGGCGGCTGAACCAGGAAGAAGTCTGATTGCCGGGATTGATAGCGTACTTTACCGGACGGGCAGCCCTGTTGCGGAAGGTAAGTTGAAAAGCAAGAATAGCGTGGATAAGAATAACAACCTTTAAACCCCAGGCTATAAACTGGATAAGGCCGTTGTGACTCATGAATGCGGCATAAACATTAAAAGCCTCACCCTCATCTTCTTTGAGCAAGGCGAGATTACCAGCCAGGTGCACGATAACAAAACTACACAGAAAGAGACCGGTAGCACCCACTAATAATTTTTTACCGATAGAGGTATTAAAGAACTGTGACCACTTCATAAGTTAAAATCTAAGCTTCCTAAAAGATGATATGATAATATTTCGAATATATCGCGCAAATTTAGCGCAGGAAAAATTAAAACCAAATGATATTTCTCAGTTTTTGGTTTGAAACTGAGCGCCAATCCATTGTTTTGGCCCCGGCCATCGGGTTCAGGGAGAACATACGCCACTGACCTGCCGGTATAGCGGAGAAACCGGCCGTACGTTCACGGAAATAAACAAAGAAACGTGGACTTTGTTCCGCCATCACTCAAGACGGCGCATCATAACGTTGTCGACAAGGGAATAAAGGTGTTGTGGCTGGTAAGTACGCCATTTCTCTATATCCAGGAGATGTACGTAGTTGTCCAGGTGGGCATGTTCAAACTCCTGACGCGTCTGTTCAGGCATGTTCAGGCTCACTATCCAGCCTCCTTCGTCCCGGATGTCATCCCACCACTCCTCATAGTAACAGTCGTCGGATGAGTGGAAGTTCATCACATTCTCAGTGATCAGGATGAACTTGTTGATCTTGCTGGCAATCATAAGATCAATAACATCACGCTTTAATACCATGATGTCATTCTCTATACAGTCATTCCATTCTCCCAGCACTTCGATGATGGCATAGTTGAACTGGTAGTCGGCAAATAATACCTTCAGATAAAGGTTCCGGGAGCCAAATTCATCCCACTGGGGATGTACATAATAATTATATACAGTATTCGTAAAAGTGAACTCACTGTATTCCCTGCCATAAAACGGGGACTGTTCATCATCTTCTGCTGTATATAGGTGGCGCCAGTTATAAAAAGGTTCTATATCATGCATGTCACGCTAACTCTAAAATGTTCGTTTCTACAAATTTCGGGGGAAATTTCAGAAAATAGAAACGCTCCATTTCTGGAAAAAGTCGTAACTATACATAGTCTTCAATGGCCTTTCTGACGCTGCCGGCTTTCAGTAATAACTCTTTTGCCTTTTCATAATCCGTCAGGGACAATTTCTCCATCAGCATCTTCACACCTCTGTCCACCAGTTTGTCATTGCTCAGCTGCATGTTCACCATCTTATTATCTTCCACCCTGCCCAGCTGGATCATAACGGCGGTAGATATCATGTTCAGCACCAGTTTCTGGGCTGTTCCACTTTTCATACGGGTGCTGCCGGTGATGAATTCCGGTCCTACCACCACTTCAATAGGGAAATCTGCCTCGGCCGACAAGGGGGCGCCAGGGTTACAGCAGATGCTTCCGGTGACGATCCCTTCACGGCGACATTTATTCAGGGCGCCGATCACATAGGGAGTAGTACCACTCGCTGCAATACCTACGACCACATCTTTTTCCGTTACATTGAACTCCTGCAGATCTTTCCAGCCCTGTTCCCTGTCGTCTTCAGCAAACTCCACCGCCTTGCGGATGGCGGCATCCCCTCCGGCAATCAGGCCTATCACCAGCCCATGAGGTACGCCAAAGGTGGGCGGGCATTCGGAGGCATCGACAATGCCTAAACGTCCGCTGGTACCTGCGCCCAGGTAAAATAACCTGCCACCGGCCAGCATTTTATCGGCAATGGCTGCTACCAGCTTTTCTATCTGTGGTAAAGCCCTGGCTACGGCCTGGGGTACGGTGGTATCTTCCTGATTAATATTACTGAGGATCTCCTGCACACTCATTTTCTCCAGGTGGCGATAATGTGACGTTTGCTCTGTTACTCTCTCAAAGGACATTTGTAGTGTATTTGTTTATTGATGATATGCCACCAGCCCTTCCATAGGACTACGCAATATCCGGCCCAGCTGCAGTTCGTACAGTTCACATAACTCCTCCAGGATGTCCCTGAAATTCCAGGCGATACTTCCGGTAAAGTGCAGTGGGTGTGTCCAGCTTTCGCTGTATTTATAAATGTGGTTAAAGAAAAATTCGTTTAAGCTGTCTTCGAGGATGTTCTCTATAATAAAGTGCCCCCTGTTCTCGCCCAGAAACTTCGCAAAACCAGCCAGATAACGGTTCGGGAATGGCCTGCGGTATACATTCTCCAGTATTTCCTCATGATTGGTGTTATACTGGGCGTCAAAACGGCTTTTCAGCTCTTCGTCAAAGGAATTGTACAGGTAGTACTGCAGGAGTTTCTTCCCCAGGAAAGCGCCGCTGCCCTCGTCTCCCAGTACATATCCCAGTCCGGGATTATTCTTTTTGATAGTAGTGCCATCAAAAAAGCAGGAATTCGACCCTGTACCCAGGATGCTGGCTACTCCGGGCTCTTTTCCACACAGTCCCCGGGCAGCTCCCATCAGGTCATGGTTCACCTCGAACGAGGCCACTGGCCACACCGCCTGCAAGGCTGTCTCTACCAGCTCTACGCTCTTCCGTTGTAAACAACCTGTCCCGTAATAATGGATCTCATCTATCTGAACATCCGGCGGCAATTGCGGTAACAGCTCTTTCTCCAGCAAGGCCTGTATCTGTTCTGCATTCAGGAAATAAGGACTGATACCGGATGTCTGATAACGCGCGGCTTCCCCGGCGCCCAGCAGGCACCAGTCAGCCTTGGTAGATCCACTATCTGCAATTAGCTGTACTTTCATGACACATCCGTTGAAGGTTGAGGTTTAATATACTATTTTTGCCACAAGTTAAATAAATAGCGACAAGATACAAGCTACCTTGCGGCTGTTTTCAATACATCATTATGTCGAACAGGAAACTGAATGTTTTTTTACCGCTCTTATTTGCAATAGTGCTGGCTTTGGGAATGTACCTGGGGCATAAAATGCCGGGAGCTAACACGGGGGCGCAAACGTTGCTATTCAGCCGGGCGGGCCGTGCACCTTTACAGGAAGTCATGGACCTGCTGAAAATAAAATACGTTGATACCTTACAGGTAGCAGATCTGCAACAGGAGGCCATTGAAGGCCTGTTAAGCCATCTGGATCCTCATTCCATCTATATTCCGCCATCCAACCTGCAAACCGTGAATGAAGACCTCGAAGGTCACTTTTCCGGCATAGGCGTCGAATTCAATATCATCGCAGATACCGTAAATATCGTCTCCGTAGTTCCGGGAGGCCCTTCAGAGACTGCCGGTGTACAATCGGGCGACAAGATCATCAAAGTGAACGACTCTCTCGTGGCAGGTAACAACATTTCCGGCGATAAGATCCGCAAAATGCTGCGTGGTCCCAAAGATTCCAAAGTGGCTGTTACCATGTTACGTCAGCAGAAACTGGTACCCGTTCAGATCATCCGCGGCGACATCCCTCTTTATAGTATAGACGCCAGTTACATGACGGCGCCGGGAATTGGCTATATCAAGATCAGCAAGTTCTCCGGCACTACTTACCAGGAATTCATGGATGCGATGCGGAAACTGACCCAGGCAGGCATGACCAAGCTGGTGATCGACCTGCGCCAGAACCCTGGCGGCTATCTCGACGCGGCTACCCGCATTGCCGACGAACTACTCGACGATAACAAACTGATCGTATATACAAAAGGAAAAAGCTATCCCCGTTCAGACTACCGCTGTGAAAAGCCGGGTATCTTCGAGAAAGGGGAACTCGCCATTCTCACTGATGAAGGCTCTGCAAGCGCCAGTGAGATCCTGGCAGGCGCGGTACAGGAATGGGACCGTGGTACTATTATCGGTCGTCGTACCTTCGGTAAAGGCCTGGTACAGGAACAGTTTGACCTTAGCAATGGCGGCGCCCTCCGTCTGACAGTAGCCCGCTACTATCTCAACTCCGGCAGAAGTATTCAGAAATCCTATGCCAATGGCCGTGAAGCCTACGATGAGGATATCCTGAACCGCTTCAACCATGGTGAGTTCGTTAACCGCGACAGCATTCACCCGCTGGATACCGTGCAGTTCAAAACTGCCAGCGGCCGTATTGTTTATGGAGGCGGCGGTATTACTCCCGACGTCTTCATTCCATTTGACACCAGCCGCTTTTCCAATGTGCTGACCAGCATGTATTCCCGCAGTACTTTCAGCAACTTTGCCTATCAGTATTACAATAGCCACAGGGACGAGTTCAAACAATATAAAGACGCTACTCAATTCAGTAATCAATACCAGGTTAGTAATGAGCTTTATAGTGCTTATAAGTCTTTCGCGGCAAAAGACAGCGTTCGTGGCGTTGAGTCTATCAATGCGCATGATGAAGTTGAGATCAAAACACGTCTGAAAGCATTGCTGGCGAGGCAGATGTGGAGTTATGCGGGGTTCTATGAGTCGCTGAACAAGGAAGATGATATGATGAAGAAGGCGGTGGAGATGCTGAAGAAGAAATAAAAAAGTTATTTGTGTTTAAAAGCCATCTGGGGAACTCCGGATGGCTTTTTTTATGCCTGGTTCCTTGGCTCATTGTCTTTCCAGAAATTTTTCACGCTAAGTAGCTCGGTTTCAGTATGGGATGTCGGTCGGCGCCTCTTTGGTTGGATGTCTATCAGGCATTTGGAATCGTATAAGCTGTTGGATCACTATTTAACTGCATCAATCGTATCTCAAAGAGCCGAAGGCCCGACATTCCCATCTGAAACCGGTGCTACTTATGCTCTCCCTACTACAGTTTCCTGTCGCCTGATTATCATGGCCAAATATTATAACAAGGAAGCCAGGAGGTACAACGGTTTCAGGTGGGAAGCACTGGCCTTGGTTGTTTGAAGCATGCTCACACGATTGACAGGGGTTTAATACATATCCCAAAGCCCACACGATTCCAAATGCCTGATAGCACGCGGCTTCAAAGAACCACAGCCAGTGATCCCAGCCTGAAACCGGCGTATCACAAAAACAGGATGACATATGCCAAGGAACTCCAGGCTATAACAAGGAAGCCAGGAAGCACAACGGTTTCAGGTGGGAAGCACCGGCCTTGGTTGTTTGAAGCATGCTCACACGATTGACTGGGGTTTAATACATATCCCAAAGCCCACACGATTCCAAATGCTTGATAGCACGCGGCTTCAAAGAACCACAGCAAGTGATCCCAGCCTGAAACCGGCGCATCACAAAAACAGGATGACATATGCCAAGGAACTCCAGGCTATAACAAGGAAGTCAATAAGTACAACGGTTTCAGGTGGGAAGCACTGGCCTTGGTTGTTTGAAGCATGCTTACACGATTGACAGGGGTTTAATACATATCCCAAAGCCCACACGATTCCAAATGCCTGATAGCACGCGGCTTCAAAGAACCATAGCCAGTGATCCCAGCCGGAAACCGGCGCAACTCAAGTATGTGGGGAACTCCAGCTATAACCAGGAAGCAGAAATGAACGCGACAAAGACAGGCAAAAAAAAAACCGTCTCGTTTACACGAGACGGCCAATAATTCTTACAAAACAGATTAGTGTTTTGCTTCAGCAGCAGGAGCAGCAGCAGTATCAGCTGGAGCAGCAGCAGCAGAATCAGCAGTTACTGATGCAGAATCAGCAGCTGGAGCTGGAGTTGCAGCAACTGTATCAACAGCTGGAGTTGCAGTAGAATCTGCAGTTGTAGTAGAAGCACCACCACCGCAAGCTACGAAGAACATGCTAGTTGCAACTGCGAAGAAGAATAATTTTTTCATGCTTTAGTTTGTTTTTAAAGATGCGCAAAGGTATAGTTATTTTTAAATATAGAACAACATCTATATCAAAATTTTACCTTTATTTCTTCCTGAAGAACAGTTTTAACGGTACCCCCTCGAAATCAAAGTTGCTACGGAGCTGATTTTCAAGGTAGTTCCTGTATGGTTGCTTCACATCATCCGGCAGATTACAGAAGAATGCAAATGCCGGTGTAAACGTCGGAAGTTGCGTTACATACTTGATTTTGATAGGAATACCCCTCACTACAGGCGGATGGAAACTCTCGATCGCCTTCAGCATCACCTCATTCAACCTGGACGTCTGCACTTTACGCTTACGGTTCTCATATACACGCAGCGCCTCTTCTATTGCCTTGAAAATACGCTGTTTCTCCGTTACTGAGGTGAATATCACCGGTACATCAGAGAATGGCGCCAGACGGCTTTTCAGGTCCTTTTCATAATCCCTTGCCGTATTGGTGCTTTTATCTTCGATCAGGTCCCATTTGTTCACCAGCACTACCAGGCCTTTCCCTTTACGGCCGGCCAGGCTGAAAATGCTCAGATCCTGCGCAGTGATGCCTTTGGTGGCATCGAGCAGCAGCAGGCAAACGTCTGCTTCATCCATCGCTTTGATAGCGCGGATAACAGAATAGAACTCCAGGTCTTCCTGTACTTTGTTCTTACGGCGCAAACCGGCAGTATCGATCAAAACAAAGTCCTTCTGGAACATCTTATAGTGGGTATGGATCGTATCGCGTGTAGTACCGGGAATGTCAGACACGATATTCCGCTCCTCTCCGATCAGGGCATTCAGCAGGGATGATTTACCCACATTCGGCTGACCGATGATCGCTATCTTCGGCAGTTCGGCTGCTTCCTGTGCTGCTTCCAGCGTGTCGTCGTCTTCAGGGATCATGCCGGTGATCTCATCCAGCAATTCACCACTGCCACTACCACTCATGGAAGACATGAAAAATACCTTTTCAAACCCGAGGCTGTAAAATTCCGTTGCTTCCAGCTGACGGGTATTATTATCCACTTTATTGACCACCAGTATCACCGGTTTGGAAGAACGACGCAATATATCCGCCATTTCAGCATCCAGATCAGTAATACCTGTAGCCACATCACACATGAACAACAGGAGGTTGGCCTCCTCCATTGCTATTTTTACCTGTTTGCGTATCTCACGCTCGAAAATATCTTCACTTCTGGATACAAAACCACCGGTATCAATCACGTTGAACGATTTCCCGTTCCAGTCCGCAACACCATATTGCCTGTCACGCGTAACACCGCTCACGTCATCGACGATGGCTTTACGCTGCTCCAGCAAACGGTTGAACAGGGTAGATTTACCCACATTTGGACGACCGACGATTGCTACTGTAAATCCTGCCATAACTAAATAAAATTAATAACCGTATTCCCTTAAATAAATATCATTATCCCGCCACTTGCTGCGCACTTTCACAAATAGTTCAAGGAACACTTTCTGACCCACAAATTTCTCGATATCCTGGCGGGCCAGCGTACCGATCTTTTTAATGGAAGACCCTTTGTCGCCCAGGATGATCGCTTTCTGCGTCTCACGCGTCACAATGATCTCTGCCGAGATCTTGATCAGGGTGTTCTTCTCCTGGTATTGCGTTACAATTACCGCAGTATGATAAGGAATCTCTTCGTCGAACAGGTGAAATATCTTTTCCCGGATGATCTCGGCTACAAAAAAACGTGTAGACTTATCGGTTAACGTATCTTCCGGATAGAAGGGGTCGCTTTCCGGGAGCAGGGCTACCACAGTCTGCAGCAATGCAGGAACACCTTTTCCCTGCAGGGCAGAGATCACTACCACCTTTTCGGCTTTCCCCCACTCCTCGCATTTTTTAACCAATGCGTCCAGCTCATCTTTCATCAGGAGGTCCGACTTGTTGATCACCAGGATACTGCGGGCTTTTAGCTTCAGCGATCCGAACAGCTCCAGGTTCTCTTCCAGGTTGTCTTTGGCGTCCATGAGCAACATGGCCACATCTGCATCCTCCAGCGCTGACTTAACAGCACCCATCATCTTTTCGTGCAGCCGGTAACGGGGATCGATAATACCAGGAGTGTCAGAGAATACGATCTGGTATTCCGGTGTGGTAACTATCCCCGTAATGCGGTGCCTGGTTGTCTGTACCTTCGGAGACACAATAGCGAGCTTTTCGCCCACCAGCGCGTTCATCAGGGTGCTCTTCCCTGCATTTGCCTTACCGAAGATATTTACAAAACCAGCTTTATGCATGCACAACGAATTTCCTTAACTTCCTGAAATAAAAAAAGCCGAATCACTTCGGCCTTTTTTTGCTTTGATTTTTTGTAGCGAGGAGAGGATTCGAACCCCTGACCTTCGGGTTATGAGCCCGACGAGCTACCTCTGCTCTACCTCGCAATGAGGGTGCAAAGATAGGATTAAAATCATTTCCGCCAAATCTTTTTTAGAAAAATCTGAAAAAGATAAAAAAAATCGTTCTGCATTCTTTTTCTTCGGTCACCTAAAGCGGCTTACTGTAAAGCGTTTCGTCGCTTTCCCGCCGCCAGGTCCGCTGCTGCGATAAAAAATGTTGCTCTGCCCGGTGATTAAACCGGACCAACACTTCAACACCTCCCGCAGCCAGGTCCGCTATGATAGAAACATTGCGGATACCTACTGAAGCAAGCCAGCCAGATTGTTGGACATTATTCGTCGTCTACCGTGAAACATTGCCACTACCTGACTGATTTAATCCAGCCAACACTGCAACACCAAACGCAGCATGGTGTCTGCGACCGCCGGTATGTGACCTAAAAAGGCAGATCGTCTGCCACATCCGCATCATCGCCTGCAGCTTCTTCCACTTCCTTCCCGCCAACGCCACGGCGACTGGAAAGTAACTGTAAAGTGGTTACCCGCAGGCGGATCGAGGATTGCTGTTCTCCCTGATTGTTCACATACACTTCTGCAGATGGATTGCCATCCACATAGATGCGCGTGCCCTTCGTCAGGTAAGGTCCTACCTTTTCATGCTCCCAATAGGAACAGTCGACCCAGATGGTCTTTTCCTGCAGTATGCCATCCCTGTTTGTGAAACGTTCTGTGTGTGCAACACGAAAGCTGAGTACGGTCTTGCCATTTACATGCCGCTGAACTGCATCATGTCCCAGATGCCCGATTAACTGTAGTCTGATCATTACAGATTCAATTTGGTTAACGATAAAAAAAGTTCAGGGAGGATTCAATTTGAGAGAGCGGTATAATGATTGAAAATTATACATTTTCTTTCATTGTGAAAAATATTTTCTCTTTTTAATCAAAGCAGCTATAACTTTGTCCCGGAAACAGGAGTGCGTACTGGCGCAAATTAGCATTCAAAACTCCCATGTTTCACCTCGGGGTGCCTTACTATCAGGCTGAGATCAGACCCGTTGAACCTGACCAGGTAATGCTGTTTAGGAAAGGTAAGCGAACAATCTCTTCCTTACCCGCATATTGAAAGAAAGCTACAGATTGTAAGCTATTAAACCGTCATAGTCCAATGAGACAATTTTTATTTCTTTTGCTGCTATGCAGCTTAAGTACTGTACACGCGCAAACGGTGCTGACAGGAACAGTGACCGACAAGAACAGCGGCAAACCGCTGCAGGGCGTGTCTGTAAGTATCCCTTCCGCCAACGCCGGTATTCATACCAATGCCAGCGGTCAATACCGATTTACCATCCCTGCTAAAGGCCAGTATACCTTACAGGCCACTTATCTCGGTTTTAAGACATTCACCACCAATATCACCGCCAACGGCAGCAACATTCAGACAGACATCTCCCTGGAAGAAACAGGACTGTTCGTGAAGCCTGTTGAGATCACCAGCCTGCGTGCAGGTGAGCATTCTCCCTTCACACAGTCGACGCTGACCGCTGAAGATATCAAAAGGCAGAACCTCGGACAGGACCTGCCATTGCTGCTCAACCAGCAGCCAGGTGTGGTAACAAATTCCGATGCCGGAACAGGTATCGGTTACACCGGCATCCGTGTAAGAGGCTCTGATATCACCCGTATCAATGTTACGGCAAACGGTATCCCTATCAATGACGCAGAATCACAGGGTACCTTCTTCGTGAACATGCCCGATTTCGCGTCTTCTGTCAGCAGCATCCAGCTGCAACGTGGTGTAGGCACTTCCACCAACGGCGCCGGTGCTTTTGGGGCTTCACTGAACCTCAGCACCAACGATTTCAGGGATAAAGCCTATGGTGAGATCAGCAACAGCTACGGTTCCTTCAATTCATGGAAACATACAGTGAAAGCAGGTTCTGGTCTGATCAACGATCACTTTACCATCGATGCGAGGCTGTCCAAGATCTCTTCGGATGGCTATATAGACCGCGCTTCTTCCGACCTGCGCTCCTTCTATACTTCCGCTGCCTATATCTCAAAAAACACCGCCATACGGCTCAACGTATTTTCCGGCAAAGAAAAGACCTACCAGGCATGGAACGGCGTACCGTTTGACTCACTGAAAACACACCGTACCTACAATTCCGCCGGACAACGTTCTGACGGTTCCTACTACGATAATGAAACTGATAATTACCAGCAGGATCATTACCAGTTATTCCTGAACCAATCTCTCAGCTCAAGGCTCGACTTCAACGTGGCAGCACACTATACGCGCGGCAGGGGTTACTATGAGCAATACAGGGAAGAAGAAGCATTTGCGGACTATGGTTTGCCTGATCCCGTGATCAATGGCGCGCCGGTAACCAAAACAGATCTTATCAGGCAGCTATGGCTGGATAATGATTTCTATGGTGGCATCTTCTCTGTCAACTATAAAGGCGATAAACTGAACTGGAGCCTCGGCGGCGGATGGAACAGATATGAGGGCAGTCACTATGGTAAGATCATCTGGGCACAGTATGCTGCAGGTATAGATAAGGATCATAAGTATTACGACAACGATGCCTTCAAACGCGATTTCAATGTCTACTGGAAAGGCGAATATAAACTCACAACAGACCTTCGCCTGTTTGCCGATCTGCAATACCGTACAGTGAAATACAATATCGATGGATTTGATGATAATCCACACCTGATACAACACAACGACTACAACTTCTTCAATCCGAAAGCAGGTATTTCCTATACGCTGGATAGTCACCAGGAAGTATACGCATCATTTGCTGTTGGCAATAAAGAACCGAACCGCGACGACTTTGAAGCAGATATCAACCACACGCCTAAACATGAGTCATTACGCGATGTAGAAGCCGGATACGCTTACCACAGTAATAACCTGGTATTACAGGGCAATGTCTATTACATGGACTATAAAAACCAGCTGGTGCAAACCGGTCAGCTGAATGATGTAGGCGCTTATACCCGCACTAATATTCCGAAAAGCTACCGCGCTGGCATAGAGCTGCAGGCAAGCACAAGACTGGGACATCTCTTCACACTCTCGGCCAATGCAGCCCTGAGCCGCAACAAAGTAAAAGACTTCCGCAATTTCCTGGATAACTGGAATACCGGCCTGCAGGATACCGTTGCTTACAACAACAGCAATATTGCCTTCTCTCCTGCTTTCGTGGGTGGCTACACGCTGACTGCAAAGCCGATAAGGAACCTGGAAATAAGCCTGCTGGGCAAGTATGTAAGCAGGCAGTACCTGGATAATACCGGCACAAAAGAACGTAGCCTGGACGGTTATTATACTAACGATCTGCGTATTAACTATGTCATCCCCCAGCCATTGTTCAAAGAACTGGGTATACAGTTCATGCTGAACAATATCTGGAACAAGAAGTACTCACCCAACGGATGGACCTACGCATATAAAGAGGATGGGGCCGAAAAATCGACTAACGGGTATTATCCGATGGCTGGTACCAATTTCTTCGCCGGCGTCAATATAGCCTTCTGACGTAGCCTTAAATATATTAAGGGCCGTCCGCCTCCCGGCGTGACGGCCCTTTTTGTTTTCCGCCGCCTGTATACCGTATGAAAATGAATTACGGTTATATATTAATAAATTACACTATATTGCATTGGAAATCACACCTATACCTCCAAGGGGACATTGCATGATACCTTATACCCGGTCACATGTGACCATCACTGTTCGTATACCTGGCAGCGCGTTTAAACAAAAACGGCCTGAAACAAGACTTTCATCGCATATCACCTTTCCGGCCGGTACAGGCCCTGTACATTATCAAATTCACACCCATTACACGCTTTAAACACTTAAAATGAAAAAAAGGCTCCTATTATTCCTGTACACTTTATTTGTTGTACTTAGTGCCAGTGCTCAGTCCCGGGTATTCAAACAGGTAGGCAGCGGTATTTCCACCTCGCTGCACAGCATTTTGCAGGATGGAAGTCTTGTAGGTTACCTGACCTTTACAGAACTTGAAAAAGCCAGCAAAGACTCTTTCAACTACGAGATCACTATCATGGACGAGAACCTGAACGATATCGGAAAGGTAAAATTCCGTCAGCAGAAACTCAACCTGCGCGATGTGGCCTTCGAGCAGGATATGCTTTGTCTGGCCTATATTAAAAGCGATGTATTAGGCACCACTGCAAGACACAAGATCTCTTATAAAATAGCCGCCAGGAAAGGCTATGTATCATTCTTCGCACAATTCATCAACCTGCAGGGCGAGATCACGAAGACCTTTGAAAAGAAAGCAGATGTTGATCTTTATGTTGCGCTGAAGGAATATGAAATGGGTATCCGTCCGTTGAAAGAGGATATCCAGCTGAAAAATATCAGTGGCGTAGGTTTTGCGGCCTTTTACGGCGACAAGACCAAAAAACCTTTGCTCACTTTCAATGCTGCCGGCGAAAAGATCAGTGAAAGACAGGTGAAGGAAGTAGCAGAGAGCTATTACTTGCATACTGCAGGTGATGATATCTACCTGCTGACACAAAAAGCACAGGAATATGGCAACGGTTATACCCTTTACGGATATAGTGGTACCGCCAACTCTCCCACACTGAAATTGCAGTTGAAAGATAAAAAACAGCGTATGCTGGATATCCTTGGTTTCGGGAATGACCCTGCAACCGGCAAACTGTTCATCTCGGGCATCGTCGGCGGCAGATCGGATAACACGATGAATGATGTATATGATATCTACAATGGAAAACTTCAGGGTATTTTCAAAATAGATATAAACGGCGCTCATAAAGAAGATGTGAAAACTGTTTATTCCTGCTGGGCCGACAGCACCCATGGCGATATCAACAACAAGGGTTACATCGCCAGCGCCCACGGGCATATCGTGCCACGTCCTTCTTTCAGGGACTTTGAAGGCAACACCTATTTCCTGGGAAGCCGCCTTACTGCAAAGAAGAACAAAGGAGCGATGATTGCCGGTATAGCCACAATGCCGCTGCTGATCCCCTATTACGTACTATTGGCAACCGGTTCTTTCGGGACCTATTCTTTTGATGATGTACTGGTAATGCAAATGGACAAAAATGGTAAGATCCATTATATTGACAGCATCGGTACTGAACTGTACAAACGAAAGAATGCAGCGCCAATATTCAAAGGGGCTGATAACTGTACTTTCTATTCCTTAACCAACCCCGATACCAAAACATCCTTCCTGATTGTTAAAGGCGAAAAAGACATTACTATCTACAATGTTCACGATAAAAAGATCGTGCGGAAAATAGCCAGGACCAATAATGAGGTGAAAACAAACATATATCCTGCAAAAGATGGCCACATCATTGTTTCAGAGTATGATGAAAAGGAGAAATCCACGAGGTTATCCATTGAGGCTATTTAGTAACTATGTTATAAAAGAAGAAGCCTGAAAGTATGATACTTTCAGGCTTCTTCTTTTATAACATATAGCTTAACGCAACAACTTTTCTATCGCTGCCGCTACCTTTCCGAAAGGAAAGCCTTTGATCACTTCATCCATCATCCTGCTCACTTCTGCATTGCCCGGGTTACCGATACTGCCTTCGTGTGTATGCTGTACGGTCTGCTCAGGTTCGAAATTGCCTTTCTCAATATCCAGCCCTACCTGCTTGTATGCTTCACGGAAAGGCACGCCTTCCAGTACAAGCCTGTTCACTACTTCTACACTGAACAGGTAACGATACTTTTCATCATCCAGTATATTTTCTTTGATGCGGATATTTTCCAGCATTAATCCCGCCATCCGTAAACAATCTTTCAGCACGCCGAATGCAGGGAACAGGTTTTCCTTCAGCAACTGCAGATCACGGTGGTAACCGCTGGGCAGGTTCGTGATCATCATCGTGATCTCATTCGGCAAAGCCTGGAGTTTGTTACCATGTGAGCGGATCAGTTCCCATACATCAGGATTCTTCTTATGCGGCATGATACTGGAACCTGTGGTCAGCTCGTCCGGGAAACTGATGAAGCCAAAGTTCTGGTTCATGAACAAACAGGCGTCCATTGCCATCTTGGCCACTGTAGAGGCAATACCTGCCAGTGCAAAAGCAACGATCTTTTCTGTTTTTCCACGTCCCATCTGGGCATACACCACATTGTAATTCAGATCATCAAAACCCAGCAGCTGCGTGGTCATGGTACGGTTCAGCGGGAATGAGGAACCATAACCGGCAGCAGAACCCAATGGATTCTTATTTACAACCTTATAAGCGCCCTGTAAAACGGTCAGGTCATCTACCAGGCTTTCTGCATAAGCGCCGAACCATAATCCGAAGGAAGATGGCATGGCGATCTGCAGGTGCGTATAGCCCGGCAACAGGTGATCTTTATACTGCACACTTTTCTGTTGCAGGAGGTCGAATAAGGTCTTTACCTCTCCTACCAGCACTTCCAGTTCATGACGGAGGAACAGCTTCAGGTCTACCAGTACCTGGTCGTTACGGGAACGGCCACTGTGGATCTTCTTGCCTACCTCTCCCAGCCTGCGGGTGAGCAACAATTCTACCTGTGAATGGATGTCTTCGACCCCATCTTCCAGTGTAAAATTGCCCTCCTGTATTTCTTTGTATATCTGCTTTAACTCTTTCTGCAGGATGGCCAGCTCATCTGCCGTTAACAGGCCGATGCTCTCCAGCATGGTCGTATGCGCCAGGGAGCCCAGCACATCAAATGGCGCCAGATAAGCGTCCATCTCACGGTCTTTACCGACTGTAAACCGGTCCACTTCTGCCAGCGCGGCTTTATCCTTTTGCCAGATTTTCATGTCTACAAGATTTCTTCCAGTAATTTAATGTAACTATCAATACCCTGACGGATCTCGTCCAGGTAAATGTACTCATCTGCGGTATGCGAACGGGCAGAATCGCCGGGGCCCATCTTGATAGAGGTTGCCGGTATCAGCGCCTGATCCGATGTAGTGGGCGAGCCATAGGTGGTCTTTCCATGGCGCAGGCCACCCTGTACAAACGGATGGTCCAGCGGGATACCCGATGGACGCATACGCAGGGAACGGGGCTTCACCTCGCACTGTACATTTGCACGGATAATATCCAGTACCTCTTCCAGTGTATATTGTTCCGTTACCCGCACATCCACCACGAAGGTGCAATCGGCCGGTACCACATTATGCGCTTTATTGGAGGTGTTGATCACCGTTACGCTCATCTTTACCGGTCCCAGTGTATCAGATACTTTCGGGAAACGGTAGGTCCTGAACCACTCAATGTCCGGCAACGCCTTATACAGGGCATTTTCTCCTTCATCGCGCGCCGCATGCCCTGCCTTGCCCTGCACGGCACAATCCAGCACCATCAGGCCTTTTTCTGCTGTGGCCAGTTGTGTTTGAGTCGGCTCTCCCACGATAGCAAAATCAATCGCCGGTAATTGCGAAAGGATACTTTCTATACCGTTTACACCACTGATCTCTTCTTCTGCCGTGGCAGTAAGAATGATATTGTAAGCCATATCGCTGCGATCATAAAAATGCAGAAAGGTAGCGATAAGACTGACCAGGCATCCGCCTGCGTCATTACTGCCAAGACCGAACAGTTTTCCGTCTTCTACATCGGGAGAAAAAGGGTCGCGGGTGTATTGCGGGTTAGGTTTTACAGTATCGTGGTGAGAATTAAAAACAATTACAGGCTTAGCGGGATCAAAATGTTTATTCTTTGCCCATATATTATTCAGATGCTGCTGATAAGGAATGTTCCGCTCCTTCAGGAAATCAGCGATCAGTTGCGCCGTCCCCTGTTCCTCCCTGCTCAGGGAAGGGATGGAGATCAGCCCTTTTAGTAATGTTACTGCATCATCATACAGCTGTTGGTTCCACATAGGTTTAGCGTATTAAAGTACCCGCTACTGTATCTGTGGTGTTGCTCTGTACGTCATCAGCATGACCGATCAGTACTTCCGCCACACCACTTTCTATAGCTGCGAAAGCATTTTCCAGTTTCGGCAGGATACCGTCCGTCAGCACGTTATCAGCCTTCAGTTCCTCATAGATCATACGGTCTATCAGGGTAATAACAGAATTATCATCGTCCGGGCTATGCAGCACCCCTTTCTTCTCAAAGCAATAGATCAGCCGCACTTCATAGAACTTCGACAAAGCTACTGCCAGGGAAGACGCAATCGTATCTGCATTTGTATTCAGCATCTGCCCCTTGCCATCGTGTGTCAGCGGTGCAAATACAGGTATCAGGTCAGCCTCCAGCAATGCTCTCAGGGAAGCGCCCTGCACATCTGCTGTGTTGATATCTCCTACAAATCCATAATCGATGTCCTTCACAGGACGTTTGGTAGCAGGAATGATATTGGCATCAGCGCCGGTCATGCCGATAGCATTGCAGCCATTGGCCTGTAATTTAGCCACCAGCTGTTTGTTTACCAGTCCACCGTACACCATTGTCACTACATCGATCGTTGCTGCATCGGTAATACGGCGGCCGTTCACATATTTCGATTCGATACCCAGCTGGTCTCCTATGCGGGTGGCAATTTTGCCACCCCCATGGATCAGTATTTTCTTTCCTTTGATGGCTGCAAACTTTTGAAGGAATGCATCCAGCAATGCAGGATTATCGATGACGTTACCGCCGACTTTTATTACAAAGAGATCGATCATACAAATTAACCTTTTAAGATCTGGCTTAATACCGCCTGTGCCGCCCATACCCGGTTAGCTGCTTCAGGGATCACAATAGACTGAGGTCCGTCCAGTACTTCATCAGCTATTACCACATTCCTTCTTACCGGCAGGCAGTGCATCACTTTTGCCTGGTTGGTTCCCTTCAGCTTGTCGTTGGTCACCATCCAGTTACTGTCTGTGCAGGTGATCTTGCCATAATCTTTATAAGAAGACCAGTTCTTTACATACACGAAATCCGCACCTTCCAGGGCTTTATCCTGGTTGTATTCTATCTGTGCGTTGCCGGTGAATTTCGGATCCAGTTCATATCCTTCCGGATGTGTGATCACGAAATCAGCTTCGCCCCAGGCATTGATCCACTGTGCAAAAGAGTTGGGAACAGCCTGTGGCAGCGGCTTCACGTGCGGCGCCCAGGTCATTACCACTTTCGGTTTGCGTGGCTGCTGCCAGCGTTCCTTAATGGTAATCACATCTGTTAAGCTCTGCAAAGGGTGCAGGGTAGCGCTTTCCAGGCTCAATACCGGCACGCCTGCGTACTTCACGAACTGATTGATATATTTTTCCTTATAATCAGACTCTTTATCCTTCAGTCCCGGAAACGTACGGATCGCCATTATATCGAAGTACTGTCCCATTACGGCAGCGGCTTCTTTTACGTGCTCCGAAGTATTTCCGTTCATTATAGCGCCATCATTCATTTCCAGCTGCCAGCCTTCCTTATCGATGTTGAATACCACTACTTCCATTCCGAGGTTCTTCGCCGCCACCTGCGTACTCAATCGTGTTCGCAGACTGGGGTTCAGAAATATCATTCCCAGCGTCTTGTTCTGTCCTAATGTTTTGTCTTTGAAAGGCTGTTTTTTGTACTCCAGTGCGATCTCCACTAAACGCGGGACACTTGGCACATCATCTACGGAAATAAATTGTTTCATTTTATGTATGGCTCTGTAATGATGAGTATTTAGTTTTTCTCTACTTCCTGTTTGAATGCAGTCAGGAACTGGTCTGCATGTTCCATGCTCAAAGCCAGGGAAGGCAGCAGTCTTATTACGTTTGGTTTTGCTTCACCCGTAAAGATCCTGTGCTTGAACAACAGTTCCTTCCTTACATGACTTAATGACTCCGGCAGGTCGATACCGATCATCAATCCTCTTCCTCTCACTTCTTTTACCTGCGGGAATGTTTTCAGTTGTTCGATCAGGTAAGCGCCTACCTTCGCCGCATTGGCGATCAGGTTATCCCTTTCTATCACTTCCAGTACTGCCAGGGCAGCTGCACAAGCCAGGTGATTACCACCGAAAGTAGTACCCAGCAGGCCATAGGAAGGCTTGATATGCGGAGCAATGATAATACCGCCTACAGGGAAACCATTTCCCATACCCTTTGCCATTGTATAAATGTCTGCATTCACACCGGCAAAATCGTGAGAGTAGAATTTACCGCTTCTGCCATAACCGCACTGTACGCTGTCTGCAATAAATACAGCATTGTGTGCATCGCAAAGGCTTCTGATCTTTTTCAGGAACGACTCGCCAGCTACCTGGATGCCGCCTACTCCCTGAATGCCTTCGATGATAACAGAAGATACTTCATATTGTTTAAAAGCCGCTTCCAAAGCCGCCTCATCCTGCCATGGCAGGAATACCACGTTGTCAGTTTCATTCACCGGCGCCACGATCTTCGGATTGTCAGTAGCCGCTACAGCCAGTGATGTTCTGCCATGGAAAGACTTTTTAAATGCGATCACTTTCTTCTTTCCATTGTGGAAAGAAGCCAGTTTCAGCGCATTCTCATTCGCTTCAGCGCCGGAGTTACAGAGGAACAACTGGTAATCTTCCTTACCGGACACCTTACCCAGTTTCTCTGCCAGCTGCTGCTGCAATGGTATTTTAATTGAGTTGGAATAGAACCCCACTTTCTGTAGCTGATCTGTTAAGCGCTGAACGTAGTGAGGATGTGTATGACCAATAGAAATTACCGCATGACCGCCATACAGGTCAAGATATTTATTGCCCTGCGCATCCCACACGTTGGAACCCGCAGCTTTCTCTATAGTGATGTCATTAATGGGATAGACGTCGAATAATTGCATTGTAGCTCAGATTGTTTCCGTTCTATACGGAAGATTGTAAAAAATTGGCACCAGAATGGGCATAGTTTAAAATACAATAGACTTCAGCCTTAATCCCGCAGTTTCATCCAGTCCGAACATGAGGTTCATATTCTGTACTGCCTGTCCGGATGCGCCTTTCAGCAGATTGTCCTCTATGGAATGGATCACCAGTTTGTTACCTACCTTCTCCAGCTGGAGCAGGCATTTGTTGGTGTTCACGATCTGCTTCAGGTCTATCTGTTTATCGCTCACATGTGTAAACGGATGTCCTGCGTAATAGGCCTTATACAGCTGCTGTGCTTCTTCAAGCGATAAATCGCTCTGCAGGTAAGAGGTTACCCAGATACCTCTTGGAAAATCCCCGCGCACCGGTACGAAATTCACTTCGCCGGTGAAGGACGGCTGCAACAGCTGTAAACTTCGTCGTATTTCTTTTAAATGCTGATGGGTGAGTACTTTGTAAGTGGAGATGTTGTTGGCCCTCCAGGTGAAGTGTGAGGTAGCCTGTAAACTCTGTCCTGCACCGGTGGATCCTGTGATACCGGTGGTATGTACTTCCTGCAGCAAACCCGCTTTGGCCAATGGCAACAATCCTAACTGGATACCAGTTGCAAAACAACCCGGGTTGGCAATATTATTGGCTGTAACGATCTTTTCCCGCTGCATTTCAGGCAGTCCGTATACGAACTCCCTTCCTTTCACCGTCTCTCCCAGCCTGAAGTCCTGGCTAAGGTCGATTACTTTTACAGCAGGAGCGATCTCCGTTTCTTCCAGGAATTTCTTTGCTTCTCCATGTCCGAGACACAGGAACAATACATCTATATCGCTGCTGACCTCTCCTGTAAAGGCGAGCTCAGTTTCCCCCAGCAGGTCGGCATGTACAGCGTACAGGGGATTACCGGCATTACTCCGGCTATTTACATAAGAGATCTCTACGTTGGGATGATTCAATAAAAGACGGATCATTTCACCGCCGCCATATCCTGCTCCACCAATGATCCCTGCCTTTATTTTCTTGTCGTTTGCCATTTTTCTTCTGTTTTGCGCCTCCGGCTATTTGTCTTTGGCACTTTCTGCCACCTGATGCCAGATCATTGTCTGGTTACCGAATATTTTGCTGAAACCTCTCACATCTTCGCCGGTCCATCCACTGTTCATTTCACCATATTTACCAAACTTGCTGCTCATCAGGTCGTATTCAGATTTGATACCTGTTACCTGGAAGCGGTAAGGCTGCAGAGTAACATATACTTCACCGGTTACATGCTCCTGGCTATGTTGCAGGAAAGCTTCAATGTCCCGCATTACAGGGTCCATTACCTGTCCCTCGTGCAGCCAGTTGCCGTAGAACTGCGCCAGCTGGTCTTTCCAGCTGAGCTGCCATTTGGTCAATACGTGTTTTTCGAGTGCATGATGCGCTTTAATGATGATAACAGGCGCAGCGGCTTCAAAACCCACACGGCCTTTGATACCGATAATGGTATCGCCCACATGGATATCACGGCCGATAGCAAACGGGCCTGCTATTGACTGCAGATGCTGGATAGCTTCTGACGGATGACTGAAGGTCTTACCATTCACACCGGTCAGTTCGCCCTTTACAAACTGCAGGGATATCTTTTCAGTATCCTGTTTGGACAGCTGGGTAGGCCATGCCTCTTCCGGCAGGAAACCATCTGATGTCAGTGTTTCCTTACCACCTACGGATGTACCCCAGATGCCTTTATTGATAGAATAAGCTGCTTTCTCAAAGTTCATCTGCACGCCCTTACCTTTCAGGTAAGCGATCTCCTCTTCACGGCTCAGTCGCATATCACGGATCGGTGTGATGATCTCAACACCCGGGATCATGATATGGAAAATCATGTCGAAACGCACCTGGTCATTACCTGCACCGGTACTACCGTGCGCTACTGCGTCAGCGCCCAGTTCCTTTACATGCTGTGCAATCACCAGCGCCTGTGTAACACGCTCTGCGCTTACGCTGAGCGGATAGGTATTATTCTTCAGCACATTACCAAATACCAGGTATTTGATAGCACTATCATAATAGGAACGTACCGCATCTACCGTCTTATGACTCTTTACTCCCAGGCTATATGCACGTTTTTCAATTTCCTGCAGTTCTTCCGTAGAAAAACCGCCGGTATTGACAATAACTGAATGCACTTCATACCCTTTTTCTTCTGTCAGGTATTTTACGCAATAGGAAGTATCAAGCCCTCCGCTAAATCCAAGTACTACTTTTTTCATTTATGATAAGATTGTGCTCCACACTATGTATGGGCGATGCGTTATAGTAATAAAATGATCTTTAAAATAAGTTGAACAGGAAGAAGAATTTCTTCTTGCCGGCCGGTGCAGCGCCACCACCAACACCATCCTTTCCGCTCTTCAGCAGCACATATCTTTTAAACCGCAGCCATCTTTCAAACAGCTTGAAGTTCTCTTTGAACTTCCTGGCTTTTTTATTGTGCTTCATCTGTCCGTTGGCTGCTACCATTACCTGCGGATGCGGCTGTGCATCTGTCTCTGTTTTGATGCTCAGCGTGTTCTTTTTCATCTGTTCCTTCTTCTCAGCCTCTTCCTTTGCCTTCTCAACAGGATCGTACAGCATAGCAGTACACAAACAGTTCTTGCGGTTCTTGCTTGTCAGCACTTCAAAGTTCACACAACTGCGGCACCCTTTCCAGAACTCATCATCGTCTGTAAGCTCTGAATAAGTTACCGGTTCGTAACCCAGCTCCGAGTTGATCTTCATCACTGCAAGCCCTGTAGTCAGACCAAATATTTTAGCGTCAGGATATTTCTGTCTCGACAGTTCGAACACACGATGCTTGATAGCCTTGGCTACGCCATGTCCCCTGAAGGCAGGGTTCACGATAAGCCCTGAGTTGGCCACAAATTTTTCATGTCCCCAGGCTTCTATATAGCAAAAGCCTACCCATTCGCCTTTATCTGTTACTGCTATAACGGCTTTTCCTTCCTCCATCTTAAGTTGGACATACTCAGGAGAACGTTTGGCAATACCTGTTCCACGTGCCTTGGCGGAAGATTCCATCTCGTCAGTGATGGTTTTGCCATAATGCTTATCGTCAGCGGTAGCAACCCTGACAATGATATTTGGATTTTCCAATTTTGTCAATTGAAAACGTAATCAATAAATTATTAATCTGGAATCCATTGCTGGATGAAAAACACCTTTTTTGTGTGACTGAGTTTATCACGGTGTTGCGATAGCGTGCATGATGTGAGCGGACGCTATCAAATACGAGGTCGTCGGGAAAGATATCTAAAGACATTGAACCCAATAGAGTACTCTCCTTCCATCAGAGAAGGATGATATGCAGAAAGGTTATGGGCCGCAAAGTTTTCCAACTTCAGTTCAGCATTAAATTGTTAAAAACTGTCTTTAATAAAATCAAACGCAAAGTTATACTATTATTTTTTTTCGCGGTCAAAAAAATTAAGGACGGCAAGTTAAATTATCAAATAGAAGGTTGCAAATTACGGGCCAACATAGATTTTAAAAATACATATAACAAAAACTCCCCGTCAGTTTGACGGGGAGTTGCTGAAAATCAACTATTTACTTATTTCGTGATCACGCCCAACTCTGCCACACTGGCCCATTGCTCCTTTTCATTGGCGGGAGCAACTGCCACTAATCTGATGAAGCGTCCCTTCGCTGCTTTGTTAAACCGGATGCTTTGTGTCACAGGATTGTTTGCTATGTTGGCAAAGTTTCCCTGTGCCACCGGCTCGCCCCAGTTCTTTCCATCTTCGCTCACGTAGAAAGCGTAGGTATAAATAGTACCCGACTTCTCTACAAGGTGTCTTGGCGTATAGGTAAAGCCCTTAAGCGTCAACTCCTCTCCCAGGTCTACCTGGATCTCATGCGGATATTTCGCCGCTTCGGGCTGGATGACAGAGGCCCAGAAAGACTCCGGATTACCATCTATTGCCTTCTCCGGATCCGCTCCTTTTGCCTGTCCGTCAGTAAAGGTCACCTTCCATTTTGCCGGAGCAATATCGTAAACAGCGGTCACCGTTGCGCTGGCTTTCTTTCCTTTTTCAAGGAATGCTTTTGCCTTTACAATACCTCCGGCCGGCAGGGAAACAGGGCCTGTATATTTAGGAGAGCTGTACACTGGCTCCTTGCCATCTACTGTATAATGCAGTTCAGGATCGGGAGAAGAACAGGTGATGCTTACCTCTCCCTGCTTATTGCGCTGGATGACAGGCACTGCCAGTAATCCCGGCGCTTTGTACAACTGTACTTCGCTGATCACCGGACAAGCCAGTGCATCCTGTATATTGATACGCACCTGTGTGGTGGTGACATCAGGGAAAGAGAGGATGCGCTTATGACCAATAGTAGTAGCGGTCGCTATTTCCTTAAAAGCCCCGTTTTCAAGGATTTCTACAGAGAACGCTTTCACACGCTGACCAAGAGCGATATATTCCTGCAGCACCAGCCTGTTAAAAGAAGCTGGCTTCGCGAATGTCAATGTGATCGTACCCTTCAGTACACCGTCCGGCGTGGCCCAATATGTGCCCGGTTTGCCATCTGTAAGATTCGCCGCACTTACCTTACTGTTATTCCTGCGGGTTTCAGTAGCTGTCACTTTCGCCTTCAGCGCAAGGTTCGTTTTAAAGCTCTCATCGCGGAAACGCTTAAATTCCATCAGGCGGATAGAATCTGCAGAATAGATCAGGCCTCTCCTGTCTACTGGTACGTTCAGCAGCATGTTGCCATTGCGTCCTACAGAGCCGTAATAGATGTCCAGCAGGTGCTGCACACTCTTTACCTTATCGTTGGTAGAGGGGCTGTAGAACCATCCGGGACGAATAGATACATCGCATTCTGCCGGTATCCATTTTTCACCGTTCATGTTCCCTTCATTCAGCACCGACTGTGCAGGAGCACCTTTACCAGGCGTAAAGCCTTTTACATTCAGGGTTGCCCAGTTGGTAGTACCGGCAATGCCATCTTCATTACCTACCCAGCGGCAACCAGGACCTACATCACTGAAGATGACAGCATTGGGCTGATTCTTATATACAGTATGATGGAAGAGATCCCAGTCATATACCGGCTTCTTGCCATTAGGCCCTTCTCCGTTGGCGCCGTCGAACCATTGCTCAAATACAGGACCATAGCTGCTGAGCACCTCGTTCAGCGTATTGGAGAACACCTGGTTGTACTCAGGGGTACCATAGGCAGGGTGGTTACGGTCCCAGGGGGACAGGTACACACCGAACTTCAGGCCGTATTCCTTACAGGCCGCCGACAGTTCTTTCAGCACATCGCCCTTCCCGTTCTTCCAGGCACTTTCCCTTACGGTATGCGTGCTGTATTTACTGGGCCAGAGGCAGAAACCATCGTGGTGTTTGGCGGTAATAATGATCGCCTTCATTCCTGCCAGTTTCGCGGTACGCGCCCACTGGCGGGCGTCAAGCCGGGAAGGATTGAACACCTTCGGATCTTCATCTCCATGTCCCCATTCATTGTCTGTAAAGGTATTCGGGCCCAGGTGGATGAACATGTAGTATTCCATGTCCTGCCAGGCTAACTGGGCTTTGGAAGGCAGTGCACCATAGGGAGCGATTTCCTGCGCATGAGCAGTAGCCAGGGTGCCGCAAAGCCCGGCCATTAATAGCAATTTTCTCATCTCTGATGTTTGTCTTTCGTGGAACCGGAATTGCTTCCGGCGCATTCTGTAGTTATTCGACCTGTTTTGTTTATTCCTGATACGATCCGGATGATCCGTGTATCCATCTAAAAATAATGCTTAATCATGCGTCAAGTATATAACAGGAGAAAATTGATGCAGGGAAAGTTAAAATACAGGAGAACCGCTCAGATAAGAAGTCTTTTCCGCCCGCGGCTGTCATGCTATAAAAAGGCCTGTTGATCTGCAATGGGAGGCCCCGGAGTGAGCCGGTCAACAAATGCATATACTTCGATAATAAACTATTTTATCAGCAGCTATAGTAACTATAGCACATTTTCTATACTTTTAGACATCAACAACATACACCAGCAGTCTCGATCTTTTAGCAAGGGCTAAAAACCAAACACGCATGAAAAAGCAGCACTTTCACAGGAGAAACTTTCTCAAAACCACTGTGGCAGCAGGTGTAGGATTGACCCTTCTCAATACGCCCGCCCGCCTCTTTGCAAACACCAAAAAAGAAAAAGTAAGAGTAGGATTGATCGGAGTAGGCGCCCGCGGACAAGGGCACCTGGAACTATGCCTTCACCGGGAGGATGTAGACGTCATAGCCATCTGCGACCCCGATACCCAATGGGCTGTTCCTAAGTCGCGCGAGTTAATTACCAAAGCTTACGGCGGAAAGAAAAAAGTGGCCGAATACAGCAACGGCCCGGAAGATTTTTACAACATGCTGAAACGCGATGACATCGATGCGGTGATCATTGCCACTCCCTGGGAATGGCATTCCATACAGGCCATCGCTGCCATGAAAGCAGGTAAAACGCCTGCCGTGGAAGTATGCGGCGCCTCAGACATCCAGGAGTGCTGGAACCTCGTGAATGTCAGTGAAGACACCGGCGTTCCCTTGTTCGGTATGGAAAACGTATGTTACCGTCGGGATGTAATGGCGGTACTGAACATGGTACGGCAGGGCCTTTTCGGCGAGCTGACACACCTGCAGGGGGGCTACCAGCATGACCTGCGACAGGTAAAGTTCAATAATGGCAAACAATTGTATGGCGGCGGCGTTGAATTTGGCGAAAAAGCCATGTCGGAAGCCAAATGGCGCACCAATCACAGCGTACACCGCAATGGTGACCTGTACCCTACGCATGGCCTGGGACCTGTTGCCAACATGATCAATATCAACCGCGGCAACCGCCTGCTGTCACTCACTTCTGTAGCCACCAAATCCAGAGGCTTACACAAGTATGTTGTAGACCACGGAGGCGAGAACCATCCCAACGCCAAGGTGGAATTTAAACTGGGCGATATCGTCACTACCCTGATCCGCACCAACAACGGCGAGACGATCATGCTTTCGCACGATACTAATTCTCCCCGCCCCTATTCTCTCAACTTCCGCGTACAGGGCACCAATGGCCTGTGGATGGACGATCTGGATTCCATCTATATAGAAGGGAAAAGCCCTTATGACGAGTGGGAGAAAGCAGGTACAGAAAAGGATGCCGGCAGTTACATGGCCAGGTATGATCATCCGCTGTGGAAACGTTACACCAGCAGCGCCGCCGGCGCAGGCCATGGAGGTATGGACTGGTATGTGATCAATTCTTTTATAGAAAGTGTCAAACGGGGCGCCCCTTATGCCCTGGATGTATACGACTTCGCTACCTGGTATGCCATTACTCCGCTGAGCGAGCAGTCGGTGGCAGAAGGCGGGAACGTACAGTATATCCCCGATTTTACCAGGGGAAGATGGATGAACCGGAAACCGATCTTTGCACTGGACGACCAGTACTAAAATAAACGAAGCCTTCCGCCATGGCGGAAGGCTTCGTTCTTATAACAAGTTCGTAATTACTTCTTGCCTACTTTGTGTCCTGCCACCGCATAATAGAGAATGTAGATATATCCTGGTACCATACAGTACAGGAATGCATGCCTGAAGTCCATTCCCTGCACATAAATGAAACTTTCAGGGTTATACAGACGGGAGAATATCTGCGGCAGTACGCCACCACCAACAATACCCATTACCAGGAAAGCAGAGCCCAGCTTTGTAAACCTGCCCAGCTTTTCAATAGCAAGCGGGAATATGGCCGGCCACATCAGGGAGTTGGCCAAACCAAGTAAGGCAATGAAAGTAACTGCGGTATAGCCTTTGGTCATAAATGCACAGGTGGTGAACAGTATACCCAGAATAGCGCAGATACGTAAACTCTTGTCCTGTGACAGGTATTTCGGAATAGTGATAATCCCCACAACATATCCCACCAGCATGGCAGCCAGTGTAAATGTGGTGAAATATTTCGTTTTATCAAGGCTCATGCCCAGTTCCCTGCCATAAGTACCTATTACGTCACCAGCCATTACTTCCACACCAACATACATGAAAATGCACAGGGCGCCCAGCAACAGGTAAGGATACTGGAAAACACTGGTCCTGTTGTCTGTCACCGTCTTTCCTTCCGCGTCCACAGCTCCGCTTTCAGTTTCAATTTCAGGCAGGGAAGAGCGGCCAATGGCTACTGCCAGTAATACCAGGAAAACCGCAAGAACGATATAAGGAAGGATCACCCTGGAAGCCAGGCTGTCGAGTAAGGTGCTTTTTTCAACCAGGTCTGTTGCCGCCTTTATTTTTGATTCCAGCTCGTTGGCATTTTTCAGAATGATGGAAGCAAGGATCAGCGGGCTGATAGTACCGGCAATCTTATTACAGATCCCCATCATACTAATACGCTTGGCAGCACTTTCAATAGGTCCGATAATGCTTACATAAGGGTTGGAAGCGGTCTGTAAGAGCGACATGCCCGCCCCCTGTATAAACAGCCCTGTCAGGAAAAGACCGAAACTACGGGTATTAGCCGCCGGAATGAATACCAGGCAACCTGCAGCCATGATCACAAGGCTATAGGCCATTCCGTTCTTAAAACCCGTCTTCTTAATGATAAAAGAAGATGGGATTGCCAGGAAAAAGTAACCCAGATAAGAAGCGAAAGTCACCAGCAGCGCTTCTGCGATGGAAAGCTCGCAGGATATTTGCAAGAATGGAATCAGTGTGGCATTCACCCACGTGATAAAACCCAGCATAAAATAAAGCACGCCCAGAATAATAAGCGATTGCACATAGCCAGCCTGTTTAGGCGGGGCAAGCGTAGTTGCGGTGTTAGCCATTACATTCCTTGTTTATAAATTTTAATGATTTTGATTGATCCTTGCGAACTTAGTCAACTATTTCTGCATTTCATAGGAATTTGCAACTAAATCCGCTTTTTTAATAGATTTAAGTTAAATTCCCATCTTAATTGGTTCAAAAAGTACGTTTTTTTACACTCAATCCGGAATAATTATCAGTCTATGTCTAATTTAAATAGAAATTTTATAACATATTAGCTAAAACGTTTTTGCCTCAGGAAAATAGGCACATTTATTTTTGAAATTTAGGAATTCTCGAAAAATAATTTATACATTTATCGCGCAAAAATTACAGTAATTTAACACGTTTATGGCTCAACAAACAAAGCAAAGTACACATCCATCTTTCTTTGTACTGATACTTGTATTTTTTTTCTGGGGATTTGTTGCTGCATCGAACAGCATCTTTATTCCCTTCTGTAAGGCCCACTTCCATCTGGGACAACTGGAATCACAATTGATCGATTTCTCGTTCTACGGCGCTTACTTTATCGGCTCGCTGCTGCTGTACCTGTTCTCAGCACTGCGGGGCGTAGATATTTTAAACAAGATCGGCTACCAGAAAGGGATCATTTATGGCCTTCTGATTTCCGTAGTAGGTGCAGTGGCATTGATCGCTGCAGTGAATATCGGTAACAACATGGCTGATGCCACTATGGCCTTCTATCTTATTCTCGGTGCGTTCTTTATTGTTGCTTTGGGCTTCTCTCTGCAGCAGACCGCTGCCAATCCCTTTGCCATCCTGCTGGGAGATCCGGCTAAAGGCACCCACCGCCTGAACCTGGCGGGAGGTGTGAATTCCTTTGGTACTACCATCGGTCCATTAGTTGTAAGTATCCTGCTTTTCGGTTCAGCCAAAGACGCTTCTGCTTCTGCTGATACTGACATCAGCAAGATCAATACACTCTACATCCTGCTGATCGTATTGTTCCTGGTAGCTGCAGTTATCTTCTGGTTTTCCAAAATGCCTAAAGAGACTTCTGACGAACCATTTGAACAATCAGCCAAGGCCAGTCGTTCATTAAGCGGTATCACTGCTATGTTCGTCCTGATCCTTGTCGGTATTATACTGAATGCCATTAAAACCAACATCGGTTTCTCAGCAACCGCTGAGGTGGGGCTCCCATTCTTCCTCGTTGGTATTATCGGCATCTTCGGTATCCTGTTCAACGCAAGACAGTCTGCCCGGAAAGACGGTAATGGCTGGGGCGCTATGAAATACCCGCAGCTGATCCTCGGTATGATTGCCATTTTCGTGTATGTAGGCGTGGAAGTGACCATTGCCAGCAACATGGGCGCCCTGCTGAAACATCCTGGTTTCTTCACTGCTGAAGGCCTGGCTGAATCGCAGATAGACCCTTATGTATCCCTTTTCTGGGGTAGTATGATGGTGGGCCGCTGGACAGGCGCTATCACTGTATTCAACCTGTCTGACCGTTCCCGTAAGATCCTTTCCGTTATTGTTCCTTTCATCGCTTATGGTGTGGTGCTCGGCGCCAACCACCTGAAAGGTACAGACGTGAGCGTGTTATATCCTTATGCCGGCGTACTGGTAATTCAGATCATCGGTTTCTTCGCAGGACAGGAAAAACCAGCTAAAACGCTGATGATCTTTGCCCTGTTCGGTATCCTTGCCATGATCATCGGCTTATGCACTACCGGTTCAACAGCTATCTTCGCCTTCATCAGCGGTGGCCTGTTCTGTTCCGTAATGTGGTCCTGCATCTTCGCACTGTCTATCGCAGGTCTGGGTAAATATACCAGCCAGGGCTCATCCTTCCTGATCCTGATGATCCTGGGCGGATCTCTGATCCCTCCGGTACAGGGTGGTCTGGCAGACATTCCTTCCATAGGTATTCATTATTCTTACATTATACCGGTGATATGCTTCGCATACCTGGCTTTCTTCGCATTCAGAGTTAAAAACATATTAAAATCACAGGGAATAGATTATGAGTCAGCAATTAGCGGTGGGCATTGATATTGGCGGAACCAATACAAAGTTTGGCATAGTAGATCGCAGAGGTAATATTCTGTGTGATGGCCGTATGCTTACAAATCAACACGAGGACGTTCATGGCTTCCTGGATGAGCTGCATGAACACCTCTCCGTACTGATAGCACAGGTTGGTGGTATCGATAACATCAGGGGTATTGGTGTTGGTGCACCAAACGGTAACTTTTATACAGGGAACATCGAGTATGCTCCTAACCTTCGCTGGAAAGGCGTAGTGCCACTGGCAAAACTGCTGAGCGAGAAGTTCGGCGTACCGGCTATCCTCACCAACGATGCCAACGCAGCTGCACTGGGTGAATTCCAGTATGGCGCGGCAAGAAGTATGAGAGACTTCATCGTTATCACCCTGGGTACAGGCGTAGGTAGCGGTATTGTTGCCAACGGTCAGCTGATATACGGTCATGACGGCTTTGCCGGCGAACTGGGTCACTGTATCGTAATACCTGGTGGCAGATATCACCCTGGTACCGGTGCACACGGTTCCCTTGAAGCATATGCTTCCGCTACCGGTGTAACCAATACAGCACTGGAATTCCTGGCCAACCGCCCGGATACCAAAAGCATCCTGCGCGATCATCCAAAAGAAGAGATCAATTCCAAACTGATATATGAAGCAGCCATGAAGGGCGACCCACTGGCTGTAGAAGTGTACGAATTCACCGGTAAGATACTGGGTGAAGCTTTGGCTAACTTCGTAATGTTCTCCAGTCCTGAAGCGATCATCCTTTTCGGTGGTCTGACAAAGGCAGGCGACATGATCATGAAACCTGTACGCGAGCATATGGAGAAAAACCTGCTGCCTATCTTCCAGAACAAGGTTAAGCTGGTATTCTCCGAGCTGAAAGAAAGTGATGCAGCGATATTAGGCGCAAGCGCACTGGCTTGGGAAATGAAAGATTAAACTTTCGGCCGGGCATCCGGTATCATAAATAAAGCATTATGCAAGATCGCAGACATTTTCTGAAAGCAGCGGCACTAAGTGCCGCTGCTTTATCTTTAGATGGCATTACATCTAAACCGGCACACGCGGCGCCTTTTGTGAAAGGAACAAAGGCAAAGCCAATTGTAGTATCTACCTGGGACTTCGGCCGTGCGGCCAATGAAGCTGCCTGGGATGTACTGAAAAGCGGCGGCCGTGCCCTCGACGCAGTAGAAGCCGGCGTAAAAGTACCCGAAGCAGACCCTAACAACCATACCGTAGGTTACAGCGGGTTTCCCGACCGTGATGGCCGTGTAACCCTGGACGCCTGTATTATGGATGAACTGGGCAACTGCGGTTCTGTAGCCGCCCTCGAGCACGTGGTACATGCCATTTCCGTGGCACGCGCAGTGATGGAAAAAACACCTCACGTCATGCTGGTAGGCGATGGCGCACTCCAGTTTGCACTAGCCAACGGATTCAAAAAAGAGAACCTGCTGACACCTGAATCAGAGAAGGCATGGCGCGAATGGCTGAAAAAGTCCGAATACAAGCCTATTATGAACATAGAGAACACTTCCTATGGTCCTGAGAAGGAATCGGCTTTTAACCCGCTTAAACTGCCTGGAAACGTGTATAACCATGACACCATCGGCATGATAGCCATGGATGCCAACGGTAACCTCTCGGGCGCCTGCACTACCAGCGGTATGGCCTTTAAGCTGCATGGCCGCGTAGGCGACTCTCCCATTATCGGCGCAGGCCTGTATGTAGACAATGAAATAGGCGCTGCTACTTCTACCGGCGTAGGTGAAGAAGTGATCCGCGTGGTAGGTAGCTTCCTCGTGGTAGAACTGATGCGCCAGGGCTATTCCCCTGAGGCGGCCTGTAAGGAAGCGGTGACCCGTATCGTGAAGAAGAATAAAGAAAGAGCCAAGGGCTTACAGGTAGGTTTCCTGGCCATCAATAAGAAAGGTGAGCATGGTGCATACTGCCTGCAGAAAGGATTTAACTATGCAGTGAAGTCTGAAAAGGACAACAACATCCTGATAGACGGCAAGCATTATTTCTGATAAAAAGAATGGACAAAAAGATCACACTTGAAATATGTGCCGCTTCCGTAGCTTCCTGCATAGCTGCAGAAGAAGGAGGCGCACAGCGGATAGAATTATGCGATAACCTGCTGGAAGGCGGCACCACTCCCAGTTACGCTACCATTGCTGTAGCACGCGAAAAGGTGGACATCGACCTCTACCCCATCATCCGTCCCCGTGGTGGCGATTTTCTGTATGATGACCTGGAATTTGCCATCATGCAGAAAGACATCAAACTGTGTAAGACACTGGGATGCAATGGCGTGGTGATCGGCCTCCTGACAGCAGATGGTAAAGTGGACGTTCCCCGTACAAAAGAGCTGGTAAAACTGGCCTGGCCGATGGGCGTTACCTTCCACCGTGCCTTCGATATGACAGCAGATCCTCTGCAGGCGCTGGAAGATATCATTGAGACCGGTTGTGAACGCATCCTCACATCCGGCCAGCGGAATACAGCGACCGAGGGCATCCCTTTACTGAAAACACTGGTGGAAAAAGCAGCAGGACGCATTGCCATTATGGTAGGTTCAGGCGTACGCGCCCACAACATTGCCGAACTGGTAAAAGAAACCGGCGCTGCCGAGTTTCATACCACCGCCAAAGCCTACGAGGAAAGCGGTATGCAGTACCGTAATCCGAACGTCAGCATGGGTGGTATTCCAGGCGTGCCGGAATATGGCATCTCCAAAACACAGGTAAGCGAAGTAAAGAAGATACTGGCGCAAGCCAGGGAAGCTGCGGGGATTTAAACCGTTAACAAACGTATTGATAGTAAAAGGGCGGTCGCTATATGCGCACCGCCCTTTTTTTATCGGTTTAGATTTGCTGAGTCATTATATCGGGTTCTGCTGGATCGCCTTGTTGGCGTTGATCTCATCCTGCGGGAACAGGAACTCCCAACGGATGTCATCAACAGGTACTTCCATCACACCAGCTGTCAATGCAGTGGTATGATTAGCACCTGTTCTGTTCAGCGGCAGGTGCAGGCGTTTCAGGTCATAGAAACGGAAACCTTCACCCCACAGCTCTATACGGCGTTGCGTCAGGATCTCCTGCAGCAAGGCATCGCCGGTAGCAGTACTTTTGGTATACTGCGGATCACGGTTCACCGCCAGTGTATACAGGGCGTCAGCTGCTGCCGCGTCCTGGTGCAGATGCGCTCTCGCCTCCGCTTCTATCAGGTACATTTCAGCAGCACGCATCAAAGGAACGTCGCCAATGCTAGATGCGGTAGCTACCAGGAATTTTTTATTGATGAAGGGGAATCGCACACCACCGGGAGGTACCGGTACATCCTGTCCATCATTGCTCCATACCTGCTTGCGTACGTCTGTAGATGTAATTTTACCATACAATACAGAATTGATCGCTTTAGGATTGGTCCTGATATTGGAAGAGTTATAATTCGCAGACATAAAGGCGAAGAAAGAGTAAAAGTAAGTGGTCTGTTCAGAGATCTGGTGACTGCCCCACATCCACTCCTTATTGCTCACATCATTGAAACCGGTCTTATAATCTGCATTGCTCATCAGTTCCACACCTGCTCTTGCTTCTGCGGCATAGGTTGCTGCCACTTCCCAGTTCTGCATCGTCAACGCTATACGCGCTTTGATACCTTTCGCTACATTAATACTGATATGCGATTTAGGTTTATTGTGGAAACCTTCCAGGTTTACGATAGCGTCATCAATATCTTTCACTATCTGTGCGTATACCTGTGCTACCGTAGCTCTTGGCTGGCCCACCGTGGTACTTGTCAGCACCAGCGGCACGCCATTCTGTGAGTTGTCTGTCTCAGCATCATAGCGCTTGCCGTACATCTGCACCAGGTTCCAGTAAGCCCATGCACGGTAAGCCAGGGCCTGTCCTTTGATCACTTTCCTGTCGCCATCATCTCCCACTGCCTTGTCAATATTGTCAATGATCATGTTGGCATTGGCGATGATCTTATAATAGAACAGGTAAGTGAATTTCAGAAATGTAGCAGATACATTACGGTGTGTTAACCACTGGTAGTTGGCATTAAACCAGCCATTACCGGCTGCCGTCATCACCAGGTCATCGCCCAGCATATCATTGTTGATCATGATGCTGCCCTGACCACCCTGGTCCTGGTTATCGTACTGGATGTACAATGCCCGGTGAATACCATTGATGGCGGACCATGCATTATCTACGGTCGTAAATACAGATTCTGAAGGATAAGAATCTGTAGGATTAGTATCTAAATAGTCTTTGCTGCAGGCACTGAAAACCATCACAGCTATGAGTGTATATAATAATTTCTTCGTCATCTTTTTTCCTTTTTTAGAGTGTAACATTAATACCGAGGGTTACTATGCGTGCTGGCACATATACGTTTGAAGTAACACCATTGAATGACTGTGTCACGTTCATACCTTTACGCGCAGTTTTCAGGAACAGGTTCTCTCCGCTCGCAAAAATGTTGGCACTTGCCAGGTGTAATAAAGAAGTATATGCTTTAGGCAGATTGTATCCCAGGCTCACACGTCTCAGGTTGAGGAAAGACGCATCGGTCAGCCAGCGGTCAGATGTACCGGAAGCCAGGTTGGTCGGATTGGCGAAGTTCATTTTAGGAACGTTCGTCACATCGCCAGCCTTCTGCCAGCGCTGCAGCGCGTCCTTATGTAACGCTGTACCATATACGCCGCCAAGCATCAGGTTCTGATAGGTCTGATCATATACTTTACCACCTATCTGGTAGCTTACCAGGATAGACAATTCGAAGTTCTTATAGTTGAATGTATTGGTAATACCACCGTATACATCAGGTATTGCACTGCCTGAATAGTGGTAACGGGCGTTAGACAACAATGTAGTTACCGTATCGCCGCCCTTGGTAATGCGGGTAGTGTTATTGGCAGTTGGCGCCGTGTTCTGTGCCCTGTACAGCGGAGAACCATCCGCTTCATCCACACCCATATATTCCCTTACCCAGTAATCATACTGTGAGTGGCCTACCATCAGTTTCTTCGTACCGCTGATGATCTCGTCTTTTGGCAGTTTGGTCACCTTGTTTTTGTACGTAGTGGCGTTCAGGTTCACATTCCACTTGAAGTCTTTATTGTTGATCACATCAACACCTACCTGGAATTCAAAACCTTTATTCCACATAGAGCCTACATTCGCGTTCTGTTCTTTCAGACCGCTGGAAAGAGGCAATGGCACACGGAAAAGGAGATTGTCTGACTGACGGTGGAAGTATTCAATACTACCGCTTACACGCTCATGTAAAAAGCTGAAGTCAACGCCGACATCGAAAGTTTTGTTCTGCTCCCATACCAGGTTGCTGGTAAGTGAGCTCTGTAGCATACCTGGTTCGTCAGCATTGGCATAAGGATCATACAAAGCCTGCCATGCGTAATAGATACGGTCGCCGTTTGCATTCAACAATGCATCATTACCCACAACACCATAAGAAGAACGTACTTTCAGCAGGTCGATCCAGCTGATATCTTTCATGAAATCCTCACTATTAAGTTTCCACGCAGCTCCTACTGACCAGAACTGGCCCCAGCGCAGGTCTTTCGAGAAAAGGCTTGTAGCATCGCGGCGAAGAGAGCCTGAAACAAAGTACTTCTCATTAAAGTTGTAATTGGCACGCCCGAAATAACCGTCCAAACGGTATTTATCAGTACGGGATGTCAGGCTGTTGGTAGTCGTAAAATTACCCAGCTCAGAGTTGCCATTATCGAGGATGATCTGCTGTCTTGAACCATTGAAATAATTGTAGGTCATGTCATAGTTCTCATGACCTGCCAGTACTTCTACATGATGTAATCCAAACGCATGACTGTAATTGAGCAACTGGTTGAAGGTGAAGCCCGTTCTTACACGGTTGGTGCGGCTGGCGCGGCCGGCAGGAGCGCCATCGCCGATGCTGGTATTATCGAAAGTGGCAACCAGGTCGTTGGTAACATCTGCACTGATATTGGTAGTGAATTTAAAATCACGCAGGAAAGAAACTTCACCAAATGTACGTGCAGACAGGGTGTTACGTTTGAAGCTGTTGTCGTTCAGTTCCGTCTCCATGATCACGTGACGGCCCGCATTGGCGCCGGCAGGTCTTGCGAGCTGTCCGCCCTGTGAGCCATCACCGCGGTCATAGAGCTGGTTACCATACTGATCCAGAACAAATGCTCCGGTAGTGGCATCATGTACATGAATGGGATAAATGGGTCCCATACCTCTTGTGAAGTTAAACGGGTTTATATAGGACGAGCTGTTATCCACAGTGTTACCCTGGTTTGATTTCGCATAAGATCCGTTCACATTAATACCGGTCTTGAACCATTTCAGCGGATTGGTATTCACGTTTACACGGCCGGTGATCCTTTCGAAATCGGACTTCATGGCAAACCCCTTTTCTTTCACATAACCCAGGGATATAAAATAATCATTCTTATCAGACCCACCGTTGAAGCTAATGCCATAATCGCCGCGGCTCCCGGTACGCTGGATGGCTTTAGTCCAGTCCAGATCATCTTCATACAACAGTTTGGCGTTAGGGTTGATGGTACCATCAGTACGTACAATGTCATTGTCAGCAACATTAAATGGATTGTATCCAAGGCGGGATTTGATATTGGCGGTAGCAGTCTGGCTGGCCTGCTCCAATGTTACGGTAGAGGATATTAAGCTGTTCCTGTAAGACTCCCACATCAGCGGATAATACTCGTAGGCATTTACGCGGTCGTATTCGGGAATAGCACGGGAACTGACACCCTGCATGGCTTTGAACTGAATGTGGTTCCCGTTGCGTTTACCTTTTTTGGTAGTGATGATCACTACGCCATTGGCAGCGCGGGCACCGTATAAGGCGGAAGAAGAAGCGTCTTTTAACAGGGACATGCTCTCGATGTCGTCTGTACTGATGCTGGAAATATTACCGGTGAAGGGCACACCATCCACTACATACAGCGGCTCACTGGATGCGTTGATAGAACCTATACCACGGATGCGGATGGAAGGACCATCGCCCGGCTGACCACTACCGGAATTCACCTGTATACCCGGGGCGGCGCCTTCCAGCGCGTTGAACGCGTTTGTTACAGGGCGTGTCTGCAATGATTTTGAATCGATCTGCGCCAGGGAGCCGGTAAAGGTCTTACGGTTGGCAGTACCATAAGCAATGACCACCACTTCGTTCAGGCCCTTGGTATCTACCTGCAATACCACATTCAGGGCTGAGCGGCCGTTTACGGCTATTTCCTGGTCAACATGACCAATATAACTGAATACGAGTGTAGCAGTAGATGGCGCCTCGATCTCGAATTCACCTTTCATATTGGTAACAGTGCCTTTGTTACCTTTTGCCACACGTACGCTTACGCCCACCAGGGGAGTGCCGGCAGCATCTGTTACACGGCCCCTGATATTGATATCTGCTATTACTTCACTTTTGGGAGCAATGCCTACCAGCCTGTCGGACATTACCCGAAAGGTAAGCCCGGTGCTGCTTAATGCCTTGTCTAATACCTGCTCTACAGTCTTATCTGTTACAGATACCGTCACCTTCGTATCAGCAGCAATAACGTCGTTGCTGTACACAAAACGGTAATCGCTTTGCTTTTCAATGATTTTAAGCAATTTAGCCAGTTTTACATCTTCCAGGTTAAGGGTGAACCTTTTCTGTGAGAATACACTGGCAGACACCTGCATACAGGTCACGAGCGTCAGCAAAAAGGCCAGTTTCATCAATAGAATTGCTTTTAGGAACGACTTCGGTTTAGGTAAAAGAAACAGATTAAGTCTGGTTTTTTCCATACTTTTAGATTGTTTAAGGTCAATAAAATGCCAGACAGGTCTCATCGCCAAATGAAACTCCCTGTCTTGCGCTGATCTTGGTTGAGGGGGAATGTTGCCGCATTTCCCCTTACTTTTTGTTAGCTGTTAAAATTCAAATAGTTCAATAGTTAAAGTTCAAATAGTTCAATAGTTTACTTCATAAGTTGAGTATGGACTGTTTATCGTTTTATGATGATCTTCTTTTTATCAATGCGGTAGTGAAATGGAGATGTGAACCGGAGCGCTTCTAAAGTCTGTTCAACGGTTTCGTTAATAAAAGTCCCTGTAAAGCGGTGATCTTCCACTTGTTTGTCTTCAAAAATGATCTGTACATCGTACCATCTTTCCATCTTGAGAGCGATATCTGCAAAACGCTCATTGTTAAACACAAGACAATTCTCCTTCCAGGCTGTTTCTGCTACCAGGCTGTCAAGCGGGTTTACCTTCACTTCTTCCAGCCGGTATGATTCCTTGTCCGGGCTTGCGGGAGCGGGCGCTGACACGACCTGTGGGTGCTGTTCTTCGTTAAATAAAACAATCTTCTGATTGGGCGATAAAATGACCTTCTTTGGTACCTTCCCTTTTATTGTTACTTCTACTTTCCCCTGTATTAATGACGTTTCTACTGTTTTGTCCTCTTCATAAGCCCTGACGTTAAAAGTCGTTCCCAATACCGTAATGTCCATCTTTTTCGTATGGATAATAAAAGGCCTTTGCTCATCTTTGGATACATCAAAGAATGCTTCTCCTTCCAGCACTACCTGTCTGCTGTCTCCATGTCCGTAATCATAGGTCAGCTTACTGCTTACATTAAGGAAAACAACGGACCCGTCGGGCAATGTTACCGTCGTACGGGACCCATGGCGGGTAGATATTTCGCTTACCAGTTCTTTGTTGTCAGACACTTTATGGTCGCGCAGGCGCCATAATCCGGCCATTAACAGCGCTACCAGCGGCACGGTGACCGCCAGCACCCGGATGCTGTTCCTTCTCAGCCATGAGCTGCTTTCCGGCTTTTCCGGAAGGGCGGCCAGACCTGCTGCACTTACCCGGAAATCTTCCGGGTACAGTTCCTGCATCCGCTGCATATGCCTTTCCAGCGCGGCTTCCGTTTCTCCCGTGATGTCAGGTGTACTCAGCTCCAGCTCTTTGATCAGGGATGCCTGATAGCTCAGTGCCGCATCCTCTTTCAACAATATCTCCAGCTCCCTTAGTTCATCTAATGTAGCCTCACCCGATATTTTTCTTCCCAGCAATATCCAGGTTCTGTCTTGACTCATAAACTTTTTATGGGCTTTACACTTAATAAGACAAAGGAATTAAAGACATCTACTAAGTCTTCGGAAAAAAATTTTAAAAAAAGAAGGCACTAACGTTTGGGCAGATATAAACGGAGGGATTCACTGATCTTTTTACAGGCAATGGCCATTTGTACGTCGATGGTATTGACGGATATTTCCAGGATGCTGGCCACTTCCTTATACTTCAATCCATCTTCACGGATCAGTTTATAGATGATCTTACAACGGGGAGGCAGCTTATTGACTGCTTCTGCCATTTTCCGGGCCATTTCTCCGGATATCATCAGTTGTTCGGGGGTATTGTCAGCCACAGTCAGTTCTACAGACAATTCGTCTATGCTGAAATGCTGTAACTGTTGTTTATTCAGGTAGTTAAGGGCGGTATTACGGGTAGATACATAGAGATACACTTTCAGGTTACCGACCTGTAAAAGCCGTTCCCTGTTCTTCCAGATGTTTACGAATACGTCTGAAGCTATTTCCTCTGCCTGTTCATTGGATCTTACGATGGAAGCAGCAAACTGGCACAATGACTTGTAAAAAAGCCTGAATAACTGCCTGTATGCTTTTTCGTCCCCTGTTGCAATCCTTCCGGCGAGCATCTGTAGAGTGGCGTGATCTGGCTGCACTACGAACTTGATTGATTTTAGCTGATATGCTCTCTGCTACCTTGATTAATACTAGCGGTTCTCTGCTGGTGGCAGATAAAGTTAAAATAAAAAATGCTTAATACTGAACACATGTTCAATATTAAGCATTCGAAATAATTTGAAAGGATCTGATACTGCCAGGTTATAACATATCGCCACCCGTTACCCACAAGGTCCAGTCTTTGTCGAATTTATACCATTCGCCTTTAGGGCCTTCCCATTTCCATTCCGGCACTTCAGACCAGCTGGCGCCGTTGTCGGCGCTCCACATCAGTTTAGCGTCGCTTATTTTCAGCCAGTGGCCATCTTTATCGGCCCACATACCGTCGTCCACGGCAGTCCATTTTTTACCGTTGGTGCTCCACCAGAGTTTTGCTTCCTTATCTAACTTATACCAGTAGTTTTTCCTGCCTTTTACGCCATTCCAGATACCGCCTTTTGCTTTGGACCATTCTTCTGCAGCATATTTATGATATACGGGATGGGGACTTGCCGCATTTACATTTCCATTAACGGCAAGGAAAATACAGATGCCAAGCATCGGCAGCAATGACTTTTTCATAACATGTAAATTTTAAAAATTGATTGACCGGTACGTAACAACAGGGCTGTTTGTAGCGCTCCGGCGGAAAATTTTGAGGTTTTTCTGCGGTTATGCCCTTATAACCGCTTCATTTAAAGCAAGGTTTCGATGTTCACCTGCAACTATAACACGTTTCACATACTGATGGTTTTATCTCATTTATGTATAGTATGTTAAGGGTATTCTGTACATTTATCGAATTCTTATGAATATAACTTAAACAAAACCCCAAACTTCTATGTGGATAGAGAGATTTTTTTTAATTTTCCGTCTCGTTTTTAAACCGCATCTAATCCAAAACATAGATCATGACGCTTAATCATCAGGAAATTGAACTGATCGACAGTTTCGAACAAATAGCCGTGGATATACATCCTACGGCTAAGGACGGTTCCAAAGCAGTTGCGCAGGAAATAGCAGCACTGATTAAACAAAGGCAGGGCACTAATAAACCAGTGGTACTGGGCCTTGCAACCGGTTCAACTCCCAAATACCTGTATGCAGAACTGGTAAGACTGCATAAAGAAGAAGGGCTTAGCTTTAAAAATGTGATCACATTCAACCTGGATGAATATTATCCGATTGAAGCAGATGCACTTCAGAGCTATAACAGGTTCATGAAAGAGCAGCTTTTCAATCACATTGATATTCCTGCAGAGAATTGTCATGTTCCGGACGGCACTTTACCTAAGGAAAAAGTGAAAGAATATGCCGCCGAATATGAGCGCCGCATAGAAGCAGCCGGTGGTATCGATCTCCAGATCCTGGGCATCGGTACGAACGGACATATCGGTTTCAACGAGCCCGGTTCAACCCTTACCTCCCATACGCGCCTCGTTACCCTGGATAACGCTACCAGACAGGCTAACGCATTCGAGTTCGCCAATATGAGCCAGGTACCTCGTCTGGCCATTACCATGGGTCTGAGCACTATCTTCAAAGCAAAACGCATTATACTGCTGGCCTGGGGCACGCACAAAGCCAAGATCGTACGCAGGGCTGTAGAAGGCCATAGCTCCGATCAGGTACCTGCATCCTTACTGCAACAGCATCCTGACTGTAAATTTGTGATCGACGAACAGGCCGCTGAAGAGCTGACCCGTTTCAAAGAGCCATGGCTGACCGGCGATTGCGAATGGACACCAAAACTCCGCCGCAAAGCTGTAACCAACCTGGCAGTAAAACTGAACAAGCCGATCCTGATGCTCACAGACAGGGACTACAACGAAAACGGTCTGAATGACCTGATCGTACAGTATGGTTCTGCCTATGAACTGAACATCGAAGAGTTCAACGGTATCCGCGACACCATCACCGGCTGGCCGGGCGGTAAACCAGGCGCACAGCTGCCAAGCCACCCTGAACGTTCAGAGCCTCAGCATAAACGTGTACTGATCTTCTCCCCTCACCCTGATGATGATATCATCTCCATGGGAGGTACCTTCATCCGCCTGCACGAACAGGGACACGATGTACACGTAGCTTACCAGACTTCAGGCAACATCGCTGTAACAGATGAATTCGTATTGCGTTTCATCGACTTCGCCGTAGGTTTCGAAGGTATGTTTGACATAGACCGCAGCAAGAGCTCCCAGATCCTGGAAGATGCGAAAGCATTCCTCCGCGTGAAGAAGCCAAGCCAGAAAGATACCCCTGAGATCCGCGCTATCAAAGGCCTGATCCGTCGCGGTGAAGCAAAAGCTACCTGCCGTTACGTGGGTATTCCTGAAAGCAATATTCACTACCAGAACCTGCCTTTCTATGAAACAGGTACGATAGAGAAGAAGCCGATGGGTGAAGAAGATATCCAGATGACCGTTGACCTGCTCCGTCAGCTCAAACCACAGCAGATCTACTGCGCAGGCGACCTCGCTGACCCACATGGTACGCACAAGGTATGTCTGGACATCATCTTTGCAGCACTGGAAAGACTGAAACACGAAGACTTCATGAAAGACTGCTGGGTGTGGCTGTATAAAGGTGCATGGCAGGAATGGAACATCCATGAGATCGAAATGGCTGTACCAATGAGCCCTGACCAGGTATTACAGAAACGCCTCGGTATCTTCATCCACCAGAGCCAGAAAGACGTGGTGCCTTTCCAGGGTACTGACCTCCGGGAGTTCTGGGAAAGAGCGGAAGACCGTAACGCCAACACCGCTAACCTGTACGACCAGTTAGGTTTGCAGAAATATGCGGCGATGGAGGCTTTCGTAAGATATCACTTCATGTAACAGCCAGCTTTAAAAATACATTCGGCCCCCGTTCAACAATTGGACGGGGGCTTTTTAATTGCCCGGTCGCAGCCAGCGGCTGCATGATATTCTCCCGGGGGTTTTCAGGCTGATTCTTTTTCAGTAGCTTTATTGCATGACACTCGATACAGCCATATCTATTGCAATTGAAGCCCATGCCGGCCAGCTCGACAAATATGGAGCGCCTTATCTCAAACATGTAATGAGGGTAATGGAGCTGGGGAAAACAGAAGACGAAAAAGTGGTTGGCGTACTCCACGATGTAGTGGAAGATACCTCCTGGACCTTTGAACAACTGGTCGATAAAGGACTGAAACCGCATCAGCTGGAGGCCCTGCGTTGTGTGACCAAACTGTCTGAAGACGAAGACTATGACCATTTCATTGACCGTATCATTAACAACCGGCTTGCCTGCGCAGTGAAGATCAATGACCTGACAGACAATATGGATATCAGGCGTATTCCCGAAATATCAGAAAAGGATGTACCCCGCTTAAACAAATACATCAGGGCTTACAATAAAATTGCGACTGTCATTTCCGGTATGTAAATATTCGCTACATTTAGGCAGATAAAATTTCGACCACGATCGTCATGTACTGTTATGTTGCTAAACCTGTCATGTTAATCTGCATGTCATCCATTTATAAAAACTAGTAAACGTTATGAGTCTGGTTCCTGCCGGCAAGGCTGCGACCTATTTAGCCTTATTACGCGCCATTGAATCGAACCGTCCTGAAAATAAGCGCTTATTTTACGATCCTTTTGCGAAACTTTTTCTGCCATCTTCTTTGAAACTGGTTGAAAGGCTGTCCCGTATTTCCTTCATGAACAGCTTCATTGCGTGGTTTATTGACAGGAACTGGACGGGAGCGCTCACCTGTTGTTCTGCAAGAACAAGACTGGTAGACGTGATGCTGGAGAATACTATCCACGACGAGGGCATCAACCAGGTCATTGTATTCGGCGCCGGCTATGACTCCAGGGCCCTGAGACTGAAAATGAAGAAACGGATACAGTTTGTCGAGATAGACAACCCCGACTTCCAGGCGCAGAAGAGAGATATACTGGAGAGCCGCCACAGGAACGGCCGGGAGGCCATGGTCAACTATGTGCCGGTAGACTTCAACAGCCAGGAGCTGGACCACGTGATCCCCCATATTTTTCAGCAGGGGCATTATAAGACCATGTTCATCTGGGAGGGAGTGACCAACAACCTGACAGCCCCTGTAGCACCCAAGGTATTTGACTACTTCAAACGCTTCCGCCCCGGCACTATTATTGTTTTCACCTATGTAGACAAAGAGATGCTTGACAAGCCGGAAAAATTCACCGGCGCAGCAAGCGTTACAAGGCTATTACGCCGCAATAACGAGTTTTGGAACTTCGGTATCGATCCTGCCAACATAAAGGAATTTCTGGCCTCCTACAACATGGAACTGCTACATAACCTGGACACTCCCAGTTTCCGCCGCATGTACTATGGCGATGACGCCGCTGACATGAAAGGCTATGAGTTTTACCGTGTAGCCATGGCACGGGTCACCGCTCCATAAATCAACCCGCTCTTAACAATCTGATGCAGCACCGGCTTCCGGTGCTGTAGAAAGCTATTGCATGCTGCTAACGGGCTGTTGAAAGCCCTGGTATTTCGTACCTCTGCCTTTGTAATCCATACATAAACTGTAGCTAAGCCATATATAACCCATATATAACCCATATCTTAGAAGTATGGGTTATATATGGGTCATATATGGGTTATATATGGGTTATATATGGGTTATCTCAGGTAATACACTATGGTAGCGGGTTTACAAAGCTTATTTGAAAAACTATAGATGTACTTCATTTTTTACCAAACGATTTTATAGCATCAAAATATTACATACTATGCATATTCACGTTTTTCAGCATGTCTCTTTTGAGGGTCCGGGGTGTATTTCAGACTGGGCCCGCAACCATCACCACACACTTACATTTACCAGGTGGTATGAGCACCCTACGCAGCCGGATATGACAGAAGTGGATATGCTGGTCGTTATGGGAGGACCGATGAGCGTACATGATGAGGAGCTCCATCCCTGGCTGAAAATGGAAAAACAATGCATCCTGCAGGCTATTCAGGCGGATAGAAAGGTGCTTGGCATCTGCCTCGGGGCGCAGCTCATTGCCAGCGCACTGGGTGCTAATGTGTACGCCAACACGCAGAAAGAGATCGGATGGTTCCCGGTAGTATACGCTACCGCCCTGCTGCCTCCTGCCCTGGCAGTGGAACTGCCTGAAGCACAGACGGTTTTTCACTGGCATGGAGACACTTTTGACCTGCCCGCCGGCGCGGTATGTTTTGCCGCTTCGCCGGTCACCCGCCACCAGGCTTTTCTGATCGGGCACCACGTCATGGGCCTGCAATATCATTTTGAGGTAACGCCTGCATCGCTCGGCGCAATGGTGCAACACGGTAGGGAAGAACTCATTCCGGCTGCTTATGTGCAGGATGCAGATACGATTGTACGCGAACAGCGATATATAGAGGGCAGTAACATAACGATGTACCGCTTATTGGACTTCCTTACTAGCAATTACGGGTGATCATTCGTAATTTTAGCACTTATGGAAACATACGACATACTCATAGTAGGGGCTGGTCCTATTGGCATTGCATGCGGACTGGCGGCACAAAAGGCTGGATTAAGTTACGTTATTGCGGAAAAAGGATGTCTCACCAATTCCCTCTACAATTACCCCTTATACATGACCTTCTTTTCCACTTCAGAAAAGCTGGAAATTGGCGGTATTCCCTTCGTTTCCATCAGCGCCAAACCAATGCGCCCGGAAGCCCTGGAATATTACCGCAGGGTCACGATCTCCAATCACCTGAATGTGCGCTTATTTGAGCCCGTAGAGGACATTAAACGCACAGAAGACGTATACCAGGTCACCACCGACAAAGGAAGCTATAATGCCCGCCATGTCATCATTGCTACGGGCTTTTACGATATTCCCAACATGCTGCATATCCCGGGAGAACATCTCGCGAAAGTAAATCATTACTATAAAGACCCTCATTTCTACGCTGCACAAAAGGTCGTGGTGATCGGCGCCAATAACTCTTCTGTGGATGCAGCGCTGGAAACCTACCGTAAAGGGGCGGACGTTACCATGGTAATAAGGGAAGAAGGGATCGGGAAACGGGTGAAATACTGGGTAAAACCGGATATTGAGAACCGTATCAAAGAAGGCAGCATAAAGGCGTATTTCCATTCCCATGTAAAAGCCATCAGGGAAACTGAAGTGGATATACTGACACCGGAAGGTATGATCACCATACAGAATGATTTTGTGCTGGCGCTGACAGGCTATCAGCCTAATTTCAATTTTCTTGAAAAAGCTGGCGTGACACTAAGCCGCGACGCGAAGCGATATCCCACTTACAATCCGGATACCATGGAAACCAATATGCCGGGCTTATACCTGGCAGGCGTGGTATGCGGTGGTATGGATACACATGTCTGGTTCATAGAGAACTCAAGGGATCATGCAGATAAGATCATTGCGCATATAGCGGGGAAGAAGCGGAGTTGATGGAATGCCCGCGATTCGGATTATCACAACAATGGGGGATCAAAATGGGTTCTTACACCGGGTTGTCATACCCGGCTATCATACCACCGGTTGTCATACCGAATCATTACACCGGGTTATCATACCCCGGGTTAGAAACCCGGGGCTACAAACACACAACTCCTGACGGAGTTGACCGAAGCGATTTGGCCTTTCAGACTCACCGTAATATGTTCTGCTGAATAATCAGACGATATTCACTTCTCTTTCCAGTTCCACACCAAACTTCTCATGCACACTGTCCAGCACCCGCTGTGACAGGCGATAGATCTCATCGCCGGTAGCATTGCCATAATTCACCAGTACCAGGGCCTGACGGGCATGTACTCCTGCATCTCCTTCCCTGAAGCCTTTCCATCCGCACTGCTCTATCATCCAGCCTGCTGCCAGCTTGTAGGCATCATTGGCGGTAGGATAAGCTACGATGTGCGGAAAGGCCTCCTTCAATGCAGCATATTTTTCTGCAGTCACTGTCGGGTTCTTGAAGAAGCTGCCGGCATTGCCTATTTCCGCCGGATTAGGCAGCTTGGAGCTGCGGATATTAATGACGGCCTGACTGATGGCCTTTATGCTCAGATCCTTTACCCCCATATGTTTCAACTCTTCCTCAATAGCGCCATAGCTGGTATTGAACTGCGGATGTTTGGACAAACGGTAGGTGACGGAAAGGATGGCGAACTGTCCCTTGTATTGACGTTTGAAAACACTTTCACGATATCCGAACTGGCAATCTGCACTGTTGAAGGTAACAGTAGCATGGTCTTTCAGGTGATACGCTTCCAGCTCATGAAAACAGTCCTTTATTTCCACACCGTATGCGCCGATATTCTGCATGGGACTGGCGCCTACATTACCTGGTATCAGCGACAGGTTTTCCAGTCCTGCACGGTCATTTCTAATGCAATCCATCACGAAGCCATGCCAGTTCTCTCCTGCCCCTGCTTTCACATATACGTACTGGTCGTCTTCCCGCACCACCTGTATGCCTTTTATTTCGTTCTTTAAAAGCAAACCTTCAAAAAAATTGCGGACGAAGAGTATATTACTACCTCCTCCCAGTATCATATAGGGCAGCTCCGGCAAAGGCGGATTTTCGAGGAGCTCCTTCAACTCATCTGTGGATCTGAAAGAAGCGAAGAAACGTGCCTGACCGGCAATGCCAAACGAATTGTAAGACCTGAGCGAAACATTTTCGGATATGCGCATATGATCGTAAATTTAGTATAAAGCTGCACTGCAGCATTCAACAACCGACAAATATAGTAAAACCATGCCTCAAACTGCTGTTGTAATAGGCGCTACCGGGCTCACAGGTACTACCCTGGTCACTTTGCTGCTGCACGACCCGCATTTCAGCAAAGTAAAGGTATTGTTACGCAGTCCTTCCTTCAAACAGCGTCCGGGCCTGGAAATAGTCCTGGTAGATTTTAACGACGAGGAAGGTCTTTCTGAAGCTTTAACGGGCGATGTGCTCTTTTGCTGCATCGGCACCACCATCCGCCAGGCCGGTACCAAAGAGCGCTTCCGCGAAGTGGATTTCGAGATACCACTGCGCTGTGCCACATTGGCCCGCAGGCAGGGTATGCAACAGTTCCTGCTGATCTCCGCCATCGGCGCCAATCCGCATTCCCGCAATTACTACCTCCGCACAAAAGGAGAAGTGGAACATGCAGTGGAAAGGCTGGGATTTCCTGCCTTATACATCTTCCGTCCATCTATATTGCTCGGCGTGCGTAAGGTATTCCGGTTGAAGGAATGGCTGGGCATAGTGCTTGCCATGGTATTTTATTTCCTGTGGCAGGGACGCTGGCGGAAATATCGTCCGGTAAAAGCCGCCAATGTTGCGCGGGCTATGCTCAATGTAGCAAAGAAAACACCTGAGGGTACGCATGTTTATGAATATGATGCCATTAAGGAACTGGCGCAGCTAAGATAAACATCATATACCATCTCTCTTTCAGTGATAATGCTGTTCTGCTTTGAAGCCAGGCAGCATAAACGCCGGTTCACATCCGGTACTGCGATAACATGTTCAGCAACTGACGTGTCAGCGGGGATGCACGTTATGTGCAATCCACATCCGGCACAATGACAACCGAGCGGAACTGCTTTTCTGCCAGTAGTTTGATAAAATGCTCCTGTAACAAGCGTTTGGTATTGGCAATGATTTTCGTATCGCGGGGTAGCTTGATGAGCATTTCCTGCAGGTAGTTATTACGCACACGGCCTACCAATGGCACTGCCGGTCCTACCAGTCTTGGCCCGATGTGCGGCCGCAACCAGTTGCCCAATACCTGTGCAGCCTGCTCTACCGTCTGCTGGTTCTTATGTTTGAGTGTAATTTTCAATAGCCTGTAGAAAGGCGGATAACCAAAACGCTCCCTTTCTGCTATTTCAGCAGCATACATCGCTTTATAGTCGTGGGTGGTGACGTAATGCAATATCGGATGACGCGTATTGCTGGCCTGTATGATCACTTTTCCCTTCCCATGTTTTCTGCCGGCACGGCCACTCACCTGTTCCATCAGCTGAAAGGCCCTTTCATTTACACGGAAGTCGGGAAAGCTCAGTAAACTATCTGCGCTCAATATCCCCACCAGGTTCACATTCTCAAAGTCCAGTCCTTTCACCACCATCTGTGTACCCACCAGTATGTCAATGTCCCTTTGTTCCAGCAGCTGGATCATCTTGTTATGACTATCCTTGTTACGTACAGCATCCATATCCATACGGGCTATACGCGCCTTGGGAAACAGCTGCTGCAGATCGTCTTCGATCTTTTCTGTACCAAAGCTCTTGGGAATGAGGGTCTGACTGCCGCAGGCCGCACAGGTCTGCGGATAAGGGTAGCGGGTGCCGCAATAATGGCAATGCAGTTTATCCTGGTTACGGTGATAGGTCAGCGAAACATCACAGTTCTTGCAATTAGGTATCCAGCCGCAGGTGGTACACATGAGGAAGGGAGCATAACCACGCCTGTTCTGGAAAAGGATCACCTGTTTGCTGGCAGCCATACTATTGTTGATAGCGGCATTGAGCTGTGGTGTGAAATTTTCCTGCATATTCTTTTCCGCACGTTCCTTCTTGACATCCACTACTTCGATTTCCGGCATTTCCAGTCCGCCGAAACGCTCCATCAGCTCCACCAGTCCATATTTCCCCTGCTGTGCATTGAAATAGGATTCCAGTGAAGGTGTAGCGGAGCCCAGCAACACCTTTGCGCCAAACAGGCCGGCGTAATAGATAGCGGCATCCCTGGCATGATAACGGGGAGCAGGGTCCTGTTGTTTGTAGGAGGTATCATGTTCCTCATCCAGGATGATCATGCCCAGGTCGCGGAAAGGCAGTAGTAAGCTGGAACGTGCGCCCAGCAATATCTGCAGTTCGCCGGTCTTCACCTTGTTCCAGATCTCTACCCTTTCGTTATTGTTAAAGCGGGAGTGATAGATCCCTATCTTCTTTCCAAAGTGCTTCTGCAGGCGGCGGATGATCTGTGCGGTCAGGGCTATTTCCGGGAGGAGGTATAGCACCTGTTTGCCATTGGCCACATACTCTTCGATCAGTTTTACGTACAGCTGTGTTTTACCGCTGGAAGTAACGCCATGCAATAATGTTACGGGCCTGGCAGCAAAGCTGTTACGCACTTCCATCAGGGCTTTTTCCTGTGCAGGGCTGAGCGCAAAGTCGATCTGTACCTCTGCTTTACCGTTTCCGGGTACGCGGTCTACCACCCGCTGTTCTATCCACACGATGTTTTTTTCCACCAGTCCTTTCAGCTGTGCGGCGGTAGCGCCTGATTTTTTAAGGAGCTCACTCTGCAGCACGCTGCCCTGTGTTTTCATAAGGTGCAGGTAAGCCAGCAGCAGTTCCATTTGTTTGGGCGCGCGGGACAATTCATTGAAGAGTGGCGCCAGTAGCTCCTCATCTTCATATTGCGGGTGCAGCTGCACATAATTCTCCTTCTTCTCTTTGTATACTTCTTTCAGCTCCTCATATACCAGCAGTACTTTCTTTTCTATGAGCTTTTTGATGGTAGAGTATACGTCTGATTTATCGAGGATCAGCTGTACTTCGTCTATTCTGAGTTCTTTTCGTATATGCAGGGCTTCGGCTACCAGGTATTCATCATCATCCAGGTCGGAGAAATCGTCGCCATAGGCGTCGTTGAACAATAGCAATGTTTCGCTGGAAAGCTTCAGATGGGCCGGTAAGGCCGCGTTCAGCACTTCGCCTTCGCTGCACATATAGTAAGATGACAACCATTGCCAGAATGACAGCTGCGTAGGATATACTACGGGATCTTTATCCAGCATGTCCAGCAATGGTTTGGTCTTATAGTCGGCAGGGGCCTGTTCGTGGATCGCCTTTACGATACCTGCGTATTTCTTCTGTTTGCCCAGTTGTACGGCCACACGGCTGCCTACCTTCAGGGCTTCCTCCATATGAGGGGGTACCGAGTAGGTATAATTCTTTGGCAGGGCCAATGGCAGTATGACGTCAGCAAACTTCATCTGTAAATGTTATACACTAGCTTTCAATTCCCGTTCCATAATGTCGAACACCTGTTGTTTCAGGGCTGGCAGGTTTTCCATTGTCAGTCCGGCAACAGGTACTGGAGGCAGGTATACCACCCTGCAGCGGCCGGGATTCAGGTTGAACCCTTTGGCGTGGAGGCGGTCTCCGTTATCGAGATACAGGACCGGCTGAATGGGCGTCTGCGTTTCAATGGCTATACGGAAAGCGCCATTATGGAATGGCTGCAGCAGCTGATCGGTTTCGTTGGTAGTACCTTCAGGAAAGATGAGGATAGAAATACCTTCCTTAATGACGGCAATCATCTCCCTTACACTGCGGGAACGGGCTTTGGCATCCTTACGGTCTACCAGTACAACAGATTGTTTATAAATAAAGCCGAAAAACGGGATCTTCTTCATTTCTATCTTTCCCAGCGGACGGAAAGGGAGGCGCATGACCTGTACGGCCAATGCCGCATCGAGATAGGAACGATGGTTCACTACATAGACATAAGGTGTTTTATCCTTCCTGTCACATTTATATATTCTTTTCACTCTTATGCCAACAGCGGGAAACCATGTGTGAGACCAGAAGCGCAGGAAATAAAAGATAAAGTTCCCTCCTTTTATCTTTCCGAAGAAAGAAGCCACGAAGATGGGTGGCAGGATAAGGAACATGATAGCAAGAAATACGATTGCAGCATATATGATATACACCACATGTAACGGCTTGAGCAATAACTTCATAATAATGCCAGTCTCTTTATTAGTCGATCGAAGCCGGAAAATTACTGCTTACTGACGGAAATACCTAATTACAGCTGCAAGTCCAGTCCTTGTCCAGGTCAATGCAGGTCACTACGCTGGTAGTGTCTTCACAGGGCGCGAAAACCACCCGGAGGTGTTGTCCTTCTTCAGAATAGCCTTCCAGTGCATAGGTTGGGCAAGGTTCGTCGTGGGGATTTGATTTCTCGGTATTTACGCGGCCTGTTTCCAGGATTTCTACCACTTCCTGTTCGGTTACATGGCGGCAGGCCATCCGGCACCTGGCGTGACGGGTATATCTGAGCGGAGCATGCCGGTCGAGAATTGCCGGGTAGCTGCCATTGGTATGGGAATCTTTCTGATTGGTCCTGGTGATAGTTGTGTTACCCGGAGCAGACACACGCGGATGGCGCTGTGGTCCTTTCCACCATTGTTGCTGCCAGGCCAGCCACAACAATAGTCCCAATAACAACATAGGTACGTACTTGCCCTTAGATTTCATGGTTACGCTCTGTTACGGAATTTCAGCATTTGCTCTGCCGGGCGGCAATCTATACAATTTTGGCAATATAACCAGTATAAAAAAAAGGTGCTACCTTTGCCCTCCTTATGACAACAGGTAAAAAAGTAGCATTTCACACCCTCGGCTGTAAGCTGAATTTTTCAGAAACCTCCTCCCTGAGCAGGCTGCTGGAACAGGATGGATTTGTGAAGACGGATTTCGAGGAACAGGCCGATGTATATGTGATCAATACCTGCTCTGTTACCGACAATGCGGACAAGGAATGCCGGCACCTGGTGCGCCGCATCCAGCGCAGGGCCCCTGAAAGCATGATCGTCATCACCGGCTGCTATGCGCAGCTGAAACCGAAGGAGATCGCTGAAATTGAAGGAGTTGACCTGGTATTGGGCGCTGCAGAGAAGTTCAATATCGTGGACCATCTGAAAACGCTCACCAAAGGCGATAGTGCAAAGATCTGCTCCTGCGATATCGAAGATGTGAACACTTTCCATGCATCTTATTCACTGAACGACCGTACCCGTACCTTCCTGAAGGTACAGGATGGCTGTGATTATACCTGCTCTTTCTGTACCATTCCCATGGCGCGTGGTAAAAGCCGCAGCGACAGTGTGGCCAGTGTGGTGCAGCACGCGCATTCCCTGGCAGCTACCGGCGTGAAAGAGATCGTGCTGACCGGTATCAACCTGGGAGACTTTGGCAAGGGCCTGGAAGGCGGTAAAAAAAGAGAAGAAACCTTTTTTGAGCTGATTCAGGAACTGGATAAAGTAGACGGTATAGAACGTTACCGCATCTCTTCCATAGAACCTAACCTGCTAAGTAATGAGATCATTGAATTTGTAGCCAACAGCAAAAAGTTCATGCCTCATTTCCATATACCCCTGCAGAGCGGCAGTAATGAGATACTGGGCCTGATGCGCCGCCGTTACCGCCGGGAACTATATGCCGAAAAGGTTGCCCTGATCAAACAGTTCATGCCGCATTGCGCTATCGGCGTAGATGTCATAGTAGGCTTCCCGGCAGAATCTGATGCACATTTCCAGGAAACCTACGATTTCCTGCATTCCTTAGACGTTAGTTATCTCCATGTGTTCACCTATTCTGAACGCGCCAATACCGCCGCGCTTGATATTACACCGGTGGTACCTGTGCACGTAAGGAATGAACGCAATAAGATGCTCCGTAACCTGAGCCATAAGAAACAACAGTATTTCAATGAACAGCATATCGGCGAAACAAGGAAAGTACTGTTTGAAAAACATGGCAAGGATGGTATGATGGAAGGATATACCGACAACTACATTAAGGTAACAACACCTTACCGTCAGGAATGGACGAACCAGCTGATAGAATGGGAATTGAAATAGTGTGTTGTAATTATCCGTGAATAATTTTAATCGTCTCAAACACTTTATAGCAAAGCATTTGAGAACATCATAAGTTTAGAAGGCACTTACTTTTTTCAAAATCTTCTCAAAAAAATTTGGCAGAATAAAAATAGTTTATACCTTTGCAATCCCATCAGACGAAAGGCCTGACGGTAACGAAGAAAAAAAGAGGGAGTTTAGCTCAGCTGGTTCAGAGCATCTGCCTTACAAGCAGAGGGTCGATGGTTCGAATCCGTCAACTCCCACTCTTTAAATTTTTCACTGATTTTTTTCTTCAAGGGAGTTTAGCTCAGCTGGTTCAGAGCATCTGCCTTACAAGCAGAGGGTCGATGGTTCGAATCCGTCAACTCCCACCTATTAAAGGTCCATCTAAACAGATGGGCCTTTTTTTATGCGCGGATCCCGGGCTTACACACCGCGCTACAAACAAGACCTATTCACTTTATTATTTCCACCCCCTTTTTTTCAGAATTTCCCCCTCCCCGCGATCCGGAATACCCGGTAATTTTAAGTATTAACGATTAAAATCCACTTGTTATGAAAAAATTACTGAATGTCCTGTACATATCAGGGTGTATCCTGATTTCGGGTAGCTGCACTAAAACAAATAATCAGATCATTGAAACGCCCGACAACACCGGTACAAACGTGGTCTCCACTGAATCTGTAGGCGCAGCAGGTATCTCCGGATTAAACTGGGCCGATGGAAGAGATAATTTTGTAGATGGCTGGGTGATCCCCTCTGGTTTAACGGCCAGTGACAACTATAGTACGGTAGTTGCCAAAACAGATGCCATTCTTAACGGTTTTTCGAACGCTGTGAATGGCGTAAACACCATACGTATTCCGGTTAATCCTCCTTCTGTAGCCGAAAGTTGGTGGGGAAGTTATACGGGGGCTATTGATAAAGCCACCAGTAAAGGCTGGAAAGTTATTATCGCCTGCTGGGAAAGCGCTTCCTCGAAGGATGGTAAAATTGATAACACCACCGACTTCTGGAATATGTGGACCACCATTGTAAATAAATACCAGGGTAACGGGAACGTATATTTTGAGCCGTTCAATGAACCACATGGATATACGCTGAGCCAATTGACAGGTATATATGCACAGTTCCTTTCAAATTTCCCTAATGTTCCCAAAGGTAGGATCATATTGGATGGCCAGGGTTATTCTGAAAATGTTACCGGTGTCGGTGCTGATAGCCGCTTCAACAGTTGTTTGCTGGGGCTTCATAACTATGCTTACTGGGCTACCCATAGTGCCGCCGACTGGAGGACTGACTGGAGGAACCGTATAGGCAGTTATGGAAGCCGCACGGTCATCACTGAATTCGGCGCCACTATGAATTCAGGTAAAGATTACCAGAATGGTCCACAATCTGATAATGAAATTGCCTATATCGTTTCAACCAGCGACGTTTGCAGGAACGATAGAATTGCAAGCGTTTACTGGCCAGGTTTGCGCGACAACGATTCTTACAGCCTGTTAAATCGTGGAGGCAGTGGTACCAATATTACTATTTCTACAGTGAACTCCTCCGGCGTTTTCAGGTTGCGTTACGGTTGGGGGTTATAATTGGCTGGAACGCCCCCCATACGGCTTTCACTTAAACAGACATAAATTTTCCGCTGAAGAATAAGCCACAGATACCGATGATCTGTGGCTTACCTTGTTTTTCATTTATGGCTACATGAGGTCTTATTGTGGTATGGCCCTGGCAGCATGTGCCTTTATCAGCCCGGCAACATAACCCGCACTCGTCTCTATCGCATCGTAGGTATTTATTTCGTCGGCCAGCCGTGATATGTGCGCTTTGTAACTGCTGTCCGCAAGTATCTTATTCACAGCTTCTTTCACCTGTTCCGGCCTAGGCGTATCAGTAGCCAGGTTAAGGCCCAGTTTAAAGTAGCCTATGCGCGCGCATATTTCACTCTTTCCTTCATGTATACCTGCAGCCACCATCGGTAATTTGTTCTTAATGCTCAACAGTGTACCGCCATAGCCTCCATTTGTAACATAAACACTGGCATAAGGCATGATCTCATCGAATGGGATATAATCCTCCACAATGATGTTATCGTGCGGATATTGCGCCCGTAATGCAGCCGTTTGATTATTGGCGGTCGCAGTCACCACCAGTACGTCAGACCCCTTAAAGGCGTCCAGTGCCGGGATGATCAGTTTATTGACATCTTTCTCTACAGTTCCCTGAGTCAGTAATATTACTTTCTTATATTTTTTCAGACGCTCATCAAACCACGGTGTTTGTCTTTTCTCTGCATATGCCATCAGTGCACCTACGAAACGAACATTCTTTCCCATGTCACTACGCTCATATTCGAAAGAAGGGGTTCCTATCTGAAGATACAGAGACGCTTCCCGTATCAGCAGATCAAAAAGGAAACTTTTTTTGTGAGGAACCTTGTGGCTGTTCAGAATATCGTCATAAATGTCGGTTGACTTTTTGAATACTACTGTTGTCATCAGCTCGTGCAGCTCTGCATATTTCGCTTTTTCAGCCTCATTGGTGGCAGGCGGCAGTGCCATACCATACGGTGCGAGATCAACAGAATTCTCTGCCAGGGGCACGATGCCGATGGATAGCACAGGAATGTTCAAACCCGATTTTACCAATGGGATGGCGGTAAATACCGAGTCTGCAATCATAATATCAAAAGGGAAAGACTGATAAATGTCCCTGATATCTTCGTAGTACTCAGGCGCTCTTTTAGCGAAGACCTCTATCATATCAAAGTCCAGCTTTGCCGCAGGATCTTCGATCAATGCCCTTTGAGGCAATGTAGTACCGAGATTTTCCTGGTTTATATCCTGTGCTTTTACAAAAGGATAATGCTGAATACCCAGTTTCTCCAGTTTCTTTGTAAAGAGAGGGGAAGCATACCACCTTACATCACAGCCGGATGCCTGTAAATATTTTGCCAGTCCGGTCAGCGGGTTAAAATGTCCGTCGGCAGGCACCGTTCCAAAAAGGATCTTTTTACCTTTCAAATGTTGGTTGTGGTTTGTCATTACTGAAATGTTGTTTAAATGTTGCTGATTATTGAGGTTTGTGATCACATAGACCCGACAGTCATGTTTTGTTCCAATGTCCTGTTTTGAGGAAAAGGTTACGGGGTCAAAGGTATGGCTGCTGCTGTGAAGCGTTTATCCCCGAATCCGGTCAAAAGGCATCCCCTATTCAGACCAGCGCCACTGTCTCAGGGCAGATCTTACTACTTATGCGAACACGCTTACAATGCATTACTAAATGCGATGATGCTGAAAAAGTAGTCAGGCAAATCGAAGCTTCTTTTACTATCCGGAATAAAGCAATGCCGGAGACTATCATACAATGGTGGTCGCTTAACTGTTACAGGCAACACAGGGATACGTGATTGCAGCAGGCATTCAACGGGAATGGAGAGATAACAGTCGTTGTTGCGCATAGAGGTGCTGTTACAGCCCCTGACCTGATCTTCAGCTGAAACCGACCCAGGCAACAGTCCTGATGAGGAACTGGCAGTGTTCCTGAAAGTGCCCGGGCGATCAGGCACAGGAGTATGCAGTCCATCTGTCATGGACCATAACGTTATTATAGTTGCTTTTGAGATCCGGATGCACAATAGATAATAGTTCATTCGCCTCGAAAGGATGCCCTGCACTATTTCTTTCCCCTCAGGATGCGTTTCACGGCTTTACCCAGCTTGTTCAGATTGGCCAGCTGTTCCTGGATAGGCGCCAGCGTAAGGTCTTCAGGTTGCACGCCTGCTTCTATGTAATCCATCTCTGTTTGTTCAGGATAGATCAGTACAATATTATTGGCGGGGAAATGTTTGTTCAAACGGCCCGGCATACCATCCAGGTAAGGATGATGAGAGAGCGTTCCTTTACGGGCGGCTACCACCATGAGGAGATCATTTTTGGTGATGTCCTTTTCAAGCTGCAACAGTTCTTCGATATTGTTGAACGGCTTAAAGGTGATCTCCAAATTCAGTTTAAACTGTTGCAGATAGGCTTCCACGGCAGCCTGTGTTTTGGCACAGCAACACAGCAATAACCTCGCTCCTATCTGTTTACTGAGCAGGAAAACCTTCTGTATATAGTGCAGGAAGCCTGCTTCGTATTCCGCATTCTTAGGCATGACCAATACCAGTTTACGGGTAGCGTTGAGCGGATAATGGAAATCGCATACATAGATGTTCTCCCACACGCTCTGCAATACGTTGTCGAGCGTTGTACCGAAGATAGATCCGAAGAGACGCTCCGTTGTAGTGCTCTTATCCGGCCAGCCCAGTACCACGTCTGTGATCATCAGTTCTTTTGCTGCACGTGCAATACCATCAGAAACGTTGAGGTCAACACGCGTCACGGCCCGTACTTTACTTTCTGTAGCCCCCGCATACATAACAGCAGCCTCCATGATCTTGCCGGTAAGCGCAACCTTCTGTTTAGCCTCATCATCATCCTGTACTACTGCCAGCGGGTAAATAGGCGTACTGGCATCGGGATCCTTGATCATCAGGGCAAAATCAAGTAAGGCTTCCATATGTCCCTGGCGGGAAATGGGCACCAGCACTCTCTCCGGCATCTCTTCTTCTACAGGTTTCCGCTCAGCTTCTACAATAGCCAGTTTACGGCCTGCGCTTTCTGTTACGAAAGAGCTGGTCAGACAGGTCACCAGGATTAACACTACGGTACCATTCAGCACATTCTCATTGATGATACCCATGTTGAAACCTATCAATATCACCGCGATCGTAGCTGCGGCGTGTGAAGCACTCAACCCGAATATGACGTTTCGTTGTGTAGGCGTATAACCGAATGAAACCTGTGTGAAAAATGCTGCGCACCATTTGCTGACAAGCGCCATAGCGGTCAGCACACCAGCTATCATCAGGGCTTCGGGACCTTTGAGCAATACCCGCAGGTCTACCAGCATGCCCACGCTGATCAGGAAGAAGGGTATGAACAGGGCATTACCTGTAAACTCTATCCTGTTCATCAGCGGAGAAGTATGTGGTATCAGCTGGTTCAGTGCAAGCCCCGCCAGGAATGCGCCGATGATGCCTTCCACACCTGCCAGTTCGGCCAGGAAGGCTGCCAGGAATACCAGCGCCAATACGAAGATGAAGTGAGATGTTTTGTCGTCTTTGATCTTTTTGAAGAACCATCGTCCTACCAGCGGAAATATCCACAGTATGATAGCGCCAAATACGATGAGCGATACAGACAGCCGCACCCAGAAATGGGTGTTCAGGTTACCTGCCGCTGCGCCGGTAATGATGGCCAGTATCACCAGCACAGCCGTATCAGTGATGATGGTACCTCCTACCGCAACAGTAACCGCTTCATTTTTAGTGATGCCGAGACGGCTGGCCAGCGGGTATGCTACCAGCGTATGTGTGGCAAACATGCTGGATACCAGCAAAGTAGCCATGAAATTGAACTGCAACAGATAGGTGCAGACAAAATATCCTAAGACAAGTGGAATAAAAAAGGTAAATGCCCCGAAAATGAGACTGCGGTTACGGTTCTTCCTGAACTCTGTCATGTCCAGCTCCAGGCCGGCAAGGAACATAATATAAAGTAACCCGGCCTTTCCAAACAGGTCAATACTCCCCTTCTCAATGATCTTGAACCCATGATCGCCTATTGCCATTCCCGCCAGTATCAGCCCTATAATACTCGGAATACGGAACTTACGGAGTATGATAGGAGCTAACAGGATGATAAACAATACCAAAGAGAAAATCGGAACCGGATCTTTTAATGGTAAGCTAATATCCATCAACAATTTAATGCCGTTCAATACATTCATAACCTACGCTTCTAGTGACCACAATAATAATAATTATCGGCCAATGCCTACCGATTATGTTAAACACATGATTTTCAAATCTATTGCTATAGCCTTAGTTTAAAACTTTCCTATTTAATTTAACGATTATTAGCCGTAGTTTTGTGTAAAGTTTTTACCGGATTATGAGCCAGCGTAAGCAAACAGGCACGCAAACAAAAGAATGGGAAGATGTATTGGTGGCTGAGGATGAGCAGTTCCCTTTCAGCCTCATTGTATGGAATGATGAGGTCAACACCTTTGACTGGGTGATCCAATCGCTGATTGAAGTATGTGATCATTCCCCGGAACAGGCTGAACAATGTGCCCTGATCATTCACCACAATGGCAAGTATGCCGTAAAGCAGGGTGAATTCTCCGACCTCCGCCCTATGTGCGAAGCCCTGCTCGACAGGGGCATCAGCGCTACTCTTGAAGAAGCGGTTGAAAGCTGATGCCGGTATTTCAGCTTACAGACGAGTTAATTTTCCCACCCGTTGATCTGGCGGAGCCGGATGGACTGCTGGCCTATGGCGGAGATCTGTCGCCCCACAGACTACTGCTGGCCTACAGTGAGGGCATCTTCCCCTGGTATAACGAGCCGCCTGTACTCTGGTGGTGCCCCGATCCGAGATTCGTATTATTTCCCGATGAACTGAAGATCTCTGCCAGCATGAAACAGGTGCTGAAGAAGGGCGTGTTCACTTTTAGCATCAATAAAGATTTCCGGGGAGTGATCCGTGGTTGTAAAGAATCGCCCCGGCCCGGTCAGGATGGCACCTGGATCACTGCGGATGTGGAAGAAGCCTATACGGCGCTACATGAAGCCGGTTATGCACATTCCATAGAATGCTGGCAGCAGGATGAGCTGGTGGGCGGCTTCTACGGCATACAGCTGGGCGATTGTTTCTTTGGTGAGTCCATGTTTGCCCGCGTCAGCAATGCCTCTAAAGCGGCCTTTATCACCTTTGTAAAATATGCGGCAGAACAGGGCCTGGAAATGATCGATTGCCAGGTATATACTGCACACCTGGCCTCACTGGGAGCAAGAATGATATCGCGCGAAGACTTCCTCAGCATCATCAAAAAATCGCAATAAAGAGCGGCTGTAACAAAAGCCAAAAGAGCAGCACCTCCTCTATCAGGTGCCTAAAATAAAAAGAGCCTGCATCATTGATACAGGCCCTTCGTTCTTATACTGATCGTACTTACTTTTTCTTACTATAACTTCCTTCAAAGAAACAACGCACGCCCCTGTAAGCGCCGCATCCTCCTATCTCCCTGATGCTTACCCTGCCGGCAGCAAACTGGAAAGCAATACCGCAGGAAGATTCCTTGTCTTTGTATTCCCCCTTGTTAGTGCCTGTGAAATGCCCTGTTCCGGACAATTCTCCTTTACAACCTGTTTTATCTTTCGAGAAAGAGATGAAGAACAGGAATGATTTCGGATCTTCTCCATCGCGGATAGATACGATACTGGTTTCACCGGAAAGATAATCGCCGGACAATTTATGCTTTGCAGGCAGTGTATCGATGGGGTTGAAAATCTGGCTGGCAGTGGCATCTCCACTGGTGTTGGTCATGATCAACGTCGTCTTTCCATCTTCCGCAACACCAAAGAAGTCTTCCCTGATGGCCGTATGGCCCGGACTCAATTCTGTTTCATTCGTGATCTTCACAACCTGGCGACTGTCTATCGAGAAATAATGCTGATCTTTTTTCTCATCCACCTTTGCTACGGCCAGGCGGTTCAGGTAATGACCTTTTTTGTCGAGGAAGCACAAATAAGCAGTGCTGGTTGTTTTACCAACCGCTTTTACTACAAAATAATTCACGGCAGCGCCGTCGATAGCAGCCAGCGGATAGAATCTGATAACAGTTCCTTCAGGAAAATCAGATTTGCCTAAAGTGTCTACCAGGAACTGTTTCATTAATTCCTGCGGAATAGCAACAGAATCAGGTAATTTCTCCCTCAGCGCTTCCGGCGTAAGCTTGTAGGGCAGTTTAGCCTGCGTAAACAATTGGCGGAAATCTTCAAACGTAAAAGTATCTTTTCCTGCATTCTTCTTTTTCGATCCACAACCGGCCAGTAAACCGATAGTCAACAGCGCTAACACGAGCTTATTCATGCGTATATGCTTGTTTATTACGGCCGAAAAGTTAGAGAAAAAAATGATATGATCAAAATAAGGGTATTGCCCGGGCCGTTTCATTTGTAATTCTCACACCTTTTATTTAGATTTACCTAAACTTTATTTTAAGGAATTATGAATTTGTCGATTGCTGAGGAGAATTACATCAAATCAATCTATAAACTGGAAGAAGACGGACAGGACGCGGTTTCGACCAATGCACTAGCCAGCGAGCTGGACACAAAGCCGGCATCGGTGACCGATATGGCTAAAAAACTCAAGGAGAAAAAACTGATCGAATACGAAAAATACCAGGGTATCAACCTGACTGCGGACGGGAAAAAGGCGGCGCTATCCATCATCCGCAGGCATCGCCTCTGGGAATGTTTCCTGGTAGACAAGCTGGCATTCAGCTGGGAAGAGGTACATGAGCTGGCAGAAGAGCTCGAGCATGTGCGCAGCGAAAAGATGACCAACCGTCTCAGCGAGTTCCTGGGTAACCCACAGATAGATCCTCATGGCGATCCTATTCCTGATGCTCAGGGTAAAATGGGCAAGCCCCGTACACATACGCCGTTGCATAAAGCAAAGGCTAAAAGACTGGAGGTAGTGGCCGTTTCCGACAAGTCGACCGCACTACTGGAATTCCTGAATGCCAAAGGCATCCGTTTAGGGACGCAACTGGATGTAATAGAACGGTATGAGTTTGATAACTCTATCGAACTGAAGATCCGCAATCAACCTGCCTTTACCATTAGCGAGCAGGTCTCAAAAAATATAATGGTCAAACCGATATAAAGCAGTCAGCAGACAATACATCCGGCTATTAACACGCATACAGGTCACTCATGACACATGTACAACGGACAACCCGGACAGCGATCTGCGGCTGCATAACAGCTAACATATGAATCATCAGCACACATCGTTAGGCGAAGTTCATCAAAGTGTAGACACTACTGTGCCCAGCACGAGCCGCTGGCGCAAACTACTGGCATTTTTCGGTCCGGCATACCTGGTCAGCGTAGGTTACATGGATCCGGGCAACTGGGCCACAGACCTGGCAGGCGGTAGCCAATACGGTTATAAATTGCTGTGGGTGCTCCTGATGAGCAACCTCATGGCCCTGTTGCTGCAATCACTGAGTGCCCGCCTGGGCATTGTACGCGGAAGGGACCTGGCACAGGCCAACCGCGAAACCTACCCCGCAGGCGTTAATTTCATCTTATACATACTGGCGGAAGTAGCCATTGCAGCTACAGACCTGGCAGAAGTGCTGGGTATGGCCATCGGTATACAATTGCTCACCGGCCTGCCCCTGCAATGGGGCGTTAGCATTACCGTGCTGGACACCTTCCTGCTGCTGGTATTACAGCGCTATGGCATCCGGAAGATGGAAGCCTTTATCATTGCCCTGGTGGCTATAGTAGGCATCTCCTTCCTTGCTGAACTGGTAATGGCGAAGCCTGTGCTGGGTGAAGTGGTGACAGGATTCGTACCTTCCATCCCCGACAATGCTGCACTATATATTGCAATCGGTATCATAGGCGCAACAGTGATGCCGCACAATCTTTACCTGCATTCTGCACTCGTGCAGACCCGTAAGATACAACGTGACGAAAAGGGTATCCGGCAGGCACTGAAGCTCAATTTCATCGATAGCGCGGTAGCTCTGAACCTGGCCTTCTTCGTGAACGCAGCCATCCTGATACTGGCAGCGGCTGTATTCTTCAAAACGGGGCGTACAGACATTGCCGAAATACAGGATGCGCATCAGCTGCTGGAAGGCCTGCTGGGCAATAAATGGGCCCCTGCCCTCTTTGCCATTGCGTTGATTGCAGCCGGGCAAAGCTCCACCGTAACCGGTACACTGGCGGGACAGATCGTAATGGAAGGTTACCTGCGCCTGCGTATCAACCCCTGGCTGCGCCGCCTGCTTACCCGACTGCTGGCTATCATTCCGGCCCTCTTCGTGATCCTCATTGCCGGTCCGGAAAAGGTAGGCGAACTCCTGGTATTCAGCCAGGTGCTGCTTAGCTTACAGTTAGGCTTTGCGATCATTCCCCTCATACATTTTGTAAGCGATAAAAAGACCATGGGCAGCTATGCTGTTGGTCCGCTGGTAAAAGTGATCAGCTGGATCATCACCGCTGTGCTGGTGTACCTCAACACACGCATGGTGTATACAGAAGCAGCAAAGTATATCAGCAACAATGGTAACATCTGGGTAGACATCCTGATCATTGCTGCAGGCCTGGGTTTCCTGTCATTGATCGTTATTACGATCGCTTATCCGCTTATCAGCCGTTATCAACAGAAAGCATCCTCACGTATCCATACCACGCCCGATTTCTCACTCGGCGATATTCAACCGCCGGTTTATAACCGTATAGCACTGGCGCTGGACTTCAGCAGGGACGATGAAAGGATCATCTCCAATGCGCTGGCGCATGGCAACCCGATGACGGAATATTTGCTCATACATGTTGTTGAAAGCGCCTCTGCGCGATACCTTGGAAGGGAGTCTGACGACTTTGAAACGCGGAAAGACAAAGAGCAGATGCAGGCCTACATCTCATTACTGCACGCAAGGAATATCAGGGCCAAAGGCCTGCTGGGCTACCGGCACCGTGCGGAAGAAATTGTGAGGATCGTGAAGGAAGAAAGGGCTGATTTCCTGGTGCTGGGCGGCCATGGACATACCGGTATCAAAGACTGGATCTATGGAGAGACGACCAACCAGGTAAGACATAAGGTAAGAATACCCGTATTGGTCGTACAATAAAAAGAAAGGGAAAGATGACCAGCATCTCTCCCTCTTCTCCTGAAAAAAGCAATATATCTTATAATCCCAGCGCTGCTTTCAGCCTTGGATATCCTGTCTTGCTTACCGGTACTTTAGCGCCGGTCTTTAAAATGGCCAGGTGGTTTTCCTTTTCATAAGGTTCAATACGCGTCACCTGGTTGATGTTCAGCATATAGGAACGGTGTACACGCGCAAACTGTTGCGGGTCCAGCGATTTCTCGAAGAACTGCATGGTTTTGTTCTTCAGGAAAGTTCCTTCCGGTGTCACTATTTTTACATAATCATCTGCAGCTTCCAGGTAGTGTATATCCTGTACAGGAATGATCTTGATCTTGCCATTGAGCTTCACCACTACCCTGTTACTCTGCATTGGTGATGATGCAGCTGTTTCCAGCACGGCAGCAGTTTGCTGCAGTTCATCGGCTGCACGACGGTCCAGCCATTTCTGCACAGCCTTATCAAAACGTTCTTTTGAAAATGGTTTCAGCAGATAGTCTATGGCGTTCACTTCAAAAGCACGGATAGCATGTTCTTCAAACGCGGTAGTGAATATCACAGCCGGCAACTCTTCCACCAGCTCCAGCATTTCAAAGCCATTGATCTTAGGCATCTGTACATCCAGGAAGATGATATCAGGCTGCTGTTGTTGTATGGCCTTCAACCCCTCAAATCCATCCCCACATTCCTGCATCAGTTGCAGCTGCGGAAACGACTGCAGGTATTCCTTCACGATCTCACGCGCCAGGGGCTCGTCATCAATTATTACTGCTTTTATCATATAGTTGCGGCACTTTAATCAGGGTAGTAAAAATGTTTTCATTTGCTTTTGTTTCAAGCAGGTCTTTTCTGCCAAATAACAGATAGAGCCGCCGTTCGATAGATGAAAGCCCGAATCCTGTACCAGCGCGTGTTTGCAGTTCAGGATCAAAAGGGTTCTGCACCTGTATATAGAGCACGTCATCTGTCTGCCATGCTGTAATTGAAATGGTGATAGATTCTGTTGTATCGTATAGCCCGTACTTGATGGCGTTCTCCACGACGGGTTGCAGGAGCATCGGCGGGAGCATTAAACGGCCCGCATCATCATCCGCAGTAATGGCTGTCGATAAACGGTGACCAAAACGCACTTTCTCAATGTCAAGATATAATTGCAGATACTGTAATTCTTCCGGCAGAAAGATCCATTGCTGGTCTTCGCGTTTGAGCGTGCCCCGCAGAAAATCGCTCAGCTTCAGCACCATTTCCCTGGCCTGTTGCGGACGTAGTGCGATCAGCGCATTGATAGAGTTCAGACTGTTGAACAGGAAATGCGGTTGCAGCTGCTGTCTCAGTTTATACAGTTCCGCTTCTCTCGCCATCCGCTCTGTAGCTTCTTTACGCGACAGCTCTTCCCGCTGGTCTTCCATGCTGTACCACATCATGTTTTTGAAACCCAGTGCCGTGATCACCAGCCAGCCTATAATGAAGCGTACAGGAAGCGCGGTGATCAGCCATGTCTGATAGTACGCCGCTGAGTCAAAAACATGGTAGAGGGTACAGTAACTAAATGTTTCCCATACAATAGTAAGTGCTGTGCAGTAGGCCAGCAGGAAAATGTATTTCCCTTTTGCCGGCCGGTAATGCGACATACTGAAACAAAGCGCTACTCCCGCCAAAGCCAGCAACACATTGTGCACCACGCTGTCTGTCCAGGCAATACTGTCACTGATATTAAACCAGCATATCAACAGGTAGGCATGCAGGATGGTGAACACGTAGCTCGTACCTATTAAAGCCCATCTGAAAGATCTGTTTGCCAGTAGTGGATTTGCCAAAGAGTGTTGAATAAAGATTAAATAATTAGGCGCGAACGTCCAGCAATTGCTGCCCTTTCAGGTGATTCGCCTTTACCTGCATCCAGGAAATATATGCGTTGGCATCTCCTGGTTCTTCAATACGGGAATAGAGTTCCATTCCGTCGCCCAGGTTGTCCAGCCCATTCACTTCGGGTACGCTGATGAAACGCCATTCTACCAGTTCCTGTCTTTGATTCCTGAAAGCGTATTGTTCCTGCAATCCCATCTCGCTTGCACGTTTCCATGCTTCATCCCGCGTGTTTGCACTTATCAGGCGTAATTGTTCATCAAACTGTGGGTTATGTTCTCCTTTTCCGGTGATGATCTGGTAAACGATCTTCGCTACAAACCATTGCATAAAATATGATTATTAGAGGATGAAATAAAGTTGATCAGATATAGTTTTTGATTTCAATTCCACCGAAGATGCAGGTGCCTTTGATCACGAAGATCTTCTCGGAATTGTTGGCCAGCAGCTCTACAGGGCGTTTGTCGGTCACGCCGCCCATAATGGTGTGCATATCCAGGCGTACGTCCCAGTTGGCAGGAACGATCAGTTCAATGCCGCCGAAGATGCAGGTAGCATCAAACTCGATCCTGTCCTGGAAGTCGGCCTGTATCAGGTTAAAATCGGCGCCACCAAAGATGGCTACTACCTTGCCGCCTTTAAACTGTTTGGATACCACTACCCTGTTCTCTCCGCTGAAAATAACGGAAGAGTCAATATAATCTTCTACAGTGGTGCCGGGGGGCAATACCCGCCTGTCTTTCAGGGTCGATTCCTGTCTTTTCCCGAATATCAGGGCCAGGCCTACAACAGTAAAGACAGCTGGCCATATGAAACGGGTCACATCATATGTGAGATAGACATACTCCTTTATCATGAAAATGGTGCCTACGAGTATCATGATCAGGCCGCCCCAGTTCTTGAACTGGCTCATTACCAGCACAATGGCCCCGATAGCGATCAGTAATGTCTGCCAGGAAAATACCCAACCGGGAACATTAGGATCGAGGGTTCTCACAAAGAGGAAAAGACCGATCAGTAAAAAGATGAAGCCTTTGCCGGATTTATAACCCTCATTTCTATCAGCTCTTCTCAGCGATCTTTCGGCTCTCCTTTCTGCCCGTCTTTCGTCTTTCGTATATTCTTGGTTATCCATAGATTTTTAACATTTACGGTACAAACTTAGGAAGAGCCTGTGGGTTACGAAAGCCTATTTAGGCTAACAGGTTGTTCATTCCCGGTAAAAGGCATGAAAAAGGCGGTAAAAATGATCATTGCAGGATGGCCTCCATTATACCGGCTAATTTACCGGCCCAGAGGGCCATTTCCTTACCAGAATAATGTAATCCGTCGCTGGCCACCAGGCTGGGATCTCCGGCGGCCTGGCGGCTGTCGGCAGTAATATCGAGGTAATGTACCCGGAATTTCTTTGCAATCGTCTTATTAGCGGCGTTAAAAGCGTCTATTTCATCGGCAATCTGTTGCCTGTCGCGGCCTTCAGCAAAAGGCACTACTCCCCAGTCGGGAATAGATAGTACCACCACCCTGTCGGAATGGCCGCCGGCAAACCGGATAGCCTGCTGCAGCAGCCGGGTGAATTCCGTCTTATATTCGGCTACGCTGCGGCCCCTGTATTGGTTATTTACACCTATGAGCAGGCTTACCACACTGAAGGTATCGGTAATAGCGGCCTGGTTGACGGCAGCTTCCAGTTCATCTGTGGTCCATCCTGTTTTGGCAATAATGCGGGGAGGAGCAATGGTAATACCCTTTCCGGCCAGCAGCCTGGCCGTCTGCACGGGAAAACGGTGCTCTTCCGGCACGCTTTCTCCGATCGTATAACTGTCTCCCAGGGCCAGATAGGTGAAATTGCTGACACTAGTGTCCTGGGTGCTGTGATTACCCGGTATCATAGGGATCTCTTCTTTTTTTGCAGCTAAAAATAAGAAAAAGACCATAGACCATATATAGTAGCCCATAAGATGTGTGGATTCCGTACCTTTGCGGCGATTAATTAATTACGAAACTCGTAAAGAAACTGTTTTATGCCGGCAGAAAAAATATCAATGACCAATGGCCAGTTGCAGGTGCCTAATCATCCCATTATTCCATTCATAGAAGGTGACGGAATAGGACCTGATATCTGGCGGGCGAGTGTGCGTGTATTTGACGCCGCTGTTGAAAAAGCCTATGGTGGAAAAAGAAAGATAGAATGGAAAGAGGTGCTGGCTGGGGAAAAAGCCTTTCAGCAGACGGGGGAATGGCTGCCAAAAGCAACACTGGATGCATTTAAAGAGTACCTGGTATCCATCAAGGGACCATTGTCCACACCGGTAGGTGGCGGTATCCGCTCCCTGAACGTGGCTATGCGCCAGGAACTGGACCTTTATGCATGTGTACGCCCTGTACGTTGGTTTGATAAAGTGCCTTCCCCGGTGAAACATCCGGAAAAGGTAGATATGGTGATCTTCCGCGAGAACACTGAAGATATCTATGCCGGTATAGAATATATGTACGGAACACCGGAAGCTGAAAAGCTCCTGAACTTCCTGCAGAACGAAATGGGCGTGAAGAAGATCCGTTTCCCGGAAACTTCTTCCCTCGGCATCAAGCCTGTATCCAAAGAAGGTACTGAAAGGCTGGTACGTGCAGCACTGAAATATGCGCTGGAACAGAAACTGCCTTCCCTGACCCTGGTGCATAAGGGCAACATCATGAAATTTACCGAAGGCGGCTTCAAAAACTGGGGTTATGAACTGGCTGTACGTGAATTTGGCGACAAGGTATATACCTGGGAACAGTGGGAAGCTACCAAAAAAGCCAGTGGTGAAGAAGAAGCCAACAAAGAACTGAATGTAGCTATTGCACATAAAAAACTGATCGTGAAAGATGTTATCGCCGATAACTTCCTTCAGCAGATCCTCCTGGCGCCACAGGATTACTCCGTAGTGGCTACCCTGAACCTGAACGGCGACTATATCTCCGACGCGCTTGCTGCTGCAGTAGGCGGTATCGGTATCGCCCCGGGCGCCAATATCAATTATCTGACCGGTCATGCTGTATTTGAAGCTACACACGGTACTGCGCCCCGCTTCGCCAATACAGATACTATGAACCCAAGCTCCGTTATCCTCAGCGGCGTAATGATGCTGGAATACATGGGCTGGAAAGAAGCCGCCGATACTATTACACACGGCCTCAGCACTGCGATTGCACGTAAACGTGTGACCATAGACTTCTACAAGCTGATGGATGATGCTACCCTGGTAAAAACCAGTGAATTTGCAGATGAAGTGATCAAACACCTGTAACCCGAGGGGATACACAAAGACATATAGTTCCGCTTTTCAAGGCCCTGGTAGACAGTGATAATTCATTTTTTTGTCAAAGAATTGTTGCAATGCCAGCCCATGGAAAGCGGAACTTGTAAATTATACCCGGTTATCGTATATTTCACGATTATCACATGAACACTCGTATCTAATTAAAAATCAAAGTCGAAATGGCAGAAAAAATCAAAGTCGCCAACCCGGTCGTTGAACTGGATGGAGATGAGATGACGCGGATCATCTGGAAATTCATTAAAGATAAACTGATCCTTCCTTACCTGGATGTTGATATCAAATACTTTGACCTTGGCATGGAACATCGTGATGCTACCAATGACCAGGTGACCATTGATGCTGCTAATGCTATCAAGGAAGTAGGTGTTGGTATCAAATGCGCTACCATCACTCCCGATGAAGAGCGTGTGAAGGAATTCAAGCTGAAACAGATGTGGAAGTCTCCAAACGGAACTATCCGTAACATCCTCGACGGTACCGTATTCCGTGAGCCAATCGTAACCAAGAACGTACCACGCCTGGTGCCTAACTGGACTGCTCCTATCTGCATTGGCCGTCACGCTTTCGGCGACCAGTACCGCGCTACTGACTTCGTAACTAAAGGTAAAGGTAAACTGACCATCAAGTTCGAAGGCGAGAATGGTGAAGTGATCGAGCACGAAGTATTCAACTTCAAAGGCGACGGCGTTGCCCTGGCTATGTACAACACTGACGAGTCTATCAAAGGATTTGCACGTGCTTGTTTCAACCAGGCGCTGATCAAAAAATGGCCACTGTACCTGAGCACCAAGAACACCATCCTGAAAAAATACGATGGCCGTTTCAAAGACATTTTCGAAGAGATCTACCAGAACGAATTCAAGGCTGAATTCCAGAAAAATGGCCTGACCTATGAGCACCGCCTGATCGATGACATGGTGGCGAGCGCACTGAAATGGAATGGTAACTTCGTATGGGCCTGTAAGAACTACGATGGCGACGTTCAGTCTGATACCGTTGCTCAGGGCTTCGGTTCACTGGGTCTGATGACTTCTACCCTGGTAACTCCTGATGGTACTGTAATGGAAGCAGAAGCCGCACATGGTACTGTAACCCGTCACTATCGCGACCACCAGGCTGGTAAACCAACTTCTACCAACCCTATCGCGTCTATCTTCGCATGGACCCGTGGTCTGGAATTCCGTGGCCGCCTGGACAACAACCAGGAGCTGATCAACTTCTGTCATGCACTGGAAGCTGTTTGCGTTGAAACAGTAGAAAGCGGCAAAATGACGAAAGATCTGGCTGTTTGTATACACGGTAACAAAGTTGAGCACGGAAAGCATTATCTTTACACTGAAGAATTCCTCCAGGAACTGGATAACGCGCTGAAAGCGAAACTGACAAAGTAAGTTCACGTACGTAATACTGATATAAACACAAGGTCCCTGCAAATGCAGGGACCTTGTTATTTTGGAATGATCTGATAATACGTCAGGTAAAATTTGTAATGGAAGGGTTAAATGAATGGCGCTTCATTAACTACATGCCCATTATCTTTCGCAGCACCTTGTCTTCTCCATAGATATCCTCATGAAATACGAGACTTCCCTCCCTTCCTTCTGCTGAAAAATACCGGAGATAAATAGGGATGGCATGCTGGATATCGATCTGCTTTTTATTCCCGTTCGCCAGCCACATACGCATGCTATCGCGGGGGTGCCGGGTATCATCTTTCGTGAGGTACATGGCCAGGCTATCCCACTGCTGCACTCTTACGCAGCCGTGACTTAAAGCCCTGTAGGCATTGGAGAAAAGGCCCCTGTTGTTCGTATCGTGGAGGTATACCGAGTACTTGTTCATAAAGTTGAACTTCATGATACCCAGTGAGTTTTCCAAACCGTCCATCTGGCGGAGTACATAGGGGAAGTAGTTCTTACTCATGCGCCCCCAGTTCACGCTGTCTGGATTGACGGCATTTCCATCCCTGTCAATGATCTCCAGGCTCTTTTTTGCGAGGTAGGCCCTGTCTTTTTTAATAGCGGGCAACATTTCCTTTATGGTGATGCTGAAAGGCACGCGCCAGTAGGGATACATGATGAAATTGGTCATGCGGGAATTGAGCAGCGGCGTACGTGTACGTGGCGCACCCACAATGATCTTCGAGGTAAGTACTACCGATCCGCTATCCCACAGTTCCATTCTGTAAGCGGGGACATTTACCAGGATAAAGCGCTGGGGAAGGGTATCAGGCAGTTTACGCCAGCGGTCCATATTTACGGCCACCTGCGCACGCCAGTCGCGGAAGGTTTTATTCAGCGCCTGGACAGTTTTTTTACCTGCCTGGCCATCTTCATACATATTAAATTCTTTCTGAAAAGCGCGGATGCCCCTTTTCAGAAGCACGGTATCAGTGCTATGCCCACCGGATGTATCGAGGTGACCGCTTTGCACCAGGCGGTTGATCAGCTGTTGACGGTAGGCAAATGTATCAGTATATGAAGTGGGCAGAGAATCCCATTTCATGTCGCAGTATTTTCCCTTAAAATTGATCCAGGCTGATTTCAACTGCTGGTATCCCTGGTGCTGCGGCTCCTGCAAACGTAAGGTGGCGCCGACAATATGCTGGTGTAAAGCGGCGGTGAGATAATTGGCCAGCAAGGTGTCGGAATAAATTGAATCCCGGCGCAGGGTAATACTATCTCGTGGGGCAATTCCAAAACGCAGGTGGGTGGCCATCTTCATAAAAGCGTCTGTCATCAGCACGTCGATCTGTGCCCAGAGCGCAGCATCTTTCCTGGCGGCATCGTCTTCTTTCAGGCGCTTCATAGCCTGTGTCAGTGCCACATTGTGATAGCTGGCAGGATTCAGCCCTGATTCATCAGCGTGAGACACGTAATAGAACAGGGAATCGGCCCCGGGATCGAGCGCACCATCGGAAGACCATACGGGATTGTTGCCGGTTTGCTGGTAAAAATAAGTCAGTGCCCCGCTACGCAGCGCTGGTACACTATCCTCCATGACATCTTCATTGTCCACTATATATTCAAGACGTTCTGCTATATTCTCCGGAATGACCTCACTTAGCTGCCGTACATCCTTTACTATTTCTTTTTCCCGGAGCACCCGCTTTCTGTGGCAGGCAAACAATGAAAACAATACAAATACAATAGTTAAATTGTCCCTTAGAAACCTATACTTCATTGGCGATAACAATGGGGTAAAGATAGGCAATTGCTATATACAAATTTTGGAAAATATATCGTTTGCCGTTAATGGGGGAACGAACATTAAAAAAGGTGTACCGGGATACGATACACCCTTTTCAGGCCTTCTTACGAAAACCTCCGGAAGAACAACAATTTACTAATAGATTGGAATAGTTATTTACAACAATTCTTCTTCACAAACAGTGACTGGATGAACCGAAGTACTGTTATCAAAGCATTCTTCATTTTCTTTTTGTTGAAATATTAAAAATATTGTGCCCGAACCGTAATGTAAAGGTATTAAATACATTGCGAGTCATGTCACCAAATAATTGTGTACGGGAAGAAAAATCCAGCCGGAATAACAAACACGCGTATTACTTACACTTACAGCGTTCAGTAATTGATGAGTATTGTGTACAGATAAGTGCAGTATGCTGCACAGGGGAATATGTTCACCGTCCGGCAGACAGTGATGGTTCATTGCAGTAAAATGGGTAACAGTCAATGCAGGCACAGGTGGCATCATCACCGGTATGAGATGTAAAATCCACTGACGACAGCTTACCCGCACGGCAGTCTGCGTTCACCGTGAACCCACCGGTGAGCGTGACATACAGGAAAGCTAGTAATATGGTTACAAATCTCTTCATGTTACGGATGCAAATTTAGCAATACTGCCAGATTTACTTACATCCCTGCGCTTTCTTCAATTTTATCGGCCAGACCCAGTAATAATGACATGCTGGCTGCTTTAGTAGCTTCGGCCCTGACGTGGCCGTCCATGTCATGTTCAAAAACGACATCCTGCCCATTTACATTCACGAGAAAACGGGGAGAGTGACCATTCAAAGGTTTCACCATGTACCTGTCTTTGTTAATAACTACTGTAAACGCCTTCATGTTAAAATGCTTTATACAAACTTAAACAAAGAGCACGCCAGAAGGTTGCAGTCTGATAACGGCTGCGACCTACTGACAGTAGTAAAACGGTTTACTTAATAAAGGCTTAATGTCTTGATTTAAAGAAGTTTACGGTCTCAGCTACACGTATTTCAGGTACTTGTTAACGATTTGTTAGTTAATGAACCACCAGCGGATCCCCAGTCTGAACTGGAAATTATTGTATGGATAGGCTGGTCCGGCGAAGTTATTTGTTGCAAAAAATGTATTCAGGTTTTCACCCCTGATGAAAGCAGACAATGACTTGATCCTGAAGTGTACAAATGCCGCCAGGTCGGGCGCATAGTACTTCACCCGTTGTGTAGTCTGATACACAAATTGACCTGTTACCGGCGAGTAATCGTCTGCATAATAGGAAGTATTATATTTTGCTTCAATACCGGTCATCAGGTTCAGGTTGTTAAACAACTTGTTTTCATATGCCAGCCGGTGGCGGGTCCAGATGGTAGGCACATTTATCCTGCCATCGCCATGTACCTGCTGAAATGCGATGTCCATGTACCAGTTGTAGTGTTTGTACCTGAAATGCTTGCTTAATGTAACCTGTAACAGGTTGAACAGCGCCGGCGCCTGTGTACTGGTATAGTAATTTTCGAAGTAGGTATAGTTCTCGATCAGGAAATAATTCACTGCCAGGTTGTACTTCAGCTTCCTGTTATCGGCAGAGAACTGCAACTGCGTAATATTCTCCTTTCCGAGCGTGCTGTTATACCAGCTGTCATATGTACTGCTGAAATATTTGTATACATAGGAGGGCTCGCGGTTGGTATTACTGAAGAAGAGATGCACATTACCCAGTGTTTCATTGAGGTAACGGCTCAACATACCGGTCACGTTGTAGTCGCCGGAATTCTGCCCGGCGAGATACAATTCACCTTTGGCAGAGAGGTCCCATTTCTGGTTGCGTGTCTTATTCCGGTATTCACCATGTATTACAACGTTGTTGAAGTTCACGCCGGCATCCAGGAAAGTGCCCCTGATATTCTCATACCTGGCTCCCGCACTGATAAAATGCGCCTGGTTGCCACGCACCGGGAATTGTATGAGAGAGATATCGTTGGAGATGGTGCGCCATTCGTGCTGCGCCCGGACGGTATCTCCATTGAACCCCCATTTGTAGCGGTTTGTATAGTAAAAAGTATCCGGCTGGCCATCCAGGTAGGAGGCACTGTTGTTGTCTACCTTAAAACTATATTGTACACGGAAGAAAGGATCAAATTTATAATAATCCGTAGTATCGTTTACGTGAATGGTATCTCCTTTACCCCAGTCGTACTGCTGCACCAACAGGATGCCGGACTGCCTCTGAGATGTTTTCACCGGCAGTGTGGTACTGAACAGGCCTGTGGTAGTAGCTGAATAGTTCCCCAGGTTCACGTCAATGGTCTTGCGGTTATTATAACGGGGGTTATCCAGTATGGTGTCGCCCGCCCGCAGACCGCCATTCTCACCATTGTTAAACTTGTTATAAAAATAGCTGAGGTATGCATTGTACCGTTTGTTCCTGCTGTTGAAACGGCCGGTAATGCGGTATACGTCGTGGTTAGTGGATTGTGATCTGAAATAGCCCGGAGCGTAGATCTTATTGTATTCAAAACCGAAGTTGAAATGGTCTGTGCGGTTTTGTGTATGCAATACGCCGATCTGTTGTTCCTGCTGGCTGCCAACCATATACAGCAATTCGGAGTAAGGACGGTTGGTAGTATAAATACGGGCATTTTCATGCGTAAATGCGTAAGGATCAAAGATATGGAAGCCCGCATCAAAACCCGGTTTCATAAATGGCGTAAACATCACGTTACGGGCAGGCGCGCCATTATTCCCCAGGAATACATAGCTGCCAGGGATGCGCAGGAATGTGCTGTTAAAATCAGCAATAGAGGAATCCAGCCTGAAGTCGGTAGGTTCTCCAAGTCTGCGGTAAGTGATGGTAAGCGTATCCAGGTCATGCTTGTGGCTGCCGGTGTCTTTTTGCATGGAGGAAGAGCCACCGCCGCCCATATTCCCGAAACGCTGGCCTATCTGTGCCTGCAGTTGCTGTGCGCATACCAGCAAACAACATATTAAAATAAATGACCTCATCCTTTGATATATTTCCTGCTTCGTTCTTCTTTTGACTTAGATTACCCTGATCAGTTCCCTGAAAATAAGCGTTAATTTCGGTTCAGCCGCGTTGGCAGCTTCCAGCACCTCTTCGTGCGTGATCACATTTTCCTCTTCCCTGATGCCAATATCAGTAATAACACTCATTGCGAATACTTTTAATCCGCTGTGAGCAGCCACTATCACCTCTGGCACGGTGCTCATGCCCACGGCATCTCCACCGATGATGTGCATATACATATATTCCGCCCTCGTTTCGAAGGTCGGCCCCTGTACGCCCACATACACTCCTGTATGTACAGGAATATTACTGGCCTGAGCAATTTCCTTTGCTTTCGTAATCAGCGCTTTCGAATAGGGTTCACTCATATCCGGGAAACGGGGGCCCAGCGTATTGTTATTGGGACCGCGCAGCGGATGTTCGGGTTGCAGGTTAATATGGTCCCGGATGATCATCAGGTCGCCCACATTAAATGCCTTGTTCATACCACCGGCTGCATTGGAAATCAGCAGGGTATGTACGCCAAGCGCCTTCATCACCCTTACAGGGAAAGTTACCTGCTGCATAGACAGCCCCTCATAATAGTGAAATCTGCCTGCCATAGCTATTACAGGACGGCCGTTCATTTTCCCCAGTATCAGGCGGCCCTTATGGCCTTCTACAGAAGAAGAGGGGAAATGGGGGATATTTTCGTAGGGGATTTCCGTACTGTCGGTAATATCGCCGGCCAGATTACCTAAGCCGCTGCCCAATATAATGCCCACTTCCGGGGTCCCGGACCATGATTTTTTGATGTAGTCCGCAGCAGCAGCTATTTGTTGCAAGAGATCACTCATTATATAATGTCTTTAAAACAGGTTGCCGCAAAGTTATTTTTAATTCACAAAACACTACGGTTTTATATTTAAATCATAATGACCTATTTTAGCGGCAAATTTTTCTCAGATGAACTTACATGAATACCAGGCTAAAGAACTGTTGAAGAAATATAATGTACCGGTACAGGAAGGGATTCCGGTAGATACCCCTGAAGCGGCGGCAGAAGCTTATAAGCAATTAAAAGTGCAATATGGTAATGAGTTTGCTGTGGTAAAGGCGCAGATCCATGCCGGTGGACGTGGTAAAGGTACCATCCGTGGTAAAGAGCAGAGAGGTGTAGCAGTAGGTAAAAATGCCGAAGATGTAAAAACCATTGCCGGTAACATCCTTGGCGGTGTACTGGTAACCATCCAGACCGGTGAGGCCGGAAAATTAGTAAACAAGGTGCTGGTAGCACAGGACGTGTACTACCCTGGCCCTAACCCCATAAAAGAATTATACCTGTCCATCCTGCTGGACCGTGCAAAAGGTCAGAACGTAATCATGTACTCTACAGAGGGTGGTATGGATATCGAAGAAGTAGCCCACAAAACTCCTGAGAAGATCTTCAAAGAGTTAGTACAGCCGAACACTACCCTGCAGCCATTCCAGGCCAGGAAAATAGCGTTCAACTTCGGCCTGAGTGGTGAGGCTTTCAAAAACATGGTGAAATTCGTGACCAACCTGTATAATGCATACGTAGGTCTGGATGCAGCTATGCTGGAAATCAACCCATTATTCAAAACCAGCGACGACAAGATCATCGCTGTTGACTGTAAACTGAACCTGGACGACAACGCACTGATGCGTCATCCGGACCTGGAAGCGCTCCGCGACATTTCCGAAGAAGATCCAACCGAAGTAGAAGCAGGTAAATACAACCTGAACTATGTAAAACTGGATGGTAACGTAGGTTGTATGGTGAACGGCGCCGGTCTGGCAATGGCTACCATGGATATGATCAAACTGAGTGGTGGTGAGCCGGCCAACTTCCTGGACGTAGGTGGTACCGCCAACGCGCAGACAGTGGAAGCAGGTTTCCGCATCATCCTGAAAGATCCTAAAGTAAAAGCGATCCTGATCAATATCTTCGGTGGTATTGTTCGTTGCGACCGTGTTGCACAGGGTGTTATCGACGCTTACAAATCCATCGGCAACATTACTGTTCCGATCATTGTACGTCTGCAGGGTACCAATGCAGAAGAAGCAAAGAAACTGATCGAAGAAAGCGGCCTGACCGTACAATCAGCTATCCTGCTCAGCGAAGCTGCTGCACTGGTGAACAAAGCGGTTACCGCTTAATAAGTTTAAGTAGTGATTGACTAAAAAATAAGAAAAAAGAATCCCCGGACAGTAGTCCAGGGATTCTTTTTTATACCTGTACCCAGCCCCTCTCCTCCTTTGTATTTTTCCATCACATTTTTCCCGCCTTTGATCACTTAATTAGTTCAGGGCCAGCAAAAATTCGTACCTTCATTATCCATCCTTACTGTATACCTGCGTCCTGTGGGTGTCTTTTTATTCTATATATCAAATTGTACAATTATCATGAAGCGCTTCCGCGACTTTTTCCTGTTCTGCTCAGGGGTACATGTGCCTATGCTGAGACGGGCACCATCAGAAACCAATAAATACGGCGGCATTGGCGCTACTATCTTCTTCACCGGGTTGCTGGCAGCATTTTCCGGCGGGTATGCCCTGTGGTCGGTATTCAGTTCTCCCTGGGGAGCTGCCGTATTCGGGATCATCTGGGGCCTGATGATCTTTAACCTGGACCGTTACATCGTGTCTGGCATGAAGAAACGCAACAATTTCTGGAGCGAGTTCGGTATGGCCGTACCAAGGCTTGTGCTGGCGGTATTGATTGCCATTGTCATCTCCAAACCACTGGAACTGAAAGTGTTCGAGAAGGAGATCAACCAGGAACTGATCGTCATGGAACAACAGGTGTTCAAAACACAGGAAGACAAAGTAAAAGACCGCTTCCAGCAGCGTATCGGTGTGTTAAACGCAGAGATCGCACAATTGAATGCGGACATCCAGCTCCAGGCGACCAAACTCGACACCCTGCAGATCATCGCCCAGCAGGAAGCTGACGGAACAGGCGGATCGCGCAGGCAGAACCTGGGCCCTATCTACAAAGCGAAAAAAGCGGATGCTGATACCGCGGCGGCAATGTTAAAGCGGATCACAGATCAGAATGGCGCCCTCATCGCACAAAAGAGGCAGGAGCTACAGTCAATTGATTCCACCCAGAAAGCGACGGTAGGTGGACTGAACCGCACCAGCATCGACGGCCTCGCATCCCGGCTGGACGCATTGGGTCACCTGACAGATCGTAGTGTACCTGTACGGTGGGCGAACTGGTTCATTATGCTGCTGTTCATTACCATCGAAACAGCGCCGGTATTTGTGAAACTCATCTCTCCCCGCGGACCATATGATGATCTGCTGGAAGCCCATGAGCATGCCTATATCATCTTCCGGAAGGAAACAATAGAAAAGAGGGAACGGGAGCATAATAAGCGCATGATGATCGGGCAACCGGCTGTTAATTCGTAAGCAGCCAATTAAAAGGGCCTTTCTGGTCAGGCCGCCACTAATTCCACTTCATAGACGGGGCTAAACAGATACATTCTTTTCGTCGCTACCTCTTCACAGCGGTAACGCTTACGTATACGTTCTCCCCGGCGGAAGACACGGCCGTCTTTGGTACGGAACAACTGATTGGGCGCCAGTTGTTCTACCAGGAAATGGTTTTCCTTTTGCCTGTCATAGCGTTTCAGCACACGCATAAGATCATCATCCGCACAGGAACTGGCTGCCGGGTTCTGAATACTCTGCCGTAAAGCCATTTCCACATCCGGTGGAAGATAACCTTTGCCTACGAACTGCTTCAGGATGCTGGAAAAATGCTGCTTCCACTCCTTCCCATGCGAGGCTACCGTATTGGTATACTGCATGTAGGTGGTGAGGTGTGATATTTCGTGCAGCAACGTGATCAGAAAAGCGTACTTGTTAAGATTTCCATTGATGCTGATCCGGTGCCCTCCCCTGCGGTCGGGATGCCGGTAGTCACCCAGGATGCTTTGCCGTTCGCGGGTCACCGTCAGGTGTACCTTATATTCTGTGAGGTAGGCCATTACCTGCTCGAAGGTTCCTTCGGGCAGGTATGCAGCTAATGCATTTAAAGGAGCCTCCTGCTTCACGAATCTTTAATTTTTCTTTCTGGTAATTTTTTGCAGACTTACGTTCTCACATACCGCGTAGACGATATAGAAAAACATCAATATAAAAATAGTGATTCTGCTGGTATTTGCCCTGTTTGCTACAGCATATATAGTAATGCCGGCCAGGCATAACATCATTCTGCTGATCATGGAGCCATATACCCTTAGCATAAAGATGCTGTTATTGTCGGATTGTACCCCTTTGCGGCTCATGTTGTAGGTGATGCCGGAGATTGTAGCTAAAGCCAGGTTGCCGAAGAGCAGCACATTATGATGCGCTCCATTGTCCAACAACCAGGCTTTTAATGATAATAAAGCAACGTTCAAAATAATGAAAACGCCAATAACTCTAAAGTAAAACCTGTCACTCATTCCTGCTGGTATCTTTGATAATTTGGCGCAAAATTAAGACTAAAGCTAATAAAGACAAAATGATCAGAAAGAAGGGGAACGACCATCCCGTCCGCTGGTCTATTTTATAACCAGCAAATACCGCTACGCCTAATGTGGCCATCATCTGGAAAGCCAGCCCGGTGTACTTTAAAAGTAACCTGTTATCAGGCTTCTTCCGTGGCTTCTTCTGTGAAGACGGGTCTTCCATTCTTTTCTTTCAGGTTTGCGTTAGCAGCTGCCACCTCTTCGGGTTCCATGTAGCAACGACCATTGAATTTCGCGGTTGGCTCCATTTCAAAATGGGCTGTGTACAGATCTCCTTTTACCAGTGCATTACCTTTCAGGAAAAGCAGATCTTCAACTTTGATAATACCAGTTACTTTGCCCAGAATGTCAGCACTCTGACATACCAGGTCACCGATAATCTCCCCTTCAGGACCTACTACAATTTTAGCTTTTGTTGATACCAGGCCATTCACCTGTCCGTCAATGCGAATGTCGCCTTCGCACACGATGTCTCCCTGGATGGAGGTTCCACTGCCAATAATGTTCACGTTGGAAGTAGGCATTACTGATTTGCTCTCGCTTCTGGCATTACGATTGTTGTTGCTAAACATAGGATTCTAGGTTTTTCAGCTTTTAGTGTGATGTAAGATAGTATTATTTATTAACATATTACTACATATTGACAATCACTTCTTTTAAGAAGTTATCCACATTATCCCCCCTTAACGGTGATTCGGACCCTTTGCGTATCTGCTGACAGTATATTTTTTCAGTCTCAAATAATGTTGTGCCCCCTTATCAACCCTTAATAAGTGCTGTTATCTACTTTAGGAACTTTAATGGTGGTGGTATCCAGTTTACTGGTAGAAAAATCTCCGTTAATGACCTGTTTAATGTTCTCCAGGTATTTATCGCGTGCATTGATGGCAGACTCCAGGGAATCCGTGCGCATTTTCAGACGAATGAACTCCCTCCGCTGCTTCAGGTCGCCATAGCCGGGAATGTAATACCGCAATGGCGTAAATACCACAGTAGCAACGGTGATCGTTACCAACAGCACAAACAAAGTGCTCAAAGCAATATATACACTCATACGGGATAATTTGAACGAGGTTACCTCTTCGTAGGTATTGTCATTCATAATCACCAGGCGATACCTGTTCCCTATCCGCCCCACATTTCTGCCTTTTCTATCACGCTTATTAGCCATAGCCGCTATAAAACTTGAATAATTTTTCTGATTATCAACCGGCTAAAGTTAAACATTTATATTATTTCGTATTTAAAAAATTAGGATAGCTCCATTTTTATTCCGGCTGACCACTTTCATGCCCTCAAAAAAATTATCCTATCTTTAAAAATAATTTCCTGACATATAAGTTATATAGGTAAGCCTATACACCCTGGCATCCATGAATTATTACAGATCAGTTCGCATATATCTACCATATACCTGTTTAGTAAGTTTGTTTTTGTGCTGTATGAATGTTAACAGGGTCTACGCCCAGCGAAGGGATACCACGGTTACTAATCAGTCCAAGAGCAACAGTAGCAGGATGCCTCCACGCACCATGCAAAAACCGCTTGTACCGAAAGTACCACAACCACGTGTGGAAGACCGGCGCCCACCCTCAGAATTACTGGCAGAAAAAAAATGGACCATTAAACGGAAACTGGTGCAGAACATGCTGGCCAGGTACAACTATTTATACAATGCCCGGAAGAAACTCCGCCTCATTACCCATAATGTGAGCCGTCAGGGGCAGGACAACTATAATTATCTGCTGCCTTTCTATCCTTACAGTCTTCAGAACCTGGGCCTCAGCACCGGCGACCTGGACACCGTTATCGAAAAGGCGTCTATCAATATACAGATCCGCGATCCGCGCAGCAAATGGATTGACGACAGTTACCTCGTGATCGGTCAGGCCTACTTCTACCAGGGTGAATGGGACAAGGCCAACCGTACATTCCAGTTCATCAATACCAAATTTGCTCCCAAAAAGAAAGACGAGTATAAGACGGTGATAGGTTCCAGTGAAAAAGACCAGCTCAGCATCGCTTCCCGTGAGAAAAGAAAGCCGCCTTTCGGCTATTTCAAGCACACGTATGCCCGTAACGATGCTTTTGTATGGCAGGCCAAAACCTTACTGGAAATGAAAGAGTTCGATCAGGCCCGCTCCCTGATGAACATTGTCGAACACGATCCCTATTTCCCTAAAAGGCTGACGGGCGAACTGGCCGAGGTAAGAGCCTACGCCCTGTACAAACAGGAACGTTTTTCAGAAGTGATCGTACCCTTGCAGATAGCTGTTAAAAGCAAGGGGAACCGCGATGAACGGGCGCGCATGTACTATATACTGGGACAACTGTATACCAACTATAGCCACCCGGACTCCGCCGTAATGATGTTCCATAAAGTGATCAAACAGAAGCCGGACCCGATGATGGACTTCCAGGCCCGTATGCAGATCGCAAAACTGGATGCTACCAGGGAAGGCGGTTCCTTCGATGAAAGCCTGGCCCGCTTGAAAAGAATGGCCCGCAGGGAGAAATACATTGAGTTCCGCGACGCCATTTATTATAATATGGCCAACATCGTGCTGCCTAAAGATCCAGACCTGGCCCTGGAATACCTGCGCCAGTCGCTCAAGGTGGAAAGCTCCAATACCATGCAGAGAGCCTTGTCATTCAAGGCAATAGCTGATATTTATTATGGGCAACGCCAGTATCGCCTGGCCCGGAACTTCTATGATAGTACCGCGACTGTCATGCCGCCGGAATTCACAGATTCTGCTATTGTTAACAAGCGTAAACGCGTGCTCAACGATGTCGTTATCCGCGTGGAGGCCATCCAGAAGGAAGACAGCTTACAACGGATTGCCGCTATGCCGGAATCTGACAGGAAGATCTTCCTGGAAAAAATGGCCGCTACCCTGCGTAAGGAAGCAGAAGAAAAAGCAAAAAAGCAGAAGGAAGATGCCGACAACGGCGTTGATCCACAGGCTATGGCCAACAACAATCCGCTGATCAACAATATGAACAACAGCCCCGCCACTCCTAAGAAGGAAGACCAGGGTGAATGGTATTTCTATAACACCGCCAGCAAATCGTCCGGGTTCTCTGAATTTAAGAAACGTTGGGGGAACAGGCCGCTGGCCGATAACTGGCGCAGAAGCCAGTCCGGAGCAGCCGCTGCTAACCAGCCTTTACAGCCGGAAGATGATAATAAAAACACTGCCGGCGCCGCAGAAGCCACCAAGGCCCCATCAGACAGCGCTACAGCAAATGCACTGGCCGCAGGACTGCCACTGACGCCGGATGATCTCCTGAAATCCAACGTGATCATCGAAGATGCCTATTACGACCTGGGTAAACTCTATAACGATCAGCTGGACAATACGGAGCTGGCCATCGAGACTTACGATACCCTGCTCAACAGGTATCCACAACACCCACATAAGACAGAAGTGGTTTACTCCCTGTATATCTGGCATACTAAACTGGGACATACCGCGCAGGCGGCCAAATACAAGCAAAATGTAATGACCCAGTTCGGCAACTCTAAATTTGCCAGCATTATTAAATATGGCTCCCTGCAGGACATTAACGAGGAAAAGAAAAAGGAGATCTCCACTGCTTATGACTCAGTGTATGTAAATTATAACAGGGGGAACCTCGAAGGTGCAATGGCATTGAAGAAAGCAGCCGATTCCACCTTTGGGCTCAACTTCATGCAGCCAAAATTCGACCTCCTGGAAGCCATGATCATCATGAAAATGGATACCTGTGAATTTGGACGTCAGGCTGTTATGAATGTCATCGACAAATACAAACAGGATGACGCCGTACAGGAAAAAGCCAAATCACTGCTGGAAGCGCTGGATAACCGTGCGGCCCTGGTGGTATACCTCTCCAGGCTGGAAATCGAGAAGAGCAAAGATAACAATGTGGTAGACGAGAATATTTCCATCCGATATCCATGGCAGAACCCGGAGCCGAAATTCGAACCCAAACTCGATTCTGTGACCATCAAAACCGCGGTAGCCGACTCTATCAAACTGGCAGCAAATGCCGGTCTGAAGGTGGCGCCACTGCCCGCGCCGCTGAAACCTGTTACCATTTATAAACTGAATGCTGCAAACCCGCATTTTGTGGTACTCTCCTTCCAGCGTGTCTCAAAGGCCATTATGGATGAAGCACTGACACAATTTACCAAGTACAATGCGGCCAAACATCCGGGCGAAGGTATACAGGTAGCCAACTTTGTGCTGACACCGCAGGATGTGATGCTCATTTTCAGGCTTTTCCCGAACGAGGATAAGGCGCTGGACTATTTTGACGAGATCAGGATCGATGCTGAGAAGATAATTCCACGTATCCGTCCGTCAGACTATTCCATGTTCATCATTTCAAGGGATAACTTTATCCAGATGAACAGCACCAAGGACATCAACGGGTATAAAAAATTCTTTGACGACAACTACGTTACTCAGTAACAAACAGTAAGATAGAAAAACATACTAATTCGTTGGGGTACATCAATCAGTCTTTTAACAATATTTGAGGGACATCAACCCGTTTTTTTTAATAGTTTTGCCCGCTGTTATAAGCACGGCGTAATAAGGCCCGTAAATTGCTATATCTTGAGTAAAAGCCATGAGAGCGATCCCGGCCACGCAAATCAAACATTTAAAGCAAGTATGAAAAAATCGGTTAAAATATTGTGGATCACAGTGTTATCGATAACTGGGTTTTTCCTGTTATTGATCCTCCTGGTGAATTTCCGCATTATTGGCAGCATGCCATCTATGGAGACCCTGGAAAATCCAAGGGCTGCCCTTGCATCTGAAGTAATTGCCGAAGATGGTACCATCCTGGGTAAATATTATCAGGTGGACAGGTCGAGCTCTGATTACAACGAAATTTCCAAAAATGTGATCAATGCCCTGATCGCCACAGAAGACGTCAGGTTTTATGAGCATTCAGGCATAGACCCCTATGCAACGATCGCCATCCCCTTCTACCTGGCTGTCGGCAAGAAAAGGGGTTCCAGCACCATCACGCAACAGCTGGCATTGAACCTGCAGGCTGACAATACCGGTACACAGCGTGCCTCCAATATAATAAAAAGGGGCTTCCAGAAAATGCAGGAATGGCTGATAGCCGTAAGACTGGAGCGTAACTTTACCAAACAGGAGATCATTACTCTTTATCTCAATACAGTGCCTTTCGGCGATAATGTATACGGTATCGAAAACGGCGCCCGGACCTTCTTCAGTAAAGATGCAGGCCACCTGTCCATTGAAGAAGCAGCTACCCTGATTGCCATGCTGAAGGGTACGAATCTGTATAATCCCCGCCGTAACCCAAAAGCTGCACTGGACCGCCGTAATACGGTGATAGAGCTGATGCAGAAGAACGACTTCATTACTGAAGCGGAGGCCAATGCAGCTAAAAGCAAGCCTATCGTACTGCGTTACAATAAGATAGATCACAATAAAGGACTGGCGCCTTACTTCAGGGAAGTATTGCGCGACGAGCTGAAAGACTGGTGTAAAAACCATAAAAAAGCCGATGGTTCTGAATATAATCTCTACCGCGATGGTTTGAAGATCTATACTACCATCAACCCTCGTATGCAGCTGTATGCAGAGGAAGCAGTAGCGCATCACCTGAAAGATCTGCAGAAAGTATTTACGGCACAGGCCAATATCAAATCCGGCAGTGTGTGGAAGAACTGGCAGTCATACGTTGACCGTTATATGAAGGAATCTGATCGTTACAAGGCTATGAAAGACGAAGACGCCACCGACGAACAGATCAAAAAAGCCTTCAATACGCCGGTGAAAATGAAGGTGTTTGCCTGGAAAAGCTTTACAGAACCTGAGCTGAATGAACTGGATACCATCATGACACCGATAGACTCCATCAAATATATGAGAGCTATCTTACAGGCCGGCTTTATGGCAATGGATCCTGAAAGCGGTGAAGTGAAGGCGTGGGTAGGTGGTCCGGATTTCCGCTATTTCAAGAACGACCACGTATCCAAAACCCGCAGGCAGGTAGGTTCTACATTTAAACCATTCCTGTATTGCTTTGCCATCATGAATGGTATGTCGCCCAACACAATGTTGCCAAACGAACCGATATCATTCCCTAAATATAACTGGACGCTGAGCCGCAACTCAGAAGGTAGCGTAGGTGGTAGTATCTCCATGGCAGGGGCACTGGCTAAATCCCTCAACCTGGTGTCTGCTTACCTGATCAAACAATTAGGTCCGCAGGCAGTAGCCGACTTTGCGAAAAACAAGATCGGTTTCAGTGCTGATATTCCGCCCTATCCATCCATCTGTCTGGGTACACCGGAAATCTCGCTGTACGAAATGTTGCAGGCCTACACCATGTTCCCGGCCCGTGGTATTATTACAAAACCCATCTACATCACACGTATAGAAGACAGGAACGGCAATATCCTGCAGACAACGGCTCCTGAAAAACGTGAGGTGATCAGTGAGAATGAATCCTACACTATGGTGAAAATGATGCAGGGTGTAACTGGTCCTGGTGGTACATCCGCGCGTCTGCGTTTCCGTTATGGCATCCAAAGTGAAGTAGCAGGTAAGACCGGTACTACCAACGACAATACAGATGGCTGGTTCCTGGGCTTTACTCCTCAGCTGCTGGCAGGCGCCTGGGTAGGTTGTGAAAACAACTTCCTGCACTTCAGCACTACCACCAACGGTCAGGGTGCAAATACCGGTCTCCCGATCTGGGCTTATTTCTTCCAGAAATTATATGCAGATAAAACGCTGAAAATAGATGATAAGGCAACCTTTGCCATCCCTCAATCTATCAACAGTGAATTCTATCAGAATTTCGAAGAGAACTATAAACCACCTGCAGAAGCTGATGATCAGGGTAACGGAGATGCAAGTGATTATATCATGGATGTAAACGAGGCAGAAGCTGAAGCAGATAAGGCTGCAAGAGAAAGAGAAAAGGAAAAGCAGAAGGAAAATAAGGATAAACCTGCTGCTCCTACCACACCTAAAGCAGCCTATCCCGCACAACCCACCAAACCACAGTAAGTAAGTACACACAGACAATAAAAAAGGCGTCCGGTTTAAAGCCGGACGCCTTTTCATTTATATCCATGTTGATAGCGCTCTATTTCTTTTCTTCCTCTTTTTTCTCCTCTCCTACATAATGCAGTTCAGGGTATTTCATTGCATTAGTGATCAGCTGAACGGCCAGTTTTAGGATCAGCGCTTCCTCTTTCGCTTTCAGTTTCTCAACATCATCTGTAGGCTTGTGATAATCGTCATGCGGACCGGTATGCAGGAAGATCACCGGTACCTGGTGCATAAAGAAGTTGTGATGATCTGAAGCGCCTTTGCCCGATCCGTCTGTAAAATAGTGGATGCCCGGTTCCTGCGCATCTTTGAATACTACGGGCCATTCCTGCGCAGTCGCATAACCGCCTATACCGATACCCCGTTCTTCATTGTACCTTCCTATCATATCCATATTCAGCATGAAATGTACATTGGTTAGCGGAATGGTGGGATTGGCCGTAAAATACTTTGATCCCTGCAGGCCCATCTCTTCTCCTCCAAAAGAAATGAACAGGAAGTTAAACGGCTCTTTCTGCCCGTTCCCTGTAAAGTAGCGCATCAGTTCCAGCAGCCCTGCCACACCAGATGCATTGTCGTCAGCGCCATTGTGAATTTGCCCCACGGGGTATTTCCCGTCATATAATGCGGCAGTACCCAGGTGATCGTAGTGAGCGCCGATAATGATCGTTTTGGCAGCACCGTTGTCCAGGAAACCGATCACATTTCTGCTGTGCAGGTTTTTGTGCTCTTTTCTGTCGAAAGTAAAGTCCTGAAAATAGCTGCCGCCATTGCCGGGCGTCAATCCGGCCTGCTTAAATTGTTTGGCTACATAGTTGCTGGCTTTAAGGCCCCCCTTTTCATTAGTGCCCCGGCCTTTCAATTTGTTGGAGGCCAGATAGCCCACCGTCTTTTGTATCCGGCTGGCAGATGGTTGGTAATCCTGTGCGTAAGAAGAAGAATGAACAGTTGCGGCTATTGCCAGAAACAATAGATATTTCATAAGGTCAGATTAAATGCATGAATCCTGAAAATACAGAAGGCTTCCATTGTGGGAAGCCTTCTGCTAATATACTATGTTAAAAAGATCGGATACTATTGCTTTTTACGTTGCTGAATGTCCTGCTGACGCTTCTGCATATCTGCCTGGCGTTTCTGCATATCTTCCAGCTTCTCCTGCCATTTTGATTTGCTGGCCGGTTTCTTTTTATTCTCCTGGATTTGTGCGTGGATCTTATCATGATTCACGAAGAACTTCTGGATCGCCCACTGCAGACCGATACTGATCACGTTAGACAGGAAGTAATAGAAGGTCAGCGCTGATGCCAGGCGGTTGAAGATCCCCAACAGCATGACAGGGAATACATACGGCATATATTTCATTACCGGATTGCTCTGATCTGCCATACCACGGTTATTGAACGCCAGCATCAGGCTCGTAGCGGTCATCAGCAGCGTGAACAAGCTCACGTGATTACCGTAGAATGGAATAGTGAACGGCAGGTCCAGGATGGAATCGTAGGCAGAAAGGTCTTTCGCCCACAGGAAGCTTTCCTGTCTCAGCTCGATAGAAGAAGGGAAGAAGCTGTACATCGCCACCAGGATAGGCAGCTGCATCAGTGCTGGTAAACAACCACCCAATGGGTTTACACCGGCGCTCTTGAATAACTTCATCTGCTCCATACCGAATGTCTGCTGATCATCAGCATATTTTGCCTTCAGCTCATCAATTTCCGGTTTGAGCACTTTCATTTTAGCCTGAGATACGTAGCTCTGGTAAGTGAAAGGCGCTATCAGCAGGCGGATGAACAGGGTAAGCAGAATGATAATGATACCGTAGTTACCGATAAATCCGCTCAGGAAGTTAAACACAGGGATGATCACCCATTTGTTCACATACTTAACGAAAGCGAAGATACCGGAGCCCAGTGGAATGATGCTTTCCAGACCGATATCGAAAGATTTCAGGGTCTTATAGTGGTTAGGACCGTAGTAAATCTCTATCGGGAAAGTAAAATCATGTGCACGGTTGTATGGAAGTTCGATGCTTGCGAATGTCTGTCCTACGATATTACCGCTTTCAGGCACTTTTGTGTTCACTTCCGCGCCGGCAAAACGGGCATCATTTCTGGCTATAAAGGTCGTGTTGAAGAACTGCTGTTTCACACTGAACCATTCCAGCTTGGAATCCAACTTCTGGTGGCTGGTACGTTCGAGGGTGAAATAGTCATGTTTGCCGTCTGTATTCCGGTAATGTACCTGGTTGTTCAGACGCTCGTTCTGCATGTCTTTTTCCTGCTTGTCATTCTGGGAATCCCATTGCAGGGTTAGGGTTTTCTGACCGGCAGGCAGCACATTTTCCAGGCCGATAGCACGGATATCGAAATCCATGGCATAACCATCCTGTTTCAAAGTATATACATACTCCAGGTACTGGCCGGGGTTGGAGGTAGACAGGCGGTAGGTAATGGCCTGGCTGCCATCTGCCAGCTGTTGTACATTACCACCGGTAAAGTACAGGTCTGAAGTATTTAATAAAGTATTGTTATTGGCAGGAACCTGCAGGGAAATACGATTGAAAGAGCCGTTTACGAGCAATAAAGGTTTACCCTGGAAGTCCTTGAATTGTTTCAGCTGTACCTGTGAAGGCTGTCCACCATGGTTGGAGAAGGTGATTTTCAGCACTTTATTCTCCAGTACGGCAGCCTGCTGAGTGCCATTGGCAGCACCTGCGAAGGTACCATATGTGCCGGCAAGTTTGCTGGAATCGGGTACACCCCCGGTCGTGTAGGTGGCGGTATCAACAGGTTTGGGCTTGTTAAGATTAGCTATGGAATCCTGGCGGTCCTTCTCTCTTTTTGCGGCAACCTGTTGTTTCTGGTTAAAGAAAATGTAACCAACAAACAACACTCCCAGTAGTACAAAGCCAATGACTGAGTTTCTGTCCATGAAATTCAATTAAAATTTAGGCAGCAAAGGTAAGTAAAAGCAACAAGCTTTCAGTTGTAATCAACAAAGTTAATACCTCGCTGTTACCACTGAAAGCCTGTTACTTATAAATATTCATTATTGGTGAGCAATCTTTTCTTCAGCAACTTTTGCCTTATTGGTCTTGTCTTCTGCATACTGTTTCGCGGCAGCAATGAAGTGTACGAACAGGGGTGCAGGAGCCTCCACAGTGCTTTTCAGTTCAGGATGGAACTGGCAGCCTACAAAGAATGGATGGTCAGGTAATTCCACCATTTCTACCAGCCCGCTTTCCGGGTTGCGGCCGGAAGGGATCATGCCCGCCTTTTCAAAATCGGCCAGGTACTGGCCATTGAATTCATAGCGGTGACGGTGGCGCTCGCTGATGGTAGTACTACCGTAAATGGCGGCAGCCCTTGAACCTGGCGTTAATTCACAGGTATAGGCGCCGAGACGCATGGTACCACCTTTAACAGTGATCTTTTTCTGCTCTTCCATGAGACCGATCACCGCATGAGGTGTATCAGGGTTCATTTCTGTAGAGTGGGCATCTTTCCAGCCTATTACGTTACGGGCATATTCCACAACGCTCATCTGCATACCCAGGCAGATGCCGAAGAATGGCAGGTTGTTCTCACGGGCATATTGTATAGCTACGATCTTTCCTTCAATACCACGATGACCAAAGCCGGGAGCTACCAGCAGACCATCCAGGTTGCGCAGTTTTTCTGCCACGTTCTCCTGGGTAAGGAATTCAGAATGAATGTTTTGTACTACCACTTTACACTCATTCATAGCACCTGCATGTATGAATGACTCCAGGATGGATTTATAAGCATCCTGCAGCTCCACATACTTCCCGATCAGACCGATGGTCACCTTTGACTTCGGATATTTCAGTTTATCCAGGAAAGCGCGCCATTTGGTCATATCTGGTTCTCTTTCAATAGGGATGTGCAGTTTCTTCATACAGATCACATCCAGTTTCTCACGCAGCATTTCCAGCGGCACTTCATAGATGGTGCTCATATCTGTAGCCTCGATCACCGCATCTACCGTCACATTACAGAACAGTGCAATTTTCTTTTTCAGATCATTGTACATGGGCTCTTCCGTACGGCAAACGATCACGTCAGGATGTACGCCGTTCTCACTCATCATCTTTACGGAGTGCTGTGTAGGCTTGGTTTTCAACTCTTTAGCCGCACGCAGGTAAGGTATCAGGGTCAGGTGTACTACCAGGCAATCCTGTTCATCCAGTTCCCATTGCAACTGGCGAACCGCCTCTATATAAGGCAGGGACTCGATGTCGCCCACAGTACCACCCAGCTCGGTGATGACGATATCATATTTACCGTCTTTACCCAGCAGCAGGATCCTGCGTTTGATCTCATCAGTAATGTGAGGTACTACCTGTACGGTTTTACCCAGGTAGGCGCCTTCACGCTCCTTGTTAATAACAGTCTGATAAATACGGCCGGTGGTCACGTTATTCGCCTGGGAGGTAGGCGTATTCAGAAAACGTTCGTAGTGGCCAAGGTCAAGGTCAGTTTCAGCGCCATCTTCGGTTACATAGCACTCACCGTGTTCGTAAGGGTTTAATGTTCCCGGATCCACATTGATATACGGATCAAATTTCTGAATAGTCACTCTAAAGCCACGAGCCTGCAATAATTTCGCCAGCGAAGCAGCTATAATTCCTTTACCCAACGAGGAAGTCACACCTCCCGTAACGAAGATATATTTTGCCATAAAATCTAAAAATTCTGTAGAATATACTTGACCTAAAGAGAAGCGCCGGACGACTTTTGGTGTAACCAGTCAAGTAAAAATAACTTCCGAAGGTCATGCAAAGTTAAGACAAATTTAAAGTGCTCCAAAAGGGATTTTCATATTTAGTTGTGATCGCACGTGTAACAAATTCATAATAAGTCGTTTCCAGCGAAAATTAAGCTTTATAATTTTATATCTCACGAAATCGCCCGGTGGCATTGCATTTCTTGCGTCTGTCAGGAAACTTCTTGCTAATTTTGCGCCGTAACAAATCAGCATATGACATTAACGCCCAAGCGTGCGCAGGACTCCATGATCCAGATGACGGAACTGGTTTTGCCCAACGATACCAACACTTTCGGCAACCTGATGGGGGGCCGCCTCATGTACTGGATGGACATAGCCGCGGCGCTCGCCACTATGAAACATTGCAGTGCTCCGGTGGTAACTGCTTCTGTAGATAACATCTCTTTTGAAACCCCCATCAAACTGGGTAACGTAGTACATATTGAAGCGAAAGTGAGCAGAGCATTTTCCACTTCTATGGAAGTGCACCTGCGGGTATGGGGAGAAGACCCGGTACAGCAGTACCGTTATAAGTCCAACGAGGCCTTTATGACTTTCGTAGCCCTGGATCCAAACGGAAAATCCAGGCTGGTACCCCAGATCATCCCTGATACTGAAGAAGAAAAGCAATTATATGAAGGCGCGATGCGCAGACGTCAGCTCCGTCTGATCCTGAGCGGGAAAATGAAACCCCAGGACGCAGAGGAACTGAAAGCCTTGTTCATTTAAAATTATCAGCATCTCCCCGGATCATCTGTGTTTCGGGGAGCGTGCTTCCCCTCTCAGCTTTCCCCCTCCCACTCCTGGTAAAATTTCTCCAGGAAGGTTTCCATAAAAGCATGTCTTTCCATGGCCATCTGGCGACCTGTAGCTGTATTCATCCTGTCTTTCAGCAACAACAGTTTCTCGTAAAAGTGATTGATGGTTGGGGCTGTGCTGTTCTTATACTGTTCCTTTGTCATATAAAGGTCAGGCACAATGGCCGGATCGTATAAAGCCCGGTTCTTAAATCCGCCGTAATTAAATGCACGCGCCACACCAATGGCGCCGATAGCATCCAGCCTGTCAGCATCCTGCACAACGGCCAGTTCGGGAGAATAAAAAGTACCGGCGTTATGACCACCCTTGAAAGAAATGTGCAGGATGATGTTCACCACATGCTGTATGATTGCTTCAGGCACACCTGCAGATTCGAGGTAGGCGCGGGCTTTCTGCGGACCAATATTCTCATCCCCGTTATGGAACTTGGAATCGGCAATATCGTGCAGCAGGGCACTGAGCTCGACTACCAACAGATCTACCTGCTCGCCGGCGGCGATCTTTCTGGCCAGTTTCCATACCCGGTAAATATGCCACCAGTCATGGCCGCCTTCAGCGCCCGCCAGCTCTTTTTTTACAAATTGCTCTGTCTGATCGATCAGTTGTTGCGTATCCGCAGTGTATTGGCTCATAGGGCCAAATATATTATTTCTGCCTGGCAGCAGCAAAATGAGGGGTTACAATAACAGGAAAAACGAAGAAAAGGAGAAACTGAAAAGGAGGCTCATAGCATAATTGGTTTAGATACATTATTGTTGTTCACCCTCCTTCCTGCTTTCGGTTTCTCCCCCCTGGATTCCGGCATGCAAGTTAGAATTGATCAGGGATCTTGCTTCACTAAGATCTTCTTCGTTTTTCCTTCTGAATGGTTTAGCGTATTCGTTAGACTAATTTGGTGCATGCAACCATTCCATTGTTATTGAACTTTAATGGCGGTTGGTAATTACGATTTAGATTAAAAAGATGTCCCCCTTAAAGAAGGGGGCAGTAGCATCATCGCATTACGCGATATAAATTCTGGTTGATAAAACTATAAAGAGCTGTCATAGCTACCCGGGAAAATACCTTAGCGAGGCCCCTTTTGGGCCTCGACGCGTAAGGTATATACTTCAGGGAAGCGGGAATACTTTATATTGGCGCGGCGTAAGGCGGGGGAATTTTGTGAACCCTGACTGCGAGGTCAAAAAAATTTAACTGGCCTTGCTGACCCTAGTACGGAGGTTCGCCCCGCCTTTTACCGCTGAATTATTTCAATGTCAGATATACCCTTGCAGTATATCGCTTTACAGCATAGCGCCAGCTATCTCCGGATAATCAGAAGATAGCGTTGTCCTTCCGCCTGGTTTAAGATTTTTTAAGGATGAATCTCTTTTTATGATAGAAATATCCTGTTTAAGCGTAATGCCGGTGTTATTGTAACGGACCTTTTTGATAATTAATCTGCTGAATCTATTCTTTGAACCTATACGCATACAAAGACAAATAACACATAACAAATATTACAATATTATAAATATCCCTCACAAAGAATCAAAAACATCAACTTTACATCCGTTTCACATTATAAAAATAGCAATCACAGTTCATATTTCACAATGATTTAAAGTAAAACACAAATATATTTATTTTACTAATGTAATAAGAAAGTACAGAAAAGCAGATGAAAGAGGATGAAACAGGGGTACTATTTTAACTGAAACAAATTGAATATTATCAGGCGGGTGGACACAGAAATGCCCGGCAATAGCTGCCGGTAAATTTAAGATGGGGAAATATTAAAAAGGAGAATAAGATGGGTTAATCTTTCCGGACCAGCACATCCGTAATCTTGTTGAGCTGTTTCACCTTTTCCGTAAAATCACCTTTCAGCCGGTCCCTTATCACCTGGAGCTTATCTAATACATCATTGATAGAACCCGGGATCACTTCCTGCAGGACTTCTTTCAGACGTTTGGCAACGGTTGGGGATTTCCCGTTGGTAGAGATGGCTATCTTGAGATGGCCCTTCTGTACGATAGAGCCTAAATAAAAATCGCACAATTCAGGTGTATCAGCCACATTGATCAATACCCGGCTGCATTTCGCCTTTTCCCATATATACATGTTCAGCTCCTTATCGCTGGTGGCGGCAATGGCCAGGTCCTTTCCCAGCATATCGCCACAGGAAAAAGGTTTCTGGATCAGTTCCACGTTGGGCGCATGCTTTACCAGCTCCGTCAGTTCAGGCTGAAACCAGGTGGCCACTACGGTAATATTGGCCCCGGGACAGTTCTCCAGTAAGGCATTCACTTTTTCATGACCTATATTTCCCCCTCCCACAACCAGCACATGCAGGCGATTCAATTTAAAAAAGACCGGGAAAAGATGATTTTCTTCCATAATGGTGCGATTACTGATTACACACGACAAATTACGTATCCATCCCTTACCCGGACTTCCCGTAATTTATCATGTGTAATTTATGAGTTATACAGCGATTTTCAATTGTTCTGCTATCCTTTCCTGTACTGCCTGGAAGGCTTCATGAAAACGCACTACCTCGCCTACTACAATAATTGCTGGATTACGCAGGTTGTCCCGCAGGGCAATTTCTTTCAGATCGGCTACATTTCCAATACCTATCTTCTGGTCAGGCAGTGTTCCATTCTGAATAATGGCGGCTGGCACATTGCCTTTACCCTGCTCTATATATGCTGCTGAGATCTCCTCCAGTTTGCCCATCCCCATGAGTACTACTACGGTAGTATCTGCCTGGACAGCATAAGCCAGGTCACGGGATAAGCTCCCACTCTGTGTGGTACCTGTCAGGACCCAAAATCCTTCACTCACATTACGCGCCGTAACAGGTATCCTGTTGATACCCGGTACGGAGATAGCACTTGTAATGCCCGGCACAACTTCCGTATCAATATTGAATTGCTGAGCGAAGGCCAGTTCTTCCTGCCCCCGGCCAAATACGAAGGAATCTCCTCCTTTGAGGCGTACCACGCTGCCATAGGTCAATGCATATTTCACGATCATGCGGTTGATCTCATCCTGCGAGTACACATGCATACCCGCACGCTTACCTACAAAGCGCTTCAGGCAATTGCTGGGCGCATGCTCGAGCAGCTCATTATTGGAAAGCGCGTCATAAAGGATCACCCTTGCCTGCTGTATGGCCTTCAGGCCTTTTACAGTGATCAGCTCAGGATCGCCCGGGCCCGCGCCTACCAGTGTCAATTTCGGATGTATATTCTGCATAGTGTACATTTAATAAGATGTGATGACCGCAAAACGCTTATTGTGCAACAACTGCTGCTGTCTGTTGTCTGTATGACTGCGCCTGCTGGTAAAAATCTGATGCCTGTTGATAATACTGTTTTGCAAAGCTTTCAGCAGGTTCATTCTGATTGATCTGCAATACCAGTGTTTTAAAGCTGCCTTCGAGCGACCATTTACCGGTTTCAACAAAGTGTTTATCGAAATCGTTGATGATGCCTGTTTGTGTATTACAGCTTACGCCCTCGCCCAGTAACAGCGCTTTTGCAGTCTGTACGAAAGTGGAGTAAGAATGGTAAATGCTGTCTGCATATTGCTTATCGTCCAGCGCCGTCTGGCTCCATTGCAGCTTTTCCTCTCCTTCAAACAGGAGCGTAGCCACCAGGTCTATCACCACGCTGGCACACTCGCCCACACCAATAGCAGTCGCGAACTTGTCGCCCTGTCCCCAGTCAACGAAATCTTCATCGATCAGTGTATTCAGATCCGTTAATGGTTTCAGGAGATCATAGAAATATTTTTCACCCTTACGGTCGTAATAGTCATTGAACTTCTCATCTTTCTGACTATTTGCTTCAAAGTCTTTCAGCAGGGAACGCAGCACATCAGGACCTCTTTTACTTGGTACCTTGATCACTTTATCAGCCACACGGCCTACGCCATTTCCCACAATACCGCCACCCAGCAGCACCTGCAGGGCAGGCAATACCTTACCTCCGCTTTTCAGTGAGCTGCCATGGAAACCAATAGCAGCAATACCGTGCTGGCCACAGGAGTTCATACAACCACTTATCTTGATCTTGATGTCTTTATTATATACCAGGTCAGGAAATTCTTCCTGGATCACAAGTTCCAGTGCCGTAGAGATACCGGTGCTGCTGGAAATAGCCAGGTTACAGGTATCAGTGCCAGGACAGGCAGTGATGTCTGCGATACTGTCAAAACCTGGTTCTGCAAAACCGCCTGCTTCCAGTACGCTGAATACGTAAGGCAGATGTGCAGGCTGGATATATTTCAGTAACAGACCCTGGTTGGCAGTCACACGTACGTCATTGGCCACTGCAGGTCTGAGACCTTCTATCAGCTGGCGTGATATAACAGAACTGATGTTACCCAGCGGTACACGTACATATGCCGCATAGTAGTCGGACTGGCGCTGCTGGAAGACGTTCGTCTTTTTCCATGCCTCGTATTTCTTCGGATCTTTAATGGTATATGCCGGCAATACCGCGCCAGCAGCCGGAAGTTCCGGATCAGCCCAGGTATCGGCGTCCACATGGAAGGATTTTGATCTGATAGCAGTACGCTCTTCTGCTACCAGGCGTTGAAATTCTTCAAACCCAATTTTCTGTATGAGGAATTTCATACGTGCTTTATGACGACTGGCCCTTTCGCCATGGCGGTCAAACACGCGCAGTACTGCTTCTATATATGGAATGAGCTGATCTTCTTCCAGGAATTCATGGCCAACATGCGCCAAGTAAGGTTGTGCACCCAGGCCTCCGCCTACCAGTACCTTGAAACCACGTACTTCCCTGCCGTTTTCCACACGCACTTTAGGTATTACACCGATATCGTGCATGAATGCCCAGGCAGTATCGGCATCGCTGCTGGAAAAAGCCATCTTGAATTTACGGCCCATATCCTGGCAGATGGGGTTACGCAGAAAATACCGGAAAGTTGCATCTGCATAAGGAGTAACATCAAATGGCTCCTCAGGGTCAATACCTGCCTTATCGGAAGCAGTGATGTTACGAACCGTATTACCGCATGCCTCGCGGATGGTGATATCGTCCAGGTCCAGTTTGCTCCACAGTTCGGGCGTCCTTTCCAGGCTTACGAAGTGGATCTGAATATCCTGACGCGTGGTCAGATGCAAGTTGCCGGTAGAATATTCGTCAGATACGTCTGAGATACGTTTCCATTGTTCCAGCGTCATCTTACCGTAAGGCAGCTTGATGCGGATCATCTGTACACCCGCCTGACGCTGGCCATAAATGCCTCTCGCCAGACGCAGACTGCGAAATTTCTCCTCCGGGATCTGTCCTTCACGGAATAAGCGGATCTTCTTCTCCAGTTCTATGATATCTTTCTCAACCACGGGATTTTCCAGTTCGGTTCTGAAGCTTTGCATAGTGAATATTTTCTTGGTGGTAAATTATCAGATATTAAAACGTTATACTTCCTTATCTTTTATAAAACAACGCGCCTCCGCACATGTAGGTCGGAGGCGCTGTATATCTTGTTTGATTCCTGGTCGATCAATTTTCCTTATACATCTACGCCTCTCCTGCTGTCACTGCAATGGAGCAATGGCATCCATCACACATAAATCCGCTATTCATCCCTATATTTCCCATTAATTTAGTAGACTATTACAAAGTTATAAATATAGGCCAGATTTCCAAAAGTAATTTTGCCCTACGGAAGCCCCCCAAGCGGCCCTTTCCAAAGGGGGCGGACGGGCATATTTCAGCGAAATCGGCCCTTCCGCCAGCCTGTAGTGAAAAGGAGCTTCCCCGACAAGCTGCCTGCCATAACCATTGATTATACAGGATAACTTTTATTTATGCGAAAAGGGCGCCGGTATTACTTCCTCCGACTTTCTCCGCACTTTCTCCCGTCTCTGTCTTAACTTTGCGACGCTGAACAAATGAAAAGCGCATGATAAATACGGTGATTTTTGATATGGACGGGCTGTTGATAGACTCTGAGCCACTTTGGGGGCGAGCTATGAGAGAAGTCTTTGCTACAGTCGGAGTGGATCTTACAATGGAACTGGCCAGCCATACTACCGGCCTTCGTACGGCGGAAGTAGTGGATTACTGGCATAATTACTTCAAATGGGAGGGAAAAGATAACCTGCAGGTTACCAATGAGATAATAGATGCTGTTATCAACAAGATAGTGGCAGAGGGTGAAGCAATGGAGGGACTGGAATACATACTGGACTATTTCACAAAAAAGAACTTTAAAATAGGGTTGGCATCCTCATCTCCCCTGCGACTGATTGAATCGGCAGTAGATCACATGGGCATCAGGGACAGGTTTCATGCCATCTCCTCAGCAGAGTTCGAGTCGCACGGCAAACCTCATCCGGCAGTATACCTGACCTGTGCCAAAAAGCTGGGCAGTACTCCACTGGAATGCCTGGCCTTTGAAGATTCGGTAACAGGCATGACGGCCGCCAAAGCTGCCCGCATGAAAACTGTTGTAGTTCCGGAAGCACATAACCGCCAGAACAAACGATATGCACTGGCAGATGTACAACTAGATTCCCTGCTGGAGTTCAATGATGAGATACTGGCTCGTCTGCAGGCCTAGAGACAAACTTCATCAGGTAAACAATCCAAAACACATATAAAAGAAGAAGGGTGTTCTGTTACCAGAACACCCTTCGTTATTTCAACAACCTAAAAAGCTTATTCACCTTTCTTTTCGTCGCCTTCATCCTTCTTCAGCTTCTCTCTCAGTTCAGCCAGTGCACCCAGATCACCAAGCGTAGCTTTCTCTACTTTGCTCTGGATGGTTTTCACAGCCTTACGAGTTTTGTCAGCATCAGCTCTCTTTTCTTTGGCAACTGCTTCTTTCTCCTCGTTCTTAGCCTGTTCCCACACTCTTGTATGAGACACCAGGATGCGTTTTTCGCTACGATCGAATTCAATGATCATGAATTCTTTCACATCTTCAACGCTGATTGGTTTCTCATCTTCAGTGCGCAGGTGACGTGCAGGAGCGTAAGCTTCCAGACCATATTGCAGTTGAACAGTAGCACCTTTTTCATCTTTCTTCACTACAGTACCTTCATGAACGGATCCAATCGGGAAGATAGTTTCGAAAGTGTTCCAAGGATCTTCTTCAATCTGTTTGTGGCCCAGGCTCAGTTTACGGTTATCCTTATCGATACCCAGGATCACTACTTCGATCTCGCTACCCACTTTAGTGTATTCACTTGGGTGGTTGAAGCGTTTGATCCAGCTCAGGTCAGAGATGTGGATCATACCACCGATACCTGTTTCCAGCTCAACGAATACGCCATAAGGAGTGATGTTCTTCACGATACCTTTGTGACGGCTGTCCAGCGGGAATTTAGTTTCGATAGTAGCCCAAGGATCTTCTGTCAGTTGCTTGATAGACAGGCTCATCTTACGCTCGTCCTTGCTCAGGGTCACTACCACTGCTTCGTATTCTTCACCTAATTTGAAGAATTCCTTAGCATTGATAGGAGTAGAAGCCCAGGAGATCTCAGATACGTGTACCAGACCTTCTACACCAGGCAGAATTTCCAGGAATGCACCGTAATCTTCGATGTTCACTACCTTACCTTTCACGCGCGCACCTTCAGTGATGTGTGCAGGCAGGGTATCCCATGGGTGAGGAGTAAGTTGTTTGTAACCAAGGCTGATACGTTTTTTCTCGTCGTCGAAGTCCAGTACCACCACATTGATCTTCTGATCCATCTGGAGCACTTCGCTTGGGTGAGAGATACGTCCCCAGCTGATGTCGGTGATGTACAGCAGACCATCCAGACCACCCAGGTCGATGAATGCGCCGAAATCCGTAATATTTTTGATAGTACCTTCCAATACCTGGCCTTTTTCCAGTTTGGAGATAATATCCACTCTCTGCTGTTCGATATCGCTTTCGATAAGCGCTTTGTGAGAAACAACTGCGTTCCTGATAGCCTCGTTAACCTTAACTACCTTGAATTCCATTGTTTTGCCTACAAACTGGTCGTAGTCGGTTACAGGCTTAACATCGATCTGAGAGCCCGGCAGGAATGTTTCCATACCATAAACGTCTACGATCAAGCCGCCTTTGGTTTTGCTGGTAACAGTACCAGTAACCACTTCGCCGGTTTTGTAAACTTCCACGATTTTTTCCCATGCACGCTGCTGGCGAGCCTGTTTACGGCTCAGGTGCAGGTTACCATCGCGGTCTTCTTTTTCAACAACCAGTACTTCTACTTCATCACCTACTTTCAGTCCCTGCAGATCGCGGAATTCGTTCAGAGAGATCAGACCGTCAGATTTGAAGCCGATGTTGATCACAACGTCCGTCTTGGTCAGGCCAACTACGGTACCTGTGAGCAGGCCGTTTTCTTCGATCACTTTAAAAGTGTTGTCGTACGTTTCATCGTACTTCGCTTTTTCTTCTTTGCTGTAAGAAGAAACATTGCGTTTGTCCACGCTCCAGTCGAAATCATCGTGAGCGGTTTCTACAACAGGCGCCTTTTTTGTCGCTGTTTCTACCTGAGCTGCTGCTGCAGGTACCTGTTGTTCAGCGTTTTGTTCGTTAGTAATGTTGTTTTCTGCCAAAATTTGGTTCCTCCTTTTGTAATAAAATTCTCCCGGATTTTAGGCCCGAAAGTTTTAATTGGAGGGCAAAGATACTTAATAATCATTAAAAAATAAGCAATTTTCACATGTTTAACACAGCCCTCCCCCCGTTCCCCTCCCCCTCCCTCCAGGGTCGGTTTGATCCAAAAAAATGTGCCGCTAAATAGATTTATGATTGCGGATTTTGTACTAATTTTCAAGTATGAACGGGACCTCATTCAGCTCTGATATTCGCTATTGGCTTAGACAGGGAAATACAATTAACCATCTGCTTTTCTGGAATATAATTGTTTTCCTCGTCATGGGAACTGTATACCTGATCGGCAGAATTGCACCAACCACAGGGTTCGTTTCCGCTTTCCTTTTTGACAATCTTTCCCTGCACGCCAATGTCTATGCTTTCATCCGGAAGCCATGGGGTTTACTGACCTACATGTTCACACATCTGGAATTTTTACATATACTCTTCAATATGCTGAACCTGTACTGGTTCGGAAATATCTTCAGGTCTTTCCTCGGTAATCAGCGGGTGCTGCCGCTTTACCTGCTGGGAGGCATCATGGGAGGTATTGCATACCTGCTGGTATACAACCTGGCCTTTGGCGGCGTAAATGCCCCCATGATCGGCGCATCCGCCTCTGTCATGGCCCTGCTCATAGCCTGCGCTACCAAGCTGCCCAACTACGAGATCGGCCTGCTCTTTATCGGCTCCATCCGCCTCAAATGGCTGGCGCTTGTGGTGATCATACTGGACCTGATCTCCCTTACCCAGGGCAATGTAGGCGGTATTGTTGCCCATATGGGCGGTGCATTGACCGGTTTCCTCTATATCAAGTTCCTGAACAACGGCAATGATATCTGCCAGCCGCTCATCTGGCTGTTTAACCGCCGCATGCGGGTTGAAACGCCCAAACGCTCCTTTAAACCTAAAAAGTCTCCCCTTAAGCTTGTAAAACCCAGCCAGGAAGAAAATAAGCAACTCCGGCTGGACCAGCTGCTCGATAAAATAAACGACAATGGCATAGACAGCCTTAGCCCCGAAGAAAGAGCATGGCTGAAGAAAATGAGCCAGGAATAAACGGCCATGTATCCCAGCCATTCAAAATATGTAACTTTGCCGCCAAGATGAAAACATTTAACGTTCCTATTATATATCGCAGCCCGCTGATCACGGCCATCAAAAACCGCCGTAAGCAGCAGGACCGCATGAAGAAGGACTTTACACCTACCGTACTGGATTTTGGCGCCCTGAAGATATTACTGGCCCGCCACTTCGGCTTCTGCTATGGCGTCGAAAATGCCATAGAAATAGCCTTTAAGACTGTAGATGAAAATCCCGGTAAAAGAATCTTCCTGCTGAGCGAAATGATCCATAACCCGCATGTCAATAACGATCTGCTCGCCAAAGGTGTACAGTTCATCATGGATACCACCGGTAAACAGCTGGTACCCTGGGAAGAACTGACGCCGGAAGATATCGTGATCATCCCCGCCTTCGGTACCACCCTGGAAATAGAAGCAAAACTGAGCTCCCTGGGCATTGCTCCCCTGCAGTACAATACCACCTGTCCTTTCGTGGAAAGGGTCTGGAATAAGGCTGAACAGATCGGCCAACAGTCCTACACCGTCATCGTACATGGTAAACCCGGGCATGAAGAAACCCGCGCTACTTTCTCCCATAGCCGCAGCAATACGCCTACGGTGGTTGTGAAGGATATGGAAGAAGCCCGCCTGCTGGCCACCTTCATTACCGGAGAAAGCCCCGCCGAGGAGTTCTACGCCAGGTTTAAAGGCCAGTACTCCGACGGCTTTGATGTAACCCGCGACCTGCAGCGGGTGGGTGTGGTCAACCAGACCACCATGCTGGCCACAGAAACTCAGGCCATCGCCGACTATATCAAAAACGTGATCATGGACAGGTATGCCCTTGATCAGGAGAATGTAGGAGAACGTTTTGCCGATACCCGCGATACGCTTTGCTACGCTACCAACGACAACCAGAGCGCGGTAACCGGTCTTTTACAGGAAGAAGCAGACCTCGCTATTGTAGTAGGCGGATATAATAGTTCCAATACATCCCACCTGGTGGAATTGTGTGAGGTAAAACTGCCTACCTACTTCATCTCTTCAGAAGAGAAACTGGTAGCGGCTGATGAAGTATATCACTGGGATTTTCATCATAAACAGGAATTGCACAGCCGCTCTTTCCTGCCGGCTAAGGAACCGGTGACCATCCTGCTGACAAGCGGCGCCTCCTGCCCCGATGCACTGGTGGAAGCTGTGATCAGGAAACTGCTGTCGTTTTACGACCTTGAATATAAAATGGAGGAACTGGCAGCGACCTTCGCCTGAGACTGACTTTATTTACATAAACATCATAAAAGTAAAAAAGACACCATTACGGTGTCTTTTTTCTTTGGGGCTAATCAATGCTAGTAATGCAGAGAAAAAAAATTTTATATAGTAATAAGTTTAAACCTGAACCAAAATTAGCTGTTAGGCGACAAGCGTGCAATAGAGACTTATTATCCGGTGGTCTATTTCCTGTAAGTGGCGTAAAACAGATTAAATCTGGTTAGAACTGCATCGCCTTTTTCAGGAAATCAGCCTTCCTCCTGCGGGATATCTCTACCTGCGTTCCGTCACTCATCAATGCGAACCCGCCTTCACCCTGTATATAAGACTGCATCTGCTGTAAATTGATCAGGTGTGAATTGTGTACCCGGAAAAAGTCAACATCCGTCAGTAACTCCTCAAACTCTTTCAATGGTCTTGATACCATCAGGTTCTTTTTATCTGTAAAGAAAATACGCGTGTAGTTACCGGTGGATTCACAACGCACAATATTCTGTACCGGCATAAATACCAAACCGTTAATGGTAGGCAGGGCTATTTTCTTATGCGTCTGATGCAGCGTTTTCATATTCTGCAGGAATACTTCCAGCGGCGATGTGGACGTTTCCGTCTGTCCGTTACGGCGGCTGATGCATTTCTGTACAGCATCCTGTAACTCTTTTATACTGAACGGCTTCAGCAGGTAATCCAGGGCATTGAACTTGATGGCTTTCAGGGCATATTGTTCATAGGCAGTCGTGAATATTACATCAAAAGTAATCTTGTCGAACAGCTTCAACAGCTCAAAACCATTCTGGTGAGGCATTTCAACATCAAGGAAAACTACATCGGGCTGCAGTTCGGTGATCAGGTCTTTCGCTTCTTTTACGCTGTTAACTCCCCCCAGCACAGTCACTTCCGGGCATTTTTTCTGAAGCATAGTCTGTAGCGCATCTATGCAATGCTGCTCATCATCCACGATGATTGCTTTAATTTCGCTCATGCTGTCTTTGTAGGTTTTTTAAAATATGAATTCTACCGGTAAGATGAGTTTCACCTGTGTACCCATGGCTTTCCCAGTTTCATCTTCCAGGTCCGTTATATTTACGTCAGCTTCCTTGGTATTATTGATCTTTCTGATAAGGTCTATTCTTCCTTCTGTTACTTTCATGCCCATTGAGCGATGGGTTTGTCCTTTTTTCTCCTTTATTTCTACTGCTTTTTTTCGACCGATACCATTATCCGTTACAGTACAGGTCAGGGTTCTCCCTTTTACAGCAACAGCTATATCCAGTAATCCTTTTCCGGACTTATGTACCAGGCCGTGCCAGATAGCGTTTTCTACATACGGTTGAATGATCATCGGAGGGATCATTACTTCCTCTTCGTTAATATCTTCTGCTACAGTGATCCGGTACTCAAATACATCGTTGCAACGCAGCTTTTCAAGATCCAGATACAGGCGTAATGATTCCAGTTCCTTATTCAAAGATATGAATGTGTACTGCGTATTATCAAGAATCATTCGCATCAACCTGGAAAATTTTGTCAGATAGTCTGATGCTTCTTCCTGGTTATTACTCCATATAAACCGGTGAATGGAACTTAAAGAATTGAAAATGAAATGCGGATTCATCTGTGCACGCAGGGAACGTAGCTCCAGCTGCAGGGTCTGTTTATTGGTTTCCAGGTTCCTGTGCCGGATGTAGAAGAACCCTCCTATCGCCACCATCAGCACGAATCCGGCCATTGACAAAGTGTACACGACATTACGTTTCCTACGCAACTCGCTCATCTGCTTATCATGTTCCAGCAGTTTGATCTGGTTGTCTTTACGGTCTACCTCATAAACGGCTTGTGTCTGGGCCCACGCTAATGACGATTGTTCTTCCAGCAGGGTGTCTTTATAGACGAGCGACTTCTCCATGGCTTCCATGGAGCGCCTGAAGTCCCCTTTTGCCTTGTAATTGTCAGCAATGGCCTTGTAGGCCTCCATTAACAGGTATTTGAACCGCCAGGCCAGACAGAGATCAATGCATTGCATGAAGTATTTGTTCGCTTCATCATACTTTCCCTGCAGGCTCCACAGTTTTCCAATGTTCAGATAACTTTCGGCCACATGCACTTTATCGTCCACATTACCATTCACTTCCAGGGCCTTATCCAGGTATTCATGGGCGCGGGCATAATCTTTTTTCTCTTTATAGGCAGAGCCCAGGGCATTGTAACAGATGGCCAAACCTATGCTGTTGTTCAATTGCTGGTTCACTGCCAGCGATTTCTTGAAATATTCGATGGCCAGGTCCAGTTTTCCCAAGCCCTGGTATGCATAACCGATATTACCAAGATTAATAGCTACCCCCAGGGAATTTTTGCTCTGTTTTTCCAGCTCCAGGGCCTTTTCGAAGTGACTGATGGCCTCTGCATACTTCTCCGTGGACAGCTTGATGTTGCCGATACTGTTGATGGCAATACAGATATTGCGGATGTCGTTGATCTTTTCCGCCAGTTGAAGTGCCTTAAAATGATATTCAAACGCCTTTTCCAGCTGATCGTCCATCCTGCGGTAATCTACGCCGGTATTGTTCAGGGCATTACAAAGCCAAAGATCATTCTTTGCCTCTTCAGCATATTTAATAGCTTTCTGGTGGTAATCGGCGGCGAGCAGGTATTGAGATTTGTTCCTTTTGGAAATGCCGGTCTCGATATATGCATTGAAGATCCCCTGCGTATATTTAATACGCTGAGAGAGGGTTATTGCTTCCTGGAAAAAGAGGTTTTCCATCCCACGTTTGTCAAAGTACCTTCCCAGTAATTTCCCCTTATCTATCAACCAGTTTACTTTACTGGTGTCTCCGGGAAGTTTTCTGGCAGAATCGAGCGTCCGGTATACAAAGGCAGAATCCTGCGCAAGTATAATGTTCCCCTTTACAAACAAAAGCAAGAAAAATAGATAGAAATAGCCTTTAAACATGCATCAGCCAGGTAATACTCACAAGTTAATTAAAAAAGCGAAAGGGCGAAAGAATTCGCCCCTTCTTCCTATTAACCGAATACACCTACTGAAAATATGGAACAAGGCAGGCATCCCGGCCCTGCACCACATTAAGTTTAATAAATATCAGCCCACAAAGCCTGGATATATATGTAGTTACTAGCTTCGAAACGGTTAATAGCAACAGGTCCGTTGGATATAGTTATAAAAAGACCATTGCTGATCCCTTACGACTTCTCTTGACCACGTTGGGAAATGATATATAAAGCATCTCACGGTGCACTGTATGAACCGGTCAACACAATACGACTAATAAATTGCAGGAAATTCTAGAGGATGTGGAAAATTACCAATGGGTTTCTTCCTGGCTTGCACCAGGAACATAACAAATTTAAAAAGGATTTCTTAAAACTAAAAATAAATTCAGGAAGATTGTACCAATACTACATCGTCCACCCACTGGAGTACCAGCTTCAACTGTTCATCAGGGCTTAACTGACTGTTGTCCAGTATGATAGCATCTTCTGCCTTCCGCAAAGGACTGATCTCGCGGTTGGTGTCGATATAATCCCTCAGTTCCAGGTTCTCTTTCACTTCGTGGATACTGATATTCTTATTTTTGGCATATAGCTCTTTAAACCTGCGTTCTACACGGATGGCAGTATCCGCAGTCATGAATATCTTCAGTTCAGCATGAGGAAATACGGTAGTCCCGATATCGCGGCCATCCATCACAATACCCTTTCTGGCGCCCATTTTCTGCTGCTGCGCAACGGCAAATTCGCGTACTTCCTTCACGGCAGCCACTTCACTCACCTTCTCCGCCACCAGCATTTCCCGGATCATGTGTTCCACATTCTCACCGTTCAGGGTGATTTCAGATGCCTGGGAGATGGGGTTGAACTCAAACTCCAGGTGGATATCATGCAAGGCAGCCTTCACTGCATCATGATCTGTCCAGTCAACCCGGTTCTGAATAAAACACAGGGTTATTGCACGATACATCGCTCCGCTGTCTATATACACATAGTCCAGCTCACCCGCCAGTTGTTTGGCCAGCGTGCTCTTTCCACATGAGGAGTAACCATCTATCGTGATAATAATTTTTTTCAAAACCCAGTAATTAAATAACTATATAAAGAATAGACGGTGTAAAGGTAAAAGAAATTTGGAAAAATGAAACAAGATTGCCGGTTATATACCGGCAATGATCCACCAGTTCGATCCATCTGACTGAATGGTATATGAATTCCTTGCGCTATTGATCAACGCCACGTTGGCGTTACCATCGATCTGGCCCCCGGCAGTATCAATTGTGAGTGTGCCATTGGCGGCCTTTTTGATGACATATACTCTCCCTTTGCAGGTATTGGCAGCAGGTAATGTAATGGTAATATTTGCACCGGTATTTTTTACAACCGTATAGTCATTTTCAGTTAAGGTTGTGCTGGAGCTGACACCGCGGATCGGCAGACTGAAACTTCCGTCCAGATCCATCGTAGAGGTCGGCGCATTTGTCTTCACACCAAGGCGCTTGTTCGTATTGTCCCAGAAGAAGTTCGCGTTGTCCTGCCCTACCTCTGAAGATGCATCGCTGGTAATACTGCCGAAGATGATCGATCCATTCGAAATATTGTTATTCCCATTGGTCATTATTGCCTTATACCAGCCATTGATAGCGGTCGTACCCAGTGGAGCAGTAATGCCGGTCCACTCTTTCAGCGCCAGTGTATTCTTATCGAAATACAGCTGAGTGGTGAATCCTCCATTATTTCCCTTAAACGCCATTACACTCCAGGCAAAAGCACTTGTCCCTGCCGGACCATTGGTAACGACCCCGGTTACAGGGCTGGCCCATATTTTCATACGGGTGGTAGACCCTGCCACGTCTGCATTACCGACATCGTTGCTGGCCAGTGTGCCATATGTAGCGCCACCGTCATTATCGGTATTTGACTCCCAGGCAGTACCATTCCATTTCAGTACTTCGCCGCTTACCGGTGTTTTACTGGAGACCCTCAGGCCGGTCAGTTTTGATGCATTCCAGATAGCCAGTGAACTGTCGGCATATAAGGTACCTGCCGTATTCAGTTTAAGACTATTGTCCAGGGACACTTCCTGCGGACTTCCCACCCCTGTCGCATACCTTCCCAGCAGTTTTTGTGTATTGATGTTCTGCATTTTGGCAAAGGTCACTGCCTGGTTACTGATAGTACTGGCTACAGTACCTGTTCCGCTACCTGTAACATCGCCCGTCAGGGTAATACTGGAACTACCACCTGCGCCCAGACTTTGCCATTTTCCCAGTGAACGGATATTCAAACTATTATTGAGCGTCAGGTATATCAGCATACCATCAGGGGAACTTTTAATTGTTGTCGAGGTGGTGTCGCTAATACGCGGCAGTAGCAATCCCTGTGAGCTACTCTCCAGTTCCAGTAATGCGGATTTCTTTATCACACTTGGGTTGTTGCCCAGCTTTAGCTGTTGGGCATAGGATAACATTGGCGCCAATAACAATATTGGCATTAATAAAGTTCTCATAAGATTCGAAGCGGTTTCCAAATAATCAGAAAGCACACAGGCGATATTACCTGTGTGCTCCCTTCAAAATTATGTCTATTTAAAATATCAATGGTCTATTACAATTACTTTGCAGACGTAGGCCTGTTTCTTTGTCTCTTTATGCGTTAATGTGAGAACGTAAGTACCTGCAGGCATATCCCTGATGTATACTTCGCTTTGATTAACCATTTCCAGCCTGCGTACCTGTTGACCCCATGTGTCGAATACCTGTACGATCAGCGGTGTCTTAATACCTCTGACAGTTACTTTAAAGTCGCCATGGTTCGGGTTCGGGAATACAGTTGCCTGGATCAGCGGACCTACTTCCCTTACGTCTGTGTATACATATTTTCCGGTAGCAGATACCGCCTTGATGCGGTAAAAGCTCCAGCCATCATAATCGTTGGTGTCCTGGTAATAATAGTCAAGACGGGTAGTACTGTAGCCTCCGGGCGCCTTTGTCGGGACGGTCGCGATTTTCCTGAACGCCGTTTCGTTGTCCAGCATCCGCTCTATTTCAAATACAGCGTTGTTGGTCTCACGACTGGTTGTCCATACCAGGTCAACCAATGAGTAACTTACACGATATGCGTTAAAGTGAATAATATCAGCCGGCAGAAAACTATATGCCAGTGAGGTCAGTTTCGCAAAGTAAATGTTCCCGCCAATACCGGCAATGCCCCGGGAATGCATGGTAGCCTTCTGCAGCATGGGCTGTGTAGTCAGCGTACCTGGCGCCATATTATCGTTCACCGCTTTACGCATTTCCCAGTCCGTATCTATGAAACGGCTGATATAACTACTGCTGCGGTTTACATTATATTCCGGCGCTTCATCGGCATCCATATGCTGCAGCGTTACACTGGTCAACCCCGTGCCGTTGCCTTCCTGGCCCAGGTTCCAGGTCTTATATACTACGCTGTCATAAAGCGTTCTGCCTGTGATGGCCTGCATGAATACACTGTCAAAAACTCTCGCCTTAAAGTCTTCCGGAGAGCCTTCATAGCGCACACCGGCAGGTGCGTAATTGGTAGCACTGGTGCCTACAGGGAACACTACCTGGCCCGCGCTACTGTTCAGTTTTGCACGATAAAGAAAACCGCCTGCTGTTTCTGTTCCGGTAACGATGAAACGTTGATCGCTATACCCCGTAATGGAGCCCGGATTATCAGTTCCAACCATCAGGTTCCATCCATTCAGGAAAACGTGACCGTTAGTCAGTTGTAATGTATTTCGTACATGCAGGTCGTGCAGGTCTGCAAGCACAACGCCATTGGCGTTATTCACCTCCAGGTTGGGAAAGCTGGCCCCTGTCTTTGCAGCAACATTATAGCCTCCGGCAATGATCTGCTGACCGTTTTTACTCATAAAACGAAAAATTCCCCCGGTGCCTTTAAGGCCGGAAGGACTTTCGTCAGATAACAAAGCCGTATAACTATTGGTCCACTGTTTACCGAGAAAATAAAGTACAGAAGCCGGGCTGGACCCCAGCATACCGTCGTTGGTAACATCTCCGAAAAAGGCGACATTACCATAGCTCCATACCTGCCCACCGGCAGGTATGTAAGCTGCGTTTTGTGCAATAATATTTATGGAAAGAACCAGAAAACATAATATGAGTAAATATCTCTTCATGCAGGCATTATGTTTTTAGTTTCGCTTCGTTTTACTGTTATTAATCCGGATTATGGGTTGACTGCTGTAACAATCCACCGGGAATCCGCGCTGGAATAGACCAGGGTGATGGAACCTGTGCCTGTTGTAACGGCAGATCCCAGCGTCAGAATTCTGTTGGCCGCTGTACCACCACTGCTATTTTGCAGGGTCATATTCTGATTAGTAGTATTGTACAGCGTCACCATACGACCATCAAATCCGCCTGCAATACTTGTAATTGTAAAAGCAGCGGTAGGCCCCGTTATTCTTATAAAGGAAGCATTACCAATATTGATGTCATTGTTGGTAGTACCAAGTGAAATGGTGTTTGTCTCTACTGCCAGTGTAGTGAATGAGCCACTTGCCTGCGTGGTAGCGCCGATAGACACTCCGTCAAGTGCAGTGGTCTGTTTAACATCACCGTTTGCAGCAATTACCAGCGGATTACCGGTACCACTGGATGCCAGGTTCTCCACCCTGAGCGCATCATTGTTGGCATTTACATGCAAAGGTTTTACGGGTGTTGCTCCTGCAAGGCCTATACCTACCTTGTTGTTCTGCAGTCTCATGATCTCCGTGAAAGCCACCGTTGAATAATTATAGCTTTTAAAGGTGATCGGCTCGTCGCCGTCATCTCCGATGATAAACTCAAACCCGCCATTGTTGCTGGTTCCGGTAGCGCCAAATTCAAAATAATCTGTACCTGCAGAACAGCCTTTCATTCGGAAGTTACCATCTGCAGTGGTCCACATCTTCGGTTTATAGAAGCTTACTGTTGCCGGAACAGAGAACTGCAGTGCAGACTTCATGTACGTCACCATCTCATCGTTATCAGTATAATCAGTATAGCCTTCTGTGAGTCCCAGCGTCTGTCTGCGGCCAAACTCCAGCAAAGATGTGTTGTTGGATTTGATCACCATCTTATTATCATCTGTTGTACCCAGAAACTGAGTAGCGGCATTCACGCCATTATTACCAGTGAGTAACCAGTTGCTGGCAGCAGCATTTGCCGTTACAATCACATCACCCGTGCTGTTAATGGATAGCACCTTACTGTTATAGGCCTGGACGGTAGCTGTATTGAGGTCTTTCAATCTCAGTCCTGATACGCCGGTGGCAGCTACAGTACCTGCAACTTCCAGCGTATTACCTGGAGTGGTAGTACCCAGCCCCAGGCGGTTATTGGTATTATCCCAAAACAGGTTGGCATTCTTTTGTGAAACAAGCCCGCCTGTACCTGCGAACAATACAGAACCAGGTGTCATGGAAGATAGTGTGAATGTCCCCCCCACACTACCATTACCACTTATTGCATAACTGGCTGTTTGTGTACCTGAACTGATGTTCTGGATATAGCTGCCGGAGCCGGCAGGAATGTCTCCCGCGCTCAAAGCGCTACCTGCGGTAACGCGGCCTTTTGCGTCGACGGTTACCTTTGGATAAGTACCAGCTGTAACACCACTGTTAGCCAACGTTGTTGCAATGCTGGAAGTACCGCTACCTGTTACATCACCTGTTAACGTGAGTGTAGCAGCTGCGGTGGGTGCTTTCGGCAGCCAGGTACTGGTGGTGTTATCCCATGTCAGTACATCATTATTATTTGGTGCGGCGGCGGAAATATTGCGACTCTGGAGCTGGGAAGCATTCCAGAGCGCCGTAGTATTAAGTGCGGAAATAACGCCTGCACCGGTAATACCAATACCGGTACCTGCACTGAATGCTGCTCTTGCCCTTGTATCGGTATAATACAGGTTGACAGATTCAGTAATATTGTTGGTGGTTAATGTAACAACAGGACCTGTTTGTCCATTTACGGATGTAATACCATTTGTTTCATCGATCAGCTTTCTCCAGATGCCATTCTTCCTGATGTATAATAACTTATCAGGCACATTATAAATAAGCATACCATCGGGTGCGGCATTCAGCGGTGCCGCAGAAAAATCATTTATACGAGGCAGTAATAAGCCTTGTTTGTCACTGTTCAGATCTAATAACGCCGACTTTTCAATAACAGCTGGAGCTGCCCCCAGCTTTAGTTGTTGGGCATGTACAAGAACGGGCAGTAATAAGGTACACAAACCTAATAGTACGCCGCGGCAATATGATATATTCATAGGTTATGTAGGTTTCAGGAGATGTCAGCAATAATAAATTTAACAGGAGCGTCTTTCACGGCTCCTGTTAAATTATATTGTATTATTTCCTGATGATATACCAATTGGTGCCATCTGTCTGGATAGTGATGAAGGTCCAGTCGTTGTAGATCATATAGTTGGCGCCACCTTCAATTGTACCTGCACTTGGCTGTACGGTAACTGCATTATTGATATCGCCTGTACCGATCTTTTTGATCGTGTAGATACGGCCGGCCATAGCTGCAGAAGGAGTAGGCAGGGTGATGGTCAGCGCACCGCTGGTAGCATCTGCCAGCACTGTGTTATCAGTATCGGTAATTGCGTATGAAGTAGTGGTCTTTGTAATTCTCATCTGTAAGGAACCATTCACATCCAGGGTTGAACCCGCCTGTGTGGTTTTACCTACAGCAACAGCAGCAGCGAAGCTTTTGTTGCCGGCAAAGCTCTGGTTACCGGTAGATACCACGCCTCGTTGAGCGGTAGTATGAGAAGCATCTACAGCGCTTGCGTTAGGCAGGTTGAAAGACACATCATTGGCCGTTGCCTGAATGTCGAAGTTTGTACCTACGCTGTCTGATTTGAATGCAACATTTACGTTGCTGGTTGTACCGGCGCCTGCCTGGATAGTACGGATCGCTTTTGCAATAGCATCCAGGTCGAACGGCCTTTTGGTAACGGTGCTTCCTTCACGTACCAGCACATCATAAGATGCAGCGGTAGCGGCGTTGGCCACACTGTTCAGTGTCAGTGCACCGTTCAGCGTAGTAGCATTGGAAACTGCCAGTGTATTTAAGGTAGTAGCGCCGGTTACGCTGAGGTCATTACCCAGTGTTGCAGCACCGGTTACACCGAGTGTGTTGTTCACTGTGGTAGCACCATTCAGTGTGGTATTGCCGGTTACGCTTAATGTATTACCCAGGGTAGCAGCACCGGTAACGCCTAAAGTAGTACCAACATTTACTGCACCATTGAAGGTCTTGTCGCCACCAAAGGTCTGTGTACCTGTAGTTACGATACCCGCTAAAGTAGCGCTGGCAGCGGTCAGTTCCAGTTTATAGCTGGCAGTCAGCGGATCGTAAGTGATACGGCCACCTCTGTTCTCCTGACCAGCAGCGATCGCTGTGATGAAGTCAGCAATAGAAAGGTTGGTACCGCTCGACAGGGCCTGCAATTTGTCCCAGTCAGATTTTTTCAGGAAACCATAAGGAGCAGTTGCAGTAGGAGCCATAATAGGCGCATTTACTGTAATTTCTCCGGTAGTGGTGTTTTCAGCAATGTTGAAAGACGCATGTGCGGAATCAGCATTGGCGAAGATATTAGCTGCCAGACTTTTGAAAGCAGTCTGAGGTAATGTTCTTTTTGAAACGATACCTGTACCACTTAACATCAGTACTTCCAGCAGGCTGTTGTCCTGGTTTACAGTAGAAAATTTCAGTTGTCTGTCAGCCTGTACACCGATCGCTTCAACACCGTTTGTACGGATAGAAAGTGGATTTGCATCAGCGGTACCGAGGTAATCGGTTGCTGTGGTGCCGGTGTTACCTTTCAGGCTCCAGTTGGCCAATGCGTCAGCGGTGCTGGCGATTTTTACCCAGGCGCCGCCCTTCCTCATGTATACACCCTCGGTGGTTGTACCACTGGCCAGGTATACGATCATTCCATCCACAGCATCAGTTCCGATAGCCGCATCGATAGCTGTGAAGTTTGGAATTCTTGGCAGCAAGAGACCTTGCTTGTTGCTGCTCAGCTCCAGGATAGCTGATTTAGTGATCTGGGAAGGGTTGTCACCGATTTTCATCTGTGCCTGAACTGCTGTAGCTGCCAGGACCATGCCTCCAGCTAAAAAGAGCGTGCGTGAAGTGTTGCGTATAACTAATTTCATAGTATAGGGATAGATAGATTTTTTTATCCGTGAATAAATATTAACCATGATTGTTTGCAAACGAAAACACGCATCTCTCATGCGCATACAGCAGCCACTAAAGTTTATCCGCTTTGAGGTAAACTGCCTGGCTGTTACCCCGTTTGCACCGGGAGGTTTAACAAGTATGAAGATTGGTTAAAAAAGGTTGGTTAAGAAAGAAAGGATGTCCACTAGTTCGTTTACGAGTCTTCTACGATTGTCCAAATTATATGATGCAAATATCCAATATTAATAATATTAGTTCTATGACATGAACGTATCATTTTGACAGACACAACAATTTTACATACCATTGATTATCATTTAATACTTTTTTATATATATTAAAGATCACAAGTCAATGCTATCCTCACATAGAAGACATGTTCTTCACATAACACAATCATGTTATATTTTTTCCTTTTCAAGGGATTCAGGCAGGCAACAAGATAAGTTTTGGTTGTATTGAGGGGGTTGGCTTCGGTGTTTTTAGATCATTTTAACATTTTAACAGCATATTATCTGACTGATCTGGCCTGCTACGGTATCTATTTCAGGTGTTACACCTGCCCCATGGGAAGCAGCGGATAAAAAAAATCCCGGACTAATGTCCGGGATTTCTATCAAAAACAATTTCTATCAACTATGGCTTTATTGTTTATGCTTCTGATTTTTCGGATTTGTTACTCTTTGGCGAGTTCTTTAAAGTAAAGATCAGCTTCTGATTTTCCTTGTCAAGATCTGCCAGCAATACATCTCCGTTATGAATGTTCATATTCAGTATTTCCTCTGCCAGCGGATCTTCCAGGTATTTCTGGATGGCTCTGTGCAGTGGACGGGCGCCGAACTGCTGGTCGTAACCTTTCTCTGCGAGGAAGCCTTTCGCCTCGTCTGTCAGTTCCAGGCTGAAGCCCAGGTTGTTCAGGCGTTTCAGCACGCTCTGCATGGTGATATCTATGATAGTATAGATATGCTCTTTGCTCAGCGAGTTGAATATGATCACATCGTCAATACGGTTCAGGAACTCAGGAGAGAAGGTACGTTTCAATGCTTTTTCAATCACTGATTTTGTATTGTCTTCTTCGCTGGTTGCTTTTGCTGAGGTAGTGAAACCAACACCTGCACCGAAGTCTTTCAACTGACGAACACCAATGTTAGAGGTCATGATGATGAGTGTATTCTTGAAGTCTACCTTACGGCCCAGACCATCAGTCAGGATACCATCATCCAATACCTGTAACAGGATATTGTAAATATCAGGGTGTGCTTTTTCAATTTCATCCAGGAGGATTACGGAATAAGGTTTACGGCGTACTTTTTCAGTCAGCTGACCACCTTCTTCATAACCTACATATCCCGGAGGCGCACCAATCAGACGGCTTACGGAGAATTTCTCCATATATTCACTCATGTCGATACGCACCAGGCTATCTTCCGAGTCGAACATATAACGCGCGAGGGATTTCGCCAGCTCGGTTTTACCAACCCCGGTAGGTCCGAGGAAGATGAAGGTACCGATCGGTTTCTTAGGATCTTTCAACCCTACCCTGTTACGCTGAATAGCTTTTGTCACTTTGGTGATAGCCTCATCCTGACCAACTACGGCGCCTTTCAGGTCTTCACCCATGCGGCGGAGTTTTTCAGTTTCGGCCTGTACCATACGTTTGACAGGAATGCCTGTCATCATGCTTACTACTTCTGCGATAGCCTCTTCATCGATCGGGTAGCGTTTATGCTTCACTTCTTCTTCCCACACATTCTTTGCACGCTCCAGGTCTTCTCCCAGTTTCTTTTCGGTATCCCGCAGCGCAGCAGCTTCTTCAAAACGCTGGCTCTTTACTACTTTGTTTTTTTCCTGCTTGATGTCTTCGATCTGTTTTTCCAGGTCGAGGATATTCTGCGGTACGTTGATGTTCTTGAGGTGCACTCTTGCGCCTACTTCATCCAGTACGTCGATTGCCTTGTCGGGCAGCAGACGGTCTGTCATATAGCGGTCGCTGAGTTTAACGCAGGCCTCAATTGCATCTTCGGAATAGCTTACGTTGTGGTACTCTTCGTAACGTGGCTTGATGTTATTCAGGATCTGAATAGTCTCGTCCACGGTTGGAGGATCTACCATTACTTTCTGGAAACGGCGGTCTAATGCACCATCTTTCTCGATGTACATCCTGTATTCGTCCAGGGTAGAGGCGCCGATGCATTGAAGTTCTCCACGTGCCAGGGCAGGTTTGAAGATGTTGGAAGCATCCAGGGAACCTGAAGCGCCTCCCGCACCTACGATGGTGTGGATCTCATCTATGAAAAGTATAACGTCGCGGTTTTTTTCCAGCTCATTCATGATGGCTTTCATCCTTTCCTCGAACTGACCACGGTACTTGGTACCCGCCACGAGGGCTGCCAGATCAAGGCTTACCACGCGTTTGTCAAACAGTACGCGGGATACCTTACGCTGCACGATACGCAGTGCGAGGCCTTCCACGATAGCCGTCTTACCAACGCCCGGTTCCCCGATGAGGATCGGATTATTCTTTTTACGGCGGGACAATATCTGCGATACACGCTCAATTTCCTGCTCGCGACCCACTATAGGGTCAAGGCTGCCACTCTCGGCCAGCTTGGTGATATCCCTGCCGAAATTGTCCAGCACAGGAGTTTTAGACTTCGTATTAGTTTGTTTGGCCTTGGAGGCAAAGCTCTTGCGCTCATCTTCAAATTCCTCCTCTCCAGGATCATCAAACTCCGCTTTAGGATCAGCAGATTTTACGAAGCCCAGCTCGTTTTTAAAAGTGTCGTAATCCACGTCAAACTGTTGTAAGATTTGTGTACAAACGTTTTCTTTATTCTTGAGGATTGAAAGCATTAAGTGCTCTGTCTCAACTGTGGGGCTTTTGAGGGCCTTTGCCTCGAGCACGGTAACGCGTATTACCTTTTCTGCCTGCCTTGTAAGCGGTAGACTGTTGATATTGGCGATATTTTTTCCTGTCTTATCTTTTACGGCCAATTCAACCTCTTTACGCAGTTCATAAAGGTCTACATTTAAAGCCTGCAGAATTTTAACAGCTGTCCCTTCCCCTTCTCGAATTATGCCTAGCAGCAGGTGCTCAGTGCCGATGAAATCATTCCCCAAGCGTAGAGCTTCCTCTCTGCTAAACGAAATGATCTCCTTTACTTGCGGTGAAAAATTCTGGTCCATTGTGAGAATATTAAATTATTAAAACCCTTACGGGGACTTGCTTATACAATATTAGCAAATAATTTTGATTTACCTTTACCCTAACACTTTAATAGTATAAGTATACAATTAAGGCTGGCGAAGTAAGAAAGAAGGCTGTTATTTGGCAGGATTCCCGATTACTTATTTACTAACTTATAAAAGAAAATCTTGCTTATGGAATTCAAAATTGATACCAAAGAAAAAATATTAGTTGTACAGCCTCAAATTACCACCCTGGATGCTAATTTGTCAGCCAGGTTTACTAAAGAAGTAGCAGAACTGCCAGGTCTGGAGGGCCGCAACCTTATACTGGACATGGAATTAGTGGAAAAAGCCGATGATACTGGGATTAAAGCCATTTTAACAGTATACCACCAGCAGTATGACAGCGGCATGTCGTGTGCACTTACCGGCCTTAACAGCACTTTAACAAATACAATAAAAAAAGCGGACGAAACAGTGTACAACCTTGCTCCTACTATGTTAGAGGCAATTGACCTGGTGATGATGGAAGATCTTGAAAGAGAATTGATGCAGGACGAGGATTAATGTTCCGCTACTCACATATTGGTGCCATATTTTTCCGTAATGTGGAAATAGATTCCATTTTCCGGAATAAATAGGAGATTTTAGTAATTATTTATTTTCGTTCATGTTTGCAGTCACCATTTTAGGTAACAATTCGGCTCTCCCCACGTTAGAAAGGCATCCAACAGCTCAGATTATAACCTGTAATGATCAGCTGATACTGGTTGATTGCGGAGAAGGCACTCAGTTACAATTTGCGCGCTATAAGATCAAGAGCAGCCGCCTGAGATACATTTTTATCAGCCACCTGCACGGAGATCATTATTTCGGCCTTATAGGCCTTTTAAACAGCTTAAGTCTCCTTGGCAGGAAGGAACCGCTCACCATATTCGCTCCACCCGAACTGGAGGCTATTATCCAGCTGCAAATGCAATGCTCAGGGACCGTTTTCCAGTTCGACCTGCAGTTCGTACCCCTCCTGGAAGAGAACCAGGGACTGATCCTGAGCGATAAAGACCTGAACGTCAGCTTCTTCCCTACCATGCATCGTATTCCCTGCTATGGTTTTGTGTTCGAAATGCAGAAACGGAAACGTAAACTGCTTCCTGAACAGGCCAAAGCATACGAAATACCGGCGGCCTACTACTCAAAGCTGCAGGAAGGCGCTGATTATCAACGAAAAGATGGATTCGTGGTGAAGAATGACTGGGTGACCCTCCCTCCTCCCAAAGAAAAAAAATACGTCTTCTTTGCCGACACCATGTACTCGGAAGACCTGATCCGCTTTGCACACAATGCTGATCTGGTCTATCACGAAACGACATATTTACATGGCCTGGCAGAAAGGGCGGCAGAAAGGTTTCACAGCACTACTGTACAGGCGGCCACCCTGGCATTGAAAGCCAATGCCCACAGGCTGATAGTAGGTCACTTTTCCTCCAAGTATACCGACCTGACCTGTTTTGAAGAGGAATGCCGGGAGGTATTTCCCAATTCCGACATTGCGATTGAGGGCGCTACTTACATCATTTAACCAGCGCTTAAAAATATCAATCCCCGTCCTGCCAGGCAGAACGGGGATTATTATTTCTCACCAGTATGCTGGTTATTTGTAATTTTTCCTGAAAGCAGCTATGCGGCTCTGCAGTCCGGCACTTACCGGCACAACCGGCAGGCGGAAAACATTCTCGATAAGACCGGCTTCTGCCATAAATGCCTTTACACCGGCAGGATTGTTCTCTTCGAACATGAGATCGAAGGAGTCCTGCAGTTTGTAATGCAGTTCACGGGCGGCAGGAATATCGTTGGCCAGTGCAGCCTTAACCATTGCAGCCATGTCTTTCGCAAAATAGTTGGCGGCAACAGAGATCAGGCCGTCCATACCGGTAGCGATCTGCGGGAACGCCAGCGCGTCATCGCCGCTCACCACCAGGAAGTCCTTCGGCTTGTCCTTGATGATCTGCATGCACTGTATCATATCCCCGCTGGCTTCCTTCATCGCGACGATATTGGGCACTTCATTTGCCAGTCTCAGGGTGGTCTGCGCCGTCATATTACGGCCGGTCCTGCCTGGTACGTTGTAGAGGATGATCGGTTTGGGAGAGGCAGCTGCCACTGCTTTATAATGTTGGAACAACCCTTCCTGGCTCGGCTTGCTGTAGTAGGGAGCAACGCTCAATACCGCAACGGCTTCGTCCAGCGGGCAGGTTTGCAACCGCTTGACAACGTCGCTGGTATTGTAGTCACCAATACCTACTACCACCGGTACGCGCTTATTCACCTTTTCGAAGGTGAACTTCATGATGTCCAGCTTCTCTTCTGAGCTTAGTGTAGGAGTTTCTCCGGTCGTCCCCAGGGATACTACATAGTCAACCCCGCCGGAAATCACATGATCAATCACTTTTTCCAAAGCATTCCAGTCAATGCTTTCGTCTTTTTTAAAGGGCGTTACCAGTGCTACACCGGTGCCTCTCAATTGTTCCATATTTTGTGAAAATTCCAGATAACAAATTCCAAATTGCCCTCTTTCTCAATCTAAAAGAGGTGCAAAGATGACAATTTGGAATGGTATATGACAAAATAATTTTAGCGTTCGTCGAAAAATCCCATGTTGCTGAACTTATCGATACGCTGCTCGATACGGGTATCGGCATCGATCTTTTTCAGCTCTGCCAGGGTGTTTTTGATGGTTTGCTTCAATATGGAGGCCATTTCGTCCGGATTTACGTGCGCACCGCCTAATGGCTCTTTAATAACGCCGTCTACCAGCCCGAAGCGGCTCATATGGTCGGATGTCAGTTTCAGTTCTTCTGCTGCCTTTTCCTTAAAGTTCCAGCTACGCCAGAGGATAGTAGAGCAGTTTTCGGGAGAGATCACCGTATACCAGCTGTTTTCCAGCATCAGGATCCTGTCGCCGATACCGATACCCAGCGCTCCGCCGGATGCTCCTTCCCCGATAATGATACAGATCACGGGTACCCGCAGTTTCACCATTTCGAATATGTTACGGGCAATGGCCTCCCCTTGTCCGCGCTCTTCAGCTTCCAGACCAGGATAAGCACCGGGAGTATCTATCAGGGTAACGATAGGCTTATTGAACTTTTCAGCCAGTTTCATGAGGCGCAGGGCCTTTCTGTAACCTTCTGGGTTGGCCATACCGAAGTTACGGATCTGGCGCATTTTGGTATTAATACCCTTCTGCTGACCAATGAACATGATGGTTTCTCCATCCAGTTCAGCAAAACCGCCGACCATGGCCTTATCATCCTTCACATTCCGGTCGCCGTGCAGCTCCACGAAATTACTACACATCTTCTCAATGTAAGCCAGGGTATAGGGCCTATCAGGATGCCTGCTTAGCAGAACCTTCTGGTAACTGGTAAGGTGCTCGTATACTTCCAGGCGGGTGTCGGCAATCTTCTGCTCATACTCCCTCACGGTGGCGGTAACGTCTACACCTGACTTTGCTCCGTTCTCCTTCAGTTTTTCCAACTGATCATACAGGTCCTCAATAGGTTTCTCAAAATCCAGGAATTGCATATTTATGTATAAAATTGGTTAAAGTACGGTGTAAAGATAAACGCTAAAATATTTTTTAAAAAAGATTTGCATAATTGATGGCTTTGTTCCTATCTTTGCTGCCCCGAAAACAAGGGAAGGATCAGTAGTTCAGTTGGTTAGAATGCCGCCCTGTCACGGCGGAGGTCGCGGGTTCGAGTCCCGTCTGGTCCGCAACTCAGTAAAAGTGGGTATAATCGAGCAAAAGCGCTTAATTATACCCACTTTTTTTTAAAGTGATAGTTTGCCCGTATTAGACTTTCCCAATTTCCTTTGCACTTCTGCCATAATCTTTTGCTAATTCATCTTCACCGGGCAGATTAATAAGATATTTAGACATAAATACTTGCTGTGGTAAACCGGAGGTCATATACCCTACCAGGTTTTCATTCTTGCTTGCACAGCGTATGATGCCTACCAGTTGATTATCGCTTTCATGCATTTCAATCTCTTTGTAATAGTTCAGACAGGCATACATTGGCCAGCATCTTTTGTTGAATGGCAAGATTTGGTATTTTTGAGATATAGCGTAAGATAGCATAAATCTGCGTGTTGCCTGCAATACTGCAGTGATCCTACACTCTAAATAGTTGCTATGAAAGTGATCAAGATAACAGGCGCAAGACAGAATAACCTTAAGAATATTTCCTTAGAAATTCCCAAAAACAAAATCACTGTCTTTACCGGTGTGTCAGGTTCGGGAAAGTCATCATTGGTCTTTGAAACAATTGGAGCTGAAGCACAGCGCCAAATTAATGAAACACAAAACAGTTTTGTTCGTAACAGGCTGACTCAACTCGGTGTAGCGGATGTTGATAAAATCGAGCATCTGAATGTGCCTGTCATTATCAATCAAAAAAGACTGGGAGGCAATGTCCGCTCTACCGTTGGCACCGCTACGGATATTTATGCATCGCTACGTTTATTGTTTTCAAGATTGGGAGAACCTTTTGTGGGGTATTCCAATATTTTTTCTTTCAACAATCCTCAGGGAATGTGCCCTGTTTGTGAAGGCCTGGGCTACAAACAAACCATTAGTATCGAACATCTGTTCGATAAAGATAAGTCCTTGAATGAAGGAGCTATCTTATTTCCGACTTTTCAGCCAGGTGGCTACAGATGGTTGAGATATACGGAATCGGGGTATTTTGATAACAACAAGAAATTGAAGGATTATACGCGGGCTGAATGGGATCTATTATTGTATTCAAAAGAACATAAGCCGAAACATCCAGGCAAAAATTGGTACAAATCCGCTACATATGCCGGAGTGTTGACACGTATAGAAAATGATATTCTGAAAAAAGATTCCAGAGAACTCTCAATAAGGAAGGATGACCTGAAAAAAATAGTTGTTTCAAAGACCTGTCCGTCCTGCAAGGGTAAACGGCTAAACGACAGTGTTTTGTCCTGTAAGATCAAAGGCAAAGACATCGCTGATTGTGCGGCATTACCGATAGATGAATTACTGGAATTTGTCAAATCGCTTTCCTCAAAATCGTATGAAACGGTGTTGAACGAATTACAAAGAAAACTGGAAAACGTAGTGAACATAGGACTTCAATATCTAACACTTGACCGGATTACTAACACGCTTTCAGGCGGCGAATCGCAGCGGATAAAAATGGTTCGGCATTTGGGCAATAGCCTCGAAGATCTGTTGTACATTTTTGACGAACCCAGCATCGGCCTTCACCCGAAAGACCTGGAAAATATTGCCGGTATCATTAAACAGATAAAAGAAAAGTGTAACACAGTCCTGATTGTAGAACATGACCCGGATCTGATTAAAATTGCTGATCACATTGTAGATATGGGCCCGTTATCGGGAAGAAAAGGTGGCGAAGTTGTGTACGAAGGAGCGTTTACAGGTTTGAAACAATCCAGTGGAAAAACGGGCAGATATTTTTCAACGATAAGAACCTTTAACGCATCGCCCAGAAAAAGCGAAACGTTCCTGACTATTAAAAATGCACAGTTGCACAACCTGAAAAACGTCACAGTAAATATTCCCAAAAATGTATTGACGGTTGTATCAGGAGTGGCAGGTTCGGGTAAAAGTTCCCTGATCAGCAAAGTATTGCCCATGCAATTTCCCGATGTGAAGATCATTGACCAGTCTTTGTTTGCGGTAAGTGCGAGGGCCACCCTTCTGACTTATCTCGGCATATCTGATAGTATCCGGAATTTATTTGCAAAATCAAATAATGTCAGTAACAAGTTGTTCAGCAGAAATGGAGAAGGAGCTTGCCCTAATTGCAAGGGTCTTGGGGTGGAAAAGATTGACCTGGCTTTTATGGAAGATATAGAAGAACCCTGCGAAGTATGTGGCGGAAACGGCTTTGATCCCGATGTATTAAAGTATCGCTACCATGATTTAAATATCTCGGAAGTCATGAATCTTACAGTAGATGAAGCAAAGATTTTTTTTAACAATAATACTTTCACCCACCACTTTGAATTACTGGTGGAATTGGGTTTAGATTATTTAACCTTAGGCCAACGCTTAAGCAGTTTTTCAGGCGGAGAAAGGCAAAGACTCAAATTAACCAGAGAATTAGGCGATCACAACAACATTTTGGTGCTGGATGAACCCAGCACAGGTCTTCATCCGTCCGATACACAAAAGCTCATGAAAATATTGAACAAACTGGTAGATCATGGGAACACGGTGATCGTTATTGAACATAATTTGGACATTATTGCGCAAGGCGACTGGATTATAGATATTGGTATTGGCGCAGGAAAATATGGGGGCAATTTGATTTTTGAAGGCACAGTTGCAGCGCTTTTAAAAAACAAAAAATCGGAAACCGCGAAGTATTTGAAGAGGCATCTACAATAATCCTGCAGGCAACATCGCAACCTATTTACCTGCTCACACCTGATCACTTTCCATGATTGGTCTCGCAAGTTGGTAGATATGCTCTAAATCCTGTGCAAATTGGTTCGATAATTGTCCCTCGCAGTCCGTAAAAAGGTTCATCAGTAATGGTGAATTGGCTAAATCCCTTAAAAGAATGAAAAAAACCGAGGAAGGATCAGAGAAAAAAACAGCTTAAAAAACTACCAAGTTCTACCCGCAGCTTCCTGCGTGCACGTAATAAATGGGCATCTACTGCTTTTTCCGATATATTAAGTTCGGCAGCAATATCCTTGTATGATTTATCTTCGCTTTTCATTTTGTAAACTAACCTGCCTATTTCAGGAAGCTTATCAACAAGAATTTCAAGCCGTTCCCGAATCTCCTCAAATTCCAGATATTCTTGTGTGGAATTATCCTGCGGATCACTAGCCAAATCTAAGCTTATGGAACGCACAGCGGCCTTTTTTGCCAGGAACTTAAGAGTCCTGTACTTTACAGAAACAAAAAGATAGTTTGAAAAGTTACCTGTTATTTTGAGGCTTTCCCGCCTTTTCCAAAGCGAAACGAAAACATCCTGCACAATATTTTCCGCTTCCATGAGATCACCTGTTTTTCGATATGCCAGACTTAGCACCCTGTCCCAATAACGATTGTAAAGCACGTCAAATGCATTCGCATTACTGTTCTCAAGTAAACTAAGCAATTTTGAATCATCAAATGTATGCAGTGAACTCACAGCTAAGTTGTTGAAATAATGCAATTATATTTCTTCGAAATTAGTAACTGCAGGTTAACTATATGTTAAGCATTAATGATATTTGCATTACTATTCGTTCATGAAACTCGCCCGCTCATAACGTTGTTAAAGCTAACTTTCTGCTCCCGGTAAATTTCTTAGATTGTTTCCGCAAGCTTTTTCTCCGCTCCTTTACGGCAGGCTGTATTGTTGGCGGTCCGCAGGCACTTGACAATATTTCCGTAGTCATCGGGAATCAGACAACTCGTGAAAAGGCCGACCGGACAACTTCTTTAGCTTCTCTTATAGCACTGATTCACCCGTTTAAAGTTCTAAAAATTATTGATGTATGATCGCTCAGGGCCAATGCCGAAAAAAAAATATTCCTTTTTTGCGGGATTGGCCACGGAAAAAGAACCTATTTAAAAAGCAAGGTAAAATGAATGAACGACCATATAGTGAAAGACTACAAAATCTGGCTCACCAATATTTGCGGGGGGAATTAAATCGTAAAGAACAGCAAGAGGTTGACGAATGGTTCCAGAGTGAAGAAGGTGCTGATTTTATTGAAAGCCATATGAGCAAGGATGAATATAGGAATTTGCTTCTCCAGCGTATTCATAATAAAGCAGGTATCGTAAATAATAAACGTCCAACACAACTATATGTTCGGGTTGCGGTTGCCGCTTCGCTGATATTAACGACGATGTTCGTCGCCTATCTGGTCCCTAAAAAATCACCCGTTAAACAACAAGTAAGTCAAGCAGTTGTTGGCCAGATACAACCCGGTGGAAACAAGGCAGTCTTAATACTGGATGACGGCAGCAACATTAATCTAACATCCGGTAAACAGGGATTGCTTGTCAGGCAGGGCAGTGTAAAAATCAACAAAACTAATAGTGGTAGCCTGAGCTATACATCGGATAGTGCTAGTGATATTAAAGAACCGATCTTGTACAACACCGTTGTTACTCCTCGCGGCGGAAAATATAGGTTAACTCTTTCAGACGGCACAATCGCCATTCTTGACGCGGCCTCCTCGATCCGTTTCCCGGTCGCATTTGATAAGGAACGAAAAGTTTCCATTACCGGGCAAGTGTATTTTGAGGTTGTTCATAATGTAAACAGCCCATTCCTCGTAAGTGTAAAAGGCCAGCTTGTTAAAGATTTGGGCACAAAGTTCAATATCAACGCATATGATGATGAGCCGGTGATCAAAACAACACTATTGGAAGGAGGGATAAGTCTTACCCGCGGTTCACAAACAGCAGTTTTAAAACCAGGCCAACAGGCGATCAATGCGATCGGGAACCCGGCTATCAAAATCATAGATGCAGATATTGACGAATCCGTAGCATGGAAAAATGATTTCTTCCAATTTGAAGATGAGCCGTTGGAAAGTGTTATGCGAAAAATTTCCCGATGGTACGATGTTGATGTAGTATATCAAAAAGGTTCTGATATACATGAATCCTATTTAGGGCGCATAACCAGGTACTCAGAGGTATCCAAAGTTTTGAAGATGCTTGAGGTTACGGGAGATGTACAATTTGAAATTCAAGGCAGAACAATCAAAGTATTTTCTAAAATACAGACAAACCAAAAATAGACAATAAAAATATAAACGCTTAATTAAGAATTATGAATAAAAAACAAAGCACCTGACACCCACCTAACCGCGGTTACGCAAGATATAAATGAAGTGGAGGTAGTGGAATACCTCCACTTTTGAACTGGTAACCGAAATTGCTCTAACAATATTTAATTAAACCAGAATTACAAATGTATAAAAATTTTATACGCATTTCGTGTGCACCTCCCGGGCCCATTTATAAATATACACTAATAATGAAACTGACCGTTGTGTTCATATTAGCAGCCCTGTTTCAAGCAAGGGCAAGCACATTCGCACAAACAATTAATTTTGTTCATAAAAACACATCTTTTAAACAGATCATAAAAGAGATCAGGAAACAGACCAATTACAATATTCTTGTATCGGCTAATAAGATTAAGGACCTTAAAACCAGGAATGTTAGTTTCGTCAACGCAAGTATTAGCGAAGTGCTGAACACTTTTCTTGCCGGGGAACGTCTTACTTATGAGATTCATGGTGAGAGTGTACTGATCAAAGACAAACCGGTCAATACCGCGCCCAAGCGGGAGAAACAAAAGTTATCTTTTATTGAACTAAAAGGAACTGTGATTGATGAAAATGGCGTACCCATTCCAGGCTTAACTGTTAAAGTAAAGGGGACTTCCCAGGGCACGGTTACAGATACTGCAGGGGTTTTCAACTTGAGCGTAGGTGATAAAAACAGCCTGATTGTTTTTAGTGCTATCGGTTACCAATCTTTAGAAATTGCAGCAGGCGACTTGCCGAAAGTCATAAGAATGAGATCAGAGGTCGCTACCTTAAGCTCGGTTGTTGTCGTAGGCTATGGCAGTCAAAAGAAGTCAGACGTTACAGGCAGTGTTTCTAATGTCACCGCCAAAGATTTTAATAAGGGCGTTGTTATCAATCCTTTAAATCAGATCCAGGGAAAAGTTGCAGGTTTAATTATTACTCAGCGCGGTGGCGATCCCAATGATCAGGGTGCTTCAATCTCCCTGCGGGGGCAAACCTCAATTCTCGGTGACCAAAGACCACTATTTGTGATCGATGGGATAGCTATCTCCAGTGCTTCACAATTTCAAAACCTTTCGCCGGCAGATATTGAAAGTTATGATATACTGAAAGACGTTTCTGCGACTGCCATTTATGGCGCCAGAGGTGCTAACGGTGTTATTTTAGTGACTACTAAGAAGGGAAAAGGTAAAAATCTCCAGGTTGATTACGAAGGTTTTACAGGATTTGAAAAACAGGCCAAATACTGGGATCTCCTGTCAGCCAGCGACTATCTTACTACAATTCGCCAGATCCCTAACGTAAACGTCCCTACTTTTGATAAAGGGGCCAACACCGACTGGCAGAGGGCTGTAAACCGCACAGGTGTTGTTTATAGTAACAATCTTGGATTTTCAGGCGGCACCGACAAATTTACATACCGTGCGTCACTCAATTATCAAAACCAGCAGGGCATTATTATTAACACCAATAAGCGTCAGCTTGGCTTAAGATTCAATGCGCAGCAAAAGGCCTTGAATGATAAATTGGAGATCCTTTTAAACATGTCAAATACAACGGTCTATAGAGATCAGTTATCCGATCCGAATTCGATCAACCAATACATCTTCAACGCCCCACCCACATATCCCGTATACAATCCGGACGGGTCTTACTTTGCCTTCACAGATCTTTTGCAAGCCAACCCGGTGATGCACTTAAAGGAAACACTTGCTAAGGAAACAACCAAGCAAACCCTGATCAACGCAACCGGTAATTATAAGATCACCCCAGGTTTGAGTGTGGGGCTGACAGGGGTTTTGATTCAGGACAATACGCTGACGCACAATTTTACCCCAACTTTCCCTTTGGAGGGTAATATCAATACAGCAGGGCAGAATAGCTACAACCAAAACACGATCGAAGCTAATGCGCATATCAATTACAGTAAAACTTTGGGTAAACACAATTTTGCTGCCATGTTTGTACATGAGTACAATCAGTTTGATAATGAATCTTTTTACGCTAACGGACAAAACTATCTTGTACCGGATGTTTTAGACAATAATTTAGGTTCGGGCGATCTGACAAAAAATCAGATAGGCTCCGGCAAGTCCGCCTATAAGATCATTTCATTTTTAGGTCGAATCAACTATGCCTACGATAACAGGTACTACCTGACCGCCTCGTTGCGTAGGGATGGTTCAGACAAATTTGGCATTGATCACCAATGGGGTACATTTCCATCAGTGAGCCTGGCTTACCGGTTAAAAAGTGATGTGCTGAAAAAGGTGAACTGGGTAGACGATCTTAAGCTAAGAGCAGGCTTTGGTGTGGTAGGTAATTCCAATAGTATCGGGCCCTACAATGCCATCGCCTTATACTCGGCGCAGGCACGTTATTATGATGCGTCAAACCTGTCTTACCCTCTTCTTAATAGTTATTCCTATAGTCAAAATCCAAACCCTGACCTAAAATGGGAAGAACGGCATGGCAGGAATATAGGGGTAGATTTTTCCTTTTTCAATAGCAGGTTGACAGGTGATATCAACTACTTCGATGATAAAACCGTTCATATGCTATACAATTACAGTGTTCCAACCCCACCTTTTTTTGTAAATACCATACTGGCAAATGTTGGTGATATGACCAATAAAGGGTTAGAAGTCATGCTATCGGGAGTGGTTGTGAAGACGAAAAACTTTAACTGGACTGTAAACGGACAATTCACCAGGATTAAAACAAAGGCTTTAAGCCTTTCAGGCGAGTACAATGGGTTTATTCTGAATACCGATCAGGTAGGTACGGCTACTGTAACGGGAAGGGGTTTAAATTCTGTACCTGTAAGTTATATCAAGCCGGGCGAACCATTGAACGTTTACTTTCTTCCTCATTTTACCGGGACTGACGCTGCCGGAAGACAGTTGTTTGACGGGAAAACGATCACCGAAAATCCCGCCCCGACCAAATATTACATTGATCCCAATCCAAAATTCAGCTATGGACTGAACAACTCCTTCACTTACAAAAACTGGGATGTGAACTTTTTTATCCGCGGTGTTCAGGGGCATAAGCTCTTCAATCAGGTGCTGCTGAATTATGAGTCCGCAGCAAGGTTGCCGGGTGCCAACACAACACCGGCAGCATTGACAAATGGGATAAAGGATGCACCATATATTTCAGATAAGTGGCTGGAAAACGCATCGTTTTTAAGGCTTGAATATGCCACTCTTGGATATACTTTTAAAAAAATGACCGGGATGAAGAATTTCCGGCTATATATAGCCGGAAATAACTTGTTCGTGATCACCAAATACCGCGGACTGGATCCGGAGATTGCAGGGAATTTTCTGGATGGTAATTCATATCCCAAAAATCGTACGATCATACTGGGAACCAGTTTTTCATTTCGATAATCAACTAAGTAATTATGAAACAGATATATTTCGCTTCAGCGATTATCACCGCTACAATCTCAATATTGCTTAGCAGTTGTACTAAGTTAGACAGCAAGGTCTACAATCAGGTAACGCCGGATAATTTTTTTCAAACACCCCAGCAGGTCAATGCGGCATTAGCTCAGGCTTACACGCCAATGACCACGATACCAATGGGAAACACTTTTCAACTCAATTCTGTCTCTTCCGATGAATTGGTTATCCCCACCCGGGGAAACGACTGGTATGACGGGGGAATGTGGCAGGCATTATGGCTGCATAATTACAGGCCGGACATTAAAGTGCTTAATGACGCGTGGAATGACATCAGCAATGGAATAGGTAAATGTAATTTTTTATTAAGCACGGTTAACCAGATTCCGGAGAACAACAGACCTGTAAATCTTGACCAGATCATTGCAGAGATAAAGGTTTTACGGGCTTACTATTATTTCGTGTTCACTGACCTCTTCGGAAATGTTCCCTTAGTGACCGATTATAATGTCAATCCCACTACGGTCAAGCAGCGTTCACGAAACGAGGTTTATAATTTCCTGGAAAACGAGCTGACAACGAATGTTCCATTGCTTCAGGACAAAGCTGTGGCGAATTATGGCCATATAAATAAATGGGGAGGCTACATGTTACTCGCCAAGTTGTACCTGAATGCACAGGTATATACCGGGACACCACAATGGGAGAAAGCCGCAAACACAGCAGATCAGGTGATCAAATCCGGCAAATACAATCTGCAGGCTAACTTCTTTGACAATTTTATTGTGGCTAACGAAGGTTCCGTTGAGAATATCTTCGTTGTACCTTTTGACTTCACATTTATCGGTGGCAACATCATGGTCAGGCGTTCCCTTAATGGCAGCCACATGTATACATACAATCTTGGCGGGCAGCCAAACAATGGCTGGTGCGCACCTACAGCATTCTACAGGACTTTTAGTGACAATGACATCAGAAAAAAAATGTGGCTGATTGGCCAGCAGTATAATGCCTCCGGAGCAGTATTGATTGACGTGGCAACCAAAAAACCGGTCATATTAAGTCCATATGTAAATGAATTAAGTAATCCGGCCGATACATTTAAGTTTGCTGGCGCCAGAAGTGTTAAATACGCACCTCAGCCAGGTGCGGGTACAAATGCAAGTAATGATGGTGTCGTCTACCGTTTGGCCGATGCTTACCTGATCAAGGCAGAGGCACAGATTAGAAACGGGCAGACTGGTGATGCCCTGATGCTGATCAACGCTATAAGGAAACGTGCCGGTTTGAACGACTGGACTGCAGCAGACTTAACCCTGCCAAATATTTTGGCAGAACGTGGACGCGAGCTCGCCTGGGAAGGCTGCAGACGAAATGACCTGATCCGTTTTGAGGTCGCTGATCAGCTACCCTATTTTACTGGCGCACGCAACCCAGGCAAGAGTAAAGATCCTGATAACCGGACTTTCATTTTTCCTATTCCAGCTAATCAAATGATCAGCAATAAAAATCTCGTTCAAAACCCTGGATATTAAATCTTAATATTTTTAGTTGAAATGGTTGCGAATGAGCAATAACGATTGACCTACCCTTCCGTCTGGAACCAAACTCTCAATTGAATTTTAGCTATTTAAAATATAAGCCATGAAATCAAATAAAATATTTCATATAAAAAATCTGTTCATCTATTTTTCGCTTCTTGTTTCCGTTGGATGTAAGAAGCCTGAGTATGCAAACACACTGCATTCTACGCCAGATGCAATTAAAAAAGTAACATTAGCGAATAATATCACGGGACATTTGCAGGATGATATTGGCAACCCGGTGAAGAATGTGGTTGTAAGCGATGGCTTTACTTGCACTATTACAGATGATAATGGAAACTATACCTTAACAAGGGATTCAGCAGCCCAATTCGTCTACTTTTCTGCGCCGGCAGAATACAACGCAAGTGTTGGCAGCAGCGGACTTCGTGAGTTTTATAAAAAGATAACAGCTCCATTGTCAGATGCTGTGCAAGCTGATTTTACACTGATCAAAAAAGCAAAGGAAACAAAATTTAAAATCATCGGCATATCAGACCCTCAGGTTGCCAGTACTGCAGAACTGAACAGGTTTAAAAACGAAACGGTAGACGACATAAAAACAAATATGAACGGAGAAAGTTTGCCGTACTATACGTTGGTGTTAGGTGATGTTGTTGCTGATAAGCAAGACCTGTTAGTACCGATCCGACAATCGTTAGCTACTATTTCGCCATCAACATTTGTGGTAGCAGGTAATCATGATCTATTCAAGTCAGCAACTAACCAGACTAAAAATGGCGAAATTTTCAGTGCAGTTTTTGGGCCCTTAGACTATTCCTTTAATGTGGGTGATGTGCATTTTATATGTATGAATGACATTATTTTTGCTGCTGATGGCTCATATTCTTCCGGATTTACAGCTAAGCAGTTAATCTGGCTACAGCAGGATCTGAGCTATGTAAGTAAAGACAAGGTGATCGTAATGTCATATCATCGACATACCTTGAATACCGGAGGGACAGAGATGAAAAATCTGCTTGCCGGTTATAAGGAAGTACATATTATGGCAGGGCATTTGCACGCAAACGCAAATAATATCAACTCCGCTAATCCTTTATTTTATCAGCATATTCATGGAGCGGCCTGCGGCCGGTGGTGGTCATCAACGATTAATGCCGATGGTACCCCTAATGGCTACCAGGTTTTTGAGGTTGAAAATAATGCTGTTAAAAACTGGTATTATAAATCGGTACGCTATCCTAAAGACTTCCAGATCAGAATGTATAGAGGGAACAGCTCATTTGGCGGACCAAACGGGACTTTCAGTTTTAACCTGACCTCATCACAGATTGTAGCAAATGTTTGGAACATGGATAGTAGCTGGAAGGTGGATGTGTACGAGAATAATGTCAAAACAGGAACTATGGAACGTTTTACTGGTATTGATGCCTGGGCTACAGGGTATCATAACGGCGTACTTACTGAAAAAGCTTTTGCTAACCCTGAGCATCTTTATAAATACACCCTTAAAGATCCGGGTGCCACAGTCAAGATTGTTGCAACTGACCGGTTTGGTACACAATATACACAAACCAATTTCACGACAGACCTTTCAACCGCTGCATCTTATTAAAAAAACATTTCATAATTGGACCAATAGGGGGTAGGTATAAAAGCCGGGTGATACTTTTCATCCGGCTTTTGTTTGTAAGCAGGTGTTCTTAATAAGTGCTGACTTTTTCTTAGACAAAGATCAGCAGGCAAAGATCGACACACAGCGTACCTGTTTTTTCGTAACTGACGTGAAGCATGAGCTTCAATCAATCTAAAAACTGAAATATCAAATACCAACGCAAGACACTGCCACTTATAATAATTGAAAAAAATAGCCCTTCCAGGCAAGTGTCACTTTAACATTATTAAAATAGTACCTTCAACAGGGGTTAAAGATTGCATGATCATAAAAAATATTGTACTTTTCGTCTGTCGTGATGAGCCATCTTAATGCAAACCTGTGTCTCCAACATGTCCAGCGGAACAGGGCACAGGAATCAGAAAAAATGTCTATAAAAATAATTAGCATATGAACAGGATACTGTTGCTTTCCTGTTGTATGATGGGGTGTTTATTACAATGCCTTGCACAAAAGCAGCTGCCTTCATACGCAGTTCTACAAGAGCTGATAAAAAAAGAGCGCCCGGATACCGCGGAGATGCGCATATTGCTGAATGCAGGATACATGTATGTGATGAAGCCAGGTGCCGTCGGCATCGATATGGACAGCGCTACCCTTTTTGCAGATAAAATACTGGCATCTTCTATAAAAGCAGGCAATAAAATATGGCAGGGACAAAGTTACCTGCTCTATTCAAATATCCTGCGTGAGCAACAAATAACAGCGAAAGGAAAAGCGTACGCCCTGGAAGCGAAAAGCATTTTTCAAAAATGGCAGCAGAGCGCCTATCTCGCAGATACATATGTCGAACTGGCTAACTATTATAGCCTGGAACCCAGGGAAAACCTGGACATTAAGATCAGCTGTTACAAGGAGGCCATTAAACTTTACAGAGCTGCCGGCCTGAAGGAAAGACTGGCACATACGCTGTATGTGCTGGGAGATCTTTACAATGTCACGGACGACTTCAAATTACTGACAGAAACACTGGCGCAATCGGTAGCCATTTATGATGAAATTAAAGTGGAACCCGGCGCTGATGTTTATTCGCTTCTTGGAACAGGCTATAACCGCCTGGGAGATTTTGGTAACGCACTCAAGTACAACCTGCTTGCCGTAAAAGTGGTAGAGTCACGAAAAGACACAGTAAGCACAAATGCTACGGTTTATAACAGACTGGCACTCCTCTACCACTATATGGGAGAATCGGACGAAGCATTAAAATACTACCAAAAAGCCTGGCTCATAGCATCTAAGCTAAATGATACATCTACACTGCGTCTCCTGTCCATCAATACCGCGGCGACTTATGCAATGAAGAAAAGACCTGATAAAGCCCTGGCCGTAATTAAACGGCTGGAACGTAATTATCCGCCCACTGACTTCGCAGAAAAAATGTGGATGTATATATTCATCGCGGGCTGTCATATGGATCTTAAACAACATAATGCAGCTCTCCCCTATATTCGCATCGTACACAAAGGCAAAAACCAGTTGCCTGACATGTTGCACGCATCTGCAGATGACATTGAATCCAGGTATTATCTTATAACCGGTGATTATGTGAAAAGCCATCAGCTGGCCTTAAACGTGATTGCAACGGCGCTGAGGTCAAAGAATCTAAGCCTGCAGTCAGTCGCCTATCACGATCTTTTCCAGGCCGATTCCGCCATGGGCAATTACAAAGAAGCAGTCGAACACTATCGCCAGTATAAAATTGTCAACGATTCCCTGTTCAACATCTCTAAGGCAATACAAATAAGTACCTTACAGGTGCAGTTTGAAACACAACAGAAACAACAGAGCATTGAACTGCTCACACGTAAGTCGCAGCTGCAACGCGCAGCACTGGACAAAGTCCGCTTTACCAGGAATGTGATCATTGCAGGCGCCGTCATGCTGGTCATTATGCTGGCACTGGGATATAACCGTTACCAGCTTAAACTGAGCAACAACCGGCAACTGATGCAAAAACAGAATGAGATCAACGAGAAAAACATATCTCTCCAGGATCTCATTGCCACACAACATAAATTACTGGGAGAAAAAGAATGGCTGGTAAAAGAAATACACCACCGCGTCAAAAATAACCTGCAGATAGTCATGAGCCTCCTGAACACACAGGCTGCATTCCTCGATGATAAAGACGCACTCAACGCCATAAGGGAAAGCAGGTACCGTATGCAGGCGATATCCCTCATTCATCAGAAATTATATCAATCTGAGAACATGGCCCTGATAGAAATGAGCGCGTATATCAAAGACCTGGTTGAATACCTGAAAGATGGCTTTTCAGGTATTAATAAGATCCGGTTTGATCTTCAGATAGCCAACATAAAACTGGATGTATCACATTCCGTTCCCATTGGACTGATACTAAATGAAGCGATCACCAACTCCATTAAATATGCTTTTACCGGGAACGGGCTTATTAAGATCTCCCTGCAGGAGACATCTCCCGGACAGCTGACACTTATAATCGCAGACGATGGCGTCGGGCTACCCATAGAAGATAATAATCGGGACCGTAAACAGTCGATGGGAATGATGCTCATGAACACTCTTGCCGAACAACTGGACGGCACATTGCACATACAGAGCAGGAATGGTGTAATTATTACGGTCAGCTTTAAATACCAGGAAGAACAAGCTTTTACTACATCCGGAGAAGCAATTACTTCACCCATTTAGGCTGATAAACCACCTTTTGTTGCAGCACTGTATTCAGTAAACGTTCCGGATCATCATCAAAAACCAGAGACTTCATATGGTATTCAGATAAAAAACCTGCACTGCACATTGTCATCAACAACTCCTGCAGCTTGTCATAGTAACCATTCACATTGAGAATGCCACAAGGCTTGCTATGAAAGCCCAGCTGCGCCCAGGTGAACACCTCTATAATCTCTTCCAGGGTACCTATCCCGCCGGGTATTGCTATAAAACAATCTGCGAGGTTCGCCATCATTGCCTTCCGCTCATGCATGGTAGCTACAACATGCAATTGCGTAAGGTTTTTGTGGGCAATCTCCGTATTGGAGATCTTTTCCGGCAATACGCCAATCACCTCCCCTCCCAGTGACAATACCTGGTCGGCCACAACTCCCATCAGACCAACAGCTGCTCCGCCGTAGATCAGCCTGAGTTTGTTCTTTACAATACAATTGCCCAATTCCTTGGTCAGACTGGTATAAACCGGATCATTCCCGAAGTTAGATCCGCAAAAGATAGCAATGTTGTTCATGGTGCAAAGATTGTAAAAAATAACCGGGGAAGCAGGACAAATGTCCTGGTGGGGAGCCTGGCAGGGATGGCAGGCAACACACTAAACAATTATTTGTCTATTTAAAATATTTATTCAATATTTGCACCCCGGCGAACAAAAAGGATCAGTAGTTCAGTTGGTTAGAATGCCGCCCTGTCACGGCGGAGGTCGCGGGTTCGAGTCCCGTCTGGTCCGCTAAAGGGGACAAGTCATAAAAAAAATGACTGTCCCCTTTTTCGTTTTCTGCCCAATCCCTTTGCAGTCGGGCAATCCGGGAAAGACAAAATTCACTTTTTCGGTTCGATATTGCCGTTTTTCGCGGTCATAGACCGTACACTCCAAGTTCCGCTTGAAAGATCCGCTGCAGAAAGATTGTATTATTGCAACTGGCTCGGCTAACTTCAGTGGTCCGTCCACTACTGACAATGATGAGAATATGATGACCATCAAAGGTAATCCCGGAGTGGCTGATATCTACTTCACAGAATTCCTGAGATTATTTAACCACTATTACTTCCGTTGGATCGTCAAAAAAATGACAGAACAGGGGTCACTCGATTACGATAACCCCGCTTTCCTTTCCTCTACCGACACATGGACAAATCAATACAAAGCTGTAAATACAAGAGAAAACGCATAGAGATATTCACGGTATGTATGGCATACAGCAACTCCAACAAGCATCTTCAAAATACGATGCTGAGCCTGCCTAACAGAACTTGGTCACACAACAACATTGATATTACAACAGAAATAAGCAACCACTGCTTATTTCTTTTTATTTAAACATATCCCTCCTGATCTGGGCTTCGATGGATTACAGTGCTTTATGAACGGAAACTAACTGGTTGTTTACTGAGGATTCGGACAAGTATAAGAATTTTGCGATCTGCTTAATTCACCAGAGGGCAGCAAAATTATTTATTCCCCATACCATATTCCGTGATTTGTGTTTGGCAGGGCTTACAAAATTTGCTTGCCGAACCGATAAATCTTGTCTAATCCGAGCAAATTGATTCGATAGTTGTCCCGTCGGGTCCGCAACCTCTAGTGTCCCGTAGGTTGGCACCTGTGGTTATAACAGCTTCCAAACAGTCTTAATTTTGGGCTGACTACAACATGGTCAATGCAATGTTTGTTAGCGGCAATTCTTTCTAAATTGGGTTAAATCTAAAACCTCTACACGACCCGTTGTGCGAACCCATTTTACAGTTCCATATTCTTTGCTTAACCATACAGTTGCATCGTTCGGCTTTGTTGATCTGTCATACACTATTAAGTTCAGCTTAATACATTTCTTAAGAACAGTGTCACCTATCCAAAGATCTTCAAATTGATAATCCTTTATAAAGACTCCCATCACAAAACTCCATTTCAATTTAGCCAGGTCGAATGGCTTGGAAAATCGTAAGTTTGGTGGTAAAATATGATTGAAATTCTTTTCAGTCAACTCAGTTGGACTTTGATTCTCGGTAAGCGACGCTAACCATACAGAATCATTCCTGAAAATCATAGCAGAACCTGAAAAGCTTGCCCACTGAGCCCAACGTCCAGTCGTATCATCTGCGGTCGAAATATAATAAGCAGTGTCTTTACCAATAAGGATTTTCCTGTAAACTAGTTCGCTTGTATCACGAAGACCTGACGCGTGGTAAGAATCATAAATACAATTATAGACTAAGGTATCACATCTGGGCTTTAAATATTCAGATAGATTAATGCCGGCTTTTTGTCCCTGCCCAATCGAGTAAGATCCAAGTATAAGTGAAAGTATCAAAATTATCCTCATCTATAAAGATTGCCTGCTATTAAATATCCGCTAACGGTTGTATTGCTGTACAAACGAATATATTCAGTTTTTAGAAAACATTATAATTAAATAATCATCTATTGTGTTAGTCTTAACAGATTTTCAAGTTCATGTCACGAACCATTGTCATAAAGACGGAATACAAAAGCAGTAGAAGATGACGGCTGTCCGTGTAACCCTGTCGAAGAAAGAACTGTTGTCAAAATGAAGGCAACTGTCCATCGCGACATATTTGTTTTTGCATTGTCATGTTGTGATTGGATTAATGAAACCCGTCTTCGCATAACGGTTGATTATAAAATCTGTTGTCAGTTGCCTGATAAATGAATACCCTGATTTGGTGTCATTTTAGCCTGCGACCCGGGTCATACGTACAGGGATAAATAAGCAGCTGTTTCACTCTTTTTATTTTTGGCAACCGCCGCCGGTATTCCTTCAGCAACGATCTTTCCGCCCTGTTCGCCGGCCCCCGGCCCAATGTCGATCACCCAATCGCTCTGCGCAATAACGTGCATGTCGTGCTCAACAACGATCACCGTATTGCCCGCATCTACCAGCGAATTTAATTGCACCATCAGTTTCTCTACATCTGCCGGGTGCAATCCTGTCGTCGGTTCATCCAGCACATAAAGCGTATCGCCACGCTGCGAACGCTGCAATTCCGTTGCCAGTTTGATGCGTTGTGCCTCACCGCCTGATAATTCTGTAGCAGGCTGACCTAACCTTAAATAACCTAAGCCTACCTGTCGAACAACATTAAGGCTACGCCGCAAGATCTCCTCTTCTTCAAAAAACTCCCACGCAACATCTACCGGCATCGCAAGTACTTCAGCAATATTCTTATCCTTGTATTTTATTTCGAGCGTTTTGTCGTTGTAGCGCGTGCCGTGGCAGGTAGGACAGGGGGAATACACGCTTGGCAAGAACAACAATTCTACCATTACGAAGCCTTCACCGGCGCAATGTGGACAACGGCCCTTGGCTACGTTAAACGAAAAACGGCCTGCATCGTAATGACGCGCTTTCGCCATTTTCGTTGCTGCAAAAAGTTTACGCACATGGTCAAATAAGCCGGTGTACGTAGCAAGATTAGACCTGGGTGTACGGCCGATCGGTTTTTGATCCACCCGTACCATGCGTTTAACCCGTTCCATACCTTCCGTTATCCGCCCTGAAGAAAGAACTGTTTCTTCCTGAAGTAAATCCTGTTGATCTTCAGTTGGAGGATCTATTTCCTGGCCAAGCTGCGCTGCAACGAGTTCTATAAGCGCCTGGCTGACAAGGCTGCTTTTACCTGAGCCGGAAATACCTGTCACACTCGTCAAAACGCCTAAGGGAAAAGAAACATCCAGGTTGCTGAGATTATTGCGGGAAACTCCTTCCAAACGTAGCCAGCTTGTCGTAGTACGTGCAGTTCGTTTAGGCGGGATTGCCTGTGCTATATATCGCCGGGTAACAGAGGTTTCCACTTTCTGCAACCCGCTTAAAGGCCCGCTGTATAGAATTTCACCACCGTTAACACCAGCGGCAGGACCGACATCTACCACCCAGTCAGCGTGCCGAATGATATCCACTTCATGCTCGACTACGAAAAGCGAATTGCCAGCGTCTTTCAGCTTATCCAGCGCGCGCAGCAATGCTTCAGTATCCGCCGGATGAAGGCCCGCAGAAGGTTCATCGAGAACATACACAACGCCGAATAAATTTGAACGTACCTGCGTTGCAAGCCGTAGTCTTTGCAACTCACCCGGTGACAGCGTAGGCGTGCTGCGTTCCGGCGTAAGGTAGCCAAGGCCGAGATCAAGCATTATAGACAGCCTTGCCACGAGATCTTCCGCAATACGTTGAGCCACCATTGCTTTTTCAGGGTGCAGTTCATTTATTTTATCAAACGATGCCTGTCTGGCATAAGGACTAAAAATTTTATTAAGCTCATACAATTGAAGGCGCGATATCTCTGTAATATCATAGCCGGCAAATTTTACAGACAGAGATTCTTTTTTTAACCTTTTACCATTGCACACCGGGCAATCTGCCCCCGTCATAAACTGCATTACCCGCTTTTTCATTAGCTGGCTTTGCGTATTCGCGAAGGTCTGCATTACATACCGCTTAGCACCTGTGAACGTGCCCATGTAGCTCGGCTCCAATTTTTGGTTCAGCGCCTTCTTCATTTCTTTTGCAGAAAGGCCTGAATACACAGGAACGGTTGGCTGTTCGTCTGTAAATAGTATCCACTCACGGTCTTTCTTCGGCAGATCACGCCAGGGCTTATCTACATCATAGCCCAGCGTCATCAGTATCTCGCGCAGGTTTTGCCCCTGCCAGGCTGTAGGCCACGCAGCAATGGCCCGTTCACGGATCGTGAGACTGTCGTCCGGTACCATCGATTTTTCGGTCACATCATAGATACGGCCAAGCCCGTGACAGTTGGGACAGGCCCCTTCGGGTGTATTCGGTGAAAAGCCTTCAGCGTAGATGATCGATTGTCCTTTGGGATAGTCGCCTGCCCTTGAAAACAACATACGGAGCAGGTTGGATAGCGTTGTTACACTACCAACAGAAGAACGTGTGGTTACTGCACCGCGTTGTTGTTGTAAGGCAACAGCAGGAGGCAGACCTTCGATTTCATCCACTTCAGGGACGGACATCTGGTTAAATAACCGTCTTGCATAAGGTGAGACTGATTCCAGGTAACGGCGTTGTGCTTCAGCATACAAAGTTCCGAATGCCAGCGAAGATTTACCTGAACCCGATACGCCTGTGAAAACAACCAGCGCATTACGCGGTATGTCAACATTGATATTTTTAAGATTGTGTTCCCTTGCACCCCGCACGCGAACAAAATCGCCAGCCGATGCTTTTTTAGATTGCCCTTCCTTCATAAATGAATATTACAAACGTTTTGATACTACTATAGTTTAAGCTATAGCACTTACAGCAAATACCATACTATCAAAATACGGCGGTTTCGGGTACCGGCATGCTGCCAGATGCCGCCGCCAAAGACCTGGCTTTTACACCCAGCTCAAAAAGTACTTCGACCATATTTATGCCGGCAGGCCCATCTTTCCCGTGATATGCGCATTATTCAGAACCGAAACAGCCTTGATTTGTGGGCGATTTTACCCCCGCATTTCAATAACCCTATTCAGCTCTTGTATCATAGCAGGCCTGCGGGGATATTTACGGCATATTTCCTCTGCAATAGTGATGACTTCATCCGTTCCCTCAGGAATAGCTTCAATCACCATTATCATTTTGATAGCCAGATCCGTATATTCCCGACGGTTTCCAACTATATCACCTTTACGCCCAAAGGCGGGAAGATATAATGCTAACAGCTGTATGGGATAAATATTCACTAAATGATCATGGTACCGTAACAGCCGGTCCAGATCTATTTCCTGGCTCATAAGACTCAGCAGTCTGTCCCAGTATTTCTCCTCAATATAGATAGGAGCGAGTACATCAAGCAGTAGTGTATCTGGCGAATACCATACTTTTCCCTTATTTTTTTGATATTGTAGTTCTACACCTGTTATTCTTTCTTCAATATATTTTTCTATTTCCTCTTCCCATTCATCCATGTCGAAGCTACTCTTCCATTGATTGTAATAAATCTGATGAAAGCCCCGATCAAAAGCAAAATGTTTTGTATAATACCTTATTGTATCTTTATCGTTTTCTAAAACAGCAATGTGGAGAAGCTCTTCCTCCCACTGCCTTACCGTTCCCGGATGGTCCTTTTTTCGGGCAAGTTCAATTCCCTCAACTATTAATTGCTTAGCCGAAGAAAGATCGGTCTTTTCTACCAGGCGCCTAACCTCGCCGCGTCGAATATCAACAATATCTAAATTTTCCCGAAGAAGTGCCTGAGCATCACTAAAATTCCCAATAGCATGTAAGAATGCTACTTTCCGCACAAGAAAATAATCCTTCCTATAAGAATGCTCGTCTTCTGATGTCTTTTTAATCTGACCATCAATAAAATTCAGATAGGACGCCTGTTCATTTAACTTTATGGCAAGGGTAAAATAAACATCCAGCATATCATGTCCAAAATCACCATAATCGAAATATACCGGAAGGCTTACCGCTGATCGTATAAAATCAAATATCTCTGCCTGCACATCCGTCATTGCCTTTTCCTCCTCCACGACAACCTTTATCAATGCTATGGCACTATTGATAATATCTCCAATGTATCCACCGGAATCATCGCAATAAGTAATAAGGTCGATGACTTCCGTCAATACTGATCTTGCTAAAATAAACGCGTTATGAAAATTGCCCTTTTCTAACAGGCGTCGCCCCTCATCAAGTAATCCATTAATCTCATTTGCCAATTGTTGAACAGATCTGTAATCAATAAAATCTCCGCCTGAATTGCTCCGTATCAAGCCTTTTAGTTGTTGGGTATAGCTCTTACCTATATCCATGTCGCCATCTTTATCCGCGAAGTAGCGTTCAAATATAGATTTGAACTTTTGATCGCTTGCAGCATGCGTCAGAATAAATTCCCGGCATTCTTCTAAACCTATTTTTTGTAATAAGGTCTTAAAATCTTTTTTGGGATCGCCTTTTTGGGGGGCCGGGGCCTTAGATAATTCTTCCTTCAGCAGAAATAAGACTGCCACAACATGTTTGCAGATGTCACCTTCATACGGGCAATCGCATGAATATGATGCTATGTTGTTCTTTCTGAGCAACCTCACCTCCACTTGGTATGTATCGCTTCCCGTCACTTCCGCATACCATAAACCTTCTTCCGTTTCCTCCAGATCAACAACAGCTGCATTCTCATAGTATTCCCTTCCCCGATGGACGATCTTATCACTTAGTTGTAATTCAAAATTTTTCAATGTGAGCATGTAGGCAGTGCTTTATTCAGCCGATAAATCGTCCGTAGTTTAACTGTTATGGATCAAACCACGGGCATAGATATTCTTTACTATTCCAAAGGTACTGATCATGAACCAAAAATAGCCTTATGGGCGTGGCCTGTGCCATTTGGCATGCTTTTTAACCTCTAACAGTTATTAAAAATGCAAGTATGAAAACTAAAACACGCAAAGTATTGATCATTGAAGACGAAGGTGACCTATGCCTGCTTATAAATATACTATTGGAAGGCAAGGGAATGGAAATAGAACATGTACAAAGCATTGCCAAAGCTGGGGAATATCTTCTACAGGAAAAGCCTTCTTTAATATTATTAGATAATCGCCTGCCTGACGGTTTCGGCATCGACTTTCTTAGCATTGTAAAAAAGGAACACCCTACAACAAAAGTGATCATGATCTCTGGTGTTGACGCGGCCGCTGAGGATGTAGCTTTAGAAAATGGCGCTGACGCTTTTCTGAAAAAGCCGTTTACCAAAGCACAGTTGCACGAAACGGTTACGGAGTTGCTGAAAACAGAAGATGCAATTACTTCGCCATCCTAAACTTCCTCCGACACCGTCGCCTTTGCAATTTAAACCCCTGGTGAGATGTGAAGAGTAATTATATCATTTCAGCTTCGCATTTTAACAACCTATTCAATTTCTCTATTGTAGCTGACTGCTGGTATATTAGCGCCAAATTGACCATCAATTTGGCGCTAATATGCTACAAAAAGAAATATAAAGCCAGAAGCTTTTTGTTTGTCGGCCGATGACGGGTACGTCCCCGATCCCGGCAATTATCCGGAAGTGAATCATTAAATCTGATCAGGGACAACACTATTTAAACACAAATGTTATTTCAAAGTGATCTTACCTATCGCCAGTTTGGTTTTTCCAAACGTACGGTCCGTTTTACCTATCAGATACATTTCATTGTTAATAATAGACCCTAAACGCGGCATCGCTGTAGGTACCTCCGTGTTGGAGAAGAACTGTTTCCTTGCAAGTTTGCCGGAGATCGCATCGATATTCAGTACATAACAATCAGACTTGGCATAACGGTAGATCTTTTTTGCTTTCTGACCAGCCTGCGTAACGCCGGTATTTTTAGGGCTATCATTAAAGATGACCTGGATATTGTCATCTGATTGCATAGCACCAAAACCGGAATAAAAAGGCCTGCCTCCCAAATCAAAGTATCCGGTATAACTATAACTGAGACCGAAACCCATACTATAAGAAGGACCGGTAATGGATATTGTTTCCCGCTGATCTTTAGGCAGAATCTCGAGCCAGCCAATATCCCCGGTAGCATTGATCTTACACATCAACAGATCGCCGGAAAGGTAATGATAAGTGGTAGTTGAGCTTCCGCCTGTCATCATACCAGCAGCACCAGGCGTACCTGCAGTGCTCGAAACAGTCACATATTGATGATATTGTTCTGCCAGTATAACCAGTCCATTGTCGGGGGTATAAAAAATGTTCCTGAACTGCATATATTTTGAGAACCCTTCACCTTCATCTTTCAGTTTATTCAGCCTTTCCCTTTCTTTTCTTTCCTCTTTGTCTTCATCTTTATCATCATCATCATCTTTATCATCATCACCATTGTCTGCAGTTAAAAGGGAATTATTAATAGCTTTATCACTGGTAGAGATGATCGTCCCGTCGTTTATATTGATCCTCTGCACCAACAGGCCATCAATGGTCTTACCCTTTTTGCTATTGCTGTAGAATGCGGCCAGCACAAGGTCTTTGTTCTTTTCCTGTACCACTTTCGTACTGTTCAGCCATTTACCGTTGACAGCGGTATTGATTTCCGTCTGCTGATTTCCTTTTTCGTCATACAGGCGGATGTTGTAATTGGTGAAATCCAGGAATTTCGCTTTCTTCTTTTTACCTTCTTCATATTCATACACCCTTCCTACAAGCAGGATCTTATTATTGCTTAGGTACAACAGGTCCTGAAGCTGATATTTCTTTGCCTCAAACTCATTTGTCAGCACTACAGGTTTACCGATTGCCCTGAAATTTTTATCAAATTCCTGCACCTTGTATTCATTTCTTTCCTTTCCTTTTATGCTGCTCACCAATATGATCCTGGTGCTGTCTGCATTGTAGGTAATTTTGAAATCAATATCATCGGCCTTCTCCTCTTTCTGCAGGAGGGCTACTTCTTTAAATTCCCCGGTGAGCTCTCCCGTGCCTTTATTTACCGCGGAAGCATAAATAGCTTCTGTTCTGTCCCGGCGACTGTAATCAGATGAGATCAGGAACAATTTATCACCAAATGGGAAGAATTGCACGAATTCCTTACCTCTTAGTTCCTTGTTAAAATCATTCCGGAACACTTCATTTAAATTCTTATCTACTTTTATAAGGGAAGCCGATTCACGGGTGGTGGCAGCTACCACAAAATAACCTTTCAGGGCCTGGTGACTTTCCTGCAGATAGGCGCCGGTTTTGTCCACGGATATTACTTCCAGGTCGCTACTCCCCTTGCGTAATTTAAATTCTTCCCCCCATTTGATAGTTGGTTTCTGGGCAAAACAGGTAATACTAAGGCCGATACAGGCCAGCAAAAAACTACAATGTTTCATTTGTGAAATAGGTATATGATAAATAATAATTACACGGCTCCGGGTGGGCACGTCTTTATTTCAAGGTATATTGTCCAATTACTTTTTCGGGCAACAATATAAGACCAGTGTGGTCGAAAAACAAATATTTACACATTTTTAAATAAATTAATCTGTTTATCGCCCGTTAAGGTCCGTTATTATGCCCAGTCTGCCACCGGCCGATTATACCGGTTAAATCTTCTTACTGATTCCGCAGGCTCATACTCCCGGTCCTTGGCCTCATCTTACACACCATATGAATTATCGCGCTAAGGCATTAACCGGGGTGTTATACTGGTACCTTTAAAAACAACCCGCATACTAAATACAATGGTTGGCTGTGCTCGCACTCATGCCTGATAATACAGTTTAAATTTCATTTAAGATTGTTTACAATCTGTTTAGTATTTATTGACAACTTATTTACTTATTACGCACTATCTTGTCACAAATTAATAGTTACATCAACCAAAAGGAAATCTGTTAAGAACAGATAGTCGAGCAACACAAGGATGGGGATTAATATGTACTGTGGAGCAACATACAGTTATGTAGCTCTATGTACTTTTTTTGACGACAGGTCATGCCAATTATTATTATCAATAAAAAATCTATGATATCTCAATACCGGGGAAAGCATTAATCAAGCCCGTATTAAATCTGTTGCCGCAGGGCATAATCAACCAATTCGCAATAATCAGCAAGCATTAAAATCTAGTTCATGACTGTTAATTTGACAAAATACAGCTACGGCTGTAGTGTGCTATTAACGCTCGTCTTCACCCTCATGTCCGTATTCGCCAGGGCACAGGGCACAGACGCGCGTGTAAGTATTGCCGGGACCATTAAGGACGGAGGAGACGGCACCTTCCTTCCCGGCGTATCCATCAGTATCTCCGAATCCAAGGCAGGTACAGTTTCAAATATAGACGGAGGTTTTACTATTAAAGCCAACGTAGGTAGTACGCTGACGTTTTCGATTGTAGGGTATCTGCCTTTTACTTATAAAGTGAAAGGTCCCGACGCCAATGTGTCCATTGTACTGCGGCGCGATAAAACAGATCTTAAAGATGTAGTGGTTATTGGTTACCAGGAAGCATCCCGTAAAACTGTAACAGCTTCTGTTACCTCTGTAAATCCAAAAAACCTGCTGGATGTTCCAACACCTTCACTGGACGCACTTCTACAAGGTCGCGCTCCTGGTCTGGATGTTCAGAACTTTTCCGGTGAGCCCGGCGTAAGAAGTAACGTGGTAATGCGTGGTAACACAGCGGTGAGCAGGAATATCAACAGTGATTTCACTACTGCCCAGGGTAAAGCAAGTCTCGCCCGCGCATTGAGTGGTCCCTTATATGTAATTGATGGTGTGCCGCAAAGCACTGAAGATATCGCTGCTATCAATTATGGTAGCGGTACCAATACGGACGCATTGGCGGGTATTGCCGTAAATGATATCCAGAGCATTGACATCTTAAAAGACGCCTCTGCTGCGGCCATTTATGGTTCAAGAGGCGCCGGTGGTGTGATCATCATCACTACCAAGCGTGGTATTACCGGTAAGCCGAAGATTGATTTCTCTGCCTATCATGGTATCACTGATATGCCAAGCCTTGATAAAATAGTGATCGGGGCGGAAGAGCGCAGAGGTAAGATGGCGCTGATCCAGCACTATGGGCAATATTTAAACCTGCAGAACATTCCCCAGATCCTGACTGACAGCCTGAACCCTGCATTTAACAACGCAAATGACTACCAGGGACAGCTCTATCAAACAGGTCAGGTTGGTAACTATGATCTCTCTGTAAGCGGAGGAACTAATCTTGTCAACTACAGGTACTCCCTTAACTATTATGACGAAGAGGGCATCATTAAGAAATCCGGTTTTAAGCGATATAGTTTCAGCAGCAATACAGGTTTGAATTTATCTCCAAAACTGAATATCAACACCATTATCCGTTATTCCAGATCAGACAGACCAAGGTCTATCAATGATCTGTCGGGCGGTTATGGTCCTTTTAATGGCGGTTACTATGCTTCCAGTCCATTACCATCATCAACATTATATTTATCACCTGCAAATGCCGCCTTTATTTTTGGTAATACCACCAATCAGACAGACCGTAACTCAGATGATAACCTGTCTATCAGTCCTGTAATTGACTGGAAGATCTCCAAGAAATTCAGTTTCAACACGGTAATATCCTACTCTGCGCATTCAGCACGTTCGGATTCATACACCCCGGGCGCAGTGAGGAGAGACGGAACGGGTGCTGCATCCAGCTTCGTTGAAAACAGGAACAACTACCTGTTAAGTAATGCCCTGCAATACACCACAGGATTTGGTCAGCACCATACCCTGAACCTCCTGCTGGGTCAGAATACGGAATATATGGAATACAGGGCTACGATATCAAAAGCAGTAGGTATTCCAAATGACCAGATCCGGACGGTTACCGTACTGGACAAGAACCTGGCTGAAACCAGCAGCGACCTGTTGCAGAGTGGTATTCAGACCGGTTTCCTGCGTGTGAACTATGGCTTTAAAGGACGTTATTTATTGTCTGCCGTAATGAACGCGGATGCGTCTTCCCGTTTTGGTAAAAACAACCGTTGGGGTTATTTCCCATCAGTGTCTGCAGGTTGGGTGGTTAGTGATGAGCCATGGCTGAAAAGCAAGAGCAGCTGGCTTACTTTGCTGAAACTGCGTGCAAGTTATGGTGAAACCGGCCGTCAGCCGGATGGTGGCGACAACTACCTGTCTTATAACACCTACAACATTGGCGCCGGTGCTTTCCCTGGTAGCACCAACCCTGCTACAGGCGCCAACCAGTCATTAACTTACAATGGTGTTCCTGCTATCTCCCTCAATTTCGATAAAGGCCTTTCCAATCCAAATCTTAGCTGGGAAAAAACAAGCCAGTCTAACATTGGCCTGGACCTCACTTTATTGAACGGACGATTCAGCGTGGTAACAGATGCCTATGTGAAAAGCACACATGGTGGGATCTTTACACTGGCAGTGCCTATTACTACCGGTTATTCCACTAACACGGCCAATGCCATTGGTGTGAGGAACACAGGGGTGGAAATGCAGTTCATTGCCAATGTCTTTGCACCGGCTAAACCATTCCAGTGGCAGTTCCTGTTAAACATCGCCCACAACGATAATATCATCACCTCATTGCCAAATGGTGGCCGTGACATCTATCTCGATAAATACCTGTTGAGACAAGGTCAGCCTATTAACACTTACAATACATTTAAAGCAACCGGCATCTATAAAACTGATGCTGATGTACCGGTGAACCCTGTAACAGGTGCGGCACTGAACTTCTATGGTTATCCATTCAAAGGTGGCGACCCGATCTGGCAGGACTCCAATGGTGACGGTGTACTGGACGCAACAGACTATGTCCCTACCGGCAATCCGAATCCAAAACTGACTGGCGGTTTCAGTAACACATTCAGTTATAAAAGATTCACGCTGGACATCTTCTGTACTTTCACTGCCGGCCGCCAGATCTACAATGACTACTTAGCCGGAAGATTGTCCCAGCTGGTACCTACGGATGATGGCGATTCAAATCCCCTGCACTCCATCAGTACGCACTCGCTACCTGACCTGAGTGGTATCAATTACTGGTATAATCCGGGTGATAACGCACAGTATCCTTCCCTGAGCTCTGTAACGGGTACCCGTTATAAATATGCGCTGGTAAGTTCTCAATGGGTAGAAAGCGGCACCTACCTGCGTATTAAGAAAGTATCCCTCGGTTATAGCTTAAATCCTGCATTACTGGAAAGAGTTCATCTGAAGCGAGTACGCATCTATGGCCTGGTAGACAACCTGAAGATCTTCCAGAAATCCAAGAACGTACCTGATGCTGAGCAAGTGGATGTTTTTGGTGTATATAGCGGCAGTGGTTATCCACTTCCTAAGAAATTCACGTTTGGACTGGATGTCAGCCTATAACTTTTTAAAAACAGGATCATGAACAAACGACTCGTACATACAATATATATCGTCTTACTACTGGCTCCCCTCATGATAGTATCATCATGCAGTAAAATACTGGATCTGGAGCCTCACAACTCTACTTTCACAGAGGCATATTTCACCAATGAATCGGACGCAAATACTGCCATCGCCGGCGCTTATGCACTGCTAAGGAATATCCTCATCGCAGATAATACATGGCATGTGTATGGCGACGTTCCCGCCGGTGAATTCCTGATCAACGGTAACTACGACTCCGGCAACAGCAATGTGGCATTAGGGCTCTTTACGGGCCTGAACGTAAACGGCGGCAGCTACTGGAACTGGCAGAAATATTATAAACTGCTTCAGCAGGTGAACCTGATCATCGCCAAAGTACCGGGAATCGACTCGACAAAATTTGTTGATCCGGCCACTAAGTCGCATATCATCGGTGAAGCATATTTCCTGCGTGCTTTCACTTATTTCTTTATGAGCAGGGTTTGGGGCGGCGTGCCCTTGAAACTTACACCCGACTATGACGCCAATGCTGCTTTAAATATCCCAAGAAGCACTGCCGATGCTGTACTGGCTCAATGCCTGGCAGATGTGAGCATTGCTGAAAAAGATATGGCCTTTGGTTACGAAGACGAAGGGCAACGCGCCGTGAGGGCGAACAAGGGAAGCGCTTATGCGCTGGAAGCACATATCAGGGCATGGAAAGGCGATTATGCCGGTTGCGAAGCAGCCGCCAATACTGTGATCACCCAGGGAGGTTACCAGCTGGTCGACTCTGCGAATTATGAATCTGTATTCATCGGCAGGTCAGCAGAAGGCATTTTCGAGATCAATATCAACAGCGGACAGAACGAAGGCATCGCTCTGAATGGCGGTGGCAACGGTTCTGCTGTTACCCTGATGCAACCTTTCGTTTATGGTAAAGGATATCTTGAGTGGCCGGTACGCACCATTTATGTAAACAAGCTGTATGCAGCAGATAGTGCTACAGATATCCGTTACAGTAAGTTTTTCTTTCGGTCCCAGTCGTCTAACGGACAAGTTATCAAATATGCCAATATTACCTATGCCGATGGCTCAACAAAACAGGATCCGAGATTAAACAACAACCTGAATATATTCAGGCTCGCCGATATCATACTGTTAAGAGCAGAAGCGTTGAATAAGTTAGGTCGTGATGGAGAAGCAGTTACATTACTAAATGAGGTGCGTAAAAGAGCGGGCGTTCCTGATTACAGTGGCCCTGCTGGTGATGACCTGGCCACTGCAATACTGGAAGAACGCCTGAAAGAACTATTCTTTGAAGGACACGCGTATTTTGACCTTGTAAGAAGCAAAAAACTGACGGACTACAACGAGTCCTTCAACGGGAACCAGTATAATAATGGAGGATGGTTATGGCCAATTGATCCTAACATGTTCAAAGACGACTATACGCTTGTCCAGACACCTTACTGGCAGGGTAAACTTTAATTAAAATTAAACCAGCTGCATGAAAAAGATATTTTCCGGAACCATCATATTAATGACGATAGCTTTCTTCTCCTGCAAGAAGGACTATACGATCGGCGGTAGTATAACAGATCCGCATGTGAATATGACGACTTACGATTACTTAAAAACAAATCCGCTGTTTGATACGCTGTTATTACTAATTGACAGAACAGGACTGAAAGAGGAAGTGAATACATCAGGGACATTCTTTGCCGTTACTGATTATTCTATCAGTAATTATATAGCAAAAAAACAGGACGATCTGAGGACAAAAATGAACGATGAAAACCTCGTATATACCTTCGACTCCATTGATTATGCGGTGATGAAAGATTCCTTGAGAGCCTATCTGTTCAAAGATCAGATCACCAGAAACAATACCACGGAAATTGGCCGTTTCTTTAAAGCGAATGATGGTGAACTGCGCCTGGTGCAACTGATCCCTTCCAATGATTATACAGATGGTACTGTGTTCAGTACCAGGCCAAAGTACATTTACCTAACCAAACTGATCGCTACCGAGAATGGCTATCCTGTACCGACTGATTCTACGGGTCTGCCTGGCCTGAAGGACGGACAGAAATTACAGACACTTTGCCAGACGACGGGTATTATTACGACAACAGGCGTATTGCATGTGTTGAACAATGGTCACACATTCACTTATTTCCAGGATTTATTCAATTAATCGTTACATTATTTTATTATCATGAATAATATTTTCAAAGCCACTGCCTATGCATTGCTTGCAGCCGTTGCACTGTCACCTGCCTGTAAAAAGGTAGAAAATGGTTACCTGAGTAACCAGATACGGTATGTTGATAATCCAATGGAGATAAAGCGGGGACAAGTTGAGCAAACCGTTGCGGTTAGTAATGATGGTTCAAGTGCACCGGTTGTGTATAAATTGCTCGATATCAGGGACAGTACCGGACATCATGCAGATTCACTCTTTGCTTCTTACGATCGCTATGAATGGATCGGTGAGTTTAACCCGGATACTGACACCACGGTGGAACTGCTAAATAAGAAAAGACAGCTGGTAAACAAACCTCCTTTCGATTTCAATGTTCATACAGGTGCATTTACCTTCTATAATACGACTACCAAAGTGCCCTTGGGTAAATACGATTTTGATATCCAGGCAACCAACGAAAACGGTACCAAGACCTTTAAGAACATCGCCTCTTTTACATTAGTGGATGATGATCCGTACGTGATTGGCGGCGGCGGCGGAGCGTTGTTTCTGGATGGTACCACTACCAGTTACGACATCGGAGCCCCTGATGTAACAATTGTTAAGACTTCTGATGAAGGTACAAACATCATCCTGAAGATCACCGACCAATATGGTCATCCGTTTAATCCGGCAAAAGGTGAGATCATCAGAAGGGGCGACCGTAGTGATTTTGGCACCTATGCACAGTTTCACCCACTCGTGTATACAGATTCTACAATGACCTGCAATTTCGAGACAACACCGTTTCCTTTGAAGCAGAGTACTTACGGCTACCTGATCTATTACCGTATTCCAAGTCAGTATGTGATAGCTGACGGGGGGTATGCACCGGACAACAGGCAGGTTTATAGTGCAAATCCAAGGTTCCAGTTTAATATCTACCAGGAAGGTACTTATGAAGTAACTGTGAGAGTGAAGCATGTAACGAGAGATCCTAACTAAGAATATAACAGCTCAGCGAAGGCTGTCGGGAGAACATGGGTTAAAACAGGTACTTCGAAAGTTGTTTCCTGGCCCGTTTAAGTTAAAAGAGGAAGAATTAGCAATAATTCTTCCTCTTTTTGTATTACTAAGTCTGGTTATTCTTTCTTTTGATCCATCACTATGTATTCCCTTTACTCATAGGCTGCGATGCCGGCTCCTTTAATTAAAATGCGTCCGGAATGCCAGTGGGGTTTGGGCAGTCTTATCTTTAAAGAACTTGTTGAACGACTGGGAATAATTGAATCCCAGCCGATAGGCAATTTCACTGACTGTCAGATTAGTTGTTGACAATTGCTGTTTAGCTATCTCAATGATCTTTTCCTGGATATGCTGCTGCGCGGTAAGCCCCGTCAGCTGTTTAAGCATATCACTTAGATATTTGCCGGAAAGATGAAGTTTTTCAGCAAAATAGGAAACAGTCGGCAGTCCTTCGTTTCTGCCATCAGTTTTAAAATAATCATCAAGCAGTGCTTCAAAACGTGTCAGCAATTGATTGTTGATCGGTTTTCGGGTGATGAACTGCCTGTTATAATAGCGGTTACTGAATGTCAGCAGTAATTCCAGCTGCGCCACGAGCACATCCTGACTGAAATTATCGATTGGCCGACCGATCTCCTTTTGGATCTTCCGGAACAATTCTTCCATATCACGTTCTTCATCCGCTGAAAGTATCAGTGCTTCCCTCACGCTGTAGTTGAAAAAGTGATAGTTCCTGATCTTCCTGCTGAGATCATAGCCCTGCAAAAAATCAGGATGGAATACAAGGCACCAGCCATCCTCAGGAAAAGCCATCTCCGGATCTATACCCATTACCTGGTTAGGTCCGAAAAACCCCATCACACCCTCATCATAATCATAGGTCGTTTGCCCATACACCGATTTGCAGTTACATTTATATTTAATGGTAATAACATAGAAACCCAACATAAATCTAATTCCGGCATCCACACTTATTGCAGGCAGGTCACCGAAATTATATATACCGATCAGGGGATGCCTGGGTTTGCCAAGACCCGTTGCAGCATAGTATTGATGCAGGTTTTTAATATACAATATATCTGTAGGCCTCATGGTCATCCATTTTTAATGACTATTTAAATTAAGGCTTTTCCTCATCATATTGCCAAAGATCTTCAATCCTACACGGACCGGCACCAAGGTGGTGGCGAACCAGGCTAGCTTGTTATGAAGACCACTGATGGTAATGAGTTTATTTTTCCGAAGGCCATTCATGGCTGCCGTCACCACCTGTTCCGGTGTTTCCATCCTTTTCGTCGAAAAACTGCCTTTCCTGTCCTCACCGATCTTTGCAGCAATAAAAAAACCGGTTTCCGTAGCGCCGGGACACAACAACATTGTTCTAATGCCATATAACCTGTTCTCCTCCCAGAGCGCCTGTGTGAAATATTTCACGAAACCTTTTGTTGCAGCATACACATTCATATACGGTATAGGGCCGAAGCTTGCCATCGAGCCTACATTAATAATCGTTCCGCTTTTTGACGCCCTCATTTGTGGCAAAAATCTATATGTCAACGCAACTACTGCATTCATATTCAATAGCATCATGTTGCGGTAATCCTCCAGGCTGTATTCCAGTATATCCCCTCCTGCGCCACCACCAGCATTGTTGATCAGCCAATTCACCTCAACATTCCTTTTTACAATTTCATCAGCAATGACCTGATCACTGCCGGGCTTTGACAGATCAGCCACGATATAATAAGCAGCAATCTGGTGCCGGTCACTTAGCTGCTTGCATAATGTTTTTAATTTTTGTTCGGAGCGGGCCACCAATACCAGATTGTGCTTTTCTACAGCCAGGCATTCGGCAAAAGCCTTACCGATACCACCGGATGCACCGGTTATTAATGAAACTTTCATCATCTTATTTTTAATAAGACAAAGTTGGTAAGTCTTATGCGCCTGTTAGTATCCCAAAGGCGGTTGTTTGTATGTAAATTGTATGAATTTTCTCCAGGCGCCGGTCATTGATATAATATCTATCTTTATAAGGGCTATTCTTTATAATTGAAAAGAGACGTATGAAGAAAATAGGATTTTTATCGTTCGGACATTGGTCTAATCATCCGGGCTATCAAACCCGTACGGCGGCTGACACCTTGCTGCAATCTATTGATCTGGCTGTTGCGGCCGAAGAAATAGGTTTAGATGGCGCCTATTTCCGGGTACATCATTTTGCAGCTCAGTTAGCATCTCCGTTTCCTTTGCTTTCCGCCATCGGCGCCAGAACAAAGAGCATAGAAATTGGAACAGGTGTTATCGACATGCGTTATGAGAATCCACTCTATATGGTGGAAGACGCCGGAGCTGCTGATTTGATTTCGGGAGGGCGATTACAACTAGGGATCAGCAGAGGGTCGCCGGAGCAGGTAATTGATGGCTGGCGTTATTTCGGGTACGAACCGGCTGAAGGAGAAACTGATGCAGATATGGGGCGCAGAAAGGCCCTGCAATTCCTGGATAAGCTCAAAGGTGTCGGATTTGCACAACCCAACCCCTATCCCATGTTTCCTAATCCGCCGGGGCTCTTACGACTGGAGCCTCACTCCGAGGGATTGCGGGAACGTATCTGGTGGGGAGCAGCCTCTAATGCTACAGCTATCTGGGCAGCCGAAAACGGCATGTACCTGCAAAGTTCTACACTGAAGTTCGATGAAAGCGGCAAGCCATTCCACATACAACAGGCAGAGCAGATCAGGATGTACAGAGAAGCATGGAAAAAAGCAGGGCATACCCGCGAACCAAGAGTTTCTGTGAGCCGGTCCATCTTTGCATTGATGAATGATCAGGACAGGTATTTCTTTGGCAGGGATACGAAAAGCGCCGATAAAATCGGTTTTATTGAAGCTGACAGACGGGCCATTTTTGGAAAAAGTTATGCCGGGGAACCGGATCAGCTCATCAGGGAATTGGCTGAGGACGAGGCTATTCAGGAAGCTGATACCCTCCTTTTGACGATACCCAACACCCTGGGAGTGGAGTATAATATACACGTTCTGTCTTCTATTCTGGAACATGTTGCCCCTGGCTTAGGCTGGCGTTAAACAAGCATACTTCGCCGGAAAATTTGAAGCCTTCAAGTCGAAAGATTGAAGGCTTTTAAATTTTGCTTAGCAGGAGCATTTGGGGCATACCTAAACTACAGAAAGTCAACACAGCTCAGTGGGCCGGAACTATGACTTTGGTACAACAAGCGCCATTTGCAGGTCCTTCTTTACCTCGTCCGATTCTATCCAGATATGATCATATGGAGATTCATCTCCCATCATTCTATCTTCGATCTCTGCACTACGCTCCTTGTAATAGGCTATTGTCTTTAAAACCCGGGCGGTATCAAGATCAATTTCGCCATTCTTCAGTTCAGCATTAGTTTCCAATATACGACCGATGTTGATCCTGTTCTGGGTCAAAGTAAGACTGCCATTGGGACCGGACACATTCCAGGCTTCCAGCAATTCACTGAATACGCCATTAGCATTATCATCCTGTCCATCATCTTCCCAGAAGCAGACCATGCATATGAAGAATTCACCCCGTGCTTCGAGCGAAGGAAAACCACAGCCCGGGCATGTATGCAGGTCAATATCGTTAGCCTTAAGATATGTGTCATAATGTACTCTCCTGGCATGGAAAGCAGCTAATATTTCAGCCTCGTTCATATCCTTCAAAATTAGCCTATTTCCGTAAAGCCGCAATTCATGGTGATGGCCAACCTTCCGTTCTTCCGCCCCCGGTAACAGTGCAAGCTTTTTTCGGACATCCGGTTCGCATTGCTGCTCATAAAAGTCCTTTACAACTATTTTTAGGATAAAATCGGCTATTTTAACGCAAAAACAATCGTCAATTTTGTCCTGCAATTAAACAATGCAGGATTATGCTACTGAAGAATAAAAGAATAGCCATCATCGGCGCAGGCCCCGTTGGATTGACCATGGCGACATTGTTACAGCAAAAGGGAGTAGATGTAAACGTCTATGAGAGAGACAAAGATGCCCAGGCAAGGATCTGGGGAGGTACGCTTGACCTCCATGAAGATTCAGGGCAGAAAGCAATGAAAGCAGCAGGATTACTGGAAAGCTATTTCGCATCAGCAATACCTATGGGAAGAACGCTGGCTGACGACCACGCTAACGTTTTCCACTCAACAACACCTCAATATGATTGTCCTGAAATAAACAGGAACGATCTAAGAAAGATACTGCTTGAAAGCCTGGCAGGCAATACCGTTGCCTGGGACAGGAAGTTTACGGCACTTGAAGCACAACATGGAGAATGGCTTTTACATTTTGAAAATGGTACAACGGCAAGTGCAGATGTTGTTATCGGGGCTAATGGCGGCATGTCCAGCGCAAGAAAATATGTTACGAATGCGGAAGTCGAATATACCGGGACTTTCATTATCCAGGGCGAAGTATATCAGCCGGAAATCAAATGCAGCCAGTTCTATCAACTGTGCAACAATAACATACTGATGATCGCCAGCGAAGGCATTACGCTCGTGGCAAACCCAAGGAATAATGGCGCTTTGACCTATAATGTAAGTATTAGAAAACCTGAATGGCCAGAACATAGTCTAAACTTTCAGAATACGGGCAACATCAGTACATTCCTGTCAAATAAATTCTCCCATTGGCACGAGTGCTACCAGCAATTATTCCGGTCAACATCTTCTTTTGTCGGATTACCTGCGAGGAAAATACCACTGGACAAGCCCTGGAAATCTGATCGCCCTTTACCTGTCACCCTGATCGGAGATGCCGCGCATCTGATGCCACCCTTTGCAGGTCAGGGTGTGAATACCGGCTTGATAGATGCATTAATTTTATCGGATAACTTCAGCAGCGGAAAATTTGAAACAATACAAGCTGCAATAAACGATTATGAACAACAAATGTTTGTTTATGCAAAGGCGGCACAGCTTGAAACAAGTGAGAACGAGATAGCAATGCATCGTCCGAACTTCTCTTTCGGAAAAAGATTTGGCGGCTAGGTTGTACGGCGTTTTACTGTATATAGGTTCGCGTCTGTATGCAATATTTGTATGCATCGGGCTATCATCAATTACGTCAGACTAAGAAGATAGATGGGCTGTCTGATACCCGCAATTTCCGCTAGGTTTAATACAAAAAAAACACGATACTTGTTCCACCAACCCAACTGTGCTGAGACCTCCAGGTAGAATGCCAGGGGTTCGGGCCAGAAATGTAACATAACGAAACTATGGAACAGGATTTCCCTATCTCTTCCTTTCTTGAGATAAAAAAACACATCAGCACAGCGCGCAAAGATCTGGAAAAAGAAAAAGCTGTCTGGAAAGCCATCAGAGCATCTCTTACTGAAGCGGAGGCCGAGCAGCTGGACGAACAGTTTAGAACCATCTTTGAAACCACAACTGACCCCCAGTTATTAAAGCAGCTGGTGCAAAAGGGCGCCTCTGCCAGATTGCTCGGAAACTATGAACTGGGTTCACACAACCTGGCCATGGTTGTCCAGGAGCTTGCCGATGCCAGTACAAAGGAAGACCTGGAAAGTGCCGCTGACATCATCAAAACAACGATCGTGGCGGGCGCAGACCTCAACACACAAAAAGCATATTGGGGGAATGGAGGAATGATTGCTGTCTCATGGTTATGCATATATCTGGCGCGTGCCTTCGGCACTTATGGATACTTGAAGACCATGGAGCAATATCACTATTGCTACAGGATCTTTACCTGGGTAGCAGAAAATACGGCCATCACTGAAGCGATGCAAGGTGACCTGCATCCTTTTAATGTATTCATGAATTGCCTGAAAAAATCTCCCGGAGTCGAAGACCTCCAGGAGAAAATAATATTGCAGATGATGGGCTTCGGCTGGCACATCTTCGGCTCTACTCATGAAGACCTCAGCACTTCCTTTTTCACCCGGATTATCGAATTCGATCCCCGGTTCCTGACCCTGATTGTCCCTTTTGAACAGGAACAACTAAAATCTTATCTGGACCCCGTGCAGGCAAACATCACCCCTGCCATCATAAAGAACCTCTTAAACGGCTTTTCTTCCAGTAAAAAAGCCAGAAAACATTTCAGGGCATTCTTTTCTATTAAACCCCACTGGCTGTTAAAACTGATCATCACCCGCACACCTGAAATGGTCTTCCACCTGGTCAGAAGGAATGAACAGGACCTGTTACATCCTTTCCTGAAACATTATAAACGGGAAATCGCCGCACTAAAGAACGAAAACGAGCAGACCTTGTTGCAATATGCTATGACATCCAGGGGAGTTGTGGAGAATACTATTCAGATCCTGCGTCAATATGGCCAGCTAGCCTGAACAGCATACCCCGGCCACTAGTAATAATAGGGCTTTTGCATACCACAACTCCATTTTCAAAAGATCTAAAGCGAAGAGCCTTCAAATCCTGCGACTTGAAGGCTCCATACTTTTCAGTTGACTGTTCTATATAAAAATTCCTATTGGATCATCAGTTTTGTGCTTATCACCTTTTTCTTACCGCTGGCTACTTCAACATGATAGATACCTGCCAGTACGGAAGGATCAATCCTAAACGTTTCATTCGCTTTTGCACGCTTCCTCAATACCACTTTACCAGACATATCTGTAAGCGTCACTATCACATCCGTAATAGCGGGATCGGCTACGCGGATGGCGAAGCTATGCTCTGTAACCGGGTTAGGATAAACAGCAGTGGTATATTTTGACGGAACAGTGCTGCTTGCAAGCGTAGCTCTTGCACCTGCCTCCGTTCCTGCTGCCTCGAAATGCGACCATCCATAGGGGCCTATATAATGCACATAATAATTGCCATTCACTCTTGCAGGCAGGCTATTAGACCAGGTATTGGTAAGGTTAACGCCATTGATCTCCAGGAGGCTCAGGTTCCATGAATTGATGTATGAAATATTGCCGGAGATAACGAAGCAATATTCTCCCGTGCCATCTTTCTTAAATGGAAGCATTACCGGCGATGGATCACTGCAATTTCCCTGGTTGGCGTTTGGAGTAAAGTTAGCCGTGATGGATACATTAGCAGTTACTGTGATCTTAACAGGATTGATAGTATCTGATACGGCGCCGCTCCAGTTACTGAACTTATAGCCACTGGCCGGGGTAGCGGTAATGGTCACCTGTGTACCTTCGGGATAGATACCTCCTGCAGGGCTGAGTGAAACAGCGCCCGAACCGCTTACAGCTGTGGTGACAGTATATTGTTTAGGCACAACCACGTTAGTAACTGTAAGGCTTGAGTTGGACACAAAGCCCCCGTCGGTTGTAGTGGCAGTGATGGTAGCCTTACCTGCAGCCAGTGCGCTTACAAGCCCTGTGTTACTTACAGCAGCAATCGCCGGTGCACTGGAAGTCCAGGTCACGTTTTTATTGGTAGCATTAGCAGGTACTACTGTGGCATTGAGCTGCAGGGTAGTATTGATATCCAGTGAGGCTGTTGCAGGGCTGACGCTTACACCCGTAACAGGTACCACCACGGCAGGCGTCGGAGTACTGCCATATACGAGTACATTATCTACATAAAGCGGAATGGTAGCTACTTCCTTAAGCGTGCCATCAAGGCCTTTTGACGACCAGTCATTGGCCGGATTCCAGGCAGCTGCACTGGCCTCATAAGGCAGTCGTATACGTATCTGCGATTCTTTTCTCGATTCCCCCTGTCCGCCGGGCCAGATCTTAATACTGTTATTGAATGTTACTTCAGTGTAGTAGATGTGCTGAACAGAATCCCATGGTTTTAACTGAGTAAAGGTAACATCTGCATTGTTAGACGAAACAACATAACTAGCCGGGGAATAGCCGGCACTCAGCCCCTCAGAAATATCAATGAACAGGCGGAAAGCATGTTTGGAGGCAATACGCGCCGGCCAGGCAGTATGATTGTTCACCCATACAGACCATTCAGTATAAGTATTGCCGCTGCCGTTCAGCCTTGCCTCTATCAGGAACTCTCCTGAAGGCGTTTCAGCAAGCGGGAAATTTGCCAGGGGCGTTCCGCCATAATCTTCCACAAGCTTCGACAGCAGTCCTGAAAAACCAGCATTATAATCGCAGGCTACTTCATTGTTCACATAGTTGGAGCGATCGTCTGTATAAGTATCATCATTTCCCGGGCCTCCTACCAGGGCACCATATAGCGTATGTCTTGTTGCGGCGGGAGGACCATTCAGGTTATTGGACCAGCAGCCATGAGCAGTACGATGATGGGGATTAACCGGTGGATTAGTACCGAAACCACATACATAGCTACGATTACGGGGATTGCTGCCCAGTGCATAGTTCATTTGCCGCAGGGCAAAATTGTAGTACTTTGTTCCCTTTGCGGTAGTGGTAGCAGCATCCTTATAATAGGTGGCCAGGAAACTGGTATTAATGGCATATCTTAAAGCGCCCCATACATCCAGGAATGCCAGGCCGCCTGGCGTATAGGTAATACGCTGCCCATTGTAACCATCTGTCCAGTAATCGAGGTGACGTTCTATATCTTCTTTATACTGTGCCTTACCTGTGAGCTTTGCCAGCAGGGCATAACAGCCATAAGACTTATCATCCCAGGCAAGTCCCCACTTAAAGGATTTAATAGTACTCTGAGGTTCTGAAGACAGGTTGGCATAATAGCTCTCCGCCTTTGCCAGCCACGCTGCATCGCCGGTAGCACGATATAACCATATAGCGCCCCATACCAGTTCGTCATTGTAACCACTGAATGACTGATAATAACCAGCAGCATCGGTGATGGCGCTGGAATACTTCCCGCGGTAGTTGTCAGCAAAGTTGTATAACTGTATAGCGTGGCTCAGCAATGTAGCGCTGTAGGAAGGATCGTCGGTCTTAAATACAATGCTGGCCGCTGCCATCGCCGCAGCGGTTTCACCTGCAAGGTCAGAGCCGGGATGCGCCTGATCGATCTTATAGGAAGGGCGGGACATGGCCATTACTTCAGCTGCGCCCCACCAGGCATGATCGGTACCACCGTTACCTACCTGCCCGTACAATTCATTGGGAGCAGTATGGCAGCGAATAAAGTAATCATTTACAAAACGCAGATTGCTCTTCAGGTATTTCATCTGCCCTGCGGCATTATATCCCCCGGGAAAGTCTATCGCTCCCCATGCCAGCATAGTGGCAGAGAAGGCCATGGGGAAATTGAACTTAACATGATCCCCCGCGTCATACCAGCCACCAGTCAAGTCGTGGCTGACATCACTACCATCATTCATCGCCGAATTAGCGCGCCAGCTTACGCGGTTATCTGCAGGGAGCTGGCCAGAACGCTGGCATTCGTAGAAGAACATCGACTTTTGCAATGCTTCTGCATAATTGTAATTCTGTGCATAGGTTAGTTTGAGGGATACCATTAGTAGAATGGCAGCAATCAGACTACATCTTTTTTTCATGGTCTTTTAATTTTGAAGGTACTTGTTGGATCAACTGAAAATAAAAAGGTATAGTCGCTGCTGCAGGTTGCAGCAGACCAGGAGAGGGAAACGGACTTTATACAGATACGCGGATATTATGCATCAATGACCACTCCATTGATACTTACCTGATGCCGTTGAGCATTGCCAGTTGAATATCCTTAAATATTAGCTTGATATGGTTTTCAGAAGAAATTTCCGGTTAAATGGGTTTAGGATTTATACCAACGGCGAGAAAGAAAGCAGCATCTTTTTTGCCATTGGCAAGGTGAACAATATGATTCCACAAGTTTACGGGAATTATATGCGATAACCAAGCACTCATTTAAAAAAATATTAATTCAATAAAGGGATCCCATGGTGTATATTGTACAATAGACACTTATATACAGGCAGCATATCAGGGCAAGTCCATTGCAAATGCTATCACCTGGTCTTTTAAGAGAACATACAAATTTCCGGCATTGATATGATAGGACAGCACCTCACGTTTGTCTACCGGAAGATAAAAACTGCCGGCATAACTGCCATTTTCCAGATTGTAGGTATCCAGTACCGGATATTGTTTAAACGTATTTTCCAGCTCATTGTCCGCCCGCAAATCAGACTCTATGAATAGTACGCGGTCATTCGCGAAGGCACGCTTATTCACCTTAACGCGGGGCGAGGACGCATACAACTTCTGCATGGGACCAGTCCCCCTGCCCGATACCTGTATATTATTATAAGAAACGGTATCAATGGTATGCTGCTTATAGCGCAGCTGCATATCGGTATCCATACAATAAATACCATTCTCAAAATAAGGTATATAAAACAGGCGGTCCTTTTTCGTATTGCTGCACAAGATCCCATCGGTAGAAAAACCTGCATCCGCTTTTTCCGACAAGAGATCGGATGTGCGCTGTTCGCCACTATGCATGTTGATACGCATAAACACAGGTTGAAAACTCCCCTGAACAAATCCTCTTATCACTACGAAAGAATCTGATAACTGTAGCGACTTCACGAAAGGGCCCGCAGATAATTTTATACTGTCAAACACCATTGCATGCAAGCCTTTGCTAAACAGCTTCCCGCTATTGTATTCATGCACATAAATGTGAGCGGCATCTGCAAAAAAATGTACAGGGGGCCGGAGTTGTTTACTTACATTGAGCAGCACAGTGTCTTTGATGTGCAGCTTGCTGTCAAGGCGGTATACCTGCCGATGGGAAGGTTCGGATAAATACAGGCTGTCTCCCCAGCCAAACAATCGCTCAGCCCTAAGTGGCAATTGATATGAAAGCTGCCGGTGGACATTCACTTTAATCCATTGCCTGTCAAAGCCGTTCTTCTTATCGTTCGGCATACCCGATACAGCCACCAGTACAAGCAAACATGCGAATGCTGCCATCATCGTACAACTGATGAATATGATAGTTCGTTTCATAAACTAAAGCAAAAGAGGAGAACAGAGACTACCCCGGAAGTAGTCCCTGTAAATTAATATGAGACCGGGCAATTGATCGCCACCCGGCATCGTTGCATCGCATTTACTTTAACGGTATTGCTACTATGAGCAATAGAGAAAGCTTACAGGTCCGTCAGGAATACCTCCCAAACGTAAGTCTTCCCCTGTGACTGGAATGTAGTTGCACAACAGAAATAGGAGTCGCCACTGCAGTTGGCAGCACTGTTGGGATCTGCAACACTCTTTACTGTGTTGCCGAATGACAGGATGAGATTACCGCCGTAGGTTGCAGTGCGATCGGCCGGAAGTCCCGGAATGGTCACTGTCCGGTAGCAGACATCCTGTGTCTTTTTAATGATGGTACCTGCGTTAGTAGAAATTGTTAATCCAATGGCAGCTACGGCTACCAATGCAGCAAAACTGAATTTCATCTTTTTCATGTGTTCGCTTTTAAGATTAAGAAATAATAAACAGCCATCATAGGCTGCCCCTACTTATACAAGAGGAGAGGGTCCTGTTTTATTGCAATAAAAGAGTTAAGACAATGACATATTCTGCCTGTTAAGTATCGTCAGCCGGCTTTGCAGCAATATGGCGATTACAGTAAGCAGCGTAAACATAAGGTTAACTACCAGGTGTTGCTCCCAGGTTAACAGCTCGATGATGCCGCCACAACTGCAAGGCAGATCGTAGGCATAATGCAGCATGGTATACACATATCCTGTAAATAGTGTGATCAGGAATAACGATGCATACAGGCCGGCTACCCGTGTGGGTTTAAAGATCAGCATTGCAGCTATCAGCAGTTCGCCTGCAGGCACCATGACAGCTACCAGCGGCGCAATGTGCTGCAGAAAAGGAGAACGGCCGGCTTCAAATCTGAATTTGTCAAATTGGATCAGTTTACTGAGGCCGGTGTAGATCCAGAGTAGTAGCAATACGGCAGTAATTGCTTCAATGGCTAAATTGAGCGCTCTGAGTTTCATATGGAAATCAATACAGAATGAAAGAAAGCTGGCGGGGGCTTAGTGTTTCATTGGATTTTGTAATGGATTTGTCTTTTGGTCAACAAGTCAGTTTCACGTGGTTATCTACTCGATAAAATTAGTAAAAGCCGATGAGAATTACAATACTTTTTCAGGTAGCTAGTATATAAGTATAAATTCAGGACGCAGTGCGCCCTGAATTTTAAGTATAGGGAAACAGTACATTCACAGACATTCAGGTCATTGCTGTTCCTTTACAATCCTGCCCTGTTCTCTTCCTCGTTCTTATTGAGCTGTTTCGCTTTATAAGTGGATTTTCCGAAGCTGTAATTAAGCGAGAGCACTACCCGCTGCTGGCCATACCAGTGAGACAGCTGGTTATTGATGATCTGCTTCTGACGGAACACAATGGTGAATGTTGTACTATTGAACATGTCATAGTAATTGATCCGTGTATTCAGCTTCCCTTTCAGCCAGCTGCGCTGCAGCCCTATATCAACATTCCACAGCGGCTTCGCAATATAAAGACTGATACCACTGCGTGAGCGGTAGGAATAATATACATCAAATGTGAATTGTTTAGGCAAAGTAAATACCTGGCTTCCTCTGATAGAAAAGTCTGTTACTCCCACGGCATAGGTAACGCCGTGATAGGGTATTTGCTCCTTTCTGTAATCACTGCTGATATTATGCTGCATTCTCCACCATTTTGTAACTGTAAAGGGAATACTGGCTGTAATCGTGGCAAAATCTTTATGGGGCATGTTCTTGCCAAGATATTCCAGCACATTGGTAACAGTGTCATACTCCGGGTATCTGAGCATGGCATCTGTTTCCCGGCCGGCATTCAACGTGAATGTAAATGACCTGATGGTGTAAGTTAAAGCCAGCGTATTTGTTTTAGAAGGCAGGAGATAAGGATTGCCTACTACATAATTTAATGGACTGTTATAGAACCTGAATGGGTTCAGCTGGGTAAAATTAGGACGGGTGATGCGGCGGGCAAAAGATAGGCCTATCTGTTGATTTTCACTAATAGTATAAGCCGCATTTATACCCGGCAACCAGGTAAGGTAATTCCGCCTGGTTACCTGTTGTTGGGTGATAGAATTTGCAACGCTATGGGTATGCTCCACACGAAGGCCTCCTGAAAGGTCAAATTTGCCCAGTTTCCTTTCGTAAGAGAGGTATGCTGCGGATATATATTCGTCGTAATGAAAGTTGTTTGACCGTCCGCTATCCGGTACGAAAATGTGCTCTTTGTTCAGTGTGTCATAATGAATGGCATTCCGGGTGGATGTGAATGCAAACCTGCTGCCTGTACGGAAAGTACCATAGCTGGTTTCCCTTGAAAGGTCCGCCTGGATTGTACGGATACGGATGTCCTGCTGTAAGGCTGTTTTCCAGTAATCTTCCAGCATTTTGCTGATGATATCGCTCGTCTGTATATCTTCCTGCTGCCGGGTATTGGCCTGTGCAAATGAACCTAACAACTGCAATTGGGTCTTTCCCCACTGTCCGGCATAATTCAGGTTAACAAGATAATTACGCTGGGTTGGATCATAGCGGTTTTCGGTTTTTGTATTAAAAACAAGGTGCTGCGCTGTAGCATCTGTTGCATGAAGCGTATTGTATGCATAGGCATCCCGGTTTATCAGGTAAGCGCTGAACTGCAATTCAATATGCTGATCCTTCTTAAAATTATAATCCGCTCCCAGCTGATAGCTGAAGTTATTATTAGTGGTGGGCACCCTGGTACTGGTGGTCAGGATATCAGTACTTGCGAGGTGCTGTAAAGCCGAGTACCGGTAAATCGTGGTACCCTTCGTATAACCCAGCCGGGTCATATAGGTGATTTTAGAGGTTTTGTAGGTGAGCTGCAACTGATTATCGCTGTAGGTATGAGCATTCCGCTGTAGACTGGAACTGATATTTCCCCTCCAGCCCAGTGTAATATCCTGCTTCAGGCGTATGTCAATAATTGCTTTGTATGCTGCGTCGTATTGGGAAGACGGGTTATTGATCAGCGCGATAGACGCGATCATGTCCGATGAAAGACCTGCCAGGTAGTTCTGCAGTGCTTCTGGGCTCATCAGCACTGGTTTACCATCAATAAAAACCGCCGGTGTGATCCTGCCATATAGTAAGAGGGCACCGTCCCCTCCTATCTCAAGGCCGGGAACCTTTTTCAATACATCAAAGCCATTGACAGCTGTTCTAAACAGGCGGTTGCCCGATACCGTTATCACCAGCTTATCGGCTTGCTGCCTCACGGACGGAGGGTTTGCATTCACTTCCACGGCCTGCAACTGTCGGGTGCTGATTGTTGAGTCCTGCGCCTGGGTAAACAGGCAAAGCATCATAAGAAAACAAAAAAAGGGAAAGACTTTCGCCATCGACTATAGGTTTCCCCAAACGTAGTAAGGGTTCCAACACCTGTGGTTTTGCTTTTCAAATCAGGAGTCCTGATTTATAAATCCGGACGGCGGCAAAATTATAAACTTCAGGTTTTCAACACATTATCAATCAGTGGTTTTCATGGCATTTTCTTTAAATAGTGCTGGAGTGGTGTCTGTGACCTTCTTAAAAGCAGTATAAAAAGTAGACTTGGAGTTGTACCCCACCTCGTAGCCGATGGCTTCAAATGTCAGGTGTTCTTTCGTAGCGATCAGTTTACAGGCTTCATTGATGCGGTACTCATTGATGTAGGTAGAAAAGCTTTTACCCAGGTTATCGTTCAGCAGTTGCGACAACTGGTGAGCAGGGATATTAATAGCCCGTGCCAGGTCACTGAGTTTAAGATTGGGATCTTTATACAGCGCTTTATCCATGATGGCCTGTCCCAGCTTCTCTGCCCAGGCCCTGGCATCATTGTCAGCTATCTTCTTCTTTTCAGGTTTATTGAAAGAGGCCAGCTCCGGAGCTGTGAGTAGCTGATCCATCTTGCCGCCTTTTACGAAAAAGAAAATAGTGAGATACAGGATTGAAGAGAAGGCAATACCTCCGCCGATATATATACCGTATATATACCGCAATAAGGCCAGCAGGTAAACCACATAAAGCAGGCAATTAGATCCGTATACCCACAGCCAGAACTGCTCCGTAGCATTTAATGCCGAGCGGTTCACCAAAAAGGTCTTTAATGTACTCCACAGTAAAACGCCGGTAGCTACTATATAAGCGGCCCATACCAGGTAAATGAGCCGGGCAACAAAGTGGTTCCATAAGTTGGGACATGTCTGATAAGGGAAAACAGCACCACCTACCACCAATAATCCCAGCAGCACCCCCCATTCCCGTTTCCAGTTGGCCGGTATTGCGGCGACCCGTCCCATGGCGGCCCTAAAAAAGTAATACAGGGATGGACCGATCAGGAAACACGCCGACAGCCCCACCTGCAGATATATCTTGGGCAGCTGGGGATTAAAATAGATAAATACTGATTTAGCCACACGAATACTAATGGCCAGCAACAGGATCCCCAAAAGGAGAAATGGAATGGATTTTCGCTTGTTATACAGGATGTAAATTCCAAGTACCAAACCGTTAAACGCTCCCAGGGCACTAAGGAAAAACAATATTTGCTGGCTGATATTCATGAGGATGGGTGTTAATGGGCACGGGCAAATATATATAATTATAGGGGACATGGCACACAGAAAAGATAAGCTTATATTAGCTTTATTTTCATTACCAAATGCTTGAAAATTGACTGAAGATCTACTCGATTTAACATCCGAAGAAAAAGACGTTGCTCAAAAGAATGCTTTCAATAAATTGAAAATGATATTGTTCGTTCTTGCCATCCTGGTATCACTGCTGAGCATTGTAATCGCTTTTGTTACCATTCCGGATAATGCAACTTTAACCAAACCGTCCTTCCTGTCGGACTGGAAAGTTCCCTATGCCATTGGCCTGGTTAATTTGGTTATTTTTCCTTTGATATCGTTGTTACTGTCTTTTTTAACCGGCATCATACCCTTTCGGAAATTTAACTACCGGCAAAGAGTATTGGTTCTCTTTCTTTTGATATTATTGATAATTGAAAGTATTGCCTTGTATCAACTGGCGTCCATTAAATATTAAGGTGAGTAGGCACGACGATGATTGTAGCCAGATGCAACCTGAATACCATTTCATGGTGCAAATAAAAATCCCTTTTAAGTAAAGTCTTAAAAGGGATTTACTTTATCAGTACATTTCTTATGACCTGAATGCCACCGGCGAAAAAGAAGCCTGTTTCTTGAAGAAATTCGAAAAGTGCGCCGGGTCATCAAACCCTAAAGTGTAAGCGATCTCAGAAACACTCCAATCTGTCTGTTTTAACAGGATCTTCGCTTCCTGGACAATACGCTTGCTGATGATATCGGTAGTGGTCTGGCCGGTTACTTCTTTCAAGACTTTATTCAGATGATTGACATGTACCGCCAGCCTGTCAGCATAATCTTTAGCCGCACGGAGCTTAAGCCTTTGCTCCGGCGATTCTATCGGGAACTGGCGCTCCAGTAATTCCACGAACAGGGACGATATTCTTTCAGACGCGCTGTGAACCGGGTCGAGCACGGACATAGGCTGCAATTTCTGACCGAAATGGATCACTTCCAGGATGAGGTTACGCAGCAGATCATACTTATAAACATAATCGGAAGCCAGCTCTTTCTGCATCTTTCTGAAGATATATTCCAGTTCTGTCCGCTCGTCCTCTGTCAGTTCAAATATTGGCAATGCACCAGGCCGGAATATCGGCAGTTCATCTACTATAACGCCCACTTTATTCCTGGACAGGAAATCTTCCGTGAAGATGAAGAACATGCCTGTCTGGTTGCCATCTTCTGGGATCCAGTGATAGGGTATCTTGGGAGTAGCAAAAAGCAGAGCGCCCTCCCGGATATCCACCACCTTATCTGCATACTCGGCCCTGCTCCTGCCCTTCAGCAGGCTGACCTTATAATAAGATCGCCTGCTGTAAGGCATGATGCGCGAGCCTGTTTTCTTATCAAACAGCTTCTCTATTTCGAATATGTTGAAATGTCCCACTTCTTTCTCAATACCGGCAGGATACTCCGCTTGTGAGTTCCGGTAAAAATCCGTTATAGATGATTTAGAGATCATATCCGGTGCAACCTTTACCTTAAAGGTAGCACTTTTACCAGATCTCCGTTTGGTGACCGTCGCTGGCATATCAGATGCGCATTCCTCCGGAGACCTCTATGCGCTGGGCGGTGATCCACCTGGCGTCATCTGTGCACAGGAAGGCTACCACACCGCCAATATCTTCCGGCACTCCTGTACGTCCCAGGGCTGTCATTTCGCGTACAAACTTGTTCACTTCCGGATTATCTCTCACCACACCTCCGGAAAAGTCTGTCGCAATTGCTCCCGGCGCTATAACATTCGACCTTATGCCTCTTGGCGCCAGTTCAGCAGCCCAGTAGCGGGTAACTGCCTCCACAGCCGCCTTCATAGAACCATATGCGGAATACCTTGGAATGGTTACGCGGGTATGTCCGGAAGATATATTGATGATACCACCTCCGTCATTCATTAAAGCCAAAGCTCCCTGTGTGAGGAAATAAACACCTTTGAAATGGATGTTCATCAGTTCATCGAACATCTGCTCCGGCACTTCTGCAAAGGGTGCATTACGTCCTACGCCGGCATTATTGATAAGGAAATCAAAGCCGGTTGCATTAAAAGTATCAGTCAGTACTTTCTTCAACTGAGCAAAAAAAACATCAAAGCTTTTAATATCCCCTGTATTTAACTGCAGGGCCGCTGCCTTGCGTCCTTTCTCCTGTACCAGCTTTACTACGTTCTGAGCATCCTCTTCCCTGCTGTTATAGGTGATGATCACATCAATTCCTTTTTCTGCGATCCTGAGCGCCATGTCTCTTCCTAAACCACGGCTACCGCCGGTTATCAAAGCTATTTTATTCTTATTTTCCATCTTGCTTATGATTTTGATGGAACAAAGTTCGCACAGGATAAAAGATCCATCGTTGAGCATATCAATCCATTACTTGCAAATTTCAAATAAGGGTTGATTTACAGCTATTAAGTTTGGATGTTCACTTTTATCCACTGTTTCAATACAATGCCTTTATAGTAATGCAGCTGGTTCACACGACCTGGTATGATGAACGCCAACAGTTACGACCAGTCGGCACCGTATATCATTTTTTCCGCATTGCGAAAACCATTTTCCCAATTTGATAAACCATCCCCTGCTTCCTCCTTTAGATTTGCGCCGCGTTCAGAATAATACATTCATCAGCTAATCAGCCTATATGCATACTAAATTTAACCAACTGTTCGGATTGTTGTGTCTACTATGTGCCATGTTCACCGGCACCCATGCCTATTCTATCAATGAACCGCTTTCTGCTATTAAAGGGACCGTCATTACCGGCGATGGTAGTCCTGCCGCTTTTGTAGCAGTACAGATCAAGGAAAAAAACAGGGGTACACTGACCAATGAAAAAGGAGAATTCCTGTTTAAGAGAATGCATCCCGGCCACTACACGCTGCAGGTGATGCTGATCGGTTACAAGGTGGTGACCAAAGAAGTAGACCTTGCCCAGGATGAGATCATCAACGTTACTATCCAGCTGGAAGCTTCCAACCAACAGCTGCAGGAAGTGATCATCAACAGTACCAGGAATAAATATAAAGCCGACGCAGTATCGGGCTCCCTGCGCCTGAAAACGCCATTGCTGGAGATACCACAGAACATCCAGGTGATCTCTGCCAGCCTGCTGGCTGACCAGCAGACCTTCGACATCGTGGATGGCATTACCCGCAATGTGAGCGGCGCTACCCGTGTAGGGCACTGGGACAACCAGTATGCGCAGATCCGGATGAGAGGTTCCAAGATCCCCGCTTTCCGCAATGGCATGAACATCGAAGCCAGCTGGGGGCCGACCGCAGAAGATGCAGCTATGATAGAACGTATTGAGTTCGTAAAAGGTCCTGCAGGCTTCATGTTGGCTGCCGGCGAGCCTGGTGGTTTTTATAACGTGGTTACCAAAAAGCCTACCGGTATCACGAAAGGTGCTGCTAATATCAGCATGGGTAGCTTTAGTACTTATCGTGCAGCGCTCGACTTTGACGGTAAGCTGAGTAAAGATGGTAAATTGTTGTACCGATTGAACGTTGCCGGTCAGCAGAAAGACTTTTATACCAAATACAATTACAGCAATCGTTACCTGTTTGCACCTGTGATTAAATACAACGTAGACGACAGAACATCGATCACATTGGAATATACTTTCCAGGGTTCCAAATATCTCGGCAATGGTAACTACCAGTTCTCCAGAAACAAATTGCTGGACGAAGGCATTTCCAACGACTTCTTTTATGGAGATCCTTCCCTGGAACCTGGCCGCCTCAGAGATCATAGTGCTTACGTTTATTTAGATCATCAGCTGAACGACAAATGGCAGGCACACGCACAGGTTGCTTATTTTAATTTCAGTATGGTGGCCAACAGTGTATGGGCGGATAGTGTAGGCAGAAACGGCAACATGAGCCGCTATTTCAGTGTTGGCGATGAAGCCGGTGAAAACCGGTTTGCACAGATGTCACTCTCAGGAGAGGAATATACCGGCGGCGTCCGTCACAGGATCCTGGCGGGAATTGATATGGGCAATAAGAAGTTCTGGGGCGACTTCCGTACACTGAAACCGCAGCTTCGCCTGAAAGACTCCATCTTCAATGTGTATCATCCTGTATATGGTATTCCGTTCGACTCAATTCCTGTTATAGACCGCTCACAAAGTGTGAGGACCAGGGCTGGGGCAAGCGCCTATATTTCATCCGTGAATTATACATCTGTATATGCGCAGGATGAACTTGGTTTCTTTGATAACAAACTGCGCTTGTCGCTGGGACTGCGATTCACTTATGCAGAAACAGTAGGAAAATCTAAAGCAGCCGAAATGAAAGACAAAGTATTTTCTCCCCGCGCTGGTCTGAGCTATTCCATTGACAAATCAACTTCCGTATACGCCTTATATGATCAGTCGTTCGTGCCACAGTCAGGACTGGATTCAAACCTGCAGGCATTCAAGGCAATCAGGGGTAATGATATTGAAGCGGGCATTAAGAAAGAATTCTTTAATGGCCGTTGGGTAGCCTCATTAACGGGTTACCGCATTGCCCGTCAGAACGCCAAGGTAGCACTTGGCATTAACGATAGCCGCGGCGCTCCGGTGTCTGTTGCACTTGGCGAAACCGTTACAAAGGGTATCGAAGCCGATATCAATGGTGAAATTGTGCCAGGCCTGAATGTGAATATCAACTATGCCTATACTGACTCCAAGATAACCAAAGAAGCGCCTACTACTGAGGCAAGCAAAACAACTGTAGGCAACATCACGCCTAATACGGCTGCACATGTTACCAATGGCTGGCTTTCTTACCGTATTGACCATGGAATATTCACAGGGTTCGGTGCTTCCGCCGGTATTCAGTGGCAGGCAGAACGTGCTGTAGGAACAAATACCAAGAAGTCCAACATTCCTAACTATTTCCGTACAGACGCAGGCCTGAACTATTCCAAAGGGAAATACACTGTAGGCGTCCTCGTAAACAATCTGCTGGACGATCGTAAACTGCTTACTGCTGCTTCATTGCCTGCAAATGCATCCGGGTATTACAGCTACATTGTGGAACCACGCCGTAACTTCCGCATGACAATAGGTTACCGCTTCTAAAAAAAGCAGCTATTTTATTCCTAAAAAAGTAGCGGCTTTATATCTAAAAAGATAGTTACAATTAAAGCGCGGTTGTTGTTTAATCAACGATCGCGCTTTTTTATTATACATACTAACTCCAGTACCCCGCCTCTTCATTTCATATAATATATAGACCACTCGTCCCTGCTTTCACTGCCCTATTTAAAGGAATTGTTATGCTATTGTAAAGTGCTTTGATCCATGGATTCCTTGTAGATACTTTTGCATTTCCATAGCTATGGTTCTTTGACATATCACCATCTCTACTCCTTCAGCAATCCTTAACAATTAAATTACATGAAGAGAATGTATTTTTTAAAATTAAGGTCATTCTGTAGCATTGCAAGTAAGGCAGTCCCTGCATTATTACTTGCGATGTTACTGAGCTTCTCTGCTTTTGCTCAGACGAATGGCACTATTAAAGGTATAGTAACAGACGAGAACAATGTACCTCTTCCCGGTGTAACTGTTTCTGTAAAAGGAACCAACACCGGAACTATTACAAATGCGAACGGGGCCTACACAATTGTCGCTAAAGGACCGGAAGATGTGATCCTCTTCACGTTAATGGGATCCCTTCCGAAAGAAATCATTGCCGGAGACAAAAAAGTGATCAATGTAACGCTGGTTACTGACACAAAACAATTGAAAGATGTAGTAGTGATCGGTTATGGTACCGCCAGTAAGAAAGATGTAACAGGCTCAATTACGACCATCAAATCAGAAGAATTTAATCAGGGTGTACTAACTACTCCCGCTGAATTATTACAGGGTAAAGTGGCTGGTCTGAACGTGACCAAAAGCGGCGACCCTAATGCCACTCCTGCTGTTGTTTTAAGGGGACCTTCCACCATCCGTACTACCGGTGGCGCGATGGAGCCGTTCTATGTAATAGACGGTGTGCCAGGTGCATCTATCGACCTGCTGGCTCCTGCCGATATTGAAAGCATTGATGTATTGAAAGACGCTGCCGCCACCGCTATCTATGGCGCCCGTGCTGCTAACGGCGTGATCATCGTTACTACCAGGAAAGCAAAAGCAGGCCAGACAAGGCTGTCCTACAACGCCTATGTTGCGATGGAAGAAGTGTCCAAACAACTGGACATGCTGACTGGCGATGAGCTGCGTGCATATCTTAAAAAGAACGACCAGACCTTAATTCCCGATCTGAATGACGATGGTTCCAATACGAACTGGCAGAAGCTGGTCGAAAGAAAAGGTTACTCACATAATCACAACGTTTCTTTCGGCGGTTCCAATGCCACTACAGATTATGGCGGCAGTTTCAACTACCTGAAGAACGATGGTATCCTGAAAAACACCTCCCTGGAGCGTACCACTGTAAGAGGTTACATTACCCAGCGCTTCTTTGACAATCGGTTGCGTTTAGGTTTAACTGTTACCAACAGCCATACCAGGAGCAATGACATTGTGCAGGCACAGGTATTATCCAATATGTTATTTTACCTGCCGACCGTAAGTCCTTTCAACCCGGATGGCACTTATAAGGAATATTATGCCAGAACAGGCAGTGGTACATTGAACCCGCTGTCACTGATCAATAATAACTTTATCAAAACAGATGACAGCAAAACGTTGATCACGGGCCTTGTACAGGCAGATATCTTCAAAGGTCTGAAATATACTTTATCGTTGTCTTCCCAGAGAAATCAGAACAACTACAACAGTTATTATAACCATGCTTCAGGCCTGGCCGTAAACCTGAATGGCGTAGCTACGAGGAAGGCTTATCAAAATACAAGTACGGTAGTGGAGTCTTATTTCAACTACGATAAAACACTTGGCGCCAATACTATTAAATTGCTGGCTGGTTATACCTATCAGCAGGACCGTACCAACGATGGTTTCGGTATTACCACACAGAATTTCTCCAATGATGCGCTGACCTATAACAATTTATTCCTTTCAAATCCGGCGAATACGTCACAAATAGGTTTCGACAACAATCCTATCTCTACGCTCAGGCTGATCTCCTACTACGGTCGTGTGCAATATTCATACGCTGACAAGTACCTGTTCATGGCCTCTTTGAGAAATGACGGTTCATCAGCATTCGGTATCAACAATCGCTGGGGATATTTCCCTGCAGTTTCTGCCGGCTGGAATATCAGCAGCGAGCCTTTCATGAAGCATGTTGACCTGGTCAGTGTACTGAAACTGAGAGCAGGTTATGGTGTATCCGGTAACAGTGCCGGCTTTAACGCGTTCTCTTCCCTGCTGATCTATGGCACGCCTGCAGGTAATTCCAAGTTCCTGTACAATGGCAATATTACCAACGCTATTGGTCCTGTGCGTAACGATAACCCAGACCTGAAATGGGAAAGCACTGCTACTACCAACATAGGTCTGGACTTCGGTATCCTGAAAGACAGGGTAAGCGGTTCAATTGATTATTATATCAAGAAAACTTCTGACCTGATCTACGATCAGTACCCGGTATCTACTACACAATATTTCGTACCAACCTATACCGCTAACGTAGGCAGCATTAAGAATAGTGGTATTGAACTGGCATTGAGTGCTACAATAGTGAAATCGCACGGCTTCACCTGGAGAACGAATCTCAACCTGGCGCACAACAAGAATGAGATCACCAATCTATCCAACGAGAAATTTGCCATCAACTATATCCAGACGGCACAGCTGGGTGGTAAAGGGCAATCCGGCAACTACAGTCAGATTATCTTGCCCGGGTATGCTTTAGGCACATTCAACCTGTGGCATTATATGGGAAAGAATGACAATGGTGTAAGTACATATCAGAAAGCAGACGGTACCATTACCGCTACCCAGCCGCTCACGACAGATGCAAAGCTGGGAGGCAACGCACAGCCTAAACTGATGTATGGATGGAGCAACAATTTCTACTATAAGAACTTTGACCTGAATTTCCTGTTACGTGGTGTATTAGGTAACAAGATCCTGAATGCTACACTCGCCGGCCTGAATAACCCAGTCGATTCGAAGATTCAGAATATCCCACATTTTACTACGAATGAATCATATAATGACATCAACGCCTACCTGATATCTGACCGTTTCCTGGAAAGCGGCTCTTACCTGCGCCTGGACAACCTGTCGCTGGGATATACTTTCAAGCCACATACACAGTCAGTAAAGAGCATCCGTTTCTATGCCACCGGCAACAACCTTTTTGTGATCACCAGGTATCGTGGTATAGATCCTGAGATCAATATCGGTGGTGTTACTCCGGGTATTGACAATAACAACTTCTATCCAAAAACACGTACTTATATCGTTGGTCTGAGTGCATCATTTTAATTAAGGCAATGAGTGTTCCTACAGGAACAAAAAAAATATTAACGGATGAAAAAGAGAAATATATTCATCACTGCGCTTGCAGCACTTGTTACTGTCAGTGCCTGCAGGAAATTAGATGTGGATGTTGAATCACAATATGTAAACGGCAACTTTCCTTCCACTTCACAGGACTATGCTGCCTTATTAGGCACCATGTATACAAACCTGGCCTCCAACTATGCCATCGCCTACTGGCGTATGCAGGAGCTCTCTACAGATGAAGCGATCATTCCTGCCCGTGATGGTAACTTTGACGATGGCGGTCAGTACAGGCAATTACACTATCATACCTGGACATATGATCATCCTAACGTAACCGGTATCTGGCAATGGGGTTTCGGCGGCATCAATAACTGTAACCGCCTGATCAATCTGACGAAAGCCTCCAGTGTGGACACCACCACGAAAGCAGCTAATATTGCGGAGGTAAGGGCTATACGCGCCTTGTACTATTTCTTTATGATGGATACTTATGGTAATGTACCACTTATCACTGATTTCCCGGTAGCCACTTTACCAGCCACACAGGAAAGGGCCAAAATCTTTGCGTTCATTGAATCAGAATTGAAAGCCATTGCGCAGCAATTGCCTTCCAAATCGAACAATGCGGCCACCAACGTTTTGCAGTATGGCCGTCCTACAAAAGCAATGGCATTCGCCCTGCTGGCAAAGATGTACCTGAATGCGGCAGTATATCTGGGCGCGGGCAATGACCGTAACCAGGATGTTGTTGCTATGACAGACAGTATCCAGAACAATAGCAGTTACTTCCTGGATGGCAGGTTCCGCGATATCTTCCTGCCGAATAACGGTCCGCAGATCAATGAGACCATCTTCGCTATTCCGTACGATCAGCAGATTCCCGGTAACCAGTTCACCCGTTTTGGATTCTACTATTACCTGGCGCAGGCATACGGCTTTAACGTTGGTCTGAGTATTGCGATGAGCACAACGCCTGAATTCTACAAGCGTTTTAACCTGAAAGGTGATGTAAGGAACAATACCTGGCTGGTAGGCCCTCAATACTATCCTGATGGTAACGGCGGCTTCACTAACCAGCCTGTATATTATCCCAACAGTACCAACCAGGTGGTGATCACTCCAGACCTCATACTGGTACCACCCAAACCAATGGATCTTGGTAATACCATTGCCAGCCAGGCAGAAGGTGTACGTTCCATCAAGTACTATCCTGACCCTGCCATTATCCAGGCTACCCGTCTGAATGGTAATGATGTACCGGTATTCCGCCTGGCAGACGTTTACCTGATGAAAGCAGAGGCTATTCTGCGCGGAGCGGCGCCTACTACAGTCAACGGTGTATTGCAAACACCTGATTATTTGGTTAACTTGCTACGCTCGCGTGCCGGTGCGCCTCCGGTTGCCGGTATTGACCTGCCGGGCTTATTGGACGAACGTGCGCGTGAACTGTCGTGGGAAGGATGGCGTCGTAATGACCTGATCCGCTTCGACCTGTTTGAAAAAGAATATCCTTTGCCAAACGATAACCTGAGCATGAACAAGGATACGAGGAGAAGACTCTATCCTATTCCTATCACGGAGATCAGGCTGAATGGCAACCTGAGACAGAATCCAGGTTACGATCAATAATTAAAGGATTACAATAAAAGAACATTAAGGCCCGGCAGCCGGTTCTTTCACAGGCCGGCTGTTCTTTAAAACAATAAATCAATGAAGGCATTTACAGGATTTGTACTGGCAGCAGCTCTCAGCCTGCTGCATAACGATGTACCAGACAGCGTGAAGATGAACAGGATACAAGTCATCGGTTCACACAACAGTTACAAGAAAGCCATTGATCCTGCACTGTTTAAAATGTTCCAGCAGCGGGACTCAGTATCGGCCAGTAAAATCGACTACGAGCACATTTCCATTGCCGAGCAGCTGGATATGGGCTTACTGAACCTGGAGGTCGATGTTTATGCAGACGCAAAAGGCGGAAAATATGCACATCCCAAAGGACTGGACTGGGTAAAAGGACAGGCGCCTTATGATGAGAAAGGCATTATGAATGAACCTGGGTTCAAAGTATTACACATCCCCGACCTGGACTTCCGCAATGACTACCTGACGTTAAAGAACCTGCTGGCAGAGTTAAGAACATGGTCAGAAAAGCACCCGCAACACTACCCGGTATTTATTACCCTGGAGCCTAAGGATGGCGCTTCAAAAAGTAAGGAAATCACTGAACCGGAACCATTTACTACTGAAGTTTTTGATCAGCTGGATAAGGCACTGATAGATGGATTGGGGAAAGAGCACCTCATTATGCCTGATATGGTGAGAGGAAAATACAAGACGCTGGAAGAAGCCATACTACACGACAACTGGCCAACGGTGAAAGCAGTTGAGGGCAAATTCGCTTTCATCCTTGACGCCAAAGATGCCAAAAGAGATCTGTATATCGCCGGTCATCCCGCGCTGAAAAGCCGTGTTGTGTTCACCAATTCCGATCCCGGTTCTCCGGAAGCAGCAATGATGATCAGGAACGACCCTAATGATCCGGAAATAAAAGACCTGGTAGAGAAAGGATACATCATCCGTACAAGAGCTGATTCCGATACCAGGGAAGCACGCCTGAACGATAGATCAAGCTTTGTAGCCGCCTGCAATTCAGGAGCGCAGATCATTACCACTGATTATTACAGGAAGAGCACACATTTCAAGTCTGACTACGAGATCAGCTTTGAAGGAAAGAAATATTGCAGATTGAATCCTTTATTTAATAACACGGCCGCTGTGAGCAAGAAGTAATTGGGTTCATGTTATTGTTTGAAGAGCGTCTTGTGAAACGGTGATGCGTTTTGCAAGGCGCTTTTTAATTTACCCTGTTTTCCCTGATGCGCTCAAGCTGTTCCATTGACTGGCTAAATTGTTTTTTATATTCTTCCAGATGCCAGCCAGGTTTATTGGCAACAAATTTCTCCCATTTATCCTGATACCGTTTAGCGGCATCCTGATCAATGTACCATAATGCACAAAGGGCTTCAGGTTGATCATGAACAAGATCTTTCCTTTCCAGATAATAATCCAGGTATTGTTCAAGATAACCAATTGATTTTCCGGTACCAAAAGACGCTAGCGCAATACAATATGCAGCACCTGCATAACAGAAATTACTCTTAAGCAATAAAGTACCAATAGTATCTTCAAATTCTATATACCTGTTAGCAGCGGCAAAATATGCACCGGTTGTCAACGTCCTCCAGTTGAAGCATTCTAATAATATTCTGACAACATCTGGAGTAATTTCTTCGGATGCATTTTTAGCAGCGCTAAGTCGCTCCTTTTTAGGAGACAAAAAGCTCATATAAAAAGGTTTTACCCATTTAGTAGTAAATTCCAGTGGCGGTGGGACCTGACTGCCAGTTACCACTAAGCTTTCAAACGGGTTATTATGCAAGGCTACTGTTTCCACCTCATTCGACTTGGTAAATGGTTTTCTGAAAATCATATATGGGCATAGATTATAGCTAGCTATCCTCATCGAAGATACAAATACTCACAATATCCGTTTTATGTGCTCACAGACAGGCAAGTCGTAAATCGCCTCTTCTTTGTCTTTTTCACCCCTCATCCTTATAAACACACCACCGTAAGTTTGTATCGTTAACAACAACAAAATAAACAAACAAAAACGCTCTGATATGACAACTACAACCAAAACCGCAATTACCGTAGAAACCACCATTCAGGCGCCGGTAGCAAAAGTATGGGAATACTGGAACCAGCCTGAACATATTAAGAAATGGGCTTTCGCTTCTGACGACTGGCACGTACCTGCATCCGAAAACGACCTGCGTACAGGCGGTAAGTTCAGTACTACGATGGCAGCTAAAGATGGTAGTTTCAGTTTTGACTTTGGTGGCGTGTATACACAGGTGAAAGAACACAAGCTGATAGAATACACCCTGGGAGATGAAAGAAAGGTAAGCATCCTTTTCAGCAGCATAGGTGAGGCAACCAAAATAGTGGAGACTTTCGAAGCGGAAGATACTCACTCTGTTGAAATGCAGCAGAGCGGCTGGCAGGCCATCCTGGATAACTTTAAAAAGTATACAGAAGCCAATTAATAAAAGTCTTTACGCAGCATCAGCTATTTCCGGTACTGCACGGACATAAAAAGAGGAGTTGTTCCAACACTATATCGGGACAACTCCTTTCTTTACTATTCGAATTGACTGACCTCCTGGTTATCTAAAAAAGCCGGCGGCGGTAGTGGTTTTTTCCACCCAGCAACCCGAACTGGCTTTTAGTACATACTCACTCAACCCCACCCTGTTCGCTCCCGGCGCCCAGTCATAGGTATACCCCAGCCTTGTCCACGGATAATAATAATCCGTAGCTGAATTCAAGGGACGATAGTAGGAGTAGATGATATTGTTATTGAACCACACCCGGTACTCATCAGGTACACTGCTTACCAGCGTGGAGCCCGTGGTGGTAGTGGTAATGGCGGTGTCTCCTGCGGGACGGAACAGCTTTGAAGCGTGCACCCATACCTGTGCAATATGTGTATTACTCTTGCTATTTACAGGAGGCAATCCCAGCAGCTGACTGATACGCTGTATTGTGTCTGAGCTCGGGGTAAAGCCCGGTCCCAGTTTTTGTAACATTTGAGACGGAATGAAAAACCAGCTATCTCCCCAGGTGGTGGTAATAGAATCTCCCGCTGGGAAACTTTCAGGATACCGCATGAAGGTAGCCATCAATACATAGCTTTGTCCATTGATGGTCTTCCATTGCAGCCTGGGGTTGCTTGCCGAAACAGGCCAGAGGGTATCTATTGCTTCCGAGCCATTATCCACCATGGCATCTTTAATAGATTGAGCATATAGCGCATTCATGTCCGGATTGGGTGTTACCTCGTCGTCATCTTTCGAGCAACTCACTACGGTAAGGCCAAGCAGAACAATAACAATGGTAAATAAGCTGTTGTGGAAACAGGGAGAGGCGTTTTTCATTGGATTTCTTGTGATCTATTGAGAATGAGATAAAATTAACAGCTATTTCCATTCATTCTCCGGCCATTCCTGGTCATTATTATTTCCCTTGTTCATTTTGTTCATTTTCCCAGCCCTGGCAATAGCACCCTTCCTGTTGGAAAGGGCCTACGCCACCACGCGGGCTAATGCGCACGCCTTCTTCGTGTAGTATGCCAGATGCGGTGATGGGGATACTTCCTGTGGGAGGTCACGTTATTGAAGATGAGTGCTACCATCAATAAGATCAGGACGCCAGACAGCACAGGACTTAATACATACATATATCCCATGGCTTTAATCTTCTCCGACCCGATATTAGCGATCAGGGCTGTAGCGCCGCCAGGCGGGTGCAGGGTTTTGGTGATCTGCATCAGCACGATGGACAGCGAGACGGATAATGCTGCGGCCAGCCACAATTCACCCGGTATCAGCTTATGAACAGTAACCCCTACCAGGGCACAGATAAGATGCCCGCCTACCAGGTTTCTCGGTTGGGCAAGGGGACTGTTGATGATGCCATAAATGAGCACGGAAGATGCTCCAAAGGAGCCAATGAGGAATAAATTATCTGTAGGGGATAAAAAGTTACTTTGCAGAAGGCCGATCAGCCCGATACCGGTAAATGCGCCCAGGAAAGTCCAGAAGTGTTCCCTGAAGTCAAGCAAAGTTTCCTTGTACAGGACATACCTCACCCTGCGGAGATGCCGCTTTGTCTTTTTTCCCATTATTTCCCTTTATTCCCTTTTTTGAGCGGCAAAACTAAGGCAACAAAATGGCATCGTCAATAGTCATTATGTGTCGTATAGCAGTCATATACCTGAGGTTGGTCTGCATTCAGGTTGGAGCTGAGGTGGATCCAGTCGCCGCTGCTGACGGCAGAACCATTTAAATATCAGCAACATACAGATCCAATCATAATATTCCTTTCAAGCGCAGGTGCTGCAACAACATAATCGTTTTTGCATCTCTGATATCTCCATTATCTATCATGGCAAGCGCTTTTTCAAAAGGAAGCTCCAACACTTCAATCTCTTCCTGCTCATGCGCTACCCCACCGCCTTCATGCACTTTCATGTCAGGGGCATACTCAGCGACAAAGAAGTAAAGGATCTCGGTCACTGAACCCGGCGACATATACGCTTCAAATATCTTGCGGACATGAGATAGCTTGTAACCCGTTTCTTCTTCTACCTCCCTGCGGATGCAGTCCTCAGGACTATCCTTATCCAGCAGGCCGGCACAGGCTTCGATGAGCATACCGGAAGCATTACCGTTAACAAAAGTGGGCAGGCGGAACTGACGCGTCAGGATAACAGACCTTTGTTCCACATTATACAGGAGAATTACCGCCCCGTTTCCACGGTCATAGGCTTCCCGGGTCTGGGTCTGCCAGCTACCGTTCTTCAGTTTAAAATCGTAGGTGTATTTGCGAAGTGTATACCAATTGTCGGACAGGACCTCTTCTTTCTGAATTTTTATTTCGGGCAACATAAACTGATCAATGTTAACGGTTAGCCCCAAATATACCTCAAAAGATCTTACATACTGCTGCCATATATAGGTTTAATACCAGCAGCTTTGATCTTTTCCAGTACCTTCTCTCCCACCTTACGTCCCTGTGCTACGCCATTGTCAATTGCATCACGATAATGGATGCCTCCGTATAAACGGGAAATGGCGGCTTCCTGTGATGCGGCCAGGAAGGAGTTAAACTTACGCGCAGGGATCTCAAACATTTCCTCGGAGTTATCTTCATAGGCAAAATGATCGCCCAGCAGGTAGGTCAGCACGGTAGCCGCAGCAGAAGATACCACACTATGGCCACTGGTGTATTCAGGAAATGGAGGTGTTTGTAATAAAGGCTTCCATTTCACGTCTATGTAACGGTTAATATATGTTTCCGGACGGATGCGGTTAGAAAGGTATTTTGCGTCCCAGCAACTGATAAAAGCATCCATCATCGTAACGGCAGCGACAGCATGCAGCAGGACGGTCTTATCGAAATCCAGCTGTGCCCTGCGGGCGGCAATGCCAGCAATATTCATCCAATGGCCGCCTGGTGTGATCTTTTTAAAACCGATGGCCATATGTCCGTAAGTACTTACGGCAAAAGGATTACAATCCCAAAAGGACGCAATGACCCGCTGTTCCATATTGAGATTGACACCGGCATCAAACACTTCCCTGTTCAGTGCATAGAACGCGCTTGCAGTGTCTTTGCTGAAAGGTACAGGAGCTGCCGGCACAAACTGGTTGCAGGAATCTATGATCATGGGCCTGATAGTGTTCCAGTGAGGCTCTACCGCTTCAATATAAGCCGGTGGCGTGGGATACCAGTATTCTTCTCCTTTCACCGGTGTATAACGTACAAGTGTACTGAGCTTTCCGTAACCATCCGGCCGCGACCACTGCACGGTTTGTTTGGCAACATCTTCCGCAACAGCCACGGAATTCCGGACAATGCTATCCGGCACCTTATCTTTCTTAAATAACAGCAGCAGTTTTTCCTCATCCTTCTGCAGCATAAACCCTGAAGGCAACATCAGCTTACCTGTTTCCAGTATGCTGTACACTGCTGCTATGCGATAATCATACATACGCCCGCCATCATGTACTGCGATGCCAGGATATGATCTGATAAATGTAGCCGCATCGGGAATGTTTTTGTTATGTGCTGTTATGATGCTGTAAGCCGATATCATCGCATAGCTGTAAAAGCGGCAGGCGGCAGGAGGATTCACCACATCGTGCATCATAACCATCGACAGTGAAAATACCGATGGCTGTATATAGTCTGTAAAGCTCGTTTTAGACTGTTGTGTATATCCGAACTGATATACAAAGAGCAGAAGGATCGTCAATCTTTTCATACGTTAGTTTACTTTAAACAGGGTGATCCCTTTATTATTCACACCTATCATGACATATGGCTTATTGCCGATGTTCATGACAGTAGCCGATTTCACATCTCCTTTCACGCAAAGGCCTGAAGCAGGCTGCGGGATATAGGTGAAATTCCCTTTGCCATCACCTTTTAACAGGCAGCCGTAACCGGCATCAAAACTGCCCAGTTTCAGGCGGTTATCACACTGGTTACCCAGTAGCAGGAGGTCCAGTTTCCCGTCCCTGTCATAGTCAGCAGGAAGGATCTTTGACACAACTGAGAACTGTGCTTCCACAGGCAGCACTGCTGGTACAAACTTACCGTTGCGGTATAAAAAGCAACATGTTTTCGTTTCCACAGCGGTTAATTTGCCAGCCTGGCTCAGTTCTTCCGCCGAAAAAATATCCTTCATTGTAGCATTGGAATAATTGCGGTAAGAAGAGAACTTACGGCGCATGGGATAGATCTGCTCATTGAGCTCATCGCGGCTGACGAAGGGATAGCTTACGCCTTCGACATAAAAGTTAAGGAAGGGATCAATAGAACCATTTTTGTCAAAGTCGGCAAAGTAAAGCTCTGCCGGCTGTTTTACAGACGTATGTATCTGGGTATTTTGTCCCAGGTTGCCTGCAATAATATCTTCATGACCATCGCCATCTACATCCGCCATTGTCAGCCCAAACCAGAAACCTGTTTCCGGCTGGTCAAAGTATTGCAAAGTCAGATCTTTAAAACCATCCTGTTTGTTGGCAAAGACCATCACCGGCATAAATTCACCACAGATCACCAGGTCCTTTCTGCCATCCCTGTCAATGTCCGTCCAGCGGGCGTCGGTCACCATTCCCGCCGAGGCGAAAGGAATGCTTGCAGCGGTGAATTGCCCTTTGCCGTCGTTGATCAGCAGGTAAGATACAGGTGGTGTCGGATACTTGCCAGGAATGACACGGCCTCCTACAAATACATCCATATCGCCGTCATTGTCAAAATCGCATGGACGTACGCAGGCCTTACTGCTGGCACTCACATTGGGTAAAGCGCCCTTTGAAAGAGAGAAAACCCCTTTGCCGTTGTTGAGATACAGCTCATCCTGTAAAGCTGCCGTATTGGGCTCAAAAAGGCCATATCCCCCCTTTGCCACATAAAGGTCGGGAGCACCGTCGCCATTGGCGTCAAAGAAAGCGGCTGCGGCCACCTGCGATGGCATGTCGCTGCCGGAGATCACCTTCGTTCCCATTATAAAACCGCCACCCGGTTTCTGGAAGTAGATCCTGGCCGGTTGTTCGTTATCACCTCCTATGAACAGGTCTTCCAGTCCGTCCCTGTTCACATCGGCCTTTTCAAAGACAGGACCGGTTTTGGAATACATGAACATCATGAGCAGCTGGCGTTTGAAATCATTGACAGGAAGCTCGGTATGCCTGTAGGTAAAAAGACTGTCTGCATTACTGAAATAGGTGACTGCGGGCGGCTGCGCTGCATTGGCGGCTTGCGGCCCATCCGGTGCATAAGCAACAGTCAGCAGCTGATTGGCGGCAACGTCTTTGAGGTGCTGTACTTTATTGTCGGGCCAGATAATACAAACAGAGTCTGCCCGCGTATCATCACCCAGGCCGAATAACAACTGGGTGGATACGGCGGACAGATAACCCCTGTTTGGATTGACCTCCAGATATTGTTTTACACCTTTGCTATAGACGTATACCTTCGCGCCTATAGCGCCGGTATTTTTATCGTTTCCTTTTAATTTAACAGCCAGATACGACCGCTTGTTCTGTTCGCGGCTCATATTCTGGTATATGGCGGCTGTTTCATTGATCTTATTCACCACCAGGTCAAGATCGCCGTCGTTGTCAAGATCTGCATACACAGCGCCACTCGAAATCCCGCCGGCGTCCAGGCCCCATTCATTCCGCATGTTGGTGAATGTAAGGTCCCTGTTGTTTTTAAAGATGTAATTCTGCAATGATGTTGAGGGCATAGCAGCCACAAGGTCCATCAGCAATACCGGCTCCCGGTCAATGGCCTTTTTTACCTTATAGTCTCCCCAGTAACGCAGGAAATCTTTATTGGTATAATCCCGCAGGTAGCCGTTGGTAACAAAAATATCTTTATAGCCGTCGTTGTCGAGGTCCGCAATGAGCGGGCACCAGCTCCAGTCGGTATTGGATACACCGGCCAGCTGACCTATCTCACTGAAAGTACCGTCCCCATTGTTCAGTTGTAGCATGTTGCGCATGTACTGCTTGTAGAGATCCTGTGAGATCATCAGCTCAAAGGATTCATAGTTCTCCTGCAATTGCAGCAGCTTCTGACGTTGGTTATCTTCCGGCAGCATATCCAGGGTCATGACATCAGGCAGGCCATCGTTGTTAAAGTCTGCGATATCAACCCCCATAGAGAAATGAGAGAGATGCCCAAAACAGTTGGTAGCATCTTCCGCGAAGGTGCCGTCATGTTTATTTATATAGAGGTAATCGCGTTCGTTGTAATCGTTGGTGACATAAATATCCTGCCAGCCATCTTTGTTGATATCCGCTATTGCAACCCCCAGGCCGAAGGTCAGCGGATTCTGTATGATTCCGGCCTGTTTTGATATTTCGGTAAAATGGTTCCCGTCGTTCCTGTACAATTTATTACCTGCCAGCGAATCCGTTTCATTGCGGAACCTCGTAAACTCCATATTATCTATCTTGATCACGTTGTGGTTCAGCAGGAACATGTCGAGGTCACCGTCATTGTCCATATCAAAGAAAACAGCTGTTGTACTATATCCCGGGTCGTCCAGGCCATACTCTTTTGCTTTCTCTGCAAATTTTGCGTTGCCCTGGTTGATGAATAGCTGGTTCCTGCGCAGTTCATCGCTTTTTTTACCAGAGTAGCATACATAGATATCGAGCAGGCCATCTCCGTTCACATCGGCCATGGTAACGCCGGTCTTCCAGCCATCAGGCTTTCCCTCCAACCCTTTCCCGGCTTCTTTTGTAATATCGGCAAACCGCATGTTGCCTTTATTGAGATAAAGTTTGTTAGGGGTCATATTTGCGGTAAAGAACAGGTCCTGCAGACCATCATTGTTAATATCTCCTACGGCCACACCGCCACCATTATAGAAATATTCATAAGCCAGTACATTCAGCTTTTCAGTTTCGTTCAATGCATTACTGAATTTAACGCCGGTCGTTTTGGGCGCCAACAGCTGGAATAGTGGTTGCTGGGCTACTGTACGGGAAGCTGTAATAGTTAACAACAGGAAGATAGCAGGGATACTAATTTTTTTCATCAGGTATTGATTGCATTGGTGTCCTGCCGTGGAATAGCTGATCATCGAATACTTTTTTACAGAGGAACTTTCCTGGAATAAAAGCTAATGCGACCCTCAGGGGTCGCATTAGCATAAGTTCAATAGTTAAATTATTGCGCATCCCACCATACTCTGGAAGTGTAGGTATCACCTTTATCAAGGCGACCTACAGCGGCCTGGTAGTTAGTTGGATTAGTAGATGCTTCTGTTGTCTGGTAAGCAATTCTTCTTGGTATGGTACCACCGGTGAAATTACCTATGTAGTTAACAGGAGTCAGCACAGGATAACCAGATCTTCTCCAATTAATCCATGCTTCAATAAAGTTGAACAGCAAACCATCAGTCGCCCAGTACTGTTCATTAATCATTTTCAGTGAAGCATTTGCACTGCTTTGATCCAGCGGATGAGCGTCAGCATAGGCGTCGGCAGTACCAGCATTGATAGCAGCAGCTGAGCTGAAGGTGGCCAGTGACTGTAAAGCTGCAGATACTCCGTTCCTGTAGTGACCGGCAGCAGTACCTGGAATAGTCCAGCCACGTACAGCTGCTTCTGCCAGTAACAGTTCTGTTTCAGCATAGGTCAGCACGAAATTCGGAGCACTGCGGCCGAGATACACAGCGGTAGTAGGACGGGAATATTTACCTAAAGGATAGATATCGCCTGCTGCACCTGTACTTCCCGGATAATCTGACCTCTTGGTAATGTCTGTGGCGCCCCCTGCCAGATCATAGCCATTAGGCATACCGATCTGCGCGCTGGGTGTTTTATCACCCGGCAAGGAACTATTGGTTCCATTTTTCAGACCAGCAGGCGGTACTTCCGCCGCTACGCCCAGGCGAGGGTCATTGTTAGCTTTCAGATAGTCGATCAGTGGTTTTGACCATTTTACTTCCCTGTAGTCTTCTGTAACCAACAAAGCACTGCTGGTACCGTTACCGTTACCGGTAGAGTTATCGGTAGGGCAGACAGCATTGTCACCTATACCCTCAAAAGTACCGCCTGCTGCAGCTTTTTCAGCATACTGGCGAGCCAGTGTAGGATTAGCCCTCACCAGGCGCATAGCAGAACGTAACATCAGTGAATAACCAAATCTCTTCCATTTCGGAATGTTACCACCATAGAAAAGGTCTGAGGTGATCTGATCTTTTGATGCGTCCAGCCCATTAATAGCAGTCTCCAGTTCTGACAGCATGGAAGTATAGATTGCTTCCTGCGTATCGTATACCGGCGTGAACGTATTTGTCTTGCCTTTCAGTGCTTCGGAATAAGGCACGTCGCCATAGCAATCAGTGATATGCTGCATGATCAACACTTTCATAATAGTACCCACATTGGCGAGGTTCGTCAATTGTTTCTCATTAGCCAGCTGTATCATTTCGTAAGCAAGGCTGGCAGCCCTGTAATCATCACTCCACAACTGGTTCTGATAACCTATGATACCGGATGATGCAACATATTTATCACCATTGCTATAGTAATTGTAAGTAGAAGCCAATAATTGCGGCCACATACTTTCGAACAGCAATTGTGCATATCCTGTATTAGCATACTGATATTGCGCCCTGGAAAGCAGCAGATTAGCATTATACCTTGAAGCATCCACAGCAACCGGGTCGGTGTTAATTTCATCAAAATCATGGGTACAACCTGAAGAGAACAGTGTCAGACCCAGTGTTATATATAGCAAACCTTTTTTCATGTCCATTATTTTTTAAATTTAACATTCACGTTCACACCGTAGGTACGGGTACTTGGCAAGCTTGTACCTTCGATACCTGCATAGTTGATGAGTGAAGAAAATCCTGCTTCAGGGTCTACGTTATCAGATTTCCGCATGAGGGTAAGCAGATTACGTGCTACGAGAGAAACACCGATAGACTCGAATGGAGTTTTGCCCAGCATCTTTCTACCCATTGTATAACCCAATGTTACCTGGCGCAGCTTGATGAAGTCAGCATCCAGCACGCTATTCTTGGAGATCTTATTCGCATAGGTCTGATAATAGGTTTGCGCATCTACATTCTTCGTGTTTTTCAATCCGGTACTTTCAATAATACCATCTACTACTATACCTGATTCCCTGCCTACCAGCGTCATTTTATCCAGACCGCGGTTTACAGCATAGTCTTTCGTTGCTGACAGGAGTTTTGCTCCGAACTTACCATCAATTAAGAATGACAGGTTGAAGCCTTTGTAAGAGAAGTCATTATTGATACCACCGAAGAATTTAGGCAGTACACTACCCATTGGCCTCAGCACACCATCGTTCTGTGGCAGACCGGAAGCATCCAGCAGCAGTTCGCCTTTATCATTACGTTTGAAATCGTAAGCCAGGATCTGTGGACCAGCCATACCTTTTACAAGAGCAGTGTTAGCGTTCAGCGGGCGGTAAGTACCCAGTGTCAGTACAGTACTGCTACTGTTCGCGCCATAGATGTCGAGGATCTTATTCTTAACATAGGTACCATTCACAGAAGCATTCCAGGTGAAGCTTGATGTAGACACAATAGTACCATTTACAGCAGCTTCAAAACCTATGTTCTGGGTAGAACCGGTGGGGAAATAAGCCCTGTCGTAACCGGTTGCCGGAGAGATCGTACCCTGGATGATCTCGTTCTTTGTTTTACGGTGGAAATAAGCCAGGTCAACACCTAATCTGTTATTGAAGAATTTCGTTTCCAGACCTACTTCTATTTCTTTCAACGTAAATGGTTTCAGATACAGGTTTGGCAGTGTTGAAGAGAAGTCGCCTGTGCTCACGCTGCCGATTGTACTACCTACGTTATAATAAGATTTGGTGATATAAGCGTCAACAGGCTCACCACTCGCATTGGCCCAGGAAGCGCGCAACTTACCATAGTTCAACTTAGGAATATGAACCAGCTCGGAGAATATAAAGCTACCGGACACAGATGGTACAAAGATACTCCTGTTGCTGGAAGGCAAAGTGGAGTAAACATCGTAACGGCCGGTTGTTCCTATAGTCAGGAAGCCTTTATATGAGAAGTCAGCAGTATAGTAACCTGATTGTGATTCTCTTGATTCATAATCGTAATTTCTGCCGAAGTTCGTTACGTTACTATAGGAATACACGTAAGGTATGATAAACTGGTTACCGGATACGCCAACCATTTCCCAGTTCCTTTTGCGTAGGTTACCACCCACTGCCAGGTCTACCTGCAGGTCTTCCACGATGTTCTTTTTGAAACCGATCAAACCGTCCACATTCATTTCAGTGGTTTGTTCATTACGCAGGTCCAGGTCACCACTCACTGTTGTACCATTCGGAAGTGTACTGGTAGAGTAAGCGGTACCCCATGGCGTTACTCTGAATTTCCTGTCATTGATGTTGTCATAACCAATACGAGCCTGAGCATATAAGAAGTCGAAAAGGTCATAACGGGCAGTCAGCGCAGAGATCCAGCGCCTCCTGTCTATGTTGTTGATATACTGGTTCACTACAAACCAGGGGTTTGTTACATAGTTATCGTCTGTCCATACTACTTCACGGCCGTTATTGTTGGGATCATAACCCGGCTTCATGAGATCTTCATTGATATTTGTAGCGAGGAAGATACCGTTGTTCGCATTCAGCGGACCATCACTCAACTGCGGACGGTTCTGTGAACGGTCATCGATATAGTTTACCAGTGCGCTTACTTTCAGCTTGGAAGTTACATTCTGTTCCAGGTTCAGGTTGAAGGTTTTACGTTTCAGTCCACTGTTCCTTAAGATGGACTTATTGTCCATAGAGGAAGCGGACACACGGAAAACGCCTTTTTCTCCACCACCGGATACTGATAAAGTATTCGTAAAGGTGGGGCCTGTTCTGTAGAAACGGCTGATATTATCATCTACAGCGGAATAAGCGTATGATTTACCATCAAACTGCGGAGTCATTGATCCATCCAGTTTTGAACCCCAGCTTAAACGTGTGCTGTTTAATGCATCAGCAGCATTGGCAGGTTTCACACCATGCTGTCCCTGCCCGTATGTATACTGGTATTCTGTGTAGTCGATCGCTTTATCTGCCGTCAGGTTGGTGTTATATTCCACCTGCATGGTTCCTTTCTTACCGCTCTTGGTAGTGATGAGGATCACACCGTTGGTAGCACGGGTACCATACAATGCAGAAGCAGACGCACCTTTCAGTACTGTCATGCTTTCAATATCATCGGGGTTGATGTTGGAGATACCATCACCATTGTCTGAACCACCCCACTCACCGGCAGCTCCTCTCTGGGAGTTATCCATCGGGATACCGTTGATAACGTACAGCGGACTGCTGGCGCCAAAGCTGGCCATACCTCTTAACAGCACACGTGCGGAAGAACCAGGACCACCATTGGTACCGCTTACGCTCAGACCAGCTACACGGCCGCCGAGTGAATACGCAACGTTGGTTTCACGCGCCTGTGTCAGTGCAGCTCCGTCAACTTTCGTAACAGAGTAACCCAGCTTTTTGGATTCTTTTGATATACCCAGCGCTGTTACCGTTACCTCACCTAACTGGGAAGAAGATTCTTCCATGGTGAAGTCAACAGATGACTGTCCGGCGGCAACTTTAATGCCTTTGGACGTATAACCTATCAATGAAGTTTCGAGTGTAATTTCTCCTTCGGGCACATTTTTCAGGGTAAACGCACCATCAGCGCCAGTGATTGCAAAGATGTTCTTTCCTTGCACCTTGACACTCACGGAACCCAGAGGGGCTCCACTTTTTGAATCTTTAACAGTTCCCTGTACCTGCCTTGTTTGAGCAAATGCTACTGTGGAGAGTAGCATCGCAACAACCAGCAAACGTAGATGTCTCATTATCGATTTAGTTTTTGGTTAGAGAATAGACAAGTGCATGACACTTGAAGGCATAGAAGGTCTGGTCGCTGTGCGACAGTGTTTCGTCTCATTGTTCGATACTGTTATATTTGGTTGTTGTTAGAAAATACTTTCCCCCTTATGCTATTTTCATAGCATTGATTACGATTCCATAAAGTATTAATTTGATTTTAGCTGATACTTTCCCCTACGGTCTATTCACTGTGCTGTAACAGGGACTTGTTCCCCGTTACAAACACACATGCGGACATCATCCGGTAAATAGTAAAGACTCAATAACGATTTGAAGTGATAAAATAATTGTTCATTGTTCTAGTTTCCACTTTAGCAATCTGATTGACTCTAGTAGTTATAATTTGGCTTCGAAGAAAATTGTTCAATAGTTACTGTTCGATAGTCACTGTTCAATAGTATAATTCCCAAAGTTGTCCTACTCTTACGAGTAATACAATTCACTGTTCATGTTTGTTTCAAAAATTCTATAAATGACAAGTTTCCCTACATGGAAGGCGGCATTTTGCCAGTTTTCATAACTGATTTGCTAATCACTGTCCTTCTTTTTTTGCACTCTCTCGTTTACGGCTCTTAACATTGAATGTACTCAAATTTAACATTTCGTACAATAACAAATGCGTTGTACATAATTATAACCAAATGAGCGCTAAAACAAATACTATTTTAACAACTACTGATCTTATGTAAACCGTTTTAGCATATTTATAACACTTGATTTCGGCAATATGTTCATCTGATATTATTTTACCACCAGGCGTGGTGTGATTTTGCCTTTATAATTAATCACTTATCAATAAAAAAAAGTGACCACCACTGGCAGTCACTTTTCAGTATTCGTTTCCGTATGATTTACTTCAGCTTATCTTTTTTCACCCCCTCTTTGGTGATCTTCACAGGGACGATCAGCCCGTTTTCGTCAAAATGCATTTCGTCAATACACACGACCCTGTTGTTGGCCGCTGTTTCTGTGAGTGGGCGCCTATGGTAAACGATATACCAGCGGTCAGTACCTGGTACATTGATTACCGAATGATGCCCTGCACCAGTGGCTACTGAGGTATCCTGCTGAAGGATCTTGTCTATACGCTTAAACGGTCCCGCGGGAGAATCGGCAATGGCATACGCCACCGAGTAGTGGGGCCCGCCCCATCCGCCTTCCGACCACATAAAGTAGTATTTGCCATTACGGATGAACATGAATGGTCCTTCCACATAACCAGAAGGGGTTATTTCTTTAAAGGTATTGCCGTCTTCAAAAGGAGTAAATCCTTTAAAGTCTGCTTTCAGCTTTGCAATATTACAATGGCCCCATCCACCATATATAATATAGTACTGTCCGTCCTTATCCCGGAAAACGAACTGGTCTATCGGCTGCGCCTTGTTATGAAACTTGTCGATCAGCGGTTTACCCAGGTAATCTTTATAGGGACCACCTGGCTTATCGGCCACGGCGACGCCTATGCCGCCCTCTTCATTGTCGCTCTGTATATCATTGGCCGCGAAGAAAAAGTAATATTTGCCATCCTTCTGCACAATTGCCGGCGCCCACATGGCCTTTTTAGCCCATTTTACAGCTGCCGTATCCAGAATATGGGGATGTTTGGTCCATTTTACCAGGTCCCGCGAGGAAAAAGCATCAAAAAACACCTGTTTCTCATATTTATCAGAATAAGTAGGGTACACCCAATATTCTTTGCCCCATATTGCCGCTTCAGGGTCTGCATACCACCCCTGCACGATAGGATTACCAGCCCGTTTCTGTGCCGCCGAAGGCAGGGACAGCGCTGTTCCCAGTAATAAAAATGTTAAGACCTTTCTCATAATATAATTTCCAGTTTGGCCACAATATAATAATTGAGTAGTACAGATCTATGGGTGGCAGGCCCCATTTCATTTTTTGTTCCTACTTTTACGCCAGCATTCAAACGATAGGTAAATTGTCAAATTCATCCTTACCGGAGGAGCGGAAACTATTGCAGCAGATAGCCAGGGGTGACGAGTCTGCTTATACACTTGTATTTAACCATTACAGCAAGCAGGTGTTTAATGTGGCCATGCTTTATCTGAAAGACACTATACCAGCACGGGAAGTCGTGCAGGAGATCTTTCTGAAAATATGGCTGAAGAGGGAAACTATGCCTGCCGTAGAAGACCTCACCGCCTATCTTTTTATCCTCACCCGCAATCATATATACGATAGTTTCAAAAAACAGGCAAGCCAGGTAAAAGCCCTGGACCATTTTGTGCTGCACCAGCCCAGCGTCGTAGAAGATACCGACCATCGCCTCCAGGATCGCCAGTATGACCACCTGCTGGATAAAGTAGTATCCAGCCTTCCCCCTGAGCGGAAAAAGGTCTATATCGCGCGGAAAGAGGGCATGAGCAATGAAGAGATCTCTGTCAGGATGAATATTTCCATTCATACTGTCAAGAAACAGATGCAACTGGCCATGCAAACAGTAAGAAGTTTTGTGAAAGAACAACTCCATATATAAGGCCCCACTATACAACCTATCTAACTAACTGAATATCATCTCCAAAAAAAATTTCAAGCCCGAATACTCCTTTCGTTTTCCCCGGTCGTCTTTATTCCTATCAACCAGTGCCAAACGAATCGTCTATGACAATACCTGAAATAAAGCGATTGCTTGATAAGTATAAGCGTAACGAGATCAGTGAGGAGGAATATCTCCAGCTGATGCAGGAAGTCGCTGACGACGCCCATACATCCGCTATCAAGGCCGATATAATGGAGACATTATACGGGAAAGTACCTGATATGGGATTAGCTGAGGACGAAGCAACTGCTATGCTGACTGGTATTTTCCAGGCTGGCCAGGCGGATGCCCATCGTTTACGGGTGGTGAGGCGCAAAAGGCTGGTATACGGTTCCCTGGCGGCTGCAGTAGTAGCAGGCATGATCGCTACCGGTGTCTATATGTCACTGCCCGGCAAACAGGCGGCCCCGGTAGCAGCTATACGTCCGAAACCGCTGTTGCCTGGTTCGGATAAGGCGGTGCTCACCCTGGCAGATGGAACGGTTATACCGCTGGACAGTGCCAATAACGGTACGCTGGCACAGCAGGGCAGTACGCAGATCATGAACAGGAACGGAGCCCTCAGCTATAATGCAGGAGGACAGGCCGGCGAAGTGATGTACAATACCGTAGCGACGCCCCACGGCGGTCAATACCAGCTAACCCTGGCTGACGGCAGCCGTGTATGGCTGAACGCTGCCAGCAGCATCCGTTTTCCCACGGCCTTTACAGGCAGTGAACGCCTTGTGGAGATCACCGGCGAGGTCTATTTCGAGGTCGCACAACAGCCTGAGCTGCCTTTCCGGGTGAAAGTGAATGATGTTCAGGTGAATGTTTTAGGTACCAGCTTTAATATCATGGCCTACCAGGATGAACAGGCCATAAAAACCACACTGGTGGATGGTGCAGTGCAGCTGAAGCACGGCAACAGCTCCAGTGTATTAAAACCAGGATTACAGGCTACCCTTTCTGCCAGGGACGATCATTTTGTGATCGCCGCCGCCGATATGGAGGAGACGCTTGCCTGGAAGGAAGGCAAATTCCGTTTCAGGAACACAAATATCCGGACCATTATGCGACAGCTGTCGCGCTGGTATGACATCGATGTGAGCTACCAGGGAGATGTGTCGGATATAGACCTGACAGGTATCATATCCCGCCGGGAAGAAGCCGGTAAGCTATTAAAAGCACTGGAGGCTACCCAAAGGGTACAATTCGAGGTGAACGGGAACAAAGTAACCGTGAAACCCGGGGAACAACAGTAAATCCCTTGCGACAAGGGGGACAACATTATGTAAAAACTAAAATTTCCAGTTATGGCCACGTAGAAAAAAATCACGTACTGTCAACTTTAGGTAGAAAACCGGATTCCGACTGCCATCGGAACCCGGCACAAATGGCTACCAATTTCCTTAACGTTTGAAAATCGATTATTAAGCCAAGAACACAAAAGTATGGAACTACGCGAGACATGCAAGGCCTATCCGAGGAAGGGCTTCTTGCACAGTAAATTATTGTTGGTTATGAAATTAACTGCCATTTTAACACTGGTGTTCTCTCTGAATCTGAGCGCCAGGTCTTATTCCCAAACAGTCACGATCGCAGGAAAACACCTTGCCTTGTACGATATCTTCAACAGTATCAGTAAACAGACTGGTTATGAGTTTGTTTACGACGAAAAACTGCTGCAGGGTACAGGTGCTGTAGATATCAATTTAAAATCGGCCAGCCTGTCTGAAGTGCTGGACAGATGCCTGAAAGATAAACCGCTCTCTTACACTATCATGGACAAGATCATCGTGATCCGTCCGAAAGCAGTGAAAAAAGAGACGCCCACCGCCATCCAGCCCGCGGCTGCCATTGAGGGTACTGTGGTGGATGCTACCGGTCAGCCCCTGCCTAACGTGGCTGTTCAGGTAAAAGGCACTACCCGTGGTGTACTGACAGATGCCAAAGGACATTTCTCGCTCCAGGCAGAAAGCACCGATGTACTGGTGTTCAATTATGTTGGTTTTGAGAAAAAAGAGATCACGGTAGGCGGTCAGACCAACATCCAGGTTACGCTGACCGAATCCAATAAACAGCTGAATACTGTTGTAGTAACAGCGCTGGGCATCAAAAGATCAGAGAAATCTGTTACCTATGCTACCCAGCAGGTAAGCGGTGTAGAGCTGACAAAAGCCAAAGACCCGAACCTGATCAATACCCTGAACGGTAAGGTAGCGGGTCTGACTATCTCTCAAAGCTCTTCCGGTGTGGGTGGTTCCGCAAAGGTGATCCTGCGCGGCGCTAAATCAGGTCTCGGAAGTAACCAGGCGCTTTACGTGGTAGACGGGGTGCCTATGAACAACTCCCTGACTTCACAACCTAACAGCTCTTATGGTGGCAGCGGCGCTTATGATGGCGGCGACCCGATCTCCAACCTGAACCCGGATGACATTGAAAGCATCTCCACATTGAAAGGTGCTTCTGCTGCGGCCCTTTACGGTAGCCAGGGCGCCAATGGCGTGATCCTGATCACCACAAAAAGTGGCAAAGCCGGCCGCACGGTAGTCAACTTCTCATCCAGCCTGACCCTTAGCAATATAGCCTACAAGCCTGAATTCCAGAACAGCTACGGTCAGACCAACGCCACCAACACACAGAGCTGGGGTAGTAAAATATCCGGTGGTAAAGATAACCTGTCATCTTTCTTCCAGACGGGCCAGAACCTGACCAACTCTATCAGCCTGGCAGGTGGTTCTGACAAGATGCAGACCTATTTCTCTTACGCCAATACTTCTGCAAAAGGTATTCAGCCTACGAATAAACTGTCCCGTAATAACATCACTTTCAAAGAAACAGGACATTTTCTGAATGATAAACTGACTGCAGAAGCTGATGTTAACTATGTCAATCAGACGATTGACAATACGATCCTGAGTGGCTTCTATTTTAACCCGCTGACTGGCCTGTACCTCTTCCCACGTGGAAAAGACCTGCAGCCGTACAAGGACAATTACGAAGTATTCGATCCTACCAGGCGCCTCATGGTGCAGAACTGGCCGTTCAACGAAGATGTGCAGCAGAACCCCTGGTGGATCATTCACCGCGATCCGAACACCCTTGACCGCAACCGCCTGCTGATGAACGCCAGCCTGAAATACGATGTGAACAAATGGCTGAACATCACCGCACGTGGAAGCATGGACAGGATCAACGATGTATTTGAGCAGAAAATATATGCCGGTACCATCCAAACCCTCTCTCCCGCCAATGGTGTGTATGTATACAGCAATACCACTACCAATCAGCAGTATGGTGACCTGCTGGCCAATTTCGACATACCGGTAGGCGACAAGATCCGTATCACCGGTGTGCTGGGCGGAAGCATCAGGGACGTAGTGACCAAAGGCGAGAAATTCAATTCCGGACAGGATGGTCTGAACATTCCTAACCTTTTCGTGATCCAGAACTTCAAAACCTTCAATCCGCTGAACTCCGGTACCTTACAGGAAAATCACAGCCAGGTGCAATCCGTTTTCGGTAGTGCCAACATCTCCTACAAGGACTGGGCATACCTGGACCTGACCGCACGTAATGACTGGGCCTCCAACCTGGCCTTTACGCCTTCCGGTTCTTACTTTTACCCTTCTGTAGGTCTGAACGTGATCCTGAGCCAGGTAGCTAAACTGCCTGCGTTCATCAGCTTTGCCAAAGTACGAGGTTCCTTCGCACAGGTGGGCAATTCTCCACTGGCTTACCAGTCTAACCCTGCTCTGTATAACTTCAGCGCGGGTGGCGGCTTCAGTCTGAACACCACGGCTCCTTTCACTGATCTGAAACCAGAAAAGACCAATTCACTGGAGTTCGGTACAGAATGGCATTTCTTTGAGAACAGGCTGGGTGTAGATGTGACATACTATAAGACCAATACCAAGAACCAGACTTTACAGATCAGGGCTCCGCAGGGATCTTTCTATGATAACTTCTTCATCAATGCCGGTAATATCCAGAACCAGGGTGTGGAAGCTATTGTACGTTATGAAGTGTTACGTGATACCAAGCTGAAATGGAACACCAGCATAAACTTCTCTACGAATAAGAATAAGATTATCGAATTGTCTCCTAACGCGCCTGAGTTTACACTGAGTGGTGCATCCGGATCCAACTATGTATCTAAATTCAAGGTAGGCGGTTCTTTTGGAGACATTTATGGTACCGTATTGCAGCGTGATGCACAGGGTCGTGTCATGATCGATGCAAACGGTAATCCGATCAAGCAGGGCGGTGACTTCGTATACCTGGGTAACTCTAATACCAGGTGGCAATTGGGATGGAACAACAACCTGCAGTATAAAGATTTCAACCTGTCTTTCCTGATCGATGGCAAATTCGGTGGTAAGGTAATGTCTATCACCCAGTCCATGATGGACCAGTATGGCGTATCCAAAGTGAGCGGCGAAGCACGTGATGCAGGCGGCGTTGCAGTGAATGGTGTTGATCCTAACGGCAATGCTGTATCCAAAGTAGATGCACAGAAATGGTACTCAACTATTGGTGGCCGTGAAGCAGCTTCCGGAGAATATATGTACAGCGCTACTACTGTACGCCTGCGCGAGGTTGCACTGGGTTATACCATCCCTGTAAAGAATACCAGCTTCGTGAAAGCATTGAAATTATCACTGACCGGACGTAACCTGGTGTATTTCTCCAAGAAAGCGCCATTCGATCCTGAGTTGACAATGTCGACTGCCAACGGTCTGTCAGGCGTGGATATCTTCATGCCTCCTGCTACCCGCAACTACGGCCTGTCACTGAATGCTACCTTCTAATCATTGTTGCCATTAAACTGAAGAAAATGAAACGTTACTATATAAAAAGCATGTGGGCTATTGCAGCAGCAGTATTGCTGGGAGCCAGTGCGTGTACGAAGAACTTTGAAGTATACAACCAGGACAATACCGGCATTACTCCGGACGACCTGAAGGGAGATTTTAATGATATCGGTGCATTCCTTACAAGGGCACAGCGTTCTATTATCAACTTTTCTGATGGTGGGGATCCCAACTCTTACCAGTTACAACAAAATCTGAATGCTGACTGCTATTCAGGTTATTTTATGTCGCCCAACCCATTTAACGGCGGACAAAACAACCTGTCCTACTCGCTTATAAGCGGCTGGAATGGTGAGCCTTTCAAGGTAGGTTACCTCAATATCATGTCTTCTGTGAGCAAGCTGCGTTTAAGTGGTGTCGATACGGCTTATCCTGCAGTATGGGCTGTAGCGCAGATAGTGCAGATAACCGGTATGAGCCGTGTTACCGACATCTATGGTCCTATTCCCTACAGTAAGGTGGGTACCAGCAAGAGCGCTATTCCGTACGACAGCCAGGAAGATGTGTACAAACGTTTCTTCCTGGAGCTGGACACTGCTACCAATAACCTGCGTACACAGGTCGCCGGTAACGGAAAGCCATTGCCCTTCGCTTTTTCCAGATTTGACCTCGTATACGATGGTGATTTCACAAAGTGGTTACAATATGCTAACAGCCTCCGTTTACGCCTCGCTATGCATATCGTGAAAGCTGCTCCCGAACTGGCAAAGGAACAGGCCGAAAAAGCCCTGGATCCGGCCAACGGCGGTGTGATCACGGGTAATGCAGGCAATATGAAAGTAAAGGTATCGGGCTCAGGCTTTAGTAATCCACTGGTGTTTATAGCACAGAACTGGCTGGATATCCGTATCGGTGCGTCTATTCAAAGCTATATGAGCGGTTACAATGATCCGCGCATCGGCAAATATTTTGACAAGTCTACCGATCCTGCGTTTCCTTCCCGCTACCAGGGCATCCGAATAGGCTCTGTCAATGGCAATGTGTCCAAAGGAGATTATACCGGGTATTCTTCGTTGAACCTGACAGGCAGTACGCCGTCCTTCTCTATCACCACTCCTGTACAGATCATGACTGCTGCAGAAGTATACTTCCTGAGAGCAGAGGCTGCCCTGCGTAACTGGGCAAATGCAGGTAGTGATGTACAAACACTATATAACCAGGGCATCACTACTTCGATGGAACAATGGGGCGCAAATGCCGGTGCTTATCTCAACGATAATACCAGCACACCTGCCGGCTATACAGATCCAAAGAACAGCGCAAACAATGCAGCAGCGCCTTCTGCCATCACCATCAAGTGGGATGATGCAGCAAGCCCTGAAGCAAAAATGGAACGTCTCATTACACAGAAATGGATCGCTATGTTCCCTGAAGGCCAGGAAGCCTGGACAGAATTCCGCCGCACAGGGTATCCTAAACTGTTCCCTGTCGTGAACAATTTCAGCGGTGGTGTCATCAGCAGTACTACCCAGATCAGACGCTTACCCTTCCCACAGAACGAGTATAACACCAACAGCGCGGAAGTGGCCAAGGCTATTGTGTTGCTGAAAGGCGCCGACAATGGTGCAACAAGATTATGGTGGGATGTACAATAATACGGGTTGTTAAGAATGTCAATATTGTGAATGTATCGTTATAAATGGAAACCATCAGTTGGGAATTAAGAATCACTGACTGGACTAAAGAGTGAAGAACAGGAAGCCGTCTCAATTCGTTTTGAGGCGGCTTCTTTTTTGTGGATATTCAGTCGGATATAATACGGAGATACCCGCATAAAAAAGCCTCCGCAAAGGGAGGCTTTCCATTTGGTACAAGGATATCCTATTCTATTATCAGTGTTGCGATTGAATGTGGCAGGCTCGTTGCGGCAGCTGCTTCACCCTTGATCCACAACTTGTAAGGGATCTCTTTTGATGACATGTTCAACACAACAACTGCGAGCTTACCGTCTTTGTTAACGAAAGCGGTTGTCTCCAGGTCTGTTCTGTTGGATGATGCGATCACACGTTTTGCTCCCGGGCGGATGAACTTAGAAAAGTGCCCCAGGTAATAATAAGCGTTGGTATAGATCAGTTCACCTGTCTTTGTATCTGCATGCACCGGTGCAAAGCAGAAGTTACCAACGTGATTAGGACCGCCATTTTCATCCAGCAGGATGTTCCAGTCTGTCCAGGCAACGGTACCGTTGTTGAAGTCATTGACCATCGAGTGACCATAACGCTCACCGATGAACCATTCATTGATACGCTCCCGCTTGAAAGACTCGATACACCCTTCGGTAAAGATCAGGTGCTTGTCGGGGAAAGTTTCTGCCACACGGCGTACATTGTCAAACATCATGGTACTACCCGTCCAGGTCTCATACCAGTGATAACCAATGCCCCAGACATATTTTGCAGCCGCTGGATCTTCCAGGATAGTGCTGGCGCGCTGATACACCTGATCGCGATTATGATCCCAGGCTATCAGTTTCTTTGCAGCCAATCCCTGTTTCTGTAAGGTAGGACCTAAGTAACGTTTGATAAAATCCCTCTCTTCTTCGGCAGAGTAGTTGCAGGATTCCCACTTCTGTTTTGCCATCGGTTCATTCTGAACAGAAAGTCCCCATACCGGGATGCCCAGTGACTCATAAGTTTTGATAAACTTCACAAAGAAGTTCGCCCATGACTGGTAATACTTTGGCAACAGTTTACCACCATGCAGCATATCGTTGTTGTCCTTCATCCAGGCCGGAGGGCTCCAGGGGCTTACATACAATGGCAATTTTCCTCCTGCGGCGGTTATAGCCGCTTTAATGAAAGGAATGCGGTATTGCATATCGTGCGCTACACTGAATGTTCTCAGTAAGCTATCATTGTCCTTTACATAGCTGTAAGAATCGCTGGAGAAATCGCAGCTCTGTATATTGGTCCTGGCCAATGTGTACCCAATGCCCTCTACCGGATCATAATACGCCTTCATCAGTTCTGCTCTCTTCTGGTTGGGCATTTTAGCCCATGTTTCAGCAGCGGCATCGGTGAGTGCGCCACCAATACCCAACAGCGTCTGGAAACGCTTTGCAGGGTCTACAAAGATGCACACTTCTGTTTCAAGCGGCTGTTTCATGGGAGCAAAAGATAAAGTGCCCGTTTCGGTCAACCGGAGTTTGGTATTCTCTGCCGTGGTGTATACAGTAACACCTTTACGTGTAGTGGAATCTTTTCCATTATGCAGGGCTTCGCTCTTCGCGTAACCGGCGTAAGCCACCAGCAACAGCCCTATCAATGCGAATTTTCTCATTTATAAACGATGTTAGAATTTACCAGATATATGTTGCTACAGCTCCATTGGCAAGCGTACTGGTCACTATTTTTTCCTTGTACCTGATATTGAATGTCTGCGGTATGGCGCCATTGTTTACAACGATCAGCACCTTTTTACCATCGGGGGTTTTAAACGCCACATTGTCCAATTGGTTTGTAATATTAGAAGCGATCCTGACTGCGCCCGGGCGTACAAATTTAGATGCGTGACCGATGATATAATATGCAACGTTACGAATGACGCCGGAACCAATTGTCAATGCTCCCAGACAGGTAGTACAACCACCTTCCGTATGCGGACCATAATTCGGATCGGAAGCCAGGTTCCATTCCAGTACATTGCGGCTCCAGTTGCGGGTAGCGCCAATGATCAGTGTGCTGACATGCCACTTCAGGTCGTTCCCGAAGTTGCCGGGTCCACCCACCCATTGTTCAGTGAAGTAAATATTCTTTTCAGGGTAAGCGTCATGTAACTGCGTGAGCGCTGTGATGCTGCCGCCATACAGATGAAAGGCCGAGCCGTCTACATAAGGATAAGCATCCCGGTCGTTCAGGATAGCAGCAGGATATTCCGGTTTGTCTGCGTTATGATCATATACAATGATCTTAGTGGTCAGACCGGCTGCTTTGAATGCAGGTCCCAGGTGATTCTTTACAAAGTCAGCCTGTTCATTGGCCTGCATGACCATACTCGGGTTGTTCCCGCCGTGCAGTGGCTCATTCTGGGGTGTAATGGCATCGATCGTGATACCTTCTGCCTTCATTGCCTGGATGTATTTTACAAAGTATAAAGCATAGGCGGCATAATATTCAGGTTTCAGGCTGCCGCCTTTAGAGGCATTGTTTGTTTTCATCCAGGATGGAGCTGACCATGGCGATCCCAGGATTTTGATATTGGGAGCCAGGGCCACTATTTTCTTCAGTATAGGCAGCAGGTCTTTCTTTTCCATGTCAATGCTGAATTTAGTCATATTGACATCTGTCTCACCTGTAGAGAGATCGTTGTAGGTAAATGGCGCCACACTCAGATCGGAGGCGCCAATGCTTACACGCAGGTAGCTCACACCGATATGTGTACTATCTGTCAGGAAGAGTTCTTTCAGCAATTCATCCTGTACATTGGCCGGAAGGGAATTGATCAGCATGGCGCTGCCATCTGTCAGGCAATAGCCAAAGCCATCTATGGTCTGGTACGTTTGTTCATCATTCACGCTGATGTCCGGGTATATATTGACAGTATCCTTAAAGAGCAGCCTGACCTTTTGCTTCTGGAACAGTACAGTTTTATCTCCCGTGGTCAGCCACATATTGACGTCTGTGGTATCGGTCATTGGCGGATCGACAGTGGGGCCTGGTATTTCTCCCCCATTTTTATCCTTGCAGCCTGCAATGGCGATCAGGCCTGTCATTAACAATACAGCCAGGCTGATCGATGTTTTATTACGGAATCTCATTTTTCAATCATTTTATAAACTCTTACATAGTCCACATCCATTGTTACCGGATAAATGGACTCATCCATTCCCTGTGCACCACCCCAGTCGCCACCAACAGCGATGTTCAGCAGGAGATGAAATTTCTTATCGAAAGGCCATACTTTGTATCCTTTCCCTTCATTAATAAACTCAAAGATGAGCTGATCGTCGATATACCCACGCAGGGCATAGGGTGTCCAATCCATTCTATACACATGATATTCCGTACTGGCGTTCTGTATTTTCTTAACGCTTGTTTTCTGTGTGTTTATTCTGAAATAATAGGCTTCTGTATGTGCACTGATATGGATCACATCCGGATCATATCCCACATGTTCCATAATATCGATCTCTCCTGATTTTGGCCAGTCTCCGTACGCCCATTCGGTTGGCAGCATCCAGATGGCAGGCCAGGTACCTTTACCCGCAGGCAGTTTTGCCTTGATCTCAAAGCGGCCGTACAGGAAATCCCCTTTCCCTTTTGTGACCAGTCGTGCGGAGGTATAATTACGGTTTTCCTTCACTTCTTTCCTGGCAGTAATGGCCAGTTTGCCATTTGCCACCGAGGCATTGTTCAGGCTGTTGGTATAATATTCCAGCTCATTGTTTCCCCATCCGCCACCACCAATATCGTATCCCCATTTTGTATTGTCGGGCAAACCGTTGTAATCAAATTCATCTGCCCAAACGGGTGTTGTTTCAAAGGTCCAGTGCTTATCTACGGGGCCCTGCGGCGTTACCGGGTTCGTTGTCGTATCGCTGCCGCCTTTTCCTGAGCAGGAAAGGATATTAAAGCTAAGCAGAATGAAGGGAAGATATTTGAGTGTTTTCATACGCGCTGTTTTATAAAGAAAAAAATTAGGAACCGGAGATCAGGAACCAGGTGTATGCACACCTTATCCCCGGGTCCCCAATTCCTAATCCAAAATAGACTTTATTTCTCTTCCAGGAACTTTACATCGTCGAGAGTGATACCGCCGGTTCCCAGTGTACCACCGGAGCTACCTGCTTTGATCACAATGTAAATGTCTCCTGCCTTACTAAAGGTCATAATACCATTTTTATCTTTGCCGGTACCATCACAACCAATCTTGGCGAGATCATCGTTAAAAGCTACCGCTCCGCAGCCAGACCAGGTATTGAGGGAAATAAATTTATTTCCGCTGTAGTCAGAACCCTGTTTAGGCACAGCAGCATCTATATAAACTTCAAACCAGGAATTGGTAGCGCCGTTACCCTGTACATGTCCTGAGAACACGTAGGATTTACCTGCCTTTACACTCACCTTCTGGTAGATAGCGCCATTGCTGTTGCCTGTGTTGCTGAATACCATTTTCCCATTCTCTATCTTGATACCGGTCTGTGTACCGCCGGTGTTCAACACCGTCCAGAACTGTTCGCTACCAGCTTCCATATTACCGCCTTGCAGGATATCCTGTGTTTCGGCATTCTGGGCAATGGTAATTTCCTTAGCGGTTTTTGCATATCCGCCACTGGTGAATACGGTGAATTGGATCTTATATTTTCCTGCCTGGAAAAAGCTCAGTGTATCAGTTTCGCGTTTGGATTTATGTCCTGCGTCGTCTATCCATTCAAAGAGGAACCCACCCGGCGTTGTATTTTTGACAACGATCTTATTCGGATTGCCGGCCAGTGGATCGGCAGTAAAAGACGCCGTAGGCAAGGGGCCCAGTCCTTTATCAGATGATTCCGGTGTACAACCGGATACTGCGCCGGCCAGCAGGGCGGCCATTGCGATAGTACGTGTATGTTTTATATACTGAAAGTTCATTTGTGCGGTTTGTTAGATCATGAATGCTGTTAATACGCTTATTTCCATTCAGGGTTCTGCTGAAGTTTTGTGTTTTCCAGTTCCAGTAACGGAATAGGCAGCACCTCGTGTTTACCTGTTTTGAAACCACGGTCGCCCAGCGCAGCTGCAGCTCTGCCGGTACGTACCAGGTCAAACCAGCGGTGGCCTTCACCAGCCAGTTCAAGGCGTCTTTCTTTGAAGATATTATCATCTGTTGCCTCGATAGGGCTGAGTCCTACGCGGGCGCGTACAGCATTCAGTAATTCATAGGCACGTGAACCTGGCCCACCGCTCTGGCCGGCTTTCACCAGCGCTTCCGCTTCCATCAGGTAAGTATCTGCCAGGCGGATCTCGTACAGGTTCTGGGGGAAGTTCAGTTCCATGTTACCAGGACCGGTAGATTTATCACTTATTTTCGCCGCGAATTTATTCAGGAACCAACCGGTATCATCATGTCCGGGAGAATAGCTTGCAATACCGTTTGCCTTCAGGCTATCCATGTTCAATACGGTTGCATTATAACGCGGATCAAAGTGAATAGCATCGAAGAGGCTCTTGGTAACTACCAGGAAGCTCCAGCCGGACACCATCTGAGGCGCCTCAGGCTTCAAAGCGGTATAACCTCTCGGGCCTACCATGATGTTCAGCACATTACCTTCGGTACAGCCTACACAATTCCAGTTACCGCCTGACTTGGAACTGAATGCAGCTTCAAATATTGATTCGCTGTTGAATTTATTGGCATTGAATTTCCACAGGTCAGCATAGTTGGCCAGCAACTTATAACCATATTTCGGACTTGTTTGTCCGGGTGTACCGTTTACTTCCGCCAGTTCTGCAGCAGCTTCCGCCCATTTTTCCTGGTACAGGTATACTTTACCCAACAGTGCATGCGCAGCGCCTCTGGTGGCACGTCCGCCGAGAGAATCTACCGGTACCTGATCAGGAAAATTAGGCTCTGCAATAGCATCCTTGATATCCTGGATGATCAGATTGTATACATCAGCAGGAGGCGACTGTACCACATTGTACATTTCTCCGGCAGTTACAGATGTAGTCAGCAAGGGAATATTTCTGAATAAACGTACGAGGTCGAAATAGAAGAATGCGCGGAGGAATTTGCATTCAGCGACAAAACGCTTCTTCAGGTTTTCATCCATCGGAACTTTAGGCAGTTTACCTAACAGCGTATTGGCACGGAAGATACCGGCATAGCCTTTTTTCCATAATTCTTCCTGGGGGCCCTGATCGGGAGCGAGGGTATATTTTGAAAATACCTGGAAGGCTGTTATGTCGCTTGCACCACCACCACCGGCAAGATGGTCATCTGAACCAGCATCCATAGCACCCACTTTGGTGACATAACCACCACCCTGCCAGCTTACCACATCGTATATTGCTACCAGGCCATTAAAAGCTTCTGTGGCATTACGGTAGTAGTTGGCTTCCAGATCGGTACCTATTGGTTCTATTTCGAGAAATTTATTGCTACAGCCGGCCGTCAGGTTTAATCCGATGGCCATGGCTATTATATATGGAATTTGTCTTGTTTTCATCTTGTTGTCAGCTTTAAAAATTAGAACGTAGCATTTACACCTACCATGAAAGAGCGGGCCTGCGGATAGATACCTCTGTCGATGCTGAATACGCCACCGCCAATTTCAGGATCATAACCGCTGTATTTGGTCAGGGTCAGCAGATTTTCACTCATCAGGTAAACACGGAATTTCTCGATGTATGCTTTCTTCAACAGGGAAGCAGGCAGGCTATAACCGATCTGCAGGGATTTGATCCTTGCATAGTTGCCGCTTTCCAGGTAGAAGTCGGATGGGTTGGTGAAATTATTGTTATCGTTCCCAGGTTTTGTTGTCAGACGTGGATAGTCATTGCTTGTGCCAGGACCAGTCCAGCGACCCAATGCTTTGGTCTGCCAGTTAGCCGTGGGAATATCCAGACGACGCAGTCCCTGGAAGATCTTGTTACCAGCAGCGCCCTGTACGAACAATACCAGGTCAAAGCCTTTATAACCTGAATTCAGGGTAAAACCATATGTCCAGCTTGGAGTAGGATTACCAAGGAACTTACGATCACCTTCATACTCTATTTTGCCGTTACCGTCTATATCTACCCAACGGAAATCACCGGGTACGGCGCCTGGCTGTATCTTCTTTCCATCTTTGTTTACATAAGCATCTACTTCCTGCTGCGTCTGGAAAATGCCATTGGTCTGGAAACCAAAGAAGGAACTATATGCCTGTCCAACAGCAGTACGTGTGATTGGCTTGCTGGTAGATTGAATGGATTCTCCGCCGGACAGATAGGCAATATTACGACCAAGGTTGGTTACCTTATTCTTCAGGTAGGAAACATTACCATTGATAGCGAAATTAACGTCGCCAAATTTCTTCCGGTAACCCAGTTCCAGTTCCACACCTCTGTTTTCCATATCAGCTACGTTAGCTGCAGGATTGGAGATGGCCCCTACATAGAATGGGATACGCGGATACTGCAGAATATCTTTCGTTGCCTTTCTAAACAGGTCAAATGACACTGTAATATCGCTCAGCACAGTTGCTTCAAAACCAATGTTTGTCTGGCTGGTGGATTCCCATTTCAGGTCAGGGTTGGGGGGCGCATTAGGGCTGTTTCCAATCACGTATGAGTCCCCGGTTCCGAAGCTATAGCTTCTGCCGCCGCCAACGGTAGAGAGGTATAAAAGGTCGCCGATATTGTCATTACCAACCACACCGTAACCACCACGTACCTTCAGGAAGTTAATGATCTCGTTACCCGACAGGAAACCTTCACTGGAAGCTACCCAACCTAGCGAGAAAGATGGGAAGATACCATACTTCTTATTAGCGCCAAAGCGGGAGGAACCGTCACGACGCACAATAGCTTCTGCGAGATATTTTTCGTTATAGTTATAGTTTACACGAGCAAACAGCGATGAAAGCTTATGATCCGGATTTTCACTACCGCTTGCGTCTTTCTGGGTTGGGGGTATAGGATACTTGAGTGATGCTTCTTTCAAACTGTTTATCGGCAGTTTGTAATAGGTCACAGAGCTTGACCTGGTATGGTTGTCAACATACGCACCCTGCCCTAACAGCAAGGTTACGTTATGCTTGCTGAATGCTTTGGTATAGGAGATAGTATTCTCCACATTCCAGTTAAAACCGTTGTTATAACTACGGTTGAAATTGTTCTTGTCAGTGATGGTCGATGAGTTAAGAAAAGACTCCGGCGTAAAAGTCTCACTTCCCCAGAAAGCGATCTTGGAACCCAGGGTAGAACGTAGTTTCAGACCCTTTATTGGTGATATTTCCAGGTAAGCATTACCTACGATGTTGTGAGACCAGTTATACCTGTTATCCTTACGGGTAGCAATATATGCCAGCGGATTGGTAATCTCCTGGAATACTGCGTTTGAAAGACCATAATAATTTCCGTTGGCATCTTTTGGCACTCTTGGATCATACGTTGCTGCAACCGCAGGATCGGTTATGGTAACCGGAGTAATCGGATCCAGGTTAATAGCAGATGCCAGCGGACCGCCAAACTCACTATTCGTGTTACCCAGACCGACAGACTTATCGTAGGCATATCCCACGTTCTGGCCGAAAGTTACCCATTCAGACAGTTTATGCGTAGAGTTCAGACGGAAGTTAATACGCTGATATTTGGAAATGTCAGTAGCCACAATACCCTCCTGGTTCAGATAACCGAAGGAAGAATAGAAAGTAGATTTCTCACTGCCACCGCTAACACTGATCTCATGATTCTGGCGGATGGCATTGTTGTTGAAGATCTGTGCCTGCCAGTCAGTACCTTGTCCTAAAGACTGCGGATCGGCATATTTAATACCTTCGTTACCAGCCATAGAAGCCTCGTTAACTAAGGTAGCATACTGGGTGGCATTCAGGAGTTTCAGTTTACGTGCCGGAGCTGAAGTACCATAATAACCATTATAATTTACGCTCAGCTTTCCGGCCTTACCTTTTTTGGTAGTGACCAGGATAACCCCTGCAGCAGCACGTGCACCATAGATAGCCTGGGAAGCGGCGTCTTTCAGTACTTCGATGGATTCAATGTCGTATTGGTTGAGGTAGCCGATACCACCATTATCTACCACAACACCGTCTACTACCCACAACGGATCGTTGTTGTTGAAGGTGGTAATCCCTCTTACCCTTACTGAGGATCCGGAACCTGGCTGACCAGAGCTGGACGCGATGGTAACACCGGAGGTTCTACCCTGCAGGGCGCTTTCAACGCGGGTAATAGACTGGCTTTCCAGGTCGGAAGCTCTCACGCTGGTGATAGCGCCGGTCACCACACTTTTTTTCTGTACGCCATAACCTACCACCACAGTTTCAGTCAGGGAGGTTTCAGAACCTTTCAGCCTGATGGAGAGGTTGCCGTTGCCTACCGCCTGCGTATATGGTGCAAATCCCAGTGCGCTGAATACCAGTAAACCATCGGCAGGCGCCTTCAGTTTAAACCGGCCATCCACATCGGTAGCAGTACCGGTGCTGCCATTTTTTACCCGAACGCTTACGCCGGGCACGGGGTCTCCTTTTTCATCTGTTACCCTTCCCGTTACGGTAATGGTAGTGTCTGCCAGTAGTTTAGCATCGGGCAGGCCTTTTACGATGATGCGGGTGCCGTCGATAGTATAGGCAAATGGTTGATTGCTAAGGCAGATATCGAGCACTTCTTTAAGGGTAGCGTTTTTAATATCGATAGTTACCGGATTGGCCGTTGCGAGTAATGTTTCATCGTACACTATGGAAATTCCTGCCTGACGTGCTACCTGTCGAAGTACTTTCTTGAGGGGAGCTTTTTTCTCAGATATAGAGATCTGTTGCGATACCCCTTTTGCGCTGATCTGCAAACAAACCACTAGCAACAAAAAGGTGGTCAGTTTCATAACGTTGACAATTTTGGCGGGTAGAGGCATCTGCGCACAGAAAGCCCTACCACTAAAGTTTAAATGCATACTTTTGTAGTGTTTGGGAATTTAGAAGATCAATAGTTGTTAACGTGACGTGGTTTTCAGAATGTCCCTGACAAATCTGCCGGAAGTGTTGCAAGCGCTTCCGGTCTTTGTTTCATAGGACAAACCGCTTCTTTAATTAATTTGTTTCAGTTACTAATTCCATAACGTAATCGTTTTTACTTGAATAATACCCCTGACTGTTTTACGTGGATTCAGTACAGGCTTTATTTCCCCGATGTAACAGTTAGTTTCCTTCCTGACAGTAAGAATGTAGGTCCATTTGCTTCCAGCATATGCAGAATATCAGATAAAGGTAAGCTCCGGCTAATACGTCCCCCAAAGAGCCGTTCATTTCCTGTCTGGTTGTAACTAATGTCAATATCATACCACCTGGACAACTGGCGTAGAATGTCCCCCAGGCTGGCGTTGTCAAATTCAAAAAAGCCTGTTTTCCAGGCAATTACCTGGTCAACGTCTGCCGGCCTCACTACCATATTACCCGTAGCCGGGTCCACGATGGCCTGTTGCCCTGGTTTCAGCCGTTGTTCTGTTGTTCCGTTTTTTACGTTTACGAGCCCTTCGATCAGTGTTGTATTAATACTTTTTTCGTCGGCATAGGCCATGATATCAAAGCTGGTACCCAGTACCTGCACTTCAAGCCCGTTCACCTTTACGAAAAATGGCTGCCTGGCATTGGGGACCACTTCAAAGTAGCCTTGTCCCTGTAATTCCACCTCCCGGCGGTCGCCATTAAAGGCGGTAGGGTATTTCATACTGGAAGCCGCATTCAGCCACACACGGCTGCCATCGGGCAGTACGATGTTGAACTGACCGCCCCTTGGCACGGTCAGCGTATTATATACAACGGCGCCGCTGTTGCCCTGTGCAGCGTATTCCAGCTGTCCGTTCTTCTGACGCACAATGGTCTGCCCCTGGTTGATCACCTGGTTGCCGGCACTGTCCAGCGTTACCACATCGCCGTTTGCCAGTATCAGTATAGCCTTATTAGTACCTGGTGCAATATCTCCGGTATTAGCGACCGTAGCGTTACCTGTGGTAAATGTCTTGCGGGACGAGACGGTATTCGTATAATAATACAAGCCACTTCCCAGCAGCAGTACCGCTGCGGCAGCAGCTATCCAGCGCAGGCGGGTGCGCTGCCGGAATTTTATCACTTTATCGCGGGAGATGTTCTGTAAAAGCCTTGTTTCTATCCTGTCGCTCAGTTCTGAAGGGATCTCATGGCGTTCTTCCATGGTCTTTTTGAACTCCCGCTGCATGGCAGCCAGCAGGGAACGGTGAGAACCCGACGATTGAAGCCAGGCATATAACTCCTCCGTTTCGACCACAGAGCATTGGCCGTCAAGGTATTTTTGTAAAAGTTTTTCGTAGTGGTCCGTGGATGATGACATAAATAATGAGCACCTTTTGCGGGTACTGTATATATTATCCGCAAATGAGGAAAGAGGGTACCCCTGTTTTAAAAAAAAGTTAAAGAATTTTCCGGGCGATGTAAATGGCGAGCAGAATATCGCCATGCCGGTGCACATAATCGTATATGAAGCGCATGCCCAGGACCATATGTTTCTTGACCGCATTCCGGGAAATGCCCAGCAAAAAGGCGGCTTCATCATAGCTTTTCCCCTCCTGCCGGCATAATTTGAATACATTCAGCCGTTGGGGTGGCATCTTTACCAATGCTTCCTGGAATAAACGTTCATATTCCTTGGCCCTCACCTCCTGTTCCGGCTGGGCGCCGGCAGCTTCATTGAGCTGGCTGTATAACTGGTCTCTTAGTACTTTATCGGTGGCCAGCTTATCGATCGTCTTTATAACATGATTCCTGGCGATCCGGTATAAATATCCTGTAAAGGACAGTTCGGGGTTGATACGGTCCCTGATCTCCCATACCTTCAGGAATACATCATGCACCAGATCCTCCGCGAGAGAAGGGACCTTGCAAAACCGCAATACATAGATGTAAAGTGAGGCGTGATAGTGCCGGTAGATCTTCGTGAACGCAGACTCATCTCCCTGCTTCATCCTTAACAACACCTCTTCCTCGGATGGCATACGATCCATATCAAATTGTACATTAGTAGGAACCCCCTAAAAGGTGTAAATCTAAATAAAAGTGCCCAATGTACAAATTGGGGCTGGATTTAATGCAGATGGGGCTGGAAGCGTATTTTTTACGCGTACCGGCTGCCGGCTTTTCAGAGTTGTAAATATTTCTACATAATTTATTTGCGCAATTGAAATAAATGTTCATATATTTGCACCCCCGACGAACGGGAAACTACGATGGATCAGTAGTTCAGTTGGTTAGAATGCCGCCCTGTCACGGCGGAGGTCGCGGGTTCGAGTCCCGTCTGGTCCGCAAGCTAAACGTTAATATTTAGTAAGATGCAAAAAGGCTTCAGATCGTGTAATCTGAAGCCTTTTTGCATTGAAGAAATTCAAGAACAGAAAAACGGAGGTATGTGGGCCCTGCAACCCAATTTACAATTCAGGAAATTTCGACTGCCTTATCCGTAAATAGATAGTTCTCCTCCTTAGCGCTTTCTTTTTGATGGTTCAATTTCTTAATCATCTTCTGGACTGACGTAGGGCAGATTTCTGAGCAATACATTACCATACATTTGCATGTAATTAAATTAAAAACCCGATACAACAAAAGATCTAATCTATTTTCTTTAAAACCAGAAATTGACATCCATGAAAATCCGATTGTGCCTGGCGACGGCCATTAGTATCGCCGTGATGGCTGCTTCCTGTAAACGGGAAGAGCAGAATGCTACAAAGCAGCAGCAGCTGGCAGTAGCCAAAAATCAGCTTAAATATATTACCGAAGCGAGCATTGCTCAAGGTAAAACTGAAATCCTGATTGACTCCAATACTGCCATTGTTCGTATTGCAGGTGATACGTTGTATCCACGCTGGTACAGGAAAAAACTGGCTGCAGCTGGTATAACCACTGCTACTGGGCGGTGGGCAGGAGATGCCGGTGTTAACGGTACACCGATTACTTTAGTTGGTAATATTTTAGAGAATCCTGAAAGGGCAATTGCGTCAAGCGCCTTCAATTATAAATTGCGCTATAGTATGAGCCCTATTCCCATAGGGAAGACGGGGTTGCTGCTTTTACATAAGAATGATTCAGAATTTTCAGTGGTGAAAACTTATACGGCGCCAACGACCGGAACTACCGGCCTGTCAGTATATGATAGCGTGTATGTCAATGCACAGGACGGTGCTTACTATCAACTTGAAATGGATACCTATGATGCAGACAATAAGCCGGTTGTGATCGTCTCCGACTATTGGTATCTGTATGGCTGGCAGTCCGTAGATGGTTATGGTACCGCATACGGCGCTGATATGAAAGTTTGTAATATTAGTGTGGATTATAAACCAGATCTCGTGCTGATGACCTCATATCGTTCAGGAAATGTCAATGGGGTGACTTTCAGAGTACTCAAGGATGTGAATGCTAATGTGACTTCGTTTACATCTACCAATACAGTGGTAAATTTAATGAATGGAGCTAATGATAATTATGTTCCCCTGGGTGGGGCCATCGCCGTTGGCAATGTAAATGGTGATGCTGCTGGCAAACAGGACTTCGTACTTGTTACTTACACGCGATTAAACTCCAGCGATAATTATAGCTGGCGTTACAAAATTGCATATGATATACAGGATGATGGTACGCCTGTCTCTTATTCTCCCGAGCAGGCGCTGACAGGCGTGGGTAATGATGATATAAAGGAAATTGGTGCTGCTTTGGCAGATATAAATGGAGATGGAAGTCTGGAGCTGGTATTAGCGGCTTTCCACAGTACTGCTCCATATAATTTCGAATATAAAATAGGCAGAAACATTAATGCATCAACCGGAGCTGCTACCTGGGACGCCACTACGTATAAGCAAAATATAAGCAATACAGCTTATGCCGGAGGTATAGATATTGCAAAGATCAACACAAATGAATCAACTGCACCAACTTCTATGTTTTGGAGCCGATACAATTACAGTGGCTTCCCTGTTTCAGAGGCTCATTTAAATAAGACTACAGGACTATTGGGCAGCACCATACGCACTTTTAATTACGACATTATAAGTAGTGTATCCGCTTCAGCTACAGGCGGAGGTGTAGGTGTTGGTGATATTGACAGGGACGGTGTGATGGATGTGGTGAATATGGCGTATTTCAATAATCGCTTCTATTTCCATATTGGTTACGGCATGATGGAGAATGGGACCCTGATGCAGTTTAAACATGGGCTGGCTACCAATAATGTTAAATAACTTCTTTCAAGACTTAAAATATAACTTATGGGGGCTGCGATGTGCAGTCCCCATTTATTTTTTTCCCAGCTATTATCCGTGAATAATAATTTAATTCATTGGATCTCCTTTTTACGTTTAGCTTCATGATCATGCTTGGGCCCGTTGTACGGCAATTCTTCCCCATTTTTCCACTTTCAGTAAAAAATGGAGTAACAACAACACACACAAATGCAGCCGGTCTGCATACGCTTTTGTCCGGCAGTCTTCTTCATCGACGCAAGTTTGTAACTGGTTCATATATGGCAAACTTCGTACATTTAGATGTTGGCGCTAATCGTAACGCCAACCAGAAACAATGGAGTACAAAGAAATAAAACCCGGCAAAGAATTAGTCCCCTTTATTCATTCCTATTGGGAGTTAAAAGGGAACGAATATGATAGCCAATGGGAACGAAACTTTCCTGATGGTTGTGCAGGACTAGTGATAAATTTAGGTAATACGTGTTTGACAGACAATGGCTCGGTTTCTATGGAATTTGGCAAAACATACGTAGTTGGCGCAATGACTTCGTTCAAGGACAGTTTTATTGACAGCGAAACTCATTTATTAGGTGTTTGCCTCAAACCTGCGACCTTTGCCAATTTTTATAACCACGCTTCACAAAATGAATTGATTAACAATACTGTTGAGTTTGAGAAAAGCCATTCATTTAACATTGATAAGATCTGTGAAAACCCCTTGACCTATCTGAACCGGTATTTTTCTGACAGAATAAGGAACAAATACAACCCCTTGCAATCAGCTATAAACGACATTCACTCGACGAACGGACAAATTAACATTCATGAACTATCAAAAAGAAATTTTACGACAGTACGACAATTGGAACGTAATTTCAAAAAGCACATTGGATTATCCCCGAAAGAATATTCAAACATTATCCGCTTTCAAAACGCTTTGAACATCATCCAAAACTCAAATGAAAATCGGAGTTTGTTAGATATAGCGTTTGAATGTGGCTATTATGACCATTCGCATCTTGCCAATGAAATCAAGCGAAATACGGGACTAGCACCATCACAGCTTTAATTTGTCGCATTTTTACAAAGCGAGGTGGCCCGTCCGAAAGTAATTTTGCAGAAAACTAAAAACATACAAAATGCGAAAAATATCACTTTTCATTGCAACAAGTCTAGATGGTTACATTGCAAAACCTAATGACGACCTTAGCTTCTTAAAACTCGTTGAAAAAGAGGGTGAAGACTATGGTTACAGGGAATTTACAGACACAATTGACACATTGATTATTGGCAGAAGAACCTACGATTATGTACTTAAAGAAATCGGGCCATCTCATTACGACAACGGGCAAAGGGATGTCTATGTAATAACAAAAAATAAAAGACCGCAATTAGGCAGAACTACTTTCTATACAGGGAGCTTAACTGAACTGGTTGATCGCTTAAAATCTGAAAGTGGCAAGAATATTTATTGCGACGGTGGTGCAGAAGTAATCAATGAATTATTGAAGAGCGACTTAATAGACGAGTTTATAATTTCCATTGTCCCGGTTTTACTAGGTAACGGAATAAGACTTTTTCAGGATGGGAGACCTGAACAAACGCTTGAATTCATCACAGCAAAAACATTTGAAACAGGGCTGATACAACTACATTATAAACGGAAAAAATAGATATGTAACAGAACTATTAAATACAGTATTGATAATCAATCGCCTGCAGAAGCTTTCACTTTTCATAAATACCGGCATTGGCATGCCTTTAAGCTGCTATCCCAATCTTATCGGGCAGGATGTATCTGATAAAGTATAATCAGAATACGGTATCTTTATCAACCATTCACCATTATTTCGCCACAAATCTAAACTGCATGAAAAACTGGCTTTTACTATCCGTTTTCCTGGCTTCTTTTGCTGCCTGTCAACCAGGTACAAAAGAAAAATCCTTTATTGCCATCGAAGGGCTCGACTCTACCATCCGGCCGGGCGATAACTTTTATAATTATGTCAATTTAAAATGGTATGATACCGCACAAATACCACCCAGCCAGTCGGGCGTAGGTGCATACCGGTTTATGAACTTCCAGCAACGCCTCAAGTTACAGGGTATCCTTGATAGCGTATCAAAAAGTCATAATGCCCCTGGCAGCCTTGAACAAAAGATCGGTGATTTTTTTGCTTCCGGAATGGACACCAATATCATCAACCAACGGGGCTTTGAGCCAATAAAAGCTGGCTTATTCCGTATCAATGCCATTACCAGTATTTCTGATCTGCTTACATTCATGGCGGAAGAAATCAAACTGTCCAACGTATCTCTTATTGATTTCCAGGTTTTACCCGATCAGGAAAACAGTAGCATGAATATGGGACATATCTATCAAACTGGCATAGGCATGCCTGACAGGGATTATTACTTCAAGACCGACACTGCTACCCTTGCTATTCAGCAGGCATATAAAAAATATCTATTAGCTCTTTTTACCCTTACTGGAAACGATTCCGCGCTGGCACAGAAAAAAGCAGCACTTGTTTACGATGTCCAAAAGCAATTGGCAACGTCACATAAAACCAATGTTGAGTTGCGGGATGTAAAAGGCAATTTCCATAAAATGGCGCTGGGCGATTTAAATAAGCGACAACCAAATATAGGCTGGACAACTTTCTTCCAACATATAGGCGCCACCATGGATTCGCTGGATGTAGCACAGCCAGGTTATTATGATAAGCTGAACACACTCATCAAATCGATCCCGCTCGAAGACTGGAAGATATACCTGAGCGCGGGTTATATCAGCAATTATGCAGATTATCTCAGCCAACCATTTGTGAACGCGTCCTTTGAATATAACAAAGCCCTCACAGGACAAGCCATGCAGAAAACACGTGGCGAGACCATGTCCAGCGTGGTAGACACTTATCTTGGCCAGGCATTGGGGCAATTATACACGAAGCTATATTTCCCCGAATCGGCGAAAGCACGGATGCTGGAACTTGTAAATAACCTGCAGAAGGCATTCTCCAATAGGGTGGACCACCTCGAATGGATGAGTGACAGCACCAAGCAAAAAGCCAAGGAGAAATTATTTGCCATCACCAAAAAAATAGGATACCCTGATAAGTGGCGTGAATACAATAAGGTAAACGTTGTAAGGAATAAATACTTTGAAAATGTGGTATCGGCAGCCGCGAACAACTTCCAATATAGCCTGGCCAAACTTGGAAAGCCGGTTGACAAGACCGAGTGGTTCACTACACCTTCTACAGTTACTGCTTATAACAACCCTTACGCCAACGAGATCGTATTTCCCGCGGGTATTCTGCAACCTCCTTACTTTGATAACAATGCCGATGACGCGCTTAACTATGGCGGTATTGGTATGGTGATTGGTCACGAAATGACGCATACATTTGATGACCAGGGCGCCCAGTTTGATAAGAACGGGAACGTAAAAAGCTGGTGGACACCCCAGGACTATGAAAAATTTAAAGCCAAAACACAACAGGTCATTGACCTGTACAGCAAGTTCACCGTACTGGATAGCATTCATATTAAAGGTGCACTGACAGTAGGAGAAAACACAGCGGATATCAGCGGGGTGGCTGTAGCATATGATGCATTCAAAATGACCAAACAAGGCCAGGATACAACGAGGATCGGCGGCTTTACGCCCGATCAGCGGTTTTTCTTTTCAATAGCCAGGATCTGGCGGGTGAAAATGAAAGATGAATACCTGCGCTACTGGATCAATAACGATCCCCACTCGCCCCCCATGTGGCGTGTAAATGGCCCGCTGATGAACATGCAGGCTTTTTACTCCGCTTTTAATGTACAACCCGGGGAAAAAATGTACCAGGACGAAGATAAGCGGATCAAGATCTGGTAAGATGCTCAGACATGAAACCGGCTTAATTGTCTTCGCAGTGCGAAGACAATTAAGCCGGTTTCATTTTTACTTAAAGCGCCTCGAACGCAGCAGGCGTTTACCTTTGCGCCTTTCTGTTTAGTCGTACAGTTCCTGTATTTGCGCCAGCTTAACTGCAACTGTAGGATTAAATGCCTTTGTACCCATGTATGACAACAAACTATGATAAAGCTGTCTCGCTGCTAACCTTGTATCCAGATCATGTTGCAGATCGATAGAAGTCACTACTATCTTTCCCTTTCCTACCTTTGCTTCGAACAATATCCCCAGCTTCCTCGCTTCAAACCAGGTATCAATTAACTGTACAGCGGGTTTTAATTCAGCTGGGAAATTATCCAGGTGCATTGGTTGAGCAGTATGAATGATATCCCACCACTGCCAGTTAGAATGGTATTCTGTTGGAAAATCCTTAAAAAGAGGAGCAGCCGGATCACATAGAATACCCAATGTATGAGGAGCCTGTCCTTCGGTCCATGCTGTATTCCAGAAAACCGTAGACATCCCGGTTTTGATAGCAGCCCCCTTATTTTCAGTGATTTTATTGTTTAATCGTAATAGTACAGTAGCACCTGCTTCGAGCTTTGCGGCTATTTCAGGTGTGAGCGCATCTGCAACGGTGATGTCGTCACCGGCCTGCACATTTACCGTGTCGGGATACACCCAGAAATCCCAGTCGTTTACTCCTAATCCATCTGCTATGATCTCCAGGTTGAGCTTTTCTGCTTTGCTGATGCCGGAAAGACTGCAGGAGATATTACCTGCCGGGTTATCATTCTTCCAGTCAAGGTCTGCCGATAAAGCACCATTTGCTATTACCCGCTGGTGGTTGCCGGTGATCTTCCATTTTACCGGTACTTTCTTCAACTGCTCTTTACCGAAATGCGCAATCTGTACAGCGGCCATAAATACTTCCGAGTTCTTCCAGGTAAACTTGCTGATCACTGCAAGTGGTACTGTACTGGAAGAAAAACGGTGGAAGGCGGCAGGTGTGAAATAAGGTTTGCTGTCCCAGAAGGGATCCAGGATTCCCACCAGGGCAGTACCCTGACCAGGAAAATCGTGCAGGTCCAGTAACTGGTAACCTGCATAATCAGTACGCATACCGGCTTCTATATCTGCCTTATAACACAATGCCTGTAGTTTTCCCGATGCCATGAGAAAATCATGTGCCTGCGGCTGCAGGTGTTCTTTCTTCATAAAGTCGTAGAAGATATCGAAGTTCCTCGCCTGCAACAGGCCGGTATATTTCTTTCGTTCTGTAAAATCAGGATATACACACCACTGCCCTATTTCATGTGCTACAACCGGTCTGTCGTCTCTTAGCTTATCCTTAAAATTAAACTGAGAATTGGGCGCCTTCGCATTAATGAGGCTTTTCACGCCTTCTCCCCAGGCCTGGATACGTGGTTCCGGCATCACATGATAATCATTTTCCGCAATAGCCGGCCATCCTGAACCTGCACAGTAAAGACGTCTGTTATCCTTTTCTTTCCAATAGTTTACGAAGGCGGCCAGATACGGGTCGCGGTTTTTATCTCCTGAAGGTTCATTGGTCGGTACCATCATCAAAAAGGAGGGATGATTACCATAGGCGGCAACAATCCGGTTGCTTTCATCATACAGGAATTTATCTACAGACAGGCCATCTCCTACACTTGCCCAGCAGTCTACTTCAACAGAAAGATACACGCCGGCATGATCCGCAGCTACAAATGCAGCCTCCGGCGGGCACCAGGAATGGAAACGCATATGATTGAGGCCATGTGCCTTTATAATACGGAAGATCCGCGCCCATGCGGCTGTATCTGTAGGTGGATAACCTGTCAAGGGGAAAATGGCGCATTCCAATGTTCCCCGCAGGAATACAGGACGATTGTTCACCGTAATTTTTGAATTGGCTGTACCTACACTACGCATGCCAAAACTGATATTTTTGCTATCTGTACTTTTCTTATCCACTGTTCGCAATTGTACCCTAAGTTGATATAGCTTCGGATTAAACTCATCCCACAATACAGGATGGTCGCCCATAGGATAGGTGAACGATAATATGCTGTCACCACTGGTAAAAGACTTCTTTAAGGCAGGTAGCTGATCTGCGGATATAGAAAGGCTGCCTGCCGAAGTTGCATTACCGGTACGCCCCAGCATTACTTTAACCTGAACATGCTTGTTCAGGACATCAGGATAAAGCTGCACCTGCTTTACAAAAACAGGACTACCTGCTGCCAGTACAATGTCTCCTGCAATACCATTCCAGGTGCCTTGTGTCTGATCACTGGCACTGTGGGCATTGATGCCTACTTCTGATAGATAACGGTTGTCTACCCGGATAGTAAGCGTATGTTTACCAGGGCTGAGATGGCTCAGGTCGTATACGTGCGGGGTGGCCAGACTGCTGTCTGCTCCGATAAGCTGGCTGTCGACATAAACCATGGTACCCCAATGGCACCGTTCCAGTGTAAGACTGATATGTTTACCCGTCCATTGGGATGGAACGTCAATGGCCTTCTGATACCATGCAGCCCCCATATAATATTTTCCCGGCGTCAGCCAGAAGGGGAATTTGAAGTTGTCATCTTTCCGGTAAGGTGCATATTTCTCTTCTTTCAGAAAGGCTTCATATCTGTCACCAATCCATTTTGTGTTGACAGAAGGTTCATCGCCATACCCGTGGAATTGCATAGTACCGGGCAATTTAAGGGAATCCTTTAACTGTTGGGTATACCATTGCTGTTTAATACCCTGGTCCTCTCTATCTATGCGGAATCGCCATTTCCCCGCCAGTGAGATCCTGTTTTGTGCCGGCGCTGCAATGTAAATGGCCATCATTGCTGCCAATAATACCAGTTTAACGTGTTTATTCATTTCAGGCATGTTTTATTACATATATCAGTTGTCCAATGTTTGTTCTTTTGTTGGAAACCTGTCAGGAGCAACGGGGCGCCTTCCAGGCTTCCATACCCGCCATGTGGCCACCAGCTGAATACAAGGTTTACTGCACGGTTGAACAATTGCCTGCCAGGACTGCCGCCTGCGGATTCAAAGATTCAAAACTCCTTTACAAAAAAACTTTTTTTACTTTTAATAAGGAGCGACTATATGACTATTCTTGTGGACATTCTTACTTTTTTATCAAAAAAACTACCATGGCAAAGGGGCAGCGAAAAAAGGACGGCTTCCAGGGACAGAAGGCCGTTATCATTCCAAAATCTGTGCTGAACAATAATTGCAGCACACATCCACTGATCAGACAACTATACATCACTGATATAGGCTATTATCCGAAAGCCCGCTACCATTACAGGGAACGTTTACATGGTACAGATCAACATATTCTTATTTATTGTCATGAAGGGGAGGGAAGCACGATCATAGATAAACAGGAATACAAAATATCACCAGGTGATTTTTGCCTGATACCTGCTTTGACAAGGCATACCTATGCAGCTAATGCAAATAATCCCTGGACAATCTTCTGGATTCATTTCAAAGGGGAATCTGCTGATGACTGGGTTAAACAAATACATCAACATTTAAACAGTTACAAAGGTTTTATACCGGACAATGAAAAAACCATCCGCTTATTCAATGATATCTATACTCCACTGGAACGGGGTTTCAGCATGGAACACCTGATGTATAGCAATATGTATCTCTGGCACTATCTGTCTACTTTTATTTACCAGGAGAAAAACAAGTCCAGGATGAATAATACAGAAACGGACACCATAGACAGCGCTATCGACTTTATGCGGAAGAATGTAGATCAGAACCTGACACTGGAAAAGATCGCGCAGCATGTCCAGTTTTCGCCTTCTCATTTTTCGCTGTTATTCCGAAAAAAAACAGGGTTCTCTCCCATTGAGTATTATAATCACCTGAAAATGCAGCAGGCCTGCCAATATCTGCTGTTTACAAGACAGCGGATCAAGGAAATTGCACTGGAAGTAGGCATGTTTGACCAGCATTACTTTTCACGGATATTTAAAAAGACAATGGGAGTTTCCCCGCAGGAGTACAGAAATAAAAGAAGTGCTGAAGGAGGAGCAAGCTAAATTTCATATGAGATCTGTCAATAAAACAACCGGCCTTTCCTGCAGCTTTTCTTCTGCCAGCTCCCCAAATGCTTTAATGTACGGCTGTTGATTATGAGCATCCAGCCCCTCCTTACTTTTCCATATCTCATAAAAGGTAAACAGGTTCTTATCTTCAATGCCCTGATGCAGGCTGTAAAGCTCACATGCTTCCTCCTGACGGGTATGCAACACCATGTTTTGCAGTACAGCAGCGACCTCATCTCTGTAGACTTCTTTTGCTCTCACAATGGCGGTTAAATAAATTTTCATGACACCAATTTTAATGAAGGCAAAATTAGCAAGACCTGCCGGCATGGTTAAATCAGACGATTTATACTCCGCTATTATAATAATGATATATCCCCTCTTCCCCTGTTTGTGATGTACATCACGCATTCGCTACCCCAATCCTTTGCACCTTTGTATTGTCAGGGCAAGCACTTCACCACCCCTGGCTATATAAAACGAAAAGTCATGAACAATTCAAAAGTCTGGTATGTAACCGGAGCCTCACAGGGATTGGGACTCACACTCGTTAAAAAATTGCTCGAAAGCGGTTACCGTGTAGCTGCTACATCCCGTAATGCACAAACCTTAAAACAGGCGGTAGGTCTCATTGACGCAGAACGATTTCTCCCTCTTGTCGTAGACCTGAGCAACCAGGATTGTATCAATGAGTCCATCCAGCAAACAATTGCCACTTTCGGTCGCATTGACGTACTTGTTAATAATGCGGGATACGGCATGATAGGCATCGTGGAAGAAACTGCCGAACAGGATATCAGGAAGATCTTTGACGTAAACGTACTGGCAGCGGTGAATGTGGTAAAGGCCATATTACCTTTTATGCGCAAACAGCGATCAGGCTACATTATCAACATCGGTTCTGTTGCAGGATTTGTGGGAGCGCCAGGCTGGTCTGTTTACTCGGCTACCAAGGCTGCGCTGGCAGCATTCTCAGAAGTGCTTGCACTGGATGTTAAAGAATTTGGTATCAGGGTAACGGTCGCCGAGCCTTCAGGTTTCCGTACAAGATTTCTTACTGCAAACTCCCTGGCAAATATCGAAACCGGCATAGAAGGTTATACAGCAGTCAAATCTACGCGGGAACGCTATCTGGCCAATAATGGCAAGCAGTCCGGCGATCCTGACAAGGCATCAGCTATATTGATAGCGCTCGCAGAAAGTGAACAACCACCGCTTCATTTATACCTGGGACAGGATGCCTACAGGCGCGCAGCCGAAAAGATCGCCAACATGGCTGCGGAACTGGAAGCCTGGAAGCAGACGTCCATCTCGGCCGATTTCGGGTGATCCATATGTTTTCAGCCAGATATCTATTGAATACTGCTATGGCTACCGGTATGTCTGCAATGCCCCATATGACACCCAAATGCCATGATGAGAATTTTCTTCCTGTTTTTTGCTGGTAATAAGAAAATATATACCTTTGAATACTTGACTACTCAAGTATATGTCAACAATAAACCACTCTCTGAAGCTATTAATGAACCTGGCGAAGATGCAGGCAATCATGTCCCGCAAGTTTGACGGCTTAAGCGTGCATGGCATAGGTTTCTCCGATTTTATGATCCTTTACCTGCTGCAACAGGCCCCTGGTGAAAGACTTCGGAGAACAGACCTGGCGGAAAAGGTAGGTCTTACTGCCTCAGGTATTACCCGTATGTTGTTACCTATGGAAAAAACAGGCCTTGTAAGCAGGGAATCCAGTGAAAGAGACGCCCGCGTAAGCTATGCCGTGCTGACCCCTGCCGGTCGGCGGGTATATGAGGAAGCAAAAGAAACCGCCAATGCCATCGCCAAAGAGATTGTTCCCACAGAGATCACCAGGAATCAGTCACTTGCGGCATTATTCAAACTCCTTGGAACGACCATTTAAACCCATGCTATATATGTCACAGACATTATCCCAACACATCCCGGCTCCCCTGACAGCTGCTGTAGAAACAGCTTTGCAACAGGCCTTCGGTACTGCCAGCATAACGGATGTTTCGCTGCTGGCCGGCGGACTATCAGCCTCCCCTGTATTTAAGATCATTGTCAGGGATCAGCCCTATGTGCTGAAACTGGGCAAAAGCGGTTCATTTCCGGCTAACCTGAAACTGGCAGCAGATGCAGGCATTGCCCCTCCCCTGCACTACCACGACACAACAAGTGGTATTTCTATCAGTGGCCTTATCAACAATAAACCCCTGCGCAACGTTTTTGGCCCCGAAAGGCTTCCACAGGAACTGGCCGCAACCGTCAGGGCCATTCATAGTGTGCCTTATCAGGCAACGGCTGATAATCTGCAGGAAACCATTGATGGCATGATTGCTGGATTCAGGAAAAGTAATATCCTGTCGGGGCCTGTAATCGATGAATGTTTCAGCAACTATGATATTATCAGAAGTAAGTACCCATGGAACGACCAGGAGCAGGTATTTAGTCATAACGACCTGAATCCAAGTAATATCCTATGTGATGGAGAAAGGATCTGGATCATTGATTGGGACGTCTCCTCTTTAAACGATCGGTATATCGATCTTGCCAATGCGGCCAATTTCTTTGTATATGGCGAAGAACAGGAAAAAGCTTTTCTCGATACCTACTTTGACGGTGCGGCCGATGAGTACAAAGCAGCCCGCTTTTATATCATGCGCCAGGTAGGCAGGATCATTTACTCCATGCTGATGTTCCAGCTTGCGGCACAAGCTAAACCTAAGGATTATGCACATAACCAGGAGATGGAAGGCTTCACCCTGCAGGAATTCAGAACACAGATGGGCGCCGGCACACTATCACTGGCCACGTACGAAGGGCAGTTCATGTATGGGAAGGCCCTGCTAAATGAGGCGGTGCATCAGATGCGTACCCCCCGTTTTGCGGCGGCACTCGCGGTTATTGGCTAAGAAAGCAATAATACTAAAAGGGACTGACCACCTCATAGCTGATCAGTCCCTTCACAAAAAGTATATACGCAATGCCTGTATACAAGGCATTACTGCCAGCCCCGGCGGAGTCCATGTGTACAAGGGCATTCCTTATGCGCAACCGCCTGTACGAATTAGAACAAACTGGCAAAACTGCCTTCAGACCTGATCTTTGTGATAGTATCCTCCAGTTCTTTGTAAATATGCATGTTCAAAAACGGTCCGTCACTTACCCTTTTTACCCCCGCCTTTTGTAACTCATCGAAGGATGGCAGACCAGGTATACACATCACACTTACAGGCAATTTTGACGCGGCTGTGATCTCTTTAATATCGGCTATTTTGTTGATGCAGGGAAAAAACAATCCATGCACGCCGCTTTCCTGGTAAACATCGATTCTTGCAAGTGCATCTTTTAATGCGTTCGGCATATCGAGTAAAAAGCTATCAGACCTCAGGTTAACAAACATGCGGACGCCATCCCTCTGAAGCAGTTCCATTACCTGTCGCAGTTTCTCTGCAAACACTCCCGCATCTATGATATGTCTTTCCCCATCCCTTATAACAGAATCTTCGATATTGATACCGGACACGCCCAGCTCATACAGGCGCCTGATATTACGGCTGATCACTTCCGCATTAGGCCCGTACCCGCCTTCAATGTCTACCGTTACCATCGCATCTGTCGATGCGAGAATACGTTGAACAACGAATAAATAATCATCAAAAGCCATTTCCTCGCCATCAGCAAACCCCAGCGATGCCGCCACCGCGGCACTGGATGTTCCTACTGCCTTAAAACCCTGCGCACCATATATTTTAGCGCTCTGTGCGTTCCATACATTTCCGATACGCAAGAGGTCATTGTCATGATGTAGCGCCAGGAATTCGTCAAATCTGTTTTCCATATCTGTATTATTTTGAATGATGTATTTGATTTACCAGTTTATTTATTGGCAAAGCTATTACAGCAGGACAAGCACAAATTGTAAAAAACGGAAAAGATCAACTGGCAGCTAAAACCTGGTTGAGGGGGGAAGCCTGTTTGGCAAATGTATTGGGAGTAACGCCGGTAAAAAGCTTAAACTCTTTGATAAAGTGCGCCTGATCGAAATATCCTGAACTGTATGCAATACTGGTCAGCTTTTCCTCCTGCTGGGAAATAAGGTTCAGGCTATGCTGAAAGCGGTTTATCTTATAAAATAATTTGGGTGGCAAACCGGTATATTCTGAAAACAACATGTTCAGGTAGCGCGTAGATATGTTGTGGCGATGAGATAAGGAAACAATATTATCATCGCTGTAGTTCTTTTTAAGATAATGAACAATATCACCAACGAAGCTGATCTTGTTGTGCCTCTTTTCTGAGGCTTCCAGTTTCTTCCACAGATATGCTTCAATCAAGCCTACCCTTGCCTGCAGCTCGGGTGTTTCCAACAGCCTGTCGTGCAATGTCCTTAGGGAGGGACCTAATACATCAGCGGCATCAACTATTTTATTATTAAATACCGATACCTGTCCTTCGAAGAAATAAGCGGCCGAATGCGCGTAAAATTTAAACCCGAGCATGATGTTCCTGCCGGCGGATTGTATAGCCAATGGCTTTGTTATCTGTCCCCATAGCTCAATAGGCGGATTCGTATAAAAGGCATCTCCCTCTTTCGACCGCCACTTGCCCGTTCCCAAATTAAAGATCACTTCCATCGTGCCGCTGGGGAACACAATGTCGTCATAGCTCCTGTCCGAATCAGATTCGTAGTAGTAGAAGCATTTGATATATGGCTGCAGTTTTGCGCCCGGAAGTATTTCTTTGAAGATCATCAATACAAATATAACGGTATTGCCCAAGGCTGCATTGTAAAAAACGGAACAACTTTCCTGCTGCAGATTCACCGACTCAATCCCTGCTTTTACCGGTTTTTTCCGCGGGTTTTACCTTCAGCAGGTTGCAATCCCCTGCTGTACTGACTACTTTTGTATCATGAAAGAGATATTGTTTCAAGCTTGATAAACATACCTGGTTATATCTTATCAATCAAATAGTTACTATGAGACATCCATGCGAAACCATTTGCTTTGACGCAATTCCCCCTGTAATTTGGCGTATTTGCCTCCCCTGATATTAAGTATTTCACACTAAGTTTGTGTCAGAGGAAGCAGTTTATGCAAATACAGATCAACAAGAATCATATTAACATCCATAATAACACGTAGACCCCGCCGGCAAGGCCACTATTCAAATTCATAAGTCTCAATTTCAATTCTATGCATACAACCAGAAAGTCTGCAATTGGCTTTATTTTTATTACTTTATTGATTGACATTATGGGGTTTGGGCTAATCATCCCCGTTATGGCAGATCTGATTGCCCAGTTAAAAGGTATACCAGTGAATGAAGCCAGTCCCTATGGCGCATTGTTGTTATCCGTTTTTGCTATCACGCAATTCATTTTTGCGCCTGTAATAGGCAACCTGAGTGACAGGTTTGGCCGCCGCCCGGTTTTATTGCTTTCACTCCTTGGTTTTGGTATCGATTACATCATCCTGGCCTTAGCCCCAACATATGGCTGGCTGTTCATCGGACGCGTTATTGCAGGTATGACGGGTGCCAGCTTTACCACGGCCACTGCCTATATTGCTGATGTCAGCCCCGACGAAACAACCAGGGCGAAGAATTTTGGCATGATCGGTGCGGCCTTCGGCCTCGGCTTTATACTTGGGCCTGCTCTTGGCGGAGTACTGGCTAAGTGGGGCATTAGGGCGCCATTCTACGGTGCTGCCGCTCTCTGCCTGTTGAACTGCTTATATGGCCTCTTCCTGCTGCCGGAATCACTTAGCAAAGAGAACCGTCGTCCATTTGAATGGAGACGTGCAAACCCTTTCGGGTCGTTGAAATTCCTCACCAAACACCCTGAGATCGGGGGACTGGCATTCAGCTTTTTCCTCATTTACCTGGGTGCTCAGTCTGTGCAGGGCAACTGGAATTTCTTTACCGCTTACCGTTTTCACTGGAGTGAGGGAATGATAGCTTTCTCTCTCGCCGTGGTGGGTGTATTGGTAGGCGCCGTACAGGCAGGGTTGACAAGAGTGATCACTCCTAAGATCGGTAATGAAAAAAGCATATATATAGGTCTTTCGCTTTACACATTAGGATTGATCCTTTTTGCCTTCGCTACACAGGGTTGGATGATGTTTGCATTCCTGGTCCCTTATTGCCTGGGCGGTCTCTGTGGCCCTTCGCTGCAATCCGTTATCTCCGGACATGTGCCACCTAATCAGCAGGGAGAATTACAAGGTGCACTTACCAGCCTGATGAGCCTCACAGCCTTCATAGGTCCACTGATCATGAACACAACTTTCAGTTATTTCACAACAGATAAAGCACCGTTCTACTTCCCCGGAATCCACTTCCTGATCGGCGCGGTGTGTATGTTGCTCAGCATCATTATTACTTACAAGGTATTGTCACGTGAAAAGAAAGAGCATCCTGAACTGAGGAACGTGATTGCCGGTAAGGATCTGACAGATGTGCCGATGCATTAATGAATATTATTGTTGTACATAAAAAAACAGGCTGTATCATATTTTGATACAGCCTGTTTTTATTCGTTTACCCCTCATCCAGGCTTACGGGCAATCATACCCGTGCCGGCCAGATCATAAAAGCCCCGATCCTGCTGCAACAAACTCCACCGGTACTACATAAGCCCCGACTTTGTAACATTCTATCTGCATAAACGTTATACCCTTTATTTATTTTTTACTATTTTCAAAACATCCGCTCCGGCGGAGTGCCAACCAAGATCTGTATATCCAAGCCATCTCCTCGCAACGATGAAGCATATAAAATATTTAATAACCGCTGTACTCCTGTTCTCCAGTCTGTACGCCCATCCCAACAGCAGGCCTTACTGCGATTCCCTTATCAGGAAGGGCATCGATTCAATGTTTGCCAAAAAGTTCGTACCGGCTATCACGCTGCTTACAGAAGCACAACGTCTCTCCGGCGAAAAGCACTGGCAGAAACAATTGTTCCTGGCCACCAACAATATCGGCCTGACCTACTACTTTATGCTGGACTACGGCGAGGCATTACGGAACTATCTCATCGCCTACAACATCGCGATGGAAGAAAAAGACGCCACACTGGAAATGACCGTCCTGAACAACATTGCCATCCTCTATTCCAAGGAAAAAAACTTCGATAAAGCCATAGAATACTTCCTCAAGGCCTACAACATCGCCAGGGAAAAAAAGGACAGGATCAGGATCGGCAATTACGCCCTGAACCTGGGCATCGTGCACAATGAAATGCACAAGCTGGAAAAAGCCCGGGAATACCTTCGGGAGGCCACCACTTACCTGCAGGATGACGCCCGGAGATTGCTGAACGCCCAATACTCCTATGCCCAGAACCAATTTCAACAGGGCAATATCATCGAGGCCGGGCGACTGGCCACCAGATTATTTTCTACCGCCCGCGATTCGGGGTACAGGGATGAACAGATTACCATCTGTACCCTGCTGGCCTCCGTAAAACTGAAAGAGAACAACCTGGACCAGGCTATCTTCTACGCCAATGAAGCCCTGGCCCGCTCCCCCAACCTCGAAGAGAAAATAGAGATCCATCAGACATTGTCTGATGTCCATTTTAAGAACTATGCCTATGCACTCGCATTGGCTCACAAAGACTCCGTATTGCGGTTCCGGGATTCCATCAATATTGTCAAGAACGGGCAGCTATTTGAGAACAGCAAGCTGAAATTTGAGCTGCTGAACTCAAAACATACACTGTCCCTGAATGAAGCGCAGCTCAGCAGCCAGCGCCGCTTACTATATACGGCCCTGGCATTTATGGCCATTATCATTGCCTTTTTTATCTGGCTGATACGCATCAAAACAGTGGAAAATCGCCAGAAAGCAGTGATCGCTGAGCGAAGCCACAAGATCATGGCCCTGGAAATAGAAAATGAAAAAAGCCAGAAACTGCTGCTGGAGGAACAGCTGAAAGAGAAAGAAACAGCCGCCCTCCTGGAACAGGAAAGACTGAAAAACGAGATCGAGATCCGGAACCGGAAACTGTCGGCCAAAGCCCTGTACCTCTCCGGCAGAAATGAGCTGATCGACGAGATCATCACCACCCTCTCAAAAATGCCTGATTTAAGTAAGGACGGCAGCAGGCATATTTCCCAACTCAAAAGCTACCTCCGAACTGACGATGAATGGGATGACTTCAGTACCCATTTCCAGGAGGTGAACCAGGGCTTCCTGAACGCCCTTCGTCAGAACCATCCGAATCTCACCTCAAACGATGTCCGCTTCCTTTCTTACATATACATGAACCTGAACACAAAGGAAATCGCATCGCTCCTGAACATCACTCCCGAAGGTTGCCGTAAACGGAAAGAACGTATTACAAAAAAGATGCAACTAGCTGATAATACCTCACTTTTCGAGTATTTGTCGGGGTTATAACACAGATGTCACACTTTGTCCGGGTCCTGTCCTGTTAATTACATATGCGCTTTGGGAGAAGCGGGGTACTTTCACACAGCATCCAATCGACCAAAATACATGAGAAAATTTCTACTCTTTAACTTATTACTCTTACTGTTTTTTTCATCCAGGGCCCAGCAGTTTTCCTATGAAGCTACCGGCGACCATGGGAAGCTATGGAATGTTATCCAGGATCCCTCAGTGCCCGAAAGGCTATATGCCATCAGCCTGATCAATCATGTCATGGTTTCGAACGACCGGGGCAACAACTGGGAGATCTTTTATTCCTTTGAAAACAGTGCTACCCAGATATCATCACTCAAACTACTGCCCGGCAACAGATCATTTGCTTTTGTAGCCCAATCACCCGATATGTCTATGAGCGGCCTGTATGTGGTCGACATTGAAACCAAAGCCATCATCAAACACTATATTACACCAGATCAATACCTTGGTGCATGGGTAGCATCCTATGATATCTATGACCCGGAAGGAATGGTGGCCGTCATTAACACCCAATATATGGAAGGATTCTCCCTTGTGATCACAGAGGTCTATCTGACCAAAGACGGTGGTGAAAATATGCCTGGCATTTATTACAGCAGGGAAAACCAGAGCGTCCATATCAACAATTCCTTCTTTCACCCTGACGATCCGAAAAAGATCTATCTGGCCAGAGGTTTGGGCTCAGAGGGTGTGAACGGAGGATTGTTCATTTCCTCGGATGAGGGCAATACCTGGCGGGAAGAACTGGCCGGCAAGGGATCATTATCCGCCGTGGCCTTTAATCCCAAAGATCACAAGGAATTCTTTATCGGCTCCTTTATCAATTTTGGGGTTGCTCCCCAGGCGCTTTTCCATACACTGGACAGCGGGAAGACCTTTGAACAGGTACCGGTCAGCTTTACCGACCAGACACTGAATAATATTGTGCAGATAGTATACGATCCCGGAAATAACAGGAACCTCTGGATGACGGACGAAAATGAAATACTGAAAAGTACCGATGGCGGCGCCCACTGGTCATCTACCACTTTTCAACCCAGGTCGCCTGTATACTATTACGGTACCTCCCTGCTCGTCAATCCTAAAAATAGCAATGACCTGCTGATCTTCTCCGATGCCTGGCCGCAGCACAGCACCGACGGGGGAAAAACTTTCACGCAGGTCAAACTGCCTTTCTGTGTGGCCACCTCAGTAGGACTGGGCAATGGCGGCAACGGGCAGCTATATTATTCTGTGTTGGGCGGCTATGTATCTAAAAATCTTACTACCGGCAAAGCAGCCGCATACAATATCCAGGCCTACGACATGGTGAACGTCCGCGAAATGCAGGTCATACCAGATAGCACTGTGCCGGGACGCATTTTCCTGTTCCGCGCCAGTGACGGATTTGCCAATCCTTCTGAACTGTTTTACAGCGATGACCAGGGGGCCACACTCAGGCAGCTGCCTGCTGACCAGTTTGCGACCGGCCTCGGATTCATTCAGCGGGATCCCGATCATAAAGACCGCTACTGGATCTCCTATTCTTATTATTCATCCTTCTCCACCCTTTTCCGGGTCGATTTCAGTGATGCTGCCAATCCGGAGGTCATAGACGTACCGCTTACATTCAATGGCGTACTGACAGCCGCATATCTGCCTGCAGGCAACAGCGGCCAGACAATCTACATCTCTGCCGGCAGTAAGGTATATCTGTCGCAGGATGGTGGCGCCACCTGGGGGGAAAAGATCCAGGGACTGGACCTGACGGATGGTTATGACATGATATGGGACCTGAAAGCCAATCCTTTCGACGACAAAACAATGGCAGTCGCTACTACCCAGGGGATCTTCCAGACCACAAACGGCGGCGATCAGTGGATATTGTCGCTGGCCGCTACCGACCTGAAAAGGGTAAGCTATTCCGATGCCGTCAACGGGCATATTATCGCAGCTTCTTTTACCAGCAACTATACCGACACACGTCTCGTGTTCAGTACCAACAAGGGAGCCAAATGGTCAGATGTATCTGCAGATATGCTAGCCTACCTTTCCTGCGGTTCCCCTATTGAACTTAAATATTACGAAGATCATGCGGATATCTATTTTGCAACGCCTGACCTGGGTGTGGTAAAATACCAGCTGAAGCATCTTTTATCTCCTCAGCTGCTGTTCCTCACATCATTTACCGGCAGCCTGCAGAGAGGAAATGCATTCCTGGAATGGAGAACCAGGAATGAAGAAGGCTTATTACATTATGAACTGGAAAGAAGTACAAACAATAAAGACTTTTCCCTCATCAATACACAACAGGCAAGCAACAGTAACGGTACTTTCTATTACAAGTATGAAGACCTGGAATTTCCCGGCCTTGCAGCTCAATTTGGTAACGTTTACTATCGCTTAAAGCTGGTAAGTACCGATAACAGTTTTGCTTATTCAGATACGGTCAAACTGACCGCGCGGGATATGTACATTTACCCTGTGCCGGCCAGCAATGATATCAACCTGCATATACAGGGCCTTACCCAGCCGGCCAAATACAGGATACTACTGGTGGATGTTTCGGGCAGGCAATACTCCATTCAGCAGTACAATATTCCCGCAGGACAAACAACTATCAACATGCCTATCACACGCCTTGCCAGCGGCATGTATATCATGCTGGTAGAAACCCGTCCGGGAGATATAAGAAAGTTCAAGTTTATTAAGTTATAGCTGTCCTATGTAATCCTGTACCTACAAAAGCGCCTTTCGGGGCGCTTTTCTTTTCCCCTTGTATTTATATCTGTCCCCGGCTGTTCATCCATTGAAAAAATTAATAATCCTTAAGCCTTTTTTGAGCGTACGGCTTTCATTTGTGTAAGACTTCTGTCTTTTGAAAATCGTTGGTATTCATCAGACTCTACTGCATAGATCGCCATCCTTCCTTCTGCATCAAAATGAGCGCCCCAGCCATAACGCTTAGTGAGCGGGGAGGCCCGGAAGCAGGCCTGTCCCTTGGAAAAGAACTGCTCTCTCTCTACATCAAATTCTTTAGTTTTCAGCCGATTTTTTGCAGCGTAGACATGGAAAAGCACATCGTCTGAAGTAAACTCGTAAGGGTTATCGATCAACAATTCAAATTCGATATTGGCAATGGTCTTCTCGCCTCGCATGGGGGGAACTTCAGCGGCTTTTACAGGGCAGTCTTCCGCCACTTCTATGAACGTGTTGTAATAATTGGTGGTCTTCATCTACAAACTTTTTACGGGTCAGGTTAATATTACATTACCTGAAATATAAAAAAATCCTGGCAACTTTAGTTACCAGGATCAGAAACTCTTCCGAAAAAGCATATATTAGTTATTTAGCACCTCCTTTCTATACAGCCGTTTCCCTATATACTTTCTCAAGTTCCTTATTGATAAATCCAAGCTCTTCCGCCTTCAGTTCTAAGTTCATGGCCTGCGCATTCTGTTCCGCCTGCGCTGCATTACGGGCGCCCGCCAATACGATGGTGATACCTGGCTGTAAAGTGGTCCAGCGTAATACCAACTGTGACAGGGATGCTTTTTTGCTTTCTGCCAGCGGTGTGATACTATCCAGGAAGGTCTTTACCTTATCAGCAGAGAACTGGCCGAAATAACCGTTACGATGGTCATCTGCCTTCAGGGCTGCGTCCCTGAAATATTTACCTGTCAGCAAGCCTCTTTCCAGCGGGCTATAGGCAATGATCCCTATCTGATGTTCGATAGCATAGGGTACTATGTCCTTTTCGATACTCCTGTTCAGCATACTATAAGCAAGCTGGTTGGACGCCAGCCGGATCGTTTTCCCTGCGGCCTTCATCAGTGCAAGATCGTAGTTGCTGACGCCGGCAGCCCTGATCTTTCCCTGGCTGATCAGGGTATTCAGCGCCTCCATCGTTTCTTCTACCGGCGTGGTGGCATCCGGCCAGTGCAGTTGCAGCAGGTCTATATAATCTGTGCCCAGGCGTTTCAGGCTTGCTTCCAATTCCCTGATGATGTTTGCTTTTGAAGCCAGCTTATACACGGGAATTGTTTTTCCATTCTCAGATGCATCAAAGAAGTATTCGCCCTTTGCCTGGTTGCTGCCATCCCATACCAGTCCGAACTTTGTGAGCAACTGCACCTTACTTCTATCCCTGCCTTTTATAGCGGCGCCTATCAGTTCCTCACTCAATCCGAAGCCATAAAAAGGCGCGGTGTCTATGCTTGTTACACCATTGTCCAGCGATGCCTGTACAGCCGCTATAGAATCTTTCTTTTCATTACCACCCCACATATTACCGCCTATGGCAAATGCACCATATGTAATAGCTGATAACTGCAGGTCTGTATTGCCTAATGTCCTGTATTCCATGTTGCGTTAATTCAGATTTGTAAATACATGCTCGAGGTGTTCCCGGTACTGCCCCAGATCCCTTTTCACATCCGCATTCTTTTCAATATCATGGAAATGCATACCTGGTAAAGGTTGCAATCCGATGAATGCGTTCATGCGGTGAAAACCGAACAGGATCCCTTCATCCACACTTGTCTGCTTAAAGAATTCACCCGGCAGTGTAAATGCTTCCTTAGGAGCATTCCAGGAAGTGGTGACCATATATTTTTTCCCATGCAGCATACCACCGGTGCCATAGTTGATGGCAGGATTAGCAGCAGAACGTCCATCGCTGCGATAGATACCGGTACCATGCCCTTCTGTGAAAACTTTGTCTATATACTGCTTGAAACCGTGCGGCAGCTGAAACCACCAGATGGGCGTGTGATAGATCACAACATCGGCCCATGTATATTTTGCGACCTCTTCTTTCAGGTCGTAGTCATGATTGATGTTGGTGGTTTTAACTTCAAAACCAGGCCGGTTACGGAAAAATTCAGCGGTAGCTGCTGAGATGGTCTCGTTGAACCGGCCGCCGGAATGGCCGAACTGCTGACCTCCATTGATGATAAATACCTTTGTCATAGTGTGTTATTTTCTTTTTGACAAGACAAAAGTACCCCGGGCCCCGGTATTATTAAAACAAGTTAAATCATACCTTTGTATCAGAATTATAATAGTACTCATATGGTCAATCTTGAATGGTACAGAACATTTAAAGCGATATATAAAACAGGTACGCTGACCGGCGCGGCGGAAAGCCTGTTCATTTCACAACCTGGTGTCAGCCTGCATTTAAGTTCGCTGGAGAACTATGTGGGATATAAATTATTTGACAGAACAGGCAGGAAAATGGTGCCTACCGAAAAAGGAAAGGTCTTCTACAATTTCATTATTGAACCGCTCAATAAGCTGGAAGATGCAGAAAAGAACTTTCAGAAAAGCACAGAGAAGCATACGCCTACCATCAGCGTAGGAATGTGCTTTGAAACCTTCCAGATCACACTGGAACAGTATATCTCCACATTACCTTTCAATGTCATTATCCGTTTTGGGGACTATCCTGAGATGCTGGATAATCTTGACAAGGGCATACTCGATCTCATCATCACTCCGCAAAAAGGCACTTCCGGCAATATTGATCATGAAGCCTTTTCTTCTGAAACGATCGTATTGGTTGCCGGCAACGATGTAGATGCAAAATCATTCAACAAAGTAGCCAAAGGAAAAGATCCGGCAGCCATCGAGGAGTGGCTCAAAACCCAGAAGTGGTACGGTACTACCGGCGATATGGAACACCTGTTCAGGTTCTGGAAGCTGAACTTCAATCATCATCCCGACTTCAGGCCCAACTACATTGTACCTAATTTAAACTCCATCGTACGCTGCCTGAAAAGCGGGAAAGGAGTAGCCGTAGTGCCGGATTTCCTTTGCAGGAAAGAGATTGAAAACGGCGAGATCAGGTTATTGTGGGAAGGCGCTACTAAGCTGAAAAACACATTATACTTCGGTACACGTAAAAAGACCGCATATGCCGATGAGATCAACCTGATCAAGAAATTGTTCAGAAAAGTAATGCTGCCGGTATGATGAAAAGACAGGCTGCAAAGCTCATTTTCACTATCTTTCGGGAGGAATCATAAGGATTAACCAATAACAACGGAACACACCATGCCAATCACCATCAGAAACATTGCCACCACAGATAATGCCGCATTAGCCAGGATTATACGGGATACATTCGACGAATTTGATATTCCCAAGGTGGGAACGGTCTATTCCGATCCCGAGACAGACCGGCTGTACGACCTGTTCCAGGTACCTGGCAGCGCTTATTTTGTAGCCGAAGAAGACGGCGTAATACTGGGCGGTTGTGGATTGTTTCCCACAGCAGGCCTTCCCGAAGGCTGCGCGGAACTGGTAAAATACTATCTCTCCGGCAACGCCAGGGGTAAAGGTCTTGGAAGAACACTGATGGAACATACCTGTGCGGCAGCCAAACAACAGGGATACACACAGCTTTACCTCGAGTCCTTCCCTGATTTTGCCAAAGCCGTTACCATCTACGAAAAAGCTGGTTTCCGACACCTGGACAAAGCGTTGGGAAATTCCGGGCACTTCGCCTGTACCATCTGGATGCTGAAAGATCTGTAATATGAAAGCCGCAGCAACCCCGCGGTTTTCTTTTTCCTCCCCGTTTTCGGTTATTTCCACATTCAGGAAAAAGATGAACCTTGCATACCGTATTCATTGGTTTGCCCCTTCCGGACAACAACACCGGTAAAAGACATCACGGAAGCCATATCCTGATTAGAACAAACACTATGCTCGATTTCCATGTTATGTATGCCCCCGGGGTTATATATACGGCCCCGGGGTTGGTTATCGCCGGCATTACATACGCGCCATCCGGGGATTATCACCCGTGTTACAACACAACGTCCCGGGGTTATCACCGGCGTTACAACGCAACATCCCGGGGTTATCACCCCGGGCTACAAACACGCGGCTCCCTGACGGAGCCGATCACCACGTATGATGCCGTTATATATCTATACCGCTGGCTCGCCTCCCTCTCAACACGCATATTTTCGTAATTTTACCCTATGCATGCGGCTCATATACTGAACATCGATATCAATCCTGCATTGAGGGATTCTTTTTCTGTGGAGGAGATCAGCGGACAATTGTTCGAAGACGATACACTGCGACGCATTTCCTTCAATGAACTGATCCTGGTGAAGGAAGGATATGGTATCATTTCCATTGATGGCGCCAGCTATCATATTACGCCGCATAGTCTTTTCATTATTTCGAAAGGACAGATCTATGCCCTGGAAGGCAATAACCACCTGGAAGGATATGTACTGCAGTTCGGGGATTGCTTCTGGGAAAAAGCCCCGGCCAGTGCCAGTAACTGTAAGGCGGTGCTCTTCAATGATCCTTCCGGTCACCAGCAGATGCAGTTACATCAGCAGGATGAAGAAACGATTGTCAGCCTGCTGAAGACCATGCTAACTGAATTCAATACGCCTGACTACATAAACAAAGCCGATGCCCTTGCAGCCTACCTGAAGATCCTCATGATAAAAGTGGCCAACATCAACAGCCTGCTGCACACTGGGCACAGCAGCAATGAAAACAAGCTATACCGGGAGTACCTGGAGCTGGTTAGCCGCGAGTATCGCAACACCCACGAAGTGAACGATTATGCGGAGAAACTGGGCATTTCCTACCGGCAGCTGGCGGACCTCTGCAAACGTTGTGGCGGCAGAAGAGCCAAAGACATCATCAATGGTCAGCTGGTGGCTGAAGCGAAAAGAATGCTGCAATTCTCTTCCAAACCCGTAAAAGAGATCTCCTACCTGCTGAATTTTGCCACCCCTTACCAGTTTAGTAACTTCTTCAAGAAAGAAACACAGCTCTCCCCAAATGAGTACCGCTCACAGTTTGTGAAAATTGGTATCTGATCCGCAGTTTTTAGCATTTTCCGGAGCTCTCCCTCCCGGTAATTTTGTGGCATAAATTGAAAATTATGCCAGTAGCAAGATTAACAAGACTAGCCGGAATAGACATACCAGACAGCCAGGTGGCAAAACAGGCTACCGAATTACTGTTGGAATATGGTACAGAATTTCTCTACAACCATTCTCTTCGTGTATTCCTCTTTTCCTCACTCAATGCTAAAAGAAGTAACATCAAACATGACACTGAGTTGTTGTATGTCAGTTCGGTCTTCCACGACCTGGGCCTGACGCCTCATTACAGTAGTCCTGATAAACGATTCGAAGTAGACGGGGCCAATGCGGCAAGAGACTTCCTGAAAAGTCACGGATATCCTGAACAGTCGCTGCAACGCGTGTGGGATACCATTGCCCTGCATACCACTATAGGCATTGCCGAATATAAGGAGCCGGAAGTAGCGCTGATGTATGCAGGTGTGGGCCTGGATGTGATGGGGGAAGGATATGAGCACCTGCATGAAGAGCACCGGAACGAGATCATTAAGGCATTTCCAAGAACGGATTTCAAAAAGAAGATCATCCCTGCTTTCTTTGATGGGTTTAAACATAAGACAGATACCACCTTCGGAAATATCAAGGCAGATGTCTGCGCTTTTATGATCCCCAATTTCCAGCGGAAGAATTTCTGTGACTGTATCCTGCATTCGCCATGGAATGAGTAAGGCATCACCACGTCAACCAGGTGTCATTTGCCTTCTTTCTTTTCCTTTTCCAGGAAATCTTCCAGTGCGTCGAGCTTCTGCATCCAGAACGACCTGAACTGATCTGTCCAGTCAGACACTTCCTGCAGTTTCTGCAGATTGGCTTTGCAATAGCGCTCCCGACCCTGCTGGGTGATCATCAGTAGTCCGCACTCTGTCAGTATACGGATATGTTTGGATACCGCCGGCCTGCTGATGTCAAAATTGTCGGCTATCGCATTCAGGTTCAGTGTCTGGTGTGCCAGCAGATTGATAATCTCCCGCCTGGTAGGGTCAGCTATTGCCTGGAAAACATCCCTTCTCATCGTTGATAAACGTATTTTAAGCAACCGTTCGGTTACAAAATTAAGGAAAGCCGGCCTGCTTTCAATGGCCTCCATTTTGTTTTGATAAAAAGAAACAGACGCTATGGATACACATGAGCTAAAGGTTGAATATGGCGGCCAGCAATATCTCATCCAGGCAGGCATAGAGAAGATCGGTCATGAGTACAAGATCTCAGCAACAGTCAATGGTACTGAGATCATTTTCTATGCTGATGACAAACAGCGCCTGATACCAGATTATGTAGAAGAAGCGAAACACCTGAACCGGGAACTGCTGGACAAAATTGCCCTGACCATTGAAGAAGAATGCCTGCAAAGAGATGAATAAGTGTTTGTGTACCATCATTCAGATATTGTGTCAGGTTGTACTCATCATTTGTACAGCGTACCTGCTTTTCTCTTCTTTTTGAATGATCAACACTCCTGCATATCGGCAATTCCATGCCAGAGCGCTACAGACTCGGTTGGCGCGGCAATTGTAAAAAAACACCGAATTGTATGATATGAAAAAGCAACGCTTTCTCTTACTTGCTATACTGCTGTGCACAGCCTTGTCTGCCTTCGCACAATACCCTGACAGCAGCATCTCGAAAGATCTCTGGTATAAGAACACCATCATCTACAACCTGGAAATAGGCACTTTCAAAGACAGCGATGGTAATGGTACCGGCGATATCGAGGGACTGATACAGCAACTGGATTACCTGACGGCCCTTGGTATCAATACGGTATGGCTGGCCCCATTCCAGCCATCTCCCCGGAAAGATGATGGTTATGATGTATCAGATTACTATGGTATCGATACCACTTACGGCACCGGTGGCCATTTTGCGGAGCTCATGTACCAGGCCCGGAAAAGAGGGATCCGGATCATGATGGATATTGTGCTGAATCACACCTCAGACCAGCATCCCTGGTTTAAGGCAGCAGCGGCCAATCCTACATCGAAATACCACGACTATTATTCCTGGTCCAAAAAGCGGCCGGCAATCTGGAACAAGGGCATGGCCTTCCCGGGTGTGCAGACAGAGACCTGGACTTACAACAAGGAAGCAGACGCTTATTATTATCACCGGTTCTATGACTTCCAGCCCGATCTTAATTTCATGAACCCCATGGTGAAGTCTGAAAGTAAGCGCATACTAGGTTACTGGCTCAACCAGGGCGTTTCGGGCTTCCGGCTGGATGCAGTTCCTTTCATCATTGAAAAACCGGGCTCTGATCCGGACAAACCGGAACATGACCTCAACATCATTCCGGAAATCAGGCGTTTTGTGCAATGGCGGAACGGGGAGGCACTCATCCTGGGAGAAGCCAATGTGATACCGGAAGAGAACAACGACTATTTCGGTAAGGACGGCAGCGGTATGCATACAATGTTTAACTTTTATGCCAACCAGTACCTCTTCTACGCCCTTGCTACGGGCGATATCGCGCCCCTTAAAAAAGCCCTGCAGGATACCCGGGATATTCCCCCTACTTCCCAGTGGATGTTCTTCCTGCGCAATCATGACGAAATAGACCTGGGCAGGCTTACCGACAAACAGCGGGAAAAAGTATACCAGCAGTTCGGCCCTGAAAAGAACATGCAGTTGTACGACCGTGGTATCAGGCGCAGGCTGGCGCCCATGCTGGGCGGCAACAGGGCAAGACTGGAAATGGCCTACAGCCTCCTGTTCTCACTTCCCGGCACTCCTGTGATACGTTATGGCGATGAAATAGGTATGGGCGACAACCTGAACCTGAAAGAACGTCTCGCCGTCAGAACGCCCATGCAATGGACCAACGGAAAGAATGCCGGCTTCTCCACGGCCGGTCACACATTCCGGCCGGTGATAGATACCGGCGCCTTTGCTTATCAGCAAGTGAATGTTGCCGTACAGCAGCGGGACCCGGCCTCCCTGCTGAACTGGACCATTAACATCATCCGCCTGCGTAAAGAATGCCCGGAAATAGGCCTGGGCAAATGGCAGATCCTGGAAACAAATACACCCGGTGTGCTGGTCATGCGCTATGACCTGCACGACAAAACCCTGATCACGATCCATAACTTCAGCAATACCGCACAAAAAGTAAAGTTCTCCGCACCCGATGCCAGGTACTATAACCTGACGGGCCATGATGTAATACAGACCAGTCAGGGCACCTTTACAGCCGACATTCCTGAATATGGCTATAGCTGGTACAGGATGGAAAATTTTCGTTAACTTCAGAGAAACCACATTTTGTTACCCTTGCTGAAGTTTATTCTTAACAATGAAGACGTTGGTACCAGCCTCCCACCTGGTATGCCGCTGCTGGATTTCATACGTTACCATCAGCACCTGACCGGTACAAAAACCGGTTGCAATGAAGGCGACTGCGGCGCCTGTACCATCCTGGCCGGTGAACTGCAGCACGGATCACTGGTATACCGCTCTTATACCTCCTGCCTGATGCCGCTGGGCAATGCACATGGCAAACATATCGTTACCATTGAAGGCGTCAATATGCTGCCGGCGCTCAATTGCATACAGCAGGCCATGGTGGACAATGCCGCCACCCAATGCGGGTTCTGCACCCCGGGATTCGTGATGTCCCTCGCAGGCTTCTGCCTTGGCAGGCAGGCACCTACACCTGAAAATGCTATTACCGCTATCGACGGAAATATCTGCCGTTGCACCGGGTATAAATCCATAGAAAAAGCTGCTGCTGCCGTGGCTGCAGTACTTGCAGGGCGAAATCAGCAGGAACCGGCCCAATTTGCCGCTGAACAGCAAATCCTGCCCGAATACTTCTCCGGCATAAAAGAGCGGCTAAAACGCCTTCTTTTGTCCTTAAACGGGGAATTAAGCCCTCCTTCGGGAACAGTACCCCGTTTCGTAGGCGGCGGAACGGATCTTTACGTTCAGCAACCGGAAGAGATACAGGAACACCCCCTCCGCTTCCTCTTCGGCCAGGAAACGCTGAAGGGCATCACCCGGGAAGACAACCGCTGCGTGATCGGTGCATCCTGTACGGTGAACGACCTGCTGGCTTCTCCCGTCATGCGGACCTGTTTTCCTGCGCTGGAAACTTATGTCGGCCTGATCTCTTCTACCCCCATCCGCAATATGGGCACCATCGCGGGAAATTTTATCAACGCCTCTCCCATCGGCGATCTGACCATCTTTTTCCTGGCCCTGGATACTACCATCGAACTGAGTGACGGCGTCAGCATCCGAACATTACCACTGCGGGAATTGTATAAAGGCTACAAGCAACTGGATAAACGACCGGAGGAATATATGACACGCTGCTGGTTTGACCTGCCCGATGCCAGCACCGGGTTTCATTTTGAAAAGGTGAGCAAACGTACCCATCTCGATATTGCCAGCGTGAACACGGCTATCTGCATCAGTATGAAAGAAAACCTGATCGGTACGGTCAGGATCTCGGCAGGCGGCGTAGGACCTGTGCCCACATTACTTACAGATACCGCCGCATTCCTCACAGGAAAGGCGCCCGGCGGGGCGCTGATAAAGGTGGCCTGTGCTATTGCACAATCGGAGATCACACCTATCAGCGACGCCAGGGGTACGGCAGTATATAAACGGCTGCTGCTGGAGCAGCTCATTAAAGCGCATTTCATCACCCTGTTCCCTTCCCTGCAGGTGGAACTGCTATTATAACGTGGTATGAAAAATATTGATTCCAACACCCATGTCAGCGGTACTTCTGTGTACCTGGACGATGTGCCGTTACTCGCCGGCACCTTGTTCGGAGCGGCGTTTGGCTCCCCCGTAGCACATGGCGCCATCAGGGAACTGATACTGGAAGAGGCCCTGCAGATGCCGGGCGTAGTACGCATATTCACCGCTGCAGACATCCCCGGACACAACGAGATAGGCGGCATCATCAAAGACGAGCCCCTGCTGGCAGATCATCATGTCCATTTCTGTGGCATGCCCATTGCCTTCGTGGTAGCACATACCCGCGAGGCGGCCAGGGCTGCCGTAAAGCATATCAGGGTAAAGATCGACCCACTGCCCCTTATTACCGATCCCCGGGAAGCACAGGCCAAAGGCGAGCTGATTATCCCTCCCCGTACTTTCACACAGGGCGATATAGACAATGCATGGCGCCAGTGTACACACATCTTTGAAGGCAGTGCGGACATTAACGGCCAGGAACACCTGTACATTGAGACACAAGGCGCTTATGCTATTCCGCAGGAAAATAACAGCCTGCGTATCTACTCCTCCACCCAGGGACCCACTGCCGTACAGCGGGCGGTGACTTCCGTGCTCGGACAGCCCATGCATCGCTTTGAGGTAGTCGTTACCCGCCTGGGCGGCGGCTTTGGCGGTAAGGAAGACCAGGCCAACACCTGGGCTGCCCTCTGTGCACTGGCCGCCTGGCTGCTGAAAAGACCTGTTAAATATGCCCTTCACAGAATGGAGGATATGGCCATGACAGGCAAACGGCACCCCTATGCGGCAGATTTTAAAATAGGACTGGACGATGATCTGCAGATCATTGCCTACGAAGTATCCTTCTTCCAGAATGCCGGCGCTTCTGCTGATCTTTCTCCCGCCGTACTGGCCAGGACATTGTTCCACTGTACCAATGCATATTTTGTTCCGCATGTAAAGGCTACTGCCTGGAGCTGCCGCACCAACCTGCCGCCGAATACCGCTTTCAGAGGTTTTGGCGGCCCACAGGGCATGTTCGTCATAGAGGCCGCGATCGCAAAAGCAGCACAGGCACTGCAGGTAGACGCTGCCGTCATCCAGAAAAAGAACCTCATTCAGACAGGACAGGAATTCCCCTACGGGCAGATCGCGAAAAGCGAAGCACTGGCCTCCTGGGAAAAAGCCGAAACACTGTACAAGCCGGACGAGCTCCGTAAGGCCATCAACAGTTTCAATGCTGCCAATAAACTGTTTAAAAAAGGACTGGCCTGCATGCCCGTATGTTTCGGCATTTCTTTTACCAATACCATGATGAACAATGCCCGCTCACTGGTGCATGTTTATTCCGATGGCAGTGTCGGCATCAGCACAGGAGCTGTGGAAATGGGCCAGGGCGTCAATACTAAAATATTGCAGGTAGCTGCGCAGACATTTGCTATCGCTCCTGAAAGAATAAAACTCAATCATACCAGCACCTATACCATCGCAAACACCTCTCCTTCCGCGGCCAGCGCTACGGCAGACCTGAACGGGAAAGCCACCCTGATGGCCTGTACCGCCATCCTGGAACGCCTGAAATGCGTGGCGGCAGCCGGCCTGCAGGCATCGCCGGAAGATATCTCGATCGTACATGAACAGGTACTGGTAAAAGGCACTCCTTCTTCCTGGAACTGGCAGCAGCTGGTTACCGCTGCCTTCCGGCAAAGAGTGAACCTTTCAGAACATGCCCATTATACGACCCCTGAAATTTGCTTTGATGAGACAAAAGAGAAAGGCCATCCTTTCGCTTATCACGTATATGGCACTGCTATACTGGAAGTAACGGTCGACTGCCTCAGGGGTACTTACACCATCGACACGGTAAAGGTCGTACACGATTTTGGTCACAGTATGAATACAGACATTGACCGCGGACAAATAGAAGGCGGCATTGTACAGGGTATAGGATGGATGACGATGGAAGAAGTGATCTACGACAGGGAGGGCAGGTTACGTTCCAATGCCTTATCCACCTACAAGGTACCGGATATCTATTCCGTACCTGAAACGATCGCAATAGACGCATTACAAACCAATGACGACAACCTCGCGGTATTCCGTTCAAAAGCAGTGGGAGAACCGCCCCTGATGTACGGTATAGGCGCCTGGTTTGCACTCAGCAATGCAATACGGGCATTTCACCCGAACGCTGATATCCCTTTCAGTACACCTATGACACCGGAAAAAGTGTTGATGGCGCTATATTCAAAAACCATTCAGGAAACTAATCAGCAACATGAAGAAACAGTTAGCCACCTGGGAATTGATCTGTAAAAGCCTGCGGCAGAATATACCGGTTATGCTGCTCTATGTACTGGACAGCCATGGCAGCAGTCCGGGCAGACAGGGATTTTTTATGGCAGTAAACCATGCAGGGGATATTGAAGGCTCCATCGGAGGCGGTATCATGGAACACAAGTTCGTGGAAATGGCGAAGGAACAGTTAGGCCATTTCGCCACTTCGTATTCCATTCATCAGCAGTTCCACGACAAGGAATCGGCCAGGCATCAGAGTGGAATGATCTGCTCCGGCGATCAGTCTATCCTCATGTATAAACTGCTGCCCGAAAGCATCACACCCGTCAATAAGATCATTGCCTGCCTGTCGCAAAACCAGCAGGGCATCCTGGAATTATCGCCACTGGGCCTGCGCTTCACCGCCGAGATACATGGTGAGCCGGACTTCCATTACAACATGCAGTCAGAACTGGATTGGGTGTACCGGGAGAAGATAGGCTACCGGGATTTCCTGTATATCATTGGCGGCGGGCATTGCGCGCTGGCGCTGTCAGATATGATGGAGCGCCTGGACTTTTATGTACACGTCTTTGAAGACCGGCCGCAGGTACATACACTGCTGCAAAACAGTTCAGCGCACGAAAAGACGGTTGTGCGGGATTACAGCCAGTTGAAAGTAATGATCCCCGGCGGCGACAATCACTACGTAGTGATCATGACCGTTGGATACAGAACAGATGATATTGCGCTGAGAGCACTGCTGCATAAATCGTTCAGGTATTGTGGTGTATTGGGCAGCGCCGCAAAAATTGAAAAGATGTTTGACACCTATAGGGCGGAGGGCATTAGTGAAACACTATTGAACAGGATACATGCACCGGTGGGAATAAACATCAGCAGTCAGACGCCGGCAGAAATTGCGGTGAGCATTGCCGCAGAGCTGATCAAAGTACGGCATGAAGTGCCGGTCCTGCACTAGCTGGCCATGCTGCGACCCTGCTATTCCCGTGTCACAGTGGCCACAATCAGGCCATAAGGCTCGTCTGTGGCAATGAAGATCTCATTCTGGTTCTGTATATCAAACTGTTCCAGGTTGAATGGAATATGGTGTTTATTGGGCATTTCCAGATGGATCTCCCTGACGCCCTCATAAACCTCCAGCACTGCCTGCCCCATCGCGTATAAAGTTTGTTGCACAGAAAGGCTTTTGTGGCCGGCAAATGTCTGCAACAATAATTCACGTATGCCATTGAACTGTGCTGTATAGTCAGCGGGCAGTTTATCGTAGGTCCATTGTATTTCACACTTTGTGGCCAGGATGCGGTCCGCCGTTTCTTTCAATGTAGTATACTTATCCCTGATATATTTTTCAAAACCGGAATCGGTGGTTTTCAGGATCAGCAGGTCTGTAATACCGGACTGCACACCGACATCGGAAGCGCTCTTTATCACCCGGCATGTGCGTTTCTCCCCGCCACCACTGATGTATGCATGCGGATGCTCCACTCCATCAAATACCATCCGGTGATACAGGTGCTCTGTTATGTCGATAGTCGCTTCATCTACCTGCGCCTGGCTCGTTACAAAGTAATTCGCCAGGTATAAAGCAAAGTCTTCTATAGAGTGCTTAAAATGATCTTTCGCCAGGGCATACACGGTGTTTTTCTGTGTGTCTGTCGGCAGGATCTTACTGTTATCACCTATAGTATGCGCCTCATCAAAATCGCCCTTCAGCGATACATTCACTGTTACCTGTCGGAATTCGTGGTAGGCAGGGTGGCGGATGATCTTCGACAATTGCACTGCATTCTTACCGTAGCTGTTCTCTCCTAGTTTGATTTTCATAATGGGGCATTTTATTTGATGATAACATACCCTAATATAAAGAATTAATTGCCTACTTTTACTTAGAACCCCCATATATGTATGACCTCATTATAAAAGGAAATAATATACTCACACCTGATGGTTTACAACAGGCTGCAGTACTGGTCAGAGACGGCAGAATACACGCTATTCAGACCGGCTTGCCTGATGATGCCTCCAGCATCGTTGACATAGGCGATAAGGTCCTGATGCCGGGCATTATCGACCCGCATGTACATATTAACGAGCCGGGCAGAACAGACTGGGAAGGCTTTGACACAGCTACACGCGCCGCCATAGCAGGTGGTATTACTACATTAGTGGATATGCCACTGAATTCTTCCCCTGTTACTACTACCGCACAGGCATTGGAGCAGAAGCTCAGCGCCGCCGCACCACAGTTGCATGCTGACTGTGGTTTCTGGGGAGGTATTGTTCCGGGTAATGAAAACGAGATTGAAGCACTGATCAACAAAGGCGTGCTGGGCTTTAAAGCCTTCCTGACGCATTCAGGAATCGACGAATTTCCCAACGTTACAGCAGCAGACCTGGACAAGGCTATGCCCATCATTGCGAAGTATAAGCTGCCGCTGTTGGTGCATTGTGAATTGATGGCGGAAGACCGGCATCCGCCTATCCAGGAAAATAAGCGTTCTCACCGGCAATACATTGCCTCCCGGCCAGCCGCCTGGGAACAGGCTGCCATAAACCTGATGATCCGCTACTGCGAAAAATACCACTGCCGTGTACATATCGTGCATCTTTCTGCAGCGGATGCCATTCCGGAGATCGTGGCAGCGAAGGAAAAAGGATTGCCATTAACTGTTGAAACTGCCCAGCATTATTTGTATTTTAATGGGGAGGAAGTACCGGATGGTAATACCAGTTTCAAGTGCGCCCCTCCCATCAGGGACAGGGAAAATAACCAGCAGTTATGGGAAGCACTGAAAGCAGGAATGATAGATTTTGTGGCCACAGACCACTCTCCTTCCCCACCTGAGCTGAAGGAACTGGAGACAGGCGATTTTACCAGGGCCTGGGGCGGCATCTCTTCGCTGCAGCTCGCACTGCCGGCATTATGGACGGCAGGCAGGAGCCACGATGCAACATTAGCACAGATAGCGCAATGGCTTTGCGAAAAACCGGCCATACTGGCCGGCCTGCAAGACAAAAAGGGTAAAATAGCGGCAGGGTATGATGCAGACTTTGTAGTATGGGACCCCGACCGCTTATTTAAGGTCAATGCGGAAGAATTATACCATAAACATAAATTGACACCATACCTGAACGAAATGCTTTATGGTGTGGTAGAACAGACTTATATACGCGGCGTGAAGGTATTTGACCAGGGAGCATTTACAGCCCCTCACGAGGGAAAAACGATATTAAGAAAGTAATGAGTAGATCCGGATCCCTGCAGATAATAACGATGGCCCAATGCGGCGGTGACGAAGCGTAATTGCTGTACCAGGATTTCCGCAGGTGATACATCCCGGGTTACACAAAACATAATTCCGCATCCGGATTTCCACGGATCAGCAACAGTGCAGACAGGCCCCTTGATGACAATGAGTTCTTAATTCCCAAATGTCTGATATGGATTATTTAGAAAGAGCAAACGCAGTATTGTCCAGGATCCAGGAACTGGCATGCATCAGTGAAGATGCACATTGCGTGACCCGTACATTCGGTTCTTCCGCTTTCCTCAGCGGTTGCGGTAAAGTACTGTCATGGATGCAGGAAGCCGGTTTGCAGGCCAGGATAGACAATATCGGGAATGTCAGGGGCCGGTGGCCCAGTAAGGAGCCCAATGCCCATACCCTGGTCATTGCTTCGCATATAGACACGGTGAAAAATGCCGGTAAGTTTGACGGTCCGCTGGGAGTAACCATGGCCCTCGACCTTATCTCACACCTCCAACGGGAAGAGATCAGCCTTCCTTTCAACATAGAACTGATCGCCTTCAGCGATGAAGAAGGCGTACGCTTTCACACCACCTATCTTGGCAGCGCAACCGTTACCGGTCATTTTGATACCAGGTTGCTGGATAAGACCGACAGCGCCGGTATCACGCTCAGAGATGCCATCACGGCCATCGGCGGGAATATAGACGCACTGGCGGCAGATGCTATCCCTGCAGAAGAATGGCTGGGCTATTATGAGATCCATATTGAACAGGGACCAGTGTTATACGACCAAAACCTCCCCGTTGCCGTCGTGCAGGGCATAGCGGGGCAACAGCGCATCCGCGTCAGGTTTCACGGCAGCTCAGGGCATGCCGGTACGGTACCTATGGAAATGAGGAAAGACGCACTATGCGCCGCAGCTGAATTCGTCCTGGCAGTGGAACGCATTGGCCTGCAATACGCCGATAACCTGGTTGCTACCGTGGGCCTCCTGGAGGTTGCCAATGCAGCCAGCAATGTGATACCCGGTGAGGTGACCTGCTCGCTCGACATCAGAAGTACAGACAAAGTACTGCTTAAAAAAGTACGCCGCTCACTAAAGGATGTTGCTTCGCAGATATGTGCGGAAAGACAGCTGACTGCCGACTGGGATATTGTACAAAAAATAAAGCCGGTGGAATGCGATACAGCCCTCAATCATTTGCTGGCGCAATCCATCACGGCAGCAGGTTATAATGTGAAAGAGCTGGTTAGCGGCGCGGGGCATGACGCTGTTGTGGTAGCAGCCGTAGCGCCGGTATGTATGCTGTTTGTAAGATGTTACAAAGGCATCAGCCATCATCCTGAAGAACATGTGGATGCAGCAGATATCGCTGTTGCCATACAGGTATCAGACCACTTCATTCATCGCCTTACAGCAGTTTACAAAACGCAGTAACATGGAAATATCAGCACTGACGAGATCTGTAGTAAAAAGAAATCATGCCCTTATCTGCCCCGATGGATATGTAAACAGTGTAGTGCCTGGATGGACACATTGCAAAGTGAATGTCATCATCAATGAACAGATGGGCGCAAGATTGGGACAAACACTGATCACCGCAGAGAAAGAGGCTGTCATTGCAGGCGATACAGCCACCGCACAGATCTTCTTCTATATCATCAATGGGCAATGTACCGCCAGGGCCGATGCACAAACCAAAGTGCTGAGCGGCGGACAGTTCTGCTATGTGCCCCCCGGCCATCCCTACCGGCTGGAACATTTCACGGAAGGTACACAAATCGTCACCTTTCACAAGATATATGAGAAACTGGCAGGACATGATCATCCGCCTGTGATATTCGGAGACGCAGCTTCTGTACCGGGACCGGCTTTTCTCGGAGACCCCGCACTGCGGCTACAGGTATTGCTGCCGGAAAACCTGTCATTTGACATGGCGGTGAACATCTTCACCTATGATCCCGGCGGGCACCTGCCCTTCGTAGAAACGCATATCATGGAACACGGGCTGTTATACCTGCAGGGACAGGGCGTATACATGCTGGATCATGAATGGTACCCTGTTAAAAAAGGAGACGCCATCTGGATGGCGCCCTACTGCCAGCAATGGTTTACCGCAATGGGAAAAGAACCTGCCGTTTACATCTATTACAAAAACGTAAACAGGTTTCCCACTACTATATAAATTCCACTCAATGACTTTGACAGCACTTAATGCACTACCACCAGAACAATTGGAAGCCACGCTCAGCACCTGCTGTGGCGCTGCCGCATGGATTGAAAAAATGAAAAAAGAATTCCCCGTAAAAGACGAAGACGCACTGCTGGCTGCTGCCGCTAAACACTGGCATGCATGTACAGAACAGGACTGGCGGGAGGCCTTCAGCCATCATCCGAAGATAGGCGACCTCCATTCCCTGCAACAGAAATTTGCGGCTACAGCACAATGGGCAAGCAGGGAACAGGCAGGCACTATTGATGCATCTACCGTTATACTACAGGCCTTTGCAAAAGGCAATAAACTCTATGAAGATAAATTCGGCTACATCTTCATTGTATGCGCCACAGGCAAGTCGGCCCCGGAAATGCTGTCCATTCTTACAGAACGCTTAAAGAACAACCCTGCCGAAGAAATAAAGATCGCTATGCTGGAACAGGAAAAGATCACTGCCCTCAGGCTGAAAAAACTGTTAACTGCATGAGCCAGATCACCACACATATACTCGATACGGCCAGCGGCAAACCTGCACAGGATGTAGCGGTCAGCTTATTCCGGCAGGAGGAACAGCGCTGGACCTGCGTGGCGGAAAGCATTACCAACAAGGACGGCAGGGTCACAGACCTCCTGGCAAAAGATGTGATCATACCTGCAGGCATCTATAAGCTCAGGTTTGAAACAAAGCTCTATTTTGAGAGCCGTGGCATCGCTACCTTCTATCCCTTTATAGAGGTCGTCTTTTATATCAGCAGCAGTGAGCATTATCATGTTCCTCTCTTAGTAAACCCATTTGGTTACTCCACTTACCGTGGCACTTAAACATCCATCAGACTATGCAACTGGCAATAGCAGAAAATGAAAAAGAACAACTGCTGCAGGAACTCGGCAAAGCCAACCTGCGCTTCCAGCAGGTGTACCCCGGCGATAAACCCGACCGTCAGCCTGTTCATACTGTATATGGCGGCGCTAATCTCTTTAAGGCCGATACCTGCGTCCGGATGGGAGAAATTGCACGCAGGCACCTGTATACCTATGCGCCCAACTTCGTAGCCCTGGCCAGGGCCTTACAACTGGAAGGACATAGCCAGTTACCGCAACGGCAGGCGGATATTGCCCGCCTGGAAGAAAAACTGGAAACACTGTCTGACGAAGCCAGGAAACAGGAACCTGCATGGCTGTATTATACCGTCTATAAAAAGATAGTAAGAAAACTTACTGTGGAAGCGGTAGAAGATTTCCGTATCGACTTTGAAGACGGATTCGGCAACCGGCCCGATGAAGAAGAAGATGCCACGGCCATTGCTGCTGCAAAAGAACTGGCACAGGGCATGCAGCAGAAAACGATCTCTCCGTTCATAGGTATCCGTATAAAACCATTTACGGAAGACCTCAAACATCGCGGTGTGCGCACCCTGGACATTTTCCTCACTACACTGCTGCAACTGACAGGTGGTGTGTTGCCGCACAATTTCGTGGTCATGCTGCCCAAGGTGACCATCCCTGAACAGGCTGCCACCCTGGTGCGGTTGTTTGAGCTGCTGGAAAAAGCCCATGGCCTCACAGCCGGTGCCCTGAAAATGGAAACCATGGTAGAAGCCACACAGATCATCATGGATGACGAAGGCAGGAATCCGCTGATGCGCATCATACGGGCCAGCGAAGGCCGTTGTATTGCGGCTCACTTCGGTACCTACGACTATACCGCCTCCTGTGGCATTACGGCAAAGTATCAGACCATGGCGCACCCGGTATGCGACTTCGCCCATCATATAACCAAAGTAGCCCTGGGAGGCACCGGCATTTTCCTCTCAGACGGCGCTACCAACGTCATTCCCGTTGCGCCGCATAAAGGCGACCAGCTTACGTTTGCGCAATTGCAGGAAAACCAGGACAATGTACATCAGGCATGGCGCATCGGTTACGGGCATACTATGCATTCGCTGATCAATGGTTTTTACCAGGGTTGGGACCTCAATCCGGCGCAATTGCCCATGCGTTATGCAGCTACCTATCATTTCTTCCTGAGTAACTACGACGATGCTGTATTCCGGCTAAAAACCTTTGTGGAACGCGCCGCCATCTCCACGCTGACAAAAGACATCTTCGACGATGCGGCTACCGGCCAGGGCCTGTTGAACTTCTTCCTCAAAGCCATCAATTGCGGCGCTATCTCGGAAGAAGAAGCACTGGCCACCGGCCTCACCCTCGAAGAGATCAGGAGCCGTTCCTTTTACAGGATACTGGAAGGCAGGAGAAAGCACCGCTGAAGCCGCTGACATTGGCCCGGCAATTGTATGACGGGTTATTATGCCATCGTCTGTTGTATATAGGATGCATTACGACAAAGATACGGCCACCCTGCGGGTCATCTTCGTTTCAGGACTTGTCTACGACTATAAGAACGTCCCTGAAGAAGTGTATCTGGCCATGAAGACTTCCGGCTCCAAAGGCACGTACCTCAACAAACATATCAAAGGGCATTATGCATATGAAAAGGTCGTTGAAACAGACCGCTAGCAGTATGTTGAAACGGTATCAGCGCCCTCCCAGCCACAACAGTGCATCCAGCGTGAACTGGTCCTGTTCTTTGTTTCCAAAAGTGTGTGAAAGGTCTTTGTTGGTATGATGCTCGTAGTCAATATCATTATGCCCCATATTCATATAGATCATCCTGTATTTCTTGTTTGTCCACACTACAGGATAGTAACCGCTGTGCCAGATCTCATGCTGCTTGGGTCCCGTACCGAGGGGGAAGCTGCTTGAATCGATTGACAACAGGATGCTAATGTCCTTATTGGCTTTCAGGTCGTTCGACCAGCGATACCATTCATTGGGAGAAGCTTTGAAGGTAGTATGCAAATGTTTCAGCGCAGGATGTCCCGGCTGTTCTACCCGCAGAATAGCGGAAGTAGGCCTCCAGGTATTACTGCCATAGGAACCGGAGCCAAGGAATTCATTGTGATACCAGTCCCAGTTCTGCGGATAGTCGGATGGTGTGAGGGCAAAAGCGGAAAAGTGGAAACCCATCCAGGCGCCGCCATTTTCCATGTACTGCCTGAAAGCCTCCCGCTGTGCAGGCGTATCGGGCCTTGTATCGAGGAATAACACTACCTGGTAGCGGGCAAGGAATGCAGGATTCATATTGCTCCAGTCATTGGTGGAATCGTAGGTGAAGTGATGCGCCCTGGCCTGGGCGGCAAACCAACGGTTCGCTTCGTGCACAAAACTGATATGTGCCTGATCGTGCAGGGCCGTATAAAAGCCGATCACTTTAAAGGGCTTCCCTTTCTTTTGAGCATTTACGCTTATAAAAACCAGGCAACAAAGGACTGTCAGCAGGAACTGCCATATTCTTTTCATGAGACGTGGATTAATATAATTCCAAAATATAACATTATCTTTAGGTTCACAACATAGCCCCGCCGTCTTCAAACCTCACATTTTACCATGAAAAAGTTATTATGCCTCCTTTTCCTCCTCGGTGGCCTGCAGTATGCGCATGCCCAGGACTCGACAATTGCAAAACTGGACACTTTGCTCAGCACCTACAACCGCTTGTACAAATTCAATGGTACAGCCCTGATTACACAGCATGGTAAAATATTGCTGCATAAAGGTTACGGATTCCGTAACATCAGCGAAGGCGCCCGCAACGATACAGGCACCATTTTCCAGCTGGGCTCTGTTACAAAACAATTTACCGCCGTTCTCATACTGAAACTGGAAGAAGAAAAGCAACTCAGTGTACAGGACAAAGTATCGAAATACTTTCCTGATTTCCCCAAGGGAGACAGCATTACCATACAACATCTGCTGACACATACTTCCGGTATCTATAACTACACCAACGACAGGGCTTTTATGGAGAGCGAAGTATTCAAGCCGGCCAGCCGTGAAAAGCTGATGGCATTATTCAAGGATAAACCGCTCGACTTCTCTCCCGGCACCAAATGGAATTATTCCAATTCAGGCTATTGCCTGCTGGGATATATAGCGGAGAAGGCCGCTAATAAACCTTATGAACAACTGGTCAGGGAATATATTTTCAATCCGCTGCACATGACCCATAGCGGGTTCGATTTCAAACGCCTTGACAATAAGGACAAGTCCACCGGTTACTTCTTCATTAACCAGGACAGCAGCAAGGTGGCGCCAGGTGTAGATTCCTCAGTATCATTTGCTGCAGGCGCCATGTACAGTACCACCAGGGATCTGTATAAATGGCATCAGGCGGCCCAACAGTATAAGATCATTTCCAAAGCCGACTGGGAAAGGGCTTATACGCCTGTCAAAAACAATTATGGCTATGGTATGATCATCGACTCTACAAATGGGAAGAGAAGGATCAATCACGGTGGCGGCATTCACGGTTTTATCACTACCCTGATCAGGATCCCGGAGGATGATGTATGTATCGTGTTGCTGGACAATGCATCCGATAATACTATCGGCAGAATCGGCGAATCTGTTCAGTCTATACTCTATAACAGGCCTTATACGCTTCCTAAGGTACGGAATGCCATACAAGTGCCTGAAGTTAAGTTACAGCAATACACAGGCGAGTATGATATGAAAGGCTTTACAATTACGGTGGCTGTGAAGGATGGCATGTTGACAGGTCAACCCAGCGGACAGGGTCCTGCTACCTTATATGCAGAGAAAGAGGATTTCTTTTTCCTGAAGATCGCTGATGTACAGATCAAATTCACCCGGGGAGAAAACAATGAGGTGAACGGTATCATTCTCTATGAGAATGACAGGGAGAGAACCGGCGCAAAGATCAAATAAAATCTTCCTTGTGTCGGAATGACACGACCGGATAGCCATACGGATCTGAACAACGATTTCACAAGGAGGAAAACTCAAAAGTAAAAATAAGCACTGAGAATCGCTTAAAGGACTACCTTACCCAATCGGGTATCCGGATAAAGCCAGGGTGTATCATACTTTTGATACGCCCTGTAATTTATCCGGGTATCTATGGAGACTGATTATCGTTCAAGTGATTCTCAAAGCCTTCAATTTACTTTTTGGTCAGCCCCTATAGCCCTGAGCGTCACGTACTATAACCGAGCCAATATACACATACTGCAGCAACCCGCTTGCCGAAAGCACCAGCAGCTGTGTTGACGGGGGCATTTAGTTTAAGCCAGGTGTATGTTTTCAACAACCGCATGCTCCAAAGGACGTTTTCCGAGCGCCAGGATCACATTTTTTGCCGCGATCACCGCCATGGCATTACGCGTATCTACAGTAGCAGAGCCGATATGCGGCAGCACAGCAACATTGGGCATGTTCAGCAAAGGATTATCGGCTGCCATCGGTTCAGGATTTGTAACGTCCAGGCCAGCGCCCCAGATGGTACCGCTTTCCAATGCGGCGATCAGGTCTGCTTCATTATGCACACCTCCCCTGGCGGTATTGATAAAAATGGAAGATGGCTTCATTTTACTGAAGGCATTTTTATTGAAGAGGCCCTTCGTCTCCGGCGTCAGGGCCGTATGTACAGATACCACATCACTCTGCTCTAACAATTCATCAAAAGAAACACGTACTGCGCCAAACGCTTTTTCAGCTTCCTCATTTTTACCACGGTTATGGTAGATCACCTTCATATCGTATGCGCCTACACATCGCTTCGCCATCTCAAAACCGATCTTACCCAGGCCGACGATGCCCAATGTTCTTCCTCCCAGTTCCAGGCCGAGATTTGCAGTAGGGTCCCAGAAATTCCAGTTGCCACGTATAATTTCCTTATGCATGTGGAAGGCCTTCCTGGAAGCAGCCAGCATCAGCAGGAAAGCAGCATCTGCTGTTGCACCGCTTAATACGCCGGGTGTATTTCCTACGGCAATGCCCAATGCCCTTGCTGCTTCAGTATCAACATTATCGTAACCGACAGACATTAGCGAGACTATTTTGAGATGGCGGCAGGACTCCAGGAAATGGCGGTCTACCTTTACCGGACCGGACACCAGCACAGCGTCATATTGCTGCAACACTTTAATCAGTTCTTCTTCAGGCTGGTGGTAGTTTTCCGTCCACACAGCAATGTCAAGACCGGCATCTTTTAACAGCTTCAGGCCAGCTTCGGGAATATTCCTTGTTATATACACTTTCATATCACTATATGGTTTGTATTTACATTCCGTAACAAAATACATAAATGCCGGATTTCAGGGATACTTTCGGCTAACTTGTTCAAGTAATTTTGCACCGCATAACAAGATCGCCTTTTCCCTCGTACCATTTGAGAACACAGGTCAATGGTTAAAGCGCTTAGTTTATTTGTTTATTTTAGTTTAGTCAGGAAAGCCTTTTAAGCGCTGCTTAAGAGGCTTTGCCTTTTTAAAGGCTTCTTCCCCGGGTATAGATGACATGATGTATGTTTTTAGCCATCCTGCCAGTCCGGCGTCAATACTGGTAACAACAATTGTACTTCTTATTGTTTTGTTAAAGCTCTGAATTCTGCTCTATCTACATTGCAATAATTAGTGAATAATGATAACTTGCACAGCGTTCAATTGCCCGCCCATACAGCGTTAACAATTGATTTAAGATACTAACAATCTGTTTAAGATCATAACAATTCATTTAAGATTCATCAGTATGAGAATGTTCCTGGCAGCTATGTTTATTGTCGCAATAAGCGGGAAACAACTGTATGCACAACAGGTGAAAACCAAGAGTGTGATACTGTCACAAGATCTTATTTCAGCAACATTTACAGACGATGACATAAAACAGTACAACATCAAATATCCTATCAGGAGAGTATACGCTTATGATGACCAATCTGGCCCTAATTATCTCATTCTCTGTGAAAGCATAGATGATATAGTAAAGGACGATACACTGCACCGGAAGATACAGGCCGTCAACGTGCGGAAAGTTGATAAAACGTGGGAGCTGAATGACTTTATAAACAGTAATGACCAGAACAGTGGACAGGAAACCTCCATATGGTTCTGGACAAAGTTCTGCGAAGTAAAGGACCTGGATGGTGATGGTAATATTGATCCGCTTCTTGTTTACGGCAGCAGTGGCGATAACGGGTATGACGACGGAAGGATCAAGATCATTCTCAATTATAAGGGACAAAAGATCGCTGTCAGACATCAGAACTCAACGCTGGATGAAGGACGGCATATCCAGGTGGATGCCGCTTTTTATACACTTCCGCAACCAATACAACAACACATCAGGAAACTGATGCAGACCTTATCTGACAAGGGTTTTGCATTATATCCGCATGAATACGAAAAAGCGATGGCACAAAAGAAACTGCTGATTGATTAAACCAACTTACAACCTTTTTATGAAACTAAACTGCTATAAACCCGTTGCCCTGCTGGGCTTACTTTCCCTCCCTCTTTTCATGTCGGCACAAACGACAGCGATATCAACCAAAGAGGCTGCACCTGTAGTGAGTAAAGAAGCTACACACGAGATCCTTGAAAAGATCAGCAAAGGACTGGATGAAAGCTATCCCTTCCCCGATATATCAAAGAAATATATCGCTGCGCTGAAGAGCCAGGAAACAAAGAAGGCATACGAGAATCTCACTGCTGAACAACTGGCAAAAAAGATCACGAAAGACCTGCGTGATGTGCATAAAGATGTACATCTGACCATCTTCTTCAGTAAAGATTATTTTGAGCAACTGACCAGGACATATACCAATACCAGCACACCGGAAGACGAGCAGAAGGAACTGGAAAGGAAAAGAAAGAACAACTACGGCTTTGATGCGGTAGAACTGGACAAGAAAACATCTACTGCCTATATCAAAATATCCGGTGGTTTCCACGGAGACCAGGAAGCATTTGAAATGGCTGCCAATGCGATGAACATGGCTGCCTATTCAAAGAATATCATTATTGACATCAGGGACAACGGTGGTGGTACCGGTATGATGGGCCGCTTCCTGGCAGGTTATTTCTTTAACCCCGGTGATGAACGTTATTACCTGCATGGCTATCACAAAGACAGGACAAAAGATATCCAGGAATGGACATATCCTTTTGTACCTGGCAAAAGAATGGCAGACAGCAAGCTTTATATACTCGTAAATAAACGTACTGCATCCGCTACTGAAGGCTTCGCCTTTGCCATGCAGAAAATGCATCGTGCTACCGTTGTTGGCGATACCACCGCCGGCGCAGGTATTGCTGGCTCTATGATACCATTGAAAGAAAACCTGGTAGTATTCCTGCCGGTGAAAATGGTAGCAGCACCCGATTCTGACCAGGGATGGGAAGGCATCGGCGTACTACCCGACGTAGCTGTAAAAGGTGAAGATGCAAGAACTGAAGCAGAACGCATCATCAAAAAAGAGCAGGAAGAAGTGGCCACAAAAACTAAATAGGTAATTATAAATATCAGGCCGGTAAGAGGCTGTATTGTTCATAAAAATGCCCGCGAAAAGATAAATCTTTCGCGGGCATTTTTTGTGTATGATATCGCTGCTGTTGTATTCAGCCGGCAGCTAAAGACAGGTTTCGTTCTAAGTGATTATCTACGCCGTTTTTCTGCTGGTACTACTCTCCTGCTATATCATGGATGCTGTGAATAAGCAACAATAGATGCCTTTGCAAGCAGGTTTAAATTAAGGAACACGCCTACATATGCAGCAGGTGCATTTTTATCCAGCTCCAGTTTTGTTTTCAATGCATATACGGTAATGAGATACTGGTGAGGCAATCCGGGAAGTGGTGCTGGTCCGATATAACCGGGGGCTCCTGCGTCGTTGATACCATTCACAGCGCCGGCAGGTAAAAGATGGTGGTTCAGATCTCCGGCGCCTGCTTTCAGCTCTTTTACATCTGCGGGAATATTGTATACCACCCAGTGCCAGAATCCACTGCCAGTGGGCGCATCCACATCATACATAACAACAGCGAAGCTTTGGGTACCGGCAGGTGCATTCTCCCATGACAATTGCGGAGAGACATTCTTCCCATGATACCCCATCTGATTCCATAACTGGTCATTCACAAATTGTCCGCCAAGATCATTGCTTTTCAGCGTGAAGGTCTGCGCCATTGCAGCAGAACAGCCGAGTATGATCACTGCGATCAGTGTGCTTATTCTTTTCATAGTGCCTTGTTTTTAGTGATACAAAGCTACTATGCAGCTATGCGCAGCTATTAGGGCTAATCGGTCAAAACCTAAGGCTGAACAGTCAATTTCTGTTGCTGGTATTCGCTGGGTGTAAGACCATAGATCTGTTTGAAGGACTGCGTAAAACTGGAATGATTCTCATATCCTATTTTATGATAGACCTCACTGGGCTTTTCACCCCTTGCCAGCAGCATCGTGGCGGCCATTTCCATCCGCTTCTGCAGAAACCATTTTGCAGGGGTCATGCCATATACTTTATTGAACTTCCTTTTATAAGTAGACAGGCTCATATTGCAGAGAAAGGCCAGCTCCTCCACCGTCACATTATTATATAGATTTGTTTCGGCCGACTTCCTGATAACCATATCCTCTTCCGATTCATGTACCGCGGCCCGCAGGCTCAGTAGCTGCTGCGGATAATGTTCCGCAATGTACAGGAGCAACTCCTCAAATTTCAGCCGCTTCATATCCATGGATAAGGGTTTTCCTCCTTCCAGTATCAGCCATAAAGAGTCAATAAAATTCCTCAGGAATCCATCTTTGTTAAAAACAATAAAAGGTTCGCCTGCGCTGCTACTTTCGGTTCTGTCCGGACAAACATGCGGATATTTCAGAAAGAAGCCGGTTAACACGTTCTGCTCGAAAGAGAGCATGACACTTTTATATAGCCCGCCATCCGATATCTGCTTTTCACTCATAATGCAATTGCCGGCCGATAAGAGCAGGAATTGCGAATTATCTATTACGGCATGTTTCTCGGCATAATACACCCGCTTCTCCCCTTCCATCAGGAAACTGAACAGGTTGTGGCCCAGCATGATCTTACTTCTCGACCGGGTTTCGCCGGTTTGAAAAGACAATATATGGATATCGTCCTGCCTGTCATTATCAGCCAGCAGGAAATAAGGAAATGAATAGCTATCTGGAATTGCCATAAAGCAAAGTTACACAAATACCGGATCAGGGGTATCCTCCCTTACCTGTACTGGTAGAAAATGCCCTTATCGAAGGGCGTCCACAGACAGGCTTTTTGTCCGCAGTGTTTCAGACCGCTGTTTGCCCAGGTATTGCAGGTATGGAACAGGCTATAGCTTCCTTTTGCCTCGTAGAAGGCATCCGTTTTGCCGTAATTGGCATTGGTGACGATATGGATAATATTACCATTGGCATCCCTGTCAAAACTCTCCCGTATATAACTGATCAGCCTTGCATATTGGGCACTGTCAACATTCAGCCTGATACAATCCTTACTTTCCCTGATACCACGATAATAAGTGGCATGGATAGCGGATGTACTTAAACCTGTTGCCGCCTTAAAAGCAGTGCTGAACTTCAGATCTGCCCAGGTGGGCGTTTCCAGGTAAAAGCCTTTGTCGCCCCAGCCAAAAGCGATCCATTGCGCGCTGGTATCCTTACCACTTGTATTCTCAAAAAGCACCTCCTTACTCCAGTCTATCTGCTGATTGCGTACTGGCATGACGAGGTCTGTATGCACCCCGTTGGTCAGAATATAAAGGGGAATGTCTGCGCGGGCAGTGTCTTCTTTTGCCACAGCGATACGGGATAATAAATAAGCGGCAGAGAGGTAGAGGGCCACCAATAATACGGGGGTTAAAATTGTCCACCCAATGATCTTAAACGTCTTCTTCAAGTTGCTGGTATTTAACGGGATGATTGTTCTTATAAGAAATATTGATCTGATATTGTTGTTACCGGGCGTTATACATTTCCGTGTTATGACCAGGTGTCGTGCGTTTCCCCCGGGTTGAAAACCCGGGGCTACAAACACGCGACTCCTACGGAGTCATTTCAGCGACCTTCGCCGTTGCTTGTTCGTCCCTTTGCCGTCACTTGTTCGTCGCTTGTTCGTTGCTTGTTCGTCGCTCCGTCGTCCCTGTTTGTTCTCCCGGCGCCGTTATTTAAGAAATTGTGAACCCTTTGTTTCACAGGCACAAAGATATATATTACAGGATATTAAATATAAAATCCATGGACACCTACGAAGAACACTTCGAAAACTCCTGTAAGTTAAGGAATGAATACTGGGAAGCAATCGGAGCACTGGACCCTGACGTTATTGCACATCTGATCAATCCAGCCTTTATGGGCGGCCCGGCCTGGCCTTCCCTCAGGCAGGCCTTTGTCACCGTCCGGCTGCCGGAACATACCATCATTGCCAGCGACGGATTGAGTGATCCTTACGACGATATGGAAAGCAATACCACCAATGCGGCTTACAACGGTTTCGGCATGGAGGTATATGTAGTGGCGGAAGAGATCACCGGCCGGGTAAACACCACCTGGGAATTCCAGCTGGCTTACCAGGCAGCACAACTGGTAGCGAATCATGGAAGCGTGGTAAGCCTGCTGGATGAGATGACCTATATCACGACTGAATTTTACAATGTGGATGTTCCTAAGGAATTTGTCAACGCTGAAGGAAGAGTGGGCGCCATACTGGGACTTCCTGATAAAAAGCTACCCGCTACGGTGCAGCTTACACTTGAACCGGTAAAAATGGTAAACGTAAAGCTACTGACGCTGGCCGAGCTGGATTATGTGATCGCACATGGAGAGGAAGGCCGTACAAAACTGGCCGAGATGTTGATCCAACAGGGAAATGCGACGCTGTCAAGTTTAAAAAGGCCATCAGTGGTTTAAGCTAATGTAAATCGTATGGATTGCTTTATACCGCGATTGACACCTGCCGCCCGTTTTGATACATTCCGGGGGAATATCCTACATCGGGTTCCCATCCCCCGGGTTGCACCCGGGGCTACAAACACATCGCTCCTACGGAGCGGTTACACATTGTAGCATTCACACCGACTGCGAATATTTCTCCAGCGTATCCCTTTCCTTCACAAACACATCGCTCCTACGGAGCAGCTATACATTGTAGCACTCACACCGACTGTGAGTACCTCTCCAGCGTATCCCGTTCCTTCACAACACATCGCTCCTACGGAGCGGCTATACAATTGTAGCATTTACACCGACTGTGAGTACCTCTCCAGCGTATCCCGTTCCTTCTTTGTCAGGCTTTTTATGCCCTTCTTATGGATCTTTTCCAGGAGGAAATCTATCTCCTGTTGTCTATCCATGCGGCCGAGGTTATACCGGTCGTCAATATCGTAGTCGCCGACATGGGTTTTGAAATACTGGTTATCAACCAGCAGCATATGGGGGCGGGTGATGATCAGGTATACGGCCAGCGCCCCAGGGAAAAGAATGGACAGTATGGTGGGATAATTTTCCGCAATTGCTTCGGGCACCATACAAACAGCTACCAGCATGCCTATCAGGGCGCCGCCAAGATGTGCTTCATGCCCGATATTATCCTTCTTTGACCTGATGCCATAGATGGAATAAAGCACATACAGCAGCCCATAGATCCACGCGGGAATAGAGAAGGGCAGGCCGAAGAATCCTATTCTCATGCCCGGAAATAAAGCGACAGATGCAAAGATGATCCCGCAGACAGCGCCGGACGCCCCTACGGCACTATAGTCGCCATGATGCCGGTGTATCAGTAACGACAACAGGTTCCCTCCTACCAGGCTGGCAAAATAAAGCGTCAGGAAACTGGATGGCCCCATCCGCAATTCCAGGCTGGTACTGAAAGCATAAAGCGCAAACATGTTGAAAAACAGGTGCATCCAGCTCACATGCAGGAACCCCGACGTAACAAGGCGCTTGTAATCCTTGTATACGAGAATATTGTCCACTTCAAACGAATATCTGTCAAAAAAGGAATGATCTTTCAATCCTCTGTAAGACACAATAATGTTTACAACAATCAGTGCCAGGTTAATGAGACCAATGTATGCCATTCAATGTGGGTTTTAGAAAAACTATAGGGAACGGTCAGCCGGATATCTTGCTCACTGCAATATTGTTATTACTGCAAATATATCCAAATCTGCCGCCACGAATTCGCGCTTTACGGAATTTTATTTAATATTAGCAAAAATCGCACCCATGATATCCAAACCTCAACCTGGCGAATTTCTGCCCTACCAGGGAGTATACATCGACTGTGTAGGTAACGCCGAAGTTCCCGCTATCCTCCAGGAACTGAGAGACAGCACGTACGCTTTTTTCACTTCCATCCCTGAAGAAAAGGCAAGCTATGCCTATGCTCCCGGTAAATGGACCATTAAAGAAACACTGGGACACATGATCGATACGGAAAGAGTATTCGCCTACCGGCTCTTATGTTTTGCCCGGGGAGAGCAACAGGGCTTACCAGGCTTTGAACAGGACGATTACGTCCTGAATTCATATGCCAACGACCGCACCTTGCAGGACCTGGCAGATGAATTCAGGATCGTACGTGATTCGTCTGTTTACCTGTTACGTCATCTGAAGAAAGACCAGGAAGCCATTATCGGGAAGGCCAACAACAACCCTATTTCAGTACGGGCATTGGCCTATATGATCCCTGGTCATGAATTACATCACTTAAGGATATTGAAAGAACGTTACTTACCTGGACTTGGTATCCAGGCCTAACCACTCATTCACCGTATTGGCGGCAGTTTCCAATACGATCTTATAAAAGCCGGATGGCAGTTTTGTTACATCCAGCAGCGCATGACGGTCCTGTACGGGTACTTCTGCCAGCAGTTGATACTCGTCAGTACCGCCTGTCTTGAAAAGATTGCTTGTCGTTACCCAGATCTTCACCTTACCTGTGTCCTGCAACGCCGTCCACTTAACATCAATATGCCCTTGTATAAAGTTGGCTGAAGTATTGGCGATGGCCACCTTCCCGATCATCGGGATACCATCTACTTCCCTGGCTGTATGCTGTGGAATATCCATATTCAGGTAACGCGCAATGGTTGGCATAATATCCACAATAGCCGGTTCATAATAACGGGCATAGTCATTGGCAGGCTTGTAGCTGGTCACCATCCAGGTGCTTCGCTGGCGGGGCGACTGTCCGCCATGATTGCGGCCGGACTTTTCATCACGCCCATGATCTGTGGTGATCACCAGCATCCAGTCTTCCGCAAAATGCTGCTGCCTGTAAGTAATTGCCTCCCACAGGCGTCCCATCTGTTTGTCCATCATTTCCACGGCATTGTAGAACTCAGGACTGTCGCCATATCCGTGCCCCATATCGTCAGTATACTCCAGGTATACCCAGGTCAGGGAAGGCGCATCTTTCTTTATGCCGGCGCTTGCTTCGTCGATCACTTTCTCGTCGATGCGATGCATGAAATCTCTTTTCTTATCATGCGGAAAGTTGACAGTATCCAGCTCATAACCATCCGCATGCAGGTCGATCTTTACATTGCCAGCCTCCGGCAATCCGTCGCCCGCCAGTTTGGTACGGTTATCCAGCCAGCTGGAATAGATAGCCGTTTTCTTTTGCGGATACTGTGTCTTAAACAGCCGGAAAAGGTTATAATAATGGTAGTTAGGCGCTTTGATGTCGTTGTCGGGCACATTGTGCTTGTTCACCCATACCCCTGTGAGCAGGCTGTTATAGCCCACCGCTGAAATGGTAGGCGTCTCATTATAAGTACCCTTGCCTCCTCCTACATGCATGCGGGTATACCTGCCCACTGCAGCAATACGGTCAATATTGGGCGTGTTCAGTTTTTCCAGCACATCTGCAGGAATACCATCCGCAATAACAAATACTACTTTCTTCTCCCGCTTTTGCTGGGCCTGAAGGCCTCCTGCCAGCAAGAGGCTGAGGCAGGAGACCAGGTATATTTTCTTCATCATGAACATAAAAATATAAAATACGATTTATTCTGCTTTCAACAGCCACATTACCCCATTGATATTATCATCTCCTGCAAACTGCCTGTTGATAGCCGCTTCCACATTTACCTGGTTGGTCTGCGATTCGGTTACAGGGTACATCCAGCGTTTCGGCACTTTCTTGTTGTTCAGCACACCGGCGCCTGATACGTCAAATACCGGCAGGCCGGTACGGCGCTGCTCGTAGAAGAAATGCCAGTCGCTGTTCATAAAGGAAGCAATATATTTCTGTGTCATGATCGCTGCCAGCTGTCCGGTAGCCGGGAATGGATTCAATGCCAGGTAAGCGTCAATCGAGGCCTGATCTATACCATAGAACAGCATAGAGGCCTGAACGCCTTTCCTGTAATAAGCAGCCGCATCGCCGTTGATCCAGCCACGCAATACCGCTTCTGCCAGGATGAACTGCAGTTCTGCATAACCGATGGCAATACTGGGCTCATTCACAGGGTTGTTGAAGTAACGGGATTTGATCTTGGAAACCTCACCAGCCAGTACCTTGTTACTGTTATCATTTACCGGATCGCTGCCCCTGGCGCCACCATAAGCGCTAAAGTCATTGTCAGGCAATGAAGCATACTTAGGCGCTTTCTCTGCAAAACGGAACAGGCGTGGGTCTTTCAAACCTTTCAGCAGGTCCACAAAAGTAGCATCCAGGTAATAAGCCGTTTGCAGGTCATTATCATTGTATGTCGGATAACGGGTGCCCAATACGTCATAGAATACCAGCTGACCGTTGTCGGCATTACCTGTCATCAGCGGATAGGTATTGGGATCGTTTACGATCTCGGCGAAGCGTCCCTTCACATTCAAAGTTGTATTGTTCTCCTTAAGTGATAAACTCATCAAAATGCGGAGCGACAAGGTATTGATCAGCCTTTTCCACTGCTGCATAGAACCATTGTAGAGAATATCTCCCTGTACTTCTGTAGTTGTACCGGAGATCAATGCATTCGCTGCTTTCAGATCATTCAGCACAGAGATATAGATATCCTCCTGTTTGTCATACACTGGTGCAATCGTATCCTGTTCTCCTTTTAATGCCGCGGAATAAGGAATGTCACCAAATGTATTCGTCAGCTGCATGAAGTAATAGGCCCTGAAGAATTTTACCAGGGGAATATATTCCGGCTTCTGCATCCTGTTAGCTTCCTGCTCCATTTTTGCTACCTGGCGCAGTTCCTTATAGGTATCAAAACCAGCTCTTGTCCAGCCATAATATTGCTCGTTGGACACACTGTTCACAAATACCATCTGCCGGGTAGCCAGTGTAGCGCCAAGGGTGGTAGACTGAAATGCTTTCTGGATCACTGTTGACAACAGCAAATCCGGGGTAGCATTTGTTGGCTTATTGGGATCTGTCTGAAAATCGTCGAACTTCTTACAGCCTGCTGCAATGATCAGCAGCAGTACCGCTATGCTATATATTTTTCTCATGGTAGCTGACATTAGAATTTAAGATTAAGGTTCACACCAAAGCTCCTGGTAGATGGTGTCTGCAGGTTATCCACACCAGCATCCGGATCTACGTTGGGCATTTTAGAGAACAGCAACAGGTTACGGCCTACAGCAGAAATGTCTGCTGCGCGGAAGATGTGCCCTTTCAGCCATTTGGATGGCAGCCTGTAGGTAAGCGTCACCTCTCTCAGTTTCAGGAAAGTCTGTGAGTAATAGTTGTAGTTCACAAACTGGCTGTTGCTGGTGTTCGTCATGTAGTCGATATAATTCACCGCTTGCTTGTTCGGCGCAAAGGTCCTGTTGTCCGTAACGATGTTCCCATCCCTGTCGTAAGTAGCCTGACCGGAAGTCACGATCACACCCTGTCCTACGTAAGTGGATTTACCTTCATTCGCTTCATCCCTGAAATGATTTACTGTACCGGGATTGGTACCACCCCACCACATTTTCTGGTTGGTAGTGGAATACATTAAACCGCCGATGCGACCATCTACCAGGAAACGGAAACTGAAATTGCCATAGGAGAAGCTGTTTTCCAGGCCATAGATCAGGTCAGGATCGCTGTTGCCCACCAGGCGCTGTATATTATCCTGCAGCGGGAATCCATCAGCCCTGTAAATCACGTTACCGGAAGGATCTTTCTGATAAACAGAAGCGAAGATCTTATCGGCCCTGTCGCCTGCTTTCAGGTATCCGAGCCTGTCGCCACCGGTGATCTCTTTCAGGTAACGGCGATAAGTGCTCAGGTTCAGCAATACATCCCATCTGAATTTCTCTTTACGTACCGGTGTAGCGGTAGCTACGATCTCAATGCCTCTGCGTTGATACACGTGGCCATTCTCCAGGCGGCTGGTAAAGCCACTACCCAGTGATACCGGTATTTCCAGGATGTTATTAAAATCTTTCGTCTGGAAGTAAGTAAGCTCCAGGCCCACTTTGTTGCCAAAGAATTTGGTTTCCACACCGGCTTCCCAGCTGTCGGACGTTTGCGGATGCAATGACTGGTTATAGATCACATCCTTGTAGGTCAGACCTGGTTTACCATTCCATGTGGTGCTCTTATCATACGAAGGAAGATATCCGTAAGTGTAACTGTTATCCAATGTACCGCTGGACACCCTGGATACCGCACCTCTTGCCTTCAGGAAAGAGAACCACTCAGGCAGACGTACCAGTTGCGATACGATCACGGAACCTGACAGTGATGGATAGAAGAAACTATTGTTGGCAATTGGTAATGTAGAGATCTTGTCATTACGCCCGGTAACAGAAAGGTAGATAGCGTTATACAATTCTACATCCACCACCCCGTAAAGACTCGCTGTTCTGCGTTCTTCCAGTGAGTTGGTTGACTGTACGGGATTCGCAGAGTTACTCAGGTTATAGAGCCCGGGAATAGTCAAACCATCCGTGTTGCTGGATGCATTTTTCTGATTGCGGTAATAGTTGGAGCCGCCGGCCTGTGCATGTATCTTGAGTTTATCGCTGAAAGTATGGTTGTAGTCAACGATCAGGTCAGATACGATGTCAAAATAGGTGCTGGAAGTAATGGTATATTGTCCCCTTGACTTATTGCCATAACCGATATAGCTCTTAGGCTCATTATAGTTACGGTTCAGGCTATACTGGTTAATACCGTTGCGGAACCTGACATTGAAGGAAGGACTGATCTTATAGTTCAGATCAACTGATCCGAATGTATTGTTCTTATCATACCCTCTCAGGTACTCATAGGCCTGGAAGTAAGGGTTGTTATAATAGGAGATGTTGTAGTGACGTTGCTGAACACCTTCCTTACCGGGCACCCAGTAATTGCGCAGGTCGCGCACATCGATGTCCGGTCCTGTCCAGAGGATCAGGTTGTACAGGTAGTTGGTAGGGCCATAACCTGTTTCCGGGAAGTTGTGCGTGTACTCTTTGTTATAGCTCATACGGCCGTTCACACTGAAATTCTTACTCAGGTTGTAGGTACCTGACAGGTTGAAGGAAGTATTCTTCAGATCTGTATTGGGTACAATTCCCTGCTGATAGATATGTGAGGCAGAAACCCTGAAACTACCGTTGTCTCCGGCTTTGGTGAAACTGAGGTTATTGCTGCTGACAATACCGGTACGGAAGAAATTCTTGACGTTGTTCTTACCGCGTGAGAGGAATGGTAATGGTACCAGCTTGCCTGTAGTAGGGTCTACAGGGCTGTTGAACTGGGGCGTTTCCCAATAGCCACTTGGTGTGGACGCATCACGCTGATCCAGTTTAGGTCCCCAGATCCAGCCGAAGCCTTCGGGGCCACTACCAGAACCATCTATATATTCATATTCGCCTTTGAAGCCGTTACCATAAGTGGTCTGCACTGTAGGTATGCGGATAAAGCTGGTCTGCAACTGTGTGGAAGAGTTGAACTCAACACTCAGATCTTTGGAACCACCTCTTTTTGTGGTGATCATAATAGCGCCATTTGTACCGATAGAACCATATAAGGCAGAAGCAGAAGAACCTTTCAGCACGGTCATGCTCTCAATATCATCTGCATTGATCTTATACAGATCCGCAGTCTGGTCGGGAATACCATCTATTACGATCAATGGCTTGGCGCCACGCAGAGAGATACCCGGGTCCTGGAACAGGTCTGTCGTATTCCTGATGGTCAGACCTGCTACGCGGCCTGTCAGGGAACTGATCACGTTTGGTTCACGTGCCTTTACCAGGTCAGCGCCTTTTACTTCCTGGGCAGCATAACCTACCTTGGCTTTCTCTTTCTTAATGCCTAAAGCGGTTACCAGTACTTCAGATAATTTCTTTTCATCATCCTGCAGGGTTACCTGGTAACTGACGCTTTTATCCACAGTCAGCAGGTAGGGCTGATATCCTGTAAAGAAGAACTGTAATACTTCTCCTTCATTGGCCTTGATCTGGAAATCGCCATTCTCGTTAGAGATAGTCCCGCGCTTAGTACCTTTCACCATGATAGACACACCAGGCAAGGGCTGTTTCTTTGCATCAGTCACTTTACCGGAAATGGTCTTCTCCACGGGATCTTCCACTGCTACGGGCGCAGCGCCGGCTTTGACGATAATATTATTGTCAAGGCATTTGTAATTAAATGCTGCCTGACCTGCCAGTTGCTGTAATACATTTTCCAAAGTTGTATTGCGTGCATTCAGGTTCACTTTCCTGGCCATCAGCCCGGATTGGTCCATGCAGATAATGGAGTAATGCGTTTGTTGTTCGATCATTTCGAACACTTCTTCTAATGACTTGTTCTGTACGATCAGTGAACAGGGCACCTTGTGCAGATCTACCCGTGCGCCTGCCTGTACAGAAGCGAATGGAAGGGATAATACACAACAAAGCAACATACATAAGATGGCTTTACTGCGTGCGATACTCAGATGTTGGTAAAAACGAAACATAAATTCATGCATTTAGCGTGATTGATAGGCATTACTTTGTGGTGAAACGGATCTGTTTTCCGTTGATGGTGTAATCAAGATTGTCCGTTGCTTTGATCACATCCAGTATATACTTCAGCGGTTTGTCATTGAACCTGGCAAACAGTTTGTAACCTGCCACAGCAGAATCGGCGAAGGAGATCTCGACATCATATAATTGCTCCAGTCTTTTTGCTACAACTGACAATGATTCATTACGGAATACCAGCAGGCGCGATGTCCATCCCGTAATGGATTCCACATCATACTGCCGGGTATAGGCGTGCTGCGCATGACGTTCATAATACAGTTCCTGTCCCGGCTGCAGTTCATACAACTGCTTTTGTGCAGGTACATTTACCTGCACCTTTCCATCTACCAATGACACGGCCGCACTATCCACTCCTTTATAACAGGTTACATTAAAGCGGGTACCCAGCACCTGCACAGACAGTTCCCCTGCCTGCACTGTGAAAGGCTGGTGCGCATCTTTCGTGACGTCAAAAAACGCCTGTCCCTCCAGCATAATGTTCCTGTCATGTTTTCCAAATTCCTGTGTATAGCGGATGGTACTCTTTGGCGCCAGGTGTACAATGGTTCCATCAGGCATCGTGTCTTTCAACAGCTGCCCTGGCAACGTCCTTTTCTCTATATAGGCGAGTGCCTCATGGCGTGGTTGCTGCCTTAAAAAGAGGATGCTGCTGATAATAATACCCGCAACAGCAGCGGCGATACCTGCCTGCCAGGAATAACGTCTTATTAATCCTTTCTGCCGCTGGCTACGGATGCGTTGCTTTACATCCTGCAAAGCCGTGGCTACGAGGGCTTCATTATGCTGTTGCTGACTGGCCAGCCATATTTCCTGCAGTACGCGATAGGTTTGTCTGTTTTCTTCCGCACTTTCCAGCCATTCAGCCAGGAAATCTTCTTCCCAGGGCAGGGCCTGTTCATTAAAATGCCGGGTGATCAGTAAATAAAGGTCCTTTTGTTCCAATCTTTTTTGCGTTTACAAGACAAGGACGAAAAGAACGATCCTGCTCGTGACAGCAAAAACGGAGTTAACATATTGGTAATATTGGGTAGGAAGTCTTGAGAATTTTCAATGCGCGGAACATATGTGTCTTTACGGAGTTAAGAGATATATTTAACAGATCCGCAATCTCGTCATAACTGAATCCTTCATAACGGTGCATCTTAAACACCAGCTGCATCTGGGGTGGCAGGCGGGTGATCAGCTGTTGTATCTGCGAGGTAACGTCTTTGTATATGAGCTGATGGTCCGGCTGTTGATGATCATCACCGGCAGCTTCCGCCAGCACCTCGTCCGGCAGGCTGAAAATGGTCTTGCGCCTGCGGTAATAGTCAAACACCCTATTCCTGACAGAGACATATAAATAGGCGCTTAAAGTAGTAGAAATAGTGATCTGGCGGCGGTTATGCCACAGCGTGCAGAACATCTCCGCGACGATATCTTCTGCTTCGTCGGTCGGGTAAGGCAGGAGTACTTTGGCAAACTGCAACAATCCTTCATAGTAGCGTTTGAAGATAGCATCAAATGCATCTTCGCTTCCGGAGATGAAGAGTTGCAGGTGTTTGTCTTCGTCGAATAAATGGCGTGCCATTATCGCAAAGCTAAGGGGTGGCAGTCGGTTTCAATGTTAGGTTTTTATTAAGTCTGGATTATATAATATTGATGCCGTCTCCCCGACATCTTTATGCCGATGTTTTTTTCTTTATATCTTTATTGCCATAAATCGAGTACTTCTAATGAAAGAAAAGGTAATCAGGGCTTTATATGATGAGAAGACTATAACTGTCTACCAGGCGTACAATAAAACAATTGCATTGCATGCCATTAAAGCCCAGACATTCGTTTCTCCTCCTTTCAAAAGGGAGCGGATGACATGGATTAAACCTTCTTTTCTCTGGATGATGTACCGTTCAGGATGGGGAACCAAAGAAAACCAGGAATATATTTTATCTGTTAAGATAAAGCGGGAAGGATTCGAATGGGCATTACAAAATGCCTGTCTGTCGCATTTTGATAATGCCGGCCATGCAACCTTTGATGATTGGAAGAAAAAGCTACAGACATCGCCCGTACGTATTCAATGGGATCCTGAAAGGGATATTTATATGCAGCCGTTACATGAACAACGTGCTGTTCAAATGGGGTTGTCGGGGATCGCTGTAGAGAAATATATAGATGAGTGGATTGTGAGTATTGAGGATATTACAGCTTATGCACAAAATATCCGTGAGCTTATTAAAGCTGGTAAAATAGATCAGGCAAAGGAGTTGTTGCCGGTTGAGAGGCGTTATCCTTTGCCTGATGGCATCCAGTTGATGCATTGATTAAATGAAATTAAAATATTCGCCCAAACTCATTGATTAGTACTGCCATCGGCCAAACGAACGAGGTTAAAATCAATTCTTTTATTAAATGGTTTGTCAATAGAAGTGATGTAATACTCCCTATCAAGCAACGGCTTTATAGTATCAAATTCATCTTCATTAAAAATGAAAATGTTTCTTTGGTTCACTCTATATCTCGTACCATCCGCTTTTATAGTTGAAATACCATTTCTATTACAGTAAGCAGAAACTATCAGCTGTTCAAAAATATCACGGAAATCCTCTTCATTCAGATGATACAGATAACCTGCGTCATTCCATATGATAAATCTATTCTCAGGTTCAGTTTCAAAATTCAGTAACAAATCAAAAAGCGCATGGGGATTTGTACCTAATTCATAACCAACTGGCAAAGCCAAATTAGCCTGATAAACAAATGATTTATAGTCCGGGATCAATCTCCCGTATAGCGTTGCCACTTCGACATTTCCACTCCTGATGAGGAACTGTGTATAATTAGTAATAAACCAGATCATTTTGTCACGATCCTTCTCTATTACAATAAAATCATTGGCAGACGCAGCTTCCAATAAGCGATGCCATTCAAAAACCGGTTGGTCAATGTTGACTTTAATCTCATTCAAATGCATGTATAAAGGTTATGTCTTAGATTCCAAATGGAACCTGTTATCACTTACTTTAATAAAAACCACAATACCTGGAACATTCCTTGTACAGGATCGCCGCTTTCGGATTTTAATATATACTTTTCTCCTGTCTTATCAGTTAAAATAAGTCTGCTAAATCGGCCAGGCGCGATGCCTTCTGCGCGCTCTAATAAAAATGCAGGCTCTACATTGACCAGGTTATCAAACAATATTTCATATGGAACACTTTCTGCCCCTGGTTTAGCGATTACCCGCCTATTGGTAAGCAGGGACCATTCCTGCTCATTATTGAAATAAACAATTATGCCCTTTTCGCCTTCTTTAAGCCGCTTTAATATACCTGTATACAAAATGCTGTTTTCCTCCGTTACTATTTTTGTAAGTACTCCCTCACCACCTTTCCGTTTGAATATAGCGACCATAACAGATGATCTGTCTTTCTCCATAATTATTTTACGATAAAATTGAGTAAATTTAATAACAATTCCCCGGCATCTCTATCCCCCCTTATCAGATTGTCATTTCACCTAACTCCAACCACATGAAAACGTGTATACTCATTATCTGCATGCTGCATATCTTATCGTATCGCTTATTCGCTCAGCAGACAGACACCGCCAGCTACTACCAGCAGCTGGAAGAAAAGTACCAGCGGCTAAAAGACTCTACCTCCCGCTTGTCTCCGTTTATTCCCGCTGTTTCGTCGGTACTCGTCAATCACCGGCAACTGGAATTAAACTTCTTTGCATCTATTATATCTGCTAACAATTACAGGGATGACGACGGCCACCTGGGCGACCTCAATGTCCGTCAAACGTACCTCTACCGCACATTACAGGCAACATATGGCGTATCAAAACACGCACGCTTCAATGTCGGAATAGATGTAAATATTGTGATGGGAAGGATAGACCAGGACAGGAACAGTTCTATATTTAAGGTCTTTGATACAGATGTGGAAGGTAACAGCAAATCAGCAAGAGCCATTACATCTGTAGCGGCGAGGATCAGGTGGAGGCCCCTGAGAAGGAATTATAATTTCACCATACAAAGCAGTGCCATCTTCCCGACGGGTATCAGTCGCGCGAAGCAGCAGGTATTAGGTTATAACCAGTTTTTTCTGCTGACACAATTCCTGTACAACCAGCCTTTGAGTGAACGCCTGTTCCTCTTTTCCCAGCTGGGTTTGCAATATGGATTTGAGAGAGACAATACCCCGGCAGCCTTCTTCTCTCCCATCTCCCTGTACTTAAGTTATTTAATCCCCAGGAAAACTATCCCCTTTATTTTGTTTAATTATATTCCTATGTTCATGAAAGATAACAGCTGGTCTTACAGCCGCTATACGATGCAGCTTGGCGGCGGATTACAATACCAGATCACCCGCCGGCTGCTCATCAATGGCTTTTATGCCAATGATATCAAAGGAAAGAACTACCCGGACTTCAACACTTACAGTCTCAGTTTGCGCTATGTGCTACACTAATGTATCACTGATCGCATTGCAGGTCAGGCTCATTGGATCTCCTGTCAAACGTACATGTTGAGATAGTACCTGTTTTAGAAGAGATCAGCACCATTTTCAATACACAGGGATTCGCTGTAGGAGAAGAGAATTGTCCGGCGAAAGTTTCACCTGTCGTCTTATTGGTAAACTCAATGTAGTTTAAGTCATTATAGTCCTTGTTCTTATCAAAGTGATATTCGTAGCTGCCGGTCACGTCATAATTGAATGTACCGTCATCTGTATTGAGATCAACGAAGTTATTCCCATCCTGCAGGGAGAACAGCCCGCAGCTCCAGTTGTTCGAAATACCCGGAACATAGTTGGGCGGTGGGATTGTAATGATTGAGAAGTTAACGCTGGCAGGCCCTGCAGGTGGCGGACCTGATACCTGGAAATTGATCGTAGACGTGCCTTTAACAGTTTTCACCTTTACGGTCGCCGTGCCTGCAGGCAGGTCTTTGGGTACGGTAACGGTGATCACCTTCTTATTGTTAGTATAAACAACAGCATCTTTATCATTAAAGGTGACACTGATAGCACCTGAAAGATTATCGCCGTAGATCAGTACAGGATATTCTGTGAAGTTGGCCGCCGGAATGATCTTACTGAGCGTTGGCGGCAAGGGATCTACATTGTCCGGTTCTTTTATTACTTCGAACTGCAGTTCATTGGACTTTCCTCCACTGGTGTACACTGCGATCTTGTTCATACCTACAGTGGCTCCTGACGGCACAACTGTTGTAATAGAAGTGCCGGTATTACCCACAATTGTAGAAGCGGTACTATTGAACGTGATCTTGTCGGCATTACCAATGTTCTGCCCATTTACAGTTACAGGATCGCCCACGATACCTTTCAGGGGAGAGACAGAACTAAGTGCCGGCACCGGGGTGACCTCCTTTTTGGATTTGCCGCAGCGCGGGCCTGTAAACAGGATGATCAGCAACAGCAGGAATAGCTGTCTGCCCCTTATCAACTGTTTCATAAGTGTCGTTTTATATTACTTTGAATAAGCTGTCTGTTACATGGCCAATCTGCTTAAGAGGATCTGCGCCCTGTTGTCCAGCTCCTGCAGCCTTCTTTCGAGTTGCAGCTGCGAAGCCTCTATTTCACGCATAACGGTATCTTTAAATTCTTTTCTCCGCCCGCCTTTTATCTCTCCCCTGTTATATTCATTGATATCTCTTATCTTTAAGTTCAGGGTGAAGATATTGGCGCTATGCAGTTCACCCAATGCATAATTGAACCATTCCCGTACTTCAGTGGCCTTTGCTTCACTTTCCCATAAGTCCGCCACCATTTCCTCATATCCGCTATGTTTCCTGTTAATATCTTCAAAGGCTTCATTATAACTGGTCACGGCGTCTGTAAGCACCTGCATCGCCTGCGGGTCATCAAACGCATGCCTTGCGGTGAACTTGAAGGCATCTTTCAGATCTTTTGCCTCGTTCGTATAGTTATTGATAGCAGCAGCCAGCTGTGGATAAAAGTCCTTTCTTCTTCTGTCAAGATCTATCTGGTCTTTCAGATCTTCCAGCTTGATGTTGGTCATCTTCTGGATCTCATCCCGGAAAGCAACCAGTGACTGCTCTATACCATCCTGTTTCACGCCCAGTTGCAGCAGGCCATTCTTGATCTCATTATTGCTTCTGGCTACAGCGCGGGTGAGAATATCCTTCGGGGAATCTCCCACAATGAAAACAGTGGCAATACTGCTATCTCTCGGTACTGCTACACTTCCTCCGGGTGGATACAGAATGCTCTGGTCACTGTCCACCAGTTCCAAGGTTACGGTACTGACATTGTTGTTAATGGGAATAATGAATTGTCCGTCTGAACCAGTCGTTCCCCGCCCCTGGTCTACGAGCCTGACGGAGATATTGTTCAGCGCTTTACTGCCGTCGAAAAGCACCACCCTTCCTTTAAATCTTCTGACGTTCTGGCTGAAACAAACATGCGTAAGCAATAGCAAACATATTGCAAGGCGGCATCTCAAACATCCTTTTGGCATATATATCAGATTAAGGGGTCTTATCTATTCTCAGATCAATCGGTATTGTCGATGAAATAGTCACTACTTCGTTGAACCTGGTGATCCCATCTGTGACCACCTTCAATTGCGCCTTCTCTCCTGGTGGCAATGGTACTGTCAGGGAAAAATTTCCATTGGGATCTGTGTAACAGGTAGCCAGTCCGCTGGAAAAATCAAGCAAGGCATGCACAACGGCCATATTCTTCTGATCCAGCACGGAACCTCTAACCAATGTGGACAATGATTCTTTGGTCCTGGTAACATGGATATCCACATAATCTTCATTCTTAGAGATCAGCACCTCATTGGAATCTGCCAGTTGATAACTGTTAATAGCAGGTACTATCCTGACTTTCCTGTTGTGATACTTTTCCGGTATATTATAGAATGCCACCTCTCCATCATGGATATTCACTGTTTTTGGTTCTTTCCCGATATACAAGGTCACCGTACCTTCATTCAGGGTAGTCATGGGACGGTCATTGCTGACAATGCGCATTTTCACATCAAACTGTTCCTTCCTGTTGAAGTTAGGCATAATAAAGCCACCGCCTACTACGAGGGCGAATATCACGATAGGACCTGTCAGCTGCAGCTTTCCGTAAGAGACGCTTTCATTTGATGTAAAGGAAGCATACGATTTCATTGCACCGGCAAGAAAAGCTGCACTGCTGAATCCGAGGGGGATGAGAATGATGTAATAAATATTTCCCGTGATCCCAAGATCTTCCAGTTCTTTACCAAAGAAGATCAATACACCTGCAGCCAGGAAGGACAACAGGAAAGCCACCCCACTGATCCATATCCAATTCATACGGCGCCTTGAGGCTGAGCGTCCGTTTGCAACAGTCTTCATATTATTATTCACATGAACTTATATACAAGCCATAAAATAAATGCTATTGGTGATTGGCATACTGTATCGCCTGGCTATATACCTGGATTATTTCTTTAGTGACGAATGAAATATTGCGGCCTCACATGTATTTCATCTTCGTGCTACGCGCCTAAACCATCATCTTATTGCGCTATAGAGGAAATTGGGGTGAGGGATCTTTATAACGAATTTGCTTATGTTAAGTTATAAATATTTTTTCAAACTGCTATCAGTATTTTTTACTATTATATAAAATTGGTTCATAGATGAAACGCAGTTCCACAGAGGACTATAGGAGATTATTATAATTTATTTATTTTAATCATCGGTCAATAGTACACTGATGATAGGACAGTGATGAATGCAAGACACTTTGCACATAAAAGATCAGGGCTTAGTTATACAGAGGGTAATAAGCCGCGCAAATACAGGCAGCCGCCCCAATTACTTTGAGACGGCTGCACTGCATACTGCCTGGAATGCATTTACAAACACTACTTATTCACAGCTTTCTAACGCTTCTGGCAGTCTATGTAACGATGACTATAAAACATCAAACACCAGGGTATCAGACAGGAACCAGTCTCCACCCAGGTTGTCGATGGTAATGTTGTGCGTACCAGCTTTAAGCACCACAACATATGAGAGATTGGCAAATGCTACCTGGTCTGTCAGCAGCACACCATCTGCATAGATACTCACCCGCGCACCATTCTGTGACACTGAAGCAACTGTCAGCTTAAAATATCCGTCCTGGGGAAAGCTGACATTGATGGTAGCAGGATTATAGAACTCCGGATGAGCAGGTTTGCCATATACATACATGGCCAGGTTGGCAGCGTCCGGTGTTAATGTACCGTCAGCAGCCAGCGTAAAGGTGTTCACCGGTGGTTTACTGCCCCACTGGTATCCCGGTAGCACTGTTCTGGCACCGGCAGTTTGTCCGGGCGCTGGAAGGCCCGACGCAAGTGATGGCACAAAAGCATAATGATCCACCTGTGTCCAGTCGCCACCGAGATTGTCTACCGTGATCCTGTGCAGTCCCGGTGTGAGCGCAACCACATAAGAGGTGTTAATAACAGCAGATTGGTCAAGCATTTTAACGCCGTCCACATATATGGTTACCCGTGGAAAACCTACCGAAATGGTAGCAGCGGTACGCACCTCGAAATATCCCGCCTGTGCGTAGTTGACAACAAAGGTAGGCGGATTGCGGTATTGCGTATTGGCCTGACTGCCGTACACAAACATTCCGAGACTGGAGGCACCTGGCCTTATACCGCTATTATCTACGGTAAAGACAGCAGCAGTTGTTGCAGCCCAACCCAGTACAGGCGACACAGATACAGGCGAGCTAAGCGCATCCGGCGTGCTAAGGGTAGCAGTAAATGCAATATCCCACGGCAGTTCCGGCAGATCGAAGCTTAACACACCATTGGCTGTGGTGGCTATCCGGGTATCGACAGGTTGCGCGGGAGCGGTAGTTGCGGCGGGCGCACAACTGTAAAAGTTGACGGTGTAGGTCCCGTTGCTCATACCGGGCATATTTACAATAGCGCCGGCAGGCACTGGTGGCGGAGGTGTGGTCGTGTTGTTATCTATAAAATACTGGTGGTTGTACAGCCTGTATTGGATATAACCTGCCGCCTGGCTGCTATCAGCGCTTTTCAGGGCATATAGATTTAAAGGCCCTACTGCGTTGATAAACCTGAATTGGCCCACCAGTACCCAGTCAGTCCCCAGGTTGTCGACTTTAATAGTATGCTGTCCAGCACTGACAGGCACCGTATAGATACCGTCTTTCTGAGCCACCTGGTCAAGCAGTTGTACGCCATCCACATAGATATTAACGTTACCGCCATGAGGGCTGACATCTGCCGCTATCACGCTAAAGCTTCCGTTCTGCAGGTAATTGACATGAAAGGTGGGGGGTCTGCGCAAAGTACTGTTGTTTGTTACGCCCCAAACAAACTGTGAAAGCTCGCTTAGCCCCGGCGTCAGCTCGCCTTCATTATCCAATGTGAAGTCAAGAACAGGCGGAGGATTGTTGGGATTGCCCGCATCCACAGGCCACATTCCTTCGGGTTTGATGGTCAGGTCGGCCGGAGCTGTATTATAGTACGTCGGGGACGCTTTCTGATAATTACCGCTCACAAAAGGCACGATATCCTTAAACGCAGCCAGCCTTGAAAAGTGCGGATACAGGTTTTGGTCGTCCACCCAGTGTTCCCACCAGGGTATAGCACTGCCCATGGCGCCACTTAGCAGGGTTGCCCACATTGCATTGTGCATGCTGACGCCGTTCGGATCCACTAATTTCTCATCAGTAGCAATCACTGTCATGCCAAACTCGCCGTCCAGTACCGGTTTTGAATAGGTACTGAGACGTTGTTGATTCAGGTTGGCGAGCAGGCGTGGCATACGTGGATCCTGCTTGTACTTATGCACCTGCGTAAAATCGATACTGGTACTACGCCAGGTACCATCGCCATACTTCTCATCACCAAAGGATGTCGTAACAAGATGGTAAGGGTCGATCGATTTCAGATAGGCAGCCATTTCGTTATGCCATTGATCAATGACAGCCGAGTTGTCAAACTGTATAGTGTCGTCGGGCTTACTCTTATAGTAGGGTGTGTTGTCCACTTCATTGAACAATTCCCAGCTTTGCAGGCTGCCTGCATATCCCCATCGTGCTACCAGGTAGCGCAGGCGGTTTTTGAAGATCTCTTTCGCGGTACTGTTACTAAAGAATGACAATGGATCATCGCAGGGACCACCCTGTGCTACATTGTATGGATTGTTTTGCCACTCATCGCCTGCTACGAACTGGTTATGATAGTTGATGCAAAGCATAATGGCATAACCGTTGGTTTGTCCGCGGGTGAGCAGGTAGTCGATCTGCTTGGCAGCTGTTTGCTTGTACTTTTTCAGCTTGTCAAATCCCGTTATACCTCCAACGTTGGTCCATTCCAGGGCCACTCCCCAGGTAGCCATCCAGATGCGGACAAAGTTGACACCTGTAGGCTCCAGCTTATTGAGATGATAGTTATAATTAACAATAACATCACCATCGGGGAAGGCCAGATTTTCTCCCACGGGGATGTATTGTGCACCGCTATCCCATTGGAGATAACTGGTGTTGGTCTTACGAATGTATCCCTTGCCGGTAGCTGACACACCGGAGCAGTTGAAGGAATATACAGGACTTGTGGCAGGGGCTCCGCCTTGCAGCCTGCCGGAGAGAACATACGTCCACGCACCTTCTTCATCCGGCGTAAAACGTACACGGAATGCGGCCGGGCCATTGATGGAAAGATCGCCGGTAGATGGATTGAGGTTGTAATCCTGCATCCAGAAAGCATCCACCGTTCGCTGCACACCTCCGGGGGAGGTAAAGGTAGCCTGCACGGCAATGTCTGTGTAATCGTAAGGGTTGGTGTAAGTAGCACTGAGGTCAATAACGGCCTCAAACAGATCCCATTTGGCCACGGTGGCCTGGGTTGGGCTAACGCCATTAAATGTAACTGGCATGATAGAAAATTAAAGTGATCAATAATAAATATGGTACCTGACTTGTGCGGGATGTCTCGTCATGACGGGTTACAAATTTGATGGGATCATCCTGGCACTTTTTTGTAAAAATGTAAACGTTGGAAAAGGGTTTAATTAAGGAGACGGTTATTCAATATTTCCATTTTTAAAATCTCTGTTTGGGGTTACAACAAATCGAAAATACTAATTTTTTTAGTAGAAAAAAAGTTTCTGAAAAATTAAGTCTGGAGCTAACTGAGCCGTAGTATTAAATGAAATTCACACTCAATCCGGTTAGAAAATAGACGAAGACTAAAATGAAAAAAGGAGGATGTATATAAACGAGCCGTTTTAGGCGCCTGAAAGGAATTACGCATAGACAAACTCAGCTCGTAAGTTTGATCGTACTGTTGAGGCTAAAAATGGCGGCAAATTGAAAGCAACGCAAGAGATCCTACCAGGCAGGTGGTGATGTAGTTTGCAAGTGGGATATTGGGGACATCAATAAGATTTTACTCTTCTTTAGGCCAATTCTTTCATGATATACTTCAGCATATCGAATGGCCCATAGGGCTCCCATTTCGCATTCAGGATAAATTCTTCTGCCAGGGAAATAAACTCCTCCCGCCTATTCCATCTGTATCTGTTATTCCTGTTCAGGATAATAAAGTTAAATGCAGCCAAAGGTTCATTCAGATCTGATGTCAACATACCAAGCGCCAACATGTCGCCAGGGTGAGTAATCAGGTTCCCATCAACAATACACCTCGCTTTAGCACCGCCTGTTACGTTATCAAGTTGCTCTATTTGATAGAACAGGCTATCCTTTAGCGGATGCCCGTCCAGACAGGCAACGTGCATACCGGCATCGCTGAATACAAAGAGGGGGTCTTTGGTATTACTTGTCAAGGGCGGAGCTGCCGTAATTTCGTCAACACAATTCAGCTTTTGTCCGCACAATACGCATTTGCTTAATCCTTCAAAAATGATTGCCATCTGGGAACTACATTAAGAGACTCCGGATTTGCGCTGAAGCCCTGTTAGTTGAAATAAATATCAATGTAGTCTGTAACGTTATTGCCCTCACAGTTCTCCATTTCCTGCAGTCGCCAGTACTTTCTCGCACCTTTGGCGAGGAAATGATAGGTACCGGTCCTTTCGCATACATTCCCTTCATTAATGCTTTCGTACAGGCTCATAATCGTACCGGTGAATATCAGTTCAGTGGCAGAAGCAACTTTCAAGGTGCCGTCAATCGTTACAAAACTGTTGCTTTGTGCATCACGCTGTTCTCCTTTGATGGTGTAGGTGTTCTTGTTCTTTTTGCGGATCTGTACCTTACCAGGCTTGTCCCAGCTGATCCATTGGAGGGTGAAATTATGCGTGCCTTCACGGAGCGTGGGGGTGGTTTTCTTCTGGGCATAGGAGCTGTGAGTACAGATCAGGATAAAGATGAGACACAGCCAGGCGGATATTCTTTTCATGTTTGAATGAATCATTTTAGCGGCCAAATTTAGACAAATTAATAGTTCCCAACTATATCCGATCAGGCTCCGCTACCAACGGTGTACCAATGGCCTTAACTTACGTTCAACTTACGTCTTGAACGTAAGTTGAACGTAAGTTAAGGCCATTGGTACTATAGTGGTACCGAACTGCTAATGAATCAATACATGGTTTCAGAAATAGCTGTGTAAAGCTTAATTTGCGCAGCTGTAAAGTACACAATGAATTTACAATTACCTGTAATGTCAATCCTGAAACTCCGCACAAAAACTGTAAAGTTTTTCTGTATGCCTTATCGTGGTATAGGTTACACTTTTGTTGATATAACCCGTTTGAATTTCACACTATTAAACGATAATCCTGAAAAGGTTGTTTTTTCTGGATTTTAGTCCCGGATCGTGTTGACAGTATCCGTCTTGATTGTCTTATCCTGGTATAGGTTTACACTTTTGGTGAGATAATCCGTTTGAATTTTACAATATTAAAAGATAATCCTAAAAAGGTTGTTTTCTTTAGATTTTAGTCCTGGATCAGGTTGACAGTATCTGCTGTTAATCCTGATTTTGGACCATCTTTTTTCTTGGTTCGCCATCTCCTTACTAATTCCCCTTGTTTTGTATGTGCCTGATTCGGAGTCAGATAGTCGCAGCTTGTATGAGGCCTTTGTTCATTGTAGATGCGGATAGTCTCTGCTACTATAGCAGCCGCGGCTTCATAGTTTTTAAATAACCGGTCCAGGCCAAATTCTAACTTTAATATTCCATTTACTCGCTCAGCAATGGCATTTTCATACGGGTTGCCCTTCTCGGCCATACTAATGCCGACGTGACTATCATTAAGTAATTCTATGTAGTTTTTACTACAATATTGTGACCCTCTGTCAGAGTGGTGAATCAGGCTATATTTGATGGGATTCTTTATATCCGATAAAGCCATTTTTAAGGCCTCAATAGGCCCTTCGGCCTCCAGTGATGGATGTAAGCAATAACCGACGATTTTTCTTGAATAAGCATCAGTTATCAGGCTCAAATAACAGAACCGGGAGCCTACCAAAGGAAGGTAAGTAATATCACTAACCCACACCTGGTTAGCCTGACTAAGCTTCAGCTCTTTAATCAGATTAGGATATTTTTTGAAGGGATGATTAGAATCGGTAGTCCGTATTTTCTTACGTTTTCTTTTACGGACAAGCATTCCATTTTCAGCCAACAGATTGAAAAATCGATCCCTGCCTAATTTAATTTTATGATGTTGAAGAGTTTGTGAAAGCATTCTATGAAGTTTTCTGGCGCCCAGTCGCTTTTGTGAAGCTCTGATTTGCTCCGCTTTGTCAAGAACGATGGCCATTTCCAGGCCAAATTGATGATCGCTGTTTTTCCGCTTATAAAAAGCTTGTCTGCTTTTACCAAACAGTCCGCAAACATTACCCAAATCCTTGTCCGGATAATGTTCTTTTACTCTGCAGACGGCTTGGTACCAGGCTTTTTTTGGATCTCAATATTAAATTGTTCTTCAGCAACTTCGATCATTGTCTGAAAAGCAAATGCCTTTAAATTGGCATGTTCCAGCTTTTTACGGAGTTCTTCATTTTGCTTTCTTAAAGCATCAAACTCCTTTTTTTCCTGTTCTGTCATGGCCGTAGATATTATGGGTTTTTCCAAAGTCGTTTGCCTAAGTTCGGAAGAAAAAAGAGAGTACCAATAAGCTATTTGTGGTTTAGTGATCTTATAACGAGCTGCGACCTGGCTCATGCTTTGGTCTCCGGCCATGTAATCGGCTACGACTTTGTTCATGAACGACTGCTCATATTGGAACTGTGGTCCCAGGCGTCCCTTGCGTCCACCTTTGTTCTGATTGTTTGAATTTTGCATGTTTTACACTTTTTAAGGTGTAAACCTATTTCAGGACCTGACAGATACCGCTTTGATACCGCTAATCTTACGTTAATCTTACGTTCATGGACGTAAGATTAACGTAAGATTAGCGGTATCAAAGCGGTATCAAGACGGGTCTAAAACAGGGTCATGACATACCTGAGATCCGGTCGAGATTCGCTCAAGGTAGCCTCATCCTCCCTTAATCTTCCGTTCCTGAACGGAAGATTAAGGGAGGATGAGGCTACCTTGAGCGAACCTGTACCGAACCTCTGCTAAAGTTTAAGCACCTATTGCCTCATGAAAAGCCAGGTTCCCCTGTTGAGACCTTTAGATGAAACACGCATTCAATATAATGTAAATCAATATCTTAAACCACATTAAGAGGCAGCAAAAATGCGTATTTCCCGCATGTCTTTTCTACTTAGCTTTGTGATATGATCAGAAAAAAAAGTGCAATGACCGGGCGGAAAAAAGCGCTATAATTCTCCCGGAGTGATGAATGGCTACAAGTTCTTTGACATAAAAAAAGACCTCCTGAAATGGACGGCTTTTGCGCATTTTACGGCACCAGGATCTCGATCCAGGGATTCATTAACGTATAGGGTCTTACCGGTGGTCCGGCCACAGTATTATGCGCCCGGATGGCGTCTATTGCTGTGTCACGGTCCTGCGAACCGCCGGGGATAAACTCATGCTCGCCTGCCGCATTGACGACCAGCGCCCAATATTGGTAATGAGATAGCGTCAGGTACACACGGCTGTTGATATAATCCAAAACAACTTTAATATTATGAATGTGAGCGGTACCAGCTCCTGTGTATTCCGCAAATCCTACCGGCGCTGTTGGGGCGCCTGCGCCTCCTGCGGCCGTACCGGAACCTGTTCTGGATGTAGCGGTGTAATGTGCATGCAATGCGGCTGCTCCGGCAGGAATAGCCGCTGCCGTCGCCGGCGTGGCTCCAGCCCGGCCGTTACCAGGCAGGAGACCTGTAGAATCTTCATGCCAGCTCCTCAATGTTCCCGGCACCGTCGATGTAGCATTGCGAATACGGGCATCCAGATCGTAGGGGGTTCGCTCATCTACCATAGTTCCACCACGCAATTGATTTTTTACATCAAAGAGTAAATTCAACAGTGGTTTAGGCAAAAACTCCTTTGCATTATCCCATGACAACTGTTTGATCTGCGGTCGCGCCACTCCCGCATCGGCCGCAACACGCGGGGCTGTTTCCTGTGTTGTAGGCGCCAGCAGCGTTGCCCCGGCAGCACGGCCAAAAGCACTTTGCGCTGCGGCCTCTGTAGCCCAGTTAATGGCAGGAGATGCAGCATCTGCAGCAGCCTTCTTGACGGCCCTCGAACCTGCCGTTGCCGCATATGTAGCTGCCCATGTAGGCCTTACATTCTCATGCGCATAACCCTCAACCGGAGTTACGGAATAGGCCGTCCTGGAGTTAGGCACACTAACCGTGGCTGCTGTTCTTGTAGGTATGGGCGCTCCTCCCTTCGGAGGCGTGGCCATCACCAGCGTATGGTCGGCTATAGTCGTGGTAACCCTCCTGAGGATGACGTTGACCAATGCAACAAGACCGTCAAGCGCCCTGACATGGGAAGCGTACAAAGGGGCTGCCGCGGCGGCAGGTGCTGCGAGCGCCGCTTTGTAGGCCGCAATGGCGCCTATTTCACCTGCGTTCTCGTTTCCTTCATCTCCCGCAAATGCCACGTTTCCCGGCCCTGTTGCCGGCAATCTATTGTCAGCACGGCCTTCGGCCAGCGCAAGGTCGCTCTTCACAAAAAAATTAGTATAATCACGGATCTGTGCCATGGTAAGACCACCAGCACCGCCAAAGGTGTTCTGATATTGTGTGGCAGTGAAATTTATCACACGCTGCACAGGCGCTACACCCGGCACAGACTTTTTAACAGCGCTATTGTCTGCCATGGCCTGAAAAGCCTCTAACTGCCTCACCCGCGGACTTTCCATAACGGCCTGCTGCAGTTTTCTCTGTGCAATCGCTTCCGGGCGCTTGTCCACAGCGTGAAAACCAGCATTACCTTCCTGCTGCACTGATGCAGGACTGTTTGTAGCTGCCTGTCTGTTTACAGTAGATCTATCGGCGTGAGCACTCATACCAGTGTAAGTTTTTTGATACCTGCCATTCCAGGGGTTCAGGACATTAAACACAATAGCACATTCATTCCGGTATATTAGATATAATATACTTCTAAATATATAGCTATTTATTAATACAAATTAATATTCTTCCAATGCCGGCCTGGCTATGTAAGTACCTGCATAAAAAAACCGCCTCAATTTAATGAAAGCGGTTTCTTTTAAAGATGTTGAAAGTGTGTTACTTCTTCTCCAGCTGATATTTTGGTATCACCAGGAAGTGTACAATAGTGTGAGCCGCTAAAGAGAGTACAACCACGATACCGGGGATCAGCAATTGTTTGCCTGGCGTATCAAATACATCCAGTATGGATGATTCATCTTTACCAGCATATAGCACGGCCAGTAAAAACAATAATCCACCACTGATCCATAAGGTAAGATGAGAATAAAAGTATCTCAGTTTCCTGTACCCGCTTTTTCCAAACGAGGTGAACAGCAGCATAACGTGGGCAATGAAAAATACCAGTGCCAGTGCAAGGAGGGAGTGAAAAGCAGTCATAAGTGTCTTTTGAAGTTCTGAGGTTTGTAATAGTTAATACGACAATAGGTAGATGTATCTATATAAAGATATCGTTTTTAACTATTTCCTCCAAACACTGATCAATGCTGCTGAGGCGCTTCCTGTGCTGCCTGTGGAGCTGGTGGCGCCGGTGGTACCTGTGATGCCGGTGGTTTGGATGCAGGCTCCTTCTGCCCGTTGTGACAGGTATAACAGGTCACCGTCATCACTTGCGCGCCCTGCGCATCTTTACCGGATTTGAAATATTTCTTATTGATGCGCATGGTCATTTTCAGCATCTCACGGGCTGTTTCCTTTTCTTCCTTGTCGTCACTGGCAAAATCCAGTTTCTTGGGATTGTCCGTCTGCCTGACATGGCAAAAGTCACATTTTACGCCCAGCGCCTTATTGTAACCGCGCATCTCTTTTTCGAGATCTTCATGGCTGATGTTTTTAGGCAATACTTTCAGATTCTTTGCTCTTTCTTCCTGCTGCGGCAATGATAATGAACATAGTGAGGCCGCCAGCAACAGGGACAGTGGTACAAGATAAGACCGTTTTAAATGCATAACGTTATAATATTAAGCTTCCTTAAATTCAGGCTAGGAACTTACAAAAAAGTCTTTACACTCTTACAAATTATTATATGACTCCCAGGATTTTATGTTTAAGGGAGGAAAAACGGTACCCGAGTGTGACAGAGAAATCACTGTTCTGCAGGTGAAGATGGGCTGCCGGCAGGTGATTACGGGCATAATCATGGCTGGCGCTGAGGTAACTGAAAAAGTGCTCGCCATTATACCCACAGTTCATACGCGCCAGCGCACTGTATACAAGTGTGATCTGTTTCGGATTAAAACGGCTGTCGTATAGCGGATACTGCCCACCTGCCCCCAGCAGTAAAGTAGGATTGATGCTCCAGTGCCCTCCATCCATCACCAGATTGAAAGCGTAACCAACATAACCGATCGTGGAAACCCAGGTAGGCTGCGGCTTTACAAGCTCATACACCATAGAGTCTTTCATCTCGTTGCCTACCAGGTTTGCATGTGAAAAGCTGAATTGCTGGTATTCAGGACTGACCATAAACAGCCAGCTTCCGGCGGTGCGCTGCTGCAACTTGCTGTAAAAGTTGGCTGCACTATAGGAAAAATGCTTAGGGTTGGCAAAAAGATAAAGGTTCAATGCGTATTTCCGGTAGCGGATATCTTCAAATGTAACGGGCGGTTCACTGCGACGGCGGCGAACCTCAAACAACATCCCGTTCACATGCTGATAACTGGCTTCCAGTCCGAAGCGGCTGCCAAACTGCGACAATTCCAGGTTGCGGCTGCGCAGACCAGTTTTCCGGTCGGCCAGACTGGTATAAGGCAATGTGAATTCATAAAAGAGCGAGAGGTATTTATAGTTGAGGTTTACGCCGGTATAACCGCTGTTATTGGCCAGCAGGTGCAGATAATCGCGGGGCGTCTTCTTGGTCTGGAAAATAAAGCTGCTGCCGGCATAACCGCCGTAGAGCTGCATATTGTTATCTTTCTGAAATGGCTTTATCCATGCACTATCGTTCGCATGCTGAGCGTACAAACAGCCTGCTCCCGAAAATTGTAAAAGAAGGAACAGGCTGATGTGCAGTTGTAGGTTTAAAAAAAAATATTTCATCTCATCTCATAGTCAACGCTATCACAGATATTTCTACCAACGGGCTTTTTACAGGCAGTGTAAGCACAAGATCCCTGCTTCCCTGATTTCCCTTCCAAGATAGTTCATTTCTGAATTACCGGACAGAAATTGCACATATTTAACTTTTTGATTAAAACCTGGCAGTGCCAGTTCCCCGATGTCTATAGCGGTACCTGTACATACAATTTCCCGGCCGCCGGATGGCTTTTCAGTTGCATCCACTCTCCCATCGCAGTTAATACGCCCTTGCACAGGGATCGTATAAACCTTGTACGGCAGGACCCGGGATTCCTAAAATAACAAACTATCCGGAAATACCCAATACAAAATAAACTAATCTGTAAAAAGTGAAAGAGCCGGATCCTGTATTAACACAAGCCCGGCTCTTTCTTTTTTAAAGTCCCCCAATCCTAAAATGTCGGATCGTCAGGTATGTTGACGTTATCATTCCTTTCTACGAAAGGAAATGGCAGCCAGCTACGTTTACGTTCTGCCACCGGTCTGTCAAACCTGCGCTGGTCTTCCAGTTCAAGTCCGCTCATGAAGAGTTCTATATGACGATGCTTGTAGATCAGTTCCAGCAGTCTGTCTTTCGTGGCAGCCACTTCGGCGGGCAAGCCTGCACCTACGCCAAACGTATCGGCAGCGGGCGCCTTGGTCACTACTTTGTTCAGTTGCAGTAAACCATTCACCAGGTCATCTTTACGCGCATAACATTCTGCTTTGATCAATGTGATCTCACCTGGCAGATATACGGGAATACTTTGGGTCGTAGCGGTAAAGAATCCTTTTACACGAAAACGCGGATTAACATCAGTCCCTACATAAAATGGTACGCGTTTATCTCCAGGGTCAGGTTGCAGACCCACAGGAAGCCCCATTGTAGAATCCACTACCTGGTAAATGTTGTTGGTGGCTGTTACCAGTGTGAAGATCGGGTTTGTGGTCAGTGAATTGTAGTTGAAAGTCGAATAAACCGTTACCTGGCTGGCAGCGGCCAATGCAACGTCATAATCGCCTGCAAACAAGGCATAACGCGCCTTCAAAGCATACAGGGTGTTCACAAGATCGAGGCCTGCAGGTATGTTCGCTTTAAAGCCTGCACTAATAGCATTGGCATTCACAACAGTCAGCGCATTATCGATCACACGCACCGCTTTTCTGTATCCTTCCTTACTGGTGATGAAAGGTACATCCACACCAATAGTATCAGGTACATGTGTCCAGAACATAGCAAGATTGCCCAGTGCCAGCGCCTTATATATGGAAGCATAAGCAATCACACCGCTGGCATAACCAGGGTCGGTGATAACGCTGTTCGCAGCATTCAGCACACGGTTGGCATCAAAAATGATCTTGTTTGACACTGCCCACATACCGGTAACAACAGCGTTTGTGTTCTGCACGGCGGCAGCGCCTGTGTATAGCTGGCCTTCATCTGCATTACCTGCGTTGACAACATAAGTGCCGCGGGTCAGCAGACTGGCGGTAGCAATAGAAGTGTATAAGGTACTTGTCCTGTTGGCAGTATACCAGTTCTGCAGCCCCACCGCTACGTCTGTCAAGGCATTCGCTGTGCTGACAGCATCATCATAAGCGGGGCCTGAAGGGTCTGTATATTCTTTTTTACAGGATGCGGCTACCAACAGCAGCATACCTGCCAGAAAAGAACGACTGTATTTATTGAGATGTATTTTCATAAAACTACTTTTTGATGATTTAGAATCTGGCACGAAGCGCTACATTATATGTCCTGGGAGCAGGTACACTACCGAAATCGATACCACGCAATACAGTGCTTTGTCCTGCCGCATTTACCTCAGGGTCATATCCTTTGTAGTTATCCCATGAATACAGGTTACGGCCGCCTATGCTAAGCGTCAGATCACTTAGTCCTTTGATCTTACCGAAGTTATAGCTGAAAGCCACTTCCCTCAGTTTTACAAAAGAGCCATCATCTATTCTCCATTCCTGGATATTGTAGTTGCCGGCAATGAATCCACGGGGCAACTGTCCCAGGTCTTCCTGTTCGGCTATCTTTCCGTTGTCCACACCTTGCCTTGTTCTGAAATCAGCGTTAAATACATCAACTCCCTGTACGATATCCAGCTGTGTGTGCAGACTGAGTCTCTTATAGCTGAAATCGTTGGTGAGGGTACCTGTCCAATCGGGATTAGGATCGCCTATTTTCTTCTGCAGCGCAGCCACACCTGTAGTTGGCGGTAAACCGGTATTCGGATCTCTTACAGGAGTGTAAGAAAAAGGCGAGTGCTGTACACCGCCCTCTGTAACCGGAATACCATTGGGTTTTGTCAGCTTATTACCATTAGCATCGCGGGCAAAGAAACTACCATAGAAGAAGCCAATGGGCTCTCCATTAGCAATAGCAACCGGCGCACCACTCACGGTTGGATACAGCAGGATGGACTGCCCGATGTCCAACGCTTTATTCCTGTTACGGTTGAAGATAGCTGTCATATCCCAGTTGAAACTTTTGCTTTTCACAGGCGCTACATTCAATACTACTTCAAAACCCTTATTGGAAAGTGAACCAATGTTATCCAGGCGGGTGCTGTAACCCTGTGTTGGTGCGATAGCACGGGCAATCAGCAGGTCTTCCACTTTCTTGCTGTAGTAGTTAACGGAGAGGTTGATACGGTTGTCCCAGAAGGCCAGATCTGTACCAAACTCCAGTTCCTGCTGTCTTTCAGGTTTGATATTGGGATTGGTGTAAGTGGTCGGCGATGTGAAAGATGCCGCACCGATAAAGGCAACTGCCCTGTAAGTATTGAAGCGGCCATAAGCAGGGATACCTGTCAGGTTGCCGGACTGACCATAGGCAGCCCTGAGTTTAAACAGGTTCCACCAACGGGATACATTCAGCGATTTCCAGTAATCTGTACCTGATAACACATAACTGCCGCTTAGCTTTGTGTAGAGCTGGTTGCGCTCATCTTCGCCAAATACGGAAGAACCATCCATTCTCAATGCCCCTGTAACAAAGAGCTGATCACGGTATTTAAAGTTCTGTTGTATGTACTGACCGGAGATAGATAAACGGGTACGCTCATCTGCACCGGGTATAGGTGTAGCAGCGCCGCTCACCGTCTGTACGAATGGAGGCAATCCCCTGCCCTGTTGGAGGGAATAATGCCCACGCTGGTATTGCAGGGAATATCCTACCTGCGTTACAGATGCCAGGTCAGCAGTGATCTGCGCATCGTAGGTAACGTTCACATCATGGTTGATCAGGAAGGAATTATTAACACCGGCACTGGCATAACCATTCTGTGTAGGATCAAGCTTTGCGCCACCACCAAAGAAGCCAAGGCTTACATTGTATGCAAAAGGAGGAATAAAGGTGGTGCCGTCCTGGCTGTAGTTATCGATCCCCATGTGATAATCTACGGTCAGGTTCTTGATTGGCCTCAGCTTGATACCGGCGCCGGCAATCAACCTGTTGGTCTGCTGTTGCTGCTGAAAATCCTCAATGACAGAAACAGGGTTCACACGTCCGCGCTCTCCCACTGCCAGCAGGTTACCCAATGCATTACGCTGATGAATATCGTAGTAGTTACCAATGATCGTAACGGAGTTGGTAGGAGAAAAGAAAGAGTTACCATCCGGCTTTTCATTGGTCTTACTGTAAATGTAGTTCATGGTAGCATTGAAGCTGATCCATTTGTTGAGCTCCTGGTCCAGGTTCAGGCGAAAGCTGTAACGGTTGAAATCAGTATTTCTTACAATACCCTGGTTGTACAGGTAACTGGCAGATGCATAGTACCTGGTTTTGTTCTGCCCGCCTGTTACAGATACGTTGTTGTCTGTACCGATACCTGTGCGGAAGATATAGTCCTGGTAGTCGTAACGTTTTACAGGTGTTGTACGCACGATGGTATCTGTCAGGATCGTCTGTGTAGACACGTCAGGCGTACCACCAAACTTAACAGGCGCCTGGTTAACGTCCAGTTTCTTACGCAGTTCGTTCACATTAAAGCTGGTAGAGAAACTTACCACCGGCGCACCGCCCTTGCCTTTCTTTGTAAAGATCTGCACTACACCGGCATTGGCACGTGAACCATAGATGGCAGCTGCAGCCGCGCCATTCAATACTTCTATGCTTTCAATATCTGCAGGATTGATATCTACCATACGGTTCTGCCCCACATTACCGGCAAAGTTACCACCGGCATAGGAAGCGTCAGCATTTGTGACGCGGGTAGTGGAGTTGTCGATGATCACACCATCGATAATATACAGTGGTTCAGTAGAACCGCTGATAGTACTGATACCACGCAGTTTTACAGACATTCCGCCGGCAGGATCGCCGGAGTTCTGTGTGATCTGCGCACCGGCAGTTTTACCCTGCAGTGCTGTCAATACGTTGCCGGTAGCGCCTTTGGTGAGCTCGTCCGATTTTACAGTGCTGATATACGTACCCAGTTGTTTACGCGTAGTACCGAGAGAAGCACCTGTTACCACTACTTCATCCAGTTTGGATACCGAAGTGCTTAACTGCTGATTAAGCGTATAGGTAGTGGCGGTACCAATTGTTAATGCACTTTCTGCAGGAGCAAAACCTATTCCTGTAAATACGAGTGTATAACTGCCGGGTTTCAGATCGGCATTGATGTTATAGACGCCATCTACTGATGTAGTGGCGCCCAGTTTGGTTCCTTTGATCGCTACGGTAATACCGGGCAGGGTAGCGCCCGTTTCGTCTGTAACCTTACCTGACAGCTTTACCTGCGCAAAAGCAGCGAAGGCAGTAAAGCATTGTAAGACCAGCAAAAGCAACAGATACCTGCACCTGGCAAGCCGGAATAATTGATAGCTCCTCATAAATGATTTTTAATAGTAAGCGAAATGTAATGGCATGGATATCCCCCGTCATTCGGCAGTCTTGACTCCGAATAACTGATTGACCACACTGGTTGATAAACGCGCGTTATATGTACAATGAATTCCCGGTTATAACCGGGACGATCAATAAGTTCTCATAACAAACTCTTTTTAGTTAAAGCGATAAATATTTGCATAGATGTTCCTTGTTGTCCGGGAACATCGTCGGTGAATAACCTAATAGATTACAGGCTGGTTGATAAGCACGTTTACATGTTACAATACGTTCCTGCAATGTGGCTGGAACAAGTAATAGCTGTTTTATTATAAAATCTGTATACCCTTCTTTTTATATGGCTGCAATTTTTTAGCATCGGGTGGCAGCTCAGTAATTAATATATCTATCTCATCCACATCACAGATCTTTAACTGTTCGGATGTATTGATCTTCTCTGAAATGGTCAATACCACTACTTTCTTGGCAGTGCTGATCATGGCTCTTTTTACCTGCACTACATCCCAGTCATTATCTGTTAAACCATCTTCCGCATCAATGGCATTGTTTCCGAGGAAACACAGGTCTGCTTTGATCATTTTTATCTTTGAAATAGCCTCCCCCCCTACTGTGATCTTTGATCCTTTGGATAGTTTATCGCCTATCACGATCACTTCTATATTCGGGTGATTGGCATATTCAAAAGCAGCAGGGAGGCTTACAGTAATGAACGTGGCCTGTAACTCTCTTGGCAGCACACGGGCCAGCTCTGCTATCGTAGTCCCCCCTGTAGTTAATACAAACATGCCGTCATGTATCAGTTCAACGGCTTTTAAAGCTATGGTCTTTTTATCTTTTACCGCGTATACATCCTGTGATGTGATACCCTGATGAAATGAATTGGAAAGTGCGCCGCCATGCACTTTTATGATCTTCCCCTCCTGTGCCAGCTCTGCAAGGTCACGGCGGATAGTATCTTCCGATACCTGTATCTGTTCGCTCAGATGAGAAGACAACACCTTGTTGTGCAGGTTTACCTGATGAAGTATGTATGCATGGCGTTCTTCCTTTAACATCTGGCGATGATTACTTTGGTTGAATACAAGGATCAATTTCTGCAAAAAAACGCAGAAAACAAAATATAACCCGCATTTTTTTGCTGCTTTTAGCCGGATTAAAAAGATTCATGCGGGTTTATGCCGGAAATGACAGTTTTCCCATGGTAATAGCCGGCATACCGGGCTTACCGAAGTTGATGCCTTCTCCACAAATCGCTTCATTGGCAAGTATGGCAAAGAGCACGGCTTCTTTTGCATCTCCGGCTATGCCCAATTCATCGGTAGTATGCCATTGCAGACGTGGCAGCTTTTCCCTGATCAAGCTTGTCAGCAAAGGGTTATGTGCGCCTCCGCCACTTGCATATATCGCATAGTCTTTTTCCTTCCGCACCACCCACTGCAGAGCCTCGGTAATCGTCTCTGCGCTAAAATGCGTCAGTGTAGCCATGATATCATATGGGGAAAGATCGGTGGTCTTGCTGCGCTCCTGTGCCATTTTTACATATGCTTTGTTAAACAGTTCAGGCCCTGTTGTGCGGGGGAATGTAGCTTTCAAAAATGGCTCGTCTTTCAATGCCGCCAATAAACTTTCGTTCATCGTGCCTTGTTTAGCAAATACAGCATCTTTATCGTATTCCACGTCGAAGAACTCTCTCGCAAAAGCATCCAGCAATGTATTACCTGGCCCCGTATCTGTTACAAATACGCATTCCGGATCAAGGTCTCCCGGCAGAAGCGTAAAGTTGGCGATCCCCCCCATATTCAGCATGATCCTGTTTTCGCCCCTTTTGGAGAACAGACAATAATCTCCATACAAAGCGAGCGGCGCACCTTCTCCACCTGCAGCAATATGCTTCTGTCTGAAATCACTCAGGGTGATAATCCTTGTATTTACAGCGATATGATCTCCATCTCCTATCTGCAAAGTGGCATTCAGGAAACCAGATCGGTTGTGTAAACGTTTGGGACTATGATACACTGTTTGTCCATGGGAGGCAATGAGATCTACTTCACCCGGAAGAATACTCCATTTCCGCAAGCAATTCGATATCCAGCGAGCGTGCAGGATTCCCAGCCATGGATTTAAGAGGCAAAGCTGCTGAAAAGAGATCGTCTCTTTTGCAAACACCTTCCGGATCTCATCTTTCACGCGTGCCGGGTAAGGCACCGTTTCAAAATGTTCCACCGTAACACGCGTATCCATTCCACTGCCACTGACAGCACATAGTGCTACATCCAGCCCATCCAGTGAGGTACCCGACATCAGCCCGATAATGCGCCTTACCGGCTTTTGCGCAATTGTAAACAGCCGTTGGAGGTTTGTGTTCATGATTTCCTGCTTTCTATGGCGGCCCTTACACTTCCTTTTTCTGCTATCAGCTGGCGTGCGGTGGCTTCATCCACATTCAGCTCACTCATCACCATCCTTGTAGCACGGTCTACCAGTTTATGGTTGCTCAGTTGCATATCTACCATCTTATTTCCCTTCACCCTTCCCAGTTGTATCATGATGGATGTGGAGATCATATTCAGGATCAGCTTTTGCGCTGTGCCTGATTTCATGCGGGTACTGCCGGTCAGGAACTCCGCTCCTACTTCCGCTTCCACAGGATACTCCACTGCGGCAGCCAGCGGACTGCCTGTGTTACAGGTTACACATCCCGTTACAATACCTCTTTCCCGCATGGTCTTCACCCCTCCTATTACATAAGGCGTGGTGCCCGACGCCGCAATGCCTATGACCACATCCTTATCATTGATATGAAAACTATCCAGGTCTTTCGCTGCCTGCTGCCTGTCATCTTCAGCAAATTCCACTGCCTTGCGGATGGCTTTATCGCCCCCGGCAATGATACCCACTACCAATTCATGCGGTACACCAAATGTAGGCGGGCATTCTGATGCATCGACAATGCCCAGCCTTCCGCTGGTACCGGCGCCAATGTAGAACAGGCGACCTCCTTCTCTCATTTTCTCCACTGCTGCCATTACCAGTCTTTCTATCTGGGGAATGGCTTTCGCTACCGCCTGGGGCACTGTAGCATCTTCACTATTGATCCCTTCCAGCAGGGCGCGGACACTCATCTTCTCCAGGTCATTGAACCGGGAAGACATTTCAGTTGTAAGCATAGTTCTAGCATTAATTTTTACAGATCAGGACAGCAGTCCTTTTTTCTGAAAGTTCCGGGAGCTCAGCCACAAACCGATGAACATAAACAATCCGTTAATGACAAGCAATTCCAGGCCTATTTTATAGTCTTTGAAAAGATATGTCTGCGTCATTTCCAGTACATAACACAGCACCGGTGCAGCCAGCGCAATACCAGGCACCATGTTATCATTCACCGTACGTTTGGTCAGAATACCGAAAGCAAACAGCCCCAGTAGCGGCCCATACGTGTAGGAGGCCACTTTCAGTATGACAGAGATCATACTCTGGCTGTCAATATGTTTAAACACCAACACTATCAGCAGGAATACCGCAGTGAAGGCAAGGTGCACGATACGCCGGGTCTTCTTTTTTTCTTTTTCCGACAGATCTTCTCTCCGCTGAATGTTCAGGATATCGATACAGAAGGAAGAGGTCAGCGCTGTGATAGCGCCATCAGCACTGGGGAATAATGCGGAGATCAGGGCGATGATAAAGATCACAGAAATAGCTGCCGGCATACGCTGGGCATCCAGGGCCAGTGTTGGGAACAGTTTGTCGGAGGCCGCTGTCACACCAATGGTTTCAGCATATAAGTACAACAAACCACCAAGGAACAGGAACAGGAGTATTACTACGCCGAAGATCAGGCTCAGTGTCATCACATTCTTCTGTGCATCTACCAGGCGCTTTACGGAAATGTTCTTCTGCATCATTTCCTGATCCATACCTGTCATCGTGATCGTGATGAAGGCCCCGCCGAGTATCTGTTTGAAAAAGAACAGGGGACTGTTCGGATCTGTGAAGAAGATCTTTGACATGCCTTTCTCTCCCATGGCCTGCAGGCTGCTGCCGATGTTCAGGTCAAGGCGGTTCAGGATATACACGATACAAATGACAAGACCCGCCAGCATACAGGTGGTCTGCAGGGTATCGGTATATACGATCGTTTTCACACCGCCCTCGAATGTATACAGGAGGATCATCAGCAGGATGATCAGTGTAGTGAGCCAGAAAGGTACCTGGAACTGATCTTTGAATGCTTCCTCCAGTAAGTTCTGCAGGATATTTACCACGAGGTACAACCTGGCTGTGGCCCCCAGGGTTCTTGATAATATAAAGAAGGAGGCGCCTGTTTTATAAGACTTCGTGCCGAAGCGCGTACTGAAATAGTTATAGATGGAGGTGAGCTGCAGGCGGTAATATAAGGGCAGCAGTACGAATGCGATGACAACATATCCCATCATGTTCCCCAAAGCCACCTGGAAGTAACCGAAAGCCGTTTTACCTACATCTCCGGGCACGCTGACAAAGGTGACGCCGCTGAGCGAAGTACCGATCATCCCGAAAGCCACCAGCATCCAGTTACTGTTACGGTTGCCTATAAAGAAAGACTCATTGTTTGAATTACGGCCGGTATACCAGGCTACGATCAATAGGATAACGAAATACGCAATGACAATAGAAAACAAAAGGCCTGGTGTCATAACAAGGTAGAATTTCAGTTGATTAAAACCGCACAAAAACGCACATTCACATTTCAATATAAACACAAAAACGCAAAAAACGCAGAATTGTATGCAGAAAAACGAATAAATTTATATTTTCACAGTACTTCCACCAAACCGCGTATATATGAAAAAGCTGCTCCTGCTGGTATTGTCCGCATTTTTCAGCCTTCCCCTTCTCGCAGACTGGATACGCATTAACCAGCTCGGTTATGCGCCGCACAGCTGCAAGGTGGCAGTATGGTGCAATAAAGAACAAGATACATTAAAATATTTTGAACTGGTCAATGCCCGAACAGGCCAGGTAGTATTCAAACACGCTGCAGGCAGGGCCGCAGGGGCTTACGGACCTTTCCGGCAAACGAGCAGGCTGGATTTTTCTTCCTTTACGAAGACCGGACAATATTATTTACAGGCAGGTGGGGCGAAGTCGCCCGTATTCTCCATCAGCGATACAGTATATAAAGGCACTGCTGACTTCTGCCTGCGATATATGCGTCAGCAGCGGAATGGCTTCAATCCCTTCCTGAAAGATTCCTGCCATACGCATGACGGCTTTCCGGTATATGGACCCGACAGCGTTTTTGTGCCGGTTTCGGGCGGATGGCATGATGCATCAGACTACCTGCAATATGTCACCACTTCCGCCAATGCCACCTGGCACCTGCTGGCAGCCTACCGCGACTTCCCAAAGGTGTTTACAGACTCATTACAGGCCAATGGACTGTCTGGCAACAATGGCATTGCCGACGTACTGGATGAGGCAAAATGGGGCCTGGATTGGCTCGTAAAAATGAATCCACAGGACGACAGGATGTATAACCAGGTAGGCGACGACCGTGATCACCAGGGCATGCGTATTCCCCGGCAGGATACTAATTTCTATGGCCGCGGATTGGAGCGCCCTGTATATTTCTGTACAGGTGCACCGCAGGGTTTATTGAAGTATAAGAACCGCAGCACAGGCATCGCCTCTACCGCAGGAAAATTCAGCAGCTGCTTTGCATTGGGTACCCAGTTGTTTGCAGGTTTGCAGTCATCTTATGCAGCTACATTGAGGCATAAGGCGAAGGCCGCCTATGAACTGGGCATGCAGCATCCGGGCGTTTGCCAGACGGCGCCCGGCCGTTCGCCTTATTTTTATGAAGAAGATAACTGGACGGATGATATGGAACTGGCAGCGGCCTCCATGGGTGGTCCGTATCTCACTGATGCCCGGACCTTTGCCAGACAGGAACCTGTTACGCCCTGGCTCGGACAGGATACTGCCCGCCACTATCAATGGTATCCGTTCATCAATCCAGGGCATGCGGAACTGGCCAGGTTATCAAAAGGTGCACAAAGGGACACATTGATGCGTTACTATAAGGAAGGTATAGAGCGTGTATGGCATAAGGCTTCGCAGAATGCTTTCTACCGGGGTATTCCTTTTATATGGTGCAGCAACAATCTCACGGTAGCCTTTGCCATCCAGTGTTACTGGTACCGGCAACTAAGCGGGGATGATACTTACATACAACTGGAACAGGCCTGTTTTGACTGGATCTTCGGCTGCAATCCCTGGGGTACTGCTATGGTATATGGCCTGCCACAACATGGCGATACGCCCGCTGATCCTCACTCCTCCTTCACTCACCTGAAACAGTACCCTATAGACGGTGGCCTGGTAGACGGACCTGTGTATACCAATATCTTCAGGAACCTGATCGGCATACAGCTACAGGAGGCTGACGAATATGCCGAGTTCCAGAGCGACCTGGCCGTATATCATGACGATTATGGCGACTACAGTACCAACGAACCTACCATGGACGGAACAGCGGTATTGATCTATCTCCTGGCGGCGCAGGAAAATGCGGCGATGTCGAAAGGATATACCATTACACAGGGAGGCATCACAAGAATGGACAGCAGCAGGAAGGAGATAGCACTGGTGTTTACGGGAGATGAATTCGGCGAAGGCCTGCCACATATTAACAATGTACTGCAACAACAACAGGTGAAAGGATCGTTTTTCTTTACGGGCAATTTTTATGGCAATACCCGTTTTCAGCAACCTGTCAAACAGCTATATGCCAATGGCCATTACTTAGGGCCGCATTCTGACAAGCATCTGCTGTACTGCGACTGGCAACAGCGGGACAGCCTGCTCGTTTCACAACAACAATTCACTGCAGACATGCAGGCGAACCTTTCTAAAATGCAGCAACTGGGCATCGATACGGCAAAGGTGCATACCTATATTCCACCTTATGAATGGTGGAACAATAGCATTGCTGCATGGTCAGCAAAGATGGGATTGCAGATCGTTTGTTTTACGCCGGGTACCGGCAGTAATGCAGATTATACATATCCGCAAATGGGTGCATCTTACAAAAGCAGCGAAGCGATACTGCAATCTGTAAAAGCATTTGAGAGGAACAGACCAGCAAAGCTGAATGGTGTAATATTGCTGATCCATGCAGGAACAGACGCCAGAAGAAAGGACAAATTCTATCTGCAGTTAAATACCCTGATCAGGTACCTGAAGCAACAGGGTTATAGTTTTAAAAAGGTAGATGAGCTGGTTATCTAACCTGCCCATCTCCTCTTACAAACCATTTTTCAGTTACGAGTTTCTCTAATGCAAAAGGACCTCTTGCATGTAATTTCTGCGTAGAGATGCCTATTTCAGCGCCTAATCCGAATACCCCTCCATCTGTAAATCTTGTAGAGGCATTCACATATACGGCGGCAGCATCCACTTCATTGAGGAAACGTTCACTGATCGCAGTATCTTTTGATATAATAGCTTCAGAGTGTTTGGAAGAATACTCCTGGATATGCTGCAGGGCTTCGTCTGCACCGCTTACCACTTTTACCGAACATTTGAAGTCCAGGAACTCGCGCCCAAAATCGGCGGGTGTAGCGCGTATCAGGTAAGGGTATTCCAGTGCCTGCAGCAGGTTGTACGATACTTCATCGGCAAAGATCTCTACATCATAATCCCGCAGGGAATCGCCCAGCAGGCGCAGTAGCCCTGGGGCCACCTGTTCATCGACCAATACTGTGTCAAGCGCATTACATACGGAAGGGCGGGATACTTTTGCATTGGTGATCACTTTGCTGGCCATTTCAAGGTCTGCCGTCTTTTCCACATAGGTATGGCAAACACCGGCGCCGGTCTCGATCACAGGCACTTTGGAATTGGCGCGTACATAGTCGATCAGTTGTTGTGAACCGCGGGGAATGATGATATCAATATACTTTACTGCTGTCAGCATTTCACCGATCAGGGCCCTGTCTACCGGCAATAACTGCACAGCATTCACATCTACCCCGAACGCTTCCAGCACTTCACGGATCAGCTTTACCAGTATGATATTCGTATGGAAGGCATCGGTGCCGCCACGGAGTACGGCTACATTACCGGACTTGATACACAGGGCGGCAACATCCAGCGTTACATTCGGGCGGGATTCATAGATCACGCCCACTACGCCCAGGGGAGCGGTACGTTTCTGCAGGTGTAAACCATTGGCCAAGGTCCTTTCCAGCAGCAGCTGGTTAGCCGGATCGGGTAACTGCGCTATATCTTTCAGACTGTCGGCCAGTTGTTGTATACGGCTGGCATTCAGTAATAACCTGTCTTTTTTGGGGTCTTCGTCAGACATCTTGTCCAGGTCCTTTTTGTTCTCCGCCACAATATCAGCGGTATGCGCTACAATCTGGCCGGCCAGTTGCAGCAATAGTTGCTGCTTCTGCCCGTCAGGCAACGTTTTCACAGAACGTGTAGCTGCCTGTGCCTGTACCAGTAAAGGTTGTATGGATTCCATCTTCCGCTTGTTTTACTTTGTTTATGTGTTACAGGAGCACAATATCATCGGCGTGCGCAATTTCCAGGTTCTGCGTTTTACCGTCTTCCGACAGGAGGTCGGAAGAGACCTTGGCGCGTGCCACGGCGATCACATTATGTTCCTCGTCGACGATCTCGAATACCTCGCCACCTTCAAATCTTTCCAGCACGGTCAGTACGCCCACTGCCAGCAAGCTACGTCTTTTCTGCAGTGCTGTCAGCGCACCCTCGTCAACCAGTACCCTGCCGGTTACCAGGCTACCGCTGGCCAGCCACTTCTTACGGGCCGGCATACTGCATGGCTGCGGCAGGCACAAGGTACCTGTTTTTCCGGCGATGGCATTCAGAATGCCATCAGGAGTGTGTATACCGAATATCACCACCCTAATACCCATGCGGGTAGCGAGGCGGGCGAAGGTCAGCTTGGACACCATTCCTCCCAGTCCCAGGCTGGATTTTTTAGTATCTGCCAGTGACAATACAGATTCGTCGATGGCGTCTATCTGCGGTACCACATTGCCCTGCCTGTCCAGTACACCACCTACGGAAGTGCTGAACAACAGCATGGAAGCGCCGAAACCTACGGCTATCAGGGTGGCCAGTTCATCGTTGTCGGAGAATTTCAGCTCCAGATCGCTCACCACGTCGTTCTCATTAGCTACGGGTATCACGCCGCTGGCCCAGAGCTCTTCATATGTTTTTTTCAGTTGCAGGAACTGCGCCCTGTTACTGAAATGCCTGCGTTCACAAAGGCTTTGCGCAATGGCAATGTCGTAGGGGGAAAAATACCGGGCGTACTTGCTGAGCAGCAAAGGGTTGCCGATGGCTGCTGCCGCCTTACGCTCACTCATAGTGCCACCGTAATGTTTCAGGTATTTCTTACCTGCAGCAACCGCTCCTGACGATACCAGTACGATATTATATTCTTCTTTCAGATCTGCTACCTGCCTGGCGATGGAGGCTACTATTGTTTCATCCAGCTCCCCGTTCTCGTGTGTGATGGAGGCTGTCCCAAATTTTATTACTAATATCGGTTTTGTCACTGCTCGCTGAATTTGCCGACAAAATATTGAAAATGCCTCATTTTTTCATTATTTACATTTCATTTAAAGTCTTTTACCGGGCTGTGACATCCTGTTTATACCGGAACTATTATTTTGCAAGGTTCTCTAATCGTTAAAACACTTATTGACAATGGGCTCACGCTTGGCTACCCGTCTTTCCTTATTCACCGCATTTTCTATATGCACCCAGCTTTCCCTGCAGGCGCAGGACAAAAACCTGGTACAATACGTAAAACCCATTATCGGTACAGAAAAAATGGGGCATACCTATCCTGGCGCCACTGTTCCTTTCGGGATGGTGCAGTTAAGCCCGGAAACGGATACGCTCCCTTACGAGATGAATGGACGGTACAATCCGGATGTCTATAAATACTGTGCAGGATACCAGTATGTTGATAAAACCATCACAGGATTCAGCCATACACATTTCAGCGGTACCGGTCATTCGGACCTGGGCGATTTCCTGATCATGCCTACAACGGGTAAACTGTATCTGAACCCGGGCACTGCCAGCAATCCTGAGAGTGGATACCGTTCCACCTTTTCGCACGATAACGAGGTAGCTGAAGCAGATTACTACAAAGTAAAACTCGATAAATACAACATCACCGCCGAGCTGACCGCCACTAACAGGGTGGGCTTTCATCAGTACACTTTTGCAGACGCAACAGACCAGGCGCATATCGTACTCGATCTGATGGCGGGTATCTATAATTATGGCAATAAAAATGTGTGGACCTTTGTAAGGGTTGAAAATGACACACTGGTAACGGGTTATCGCCAGACTAACGGATGGGCGCGTACGAGAGTAGAGTATTTCGCGATGTCTTTCTCCAAACCTATCTCGCATTATGGTCATCAGAACTATGCCAATGATGTGTACAGAGGCTTCTGGCGTAAGTTCGACGTAGCGCACGACTTTCCTGAAATGGCAGGCCGCAATATCAGGGCCTGGTTCGATTTTAAAGTGCAGGCAGGAGAAAAGGTCAAGATCAAATTCGCATTGTCGCCGGTAAGTACGGAAGGTGCGCTGGCCAACCTGCGTGCTGAGATACCGGGATGGGATTTTGAAAAAGTAAAACAGGACGGACAGGCGCAGTGGAACAAAGAACTGCATAAGATCACGGCACAGCTGAACAGCAACGATGAGATGATCAACTTCTATACTGCCATGTATCATGCTTTCCTGAGCCCGACCACTTACATGGACGTTGATGGCAGCTACCGTGGCCTGGACCAGAACAATCACAAAGCGGAAGGATTTACCAACTATACCACTTTCTCCCTGTGGGATACCTACAGGGCATTGCATCCATTATTCAACGTGATACAGCCTAAACGTAATGCCGACATGATCCGGTCCATGCTGGCACATTACGATCAGAGCGCACAACATATGCTGCCTGTATGGTCGCATTACGCAAACGAGAACTGGTGCATGATCGGTTATCACAGCGTATCGCTCATTGCTGATGCGATCATTAAGGGCAATGCCCCATTTGATGCGGAGAAGGCACTGGCAGCCTGCGTAACAACTGCCAGGCACCGCACTTACGATGGCCTGGGTTACTATATAGATATGGGTTATGTGCCGGAAGATAAAAACAGCTCTTCTGTATCCAAAACGCTGGAATATGCTTATGACGACTGGTGTATAGCACAGATCGCAAAGAAACTGGGCAAACAGGATATCTATGATGAATTCATCAAACGTTCCCAGAACTACCGCAATGTGTACGACGCAAGTATTGGTTATATGCGCCCGCGCCTGAACAACGGAACATTCCGTGCGGCATTTGATCCGTTGAAAACAGATAACCAGGGCTTTATTGAAGGCAATGCATGGAATTACAGCCTGTATGTGCCACAATATCCTGCCGAGCTGATTGCGCTCAACGGCGGTAAGAAGAGATTTTCCGGCCACCTGGACAGCCTGTTCACGATGCACCTGCCGGATGAATTCTTTGCTGAAACTGAGGACATCAGCCGCGATGGTATCATTGGCAATTATGTACATGGAAATGAACCATCCCATCACGTAGCTTATCTCTACAACTGGACAGGCGAGCCATGGAAAACACAGGAAAGGGTACGTATGATCCTGAAGAAAATGTACCACCCGGGTGCGGATGGCCTGGGAGGAAATGATGACTGCGGCCAGATGAGCGCCTGGTATATATTCACCTCGCTGGGCTTTTACCCGGTATGCCCGGGGTCTGATCAGTACATACTGGGAAGCCCGGCAGTAAAAGAAGCCACTATCCAGCTGGAGAACGGCAATACTTTCACTGTGGAGGCGCCTGGCCAGAGCGATAAGAATGTGTATGTGCAGAAAGTAACGCTGAACGGACAACCAGTGCTGACCAACAGCATCAGTCATGCAGATATCATGAAAGGAGGCCGCCTGGTGTTCCAGATGGGAGCGAAACCAAAGAAATAATCCGCATTCCCGGATAGAGAAAGAGGGATGGATGAGAGGATATTACTCTTGTCCATCCCTCTTAGTTTTTACGTAAATTTATATATACTAACCCGTATATATGAAAGCGATCCCGCATCAGTACAGCTTCAGGTTTCATAACCTGGGCATTGGGGATATACAATTGGGCAAAAAGCCGGAACAGATACCCGGCATGTTACCTTTTCCCTCCTATACCGGTAAGCATTATTTTCGGGTGTATCCTGATGCCGCTCATTATCATGCATTTAACGGAAGCGCCAGGGGCACTATAGAGAAGGATGATCCCGGTATTGACCTGCAGCACCTGTTGACGGGTATCAACGAAAACGGGTTTATAAACCGGATATTCCTTTATCCGCTGGTGCCGAATGAGCAATTGGCATGGCGATTGAGTCAATTGTACGGTGAGCCGTTGACGGGTAAAGCGCAGTCGGGAGAACAAAACACATGGATTACGGAGAGTGAAACGGAGGTAACGCTATTCAATCCGGCAGATAATAAAACTGCCAATACGGTCATTTCATTTCGCTTTTTTTATGACTTTTCAGCACTGAAGGAATATATCATTGAAGGTAGTACGTAGTGAACATATGCAAAAGAAAAGGCCTGCTAAAAAGCAGGCCAGTTATGGTACTTTGGGGGGGACAATACAATTAGGGTTTTCAAAGGGTACAATATTTTAAATCAGCATTCAGGCTTAATTGCCTTCTCAATATTAGAGAAAATAAAGTTCCGGAAGTTGTCATTAAAAGCGTGTAAGGATCATGTGAATCCTCATTTAGAGATACCTGTTACAACACGAAAATAAACATCGGGAGAGCAAAATGCCTGTGATTCATGCCAATAGAGCATTTCAAAGAGATAAATAACTGATAAACAGCAATTCCTATACAGGTAAGCGGGGCGAAAAAACCGGCAATGAATCAAGAGGAAATGTATAAGTACGTAAATGCAAACTTCGTAAATCACGGTAAACAGCCAACCGGTATTTCACGGTATCCGGCATCTCGATTTTCAGGCTATATATAATGTATGACCAATTTTGGGCTTAATAGCCCGAAAAAAGTTGTTCTTATATGTTATTTTTTCTGTCTACCGATATTATCCGGTAAATTTGTGCCGATGTTTACGCAGAAAATTCTTCATATTTATACAGAAATACAGCATAAATACACGGGTTTTATATTATAAAAAACTACATATAAACTGACCTGGAAGTAATTACAAATTTCTTATGTCTGTAATGTTGTGATTATCACAAACTTACAATGATTTCCCTATGCTTTAAACCCTAGTTTTAGCTTGTAAATGAGATTGATAAACCTAAAATACAATATCTTATGTCAGCCGCTAAAACCATGAAAGTTGGTCAGTTCGTAGACAACAAGCACGTCACTATGCTGCGCGAAAATTATACAGAGAAGAGATGGAAAGCGAATTCTGAGCGTCTTGGCAAACCCGATTCTCTGAGCGTATGGTATAGCCTTGACGAACTGAAGCAATACATCGCTACCGCAGAAGAAGCTGGAGCTGACGGCATCAGGGTTTATTTCGGGGTATACCCTTCTGTTTTTCCGGAAAACATTTTATTGCAGGATAGACAAACTATCGTTTTTGTGGCTACAAGACAGAAAATCAGTGAAACCGGTAAAACCGAAAACAAAGACATGTATGTTTCCACACCGAAAGGGCCAGAAATGGTGGCATTCAACTGGGGATTGCCCTGCCCTCCCGGCTGTGTAGGCGACCCGCAGTGGAAAAGCGTTTGTGAAAATACAGAGCTGCAGCCTGCGAACCGATAGCGTTTCCCCATCCCTCATAAATCAAGTTTTAAGCTGCCTGATGGTATCCGGCAGCTTTTTTTATAGCATCTGAATTTATTTTATCGCCACTTTTACTAATTTACCGGCCGCGTCAAAGTCATTAATAACAGTTTAAAATATTTTCCACCAATATTCTATGTCATGTGCACATATATATATGCTCTTGATTTCTAAAGCGGTTCTATCACGAATACCTATGCATGTATTTATTATCATTATCTGCTTTATCATCGCATTGCTGGCTAAGCTTCAGAAAAACCCTCCACGGTACCTGAATACGTTTATCATATATATCCTGGTGACCATTGCTGTAGAAATGATGGCCTGGTGGTATAACATACATAACAAGCACAACCTGATCTTCTATAACTTTTATGGAATAATCAACTTCACTTACCTGATCTTTCTGTTACGTTCATTCATGGCCAATAAGAGAATGATCAATGTAATGGGAGTCCTTATGATCATTTATCCGGTATTGGCACTTATTAACCTGGTCTTTATACAAAAGCTGGACACTTTCAATACTTACACATTTCTATCGGGTTGCATCATAGTGGTAACAGCCAGCATCTGTTACTTTTATGAGCGTATCAAATATCCGGGGCCGCATAGCCTGCTGCACGAGCCCGCTTTCTGGGTATCCACCGGCCTGCTGTTCTTTTATACCTGCAGTCCGCCGCTAACGGGGGTACTGAATGCCATCTCACTAATGCCATTCTATAACTATAAAACGCTTTATATCATAAATCTTATGGTAAATATTATCCTATATTTATTGTTTAGCATTTCGTTCATATGCAATCTGATTTTCAGGAGGTATTCCTAGTCATTTTTACATCCCTCTTCCTACTTGTTTTACTGGTGGGCTTCATCGTTATTATGTTGATATTGAATCAGAAAAGCAGGCAGGCACAGGTGCAGGAACTCAGATTAATGAAAGAAAGGTATGAACAGGAACTATTAAGATCACAACTTGAGATCCAGGAGAATGTGTTCGGACATTTGTCTCAGGAGATACACGATAATATCGGGCAATCCCTCACGTTCGTAGCATTATCCTTATTAACAGTACCGGTAGAAAACAACAGTGAAGCACAGGAATATATAGAAGAGAGCAGGAAAGCTTTGCAAAAAGCCATCACGGAACTAAGAGACCTTTCACGCAGTTTACATACTGACCGCGTTACCGAAGTAGGCCTTGCCAACTCCATTGATTTCGAACTGGAGCGACTGAAGAGGACCAATTTATACGAAACTTCCTTTAATTTTGCTGACATTCGGAACCTGCTGGACCATCAAACAGAGATCATACTTTTCCGCATCGTACAGGAAATGCTCAACAATATCGTGAAACATGCCAAAGCGAGTAGAGTAGATGTCAAACTTTCCCATAATACAGACATCCTGGTGATGGAGATCAAGGATAATGGCGTAGGATTCGATCCTGAGGCACTGTTCGCGAAACAGGAAAGGTCAAAAGGACTGGGACTGATGAACATTCGAAAAAGAGCATCCCTGATAGGAGGCACATTCCATATCAATAGTGCGAAAAATAGCGGAACCGCCATTCGTATCACTATACCCGTAAATAAACAGTCATTTCATGAGCATAACCAGGAAAGCGAAATATAGTGTTGCCATTGCCGATGACCATGTGCTCGTAAGAAAAGCACTTGGCAGGCTGATTAATACCTTTGCTGATTACTTCATACTTTTTGAGGCCAGCAATGGAGAAGAAGTGATCAAGATCATCAATAACCGTGAGTTACAGTTGCCGGATATCCTGATACTGGATGTAAACATGCCCGGCATGAACGGTTATGAAACTGCTACCTGGATCAATAACCATTTCCCTCAGATCAAAGTACTTGCGCTCTCTATGCTGAACGACGAGTCCGTGATCATTAAGATGTTAAAATCCGGCGCCAAAGGTTATATTATGAAGAACGTTGAACCTGACGATCTGAAAGAAGCCTTTGATTCTATTATTAAGAAAGATTTCTATCTGCCTGATTACATTTCCGGGAAGGTGATCTCCGGCCTGCAGAAAGATGTATTATCACTTAGCGAGAAAATAGAACTGACACCTAAGGAAAAGACATTCCTGCAATTCCTTTGTACAGAACTATCGTACAAGGAAATAGCACAGAAGATGTTTGTAAGTCCCCGAACCATTGATGACTATAAGAGCAGTCTTTGCGACAAACTGAAAGTTAAAACCCGTGTGGGGCTTGTTATTTTCGGTATCAGGTACGGACTGATAGACATCAATACCGACTAAAGCGCATGGTCTTTCTTCACTGTTTTGCCCGCCCATGCTTTTTGACCGGTCCACTCTTCAGGTGAAGCCGTCCAGAAAGCATTTTTTTCTGGTAGTCCCAGTGCCAGGAAACCTGTAGTACACAGGTATAAACTGCCGGTGGATGTATATACATCTGCTATTTCCGGCTGATGGCCACAAAAGCCTAATTGCAGCCAGCCATCTTTGTCGAACGTGCCAGGCGTTTCAAAGATATTCTTCATCACAGCGGTCAGCGCCGCCCTTACCTGGCCAGGTTTCAGTTCAGCCGGCAGCTGCTCATGAAGCGCCAGTTGCACCAGCGGCTGAAAAACAGCATTCCGGTAGGTCATGGAACGGCCTACCACAGGAAAAGTACCCTCCGGAGAGATCAGTCGTTCCTGGATCACGCCGTAACGCTGCATCCTGGTAATGGCCTGATCGTATTCTTTTTGATTGATCTTACCTGCATATGACAGTACTTTCAGAATATCTGTCAGCATAGGTTGTATAACAAACCCATTGTAGTAATCAAAATGGAAATCAGCCCCATCGCCATACATACCATCGCCTTTATACCACTCCTCGTGCTTTTTCACTGCATAATCCACCCGCATGCCATCCCACTCTTCTCCAAAGAGCAATAATGCAGCTTCAATGATGGCTGCAAACAGCAGCCAGTTATTGTACCCCGGCCTGATGCCGCGCAGGCTCTTAAACCCGGCTATCACCTGTTGTTTAACGGCAGCAGAAAGGGGCTGCCATAGCTGTCTGGGCGCCCTGATAAAAGCATGTGCAAGAAAGGCGCCGTCAACAAGCGGCTGTCCGTCAAACTGGCCGGTAAAGTTCATATAGTCAGGGCTCCCCGGCTGCACTGCCTGTTCCGTGGCCTTTAATGCATAATCGATAAAACGGGCCCTTATTTTACCTTCAGGCGTATTATCGGGCCCCAGCTCCAGCCAGGAAGAGATCCCCGCCATAGTACGTCCAAAAGCCTCTAAATAGGTCACCTTTTCGACCGGCTTGTTATAACCTGGCGCTTTCTCGGTTGGCATTTTCTGCCGGAGCTGTCCGAGGCTCAGATTCTTCATGACCGGTTCAGCTATACGGGTCAGGAGTTGCACCCAGTATTCCCGGTCTGCCTGTAAAACAGCACTTCCTGCAGGCTGCTGTGCTGCCTGCAGGAAGTTGCCAGATGGTACCGCTCCGGCCATACCTGCCAGCGGAACTGCTTTTATAAAGTGACGTCTGTGCATTACTTAGACCATTGTTTGTATCGTAACAAAGCTTCCACAAAATAATAGTCTGCATATGTGAGCGGTACATCCACTTCCGAGTTGTGTGGCAGAGAACCAACGCTATGCATCAGGATAAAGTTATTGTTCTCCCCCTCTTTTGCCAGATAAGCCGGACCAGCCAGGCTTTCCAGCATCTTCTCCCCTGCGTTCCAGTACCGTACGGACAGCTCTCCTTTTGTATAACGACTGAGCTCCAGCAGGGCCGATGCCGCTACCGCACCGGCAGAAGCATCTCTTGGCACATTTGGAATGCCCGGAGCATCGTAGTCCCAGTAAGGGATCAGATCTGCCGGCATACGGGGATGGCCCAGGATGAAATCAGCAATGTGCTTTGCCTGTTCAAGATAGGCCTTATCTTTTGTTTCCCGGTACATCATGGTGTAGCCATACAGGCCCCAGGCCTGTCCGCGCGACCATGCAGAAGTATCGTTCGCCCCCTGATGCGTGTTCCTTGCCAGTACAGCGCCGGTAGTCGAATCATATCCTATAACATGATAAGAACTATAGTCCGGACGGAAATGGTTCTTCATAGTTGTATTGGCATGTGTACGCGCAACCTGGTCAAAAGAACGGTCTTTACTGGCCCTGGTAGCCCAGGTCAGTAATTCCAGGTTCATCATGTTGTCAATGATCACGGGGAATTCCCATTGTCCATGATCCCATGATTTGATACATCCTACTTTAGGATTAAAACGGGTGCAGAGAGAGCGTGCACTTGTCAGCAATATGTCTTTATACTTAGGATCTTTGGTGATACGATACGCATTCCCGGCGCTGCAATACAACATAAAGCCCAGGTCATGCGTGCCTTTATTGTTCTTCTCCCTTTCCACCTGTGCAGTGCGTTTCAGGGCTTCCTGCTTCAGGGTATTGTCTTTTGAATATTCATAGAGGTACCAGAGTGTACCTGGATAGAATCCTGCTGTCCACCAGTTTGTTTTAGCGGTAACAAGACTACCATTCGTGTTGCTGGTGGTACGTGGCAATACGCTGTCGGGCACATGCTGCATCATCAGTTTATACTGATGCACGGCGCGGTCCAGTGCGTTGTTGACAAGCCTGGTCATTTCCGGCTTAGCCGGTCCCTTCTGGGCATGTACAATACTGCAGGATAATAATAAAGCAAAGAAGAGGAGCTGTAGTTTTTTCATCTCGTGTAATTTTATTGACCGCATTACTGGCATTGCGGCTACTTACCAAATATATTTACGCAATCGTTTGCACTTTAGTGGATAATAAAAGCAGGTTTACTGCTGAGAGCAGGCCTGCCTTTGTTTTTATTTAACTTTCTTTTTTACGCTTGTTTTAGGTTTTGCAACCGACGCCGCTGAAGATGCACGTTCTATCAGCTGGATAGGCACCAATTCTTCCGAGTAACGTTGTGGCGTTGTTGCGGGCTGCCGGAGTAATTCCAGCAGTGCATTGGCCACCCGCTCTCCCATGATAGCCGGGAACTGGTCAACGGAAGTGATAGAAGGAGTAATGATCTCTGCACGCGGATCATTGGAGTATCCCACTATTTTGAGATCTTCCGGTACCCGTACATTTATCTTCCGGCAATATTCAAGAATGGTAATAGCTGTTGTGTCATTGGCAGCAAAAATACCATCAGGATAAGGCGTCCGGGAAAAGATCTTCTCACAGGCCTGTAAAGCATTTTCTTTCGTCAGCTCCTGGTAGAATATCCTTGATTTCTTAAACGGGATCTTATGCTTGCGCAGGGCATCTTTATAGCCTGCTACCCTTTCCACGTACAGGTTACAGGTGAGCGGTCCCGAGATATGCACAATGTCCTTACAGCCTTTTTCTATCAGGTGTTCTGTAACCTTATAACCTCCCAGGTAATCGTCTCCTTTTATTACTTTCACCTTATAGTCTTTCGGCACGCGGTCAAAGAATACCAGCGGAATATTGTTATCCTTGAAGATATCAAAATGTGAGAAATCGGTCGTATAGAGTGTGCTGGAAACCGCCAGTGCGTCGATCCTGGTAGAGTACAGGGTCTCAGCCAGCGCTATTTCCTGTTCAAGGGAATCATTGGACTGACAGATCAGCACATGATACCCATGTTCATGCAGTTTATTCTGGATAACGGTACTGATGGTAGCAGGAAAGAACATAGAAATACGCGGCACTACCAAACCGACGGTACGGCTTTTACTGTTGCGCAGACCAGCGGCCATGGCATTGGGGCGGTATCCGAGCTTATTGGCCATCTTCTTTACCTTTTCCTTTGTGCGGGTGCTGATGTTCGGATGATTGTTCAGTGCGCGGGAAACGGTAGATACGGAAAGTTTCAGCTCTTCCGCAATATCAACGATTGTCTTTTCTGTTCTTTTGCTCATAGATCAATATTCAGGGTGCAGTTTATCGCCCCATCCACCCTCCGTCTACAGTCAGAATGGTACCATGCACGTAATCAGATGCCGCAGCAGCGAGGAACACAACAGGCCCTTTGAAGTCTGCCGGTTCTCCCCAGCGCCCCGCCGGGATACGCTCCAGTATGGAAGCGCTGCGTTTTTCATCTGCGCGCAATGCGGCTGTGTTATCAGTAGCAATATATCCCGGAGCGATCGCATTTACATTGACCCCCTTACCGGCCCATTCATTGGCAAAGGCTTTTACCAGTGAACCTACCGCTCCTTTACTGGCGGCATAACCAGGTACATTGATGCCTCCCTGGAAGGTGAGAAGCGATGCTGTAAAGATAATCTTTCCGCTGCCACGTGCTATCATTCCTTTACCGATTTCGCGGGTCAGGATAAATTGCGCGTTCAGGTTAATATTGATCACTTCATCCCAGTATTCGTCCGGGTGCTCTGCTGCCGGTTTACGCAGGATGGTACCCGCGTTATTCACCAGGATATCTATCACAGGATGTTGTTCCGTCACTTCTTTGATGAAGGCATACAATGCCTCACGGTTACCCATATCGCACTGGTAACCATGGAACTTCCGCCCTGTGGCCTTTACCGCCTTTTCCACTTCACTGCCTTCCTTTTCCAGCGATGCTGACACACCGATGATGTCAGCGCCCGCTTCAGCCAGCCCCACCGCCATGCCCAGGCCAATTCCTCTTTTACATCCTGTTACCAGCGCGGTTTTGCCACTCAGGTTAAATGATTGTAAGATCATATAAGTATTATACTTTTTACTGATTGATGTTTACTTCCAGCGGAGCCGCCAGCTTTTCGGCAAATGCCTGCAGGTAAGCGAACCATTGCGCAGCATTGGTATAATGCCCCGCCTTGTTCCAGGCTGCACCAAAATAATATACAAAAGGCTGTTTAGCACTGGCTTTGGCGTGCGCCAGCAAGTGCTGTGCGGTTAACTCCATCTGCCCCTGGTGTACCGGCAATACCAGTCCCAGGCCGGTAATACCGTCAGCGCCATGCTCCGGCTCCCAATATCCGGCGATGCCTGTTTTCTCATCGAGCAGGATGGTGCCCGGCGCCGGACGTTTTACTATACCCGCTACTACCGGTAAGCTATCCCCTTGCTTCAGGGTGTATTGTACACTCATTTTATTGAGCTGGGAGCCGGCGTCCAGTGAGACCGTTTTCACGACAGACACTGTTGTGTTGCCCACCTGCCAGGCTTCATAGCCCAACTGGAAGGTACAGCGCAATGGGCCACTGTCCAGTACTTTCCAGGTTCTGTAATTACGCGGATAATAGATAGAGTCGTTGACGTAAGGCGCTATGTCGCCACCGCCCAATGTCATACCGACATGATAATAGTCAAGTCCCTGGCCATTATCATGGTGGTAATCATTCGTTTTATACCATTTATTCAGCACAAGATCGCTGGTGCGTTTAGTCCATACGTCTATACCATGTGCATTCTCAGACGGAAAGTTCTCCAATGCAGCCCCATACATGCGGAAGGCAATACGGTCGTTCTCCCAGGCAAAATCATCCTTCCTTTCCGGCACATAACGCGCATAAGTGCGGGACGCTAATGTAGCCGGCTTGCCTGGTACAGCGGTGAGCACCACCTTGCCATGAGCGGGAACGCTTACCTGCACCAGCAATAACTGAGGTTGCGGAGCACCTTCATATGCCAGCTGGTAAGGCACTTCCTTTCCGGTCTGTTTGTTGATCAGCTTAAAAGGGCCGGTAACAGCACTTAGTCCGGCATAGGGTATTTCCACAATTTCTTCATTGCGGGCAACAGCAGCAGGATTTTTAATCGTGATGCTTGGCGGTGCAGCAACTGGCTTTTTTTCCGTGGAACCGGCCAGCAGGCTGGAATGCCATATACCTGTGGCCATTAACAACAAAAGTATCCGCTTCATGTTTTTTATTTGAGATCAGGTATTGCGCAAACATCCATATCGCCATAATCCAGGTTCTCACCGGCCATTCCCCATATAAAAGTATAGTTGCTGGTGCCGGCGCCGGAGTGAATTGACCATGGCGGAGAAATTACAGCCTGTTCATTCTGCATCCAGATATGTCTTGTTTCCTGTGGCTGGCCCCAGAAGTGGCATACTGACTGTCCCTGGGGTACTTCAAAATAAAAGTACACTTCCATGCGCCTGTCATGAGTATGTGCAGGCATCGTGTTCCATACACTGCCGGGCTTCAGCTCGGTCATTCCCATCTGTAGCTGACATGTGGGCAGTACGGTACTTACAAGTAATTTATTGATAGTACGATGGTTAGCCGTTTCCATAGCGCCAAGCGTAACTATTTCAGCATCCTTACGGGTAACAAGACGGTTAGGATATTCGTGATGCGCCGGTGTTGAGTTGAGGTAAAACTTAGCCGGAGCAGCGGCATCTTTGCTGCTGAACAGCAATTCCTTCCTGCCTTTCCCAATGTATAGCGCCTCCTTAAATCCAATCTCGAAAGTCTCGCCATCCACTTTTACCATGCCTGGGCCACCTACGTTTATGATGCCCAGCTCTCTCCTTTCCAGGAAATAAGCGGCTTTGAACTGGTCTGGCGGCGTCAGTGCCAGCGCCCTGGTAACGGGAAATATTCCGCCCGTTACAAATCGATCGTAATGACTGTACACCAGTTTGATCTCGTCCTGTATAAAAAGCTGTTCTATCAAAAGTTCCTTCCTGGTCTGTGCGGTGTTCCAGCTCAGCACCTCTGCCGGGCTGGAGGCATACCTGGTTTCTGCAGTCATAGTTCTCGACATATTAAATTAAGAAATGATAATTCATGTTGGGGATGCTGTATCAGTTGCATCTCTTTTCATAACCTAAATGAAGGTAATGCTTAAAGCGGAAAATTGCAAACGTTTGCATTAAATAGGGAAAATAACAGGAGTGCTAATCTCATAACGCTAAAATGTTTTAGCTAAACACTTGTACCGCCTGGACTGTTCTAAAGGCAAAATCTCATCAAGGATTAAGATTTTAGTATTAACAGTGGGTGCGGTTATTTTTATACTTTAGCTATTATGAATACGTTTCTACAAATACATCCTGACGACAATGTACTGGTAGCCTTGCAGGACCTGCAACATGGCACAGCTGTCAGGTTCAATGGTTCCACAATTACTTTGCTGAAAGATGTTCCCGCTAAACATAAATTCATGATCTCCGACATTCAGGCCGGCGATCCTATTACTATGTACGGTGTACTTGTTGGTAAAGCAAATACTGCCATCCGCAAGGGAGAAATCATTACTACTGAGAATATTAAGCACGATGCCAATGCTTTTCACGAAAAGGAAGGCACCATTGAATGGCAGAAACCTGATGTCAGCAAATGGAAAGACCGCAGCTTTATGGGCTTTCACCGTAAAGACGGGCAGGTAGGCACCCGCAACTACTGGCTGGTGATCCCACTGGTTTTCTGCGAAAACCGCAATGTGAGCGTGATCAAAACAGCCTTTGAAAAAGGCCTCGGATTCTCTCCGACAGAAGTATACAACGAGCAGGTACAGGACCTGGTATCCCTCTACAAAAGCGGCAACCTGGAAGCTATAAAAACTTACAAGGCGGAAGCTGTAACGCTCACCAACAAACGTAATACAGTCTTCTCTAATATCGATGGCATTAAATTCCTTACACACGAAGGTGGCTGCGGTGGCACACGGCAGGATTCAGATGCACTCTGTGCACTGCTGGCCGGTTATATCCACCATCCTAATGTGGCGGGAGCCACCATATTAAGCCTGGGATGTCAGCATGCTCAGGTATCCATCCTGAAAGCGGCATTGAATAAATTGAATCCGCAGTTCGATAAGCCGGTACTGGTGTTTGAACAGCAGAAAAGCCCTTCAGAATTTGAGATGCTCTCAGATGCGATCAGGGAGACCTTCCTGGCACTGGTAGAAGCTGACAAGATCTCCCGCCAGCCGGCTCCGCTCTCCAAACTGGTGATCGGCCTGGAATGCGGTGGCTCCGACGGTTTCTCCGGTATCTCAGCCAACCCTGCCGTAGGTCATACATCCGACCTGCTGGTGGCGCTGGGCGGCAGTTCCATCCTTTCTGAGTTCCCTGAACTGTGTGGCGTAGAACAGGAACTGATCAACCGCTGTGTTGAGAAGAATACTGCCGACAAATTCATCCATATCATGCGGGCTTATGAAAGCCAGGCAGAGTCTGCAGGCTCGGGTTTCTATATGAACCCTTCGCCTGGCAATATCAAGGACGGCCTTATTACCGATGCCATCAAGTCTGCCGGCGCTGCTAAAAAAGGCGGTATTTCTCCCGTTGTGGACGTGCTGGACTATACGGAATACGTTACCAAACCAGGTCTGAACCTCCTCTGTACGCCTGGTAATGACGTGGAATCCACTTCTGCGGAAGTAGGTTCCGGCGCCAACATCGTATTGTTCACCACAGGTCTGGGTACCCCAACCGGCAACCCGATCGCTCCTGTCTTAAAGCTGGCTACCAACACCAAACTGGCTAACCGCATGCCCGACATCATAGATATCAATACAGGTACTATCATCAGTGGTGAAAAGACTATTGAGGAAATGGGAGAAGATATCCTGGAATATGTGATCAAAACGGCCAGTGGCGAGCTGAAAACGAAAGCTGAACTGTTAAATCAGGATGATTTCATTCCATGGAAACGTGGGGTGAGCCTGTAACTCATCATATTAAAAAAAGGCGGGGCTCATCGTGCGATGAGCCCCGCCTTTTTTTAATATGATGATCAATCCAGTTTTACCTGCTCCATCCTTGGAGCGAAAAGGTGCATGATAAACCAGGCCAACAGATACATTGAACCACTGATCAGGAACAGGATATTATACCCTGCACCGATATTGCCCTGCGCTTTATAGTAATCCAGCAGGTACCCCACTAATATCGGGAACAGGCTCCCTCCTATCGATCCGGCCATTCCACCGATGCCCACTACTGAGCTGACAGCATGTTTAGGGAACATATCCGAAGCCGTTGTGAAGATATTGGCAGACCATGCCTGGTGTGCGGCTGCGGCCAGACTGATCAGACCTACAACCACCCATATATTGTTAGTGCTTTTGGCAAACATGATCGGTACAACGCAGATAGCAAACAGCAACATGGATGTTTTACGTGCCTTGAACACCGGCCAGCCAATTTTGATCAGCCAGGAGGAGAGATATCCACCGCCAATACTACCTACCGTGGTGGCGGTATAAATCACGAATAACTGCAGGTTGGGCTTTTTGAAATCAAGATTGAAGGTAGTTGCAAAATATGAAGGCAACCAGAAAAGGAAAAACCACCAGATGGGGTCTGTCAGCAGCTTACCAAATACAAATGCCCAGGTTTGTTTCACTCCCAACAGTTGCTTCCAGCTGATGCTTTTCTTCTCATGAGGTGCGGATGCGGAAGCTACCGCTGCAGCGGTTACCGGCTTAACACCGGCAGGGAGTTCCTCTGTAGCAGCCATTGCGTCATCACTATGAATATGATCGTATTCTGCCTGTGTCAGTTTCTTATGCCGGGCGGGAATTTCGTACATAACCGCCCAGAATATCAACCAGATAAATCCTATTAATCCCGTCCAGATGAACGCATGTTGCCAGCCATAGGTACCAGCCAGCCAGGGAACTACAATGGGAGCAATTACCGCCCCGATATTAGCGCCTGAATTAAAAATACCGGTGGCCAGTGCCCGCTCTTTCTTCGGGAACCATTCTGCAACAGTTTTAATGGCTACGGGGAAGTTGCCGGATTCTCCCAGTCCCAGGAATACACGCGCCAGTCCAAATCCGAATGTTGTTTTTGCAAGTGCATGCCCCATTGCGGCAATGCTCCATACAACGATAGATAAGATATATCCCATCTTGGTGCCGATCCTGTCTACGAGGCGGCCGAATACCAGGAGCCCGACTGCATAAGCTGCCGCAAATGCCGACATCATACCACCAAAATCCTTCTCTGTCCAGTTGAATTGGTCCGGGGCCATTAGAATAGGCTTCAGCAGGCCTATTACCTGGCGGTCTATATAGTTAATTGTAGTAGCAAAGAAGAGCAATGCACAAATGCGCCAGCGATACTTACCAATTGTAGTGGAATCCATGCCTTTCATTTTGGAATTTATAAAGTGTTATCAATTTACAACACTCCGGTGAATAATGCAAACGTTTGCATGTTTTACTGTTTTTTCGCTCGTTTTGATACTTATCCGGCAAGGACAGCGGCATTTTTTTTGATTTCCTTTACCGCTTTTCATCACCGCGAAGGCCGTACGCGGTTTTCAGATGGGATCCCTGGCTGTAGTTCTTTGAAGTTCCCGGCTATTAAGCTTTGAGGAGCGCGTTGGGCTTTAGTATTACTATTTAACCCCTGCAAGGTCGCGTCAGCATACTTCAAATAACTAAGGCCAGGGATCTCCATCTGAAACCGCCGGATACTTATGTTCTTCCAACTGCATTTATGAGATACATTGAGCAGCTTGCCGTTACCATTACCATACTGTACCTTAACCCTTGCTGTTACCATCACCGTTATCTTACTTCACCTTCGTTACTTTACTTCACCTTACCTCACTGTTACCTTACCTCACTGTTACCTTACCTCACTGTTACCTTACCTCACTGTTACCTTACCTTAACCCTTACTGTTACCATTACCACTGTCAGATGGCATTCCATATGCCTGGTTAACCATAGCCCAGCGTGCGTCTGCAACAAGGCCTCTGCCCTCAGCCAATACGTTTACACGCTCCTTTATTCATACCGACCACCTGATGAATGCTGGTTACATTTGGCGGTTTTCCACGTAATTACTTATGAAGTACAGCGAGACGATAGCTTCAACCCGGGCTCCTTCACCAGCTGTCTTTCTTAGTCAAGACCTGTCAGGGCACACACGCAGGTAAGGTGCTTATTTACTGATGCTTTTTACCAGTTCTACAAGACCGGACATCTGCACACGTAGTGCGGCCCAGTCCTTTTTATCTATCAATTCTTTATTCAGCAGGTTGGAACCCATTCCTACACATACTACACCTGCATCCAGCCATGATTTTACACTCTCCCTGGTTGGTTCTACTCCGCCGGTTGGCATAAACTTCATTTTAGGGAACAGCGGCTTGATCGCCTTTACAAAACCAGGTCCCAACACATTGCCGGGAAACAATTTCGTCAGCGGCGCTTCATGCTTTTCAGCTACTGCAATTTCCGAAGGGGTCATACAACCGGGTATCCACACGATATTCTCTTTACGGCAACTGTCTGCTACACCGGCATCTATGATGGGGCTTACGATGAAGTCGGCACCCATATCTGCGAATACCTTTACATCTTCCCCGTTTTTAATCGTACCAATGCCCAGATACATATCAGGCATAGCCGCTTTCTTCTTCTCCTGCATGGCGGCAAAATTGCGACGTGCACCTTCGCCACGGTTCGTGAACTCAAACACACGGAGCCCTGCATCATAACAGGCCTGCAATACTTCTATACATACTGCGGCATCATCATGATAGAATACAGGAATTACTTTACTGCGCTCAAATGCGGCAATGATCTCTGCTGCTGGTGCTGCCATGTCTATATCAGTTTTAAGATGTCTGCTTTATCTGTTAAATTAAAATCTCCCCTGACGAATAATTTGGACCAGGCTGCTGCTGCTGCAAAAGAAATGGTCTGTTGTGCATCCATCCCGCTTACCTGCGCATGTATCAATCCCGCCATAAAACTATCTCCGCTGCCAACACGGTCTACTACTTCATTCGTTTCATACTGTTTTGATACTTTCAGTGCTCCGCCTTCATACCAGGTGGCATAATAAAGGTTATGTGTAAACGCATTGGAAAAGCGGAAGGTAAATGCCACCTGTTTGCAACGGGGATATTTCTCTGTAATTTCTCTGGCCACCGATGCAGCTTCTGCGAGATACGTGTCTTTCGTAGCTGATTCCAGCGCTACCGTATTCAGAGAGGTATCCAGCATCTGATGGGCGGCCCAGATATTTCCCATCACCACATCACAATATTGTACCAGTTCCGGCATTACCGCAAATGGTTGTTTACCATACTGCCATAACTTACTGCGATAGTTAAGGTCTGTTGAGATCTTCAGACCTTTGCGTGTAGCCGCTTCCAGCACTTCTTTGCAGATAGCGGCCGTATTTTCATTCAGGGCGGGTGTCAGGGCACTCCAGTGGAACCATTCAGCATCTCCCAGCAGGCTGTCCCAATCTACCGAACCGGGTTGCATCTGGCTGAAAGATGAATACTTCCTGTCGTATACAACACCTGCATTTTTCAGGTCGGTGCCCTGTTCCAGGAAATAGATGCCGATACGGTCACCTCCTTTCAGCATACGATCTGTTGCTATTCCCAGCGATTCCAGCTGCTCGAGCACCTGTGTGGCAATACCATTGTCAGGCACCTTGCTGATATACGAAACGGGTGTACCCCAACGTCCCAATGCTGCGGCTACGTTGGCTTCTGCACCGCCTACGAACAGGGCGGCGCTGTTTTTGTTCCACTCCGGCGACAAGCGTAATAATATCTCTCCAAATGAAATTACTTTAACTGGCTTCATGCTCTTGTTGGGTCTTAAAATCCGAAATACGATCTGGCATTGTTGAAACTGATGTCCTGCACCATCTTACCCAGCCATTTGATATCTGCGGGCAGCTCTCCGTTCTCTACATCGTTACCTATGAGGTTACACAAAATACGTCGAAAATATTCATGTCGGGAGTAGGAAAGAAAACTTCTCGAATCCGTCAGCATACCCACAAACCTGCTCAATAATCCCATATTGCTCAAGGTGTTCATCTGTTTCTCCATACCGTCTTTCTGATCGAGGAACCACCAACCCGATCCGAACTGCATTTTTCCGGGTACAGTGCCATCCTGAAAATTTCCCACCATGGTGGCAAATACCTCGTTGTATGCCGGGTTCAGATTATATACTACTGTCTTCGCCAGTTTGTCATTTTTATCCAGCCTGTCCAGGAACACAGACATCGCCTGCGCTACCTGCCAGTCGCCGATGGAGTCAACACCGGCGTCTGCACCAATGCGGCTCAGCAAACGGCTGTTATTATTGCGGATAGCGCCTACATGGAACTGCTGTACCCAACCACGCTCATGATTCCATTCACAGATAGTATGCAGGGTGCCTGCTTTAAAAGCGTCTGCTTCTTCCGGTGTAAGCGCCTGCCCCTTACGCAGTTTTGCATAAGAAGCAGTCAATCCTTCTTCGGTAAAACTACCTGCATAAAATGTACTGATACCATGGTCGGACAAACGTCCGCCATTTGCATGAAAGTAGTCGTGACGGGCGCGCAATGCATCTATGAACTGACTGTAATTATCCGTATTGATACCTGCTGCTGTGCCAAGTTTATCTGCATAGCTGTTAAAAGCTGGCACATCTTCCACACCTATTGCCTTGTCGGGCCTGAAAGTAGGCAATACACGCACGTTAAAAGAAGACTGGCTGATGGCCTGGTGATGCTCCAACGTATCGCAGGGATCGTCAGTAGTACATAATGCATGTACCTTGAAATGCTGTAACAGGGCCTGGGTAGTCCACTTCGGTAACTGATCGTTGCAATGTCCATACACCCATTCTGCACTGTCTTTATCCAGTAACTGCTTTACGCCAAATGGGTTCAGCAGTTCCATATGCGTCCAGTGATACAGCGGGTTCCGCATGGTATAGGGCACGGTTTCTGCCCAGCGTCTGAACTTTGTATAGTCGTCCGTATCTCCTGTAATATCCGCCTCGGCTACCCCGTTTGCACGCATTGCACGCCACTTATAGTGATCTCCTTTCAGCCACATGGCGGTCAGGTTCTCGAACTGACGGTTAGCCGCTATTTCATCCGGAGGCAGGTGATTATGATAATCGATGATGGGCATCTCTTTTGCATAATCGTGGAATAACTGTTTGGCCGTTTCTGTCTGCAACAGGAAATCAGCATCTAAAAATTGTTTCATAAACGATCTGGTTCCTTATAATACTTTACTGTAGCTATCTGCATATGCCTTTACGCCTTCCTGCAACATCCCCTGCAGATGTGCGGAAACTGTTTCCACAAAACCGGGGACCTGCGACAGATCACTTTCCCATAAACGTTTGTCGGCACTGATGGCCTGGACCATTGCTGCGATAGCAGCGCCTCCCCTGCCAATGATATCCGCCCAGTACGTTGCAAAGATGGCGATATTGTCGTCTGTGATAGTGTAATATTCTTCGCCCCGTTGGCCAAAATACTGTCCATTCTCCTGCTTCACAGGGCGCAGGAACAACAGCATGGCGGCAAAGCCCAGGCACATGGACGCCGGCAATGCTTTCTGCTGCTCATAAAAACGGGTAATGGTGCGTACGTTCCGCGCATTCATCTTCATACTTTCCTGGAAGGTGATGCTCAGCAGCTTATGCGCGATATTCGGGTTGGCAAAGCGGTCCAGCACGTCTTCCGCAAATTCAGGCGCCTGCGGACAGATCTCCCTGATGGTAGGCAGGATCTCTTCGATAATAACTGTCCGGAAGAAGGAACGCATATAGGCATTCTCCATACATTCAAAAACAGTGTTCAGGCCAGAGAGATAGCCCAGCGGTACTGATATGGTATGACTTCCATTCAGTATCCTGAGTTTTTGTTCACGGAAAGGCGTGATATCCGGCGTTATCAGCATCCGGGCGTCCGTCTGATGGAATCCCAGGATTTCCCGGACACGCTCATCTCCTTCAATGGCCCAGAGGAGGTAAGGTTCTGCGTCGATCCATAAACTGTCGCTATATCCGGCCTTAGTTTCCAGGGCCGCCAGGTCTTTCGGTTTTCCTGGCACGATCCTGTCCACCAGCGAGCTGCAGAAATAGTTATCACTTTCTATCCACTGGAGGAACGCCACCGGCAGGTCATTATATTTTGCCAGTTTCAGTACTATCTCCTTCAGCAAAGCTCCATTGTTCACCACCAGCTCGGTCGGTACGATCACAAAGCCGGTATGCGAAGCCCCTTTAAAATACTGGAAACGCTCCCAGAGCACGGCCAGCAATTTTCCAGGGAAAGATGCCGGTACGCCATCAATTTTTTCGGCTACGTATTGGATACCTACCTCGGTAGTATTCGAAACGATTGTTTGCAGTGCGGGCTGGTGTACTGCATCTAATATCTGCCGCCAATCTGCATTCGATTGCAAAACACGACTAACGGAAGCGTTGATCAGCACCTCATTCACCAGTTCCCCTTGAGAAACGCCCTTGATATTGGTTGTATACAGGTTGTCCTGCTGGCTGAACTCATTGGTATCTCCGCCGGTAGACTTTACCACTACGATCCTTCCGCCGTAAACTCCTTTTTTGTTGGCTTTATCCACCAGGTAATCCACTAATCCTCTAAGTAATACGCCTGTACCGAACTGTAATATCTTCTCCGGATGGTTAAAATAGCTCTCTGACACCCCCAGTTCCGGATGCTTCAATACATGAGCTTTATTTAAAATAGGTAACATATTAGTTTTTTTATTAAACGCAGAACTCTGACCATTAAATATAAAACGAATACTTGACAGTCCATAGCACCTGTTCAATATCGGAGTAGAATTACTCTTTCCCATTCATGTCATAATATTACCCCCGGGGAGGCTTCTCGACTAATTTCTGTAATTTTGCGCACTTAATATTATTAACGATGAGCAGACATGGTAAGGTTCTGGTAGCGATGAGCGGCGGTATAGATAGTACCGTTACCGCCCTGATGCTTCATGAACAAGGGTATGAAGTGGTGGGAATCACCATGAAGACCTGGGATTATGCATCTGCCGGCTCCAGCAAAAAGGAAACCGGGTGCTGTAACCTGGATTCCTTCAATGATGCCCGTGCAGCAGCCGTACACCACGGTTTTCCTCACTTCGTACTGGATATCCGGGATGAATTCGGGGATTTTGTTATTAATAACTTTGTAGACGAATATATAGCAGGCCGCACACCTAATCCTTGCGTTCTGTGCAATACCCATATAAAATGGCGTGCGTTGATGAAACGTGCTGACGCCATGGATTGTGCTTTTATTGCTACAGGACACTACGCACAGATCAGGGAAGAAAACGACCGCTTTGTGCTCAGCAAAGGTATTGATGACCTGAAAGACCAAAGCTATGTATTGTGGGGACTTCAGCAGGATGTGCTGGCCCGTACCATACTTCCCCTGGGTAAATACCGCAAGACTGAGATCCGCCAGATGGCGTTCGATTTCGGTTATCCGGAACTGGCAAAAAAAGCAGAAAGCTATGAGATCTGCTTTGTGCCGGACAACGACTACCGCGGTTTCCTGAAGCGTAAAGTGGACGGACTGGAAGAACAGGTAAATGGCGGCAATTTCGTACTGAGAGACGGCACGATCGTCGGTCATCATAAGGGTTATCCCTTCTATACCATCGGGCAGCGTAAAGGGCTGGATATTGCCCTGGGACGCCCGGTATTCGTAACCGAGATCATCCCCGAGACCAATACCGTTGTACTGGGTAATGAAGATGAACTGAACCGGAATGAAATGACCGTTGCTGGTTTGAACCTGATAAAGTACGACCACATTCCTGAAGGTATGGAAGCCATCACCAAGATCCGTTATAAAGATAAGGGTGCGCTCAGCAATCTTTACAATGTAGACGGCAAAGTGAAGGTGAATTTCTACGAACACGTGAAAGGTATCGCTCCCGGTCAGTCAGCCGTTTTCTATGAAGGAGACGATGTGATTGCGGGAGGCATTATACAGCGAAGTGTTTTACCGCAATGATATTCAGATCAAATATAAAAAAGGTGCTTCATGACTGAAGCACCTTTTTTATATTTGCGAATTTGAATATTGGTTAACCAGCCCTGGAAAAACTGATTACGAAGCACTGAAGACGCTCACGATATATCTGATCTCTACACTACCGCTTTTCTACCTGTAAGTGATCTTTCTTGCTACAACTATCGCCTGACTTTTATCTACTGCCTGCTTTTTCCTGGACGTCCAGTTTCCTTTATTGTCATACGTATATTCAAACGTATAACTCAAGGTTGCATCCATTTCACCAAAACCACCTTTCGTCGTAGTATCAGCCCGGTAATATTCCCATTTTACGAGGTTTCCATGGCTGTCATATTTTTCGATCACCTTACTGTCTGCAACTCCATTCTGATAACAGTATAAAGTGACCGGCCTGTTCTGCCCATCATACTCATATACATATGTTGCTCCCTTGTAGCCCTCGCCGAATGCCCGTGTCACAGTTATAACGTCGCCATTCTTCCGGATATAAATACTATCTACATTATCTTCCTCTCCCTTCCTGATCAATAACGAATCTCCTGCTTTATTATACTCATACAGATGACGGGTTTCAATACTGAAAATACGATTCATCTGTTCAATACGCCGGCCGGCTGCATCATATCTAAAGCTATCAATATTGTAGTTGCTACGGCCATCCGAATTGATAAGTGACAATATTCTGCCAGCAGTATCATATCGAATGGTGAGTGTATCTTTCGGCATTCTTCTGGTAATCGCAGAAATCCGGTGCAAACGATGATCTTTAAACCAATATTCCTTCGAAACCGTATCCGTCTCTACAGGACTATCTTTATAAATAACTTCTGAAATATGGTCTACCTCACCCTCAAATGTCTCGGGTCTAAAATCCGCGATGATATTTTCATTCAATATCTTCTCCCTGATCACTGTGATCCTGTCCGCTTCCTGATCGGATGATGATGATTTACATGCTGCCAGGAACAGTAACAAATACAATATTCTCTTCATAAGGTGATAAGGTACTTACTTTTTTAACATCTTTACCGCAAACATACTATCCGCCCGCTGCTCATATCCTGGTATCACGCCGCCTTCCTGTACCTGCAATCCGCTACCCTCTTCCAGGAATTGCACCACCTCTTCGTTCTCTTTTCTGAAGACGGAGCAGGTAATATAGATCAGTGTTCCGCCGGGCTTCAGCAATTGCACTACATTGGCAGCGATCTTCTTTTGCAGCTGCTGATATTCGGTGATCTGTTTCTCGTTGAAGAAAGAAAGACTTTCAGGCGTGCGCCCCCAGGTACCCGATCCGGAGCAGGGCGCATCGAGGATAATATGATCGAAGCGACGATCTTTGATCACTGATGATGACACGGGTGCTGTCAGGTCCATCACAACACTTTCGTAGTGCCGTATTCCAGCCTCTTTAAACCGCTGATGCAGGTTTTGAATGATAGAGGTCCGGATATCGCTTGCCAGCAGTTTTACGCCCGGCTGTTTATCCAGCAGCAAGATCGATTTGCCACCACTGGCCGCACAGCTATCCCACCATTGTTCGCCTGCCTGCGCATTGAACATTGCACCTGCTTTTTGTGAGGAGGCATCCTGTATCTCATACCAGCTCTTATCGGTGATGATCGCATCTATCTTCGTACTGTTGGGCAATGCGATAGTATCATCTCCCAATACTTCAAATGCAATAGCTGCCTTTTCCAGCAGGCGCAGTATCGAAAACTGCTTATTGTTACGTGTTCTGATAAACAGATGCGGCTGCACGAAAAAAGAGCGGCTGAAAGCGAGGCTGTCTATACCCTCAGATAATTCCTTTGTGAACGGGAATACATCCGTCACATTTCCATGTCCCAGCAATGACAGTTTTTCTTCAACAGGCAACGTGATCTTTTCGTTCAGTTCCGGATGAAAGAACCTTAATATTTCATTCCCTTCCTGTTCACACAGGAAAGAGCCCAGCAATATTCTTTCGGAGGTGCTCTTCGCCCCTTTCCACAGGTGTCCCAGCCGGTAATACTGGTATACCAGCTGAGAGATCTGTCGCCTGTCCCTGCTGCCCATGTAAGGATGCTGCTTAAAGAATCCTTTCAGAAAGTGATGCAATGGCAGGGAACCATCGTAGGCGATAATGATCTTCTCTGCAGCAGCTAAATAATTTTCCCAACGGATCATATTGCGATTGATGCGGCCGCTTAAAATGCAAAACGCTTAACGCGATTGGCAACAAGGCAATCAGGCGTTAAGCGTTTCGCAATTATACGCGTTCCGCGTTTAGCGTTAATTACAATTTCAATAATGCTTTCAGCGGATCTTTACCGAACAGTAACTGTTCAGGACTTTCCAGCATTTCTTTTACACGCACCAGGAAGCTCACAGACTCACGGCCATCGATGATACGGTGGTCGTAGCTCAGCGCAACGTACATCATCGGACGGATCACTACCTGTCCGTTGACAGCCATCGGGCGTTCCTGGATCTTGTGCATGCCTAAGATAGCAGACTGAGGGATGTTAATGATCGGAGTACTCATCAGCGAACCGAACACGCCTCCGTTGGTGATGGTGAAAGTACCACCGGTCATTTCATCCATGGTGAGTTTGTTGTCGCGGGCTTTGGTAGCCAGTTCCACTACTTTCTTTTCAATCTGCGCCATATCCAGGCTTTCTGCATTACGGATCACCGGCACTACCAGTCCTTTCGGTGCTGATACAGCGATAGATACGTCGCAGAAATCATGGTATACCAGCTCTTCTCCGTCGATATATGCATTCACGGAAGGGAACTCCTTCAGTGCAAAACAACATGCTTTTGTGAAGAAGCTCATAAAGCCTAAGTTCACTTCATGCTGTTTCTTGAATACTTCTTTGTATTTGGCACGCAGTTCCATGATGGCTGTCATGTCCACTTCGTTGAAGGTGGTCAGCATCGCTGTCGTATTCTTCGCTTCCACCAGGCGGCGGGAAACAGTCTTACGCAGGTTGCTCATCTTCTCGCGGCGTTCTGCGCGGGTGAACATTTCCTGGCCGATAGCCACACCCGGATTCTGGAGTGCTGCGTATACATCGTCCTTCATGATCTTGCCATGTGCACCGGTACCCTTGATAGAGGATGGATCCACATGCTTGTCTGCAATTACCGCAGCAGCAACAGGAGTAGCCTTCAGATCGTTCGGGATAGCGGTCACCGGCGCCTGCTGTGGCTGTGGAGCAGCCTGTGGTTTCGCAGCAGGAGCTGCCGCAGCAGCCGGTTGTGCTTTACCCGCAGGACGGCCTACGCTGGTATCTATTTTGGCGATAGGATCACCTACCTTTAATACATCTCCTTCTTTACCCAGTGTCTGTAATGCACCGGCTTCTTCGGCATTCAGTTCGAAAGTGGCTTTCTCTGATTCCAGCTCGCAGATCACTTCATCGCGCTCTACATACTCACCGTCTTTCTTCAGCCATTTTATCAGTGTTACTTCACTGATAGATTCGCCCACAGTAGGCACTTTCATCTCAATGGTTCCTTTATTTACCGCAGGTGCTGCAGGAGCAGCTTCGGCAACAGGAGCAGCAGGTGCAGCTGCAGCAACAGGCGCCGCCGCGGCCGGAGCATTGTTGCCCACGGGTGCAACAGCATCGGTGTCAATTGTACAAGCTACATCGCCTACTTTTAAAGTAGCGCCTTCAGGGGCTGCAATTTTTAATACCCCTGCCTTTTCTGCATTCAGTTCAAAGGTGGCTTTTTCAGATTCCATTTCACAGATCACCTCATCCTGCTGCACATAATCTCCGTCTTTCTTCAACCACTTTGCAATTGTTACCTCGCTAATAGATTCTCCTACCGTAGGAACTTTGATTTCGATAGCCATATTTCTAATTTCTGTGTGCAATCAATGTTTAAAAGTGAACTCATTCTTCACTTTATTCTCTATTCATCTAAATGTTAAATGCAGTCTCAATGATTTCGAGCTGCTCACGCGCATGTACCTTCGCAAATCCGGTTGCAGTGGCTGCACTTGGATTACGGCTGATCACACCATAGTTGATCTGTTTCAGGTTCATCTGCAGGTAGGAAGCTGCGCCCATGTTCAGCGGCTCTTCCTGTACCCAGAACCAGGTAGCAGCTTTGTACTTCTGGTTCAGCGCTTCCAGTTGTGTTACCGGCAGCGGATACAATTGTTCAAGCCTTACAATAGCTACATCTTTCCTGTTCTCTTTCTGCTGTTTCTCGCTCAGGTCGAAGTACATCTTACCTGTACACAGCAGTACCTTTTTCACTTTAGACGGATCATCGATAAAATCATCATCCAGTACTTCCCTGAACCCTCCTTCTGTGAAGGCTGATATTGGCGAGTAAGAACCGATGTGCCTTAAATTGGCCTTAGGTGCGAAGTTCACCAGCGGCTTGCGGAACGGCCAGGTTAACTGGCGGCGCAATGCGTGGAAGAAGTTGGCTGATGTGGTAATATTTGTAACGATGATATTGTATTCAGCACATGCCTGCAGGAATCTCTCCGGACGGGCATTGGAGTGGTCTGGTCCACCGCCTTCATAACCATGTGGCAATAACATTACCAGGCCATTCTGCGTTGTCCATTTCTGTTCTGCACTGCTCAGGTACTGGTCTATAACGGTCTGCGCGCCATTGGCGAAGTCGCCATATTGCGCTTCCCACAGTACCAGTGCATTTGGATTGGCCATTGCATAACCATATTCAAAACCCAGTACTGCAAATTCACTCAGCAGTGAGTTATAGATGCGGAACTGGCCCTGCTTTTCCTGCAGTGCACCCAGCCTGCTATAGGTAGCGTTGGTATTTTCGTCGAACAGGATAGCGTGACGGTGCGAGAATGTACCTCTCTTCACGTCTTCGCCGCTCATACGCACGTCCTTGCCTTCCGTCAGCAGACTGGCATATGCCAGCAACTCACCGGTTGCCCAGTCCAGCTTACCTTCTGTTTCGAATAGTTTTATTTTTTCCTGTAGCAGCTTTTCAACTTTACGCAATGGAACGAACTCTTTAGGCCATTCCATCAGCTTGCCAAAAAGGCGTTTTACCTCTTCTTCTTTGATAGCGGTCACCGGCGACTTCTCAAAATCTTCCGGCTGTGATTTACGCAATGCCGCCCACCACTGCTCCGGCTTCTGGTAGGTATAAGGCAGCGGGTTCTGTCTTACCTCATCCAGGCGTTCCTGCAGGTCCGCCCAGAAGCTCTTCTCCATTTCCTTCGCCAGTTCCTGTACTTCCACTTCACCTGCCTGTAACAGTTTCTGTGTGTACACTTCCCTGGGATTAGGATGTTTATCGATCAGCGCATACAGGCTTGGCTGGGTAAATTTAGGCTCATCACCTTCGTTATGCCCATGCTTACGGTAGCACAGCAGGTCGATAAAGATATCTGAATTGAATTCCTGCCTGTAACGGGCCGCTATCTCTGATACTTTCACCACAGCTTCGGCATCGTCGCCATTCACATGGAATACCGGCGCCTGCACGGTAGAAGCGATACTGGTACAGTAGTCAGAAGAACGGGCATCGTCAAAGTCAGTGGTGAACCCGATCTGGTTGTTGATCACCAGGTGCATGGTACCACCGGTATAATACCCTTTCAGGTTGCTCATCTGGATGAGCTCATATATTACACCCTGTCCTGCTACCGCGGCATCGCCGTGGATCAGGATAGGCAGGATCTTGTCATAATCGCTGTTGTAGATCACATCGGCCTTACTGCGGGCATAACCTGTTACCAGCGGGTCTACCACTTCCAGGTGGGAAGGGTTGGGAAGCAGCTGCAGATTTACCTTGTTGCCGGTTGGTGTTTCCACGATAGAACGGAAACCCAGGTGGTATTTTACGTCTCCGCTACCCATTGTCAGGTCCGGAACGGCATGTCCTTCAAACTCGTTGAAGATCTGCTCATACGTTTTACCGAGGATATTGGCCAATACGTTCAGACGGCCACGGTGCGCCATACCGATCACTGCTTCCTGCACGCCTTCGGCAGCAGCAGTGTTGATAATAGCGTCCAGGGCCGGGATGGTATTTTCACCGCCTTCCAGGCCGAAACGTTTCTGACCGATATATTTGGTGTGGAGGAATTTTTCGAACATTACGCCCTGGTTCAGTTTCAGCAGGATGCGCTTCTTTCTTTCCAGGGATACAGGCTGCTGCAGGGTGGTTTCCATCTCACGCTGCAACCATTCTACTTTCTTAGCATCGTTGATATAAGTAAACTCCAGCCCCACTGCAGCAGCATATACCTGCTTCAGTCGGTTCACGATATTCTCCAGGCTTGTTTTACCAAGGCCCAGTACCTGACCGGCATAGAATTCTGTTTTCAGATCTGCTTCTCCAAGGCCGTAAAAAGATATATCCAGGTTAGCCTGTCTGTCCTTTCTTTCGCGGATGGGATTCGTTTTTGAGATCAGATGCCCCTTTTTACGGTAGGCTTGTATCAGTCTGTAAACATTGAGTTCCTTTGTTAACTGGTCACTGCTTACCGGAAGACCGGCGCCCGCCGCTCCCGGCGCTCCTGCTTTTCCATTAACGTTATTTACCGCAAAGTCAAATCCTTCAAAAAACTTGCTCCATTCCGGGTCTACTGCGCCAGGGTCTTTACGGTAATCCTGGTATAAAGATTCTATGTAGGCAGGATGTGAGTTGGTAACAAATGAGAAGTCCTTCATTTACAACGAGTTTTGCTAAAGCTTCGATTCAAATTGCTATTCTGTTGAATGCCCCATATATAATATATGGGATTGCAAATATCGTAGCTTTTTTGTGAAAGAAAAACGGAAAAATGCTGAAGCTTTAAAGCTTAATCAGGAACACTTAAACTGCTTTTCTTATATTAACCTGTTTTCACTTGATTTTATTCAGTTTAAACTAATTTTGTGTCTATAGTACGGAAATCCGTGGAAATATTCCCGGGAATTTTGTTTTTATTTGTTTTCTATTGAAGTAATGCATACCTTTGCCGTCCGAAACTTGAAATAAGAAAAATGGCAAACCATAAAGCAACGAAAAAAGACGTACGTCAGAGCAGAAAACGGAATGAGCGTAACCGTTACTACGGTAAAACCACCCGTAATGCTATCCGTGATCTGAAGAAATTGACTGAAAAGGCGGCTGCTGACGATAAGTTGTCTGATGTGATCTCTATGATCGACAAGTTGGCTAAACGTAATGTTATTCATAAAAATAAAGCAGCCAACCTGAAGAGCAAACTTTCTAAGAAAGTAAACGCCCTCGCGTAAGCGCTTTAGTCTAAAATAATTTAGCTCTTCCTGTAACTGGGAAGGGCTTTTTGTTTTGCGGTTACCTCCCCGGTTCTTCTAATTTATTGTCCTCCTGCCTGTTGCCTCCTGCCTGTTGCCTCCTGCCTGTTGCCTCCTGCCTGTTGCCTCCTGCCTGTTGCCTCCTGCCTGTCTTCACAGGTGAGGTTCCGTCGCTGCGGCTCCAGGTGGGACCCTGGCTGTAGTTTTTTGAAGCTGCCTTACTATTGAGCGTATCAGTACGTATCCAGCTTAGGTATGCCGATTTAACCCCTGTCAAGCGCATCGGTCAGCTTCAAAAAACTAAGGCCAGGATCTCCACCCGGAGCACTCCGCTAATGCCAGCCGTCCTGCCACGTTCCTGCCCGACGGCATTCATCTCCCTCCCCTACCGTTTGTAATTATCACTTCCCGCCCCATCAGCATCTATTACATTATTTCCTCATTCCTTCCAACTTATCATTTCTTTTATTCCCATCAGGTACTATGCCCGTTTTTTCATTACCTACTCTTTCCCATATGCGTCTACTGTCAGGGAGCTACCACCGCTTGTATAATTCTACCTCCCCTGCACACAACAGGCATATAAAAACTGAAGATATTCTACTATTTTGTCGCCCCGGTATTGAATAGCGTCAAATATGGAAGCTAACAGTTCTTTACAAACGCTATACGAGCGCTATACAGTTCTATTTGGCTATATACAAACGCCTATAATAGCTTAGCTAATACGGGTAGATCAATACAGCTCGTACAACAAAATCAACCAGAACCAAATCAAACAAACGTCGCCTTTTAATACATGAAGAACATGATCAGAACCGCCGCTCTGCTGGCGCTATGCTACTCCGCGCTACCTTCAGCGGCTCAGGACCTGAGCACCCGCTTTGAAAAGACGCGGGGACAGGAAACAGCTACTTATGAGGAATGCATCGCTTATTACCGTCAATTAGATAAACGTTTCCCACAGATCTCTATGAGAGAAATGGGCCCTACAGACGCCGGCTACCCATTGCACCTGGTAATATACTCCCCTTCCGGAGATTTCAACTTTGCCAGCCTGCGCAAAAAAAATAAACGCATCATCCTCATCAATAACGGCATCCACTCTGGTGAACCCGACGGTATAGACGCATCCATGCTGCTGCTGCGTGACCTGGCGCTGGGTAAAAACAAATTGCCTGATAACATCGTCCTGGCTGTCATTCCCATATACAATATAGGCGGTGCGCTAAACCGTAGTACCAACTACCGGGTAGACCAGAATGGCCCTGCCGCCTTCGGTTCCCGTGGTAATGCCAGGAATTATGACCTGAACCGTGACTTCATTAAAGCCGATTCCCGCAATGCCCGCTCTTTCCACCAGATATACCAGTTAACCGATCCAGACGTATTTGTAGATAACCACGTAAGTAATGGCGCTGATTATCAACATGTCATGACCCTCTTGTCTACCGAGCATAACAAAATGGGGGGTGATATGGGCAGATTTCTCCATAACGAATTTGAACCCGGCCTCTACCAGCTGATGAAGGAAAAAGGTTATGACCTGGTCCCTTACGTCAATCACTTTGGCGAAACACCGGAACAGGGCTGGATCACTTATGCCGACGGTCCCCGTTATTCCAGCGGTTATACCACCCTCTTCCATACCTTCGGATTTGTGCCCGAAACACATATGCTGAAGCCATATCCTCAGAGGGTACAGGCCACATATGCCCTCATGGAATCGTTCATCAGTTTTGTCAGCACACATAGCGAACAGATTAAAACACTCCGCGCAGAAACCAAAGAAAAAGAAAAGGAACAAACCTATTTCCCGCTGGAATGGAGGGAAGATACCACCCACTTCAGTTATATCAATTTTAAAGGATATGCTGCCGGGCACAAACCCAGCGAGATATCCGGCGAACCACGCCTCTATTACGACCGGACCAAACCCTTCGAAAAACAGGTAAAGTTCTATGACCATGTGGTAGCAAGAAATGAGATCACGAGACCAGAAGCGTATGTCATACCACAGGGTTGGTGGAATGTGCTGGATCTGCTGAAGAACAATAATGTGCAAATGAGGCGTTTTACACAGGATACAATCATCTATGTGGAGACTTACCACATAGATGACTATAAGACCGCACCACGCCCTTACGAAGGCCATTATATCCACAGTGATGTAAAAGTGTCTGTTACCAAAGACTCTATGCAGTTCCGAAAAGGGGACTATTATATTCCGATGAACCAGGTAGCCAACCGGTACCTGATCGAAACACTGGAGCCGACCGGAGGCGATTCTTTCTTTGCATGGAACTTCTTCGATCCCATCCTCATGAGAAAGGAAGGATATTCCCCTTATGTGTTTGAGGACATTGCTGCAGCATACCTCAAGTCCAATCCGACGTTACAGGAGCAGTTAAAACAGAAAAGAGAGGCCGACAGCACCTTCGCGAAAAGTGGTGAAGCACAGCTACGTTTCGTTTATGAACATTCACCTTATGCAGAACCAGGATATCTCAGGTATCCGGTATTCAGGGTTGCCCGAAAGAAAGCATTTTACAGACAATAATTACTTAAGGGCTGTCCGGTACTCCGGGCGGCCTTTTTGTTTACACCGTCTGTACCAGCATAAACGTGTGCTGCTCTCCAAAAAAGTGATTATAGATCAGGATATTCCGCAATCTTGCAGGTGGCTGCTGCAACATCGGGAACCATTGTGAGGGGATCTGTTGCTGCTTCAATATCTGTGCAGCCAGCCAGAGGGCAAAAGCGCCGGCCGTTTCGTAATCGCCGCTCAGATGTTTGAATGGCAATTGAGGGCAATGGGTATAACTATTCAGTACCTGGTAATAATGTTCATGATTACTGTCGGCATTTGCACCTGTCATTACCAGGTCTATGTCTGTTGCCTGTAAGCCACGTTGCCGCAGGAATTGAGGTAAGGCAGCACTCAGTTTTCCGGGGGATGGTTTATATAACATTTCCAGTCCTCCGATCTGTGCATAAGTCTGCGCTGTTGCTAAAGGAGCCAGTAAAAAGAATATGGCCCCTTCTCCGGCGATCGTACCAGGAGACATGTGCTCATACAACGTATCATTGGATATTGTTTCCTTCTTCCAATGACCGATACGACTCTTTATGAAAAAGTGTTCTGTTGTGATCTCGTCAAATGCGCCTGCCAATACATCAGAGGTGCCTTCATGCAATAAGAGCATGCTGTCCAGCAGGGCATGTTCAAATGAAAAGCCCCGGTGTACAAATGTGTTGTTGTACGTTGTACATTTCTGCTGTAAGGCGATCAGACCATTTACTGCATTGTAAGTAGATTGAATGAAAGGGGTAGGGTTCAGGGCCCGTTCCTGGTAATCGCGGATCTCTTTGATAAAACGTTCTGTGTCCTGCAGACTGCCCTTACCGGTACCGGTCACAATGGCGCCGGGAACGGCAATACCGCTGTCCTGCAGGCATTTCAGCGATGCTGTCAGCCCCATTTTGAGCACACGCGTCATCCGGCGCAAGCTGTTGGGAGCTATAAAGGAACGATAATCAGGTTCTATGCAGGAAAGCATATTTCCCCGGGTAATCGCCACCGGCTGCGACAGGTCTCCCTCAAACGTATGCTGGGGCGTAATGGCAGCCAATCCCTGTATATAACACTTACCCTTCATATTTGCTGATCAGCAGGGAGGCATTGTTTCCGCCAAAACCAAATGAGTTTGACAGCACATTACGCACGGGATAATGCTCCAGTAAACGGGTTTCCGGCGTAATGTACAATTCCTGCATTTTATCTTTAAAGTGGAGATTAGGAAATATTATCTGATGAGAGATAGCCAATACGGCATAAATAGCCTCTATCCCTCCTGCGGCTGCCAAAGCATGACCGGTAAACGGTTTCGTACTGCTGAACTTGGGCACCTCCATGCCAAATAAACGCTGTAAGGCCATGCCCTCTGCCACATCATTGCTGAGCGTAGCAGTGCCATGTACATTCACATACTGGATATCTGCAGGTGTACAGCCGCCCATTTCCATGGCGGTCTTCATAGCCGCATAGGCGCCGTCGCCATCCGGAGAAGGGGCCGTAGGATGGAATGCTTCGTTGGTATTGGCATAACCATTCAGCGTAGCCAGTACCCGCGCATTCCGCTCTTTCACAAGCGATTCGCTTTCGAGTACCAGGTAAGCCGCACCCTCTCCCAGATTCAGACCGTTACGGTCATTGTCGAAAGGACGGCAGGGGCGCTTATCTACATTCTTAAGCGAGTTAAAACCATTCAGGGTAAAACGGGTCAGCGCTTCTGTGCCACCACAGATCACCCGGCGCACTATGCCGGCTTTGATCAGTCTTGCGCCATACATCAACGCATTGGCGGACGATGAACAGGCGGTACTGATGGTGGTAACAGGTCCGTTGATGCCTGCTACATCAGCAATCTGCTGGGTGCAGTCGGCACAATCCAGGGTATCGATATATTTAACGAAATCGCCCGTTTTTTCCGGGTCTGCAATGTCGAAATAAACATTCTCCGTATCGCACATCCCCCCTACGGTAGACGCGTTGATAAAACCGGTGGATTCATCTTCCAGGTTACTGAGACCTGCATGCTTCAGGGCTTCCTGCATGGCGATCAGCCCCAGCAGCGTAGTACGGGTATATCCTTCTTTACCGGCAATACCAGCCATTTCACTGAGGGCAGGCGTGGTATGCTTTACTTCAGCTACCGGTAAAACGTCCCTGTAAATGGTATCCAGCTGCCTGGTGAAATCCAGTCCACTCTTCTGCGCGCACAGGCTCCGGAGATTTTCTGCTACGTTATCACCAATGGCGGTGATCATGCCTAAGCCTGTTATAAACACTCTTTCCGCCATGCCGGGTATACGCCTTACGCAGGTTGTTGTTTGGATTGAATAAATTCTGCCATAGACTGAACAGACTGTAATATTTTTCTTCCTTCGCGGGGATCTTCTACTTTGATCTGGTAATGCCTTTCCAGCAATACCATCAGCTCAAGGGAGTCAATGCTATCAAGGCCCAGACCTTCACCAAACAAAGGTGCATTGTCATCAATGTCTTCAGGACGTGTGTCCTGCAGGTTCAAGGCCTCAATAATCTGAACTTTCAATTTCTGTTTTAATTCTTCCATAGTTTTTGTTGCAGGTTTAAGTTCCCTTTTTTCCGGGAGCCTGGCCACCATCCGCAATTTTCACGCCAGGTGGCCGTAAAAATACAGCTTTACATCCAATAGTCAATACGCGCCATACTCAGCAGGACTTCCCTAGCTGAGCCGCTTCTTCTCTATCAGCGCCGCGATACACAATAGCACTACCGCAAATGATACCAGTTTGCCCATATGCCTCCAGATATGCGCCACACCTTCATTCCGCAGATAAATATCATTGATCGCATCCAGTCCCCAGCTAAGCGGCGACAGGTGGCCAATGAACTGCATATGTGATGGCATGATCTCCAGGGGTATCCAGATACCGCCAATGGCAGACAGGATAACGATGGATATAGCGCCAAAGTTCAGGGCCTGGTTGGGCGTTTTAAACACAGTTCCCACCAGTATGCCGTACGATGTAGACGCCAGCCCGATCCCCACCGCTACAATGAATGCTGCCAGCAGGCTCTGTCCCAGCATCAGCTTCGGCAATCCAAGCAATGGTAACAGGTAAATGCCTACCTGCATCATCAGGTAAAACTGCACCACACATACCGCTACAAAGAACAACATCTTACCCGTCAGGATGGCCAGGTAGGAACCGGGGATCAGCTTCATTCTCAGCAGGCTGCCATCTTCCCTTTCCCTGATCATATTACCTGCAATAGGTATTACGATGAAGAACATGGCAAAGATGCTCCATGCCGGCACGTTGTGCTGCACAGAATTGGATATCACGTCTAATTCTTCCGAAGGCCCCGTCAGTTGCTCTTTCAGCCCTACCGCCTTGAGCTGTATCACCATAGAATCGCTTTCAGGAACATCTTTCCGCTTCAATTGTTGCTTGATCCTTTCCAGCAGCAGGTCTGTCTCCACCTGCGTCAGGAAATTATCCAGCGCCTGATGAATAGCACTTTTAAAGGCTTTCTTTGAAGCGGGATCAAAATAGACGGTCACATTCAGTGAATCTTTACGGCTGCTTACCGGCAGTACTCCGGGCATGCCCATACGCTTCGAAATATCGTTAACGATCTTATTCGCATTGCTCACAATAGCGCCGGTAGCACCATGAGGAATGATGATACAGATCTTGTATTCACCTTCATTCACCAGGTCTCTGGCCTGCTGTTCCGTTACAGGCTGGCCTTTCAGGGAATCTATCACCCGGAACTGCGGACTGTATTCCAATCCATCCCTGATATATTTTCCCAGGCGTCCATGATCATTATCCACGGTCAGGATATCAAATCTCAGCTCCTGGTAATCACGGAAAGGCGCATCTTCTATCATAGCCATTACGGTGATCAGTACCACCGGCATAGCAAATAACAACGTCAGTCCCGTCCTGTCGCGCAGCAGTAATAACCATTCTTTTCGTATCGTAGCCAGTAGTCGTAACATCCGGTTTTTATTAGTCTCTCAATGCATGTCCGGTATAATGCAGGAACACGTCTTCCAGGTTGCGGCATTCAGGATGCTTTGCTATCAGCTCAGTGGTGCTGCCCTGAACAACTGCTTTGCCTTCATCAATAATGGCTACCTCCTGGCAGATGGTCTGTGCTTCATCCAGCAGGTGCGAAGTATATACGATGCTTACTCCCTGCCGGTTATAATCACGGAGGAACTGCAGTATCATACTGCGCGACTGCACATCCACACCAGCTGTAGGTTCGTCCAGCACCAGCAGCTGCGGCTGGTGTAAGATAGCTGCAATGATATTGGTACGGCGTTTCATTCCGCCCGAAAAATGCCTCACCTGTTTATGGCCGTTCTTTTCCAGCCCGAATACCTGGAGATAATCATCAATACGGTTGCGCAGGGATTTCCCTTTCAGTCCGTACAGGTTACCGAAATATTCCAGGTTTTCAACCGCAGTAAGATGGGGGAATAATGCGATCTGCTGGGGCACAATACCGATCAGCCCTTTAATGGCCTCCCGGTTCATGGCATTCTGAGGCAGATCGAAGATCTGTACCTGCCCGGCATCTGCTTTTATCAAACCACAGAGGATAGAAATAGTAGTGGTCTTTCCAGCACCGTTAGGTCCTAACAGGCCCACAATGGCCCCTTTCGGAAAACTAAAGCTCAGGCCTTTCAATGATGGTTCCAGCGCTCCCTGATATGTTTTGTGCAGATCCTGCACCAGAATGCTGGTCATTATAATTTTACTTTCGACAATTTACGGAATAGCACTTCTTCTTCTGCTGCACATTGCATCAGCATTTCACTGAGCTCTGCATAAGAGATATTATTCACACTCCGGCTCTTGCATACCCTGCCTGCGTTGAAGGCAAAGTTACGCCAGGTGTCCCCTATACGGGTCAGCTCTGCAGAGATCTCTGACAGCTCACTCCTTTTCAGGATACCTGCCGCTTCCTGTAAAAAGGCCGCATACATAAAACGGAAACCTGCACCACCGGTACCGATCTCCTCCTGCATACGGATGATATTACCCAGGTACAACACCGCTTTCCTGTCGCCCACCTTCTCCGGATAATACCTCAGTCGCTTTGCCAGGAAACGGATCCCTTTCACACCAAAAAAAGGCAGGGGGATATGCAACATATCACTGCAAGCCTGCTTGATCCCATCACGTATAGGTTGCTCCAGCGATACCTTTTCCGGTACTTCTACCGGATAATACATTTTTCCTTTCGGAGCAGGGAAACCTTTTGCAAAACGGGCCTCTGCCAGGCTTACCGGATCTATCTGTGTAACAGTTTCCATGATCGGATCACTGATACGGTAGTTGTCTCCATCCTTACCGAATGCCACCAGGTTGTGCGCATTGAAATGGAAACGATATGCCGGCGGGAAATAAGGCAGGTAATATACACTGGAAAGCAATCCTACAGGCTTGCCTGTTTCCAGTATACGGTCCAGCGCTGCCATACCTTTCTCAGGACTGGAAAATGTCTGTGATTCCATTTTAACCCCCAGCCGTTTGCATACTCTCTTGAATATAGCACCCGGCACCACCCGATAAGTTGTACCCGGAACACCGTTCACCTTTACAAAAGGCAGATGACCGAAGAAAATACCGGCTCCTATACCAAACGCCATCGGTTCACTGATATGTAAACCGTAATGGCGGAAGATATTTGAAATAACCCCACTCTCACAATGGGCAGTTTGCTCGTGGCTGAACTGAATATCACTCATAACTTCCAGTACCTCATCCATTTGGATATAATTTATTGAGCGTCCTGCGGGAACTGGTCCTGCAGGATCTGTTTACGCTTGATTATCTGATATTTTTCAATTCCTGTACGCTGATCTTGAATGCTGCCGCATACTTGCGCAACATTTTATCGTTCAGCTTATTAAAAACGGCTGGTTTCATATGGCGTTTTACCTGCCACTGGAACTTACCTACATAACTGGCCAGTAATGGCAGGTCCATGATGGTCTTCTCCATGTAGTACACTACCGGACTGACTTCACCCGCCAACACCTGCGCCCTGGCTTTTTCCACACGTTCATTGATCTCTTCCCACGCCTGCTTCATCGCTACATTCTCAGGCTCCCAGCCTACACTGGTTACCGGTACGTACTGACCCGCATTGTCGGTGGCATAAAACAACTGTTTGAAAGTACCTTCATGCATGTTGTCACCATCCTGGGGAACTTCCTCTTTTTTCATGTGTATTATGTTTGAGCCAAATTTACATTTATATTATATATCATATACCAAAAAAGAAAGGAGCTTACGCCCCCTCTTAATGATGTATTTGTAATTCGTCTGATGTTCGATGGCGTTGATCCGCATTCACAACGTGCATCCGGTTTGACGTCCCCCGGGTTTACAACCCGGGGCTACAAACACGTAACCCCTGGCGGGTTATGTCCGAGTGCTGTTGTTATGCCTCATATTCAAACGCCAGATCAATCAGGATTTTCCGATATTTTATACCACTGTAAGATGTGCGTAGGCATATGAGAATCTTGCGCTTTCAGGCACCATCATTACAATGGTCTGTCCTTTTTTCAGCATATTATTATTCATCAGCTCTTCCAGCATGAAATAAGGAGACGCAGTACCCACGTTACCCACTTTCGTCAGGTTGGTAAACCATTTTTCCTGTGGAATAGGCACTCCCAGGCGGGTGATCTCTTCATCTATTTTAAAACGGAAGAACTCAGAAGATAGGTGTGGCAGGAAATAATCCAGCTTATCGAGGTCGATATTATGCCGCTCTACCAGCTCTTTCCACATTTTTGCGCCGGACGGAACAATGTTCTTTCCCAGCAGGCGGGTATCCTGTTTAAAGGAGAATACGCTATGCTGCGCCCACTCTTCCGGTTTCATATCGATCCAGCCTTTGGTGGAACCGTCTTCGTTTTTGATGGAACCTGCATACATACAGGTTTCCAGTTCATGCGCGTAAGAGGCTATTTCCACCCAGTCTACACGCAGGGAAAGACCGGTTTCATTAGGCTTATCCTGGAACAGGGCTGCACTGGCGCCATCGGAAAGCATCCAGCGGAGGAAGTCCTTTTCAAAAGCGATGATCGGATTATCTTCCAGTTGTTTCAGGTTCTCAGTTTCAGGCTGGAACTTCTCTGCCAGCATCCAGCTGGAGAATTTCTCGGAGCCGGTACTTACCGCATTGCTGGTGTTACCGCATTTGATGGACATCCAGGCATATTTAAATGCCTGCATGCCTGCTGCACAGGCGCCTGTGGCGGCTATTAACTCTACCGGCTGGCATTTCAGCAATCCATGCACCATGGCGGCATGGTTAGGCAACAGCTGATCGGGTGAAGTTGTACCACATGCCAGCAATTGCATTTTACTGATAGGGAATTTATCATCAAACAGATTGTTTACAGCCGCGGCTGTCATTTCAGCGTTCGAATGAGTCGATTTACCTTCCTTATCCAGTGAATAATAACGTGTTTTGATCTTATTATTTCCCAGAATTCTCAGCCGGGCGCGGGAAGGTTTTCCATCCACCATGCCCAAAATGCTTTCCATTTCATCATTCCCTACAGGCTCATTTGGCAAAAATTTAGATAGCCTTGTAATATAAACTTCCTTCATTTGAAATAGATTCCTGTTTTTTTTGATGCCTATCCTCCTTTAAAGACCGGCTATTGATTTACAATGGTATGTTATCAGTGCAACGCGTGGCCTTTCCTGCAGACAGGTCATCTTCCCATTTACGTATGTAACCTGGTTATATGATGTCCGGTTAGCCCTTCCTGAATCCGTCCGATGCCGGCAAATCGTCCCCGTTTACTCGTTATATGCATGTCCGATTTGCCCCTCTTCTATCCTTTTGAATACACAAACGCCCGTAAATATAGAATACTCTACGGATATTACCGTAAAACAGTCCATTACATGTTGTCCCGGATAATAATTATACGATAAGCATTACATGACCGACGGCTGGACTTAGCGCAGATGTACCCCTTTATAATACTCAACGTCCTCCTGGAGCTGTTTCTTATTTAACGCCAGCTTGAAAACAGATGTTATTTTGGCTATAGGCGATAATACAAAAATACCAATCAGCAGTAATCCCCTGTACATTGTAACTCTTCCCTGGCGTTCCGGCGCTCCCGGACCTCCTTTAGCGCTGATGAATTCAGACCAGTAACGGAAAGCCCTGATACCTCTTCCTTCCAGCAGGATGAGATTAGGCAACAGGTCAATAGCGCCTAATTCCAGCAGTTGTGGCTGCAAGGCATCCCACTCCCTGGTTTCCAGCACTTTAGCTATCGGTTGTGCAAACCGTACTGATTCAACTATATCTTTTTCCTGTACACCTGCAGGCGGTAACAGGGCTGTTGCCTCTTTTTTTCCTTTGAACTGCCATCTTAATACCGTGATCAGCGCCACCAGGTTTGGAGAAGTATCTTTCAGCACAATGTTACCCACCAGTTTCGCTCCTGCTTTCTGCAGATATTCCTTTACTCTTTCCTGCGCATTCAACCACATATTGCGACAGCCCATCAGCGTGATAACAGGTTTGCCTTTCAGCAGGCGGCCTGCTATTTCACTCTGCAAAAATGCTGCCGTAGGTTGAGATGGAGACAGGAACCAGGGTTGGTAAGCCAGGATAACAAGATCAAAATGTTCATCCGGGTTCACTTTCAGCGGCGCAATACCTCTTGGACGCCCTAACACCGTTTCCGGCATTGTATCATAAAAAACCTGTTTTTTCCATGGGAACTCAAATGGTTGCAATGGCTTCAATTCTTCATATACAATGGTTGCTTTATCCTGTAAAGGGCCAAGCACTGTATCAATGATTCTTTTCAGTTGTCCCGTTTGTGTATAATATACAACCAGGATCTTAGGTCGTTCAATCATAAAAGGAATAGGAGGTTCAACAATATTGAAGGCGTAAACTTACGAAAAACAATATTAGGCAAAAGTATTTTTTTTGTTATATGAATGAGGGTCGTTCATAAAGGGTATCGATAAATCGACGTGATAAAATGGTTTGAGGTTTGGAAAGCAAGCTTGCATGTTCAGTCCATCTAAGGTCCAGGTATTATATTGAGCCGATACCAAAATGATATTTAGAGGTCATCTCAATATCCGTTTGATATATAAATGCCCTTATTATGCCCTCTTAATATCGTTTTAGTACCGTTATAGTAAGCCGACTGTAAGCCGGAAGCAGCCTATCTGAATACTACAAAATGGGTACCTGTTCTGTATAGCGTTATGCTATCATTGGGGTAGTTCGCGAATGCTGAAAGCCGTCCGTTTCGGGAATGATATGCATGGGGCGAGGGATAATTCAGGAAATAGTTCGCCTGTTCGCGGCAGGTTTAATGCTCCCGGATAATTCTTATTACAAAACTGAATGTGGGGAAAGTGGGGCTTGTGCCTTAGCCAGGTACTGCCATATCCTCTGCATTTGTTTACAGCAGTACCGTGGCCAAAGGACTTAATGAGTTGTTTAACAGGTACAAAGATGCTGCTTTGTACAATAACATAACTGTTAAAGAGAACTTAAAATTTTATTCCGCGTAAACAAATGTTCTCAAATTCCACCATCGTACTGCCGTCAGCCGACATTCTGGGCGTTTCCATCGCAGTATGCACGGCAACATCCCTGAATCCGTTTGCTTCCAGCAACGCTTTGGCATCTTCTTCGTTATACAAGGTAAAACCATGGGCGCTGAAAGGTAATTGCTGCATGGTATCACGGGAACGGATGCCCAATACCAGCTCTCCACCGGTAGCTAATACACGGTGTATGGATTTAAGGGCCACTGCAGGTTCGTCCCAGAAATACAGCACATTCACAGCAAATACCTTCGTAAAGGTCCCTGCTGCAAATGACATTTCCTCTGTTCTGCCCAGGTAAAGCTGCACGCTGCCCTCCGAAATACGGGCCTGATTTTCCCGGGTGGCTTCTGCCACCATTGTCTCAGACATATCGAGGCCGGTGTACCGGATCGTGGCTTCTCTTTCAAAGAGTGCAGGAATGAAATGACCATTCCCAAAGCCTATTTCCAGTATCCGGTCCCCTGGTTTTATTCCCAGGCAATTGAGCACCATATCATAAAGCGCTGCATTCGACTTGTTCATTGCAAAGCCCACCTTTATCCCATTTTCTCCTTCCGGCCTGCGTAACTGGCTGGCCACGTCCCCGGCGCTCATTGCTGGCTTCTCCATAATACCGTGTCTGTTTACGTTACTTTAAGATGATCCTGCGTTATATTATTGAACAGAGCTGGTCAGCGCTAGCTCTTCCGTACGGACCCTGAACCAGCTACTTTGGAACTCACTTCCGGGTTGCCTTTATATCTTACATCGCCCGAACCTGCGATCTTCGCTTCCAGCTTCACGCTGGCATGTACGTCTACATTACCGCTGCCCGCGATGCTTATTTCAGCATTTTCAGAATGCAGGTCGCCGCCCTCGAAATTACCGCTGCCTGCAAGGCTGATTTCCAGGTCTTTCGTTTCGCCGCTCAGTTTAATGTTGCCGGAACCGGCTGAAGATGCCTCTACTTCGGGGCTGTTCACCGCGCCGTCGATATTACCGCTGCCGGATAGTTTCAAACGTACCCCATCATGGTTTTCCAGTGTATTGGTAATGTGTATGTTACCCGAGCCGGCGAGCGACAGATAATTTACGTCAGGAGCAGTCAATTTTATCTTGATGCCTTTATGGGTTTTTACGGAGACATGGTCCTTCAGGTCCACTACCAGCTCATTTCCATGCAGTTCAAGCCGCACATATTGAATTATGTTGTCTTCGGCCTCTATCACTGCCGGCTGGGCGGGGCCCTGCGTGAATTCGATATCCATCGATCCTTTCAGTACTACTTTTTCATAGTCGCCCACAGAACGGGTTTCCGTTGTCACGTTTCCACTGCCGTTAATACGCTGACCGTCGCAACTGTATTGGCTTACAAGCAATAGAGCAATAGCAGAAAAACAAATGATCTTCTTCATAAGGGTAATATTTGTGTTGGGTTGTAAAATGGCGATTTATACACATGTATTTTACGAATATAAGAACAATCATCTACAGACTATTCCCATTTTCAAACTTGGGATTTCATATTTGGCCTTTATCTTTGCACCACCATGACAGAAAAGATACTTATACTAGACTTTGGCTCTCAATATACGCAGCTGATCGCGCGCAGTATCAGGGAGTTGAATATTTATTGCGAAATCAAGCCTTGTCTTCAGCCGGTACAATGGGATGATACAGTTAAAGGCATTATTCTCTCCGGTAGTCCGTTCTCAGTGAACGATGCCGGTGCACCTACCGTTGACATTGCTGCCATGGCGGCAAAAGTTCCTGTACTGGGTGTCTGCTATGGCGCGCAGCTTACAGCAAAGGTATTTGGTGGCGAAGTAGCCAAAAGCTCCATCCGCGAATATGGCCGCGCGTTTATGGAACATGATAACAAGGAAGAAAAGCTCCTGTATGATATCTCTTCCCGCAGCCAGGTATGGATGAGCCACTCAGACACTATCGTGCGTATGCCCGAAGGATTTGAGATCATCGCCCATACCGACAACATCCCGGTAGCGGCCTTCAAATCTGAGACCGTGGCCAAACACCCTATCCTGGGCCTGCAGTTCCACCCGGAAGTGACCCACTCCCTGGAAGGTAAACAGCTGCTCCGCAACTTCCTGGTGCACGTCTGCGGATGTAAACAGGACTGGACACCTGCAGCTTTTGTTCAGGAAACAGTTGATAAGATCAAGGCGCAGGTAGGCGACAAAAAAGTAATAATGGCGCTCAGCGGCGGCGTAGACTCTACCGTGGCAGCCGAACTGATACACAAAGCGATAGGAAGCAACCTGTATTGCATATTCGTGGATAACGGCCTGCTCCGTAAGAACGAATTTGAAACTGTACTGGATTCCTATAAACACATGGGCCTGAACGTAAAGGGCGTAAATGCCAAAGATCTCTTCTACGGAGAACTGAAAGGTGTAAGCGATCCTGAGAAAAAACGTAAGATCATCGGCCGTCTGTTCATTGAAGTATTCCAGCAGGAAGCAAACCAGCTGAAAGATATATCCTTCCTGGGTCAGGGTACTATTTACCCGGATGTGATAGAATCCGTTTCTGTAAACGGACCTTCTGTTACTATCAAATCCCATCACAACGTGGGCGGTCTGCCGGAAAAGATGAACATGGGACTGGTAGAGCCACTGCGTTTCCTTTTCAAAGACGAGGTAAGGCGCGTAGGCCGTGAAATAGGCATCAGCGACATCTTCCTGGGCCGTCATCCTTTCCCTGGTCCGGGTCTCGCTATCCGTATCCTGGGTGAGATCACCCCTGAGAAAGTAGCTATGCTGCAGGAAGCAGACGCGGTATATATCGACGGGCTCCGTGAAGCAGAACTGTACGATAAAGTATGGCAGGCAGGTACCATCCTGCTGCCGGTACAAAGCGTAGGGGTAATGGGAGACGAAAGGACCTATGAATTCACCGTAGCTCTCCGGGCAGTAACCTCTGTTGACGGTATGACCGCCGACTGGGCACACCTGCCATATGAATTCCTGGCAAAGATGTCTAACGACATTATCAATAAAGTGAAAGGTATTAATCGAGTGGTATACGACATCAGCTCCAAACCACCGGCTACTATCGAATGGGAATAATTCCCTGCGCTATGAGTAGAAACGCTTAACACTGAGTACTTTATACATTCTCATCTCAGTGTTAAGCGTTTCTTGTTCAACGCCCGGGAACGATTTTTGTAATTAATCATCGCTATGAGTAAATCCAAAATATGCAGTCTGATGGTCACTGCCTGTGCACTGACCATTCTGCTGTCTGCCTGTTCGCTGTTCAAAAGCAGTAGCAGCAGCACCCCCACTGCTCCGCCAACAACTGTCACAAAACCTAAAGAGGACGAAAAGAAAAAGGATGAGAAAAAGAATGATGAAAAAGCAGCCCCTTTCAACGTACCGGCATTTGCCCGTGAAGTGAAAAAAAGCTCCTACAACATTGCACTCTTTGCTCCCCTGTATCTTGACTCCGTTTTCACAAATGGTACAGAACTTTCCGGTCGCACGTTGCCCCGTTATGTATTACCCGGCCTTGATTTTTACGAAGGCGCCCAGCTGGCGCTCGACAGCCTGCAACAGCAGGGTGTAAAGCTCAATGTACACGTATATGACAGCAAATCCAGGGCTAACAGTGTCGATAACCTGATAAGAAATAAATCGCTGGACAGCGTTGACCTCATTATTGCAGCGGTAAGCTCTCCCGAGATCCAGGAGCTCAGCAACGTAGCCCGTCAGAGAGAAGTGAACCTGGTGTCTGCCACTTATCCCAATGATGGCGGCATCACCGCCAATCCCTTCCTGCTGATCACCAACAGCATGCTCCGGACACATGGAGAAGCCCTTCAGCGTTACCTGCAGGAAGCATTTGCTACTAAGAACATCCTGCTGTTCCATCGTAACAGCGCCTTCGAAAAACGCCTTGCCGCCGATTTCAAGGCCGATTATGAGAAAATGCAAAATCCTAAAAAATCACACATCCGCGAGGTGATCTGGAGTGATGCCATGACAGACGGAGAATTGTCGCAGTTCCTGCTGGCCGACAGACCGAACCTCTGTATCATTACCGCCCTGGACGAGGCCAATGCAAAGGCCATCCTGCGCAAACTCAGCGTACAGACAGGTACTTATCCTATCCAGGTATACGGTATGCCTACCTGGGATATCATGAAGTTCAAAGAACCTGAGTTCAAGGATATGCAGATTTACTATACGTCTCCTTACTTCAACGATAAGACCAACGCTTACAGCCGTTATATCACCGATTATTTCAAGCGCATCTACAAATCCCGTCCGTCTGATATGGCCTTCAAAGGATTTGAGCTGACCTGGTATTTCGTAAAACAGCTGAGCGATAAAGGGGTTTACTTCAATGGTAGCCTGAACGATCCTTCTAAAAAAGTGTTCAACAATCTTAATTATCAGCCGGTATATCTGAAAGATGGTGCTACTATGCCTGATTATTTTGAAAATAAGAACATCAACATCATACAAAAGAACGATAGCAGCGATGTAAGGATGAATTTCCAGTAAACATGACTGTGGTTCCTTTTAACGCAAAGAGGGTGTCCGTTAACAGCGGCGCCCTCTCTGTTTTTTCCGCCATTCCTTTTAGCCCCTAGCCATAACTACCTCCGACAAAAAAGACGTTTCGTTCCTGCAATAGCATGGTGCCGGATCTGTGTCTAACATGTATAAGCAGCCTGGATCCGGGTGGATATTAAAATCCCCGGCGGATAGACGAATAAACCAGAACGGCACCGTGTTATATATTGTAACGTTACAGGAGTATGGATTTGATGTATAATCCAGGGACAATGCCTTACACCCCAAAAAAGGATGCCTCCGATATCGGGACATCCATTTTCATTAAATGTGACTGAGGGGGGTTACATTGAGGATTCGAGACCGGGGTAATAATGCAGATAGTAATTTTGTGTTGCTCTTTACTATATAGTCTGTGAAAGTGCTTAAATCTTCGCGCTATAATACAAATTTCTCCTGCTTTCTCATCCCGAACTCCACCCCGACCCCACACCAGGAGCTGTTGAAACGCACACACACCACACAAAAACATCAACACCACAGCCAATTTAAAGGAATTTTATACTTTTTTTGAAGGATTTCGGCAGCAATGTCAAAATAATATCAAAACTCACCTTCATCACGCATGAAAATTGCATACTTTGCTTTCATATGCAGGTATTACAGTTTACGGACAAGGGTATTTACTGCCCGGCAGGAGATTTTTACATTGATCCCTGGCAACCTGTGGAACGGGCTGTTATTACCCACGCCCATTCCGACCACGCCAGGTATGGTAATAGACACTATCTCTGCCATCATGATAGCGTTCCTCTTTTGCAGTTGAGGCTCGGGCAGGATATCAGCGTGCAGGGCGTCGCCTTCGGCGAAAATATCCGTTATAACGGCGTCACAATTTCCCTGCATCCTGCAGGGCACATTATCGGGTCAGCACAGGTGCGGGTACAGCAGGAAAACGAGGTATGGGTGGTGAGCGGCGACTATAAAGTGGAAAACGACGGCATATCGGGGCAGTTTGAGCCGGTTCGCTGTAATACATTCATTACAGAATGCACCTTTGGACTTCCCATCTACAACTGGCAGCCACAGGGCGTCATCTTCAGTAACATCCGGCAGTGGATACAGGACAACCAGGCGGCGGGCAAGAACAGCGTGTTGCTGGGTTACAGCCTGGGAAAGGCCCAGCGGCTGTTGTACCATCTCCGTGACGCCACCCCACAGATCTGGGCGCATGGGGCCATCTATATTCCTCATCAGTTACTGAGAGAAAAAGGCTGGGACCTGCCGGAAATCCAGCGTATCACACCGGAAACACCGGCATCTGTCTATAAGAACAATCTTATTATCGGCCCTCCTTCTGCAGCAGACAGCTCGTGGATGCGCCGGTTCAATCCATACGCCCTTGGCGTGTGCAGCGGGTGGATGCAGGTACGGGGCCATATGCGCCGTCGTAACGCCGATGCCGGTTTTGCCTTGTCAGACCATGCCGACTGGACAGGCCTGCTACAGGCCGTGAAAGCCACCGGCGCTGAGAAGGTATATACAACCCATGGCTTCAGCAGTGCCTTTGCCCGTTACCTGACAGAAAACGGGATACCTGCACAGGAAGTGAAAACAGAATATGGTGATATGGATGAAGAGGCAGGAATGCCCGAAACCATCGCTAACGATCAATAACACCAGGTATGAAAGAATTTGCCGCACTGATAAGAATATTGAGCAACAGTACCAAGACCAATGAGAAACTGGATGCGCTAAGCCGGTACCTGGCTGCTGCAGATGCTCCTGACCGCCTCTGGGTGCTGGCATTGTTCACCGGCAGGCGGCCCAAACGTACCGTCAACGCTACCCAGCTTAGCACCTGGTGCCTGCAGATGACGGGTTTACCCGCCTGGTTATATGAAGAGTGTTATCATACCGTGGGGGACCTTGCTGAAACGATCGCCCTCCTGTTGCCGCCAGGTAAAAGCCTCTCTGCCCATCCTTTGCATTACTGGGTAGAACAGCTCATACAACTTGAAAAAGCGGACGAAAGCACCAAACAGACCTTCATCCTCAGGGCATGGGAAGAACTCGATACCAGTGAAAGATTTGTGTTCAATAAACTGATCACCGGTGGCTTCCGCATTGGCGTGTCGCAGCAAACGATGGTGAATGCCCTGGCAAATACCTACAACATTCCCGCTGCTACTATCTCACATATGATCAGTGGGAACTGGGACCCGCAGCAGACCACCATCGAGGCCCTGCTCAGTGAAAACATTACAGAAGCTGATGCTTCCAAGCCCTTCCCTTTTTACCTGGCTTATGCCCTGGAAGCCGATCCGGCAGAACTGGGCGCGCCCGAACAATGGCAGGCGGAATGGAAATGGGACGGCATCCGCGGACAGATCATCAAACGCAACGGACAATTGTTCGTATGGTCCCGCGGCGAAGAGCTCATCACCGACAAGTTCCCCGAATACCAGCCCTTGCTGGAGCTGCTTCCCGAAGGCACCGTGCTGGATGGGGAGATCCTCACATTTGCGAACGGCGCCCCCCTGCCTTTTCAGACATTGCAGACCCGCATAGGGCGGAAGAACGTGACCCGCAAACAACTACAGGAAGCTCCTGTGGCTTTTCTCAGCTATGACCTGCTGGAATGGGAAGGACAGGATATACGTACAACCGCATTGCAGGAACGCCGGATACTTTTGGAACAGGTGGTGGAACAGATCAATCACCCTACCCTTCGCCTTTCGCCCGCTATTACCTTCCACGATTGGGATGAACTGGCCAGTTTCAGGTTGCAGGCCAGGGAAAAAGGCAGCGAGGGCCTGATGCTGAAGAAACTGGATTCCATGTACCAGGTAGGCCGCAAACGGGGCGACTGGTGGAAATGGAAGATAGATCCGCTCACGGTAGATGCAGTAATGATCTATGCACAGAAAGGACATGGCCGCCGCTCTAATCTGTATACCGACTACACTTTCGCCGTCAGGGATGGCGATCAGCTGGTGTCTTTTGCCAAAGCTTATTCCGGCCTGACAGACAAAGAGATCAATGAAGTGGACAACTGGGTCAAAAAGAACTCGTTAGAAAAATTTGGCCCGGTAAGGACCGTGAAACCGGAACTGGTGTTTGAGATCGGCTTTGAAGGAATTGCCGCCTCCAACAGGCATAAGTCGGGCGTGGCACTACGCTTCCCCCGTATACTTCGCTGGCGGAAAGACAAACCACCTGCAGAGATCAATACCCTGGAGGATTTACAGCAGCTACTACGAACACATAAATAAATAAGGAACTTTGAAGGAATATTGAAGCTAATTAGTATATTGTACTTAATTTTGCTTTTGAAACGGAACATTATTCTATACTAATATGAATAACCTGGGAAATAACAAAAAAGATAACGCAACTGAAAATATTGCGCTGGATGAAAAGGATATTGCTATCCTCCAGTTGCTGGAGGAAGATGCCAAGATGACCATCCGTGATCTGGCAGCAAAACTGAACCTGAGCGCAACTCCCGTTTATGAACGTATCCGTAAAATGGAACAGGCAGGCGTTATCAGGCAGTATGCTGCCATTGTTGATCCCAGTAAGATTGATAAAGCCCTTACCGTACTATGCTATATCTCCCTGAAAGAGCATGGTAAAAAAGCAGGTAGTAAATTTATCAAAGAGATCACCTCTTTCCCTGAAGTGATGGAATGTCTCAACATTTCAGGCCAGTTTGATTTCATGCTGAAAGTGCAGGTAAAAGACATGCTTGCCTATCATGAATTCAATGTAAACAAACTGGGCGAGCTGGATAATATCCGTCACATGGAAAGTGTGTTCGTGATGTCAGTGATCAAAGCTACACACAGGGTGGTATATTAACTGCTTACAATTTCCTTAGGCCCTCATAACCGGGAAAGAGAATATAGGTATTGATATCTTCACCCTTAGGATGTACCGTAATGGCAGTACATAGCTGCTTACCGCCTTTCTCCGTTGTCATCTCAAATGCAATGCCTGCTTTACGCACATCATACAATATGATCTTCCTGCTTTTCTGTTTATCCTGGTATTGTGCCACGACCTTGATAGCGGGAAATAGTTTTTTCACTTCTATATAAGAGCTGCCTACCCGCAGTCCTTTTTCCGTTGTAAAGGAAGAAGTATTCACACGGATCTGCTTCACTACCATTGCCTCCTTACCGTTTGTTTCTTCTCTTACGGAATAAACAGCCAGGTATCTGCTGGAGTCGATACTCTTATCTTTTTTGTGGCTATACCAGATGCTCCATGCCTTTCCCATGGCAGCGTCTCCGCCATCGGCGGGTCCCAGCGCCGCAGCCATATCATCTGCGGTAGCGCCTATTTTTGAGTTTCCTATATACTGCCCGGGTTCTATTCTCCAGGCTGTCTGTGCCATTGCCGGTGCTATCATCAGCAGAAATGCCGCCCCTAAAAAGTAAAGGTGTTTCATAGTTGTTCTTTTATGCAAAGAAAGACAAAAAACACGCCACATCGCTTATAAATTATGCTTACATTAATGTTATGAATCGTAAGCACTTCCTGTCAGCACTGGCCACCGCAGCAGGACTCACCACATTGCCGGCGCTCGCCCGTTTACAACAGGCCGCCGCAGCCCTGCAGCCACATGAAGAAAGATTATTGATCCCGCCTTACCTCAGGCCCGGCGATACTATTGGTATCACCTGTCCTGCAGGACACATCACTATGGAAGAAATAAAACCAGCTATCAACATCATACAAAGCTGGGGCTTTAAAATACGTGTAGGCAATACTGTTAATAAAACTGATTTCAGCTTCGGAGGCACCGACGAGGAACGCCGGCAGGATATGCAGGATATGCTGGACGATTCCGCCATTAAAGCGATCATGTGCGCCCGTGGCGGTTATGGAAGCGCACGTATCGTAGATCAGCTGGATTTCTCCAGCTTTGTGCAACAACCTAAGTGGATCATCGGTTTTAGTGATATTACGGTACTACATTGTCATATTAATCGCCTGTATGGTATTGCCACCTTACACTCAAAAATGTGCAACAGTTTCCCGGATGATTTCAGTAAGGCTGAACCTATTGTACAACAAACTATTTCTTCTATCAGGGATGCGTTGTCTGGCCAGCAACTGCACTATACCACTTTCTCTGATTCCCGCAACCGAACCGGCGCCGCGAAAGGCGTTCTCGCAGGCGGTAATCTTTCAATGATCCAGAGTGTGCTTGCTACTAACTCAGAGCTGAATACCATTGGCAAGATCCTTTTCCTCGAAGAAGTAGGGGAATATCTTTACAGCCTTGACCGCATGTTCAACAGCCTTCAACGCGCACATAAGCTGGACAATCTTGCAGGATTGATCATTGGTGGCTTTAACCGCATCAAACCTGATGACCCGGGCGAAGAATTTGGCAGGACAGTATATGACATTGTGATGGAGAAAGTGAAGGATTATACATACCCGGTGTGCTTTGGTTTTCCCGTGGGACATCAGAAAGATAATTATGCACTGAAATGCGGAGTGATGCATCAGTTGACGGTTGGGAAAGAAGAGGTGACACTGGATGAGTTGAGGAACTAAGCGGCTATCTGACATCTTTTTCCGGATTTTTTTAAAAAAAATCCGGAAAAACGCTTGACTCTTACCTGTCACCCCCAGCCCATGTCACTAATCCCATACTTGCTTTTCCTCCCCCTTCTCCCTATCTTACAGCATCGAATTCCCTTCCATGAAAGCACACATCACTGTACTGGTATTTTGCATCGCAATCCTTACATCCTGCAAAAAAGATGACAACGTCCATGTCATGCAGGAAGGCACCTATAACAACAGGAAACTAGCCACTGCCGGCCCTGTTACGCTGTACGTCGGCAACAAAACCATTACTGAACATACTTTTATCCACGCCTTCCTTGAAAGAAGGATCAGCAGCTGGCTGGCGGATAGCACCTTCAGGGAACAGCCCGGGATCAACATACCGTTTATCTTTACTTCGGTAACCATCCAGGGAGACTTTGCCTATTACACATCAGATCCGGGCAACAGCTACCAGGATACTTTCCGCATCAACCCTCTTTCTGCCAATACAAGACTGCTTGCAGCCAATAGTGAATCTATTATAAAACCTACTGTGGCTGGAGAATTAAGCTGTTTGAATGTGGCAAAGTATGTACGCCGTAATCCGCCCACATATGCATGTAGCTACTTCAATTATCCCAACAGCTACTGCACCGGCCATAAACTAATGCAGCTGAATGTAGAGAGCGATTACCTGGTGATACCGGTATTGACATATTACTTCGCCCGCCCTATTGCTCCCGGTATCGTTTGTCATACTTACGAGCGTTACATCAGCGATGATTTTAATAAGGATATTCTTGGTAAATTACGTCCGGAAGATACACTCGCCGTACAAACCTATTTTGTAAAACTCTATAAGCAATAATCCTGTATTTATGAAACCATCCATGTTACTGATTTGCGCGCTGCTACTTTGTCCTGGCTGTGAGAGCGATGACGCGGCTCCTTACCCGACCGGCAATTATGAAAGCGTTGCCAATATTAAAAATGACCCGGTAACATTGTATACAAAAGATAAGGTCATTACAGATGTTGCTTTTATCCAGGCTTATCTTGAACGCAACCAGGTATATGGTTTCTTTGATCTGACAGCCGGTACAGCGGAATCTCCCATACATGTAACATTCGACAACAGGGTCTCCGACAGCGTCTATTTCAGATCAGTATCCGGCAATAGTGCGCTTGAATTGATCTTTAACCAGGTGTACTATGATAACAATGCAGCTATATTACTGGGTCGCGACAGCTTACCGGGATTCCCGGCCGATGACGGTGAATTGAGCTGTTCAAATGTCGGCATTAATATCCGCCGGCATCCGCTGCTTACCTTCTGCGATGCTTCAGGCATGCCGGGTGCATTGGTATGTAAAACAAGATACCGGATGCCGGTAGCAATGGAAGGCGATCGTCTTTCCCTTCCTGTTATCAGTTATCGCTTCAGCACCAGGACAAGTAATGCGAATTGTGCTTCGGGAGAAAGGTATGCTTATGGGTATTTGAACGCTGATGCCTTAAAAACGATACATACGCAGGATACACTGCTGGTGCAGACAAGAATGTTAGTTTTGGAGAGGAAATAAACAGGAAGTACATACAGGCCGCTAAACATAATAGTAGCTCAATATGAATCAGACTTTCAGCCGGAAAGTTCAGCGCCCGGTTCCACGTTATTTTTTGTATATTTAGTTTGTCCTTAACCCTTTTTATGTCGCATTCCCGTATTGGGCGTTGTCCTTTATAGTATCGCACCATAATTCGCCCCGCTCATCTGACCATTGACATGTCTTTGTTTTTCCCTAATTTCATCACCTGATGAAAAACAAAGCGCGCGGATGGCAAGTGATAACAGAATGGCTCGCTGCACATGACAGGAAGCCTTTTGCTTTCCAGGAAGAAGCCTGGGAGCATTACCTGCAAGGCAGATCAGGCCTTGTAAACGCCCCTACCGGTTACGGTAAAACCTTCTCTCTCTTCCTGGCGGTGGTGATCGACTGGATCAATAAACACCCGAAGGATTATCAGCAGAAAACAAAGAACGGCCTGCAAATGATGTGGATCACTCCGCTACGCGCATTGGCAAAAGATATTGCCCGCGCCATGGAGGAAGTACTGCAGGAACTTAATATGTCCTGGCAGGTTGGTATACGCAGTGGGGACACCCCTATTTCTACCCGTCAGCAGCAAAAGAAACAGATGCCGGAGATATTGATCATCACACCGGAAAGCCTGCACCTGCTGATGGGACAAAAAGAATATGCGAAGGTCTTTACACACCTGACAACAGTGGTGGCAGATGAATGGCATGAACTACTGGGCAGCAAGCGTGGGGTAATGGTGGAACTGGGCCTCAGCCGGCTCCGTGGTCTGGCAAAGAAGGCAGGGCGACCTCCCCTGAAGGTATGGGGCATCTCGGCCACTATCGGCAACCTGGAAGAAGCGCTGGATGTCTTATTGGGCCGGCCGGACCCGGAGGCGGTGATCATACGCGCCAGACTGGGCAAGAAGATAGAACTGCAAAGCATCCTGCCGGATGAGATCGAAAAATATCCCTGGGCAGGCCACCTGGGTACCAGGTTGCTCTATAAAGCCCTGCCGGTGATCATGAACAGTCAGACCACCCTCATATTTACAAACGTCCGTTCACAAACGGAGATCTGGTACCAGGAAATATTGCGCCAGTGCCCTGAACTGGCGGGCGCTATTGCCCTCCATCATGGCTCTATCGATGCGGAGCTCCGGGTATGGGTGGAAGAAGCCCTGCACACCGGCGTGCTGAAAGCAGTTGTATGCACCTCCAGTCTTGACCTGGGCGTAGATTTCAGGCCTGTGGACACGGTGATACAGGTGGGTAGTCCGAAGGGAGTAGCCCGTTTCCTGCAGAGAGCCGGCAGAAGCGGTCACCAACCCGGCGCCACCAGTAAGATCTGGTTCCTGCCCACACATAGCCTTGAACTGGTGGAGGCAGCGGCATTGAAGGCGGCGATGGAAGAACAGCTGGTAGAGAGCCGCCTGCCCGTTCTACTGGCCTTTGACGTGCTACTGCAATACCTGATGACGCTCGGCATCTCAGATGGTTTTCATGCGCCTGAAATATGGGAAGAAGTGACGGGGACTTTCTGTTTCCGTGATATGACGGAAGATGAATGGGCCTGGATATTATCTTTTCTGTCTACCGGTGGAGAAGCGCTGTATAGCTACGATGAGTTCAAAAAACTGGAAAGGGAGGGCGATTTCTTCATCTGTCGCAGCCGTATGCTGGCCATGCGGCACCGCCTGCACATCGGCACCATCGTGAGCGATGCCATGCTGAAAGTGAAGTTCATGAGCGGAGGCTTTATTGGTATGATCGAAGAATGGTTCGTTGCACGCCTGCAGCCGGGCGATGCTTTTAGCCTGGGAGGACGCACACTCGAATTTGTGATGATCAAAGATATGACGGTGCTGGTGCGCAAGTCGGCCGCCAAACGGGCCATTGTGCCCAGTTGGATGGGAGGACGGCTTCCTCTTTCTGCCAATCTCGGAAAGATATTACGCCGCACTTATAATGAGGCACTATCCGGCAAATCGGATATGCCGGAGATCAAAATATTGCAACCGCTGTTCGACTTACAGGAGCAATTGTCGCATATACCGAAAGACAATGAGCTGCTCATTGAAATGATCCATACCCGCGACGGTTATCATATGTTCGTCTATCCTTTTGAAGGACGACTGGTGCATGAAGTGATGGCTGCCCTGCTGGCCTACCGTATCAGTAAGCGCCAGCCCATTACCTTTTCAATGGCGATGAACGATTACGGGTTTGAGCTGCTTTCCGATCAGCCAATTCCTGTCAGCGACGGAGACGTGCACGATCTGTTTTCCCTTGAGAACCTGAGCAATGACCTGCAGGCCAGTGTGAACTCCACAGAAATGGCCCGCCGTAAGTTCAGGGATATTGCTGTCATTGCCGGCCTGATATTCCAGGGTTACCCTGGTAAGCACAAAGCCAGTCGTCACCTGCAATCGTCTGCCTCCCTGCTGTTCAACGTGTTCAGGGACTACGATCCGCAGAACCTGCTGCTGCGGCAGGCATTCAATGAGGCCTTCTTCTACCAGATGGAAGAGGCACGTCTGAGGGAAAGTCTGGAGCGTATTTACAACAGCGATATTATTATTACAGCGCCTGAGGCATTGACACCATTCTGTTTTCCGATCAAGGTAGACAGTCTCCGCGAAGAGCTCACCAGTGAAAAACTGGAAGACAGGATCAAAAAAATGCGTCCGCAGATATAGTTTGAGAGAGATACAGTAGTTTTACCGGAGATTATGGAGGAAGTGATTTACAGACACCAGGACCAGACCTGGCATTTATCGGCCCACCGGGCTATTTTCTGGAAAGAAGAACAGGCGCTGATCGTGTCTGACCTGCACCTGGGTAAATCCGCCCATTTCAGGAAAGCAGGAATAGCCGTTCCTGCCAACATCGGGCAAGACGACCTGTACCGCCTGCAGTTGCTGATTACTGCCTATAACCCCTCCCAGATCATTATTGTAGGAGATATGTTCCACAGCCGGGAGAACAATGACGTGCCTTACTTTAAACTCTGGCGTCAGCAATTTGCACATATCCGTTTCAAACTGGTAAAAGGCAATCATGATATATTGCCTGCCGCTACCTATGAAGCGCTGAACGTCGAGGTGTTTGATACGCTGATCATCCGCGATATTCATTTCATACATGAGCCCTGCTCGGAAGAAGATGCAGCGGGGTATACTTTCTCGGGGCACCTGCACCCGGGGATCGTTGTTGCCGGCGCGGGACGGCAGCGCTTACGCCTGCCCTGTTTCTACTTCGGCAGGCATTGCAGCATTTTACCCGCTTTCGGGCGCTTTACGGGCCTCGCCATGCTGGAGCCAGCTGTTGATGAGGCAGTATTCGTTATCGCTGAAAATAACGTCTTAAAAGTCAATTAATGCTGGTTGCCTACGATCCCATATATGCACATCCCTTACCCGAAGGTCACCGGTTCCCTATGTTGAAATATGAGCTTATTCCTGCGCAACTTTTAAGGGAAGGTGTGATCACCGATAAACAGCTGCATACACCGGCTCCTTCAGATGAAGCGACCATCCTGCTTACACATACGCCCGGCTACTGGTATAAGCTACAGCATCAGACCTTGTCTGACAAAGAGCAGCGCCGTATCGGCCTGCCCCAGTCACCTGCGCTGACGCTACGTGAGATCGTGATCTGCCAGGGAACAATAGATTGTGCGCTGCACGCGCTGGATCATGGTGTGGCATTGAATGTAGCGGGTGGCACGCACCACGCCTTCGCAGATCATGGAGAAGGTTTCTGCCTGCTGAACGATTTTGCTGTTGCTGCCAATTATCTGCTGCAGCAAAAGCTGGTGAAGCAGGTGCTGATCATCGACCTGGATGTGCATCAGGGAAATGGCACGGCAGCTTTATTTGCGGGCCGGCCGGATGTATATACCTTCAGTATGCATGGTGCGCATAACTATCCTTTTCACAAGGAAATATCCGACTGGGATGTACCCCTGCCCGATGGTATGCACGACGACGATTATCTTCGTACACTGGCTGATTGCCTGCCGGTCTTGATGGATAAAGTAAAGCCTGATTTTGTGTTCTATCTGTCGGGAGTGGATATCCTGCAAACTGACCGTTATGGTAAGCTGAAGGTCACTCCGCAGGGTTGCAGAAAACGGGATGAGCTGGTATTCCAGGCGATGAAGCAACATGATATTCCCTGCGCAGTGGCAATGGGCGGCGGGTATTCAACACATATCCGGGATATTGTGAATGCGCATTGCAATACGTTTAAGGCAGCGGCGGAGATATTCGGGTAATATCAGATCTTGCTGTTTGTCAGATCAACCAATGACCAACCATGTCCGTTTACATCTCCCGCTCCTGAATTTTTAATCCAGTCTCCGCTCGCATCATTGCCCCTTACAGGACTAAGGTGCGGCAATCCGCCTACGCTTTCAATACCTAACCTGGCTTCATACAGGCCGACAGATATAGGAGTAGGCGGCGCCTGTTGAGTTGTAGCATTGTTATTGTAGTGTGAGTCCGGAAGGGACTGAATACTGCTGTTAGTACCGGCGTCTCCTATATAATAATTGGAACTGGAAGCATCGATGTACTCTATGAGATCATTAATGGCATCTACGCAGATTTCGGCTGCTGTTTTTAGCGGAGTGGCATTAGTAGCACTATCCCGGATATTTTTCAGTAATCCGATACACATCACCTGAGTAGCGGGGTCCCTGTGGGTCAGCCATTTTATCCATGATTCATGCTCATTATATGCAGCCACTTTAGTGCTCATATTGGCATAGTGTACCAATGTATTTTCGACATCGTCGATTGAGTTTTTATGGCATACTGCAGCACTGTTGTTACTGAGGAAGTTATTATGACGCAGTTCATTCAGTGCCTTTTTTTTACCCATACCATGCAGGATGCTTTCAAGTGCATTCATTGCCCCATGGGTAAAGATGTCATCGATAATTGCTTCCTGTACAGGTTTAGTAGTCCGTTTAGCAGGTCTGCCGCTTGTGCCTACTACACTGCTCTTGGTGGTGTCTGTCTCTACCGGCCATCTCTGGGCTACTGAATTTCCCGTCGCCTGTAGTTGTAACACTGCGGCCCCGGATGCTTTCATTTGAACCGCCTTTTGCGATGCTCTGTCCGCAATATCTCCCCTATTGAATTGTAAAGGAGATACTGCGGGTAAAGCGATACCCGCGGAAGATCTATCGATGGCAGCTGCTGCTCTGGAATTGGAAGAAGGATGGGCTTTCTGTTGTTGTTGCATGATAAGGAATGATTGATTAGCCGATGTCCGACATATCGTCGTAACACCAGGAGATGCAAATGCTGTTATGCAATGCATACATTAATATACGAAATTAATCAATTCTTCACCCTGACAACCTACGGGGAAAATAACAATACTATCTCTGCCGCTATACTTACAGCGTTCCTCTACACAAACAACAATATCTTTGGGTTTATGCTTAATCCTTGATCCGCTTCTTCAGCATGCTCACCTGATCCTGCAGATGGCTCACCATATCAGCCAGGTGATTTACACTCAGGCGACTTTGCTGACCTGTTTTGCTGATGACAGCATCTGACTGCCAGAGTTCAAGGACTTCATCCATACCAACCGCATAGGGTTCATATTGCGGATTATCTGACACCAGTGTGATCTTTCCTTTAGTGCGGTTGCTTTTAAGCACACGTTTATAAACAATGCCCTCACGGCTGGTCACCACTACATAGGCTTCATTGTTGCGGATCTCTTCCCAGCCATCTACTTTGTGGCAAACGATCACTGATCCGGACGGAGTGGGTAACATAGAATCTCCTGCGATCTCGAATGCCCTGTAGCTGCCTGCACCCATCATAGGGAGCGTGAAAGTGTTCAGTTCTTCAATGAATTCATCATCGTTGTAGCCAGCCAGGTATCCTGCCGCAGCTTTTACAGGTACGAACTCTATCTGCTGACGATCATTCGCCATCTTCTGCTGTCTGCGTTTTTCCAGGAAACTCTCTTTCTGGGAACCTACATCACGACGTAATAAGTCATCAATGGATATACGGAACATATCACTGACCAGTTCGAGCACTTCTGTGCGGGGTTCTGCACGTTCTTCTTCGTAAGCGCCCAACAGGGAACGTTTGATCCCTAATTTATCAGCAAACTCCTGCTGCGTCCAGCCTTTCTGCTTGCGCAGGAATTTTAAATTGCGGCATACTACTGACATAATCTAAATAATTTAGTACGTTACTAACAAAATTAGCATATAATTTTTATAATTACCAAATATATTCCGGTCAGCTTAACTTATTTTTGCCCGTAAATCCAACTCAATATTATGCATAACACGTTGTTAATTATTCACTCGCTGTTAAGGTGGGCAATCGTACTGACAGGATTATGGGCCGTGATCCGTGCATTGAAGGGCGTTAGTAGTAAATCACCTTACACCGCCGCAGATAAAAAAGCAGGTCTTTTCTTCATGATCTTCCTGGATACACAATTGCTGATAGGCTTACTGCTTTACTTTGTAACCAGCGCATTCGGACTTAAAGCTTTTCAGGAATACGGAGGTGAGGTGATGCGTAACGGCGGGCTTCGTTATTATGCAGTTGAACATGTATTTGTTGCTATCGTAGCCATTGCACTGGTGCACATCGGACGTGCCAAGGTGAAAAAGACGGCACAGGATGCACAGAAACATAAAACTTCCCTGATCTTCTTCGCCCTTGCATTGATCATACTGGCAACACGCATTCCATGGGAAAGAGGTCTGCTGGGCTACTAGTATAATACTCATCACACTATATTTCATAAAAGTGAAGGCTGTCCACTTAAGGTGAACAGCCTTTATTTTTATATGTGACCACTAAAACACCTGATCCCTTATCCCTTGTCCGTATTGAACAGGCGGTAAGAATAAATATAAGGCAGCGCTGCCAGGATACCTCCTGTAAAGATCAGCAAAAAGGTACCTGTTACTACCGGCAGGAAGAATCCTGCAATGATCATAACAATCCCGGTACACAACCAGAGGTTTCCCGCAAAAGCATGCGTTTCGCGCCAGATATCGTCGCTCTTCAGCGTCCAGGGCGTTCGTACGCCAATGAAATAGTTCGGCTCAAGCCGCCTCAGGTAAATACCTATCACCCCGATCAGTAATCCCACTCCCGTAAACACCCAGCGCTCTATCACAAACGGATGGCCCTGACTGGCCATAAAAATGATAGCCGCGGTAAAAATTGCCAGGTAGATATGGATCATGAAACGGATCTGGTAGTACTTCCTGTGAAATACAGTCATATCCTTGTGGTGAATATCCGGCTCATCCACATGCGGAATGTACCGGAACAAAAAATATAACAGCAGATTAGTAAAGAACAGGAACGTCATCAGGAGAAGAAAGTCACTTTTGGCACCCACCCGCTCGGCAACACCGCCTACGCTGAAATTAGTCGGCATAACGTCTGGCAGGGAAGGCCAGATAATTCCCAGATAGATCATGGGTACTATCAATAACAACAATAACAACAGTTCCTGGCCAATATCAGGCTTTTTCATGAGAAAGTGTTTTGTTTGAAAGTAAGTTGACAAATACTGTACCCGCTTACGGCACCCTTATAATTAACCATTATCCCCTCCAATTTGTTATTGACTGGTTATTTGTACTAATATTATTAGCACAAACTAAAAATATTAGTAAATTCGCTCCGGATCGTATAGTACATGGGCGATGGTCCGTGGACAGGCAATGCCCTCATAGCCTATGTCATACACATGCCGCCCGTCCATAGACTGTTTCCTGTGTACTATTCATCACCTGAACCATTACCGTAGCTTATGATTTCTTTGCAGCACAGGTCCATTGCTCATTTCGACATGGACAGCTTCTTCGTATCAGTAGAATGCAGGGATGACAACAGCCTGAAGGGGAAACCATTGCTGATAGGAGGTATGAGTGATCGTGGTGTAGTAGCCTCCTGTAGCTATGAGGCCCGCCGTTATGGCATCCATTCCGCTATGCCCATGAAAATGGCGCTGAAACTATGTCCCCACGCTATCGTCAGAAGAGGGGATATGGAGAAATACAGCCAGCTCTCCCGCGAAGTCACCGAACTCATAGCCGATAAGGCGCCGCTTTACGAAAAGTCTTCCATAGATGAATTTTACCTGGACCTGACCGGCATGGACAAATTCTTCGGTTCCATGAAATGGACAGCAGAACTACGCCAGCACATCATGCGGGAAACACAGTTGCCTGTTTCTTTCGGACTGGCTTCCAACAAAATGATCTCGAAAGTAGCTACCAATGAAGCCAAGCCCAACGGACAAATGGAGATCCTTTTCGGCGAAGAAAAAGCTTTCCTGGCCCCTATGCCGGTGGAAAAACTACCCATGGTGGGTAAAGAAACAGCCGGTCAGCTAAGACGTCGTGGGGTGGAAACAGTGAAAACACTGAGCGAAATACCCGTTAATCTGCTCGAAGCATGGCTGGGGAAGAATGGCATCTCCCTGTGGAACAAAGCCAATGGTATTGACGAATCTCCTGTTGTGCCATATCATGAACAGAAATCTATCTCTACAGAAAATACCTTCTCTTCCGATACCATCGACATGCAGTTCATTCATGCAGAATTGGTACGGATGACAGAAAAGATCGCCTTCGAACTGCGCCAGCAAAACAAACTCACCGGTTGCGTTACCGTAAAGATCCGCTATTCAGACTTTGAAACTGTTACCAAACAAATGACTATTCCCTATTCTGGCAGTGATCATATACTACTTGAAAAAGTGAAAGAGCTTTTTAATAAACTCTATGACCGGCGGCTCCTGATCCGTCTGATAGGTGTACGTTTCAGTCACCTGGTACAAGGCAATTACCAGATCAGCCTGTTCGACGATACACAGGAAATGATCGCACTCTACCAGGCTATCGACAATATTAAAAACCGGTTCGGATGGCAATACCTGATGAAGGGTACCAATGCAGTACCGCCTGCAAAAAGGGGAACCGTACGAAAACCGGATATCATGCCTTATCCTAAAGTGAGATAAACGCCTGCTGATATGTATCTCAACTGCAAATCCTTCTTCAGCCTGCGCTATGGTACTATTGATACGAAAGACCTGGTCAGGATTGCCCGTGAAACAGGCGTTACATCTCTTGCGCTAACCAATATCAACATCACATCCGATACATGGAACTTCGTAAAGGAATGCCAGGAACAAGGCATTAAACCTATCATAGGTCTCGAATGCAGGAACGGACACGAGCTGAAATACATTCTGCTGGCGCGCGATATGGAGGGATGGTTCTATATCAACCGCTTCCTCTCCGATCATCTGCATAAAGCACTTCCCTTCCCCGACCGTGCCCCGGCCTTTCCCGGTATATTTGCCATCTATGCCTGGGGAACCCTGCCATTGCATGATCTGCATGCACATGAACTGTTAGGCATCCGCCGCCGCGAGATCAATAAACTGTTCCGCGTAGATACCATGTCCTACCAGCACAAACTCGTTATACTGCAACCTGTCACTTTTCAGGATACCGATCATTATGAACTGCATCGTGTATTGCGCGCTATCGATCAGAATATCCTCATCAGTCAGCTGCTGCCACATACCACCGCCCAGGCAGACGAACAGTTCCTGCCGCCGGCCATATTGTTTGAGAGCTTTGAACAATATCCGCATATCATCAGCAATACAGTGCGGGTGATGGATGCCTGCCAGATCGACTTCAACTTTAAAACACCCCGCAACAAAAAACATTTTACAAACAGTGAGGAAGAAGACCATGCGCTGCTCAGGCAATTAGCATATGAAGGCATGCTGAGACGTTATGGCCCCGACAATGAAGAAGCAAAAGCGCGCATTGAAAAGGAACTGGGTGTTGTGCAGGAACAGCATTTTGATTGTTATTTCCTCATCACCTGGGATATCATCCGCTATGCGCAGGAAAGAGGCTTCTTCTATGTGGGCCGTGGTAGTGGCGCTAATTCTATTATCGCGTACTGCCTGAAGATCACAGACGTTGACCCCATAGAACTGAATCTTTATTTCGAAAGATTTCTCAATCCTTATCGCAGATCTCCTCCCGACTTTGATATCGACTTCTCATGGCGGGACAGGGATGAGATCATTGACTATGTTTTCAACAAATATGGCAACGTACATACAGCCCTGTTGGGTACGGTTACTACGTTTCAACAGAATGCAACCATCCGGGAACTGGGCAAGGTATATGGTCTTCCAAAACACGAAATAGATAAAATACTGGACACGCCTTTCCAACCCGATCTCACGGGCGATAGTGTGCAGCGGAATATCCTGCGCTACAGCCAGCTGATGTCGGGCGCAAAGGCATTTCCCAATCATCTTAGCATCCACGCAGGCGGTATCCTCATCAGTGAGGCGCCCATTCATCAGCACTGCGCTACTTATATGCCACCCAAAGGCTTCAGCACGGCACAACTGGATATGCACCAGGCAGAAGCTATCGGGTTGTTCAAATTCGATATACTTAGTCAGCGGGGCCTCGGTCATATCAGGGACTCCCTGGCCATTATCAAAGAAAATAAAGGCATAGATATCGACATCCATGATGTAAAAGCATTCATGCAGGATCCACGTGTACAGCACGAGCTGAAAACAGTGAATACCATTGGCTGCTTTTATATTGAATCGCCCGCCATGCGGCAGTTGTTACAGAAATTGCAATGTGAAGACTATCTCACGCTGGTAGCCGCCAGCTCTGTAATACGGCCAGGCGTAGCGCAATCAGGTATGATGCGGCAATATGTGCACAACTACCGTAACCAGGACAAGGTAGTATACCTGCATGAAATTGTGAAGCAGGTATTAAGCGAAACATTCGGCATCATGGTATACCAGGAAGATGTGATCAGGATCGTGCATGAATATGCTGATATGGACCTTGCCGATGCTGACATCCTGCGCAGGGCTATGGCAGGGAAATACCGCGGACAGGGAGACTTTCAGAAAATAGAACAGCAGTTCTTCACGAACTGTAAACGGCTGGGAAGACCTGACGATGTAACAAAGGAACTCTGGCGGCAGATTGCCAGCTTCTCCGGCTTCTCTTTTTCAAAGGCACACTCGGCAAGCTTTGCAGTGGAGAGTTACCAGAGCCTTTTCCTGAAGACTTATTTCCCTGCGGAGTTTATGGTAGCAGTTATCAACAACTTCGGCGGCTTTTATAACAGGGAACTGTACTTTCGTGAATTACATAAGACCGGTGCTATCATTAAAGCACCCTGCATTAATAACAGTGAATACTATACGAGAATAACAGGCAACACGGTGTATACCGGCTTCATTCATATTGAAGGACTGGAAGAAAAATGGATGCAGGAAGTACTGGAAGAACGTACATTGTACGGTGCTTTCGAGAACCTGGAAGATTTTGTTGCACGTGTTGCGCCACCGCCGGAACAACTGGATATACTGATAAGAATAGGCGCTTTTAATTTTGATGCGCATACCAAAAAAGAATTGCTGTGGAAGAGCAGCCTGCTGCTGAGAAAAAGGGCGCCGCATGCAGAACATATACAACCCTTGTTCCGGGAGCAGGTACCCGAATGCCAGTTACCAATGTTATCGTATCATGAGCATGAACATGCATTCGAAGAAATTGCATTGCTGGGCTTTCCCTTATGCTCTCCCTTTGATATTCTTCAACATGACCAGCAGGGATATGTTCCTGCGAAGCGTTTTAAGGAGCATAAAGACAAGCTTATTTCCACACTGGGATACCTGGTGTGTACGAAGGGAATTTATACCAGCAAAGGCATTCCTATGAGCTTTGGCACCTTCATGGATGTAAACGGCGATTTTATTGACACCGTACATTTCCCCGATATCCTCAAACAATATCCTTTTCAGAAAGGAGGTTTTTATATACTGCAGGGAAAGGTGACAGCCGAGTATGATGTGTATTCAATTGAGGTGAGCTACATGCGGAAGATCGGCTACTTTGAAGATAAATAACAGCGCGTATAAACGACAAAGGGTACATCAGAAGATGCACCCTTTGTGGTTTATAATATACTTTCCAGCGCCTATTCCAGGTTGAACAAACCTTTATTCAGCAGCTGTAATGTTTTCTCTTTGTACTGACCGCCTATCAGGATAGAAATGTTATGACGGCTGCCTCCATAAGAGATCATACGCAATGGCACTTCATTCAGCGCATCAAACAGTTTCTTCAGAATAGAGGGTGTAGCTGCCACTTCATTACCTACAATAGATACGATGGTCTGGTGATGATCCAGTTCCACAGAACCGAAGGGCTGTAACTCTTTCAGCAGCTGATCCAGGTTAGGTGTATTCTCTATTGTCAGCGACACGGCTACCTCAGAGGTAGTGATCATATCAATTGGCGTACGGTATTTTTCGAACACTTCGAAGATCTTACGGAGGAAACCGTAAGCCAGCAGCATACGGCTGGATTTGATCTTGATAGCGATGATACCATCTTTGGCCGCAATAGCTTTTACACCGTCTCCGCTGGGCAGTTCAGTGATGATGGTACCCTTTGCCTCCGGCTGCATGGTGTTCAGCAATTTCACAGGGATGTTGAAATGCTGTGCAGGCCAGATGGATGCCGGGTGAAGGATCTTAGCGCCGAAATAAGCCAGTTCCGCGGCTTCGTCGAAAGACAGTTGCTCGATCGGGAAGGTTTTCTTTACTACCCTTGGATCGTTGTTGTGCATACCGTCTATATCTGTCCAGATCTGTACTTCGCTGGCCTGGATGGCAGCGCCGATCAGGGAGGCAGAATAGTCGCTACCCCCACGTTTCAGGTTGTCTACTTCACCTTTTGCATTACGGCAGATGTAACCCTGGGTGACGAAGATGTTCTTACCCTTGTTCTTTTCCAGCAGGTTACCCAGCTTGATCTTGATCTTCGGGATTTCAGGTTCTTCATATTCATCGATGCTCATAAAGTCCAGCGCCGGCAGCAATACGGCGTCTACACCGGCTTCTTCCAGGTATATGCTGAACAGGCGGGTGGACAACAGTTCGCCTTGTGCCAGTATATCCTTGTTCAGGGCCTCGTTAAAAGATATCTTAAGAATGATGTTCAGGAACTCGAAATGTTCGTCAACAACAGCAGCAGCCTTGGCGCGTGAGGCGTCCTGCTTGACCAGGGCCTCGCAAAAAGTTCTGTAATGTGCTTCCAGCTTGTCTATCTGGCCTTTTGCCTGTTCTTTTTTACCCTCGGAAAGGGATTGCCCGATTTCTACCAAAGCATTGGTAGTACCGGATAATGCGGACAACACTACTATTTTAGGAGTATTATCAGCAGTCACCAGACTGGCCACGGCATGCATACGTTCCGGTTTACCTACAGACGTACCACCAAATTTTAAGATCTTCATTGCTGTTGAATTGTTATATGTTTGACGCTACAAGATATTGAGCTTAAAAAGCCGCAAGTTCGTGTGTTTATGGCGACTTTAAAAATCCAATTTAAATTTTCCTGCTACTTCCTGCAGATCTTTCACCACGGGGTCCAGTAAGGGAATGCCCGCAGTTCTTCTCTCCTTCTCCATTTCCCTTTCAGGATCGCCTGGTATGAGCACCTGTTCGCCCGCTACAGGCTTTGCCTGGCGGAAACGGGTGATCCATTTGTCCATGTGTTCCTTGAACTCATCTGCCGGACGGAATGCATCCACCCTCATTGCTCCCAGGAAATGCCCCAGGCCCTCTCCTACCGGATCGGGCGCCAATGGCAGGAAGCTCACGAAAGGCGGCGCCCAGGGCCCGTAATTGGCGCCGGAGAGCACTGCAGAGAAGATGTCCACGATCGCTCCCAGGCAATATCCCTTATGACTGCCGTGGTCACGGTCGCCACCCAGTGGCAGCAAGGCGCCTCCGGACTTCAGTTCATGTGGGTTAGTGCTGGAATGACCGTCCTTATCCTGGATCCAGCCGGTAGGCGCTTCCTGGCTTTTCCGCTGCAGGATCTCCAGTTTACCATTGGCAGCCGTAGTAGTGGCAAAGTCGGCCACGAAAGGCGGCTGCTCTTTGGCAGGTATGGCTACCGCAATGGGGTTGGTGCCCAGCATACGCTCTGTGGCGAAGGTGGGGGCCACCAGGGGGCTGGCGTTTGTCATCGCCATCCCGATCATGTCCTTCTCCAGGGCCATCATTGCATGCTGGCCAGCTATACCAAAGTGATTGGAATTCTTAACGCTTACCCAGCCGCTGCCCACTGCAGCCGCTTTCTCAATAGCCACTTTCATGGCAAAGGGCGCTACTACCAGTCCGAGACCGGCGTCGCCGTCTACAACCGCCGTACTGGGCGTTTCATGTACCACGCGTACATTCGGCGTAGCATTGATCCTGCCGGCCTCCCACAACCGTACATAACCCGTCAGACGGGCTACGCCATGGGAATCTATTCCCCGCAGATCTGCAGATAACAATACTTCGCTGGCGGTGTCGGCATCCTGAGGAGGACACCCCATTTTTATAAATACTTCCCTGGTAAATTCCCGCAGATGGGGATAGGAGAATGTCTGACTCATTGTTACTTAAATCCTGTTTCCTGTATGGTTTCCGTTCAGCGTTTCAAAAAAGAACGATTATGCCTGTGCAGTTGGCCCGCCAAAGTTCATGGGCAGGGAAACAGGATCCTGGTCCTGAATGGCGCCATGCACAGATTCATATTTCTTGATATTGTCCACCAGGGCTCTCATGAAGCGCTTGGCGTGCTGAGGAGTCAATATAATGCGTGATTTTACCTTCGCCTTGGGCAAACCGGGCATCACGTTTACGAAATCCACTACAAATTCGGCATTGGAATGGGTGATGATAGCCAGGTTGGCATACACACCTTCCGCTATTTCCTCGCTCAACTCAATATTAAGCTGATTCTGTTCTTCCTGCTGATTTTCCATATTATTTTGCTTTTGCGGTACAAATGTAAAAAAGAGACCTTAAAATGAAAGGTCTCTTTTTCAAACGTCGGTACAAGGAAGTAATACGGTCTATTGAGCATCCCACCATACCCGGCGTGTCAGCCTGGTGTTGGCAGGCGTATTGGTATTGTAACGTACCTCGCTGCTGGGATAGAACAATGATCTTGGCAACTGCCCCCCCAGTACATTGCCCGGAGTAGCCGTCAAAGCTGGCAAACCCGTTCTGCGCCAGTCGGTCCATACCTCAGGGCTTAAGAACAGGGCTATATACTTCTGGGTCATGATGTCAGCGAGCGTAATATTGGCCGCGGTCTTCTCCACCTCTGTCAGATAGGACGCATTGTTGATGGTCCTGAGCAGATTGGCCCTCACTGCTTCATTGTAGGCTGCTGCTGCCTCCGCGTTATTTCCGTTCCGGAATTGCAGTTCCGCTTCAATGAACTTCACCTCATCATAAGACATAAAGTAAACCGGGGAGTTAGCAGAACCGTATAAGGGGCCCAGCGAACTTGGATCGGAAGGATCAAAATACACTGCATACCTCGGATCATCGGCGGCAGACATAATATCATTGAGGTGACCGGTAAAGATGATATCGGCACGCTGGGTATTGAACTGGTACCAGGGCGCCTGCGTAGTGGTGGCGCTGCTGCCGACAAATTTGACAAAAGCGCCCTCACCGGCTTCAAAGCCCTTAGCCGCTTCTGCCAGTGCTTTGGCCGCAGCTGTATTATCCACCTTTACAGTATGCAGGTAAAATTTGGCCTTCAGCGAATGAGCAAACCTGAGCCATTTTTCCAGATCGCCCTCAAACAGGAGGTCGTCATTGGTACCCGGCTGGAAAGCGCTGCCATCATCTACTTCAAGGTCGGCAATAGCCTCATCGAGCAAGCGGTGCAGCTCGGCATAAATGGACTGCTGGTTGTCATATTTCGGCTGTGTATTGACCAGACCCTTGAAAGCTTCTGTAAATGGTACATCTCCCCAGAAGTCAGTCACCTGCCCAAGGTCATTCGCCATCATTATTTTGCCCACAGCGGCATAGTGCTTTTGCCCGGCTGTAGTGGCAATAGATATCAACGTATCAATATTTGTCATGATAGCACCATAGAAGCCGGCATACCACATGTTGTCCACATCATCGGGCGTGATATTATACAAATCAGCACTGGCCGACTGGTTGGCAGCGCCTGTTACCTGTTGCATAAAGATAGACGGGAAACGGGAAGCATCTCCACCCCAGGTGTAAGCGCTCTGCAGGATCACCCCTGGTAGCAGGGACGACGCGGTTGGATTCTTTAACTGAGAGGGGTCATCATTGATGCCATTATAGAAATAATCCTTCCTGCAGCCCTGCGAGATGGCCAACAGAAATATTATTGACAGTAGATATTTAGTAATCCGTAACATGGTCATTCGTTTTAAAGGGTTAGAATTTAAACTTAAAATTCAGGCCATAGCTGGAAGTACCGGGTATATTGAAGTAATCAATACCCTGTGCATTGGTAGCCCCCGTCAGGCTGGTTTCAGGATCTATGCCCTTATACGGAGTCCATATGATGATGTTACGGGCAAATCCGCTAACAGTAATGGCTTTGACGAACCTGGAGTTCTTAAACTTATCTGCCGGAAAATCGTAGGACAAACTCACTTCACGCAATTTCACAAAAGAGGCATCATCTATAAATGTTTCTGTCTGTGCACCAAAACCACCACCATTTCCAAGGTACCAGGCTTCATCCAGTGGCACTGCGGTTGAATTGACCGCACCACCGCCCGGTTTTTCAGCACCACCCTCGTTATGTACGATCTCACCCGCATCGTTCAGGTGTCCCATCACACCGGGGAATACCTGTTGCTTTCCCCTGTCTATTGTATAATAGGAAGTACCAATAGCCTGGAGCGATCCGCGTGTACCGTTCCACAGGTCACCTTTATGCTTCCAGTCCACCAGCGCATACAATGAGAATCCTTTATAGCTGAAAGTATTGCCGATACCCATCAGGAACACCGGGTTGGGGTTCCCCACCTTCCTCTGTTCTGTAGACACCACCGGATAACCGAAGTCATCGGGATTGTCACTGATAACGATACGGCCCTGCGGATCTCTCTGCCAACCATAAGCATAGATAATACCAGCAGGCTCATTCGGCAGATGCGCTATCACCGTACCGGTAAACCCGTTCACTGTTACCTGGTTGATGCCCGGAGCCAGTGCCAGTACCTTGCTGCGGTTCATGCTATAGTTTACAAACATATCCCAGGTAAAGGCCTTGTCAGCGATTGGCTTGGCGCTCAGGGTAATTTCCAGACCATTGTTCCTGATAGAAGCAGCGTTCAGGTTAACATACTGGTATCCGGCAGAACCTGCTATAGGAGCCCTTACCAGCAGATCGGTACCTTTGGTGTGGTAACCGGTCGCATCAATTCCAAAACGGTTGTTGAAGAACTGTAACTGTATACCTGCCTCATAAGAGAGGGTCTTTTCAGGTTTCAGGTTGGGGTTGCCCAATACGTTGTTTAAAGAAAAGCTACCTTTTCCGTCATACGGGAAGGAGACACCTGTAGTATAGCCATCCGGATAAGTGGTAGGCACGGAGAAAGATTTCGTCAGGAAAGACCCCGGATCTTTACCTACCTGGGCTATTGATAACCTGATCTTACCAAAGCTGAGCACATCTCCCCCCTTCAGGGCGCCAAGTTCTGTAAATACAAAACCTAAGCTGGCTGATGGATAGAAGAAGCTGTTGCTGCCCGGCGGCAGGGTGGACGACCAGTCATTACGCCCCGTCACTTCGAGGAACAACATTGACTGATAATCGAAGTTTGCATCAAAATAAAGCGATATTCTCCTGTAAGGAGTAACGTAGTTGTATGATTTCTGTACGGTTGCGTTACTGATATTATCATATCCCGGAGAAGTCAGACCATCGCCCTGTACATACAGTTCATCCAATTTGCGTGAGTACAGGTTATTACCTACCCTGAGGTTTACCCTGAAATCTTTCGAAACCTGTTTGTTGTAGGTCACGATCGCGTCTGAGTTCACACTTTTATAAGTGTACCTGTCGTCATACAGACGACCGCCGTTATAGGCGCCGGATTGTATTTCATAGTACTGGTGACGGTTATCACTATATATGTCCGTACCAATACGATAGGTCAATGTGAAGTCTTTTATAAAGTCATAATCCACCTGCAGGCTTCCTATAATACGGTTCACTGCAGTAGTGTAAGGGTTATTATTGATAGTCCAGTAAGGATTATCGTATATACCATTCCGGTAAGAACGCTGTAGACCGTTGGAGAACAGGTAAGTCCTGGGGTCGTCTGCGGCCAGTCCTCCATTAGAGTTATCAAAAGTAATAGGCGTTCTCGTTAAGCCCAGCATGATACCAGACAGGTTACTACCATTTTGTGGCATACTACCGTTGGTAACGTTGAAATTAAGGTTAGCCGATGTCCTTATTTTTTCAGAGATTTTCAACTGTCCGGCCAGTGCGATAGCTGTACGTTGCTGGTACTGCAGCGGTACAATGGAGTTCTGGTAGTTGTGGGAAACAGACATGCGGTAAGTAGCTGCTTCGGTACCACCTGTAAATGACAGGCTATTATTATAGGTAACGCCCGTTCTCCAGAAATCCTTGGTGTTATCGTACGGAACGAATTTGATGTTGGCGTTGGGATTGGAAGCGCCCACCACGTCGCCATGGAAATCATATTCATTTGGGGTACCTGTCCAGAACAGGGTGTCAATATTGGCTCCCCAGGAATAGCGGGTAGTGGAAGTGAATGGCGCCAGTTTGCCACCTGTCCCTTTGGAAAATTGTTTCTGGATCTTTGGCAACCTGTTCACCACATCAAAGGAAACGCCTGTACTAAAATCTACACTGACCTTACCTGCCTTACCTTTTTTAGTAGTAATGATAATAGCGCCATTGGCGGCGTCAATACCATAAATTGCGGCGGCGGCGGGGCCTTTCAGTACGGAAATGCTTTCAATGTCGTCCGGATTGATATCCGCGCCACGGTTAGTATTTGTAGCCCCCTGCAGGAGATTGTTTGTTGCATCGGCAGGGTCGCCGGAATAGTTCTGCGAGTTATCCACAGGAATACCATCTATTACAAAAAGGGGCTGGTTATTACCGGTCAGGGAGTTCGTACCCCTGAGCTTTATGAAAGTAGAAGCTCCGGGCGTACCACCTGAACCAATTACCTGCATACCGGCCACCTTCCCCGACATGGCCCTGAGCGCATCGCCCTGGCTGGCCTTTACGAGGTCGTCGCCCTTTACGTCCTGTACAGCATATCCCAACGCTTTTTTCTCACGTTTGATACCTATACCGGTAACTACTACTTCCTGTAAGTTTTTGTTGTCCTGTGTCAGTGTAATGTCATAGGAAGTAGCGGCGCCCACAGGAATTTCTTTAAGTGTAAAACCCACGCTTCTGACTTGCAGAACGTTGTTATTACCGTCTACCACTAATCGGAAATTACCGTTCTGGTCGGCGGTAGTACCTTTATTGGTACCCTTTATCTGGACAGTGGCATAAGGTATGGGAACCCCATCGGTTCCTGTCACCTTACCTGTCACTTCACGCTGTTGTGCGTAAAGTCCTGTCATTAAACAACTAAGAATTAACAAGCACAGTAAATGTTTTAGCATAACGGTTCGGATTTATTTTATACACCGGAGAGGTGCGTGAATAAAACAATGTCCTGAGGAGTATGGCCCGATATGTCGTTTTACGAATTTCTTGCGTTAATTAAAATCCAAGCTTAGTTTTTCTGTTGATTGATTTACAAGGGGTTCTCCTGTATAACAAAAATGAAGGGGTTGGGTTCAGTGGATTAACAAAAAAGCCCTCCTCAAAACTATTGAGGAGGGCCTTGTTATCAATTCTAAATCTTGTGCAGCTACAGCTTTTGTCTATTCGGGAGTTGATTATTTATCCCAGAATATTTTTGTTGTCACTTTATCGCCATCGCCACCCAGATCTTTAGCTGCTTTGTCATAATTAGCTTTGTTCAGATTCTGTTCAGAAACAGGATAAGTGAAGCGTACAGGCCATGCACTTCTTGCAGTAGGACCAGGTACGAATACAGGGTAATCAAGTCTTCTTGCTTCTACCCATGCATCAAAACCACGGTTGTACAATGCGATCCATTTCTGCAGACCTATTTTCTGTTTGTAAGTACCTGTAGCTGTTGCATATGCCACGGAAGGCTGAGCCAGGTAGGCAATTGCTTCAGCTGCGGTACCACCCCAGGAAATGATGGAGTTGGTGATAGCGTTGTTGTAGTGAGTTGCAGCAACACCTGTTAACAGACCTCTTTCGATAGCTTCTGCACGCAGGAACTCTATTTCGGAATAGTCGATAAATACGCCTGGCAGATCTTTTCTTTCCAGTTTATCGCCCGGATGAGAGTATGCAATGTAAGAGCCTTTGGTACCATATTTTAATCCTATAAACTGACCACCCACTGTAGTGAAGAACTGACCGATCCTTGGGTCGTTCAGCGCCTTCAGCTGATCAATGATCAGAGTGGTAGCATTAAAGTCATGACGACCGCTCTGCACCAGGTCTTCCCACAGCGGGTTGGTATTTGGCGGAACGGTTGAATAAGGAAATCTCGCGTATTCGCCCTGGATATTGAAAGCCTTAGGATCTGCCGCAGTAACAGCAGCAGCAGCCTTATCCGGCGCTACGTCTACCAGGGTCATACCTAATCTGAATTTCAGAGAGTTGCCAAACTTGATCCAGCTGTTGATTTCATCATCAGCGAAGAGCATATTGGCGGCGTCAAAACCTCCGGCACTTGCATCGAAAGATGCCAGGGCTGCATCCAGGCGGGTAAGCAGGTCAGTATAGATGGTCAAACCGTCTTCATATACCGGGAACAGGTTGTCAATATCCAGTGATTTGCTGTAAGGTACATTACCGAAAGTATTTACAGCCACTGAAGTAGCGAAAATTGACATGATCTCGATCTGAGCCAGCTGATTCTTTTTAGTAGCAGCGCTGATGGATGCATCACCCTGTACTACTTTTTTCGCCTCGTTCAGATCTTTCAGTACATCTGTATAAAGTGCGCTCCACACCGCGTCAGGAATGCTCCTTTTGATCAGGTTGTAGTTGGACTCATCCAGGTAAGTGTTCTCTGTCCATTGTTGTACGATCAATCTGTAAACGTTCAGATTCACACTTGTACTGGTCAACAGGTCAGCCAGTTCTTTGGTTGCACTCGCATACAGTGCAGAACCAGCTACTACCTCCGGTTTCTTCACATCATTGTTAAGTGAAGTGAGGTCTTTGGTGCAGGATACTGTCGAAACCATACCTGCTATAGAGAGTGATGCGTATAAGAATATTCTTTTCATTTTACTTTTTTTGAGTTTAATTCACCTACTAGAACCTGAATCTTACGTTAGCACCAAATGTTCTTGTAGAAGGATAGCTACCGCCGATATAACCCTGATAGTTACCGGAGCTGATAGCATCATCAGGATCTGCATAAGGCAGATTTTTGTGGATGATCCAGAGGTTTCTGCCGATCAGGGAGAAGTCGATACCTTTGAAAGGCGCCATACGTTTTGTCAGAGATGCCGGCAGTGAGTAGGTCAATGATACCTCACGCAGTTTCACATAGCTCGCATCGTATACGAATGCTTTATCAGGATTGGATACGTAACCATATGTTCCGTATTCGTTTGCGATCCTTGTAGTGTTAGGTTTACCATCAGCGGTTACGCCAGGTACAATGATACCACCGGATTTGCTATCGCCTGTGAGCGGAGCCCTTGACTCATTACCCAGGTCGTTTTTACCAACTGTTTCAGGCAGGATACCTGTTGCCAGGCCATAGTACATATCCAGGGAGAACAGGTCGCCACCTTTACGTACATCAACCAGGAAGCTCAGGGATACGTCTTTATATTTCAGTGTGTTGGTGATACCGCCGATCCAGTCAGGATTTGCGTTACCGATGATGTTGTTGGAAGTAGGAGAGATCTCATAGTATCCATCAGCGTCAACCAGTTTCTGGCCTTTTTCATTGTATACATAGTCAGTACCGATGATAGTACCATAAGGTTTACCCACAGAAGCATTGACGGTAATGTTACCAGGGAAGCTTGCAAGCTGCAGTGTGCTGATACCAGGTAAGGATTTCACCTTGTTACGGTTACGTGACCAGTTCAGGTTAACGTTCCAGGAGAAGTCTTTGGTCTTAACCGGAGTACCGAAAACTGACAACTCAATACCCTGGTTCTGGATATCGCCGGCGTTGATCACTTTGTAGTCAAAACCAGTTGCAGTAGATACCGGCAGTGGAACGATCTGGTCTACAGTGTTCAATCTGTAGTAAGTCGCGTCAAAACCAAGGCGGTTTTGCAGGAAGGACATTTCCAGACCTGCTTCAAAGCTTTTTGTACGCTCTGATTTCAGGTTAGGATTGTATTTGGTTCCATCAACAGATGCCAAAGGAGTACCGTCGATACCTGTAAGTACCTCGTAGTAGTTTTTGGTGTACAATGCAGGAGCCGGGCTACCTACTTCAGCGTAGTTCACCCTTACTTTACCGCTTGACAGCCATGTAGCCTGTGGCAGCAGTTTAGAGAATACGAAACCTAAGGAAGCTGCCGGATAGTAGTAGCTGTTGTTGCTCTTGGGTAAGGTAGAAGACTGATCTCTTCTTACAGAGAGGTCGAGGAATAATAATTCTTTGTAACCCAGGTTAGCTGAAGCGAATATACCGTCTACTTCTTCAAGTGTAGCGATTTCGGTTGGCGCTTCCATAGGGTTGGCAGTGTTCAGCAGTGCATACAGACGAGGGATCAGCAAACCACCATTTGTTTTAGAAAGGATGGAATTGTTCTTGGTCCTTCTGACGTTACCACCGAGAATACCTTTGAAAGTCAGGTTCTCAGAGATATTCTTATTGAAATTCAGCATCAGGTCGTAGTTATACTCGCTGAAAGTATGTTCATATCTCTGGTACTGAGACACGTCGATTGAACCAATTGCGATCCTTTCCTCCTGCATTTCATTGTAAGTATCCAGCGACACACGGCCCAATACGTTCAACCAGTCGGTCACATTGTAGTTCAGCGCGATGTTGCCGAAGTTACGTGTACGGTGATCGTTTTCATAGTTCTCATATCTTGTCCAGTATGGGTTATCCCAGTATGCGGGAGCAAGGCTGCCAGGATACTGCTGGTTCCAGGTGATGTTCTTCATCTCCTTTTTGTAAGCCGCTTCCTGGTCTTTCACGTCAATGTTGGTTTCCCACCACTGCCTGAAGTTGGTCATCAGGTTCTTGGAATCATAACCAGTACCATAACGGCCCTGGCCTTTGATCAGCGAAGTATTTACTGATGCACTGGCAGTCAGTTTGGAAGTCAGGTTGTAAGAAGAGCTGAAGTTGATCAGGTCTTTACCGATGCGGCTGTTAGGCATGATACCCTGGTCAACGCTCTTGGTGTATCCCAGTTTGAAATTACCTCTATCGCTACCACCATCGATCACAGCACTGTTGCTGGTACCAACGGCAGTTTTGAAGAAGTGAGTAGCATCATTTGCAGCTGCTGTATAAGGCCTTTTTTTACCGTAGTTTGGTGAACCTTCATAGAAGGAATCCCAATGATAAACCATCAGGTTTGGATCGAATTTAGGACCATAAGAAGCATCATCTACGGTATTCACGATCTTGTCAACAGTGCCGTCGCCGTCGATATCTTCTTCAAACCAATAGTCGCCGTAACCAGCACCATAGTCTTTCTGATATTTTACGAAAGTGCTTTTATCTACTTTACCGATGTTAACGCCGCTGTTCACGGTAACGTTCAGACCACGGTTACCTTTTTTGGTAGTGATCATCACAACACCGTTAGAGGCACGTGAACCGTACAACGCGGTAGCAGCTGCACCTTTCAGTACGCTCACAGATGCGATATCATCCGGGTTGATATCTGCAGCAGCGTTACCATAGTCATAACCAGAACGGCCGGTACGCTGATCTTTACTGTTTGTGTTTGAGTTATCTACGGGCACACCATCCACAACGAATAATGCCTGGTTGTTACCAGTCAGTGATTTGGCACCACGCAGTACGATATTGGTGGAACCACCCAGGGTATTGTTTTTGCGGATTTCCAGACCGGATACTTTACCGGACAGGGAAGTTACCACATTCGCATCTCTGGTCCTGTTCAGCTCTTCCGCATTTACGATCTGAGCTGAATAAGGAAGTTCGTTTTTATTTCTTTTAACGTTCAAAGCGGTTACAACAACCTCCTGGAGGTTCTGATCGTCATTCTTTAGTGATATGGTCAGGCTCGCATTTCCACCTACAGCAATATCCTGAGCAACATAGCCCACACTTCTAACAATCAATACCGCATTGCTGCCATTTACATTCAGTTTGAAATTTCCGTCCTGGTCAGAAGTGGTTCCGGTATTTGTCCCTTTGACTTGAATTGTAGCGAATGGTATAGGTAAACCATCTGCTCCGGTGACCTTCCCCGAAACCTGACGTTGTTGAGCATACGTCAGCGTAGCGCTCACCATAAGCACGTTGAAAAAGAGTAACGCTCTTTTCTTCATAAACGATTTAGATTTAATTGACAATAAAAAAATTAGTCCCGAGGCTTGCTAATTGGCATAGCACAGACTATACAAGCCCCTAACTTGCAAAAACCACTTTATGTTTACTATAAATTTTGTTGTTGAAATAACCATCCGGGGTGAAGGCGGCAAGAACCTGGATGGTTGTTTGCAGTACGGAATGACACTCCTCTATCTTACCAACGGAAATGGAATACCGTCGAGCACAGGTTGACATTGTTGTATCTCTTGCAGTAAGACAGGAAAAAGAGATTCCGACCTCTTTCATATTACGATTTAGATTTTGGTTGAGGCCCACAATTTAGAGATTTTTTTTCCTCCCATCCAAGAAAAATTTAACCTTTTTTTAAGAGAGAAAAAAAATAACATATGTACATCTATATTTCCCAAATAAATATCGAATAAAATTTAACATTGTTTCCTTTTCCCTTCCTAAAATGAGTATTGCAGCTGACAATATATGAACCTGGACCTGTTACCTGTTACTTCATCCCAGCCATTTCCAATGCTGCTTACCCCGCCATATACTGTTTGCTGATAGCGTAACCAGTATGTCAGTCCTTTCTTCATTTTCCAGCGTATGCGGCACTGATACTGATGCCCCTCCCCCGACAGGCGGGATACCCCATATTCATACAGCATACCCGATGTAATGGCATACATGCTCTCCGCCTCCCCCGTTACAAACATGGTATATCTTACATATAATTGCAGCGGCCAGCGGGTACACTGGTAAAGCAGCTCCTGGAACAGAAGAAAACCCCGCTGCACGGCACCATCTACCCTGTGCCGGCTCAGCTCCACCCTGTTTTTTACAGTGAAGCCTCCTTTCGCTCCCAGTTTTGCCTGCAGTCGCCAGCTTTGATGGTATACCTGTACAGGCGGCGGCAGGAAGGATACATCATCCTTCCCATCCTGCTGTTTAACGGTGTAATTGTAGCGGAGAAAGATCTCCGTTTGTTTATCAGGTGTATAGCTTACCGTTGCCAGCAGGTCCCTTCCGCCTCCCGGCGCCGATGAACGGTATTGCAGCCAGGGAAAACGGAAGCGGTCTGCATAGGCTTCTATTTTCAGACGAGCATTCACTTTCAGACTGATCCCGGTGTAAATGCCGTTCTCATTGACAGGTTTATAAAACTCACCCCAGGCATCTGCGTAAAGAGATTGGTAGGCCCTGTTATAATTGCGGTAAAGCAACACCATATCAACATCTGCACTAAGGCTGGCCAGTAAACCACTGATGAAAGCTGTTTTCCCATTGCCGCTCATAGCCCCTTCACCAAAGAGATGCAGCCCTTTCCAGCTGGCTTCATAGTCTGCACTGAAGCCTTGCAGTGTCTTACCTTCAAACGCAAAAAGCTGGTAGGGAGCCGTACCTTTCTCTACTGGCCGGGAAAATTGATGTTGTATCACATTAAATCCCGCTTTCCAGTCCCGGCCTGTTACCGTGACGTTGCCGCCTAAAGTAAATTGTTTCAGCGTATGCCGTTTAGCCAGTTCTGCCAGGGAGCGGTGATAGCCGCTATTCTCCGTAATACTGCCATCCAGCATGCGGGAAGAAAGGAATGCCGTGCCCTCCCATTTTCCCTGTGCTAAAGTGACACCAGCACCGCGGTAGAAGTTGTATTCCCCCGCCGAGGCATAGGGCTTTAACAGTTCGCTTTCCCGTTTCACCTGCATGACGGCAGCCCCTTTGCCAAAAGCCAGCGACTGCCAGTTCAGCAAGCCCTGTCCCATGTTCACAGTAAAGTCGCCCAGGGCCAGTGCCCTGATCCATTTATACTGTCTTATAAACACATGTATGTTGTAGCAATCAAACCCCTGGCGCTGGGCGCCCCTGAAGAAGGCTTCTCCTGCATCTTTCTCCATTACAAGTCCCCAGCTCATGTACCGGGGGAAATTATACCGGTACCGCAGCAGCAACCTGTCAGGGCTGCCCAGGTAATGTGCAGCCGTGCTGTCGGTATGCCGATATCCCCTGCTGGTTTCCAGTTGCCGGCCATAGCGGAAAAGCAGGGTATGATCGCCTCTCTTCAAATAGTCTTTCAACGTATACTGCGGCTCCAGTCCACTGCCGGCACGCACATAAGGTAATATGCTCCGGATCAGCGGTTCGTCCCAGCCGGGTACTGCCTGTAGTTCATAAATGCTGAGCAGCTTCCCCATTTGCTGCCGGTATGCCAGGAACTGGCGGATCTGAATGGGAGACAACAGGCCCAGTGATTGCAGGGCTTTCACATCGGCAGTGTTCAGGTCAATTTTCCGGCGTGTATATCCCTGAAGCTGTTGCCAGTGACCATCATCTTCAGGTATATGATCCGCATTTGCTGCGTATCCTTCCAGGCGGCTTTCGGCCACGGCACTCATTTCGGGCTCCGGCTGCTGAGCATAACTGTCTGCGTAAAAGAACAGGAGCAGAAGTAGTATTATTGTTGTCATTAAGCTCCGCTTGCAGTTCCTGTCCAGGTACCTTACCATGAATGATGACATCATTACTTTAGTAGTCACACGATTGCAATGGCAGCGATCATACCGGCTTATGGATGCTGAGGCCCTCGTCACGCTGATGGCCAGGCAATCGCTATTGCAGCTGTAATAGCTCATCGCAGACAACGACATCATCATCGCTTTAACGGTTGCATCAACATGATTTTTCCTATAATGCCAGATTGCAGACAACAACCTCGCTGTCGCGTTAACCAGCACGCAACTGAAGATGTAATGCCCCTTTGATAATATTCTCATTGCCGCCGCTTTAATTGCCATACAATTGCGGTTGCCGGTGTGAGCCCTAATTGCGGATGATGACTCGCGGAAAGCTGTATATACAGCTGCTGCAGTGAAATACCAATAGCCGCACTATTGAGCTGCGGATCAGTACAGATCCCAAGCTGCAGGGACAACTGTTTTATAATACGATACTCACACATCACTTTGGTAAGTGTTGCAGCATCCGTCTCCTGTGTTACAGCTATACTCAATAGAAAGGCAGGCCTTACTTCATATCCCAGGCCGGCACTGTAAATAGCAGGCACCTTATTTTTACCCAGGCTTTGAGCGCTGCCTGCGGTGGGATTAAATACATGTAATCCCATATGCAGCTGTGACGTGAGATGCATGAGGCATCCCAGCTCAAAAACAACAGTAGCCGTTGTGGTGTATTGCGGAATGAACTCCGACAGATAATCCGCCTGCATGCCAATACTGAAGCGGTCTCCCAGGGTTCTGCCATATGACAGGCCTATGACCTGCCGCCTGTAATCAGTGTATCCGGATTGCTGTAAATGCAGTCCAAAACCACCATGCCTGACAGGCACCGCCAATGCGGCATTATGTGTGCTAATGGCCTTTAAAAGGAAACGCCGCTCTGTGATTATCCCTGCAGTCACCACAGGTATATAGGCCAGCGCAGCCTGGTTTTGCAGGGCGGTCAATAAGTGATGGAAGTTCCGGCTATAGGTACCGGCAAAGGGCTGCTTATCGACAGACAGCCAAACAAGTTGTGCGCAGATAACTGCCGTGCACATTGTACAGGCAATGGTCGCAATGATTTTTTTCATTTGCTTAAAATGATTGTGGATTAGTTAGTTTTTCAAGGGGAATGTTACGTGGTGCGGGTCAACGTGTTAACAAACAAAAATCTCCTCACATGTGTGAGGAGACAATATTAGGAAATTAATCTTTATTTAAAAAAACTATATCGTAATGATCAGAACAGACCATATAACTGAGAGTCTATTTTTGATATGATCTCACCCAGATCTTCTTCGCTTTCCGGGAATTTATTCTTGTCGATATCTATGATCAGCAGCGGTCCTTCCGAATATTTTTCTATCCAGTTGTTATAATATTCGTTCAGTCTTTTCAGGTAATCCAGGCGGATATTTTCTTCATATTCCCTTCCTCTTTTCTGGATCTGTGCTACCAGTGTAGGCACAGATGCACGCAGATAGATGAGCAGGTCCGGCGGTTTTACCATGGACTTCAGCGTTTCGAAGAAGTTGAAATAATTATCGAAATCGCGCTTGGTCATCAGTCCCATTTCATACAGGTTGGGCGCAAAGATGTGCGCATCTTCGTAGATGGTACGGTCCTGGATCACGATCTCATTTCCATTCTGGATATCGAGTAGCTGTTTCAGACGCCCGTGCAGGAAGTATACCTGCAGGTTGAACGACCAGCGTGGCATATCTTCATAAAAATCATTGAGGTAAGGATTATGCTCAACATCTTCGAACTGGGGCACCCATTTATAGTGTTTTGACAGCAGCTCAGTCAGTGTGGTTTTTCCGGCGCCAATGTTTCCGGCTATAGCTATGTGTTTGATCTTGCTTTGTTTTGCCATGATAATATCAGGGGTCACCAATCATTCAATTGCAGCCGGCTGGTGGCAGCAAGTAATTAGTAGACAACCTAAAATTTACAAATTATTTGGTTATCAATCGAAAAAACTTGCTACCACTTGCCATGCGGCATTATAACGAGTGATTAATAGTAGTGAATTCCAATGAGTTTCCTCGCTTGTTGCAAAGTTTGTGCCGCACTTTCCCTGGCTTTTTCCGCGCCTTCTTTCATGATACGGTTCAGGTAAGTCGGATCGTTCTGTAAAGCGAATGCTTTCTCCCTGATGGGGGCGATAAAATTCACCATGTCATCTCCCAATTGCTTTTTCATATCTCCGTAACGGATAGTCTGATTATCGTAGGTATCGCGGAAATGCTTGATCACATCCGGGGTGCTTACCTGTTCCATCAGCAGGAAGAGGTTTTCTATTGTTTCCGGCATGGGCGATCCTGGTCCTCCGGTTCCGCTGTCAGTCTTCGCTTTTTTCATTTTTTCCCGGATCAGTTCATCTGAGTCTGAAAGGTACAGCGTAGCCATCTGGTTTTCGCTCTTACTCATTTTACCCTTGCCATCCAAACTCGGTATCTTAACAAGGTTATCTCCAAAGTTGAATGCTACAGGTTCAGGGAACAGCTCACCATAACGGTTGTTGAAACGCTGTGCATAATTGCGTGCCATTTCCAGGTGCTGTTCCTGATCTTTACCTACCGGTACTTTCACAGCACGATGAATGAGTATATCTGCACTCATCAGTACAGGATAAGTCAGCAGCCCTGCGTTCACATTTTCCGGCTGCAGGCGCACTTTATCTTTAAAGGTGGGTACTTTTTCAAGTTCCCCCTTATAAGCCATCATATTGAGTAACAGATACAGTTCTGCGATCTCGGGAACGTCGCTCTGTACGTACAGGGCCACCTTTTCAGGGTCCAGGCCGGACGCAATATTTTCTGCCAGCACGCGGAAAACATTGGCGCGCAGGTCTTTAGGATCAGGATGGGTGGTAAGGGAATGCCAGTCAGCTACAAAAAAATAACAGTTGAATGTTTCCTGCATCCTGATGTAGTTGCGGATAGCGCCAAAATAATTGCCTAAGTGTAAATACCCGGTGGAGCGGATACCGCTCACCACTATTTCTTTTGATGTAGCCATAATGGGGTGCAAAATAAGGAATTTGCCCATTATGGACTATCGACTATTTAAGGTAACTTTAACGCGGACCATGTCCAATATTTATTATTTTTTCATTTAATTTGATTTATGGAAGTGAATGAGATGCTGGTACAGCAACTGGCAGACCTGGCAAGGCTCGAATTCAGCGAACAGGAGAAAAAAGAGATCCAGGGAGATCTTCAGCGGATGATCACCTTTGTGGAGAAACTGAATGAGCTGGACACAACTCACGTAAAACCATTATTACATCTGACGGCGGACAGAAACGTGCTGAGAGAAGATACTGTAGTCCCTTCCATAACCCGGGAAGAAGCTTTAAAGAATGCCCCCGCTGCCAACGAGCAATATTTCAAAGTGCCGAAAGTTATCAAGAAATAGATCAACCTTGTAATGCTATAAATCTATGCGCCCAAATTCCGTCATCCATTTGGAACATATCCGTAAAAGCTACTTCATTGGCAAAAATGAACTACCCGTACTGAAAGGTATTGACCTGGACATTTTTAAAAATGAGTACGTAGCGCTGATGGGCCCTTCAGGCTCCGGCAAATCCACGCTCATGAACATGCTGGGCTGCCTTGATACGCCTACCAGCGGCAGGTATATACTGAGTGGTCATGACGTAAGCAAAATGGAAGATGATGCCCTGGCAAGGGTACGCAACAAGGAGATCGGGTTCGTATTCCAGCAGTTCAACCTGATGCCACGTCTCAGCGCACTGGAAAACGTGGCCGTTCCACTGATCTATGCCGGTATCTCCAAAAAGGAACGGGAAGACAAAGCCCGGTTCATGCTGGAAAGGGTAGGTCTTGGACAGCGTTACAAACATAAACCCAATGAACTTTCCGGTGGTCAGTGTCAGCGTGTGGCCATTGCCCGCGCCCTGGTCAATGATCCGTCCCTGATACTGGCAGATGAACCTACCGGTAACCTGGATACCAAGACCTCTATTGAGATCATGGAAATATTCGGAAAAATACATGCTTCCGGCAATACGGTGGTGCTTGTAACCCATGAGGAGGATATAGCAGCCCATGCCCGCCGCGTAGTGCGCCTTCGTGACGGCCTGATAGAGTCTGACAGGAAGAATGAGGAAGTACTCGAAGACACCGTAAAATCCAATCAGTAAACCGTTCACTGATGTCATTTAAGATCTACACCAAAACAGGCGATCAGGGTAAAACAGCCCTGATCGGAGGTACCAAAGTGCCTAAAAGTGACCTTCGCATAGACGCCTACGGTACAGTAGACGAGCTCAATTCCTACATTGGCCTGGTAAGCGACCACCTGTCTGCCTATGACGATACGGTGACCCTGCTGCGGGAGATCCAGGACCGTCTTTTTACGATCGGCTCTTCCCTGGCCTGCGATCCAGAGAAGGATACCAAAATGCGTATTCCCGACCTCCATGCGGCCGATATTACATTGCTGGAAAATAATATAGATAAGATGAATGAAGTGTTGCCGGAAATGAAGTCATTCATTATTCCCGGTGGCCATGTAACAGTATCTACCTGCCATATTGCGCGCTGTGTATGCCGCAGGGCGGAGCGCCTCTGTGTGGGACTGCAGGAGCAGCAGCAGTTCATTGAACCGCTGGTGCTGCAATATCTGAACCGGCTGAGCGATTATCTGTTTGTACTGGCCCGCTGGGCAGGGCACCAGTTACAGGTGGCGGAAATACCCTGGAAGGCAAGGATGTAAAGTACGTTTTATCCGTGCCTTAACCAGCCTTTGACCAGCCGTTACCCAGCCTTTGTCCCGGACTTGAAGGCTATGACTGCTCCCCTACTATTCCCCCGTCTTTCATTACCAATTGCCTGTCGCTCATCGGAGCAAGCTCTTCGTTGTGGGTAACAATGATAAAGGTCTGCTGGAACTTATCCCGCAATTCAATGAACAGCTGATGCAGTTCCCGGGCATTTTTAGAGTCCAGGTTGCCCGTAGGTTCGTCGGCCATGACAATATCCGGCTGGTTGATCAGGGCCCTGGCTACCGCCACGCGCTGCTGCTCCCCTCCCGATAACTGGTTGGGCTTGTGTTCCAGCCTGTCTGACAGGCCCAGGGTCTCCAGCAGGAAGGCTGCCCT